>NZ_JAERQF010000055.1 GCF_016734815.1 Hymenobacter rubidus
GCATAAACCTGGTGCAGGCGGAGCACTTCGCGGGCATGGGTTTTGAGCAATTCCAAGGCCTGCCGGGCGTAGCCGCGCCGCCGCTCGCGGGCCAGCACCGTGATGCCCACGCCGGCCCGCTGATGCAGCGGGTCGTAGTCGAACAGGTCAACAACGCCCACGGCCGGCCCACCAAATTCAGTAGTAATTACCAGCCGCAATTGCCGCACTACGTAGAAATCCGCGCTGGCGTGCTCCAGGTAGGTGCGCAACGCGTGGCGCGACACCGGCACCAGCGTGTCCGACACACCCCAGATGTCAGCATCGTTTTCGAGGGCGAAGAGGAAGTCGAGGTCGTCGGGTTCGAGGGCGCGCAGGTGCATAGCGCTGCAAAAGTATTGCTTTTCGGAGCCGCTAATCAGGAAACACAACAATAGATTGTACACAATTAAACATTATACAACCATTCTGCGTTTACCTCTGCGAAACCACATGGCAAGCTCTTCACCCCAGTCCGCCCAAAACTCGCTACTGAAGCTGGAAAACCAGCTTTGCTTCCCGTTCTATGCCGTGTCGCGGCTGCTTACCAAGGCCTATCAACCGCTGCTGCACGCTCTCGACCTTACCTACCCGCAGTACCTTGTGTTTCTGCTGCTGTGGGAGCACGGGCAGCTCACAGTAAAGGAGTTGGGCGAAAGACTACTGCTCGATTCGGGCACGCTCACGCCGCTGCTCAAGCGCATGGAGCAGAAGCATTGGCTCAGCCGCCGGCGCGACCCGCGCGACGAGCGTTCCGTCATCATTGAGCTACTGCCCGCCGGACGAGCCCTGGAGGCCCAGGCCGGCCAAATCCCGGTCCAGATGCTCGACAAGATGCAGATGACGCCCGCAGAAATTGCGGCGTTGCGCCTAACCCTCAATCACCTGCTTACTCAGCTGGCGTAGCTACCAGCATCTTTTTCTTACCCCATTCACTTACGCATTACCTGATGAAAATCGAAAAAATCTTCACGGCCCAGGCCCTCACCAAAGGCGGCCGTGAAGGCAAAGTCACTACCAACGACAACGCCCTCAACCTCGACCTGAGCACGCCCAAGGAAATGGGCGGCGCCGGCAAAGCCGGCACTACCAACCCCGAGCAGCTGTTTGCGGCCGCCTACGCATCCTGCTTCGAAGGTGCCTTGGGCGTAGCAGCCCGCCAGGCCAAAGTGAAGCTCGAAAATGTGACCGTGGAAGCTTTCATCGGTTTTGGCAAAGCCGAGGATGGCGGCTACGGCGTCTCGGCCGATTTGCACATCAACATTCCCGGTATGGCACAAACGCAAGCC
This sequence comes from Hymenobacter rubidus, assembly GCF_016734815.1. GTDB lineage: Bacteria > Bacteroidota > Bacteroidia > Cytophagales > Hymenobacteraceae > Hymenobacter > Hymenobacter rubidus. Next base: position 1,308 of record NZ_JAERQF010000055.1, read on the forward strand.
GAAGAACTGGTAGAAGCCGCCCACGGCATCTGCCCTTACTCGCGGGCCACCAAGGGCAATATTGAGGTGACCCTGAGCACCACTACCAACGCTTACGCCGCATAAGTGTGGTTGATTCATTTTATAAAAAAGGCCTCAGCGCATGCTGAGGCCTTTTTTGTTGGTGTCGTTGATGGTATTAAGTAGTCATGGCGAGCGCAGCGAAGCATCTCGCGTGCCCTCGCAATCCTGACGATTGAGTTACTACCACACGCCAGATGCTTCGCTGCGCGCTGCATCACGGCTAATAGTCGTTTAAGCCTGCTACTCCACTGTGCCGCTGAAAACCCTGATGGCAGGGCCGCTCAGCCACACATTGGTAAAGCCGCCATCGGGACGGGGGTCGAATGACACCTCCAAGTCACCGCCCATCGTGCGCAGGCGCACCGGCGAAACGGCGCCGCGCTGCGAGGCAGCCAAGGCCACGGCCGTTACGCCCGTGCCGCAGGAGAAAGTTTCGTCCTCCACGCCGCGCTCGTAGGTGCGCACGGGCCACGGGTGGGCGGGGTCGGCAGGCACTTCCACGAAGTTGACGTTGGTGCCGGCCGGGTCGTAAACTTGGTCATACCGGATGTCGTGACCAGCAGCAAAAACATTGAATTCGGCAAGACTGGGGTGCTCGGCGGGGTCCAGAAAGTGGATGTGGTGGGGCGAGCCGGTGTGCAGAAACACGTCCTCCTCCCCCACTTCGGCTGCTACCGGGGGGGCCACGTCAATCATTTTGAGGCGCACCGTGCCGTCAGCTTCTACGCGGGCATCGTGCGGGCCATCCACGGCCAGAAAACGGGTTTGGTCGCTGATGAGGCCAAGGTATTTGGCGAAGGCCACCGTGCAGCGGCCACCGTTGCCGCACATGGAGCTGGGCCGGCCGTCGGCGTTGAAATACACCATCTCGAAATCGAAATCCGGCTTGTTGCGCAGCAGAATAAGCCCATCGGCCCCAATGCCGAAGCGACGGTCGCAGAGGTGCGCAATAAGCGGCTGGTCGGTTTCATCGAACTGGCGGGCACGGTCGTCAATCATGACGAAGTCGTTGCCGGTGCCTTGGTATTTGTGGAATTGCATGGAATAGTAATTATCGCGCAAAAATAACCCAGTGAACGATGGCCCGTCATGCTGAGCGCAGCCGAAGCATCTTTACCGTGCAAGTAATTGATTATAGTATGGCGGTAGAGATGCTTCGGCTGCGCTCAGCATGACGGGATTTTTGCCCCACATTAACAACCAGCCCGCGCCTACCGGTGCTCGCGCTCGTAGGCCAAACCGCGGTACTTCATGCGCCGTTCCGAGTTTTTGCGTTTCGGGGCGATGTAGCCGCGCAGGTATTTCTCGATGACCAGCACGGCGGCCGGGGCGGCAGCCGTGGCGCCGAAACCGGCGTTTTCGAGGTACACGGCGATGGCGATTTTGGGGTTGTCGGCGGGCGCGAAGCCGACGAAGGTGGCGTGGTCGTCGCCCTCGTCGTTTTGCACGGTGCCGGTTTTGCCGGCCACGGTGATGCCCACGTCGGCCAGGCTGGAGGTGGCGGCGGTGCCGCCGCGCTGCATCACGGCTTTCATACCGGGGATGAGTGCTTCGAAGTTGGCGCTGTCGATGAGGGTGTGGTGCTTTTCGGTGAAGCGCGCCAGCGGGCCGTTCTCGCCGATGCTGCGCACGAAATGCGGCGTGTAGTACCAGCCCCGGTTGGCGATAATGGCCATCATGTTGGCCATTTGCAGGCCGGTGAGGTTGATTTCGCCCTGGCCTACGCTGAGGGAATAGATGGAACGGTACTTCCAGTAGCGGGTGCGCCGAGCCTTGTCGTAGAAGGCCGGGGTGGGCAGAAAACCGGCTTGCTCGCGCGGCAAATCAACGCCCAACAGCGTGTCGAGGCCAAAGGACTTGGCGTAGTGCTGCCAGGCGGCTAGGTTGAGGTGGCGGGCGGTGGTGGTGTCGGCCACCAGGCTATCGGGCACGTGCTCGATGACGCGGCGCATCACTTGGTAGAAATAGGGATTGCAGCTGTATTGCAGGGCGATGGTGAGGTTGCGGGGCACGGGGTGGTGATGCACGCAGTTGATGAGCGACTGGTCGCACCGAAATCCGGTGCCGGGACTGATGGCGCCGAGTTGCAGGGCCACGGCCGCATTCACCAGTTTGAACACCGAGCCGGGCGGGTTGGCCAGCGTGGCCGCGCGGTTGAGCAGGGGCATGTCTTCGTTTTCGAGCAGCTTGTAGCGCGTGCCGGTGCGGTCGGGCGCGGTGAGGGCGCCGGGCGCAAACGTGGGGGCCGACACGGCCGCCAGCACTTCGCCGGTGCGCGGGTCGAGGGCCACGAGGTAGCCTTTGCGGCCGGCCAGCAGGCTTTCGGCGTAGGCCTGCAGCTTGGCGTCGATGCTCAGGTGCAGGTCCTGGCCTTGCTGGAAAGCCGTATCAGCCGCCCAGCTGCCGTGGGGCTGGCCCAGTGTGTCCACGAGTGGGTGCGCGTAGCCGCGGTGGCCGTTGAGCAGGCCATTGTAGTAGCTTTCGACGCCGCCGTTGCGCAGGCGGTAGAACCGGCCGCGGTGGTAGCGCTGCGCGAGACTCAGAAACGATTGGGCGTTGCCGTAGGCGTAGCCGAGGATGGGGGCGCCGGTGCTGGTGGTGTAGCTGCGCAGGGTGCGCTGCTCCAGCTTGAGCATGGGCCATTCGGTTTGGTTATCCTGGATTTTCTTGGCCTCGGCGTTGGTCAGCAGCAGCTTCACGCCGCCTTTGGGGCGGGCGCCTTCATAGGGCAGGGCGGCTTCGATGCGGCGCCACAGGGTGCTGTCGCGCCAGCCCAACAAGCTGCTGAGCTTGAGCGAATCAAGGGGCGGACGCGTGGGCAGCGCCAGCAGGTAGACGGGGCGGGTGGCCACCAGCACGGAATCGTGGCGGTCGAGTACGCGGCCGCGCTGCAACGCTTCGGTGGAAACCACGCGGCGGGGCGTGAGTGGCCCGAACGTGGAATCCTGCACAGCTGGCGGCGCGCCCACCTCCTGCCCCGGCGAGGAGCAGGCATTCAGCAGCAGCATGAAGGCCAGGAGGTAGGATTTCCAGGGAAAAGCTGTTCGCATCCGGTAAAGCTATGGAATGGCGGATTGGTAGGCGCGGGCTGTTCGATGAACTACACCCGGCACCTTTCGAACGGGATGTAGAGACCCATACTTGCGTCTTATTGGGCGCACCGCAAGGTCAGGTCCGTTCAACGACGAGACGCAAGTATGCGTCTCTGCATCGCCCCGCCCTACCCGCCCCCGCCCCTACCTTTGCTGCCTGCTTATGTACGATTTCCTCACCACCTCCCCCTGGCCCGACTACGAGCTGCTTGATGCCGGCAACTTCCAAAAGCTGGAGCGCTTTGGCCAATACATTCTGGCCCGCCCCGAGCCGCAGGCCATCTGGGACCCGCACCTGCCGCTCAAAGAGTGGGAAAAGGCCGATGCCGCCTTCGCCCGCGCGCCCGGCAGCACCGAAAAAGGCCAGTGGCGCCTCAAGCCCAGCATGCCCGAGCAGTGGCTCATTGCCTACGAGCGGCCCGATGGGTTGAAGCTGAAATTCCGCCTCGGCCTCTCGTCGTTCAAGCACGTGGGGCTGTTTCCGGAGCAGGACCCCAACTGGCAGTTCATCTATAACCAAACGAAAAAGCGCCGCGCCAAGCTGCCCCGCGTGCTCAACCTGTTTGCCTATACCGGGGCCGCCACGCTGGCCGCCCGCGCCGCCGGGGCCGACGTGACGCACCTCGACTCGGTGAAGCAGGTGAACTTCTGGGCCCGCGACAACATGGAGGCCAGCCAGCTCGACGGCGTGCGCTGGCTGGTGGAAGATGCCATGAAGTACGTGCGGCGCGAGGTGAAACGCGGCAGCAAGTACCAGGGCCTCATCCTCGACCCGCCCGCCTACGGCCGTGGCCCCAACGGCGAGAAGTGGCAGCTCGAAGACGAGCTCAACGAGATGCTCAAGCTCAGCCAGCAGCTCCTCGACCCCGAGGACCACTTCTTTGTGGTGAATCTATACTCGCTGGGCTTCTCGGCCCTGATTCTCGATAACCTGACCACGGCCATTTTCCCCGGCGAGAAGGCCGTGCGTGAATTGGGCGAGATTTACCTGCACGATGCCGGGCAACGGAAACTGCCGCTGGGCACGTTCTGCCGGTTCGCTAACTAATAATTTATTCTGTCATCCTGAGCATTCCGCGTATCAAGCGGCGACGAAGGACCTTATCACGTAAGCAGTAGTAAATGATTACTGCAAACTGTTTTTCGGTGATAAGGTCTTTCGTCGCCGCTTGATACGCGGAATGCTCAGGATGACAGACGAATAAAACAACTTCATGCACACACCGCACGCCCATCGCCGCGTCGCCCTCATCGACATGGGCACCAACACCTTCCACCTGCTCATTGTGGAGATGCCCACCAAGCCCGGCGACAAACCGCTGGTGCTGCTGCGCACCAAAGTAGGCGTGCGCCTCGGCGAAGGCGGCATCAGCCGGGGCGTCATTGCGCCCGAGCCGTATGCGCGGGCCCTGCACACCCTGGCCGGCTTCAAGGAAGAAATAGAGCTGCACGAGGTGGAGGAAGTGCGCGCCACGGCCACCAGCGCCATGCGCGTTACGCGCAACGGGCCGGACCTGGTGCGCGACATCTTTGAGCAAACCGGCATCCAGGTCAACGTCATTCCCGGCGACCGCGAGGCCGAACTCATCTGCGAGGGCGTGCGGCAGGCCGTGGACCTGGGCACCGAGCACCACCTGATACTGGACATTGGCGGCGGTTCCGTCGAATTCATCATTGCCAACCAGGCCACCATTTTCTGGAAGCAAAGCTTCGAAATTGGTGCCCAGCGCCTGCTCGACAAGTTTTTTCCCGACCCCAGCGGCGTGTTTCCGGCCGCCGCCGTCGAGGCTGAGCAGCAGTACCTCGGCACCGTGCTCACGCCACTCATCGAAGCCGTGCAGCGCTACCGTCCCGTGAGCTTGGTGGGCGCCTCGGGTAGCTTCGACAGCTTGGCCGATATGCAGTTGGGCCACCTGCGCTCCGAAGCCGAACTGCCGCCCTGCACCGAGCTTTCTCTGGACAGCTTTCGGGAAAGCTACCGGCACTTGCTGAGCGGCAACCACGAGCAGCGCGTGGCCATTCCGGGCATTCTGCCCATGCGGGCCGATATGCTGGTGGTAGCCGCCGTGCTCATCGATTACGTGCTGGGCATTTCGGGCATTACGCGCATTCGTACGTCGGCTTATGCCCTGAAAGAAGGCCTGCTGGCGGAGATGATGGGGCTGTAGCGTGGCCTCTGCGAGTCCGCACAGGCGCGAACTTGCAGAGGCCGCTACGCTCGGCATACCCGGTGGATAAAGGCCATCTTCTGCGCGACCTCTGGGCTGATGATGAACGGATAGGAATCGGGCTGGCCCATGCTGCGGTTCAGGCTGTTCATGGCAAAGGTGAGGGGCAGCCACTGGGCCATGATGCGGTCGAAATCGGCCACCTCGTAGGGGTCTTCGGTGATGGCGGCCTGCAGATGCTGGGTTTCTTCGGCGTCGATGGGGTTCACGTTCAGGCCAAAGGTGTGGGCGGTTTGCAGCGTGTCGAGGATGTGGAGGTAGTGCGCCCAGGTTTCGGCCCAGTCCTCCCAGGGGTGGCTGCTAGCGTAAGCACTGATGAAGTGCTGCAGCCAGTCGGGGCGCGGGCCGTGGGCGTAATGGGTTTGGAGGGCCTCGGCGTAGTCCTGCCGCTCGTCGCCGAAGAGCTGGCGGTATTCGTCCAGGTTGGGCGTATTGGCGATGAGGCGGTCCCAGTAGTAGTGGCCCACTTCGTGCCGAAAATGGCCCAGCAGCGTCCGGTAGGTTTCGGCCATGGCTTTGCGGGCCATCTCGCGCTCAATGTCGTCGGCTTCGGCAATGTTGATGGTGATGAGGCCATTGTCGTGGCCAGTCAGCACTTTTTCGCCGCCCTCGTCGGGACTGCTGTCGGCCTTGAAATCGAAGGCAAGGCCGTGTTCGGGGTCCACCGCTTTGCTGACTATGGGCAGGCCCATGCGCAGCAGCGTGTACACCAACCGGTGCTTGGCATCTTCCAGGTGGCGCCAACGCAAGGCATATTCCGGCCGGCTCAGGTCGGGGATAATGCGGTTGAGGGCGCAGGCGGTGCAAAAGGGCGTGGGGCTGTCGGCTGGCACCAGCCAGTTGCACACGGCATCGTCGTGGTTCTTGCAGTAGCGGTACGTGTCGGCACTGCTGGGCGGGGAACCGTACAGTTGGAATACGTCCTCGCCGGCTGTAACCAGCGGCAAAAGTGCCAGTTGCTTGGTTTCGAAGCCGAGCGGGTAGTGGCACCTTTCGCAGCGGTTGTTTTCGAAGTAGAGCAGTTGGCCGCAGTGCGTACATTTAAAGAGCTTCATCGGTGGCAAGGGGCATTAGAGAGTGAACGTCGCAGCAAGGCGGGGTACGCAGGTTTTGCGCAACATGCTGTTCGTTGTAAATCAGTCGCATGTTTCAACGAAGTAATTTTTGACCCCATTCATTCGCAAAAAACCTGTTTTAATTCTCCATGCCCTGTTATTTTTAAGGGTTTCCGTAGTTTATTACAACCGATTTATAAAGCTTAACTCCGAATTCTGAGGCCAACTGCCGAGAACGCACTCGTTTCCCTCTTCTCAAATCATTCCCTTTCCCGGCCCCCGTATGTTGGCAAACCCGCTACTCCAGTCTTATCCGGAACAAGCCAATGTGTGGGACGAGATGTTCTGCTCACAGGACGTGCGCCCCGAATACCGGCACTTCGTGGCCGCCATCGACACGCTGGCCGGGCCCGAAATGACCCGCAAGGCCGAGCTGGCCAAAAAGCTGTTTTTGAGCCAGGGCGTCACCTTCACGGTATATAGCAGCGGCGAGGGCATCGAGAAGATTTTCCCCTTCGACATCATTCCGCGCATCATCACGCACACCGAGTGGCAGCGCATCGAGGCCGGCATCAAGCAGCGGCTCAAGGCGTTGAACATTTTTCTGAAGGACATTTACCACCAGCAGTTCATCATCAAAGACGGCATTGTGCCGGCAGAGCTGGTGTACTCGTGCCCGCAGTTTCTGCGCGAGATGGTGAACGTGGACGTGCCGCACGACATCTACACGCACATCGCGGGCGTGGATTTGATTCGCGACAACGACGGCGAGCTGTACGTACTCGAAGACAACCTGCGCACGCCATCCGGGGTGTCGTACATGCTCGAAAACCGGAGCATCACCTACCGCCTGTTCCCCGACGTGCTGCCCAAAAGCCACGTGCGGCCGGTGAAGGACTACCCCGATTTGCTGTACCGCAACCTGCTGGCGCTGGGCAACCGGCAGGCCAGCGAGTCGACGGTGGTGCTGCTCTCGCCGGGCATCTACAACTCGGCTTATTTCGAGCACAGCGCGCTGGCCCGCCTCATGGGCATCCGGCTGGTAGAAAGCCGCGACCTCATTGTGCACGACCACTTTGTGTACATGAAAACCACCAAGGGCCTGCAGCGCGTGGACGTGATTTACCGGCGCGTGGATGACGAGTACATCGACCCGCTGGTGTTCCGGCCCGATAGCGCCCTCGGCGTGTCGGGCCTGTACTGGGCCTACCGCAAGGGCAACGTGGCCATCGTGAATGCCATGGGCAACGGCGTGGCCGACGACAAGGCCGTGTATTGCTACGTGCCCGATATGATTCGCTACTACCTCAACGAGGAACCCATTCTGAAAAACGTGCCCACCCTGCGCCTCGACGATGCCGACCAGCGCCAGCACGTGTTCGACAACATGGCCAAGATGGTCATTAAGAAAACCAACGAGTCGGGCGGCTACGGCATGCTCATCGGCAGCGCCGCCACCGACGAGCAGATGGGCGAATTCCGCACCGCCATCACGCAGGACCCGCGCAGCTTCATTGCCCAGCCCATCATCAGCCTCTCCTCCACGCCCTGCTACATCGATGGCGTGCTGCAGCCCCGCCGCGTCGATTTGCGGCCGTTTGCGCTCTACGGGCCGTCGGGCATCGACATTGTGCCGGGCGGCCTCACGCGGGTAGCCCTGCGCGAAGGCTCGCTGGTGGTGAACTCCTCGCAGGGCGGCGGCAGCAAAGACACCTGGGTGCTGGGACCGGAATTTGGCTGATTTAAGCACGTCATGCAAAACGCCACTTACTTAAGAACGTCATGCAGAGCGGAGCGCAGCGGAGTCGAAGCATCTCGCTTGCCACCACTAATCCTTTTCTCGCGATTGAATTACTACTACACGCGAGATGCTTCGACTCCGCTGCGCTCCGCTCTGCATGACGTTCTTTTACCCTTCAACCCCCTACCCTCCTACCTTAAAACTCCCTTATGCTCAGTCGCGTCGCAGAAACTATTTATTGGCTGGCCCGCTACTTGGAGCGTACCCAGGCCATGCTCCAGGTGCTGCGCATCAACTACATTGCCTCGCAGGATGAGCAGTTTTTCGGGGGCTGGAAACCCCTGCTGCACTCCTTCGGCGACCTGACGGAGGCAGAAATAGAGGAGGTGGCCACGGATAGCGCGCGGGTGCTTGGGCACCTGATTTTTGACAAGGAAAACGGCATTTCGGCCTACAGCAACATTCTGCTGGGCCGCGAAAACGCCCGTGCCGTGCAAGACCATATTACCAAGGAAGTGTGGCTGACGCTGAACGACTACTACCACGTGATGCGGCAGGAAGACGTGGCCCGGCAAGTGCAGCACGAAGACCCCGTGTCGGGCATCGATTTGCTGCTGCGCCAGGGCCTGCTCTTCAGCGGCACGGTGCAGCACACCATGCCGCGCGACGAAGGCTACACGTTCCTGAACCTGGGCAAATTCCTGGAGCGCGCCATCCAGACCACCGATATGCTGCGCCTGAAAAGCGAGGCCTTCGCCTCGGATGTGGACCCGCGCGCCAACTCGGCCCTGCGCTACCTGCTTTATGCTCTGTTCGGCTTCGAGCTTTACACGAAGACCTACAAGGGCGTCATCACCCCCGAAAACGTGCTGGAGCTGGCCGTGTACGACGAGGATTTTCCGCACTCCCTGGCCTACAGCCTCAGCCAGTTGCTGCGCTACTGCGAGCGCCTGCGCGACAACAGCCTGCCCGACAGCTACGAGCACCTGCACTTCCTCATCGGCAAGGCGAAGAACACGGTGGCCTACAGCAGTCCCAACGCCAAAGACCCCGCCGCCCTCGACCAATTCCTGCTCCAGACCCGCAGCGAACTTCTGGACATTGCACAGGCCCTGAACACGCATTATTTCGGCAACAGCTAAAGCGTTTGTTCATGCAGAACGTCATGCTGAGCTTGTCGAAGCATCTCTACCGCGCAAGTAATCCAATCGGCCCAACGAAGCGGTAGAGATGCTTCGACAAGCTCAGCATGACTGCCCCGGCTTCACTTTCTTCTCGTTTCCTATGCCTTCCTACAAAATCAAGCACCTGACGCGCTACGCCTACGCCGCTCCGGTCATCGACTGTGCCAACCAGTTGATGATTTACCCGCTGGAAGACGACCGGCTTGATGTGAGAAGCCACGTCGTGACCGTTTCCTACAACCCGGACACGGCCTTTTTCACCGATTATTTCGGCAATAAAGTCGGCGTGTTCACCGTCATCAAGCCGCACACCGAACTGCTGATTGACTCGACGCTGGAAGTGGTGACCACACCCATTCAGTTTCCGATGGATGAGGAAACGGCCGAGCGGCAGTGGCAGCACCTGGCCGATATTCGCCACGACGTGGCCTTCATGGACTTTCTGGACCCGCACACCTCGCCGCTGCACGAGGAAATCCGCGCTGCGCTGGCGGGCGTGGTGAACGGCGCCGACAAGCCCCTGAAAAATGCTCTCGTGCTCTCCGAATACGTGTATGCCACCCTGGCCTACGAGCAGGGCGTGACCAGCGTAGAAACTCCCACTGAGGAAATCTGGCGCCTGAAAGCCGGGGTCTGCCAGGATTTTGCGCATCTGTTGCTGTTTATGCTGCGAGCTATTGGCGTGCCGGCGCGCTACGTGAGCGGCTACGTGTGCCCCAAGGAGGAAGGCGTGCGCGGGGCCGGTGCCACCCACGCCTGGGTCGAAGCCTACATCCCCTTCTACGGCTGGCTAGGCCTCGACCCCACCAACAACACCATTGTGAACGACGGCCACGTGCGCATGGCTATCGGCCGCAATTTTGCCGATTGCACGCCCATCAAAGGCACCTACAAAGGCACGGGCGCGCACACCCTCACGGTATCTGTCCACATCGAAAACGGCACGCCCCGCAAAACCGACCACGGCCCAGAAGCCCCCGTCTACGTGCGCGAAGCCCCGGAGCCGGTAGCGCCGGTGAACTCCTACCGCAAGTACGTGACCTGGGCGCAGCAACAGCAGCAACAGTAGTAAAGCCTTGGCGTCAACCTCACCCCCTGACCCCCTCTCCAAAAAAGAGGGGGAACCGGACTTGCTTCTGGCGGGCTCAATGGATGAATCGTCTTCACGAGCCGGTTCCCCCTCTTTTTTGGAGAGGGGGTCAGGGGGTGAGGTTGACGCTGGAGCCGTGGTGCGCGCCAGCACGTAATTTCGCCCCATGACTTTCACTTACAGCCAGCTTTTCACCTTCACTGAGGCCGTTTTCCGCGCCATTGGCTGCCCCGCCGATGATGCCACCCTCGCCACCGAAACCCTGCTCTCAGCCGATTTGCGGGGCATCGACTCGCACGGCGTGGCCCGCCTCGTGGGCTACGTGCGGCTGTGGGAAGCCGGCCGCATCAACGCCACGCCCCGCGTGGGCGTCACCTACGAAACGCCCAGTACTGCCGTGGTGGACGGCGACGGCGGCCTCGGCCTCGTGGTGGGCCCCAAGGCCATGCGCGTGGCCATTGAGAAGGCGCAGCAGGTGGGCACCGGCTGGGTTTCAGTGAAGAACTCCAACCACTTCGGTATTGCCGGCTACCACGCCATGCTGCCCCTGGCCCACGACATGATTGGCGTGGCCATGACCAATGCCTCGCCCCTGGTGGCGCCCACCTACTCGCTGGATAGACTGCTGGGCACCAACCCCATTGCCGTGGCTGTGCCTGCCGGCGAGCAGCCCGATTTCGTGGCCGACATGGCCACCACCACCGCCGCCAACGGCAAGCTCGAAATTGCCCAACGCAAAGGACTTCCCCTGCCCGAAGGCTGGGCCCAAACCGCCGACGGCCAGCCCAGCACCGACGCCAATGCCGTGAAAAACGGGGGCGCCCTGCTGCCGCTCGGCGGGGCCACCGGCTCGCACAAAGGCTATGCCCTGGGCAGCATCGTCGACATTTTCTCCGCAGTGCTTTCGGGGGCTAATTACGGCCCTTGGGTGCCGCCTTTTGTGGCCTTCCTGCAGCCGTCGGCCAACCCCGTGGGCCAAGGCCTGGGCCACTTCTTCGGGGCCATGCGCGTCGATGCGTTCCGGCCCGCCGATGAGTTCAAGGCCCACATGGATAACTGGATTTCGACCTTCCGCAACGCCCAGGCCGTGGCCGGCAAAAAAGTCCTCATCCCCGGCGACCCGGAGCGCGAAGTAGCCGCGCACCGCTTGCTGGAAGGCATTCCGCTGCTCGATGCCGTGGTGCAGGACTTAGAGGCCGTGGGCGCGAAGCTAGGGGTGAAGCTGTAAATCAAAGGCGCCCCAGCAAAGCTACCGTCACCACGAGTTGCTCCCTGCTGAAACAGCACTTTCGGCTCCCTTTACTATATTGGCTTATTAACGTTGTACGAAACTAGTAGCTATGAGCCGCTTCCATTACTTGACGTTTCTAGCCAACTGGTTGCTCGCCGCCCTACCGGCGTTTAGCCAGACGGTAAACCCCGCCGGTGCACCAGTGGTGACGGTTGGCTGGCAGGCAGTGGCGAGAAACGGAGCGAGCACCCAAACAGATTCCGTACGGCTGGATGTTGACGGCGACAATGTGCCAGACATTGCGTTTCGGGACGACAGAAGCTACGCCACCGCGCAGGGCCAGGCTTCTACTTCCGGGTTTGTTGCGTACGCACGTGGCACTGCGGAGCTTGCCCTTGACTCGGCGAATTCATTTACCAACGATGCGCACCGGTTTCTGGCCGGTGAGGTAATTCGGTATGGCCTGAGATGGGAAAGGAGTGGAGGGAAAATTGTTTTTACTATAACCGGCAATGGCGGTACTGGAGGAAATGGCTTGTTCTGGAGAGGTCTGACGGGTTATGTAGTGATTCGCAAACTGGTAGCCGGCGCCTGGCGTTATTGGTGGGTCAACGTTACCGGGCGCGACTCTGTCTTCGGTACCATCAACAGTTCCGTAAACTTCTACGGAGGGTCAATGATGGCGCTGTCTGCCGGCAGTCCGGTGCCGGCGGCCTCTGTCCAAGTATTTCCAAACCCAACGCTAAGCACGTGGCGGCTTTCAGTGCCCATGGCTTACGAACTTTACGACAACCTAGGCCGTCAGGTGGGCAGCAGCTGCGGCACCCGTACTGGGGTTGTGGATGCTACGGGGCTGGCAGCCGGCACTTATCTAATTGTGCTGCAAGCCGCCGACGGCCTAGCAATTCGTCGCTCGCTCATCAAAGAATAACACCCTGTCCGGTAAATGCAAAAGCCCCGAACAACGCAGGGTCGTTCGGGGCTTTTGCATAGAAATTATCAGGATTCAACCGTTGTGAGTCTGGTGGCTCGTGGAAATCAGCGCAGCCACCGCTACTTCCTGGTTCAAATACTGCGAAGTATAGCCAGCATCCGACTTGTTCAGAAACAAGCAAGTACCGCCATTTACCGCATCAATAATTTGCGCATATTGGTCCATGGGCAAGGCCGGGCAGCCGAGGCTGCGGCCCAAACGGCCGTTTTGCTTGATGAAGTCTTCGCTTACGTAGTCGGCGCCGTGCATCACCACCGAGCGGGCGGCGGCGTTGGTGTTGAAGCCCTCGTCCAAACCTTGTAGCTTGAGCGAATGGCCGTGCTTGCCCTCATACTCGCTGCCCGTGGCATAAAAGCCGAGGCTGCTCATGTTGCTCTGGTCGGTGTTGGAGAAGTTGGTGGCTTCGTTCTCGCCGGAGTTGTGGCCGTGGGCCACGAGGGTGTGAAAAAGAATTTCATTTTTGGCCAGGTCGAGCACCCAGAGGCGCTTCTCGGTGCTGGGCAGGTCGAAATCAACCACGGTCAGCAATTGTTTGTCTTCAGCCAGTTTGCCGGCCTGGCGCAGGTTGAGGTAGCCGGTCATGGCCTTGGCAAAGGTTTCGAAACGCAGTCCCTCCTGCTCCGCGCCGAGGGCGTTGTAGGCAGTACGCAAGGTTTGGTCGAACTGCGCCTGGGGCGAAAAATCGACCTTTGGCATCCGCAGCTCGTTGCGTGCTCCGCCGGCCATGGACTTGGTTACGGGGCCGGCCATGGGCGTAGCCAGAAACAATGATGCCAGGAAAGGCAATACCCGCCGAGCCAAGCGCTGGCGGCGCAGAGACTTACGTTTGCGCTGAACGATGCTGGTCTGGTGCATGATTTCGAAGGAATAGCTGGAAACTTGATGAACTCGCTGTTTTTCAAAAACAACACGCTCAAATCCTTATACGAGACTACTGCCTCAGTGGGCTATTCCCCAACGTCCTGCCGCGCTAAATAATTCCGGTAACCGGTGAACGCACGTTGGCAGCTACCGCCAGCCGCGTTGCACGAACCGCCGCCCCGCCGCCGGACCATCGAGCCAGCGCGACTTAATTCCGGGGCCAGTCAGCAGCAGCATGCTGCCCACCCGCATGGTGCCAATGATGGCTTTAAATTGCTCGGGCGGCAGCGCCGGGCAGCCCCGGCTGTAGCCCAAGTGGCCGTATGCAGCAATGTATTTCGGGCTGACATAATCGGCGGCGTGCAGCACCACGTAACGGTCGAAGGCATTGCCATTTTGGCCCTTGTCCAGTCCCTCAATACGACGCGAGTAGCCGTGAATGCCGTCGTAAGTACCAGCTGTGCGGTAGAAGCCCAGCGAGGTGCAAGCCGATTTTTCTTCGTTGGAAAACCGCCGGGCGCGCAGGTGGCCCGAGCCTTGGCCGTGGGCCACGTGGCTGCGGTGCAGCACGCGGGCATTTTTGAGGTCGATGACCCAGAGGCGCTCGGTGGTGTTGGGCAGGTCCATGTCGGCCACGGCCAGCAGTCCGGCCCGCTCGATGCGGCCGGTGGGGTGCAGCGTGAGGTAGCCCACGCAGGCCTGCTCCAACACTTCGGGGCGCAGTTCGGCGGCGGCCGGGCCCAGGGCGGCATGCAGCTGCCGAATGGCTAGGCGCAGGGTATCGGGCACGCCGGGCAGAGCGGCTACGGTGGTGGGGCGCAGCGAATCGGGCAGCGCGTCGGGTGCGGGTATGGCCGCGGCTTTAGTGGCTGCCGGGGCAATAGCGCTTTGGCGCAGCGGCGAGGCCGGCGCCTGCGTTTCTTCAGCCCGCAACTGGCAGCCAGCGGCCAGCAGCACACTGGCCAGCCCCAGCCACCATCCCTTTTTGCCAGTTATTCCGGCTTGCTCTTCCCATGCGTTCGACTTAACCATGCCCTGAAAGTACGACCAAGGCGCAACTGACGCAATTTCGGCAGCCAGAGCCCATGAATTTACTCAGTCGGTTTTAAAACAACACTTCACTTGAAAACCATGAAACAACAAGTCGCCAGAAGTGGAATCGATTGCTCAATAATTACTCGTGACAATAAATATTTACAAAGCACAATTACCTAAATAGTGCAATCGAATGCACAAAAAACATTATGGCCTTTTTTAGCTATTATTTTGATTTTATCTACCTTAGGCGGGTCAAAAATCAAAAAGCTGATTGGTTTTCGCTGATTGGTCCTGACAAGCATTTCACTCTTTCTTCACATAACCCAATTCCCACACATGAAACACTCTTCCTCTTTTTCTCCGTTCCGCAATCGATTCCGGCTCACGCTGGCGCTGGCTACGGCCTTGCTGGGGGCCGGCAACCACTCGGCCCAGGCCCAAAAGGTGGTCATGCAGGGATTCTTCTGGGATTACTGGAACAACAACTACCCCAACGGCTGGGCTAACTACCTCGCCGACCTCGCGCCCCGCCTCAAGAGCATGGGCGTGGACGCCATCTGGATTCCGCCCACCATCAAAAACGGCAACCAGGGCAACGGCTACTCGCCTTTCGACAACTACGACCTGGGCGATAAGTGGCAGAAAGGCTTTCTGGCTACCCGCATGGGCACCAAGGACGAGCTGCTGCGCGCCGTGGCCGTGCTGCACGCCAACGGCATTGAAGTGGTGCAGGACGTGGTGCTGAACC
Source organism: Hymenobacter rubidus (assembly GCF_016734815.1). Classification (GTDB taxonomy): domain Bacteria; phylum Bacteroidota; class Bacteroidia; order Cytophagales; family Hymenobacteraceae; genus Hymenobacter; species Hymenobacter rubidus. The sequence continues at coordinate 16,633 of NZ_JAERQF010000055.1, forward strand.
ACAACGATGGGGCGGGCTCCTCAACCGGCGCGGGCGGGCAGGACCCCGGCGCCTGGGACGACGGCACGACCAGCAAGTACAAAAACTTCCGCTACGTGAGCTACGCCCGGCCCGTGACCGACGAAAGCGCCACCGACTACTTCGGCCGCTCGGGCCGCTTCTCGAAAAACTGGGAGAACTTCAACCCCAACCCCGGCAATAACTCGACCACCGGCGACTGGAACGCCCCCTACTTCGGGCCTGACATCAGCTACTACACCGGCTCCTACGGCCAAAGCTCCAACGCCACCGCCTACAACCCCACGCAAGCCAGCGACTACATGCGCACCGGCAACCGCAACTGGCTGATTTGGTACAAGAAGCAGGTAGGCTTCGATGGCGTGCGGCTCGATGCGGTGAAGCATTTTCCGGACTTCGCCTCCGAAGATTTCCTGTATAACCTGCAAAGCAACGCCGGCTGGGCCTCGGGCGGCGCCACCATGTACGCCGTGGGCGAATGGGTGGGCTCGGCCAGCCAGATGGACGGCTGGGTGGCCAACGTGAACAACCGCTCGGGCACGTTCGACTTCTCGCTGCGCAACGGCCTGTACCAAGTGGTGAGCCAGGGCGGCAGCTTCGATATCGGCACGCTGCCGACGTACCAGCAGAACACGCGCGTGGTGAACATCAACGGCACCTACGTGCACCGCACGGTGCCCTTCGTGAACAACCACGACACGATGCGCCCCACCACCGACGCCAACGGCAACTACAACGGCTGGAACACCGGCTCGGAGCTGGCCCCGCACATCGACCCGTTCGACCCGCGCCTGTCGGCCGTGTACGCCGCCGCGCTGGCTATGGATGGCTCGCCCATGCTCTACTTTGAGGACGTATTCAACGTGGGCAGCACCAGCAAGCGCTTCACCAACAGCCCCAAAAGCACCACCGACCTGCCCACCCGCGACGACCTCGTGAACCTGGTGTGGTGCCACCAGAACCTGCACTTCAAGGACGGCGCCTACAAGGTGCGCTACCAGGCCGCCGACCACCTCGTGATTGAGCGCAGCACGAAGGCCATCATCGGCATCAACGACAACTACTCCACCTGGCAGAACAACACGGTGAGCTGTGATTTTGCGGCTGGCACCGTGCTCAAGGACTACTCCGGCGCTAACGGCACCGCTACGGTGACCGTGAGCAGCTCGCAGACCGTGGCCATCAACACGCCGCCCTGCAACGGCACGGCCAGCGGCGGCCGGCGCGGCTACTCGGTGTGGGCCCCCGTGAACGCCACCACCGGCTACACCCGCCCGGCCCTGGCCACCACCCAGGAATGGGAGCTGGCCAACGACCTCGGCGACTCCGACAGCCGCAGCCTGATGCAGGGCGGCGCGCTGCCCGCCAGCTCCACGGCGTACCGCACGGCCGGCCGCATCTACTCGGCTGCCAACAAAACCATTACTTACAACCTCTACCCCACCGACGCCACGCGCAGCCTCACCATCTCAGTGCTGAACAGTGCCGGCACCGTGGTGGGCACCGTGACGGGCACGGGCACGCTCACGGGCACCTACACGCCCACCACCGAAGACTGGTACACGCTGAAAGCCAAGAACGCCAGTACTGCTAACCCCGCGCAGGGTGCCTTTGTGAAGGTGACCTACACTGCCCCCACCGTGGTAACCGGCGCCATGACCGGCCGCCGCACCGCGCTGGCCAACCTGGATGAAGCGCCCGCCGCCGGAATCTCGGTGTACCCCAACCCCACCGCGGCCGACCGCATCGACGTGGTGATTTCGGCCAACCGCGAGCAGGCCGCCACCGTGCAGCTGCACGACCTGACCGGCCGCCTGGTGCACCAGGAAACCGTGCGCCTCTACAACGGTGCCAACGAGCTGCGCCTGGGCGTGAAGAAAACATTGCCGGCCGGTATGTACCAGCTGTCGGTGCCGGAGTTCCACATCAGCCAGAAGCTGGCGGTGCAGTAGTTCTGACGTTCACCTCACCCCCTGACCCCCTCTCCAAAAAAGAGGGGGTACCGGCTCCGTGCAGGAGTAGAAAAAAAAGAGCCCGGCGCAATGCGCCGGGCTCTTTTTATTTGCGGTTTTGTTTGTCTGGAGCAAGACCGGTGCCCCCTCTTTTTTGGAGTGGGGGTCAGGGGGTGAGGTCCCCCGCCCGGACTTAAAAAAACACGCTCACATTCACCTTCGCATAAAACGGCGTACCGGGCGTGAAATGCAGCTCGTCCACCGGGTCGGTTTCGGTGCGCAGGCGGGTTTCGGTGGCGAACTGGGCCTGGTTCCATTTTACATTCAGCAGGTTTTCGGCGGTGGCCCCGATTTGGAAGCGCGGCGTGGTGTAGGCCAGCACGGCATCGAAGAGGAAGTAGCCGCGGGCCGTGATGCTGCCATCGCCATTGGCGGGCCGGTTGTCGATGTGGCGGTAGCGCAGGCTGCCGCCCAGGCCCCGAGGCGCCTTGTAGCTGAGGCCGCCGGTGCTGGTGAAGGTAGGCGCGAGCGGAATGTAGCTGGCCTCGGCAGGCGCATCAAGCTGGCGGCCGTGGTTGTAGTTGAAGTCGCCATCGAGAAACAGGCGGTGGCTGAGCTGGTAGCGCAGGGCCAGGTCCAGGCCGTAGCGCTGGGTGGGCCCGGTACTTTCCACCACGGCCTCGTCGCCCACATACACCAGCTCATCCTGCAAATGCAGGCTCCACAGCGCGGCATTCACCACTAGGCTGGGCAGGGGCTTGAAAGTACTGCCTACCTCCGAGCCGATGGCGCGGGGCAGCACGTTGGCGTTGGCGGCGCGAATCACGCCGCGCGCATCATTCGAATGAAAGCCAAAACCCGAGCGGGCAAACAACTGCACGGCGGGCGTGAGCTGGTAGTACAGGTTGAGCTTGGGCGAGACGCGGGCGTGGCTAACGCGGCCCCGCAGCGGCTCCGGCTGCTGGCCGACTGCGTTGGTCGCTTCGCCCCGGAAATCGAAGGTGAAGAAATCGGACCGCACGGCGGCGTTCACCGTGAGGCGGTCGGTGAGGCTCAGGGTTTCGTCGAGGTAGGCGTTGAGGTTTTGCTCGAACAGCCGGCCTTCGGTGGTGGTGCTGAGAATCCGGCGCTGTACAGCCGTGTAAAGGCCCAGATTGGAGCAGTCGTTGCGGGTGCCCACGCCCAGGGTGGAGTGCAGCGGGCGGGCGCCGAGCTGGTCGTCGCGGTCGTAGGTGGCGGTGTAGCCGAAGAGGTGGCGGTCGTCGGTCTGCTCGATTTCGTCGCCGTTCACCGGGTCGTGCAGAAAAAAGGTGAAGTTGGAAAACAGGCTGAAATCGTATTTCGAGTAGTAAGCCTGCTGGCGCAATACGGCATCGTGCGGCAGCGCAGTAGTGAGGACGGCAGAGGCGTTGGTGCGGCTGGTGTTGCCGCCCTCGCTGGGGTCGATGCTGCCGTAGCGCGAGATGCTGCCGTCGCGCACGGCGCGCTCCGGTATTTGTCCGCTGGCGTCCCAGCGCGAGGCGAAGTGCGAGCCCAGCAGCGTGAGCGAAGTGCGTTCCGAGAGCTGCCCGGTGTATTTGGCCAGGCCATTGAAGCGCTTGAAATGCTGCGGCTGGTCGAAGTAAGAGTTGGTGAAGCTGTACTCGGCAGCCACGTAGGCGCTTTCGGGGCGCTTGCTGAGCAGATGATGAGTAGCGCCCAGTAAATCCAGCATCACCAGGGCCCGGCGGGTGTCGAACTGGCCTAATTCGAGCTTTACCTGGCTGTGCTCCAGGCGGGTTTTGGTGGTGAACTCGCCCGCGCCGGCCGTGGCAAAATCACCGAAACGGGCCGTATAAGGCCCTTTGTACACTTTCAGTTGCTCCACCGTTTCGGGTATCACGAAGTGAAAATCGGCGTAGCCCTGGCCGTGGGCATGGCTCACCATGTTCACTGGCAGCCCATCAATGCTCACCGCGAAATCGGTGCCGTGGTCGCAGTCGAAGCCGCGCAGGAAAATCTGCTCGGCCTTGCCGCCGCCCGCGTGCTGGGCAATGAACAGGCCAGGCACCAGCCGCAGCAGGTCCTGGGCCGAGTTCACGGGCCGCAGCACCTGGTCGATGTGCGAGATGGCGGCCAGGCTCTGGTTGGGGTCGCGCGGTTGGCTCACGGTCACTTCCGAAAGGTTCAGGGAACTGGCGGCCACAGCGACTTTAATCGTGCGGGTTGCGCCGGCCGTTAGCGTCATGGGCAGCGTTTGGGCGCGGTAGCCGAGCGCACCGATGCGCAGCAAATAGGTGCCGGGCACAATGCCGCCGAGGCGGAACTGGCCCAATGCATCGGTGGCCGTGCCGCCGGGCTGGCTCTGCAGTCCCACGCTTACGCCCGCTGCTGGCTGGCCCGAGAGCGAGTCAACTACGGTGCCGCGCAGCGTGGCGGTGCCTTGCCCGAACAACGGCTGAACCCCAGGCCCACTCACCATCAATAGCAACAGCCAAACCAGCCCCCACCAACCAAAAGGAGGTTTTTTCAGTAAAAAATAAAGGGTCATAGTGCCGAAAAAGGACGCCAGCCGGGCGTAGATGGCCCGGCGCCCGGCGTCGATTTAGAAATAAGATGCGGTGCCACGGCAGCAAGGCCGCGGGCAATTGAATGCAGCTTATCCCCGGCGGGGCGGCAACTCTATCCGGCCCCTGAATCCGGCAATTACGGCGGCTTTGTAAGCAGCCAACCGGGATTCAGCACGGTAAAACCCAAGCCGCTTTAAAGCCACGGATTCCTCAGGCAGGCAGTGCGCATCCAGCCCTTTGAACGAAGTAAGCAACTGCTGCAAAGGCAGTCGCTCGCCGGTTTTCTTCACCGTATACTGCACGCCGTTGCAGTCATCGAAGCAGGCCAGCCGCATGGTGTGCTTCAGCTGACAGTCTTTGCTGTGCACGTAGGCAAAGGGCCGGTCGATGGGCCGCGCCGGACGCTCCACGAGGCCGGCTCCCACTACCAGCAGGTAGTGGGCAAGCAGCAGCAGCACGAGTAGCGAACGAAGCATAAGCGACGAAAAAAAGAGCAGGACAGACGCTCGAAACCCCTACGAAAAGTCAGGCAAAGAAAACTCGCTCCACGGTCCAATAAGCCGCCACCAACCCAATAACCACCGACACGGGAATCACCACGCGCTGCTTGTACCACGTTTTGTCGGCGGCCCAGCGGCCCACCAGCGCCCAGCACAGCAATATCACCGACACCTGGCCCAGCTCCACGCCCACGTTGAAGGAGATGAGCGAGCCGAAATAGTCCTTCTGCGGCAGCCCCAGCCCGGTCAGCGCCGAGGCGAAGCCCATGCCGTGCACCAGCCCGAAGCCGAACACGATGAGCAGCCGCCAAGGGTTCAGCTTGTCGGTAATGATGTTCTCGATGGCCACAAACAGGATGGACAGCGCAATAATGGGCTCAATCACGGCCGAGGGCGGCGAAATGAGCCCATACATGGCCAGCCCCAGCGTGATGGAGTGCGCCACCGTGAAAGCAGTAGCCTGCATGAGCACCGGCTTGAGGCGCGGTTCCAGAATGTAGAGGCTGATGATGAACAGAATGTGGTCGAACCCCAGCGGAATGATGTGCGTGAAGCCCAGCTGCAGGTAGGTCCAGAAAATCTCGGTGCGCGAGAGCTTGCTCAGGTCCGTGTTGAGGACGTGCGCGGCGACCGGCCCGGCCAGCAACACCAGCAGCGGCAGCGAGACCAGTAGGGCGCGGCGCGGCAGCTTCATTTCCCCAAACAGGCTGATGGATGTCATATTGAAAGAGTCAAAAACGTCCTGCTCATCTGGCGTCGGGGGGGGCGGAGGGTCTTTTTCGCCTTGGGGGGGCGGAGGCCGG
>NZ_JAERQF010000056.1 GCF_016734815.1 Hymenobacter rubidus
TTCTGACGTGATAAGGTCCTTCGCTGCGCTCAGGATGACAGACGTGTAAGCAAATCAGACTTTCTAAACAGCTTCATCAGTAATTCTGCGCGGCCCCGCCGAGTACCGCGAAATGAAATTTCGCGGTACTCGGCGGGGCCGCGAAAGATACTGCCAGCCGCCAACTCTCGCGTACTTTCGCCCGCTATGATGCTCATTGCTGACGGCGGCTCTACCAAGTGCACTTGGGGCCTGCTTGGCGGCCCACAGCCGCTTTTTTTTGCTACCGAGGGCTACAATCCCTACTTCTGGGACACGCCCGCTATTGCCGCCTCACTGGCCCGCAGCGTGCCCGCAGCCGTGCGCGAGGCGCCCATCGATACTATTTATTACTACGGCTCCGGCGTGCTTTCGCCGGCCAAGGCCGAGGTGGTGGCCGGGGCGCTGCGTCAGGTATTTCCGCAGGCGGTGCAGGTGCAGGTGGCCGAAGACTTGCTGGCGGCAGCCCGCGCCCTACTGGGCCGGCAGGCTGGTTTTGCAGCTATTCTGGGCACGGGCACCAACTCCTGTTTGTATGACGGGGAGCGCATCACGCAGGTGGTGGAGTCGCTGGGCTATTCGCTGGGCGACGAAGGGTCGGGCACGTTCATCGGGCGCGAGTTATTGCGGGACTACCTGCGCGGCCGCCTGCCCGCCGGCTTGGCTGAAGCCTTTCAGGCCAGCTATCAATTGGGGGAGGTGAGCGAGGTGCTGGACCGACTCTACAATCAGCCTTCGCCCAACCGCTTCTTGGCCAGCTTCGCCAAATTCGCCGGCGACTACCACCACGAGCCCTATTGCCAGGCCGTGGTAGCGCGGGCATTCGACGCTTTTTTTGCGCAAATCGTGACGCATTACCCCGATTACCAACGCTGCACATTCAACTGCGTGGGCTCGGTGGGCTACTACTTTCGGGAGGCGCTGGCGGCGGCGGCCACCCGGCACGGCATGGCCGTGGGCCAGATTCTGCAAGCCCCGATTGACGGCCTGCTGCGCTACCACGAATTGTCCTAATGCAAAAACCTCGTCATGCAGAGCGCAGCGAAGCATCTCGCGTGCTTCAAGTAATCCAATCGATTGAGTCACCATTGCACGCGAGATGCTTCGCTACGCTCTGCATGACTGTTCTAAATTTAGTCCGCTTAACCCCAAATCCATTCCGGCGTCACAGCAGGGAATGTTGCGAAAGAACCCCACATTTGTACCCTTGACCAACACCTTACAATCCCAACTCCCACTCCTCCCATGAACACCCTCGATACTTATAATTTCGCCGGCAAGCACGCCGTGATGCGCGTCGATTTTAACGTGCCGCTCGATAAGGACCTGCGCATCACCGACGACACCCGCATCCGCATGGCCACGCCGTCGGTGATGAAAATCCTGAACGATGGCGGCTCCGTGGTGCTGCTTTCGCACTTGGGCCGGCCCAAGGGCGGCTACGAGCAGAAATACTCGCTCGAAGCGCTGGTGGCGCGCCTCTCGCAGGAGTACGGCCGCGAGGTGCAGTTCGGGGGCGACGTGTTGGGCGCCGAAGCGGCGCAGAAAGCGGCGGCCCTGCAGCCCGGCCAGGTGCTGCTGCTCGACAACGTGCGCTTCTACAAAGAGGAGGAAGCCGGCGACCCGGCTTTTGCGGCCAAGCTGGCGACGCTGGGCAATGTGTACGTGAACGATGCCTTCGGCACCGCGCACCGCGCCCACGCCTCCACGGCCGTGATGGCCAGCTCGTTTGCCCCGCAGGACCGGGTGGGCGGCTACCTGCTCCAATCCGAAATTGATAATGCCAAAAAGGTGCTGGAGAATGCCGAGCGGCCTTTCACCGCCATCATGGGCGGGGCCAAGATTTCGGACAAAATTCTCATCATCGAAAAGCTGCTCGATAAGGTCGACAACCTGCTCATCGGGGGCGGCATGGCCTACACCTTTGCGGTGGCCGAGAATGGCCACGTGGGCAGCTCATTGCTTGAGGCCGACAAGGTGGACCTGGCCCGCCAGCTCATTGCCAAAGCCAAGGCCAAGGGCGTGAACCTGATGCTGCCCGCCGACTCCGTCATTGCCGATAAATTCGCCAACGACGCCAACACCGACGTGGCCGCCAATACCAGCATCCCCGACGGCTGGATGGGTCTCGACCTGGGTCCCGAAAGCCGCGAGGCCTTCGCCGAAGTCATTCGCAACAGCAAAACCATCCTCTGGAACGGCCCGATGGGCGTGTTTGAGATGAGCAACTTTTCGCTCGGCACCGCCTACGTGGCCCAAGCCATTGCCGAGGCCACCACGGCCGGCGCCTACTCCCTCATCGGCGGGGGCGACTCGGCGGCGGCTGTGCAGCAGCTGGGCTTTGGCGAGCAAGTGAGCTACATCTCGACCGGCGGCGGCGCGCTGCTCGAATACATGGAAGGCAAAGAGCTGCCCGGAGTGACGGCCCTGGGCTAGGCCTGGGGCGGCCTCAGCCGTGGCGCAACCCATAAAAAAAATTCCGCATAGCAGGGGCTGGCCCAGCCGGGACGCCCGCCGCTATGCGGAATTTTTTTGCCCGAATTTTATAGTATGTTAATATATAAATTTTTCTTGTAAATACCGACAAAAAAAACTACGTTTGGTGTGTGAAGGCGGAGACGCTGCCGCATTCGGGTTAGCCAGTATTTCCACTTACCTATGGAAGCAATAACTACTGCTGCCAGTGCAGACTTGCCAGCCGGTGCGGGCAGTCCGGAACTGCCCGTGCGCCGCAACTGGCTCAAAGCCTTTGGGGCTTTGGTAGGAGGGTTTTTATTGAGCCGGGCCGCCAGCGCCAAGCCGGCGGCTCCCCGGCAGGTACTGGGCCAGACGCCTTATATAGGTGAAATTCAGCTGTTCGCTTTTGGGTTTGCGCCGCGCGGCTGGGCGCTGTGCAACGGCCAGCTGCTGTCCATTAGCCAGAACCAGGCGCTGTTTTCTATTCTGGGCACCACCTTTGGCGGCAATGGCCAGACCAACTTTGCCCTGCCCGATATGCGCGGCCGCAATCCGCGCGGCGTGGGGGCTGGCTATACGCTGGGCCAAAGCGGTGGCAGCGAAAGCCACACCCTGACCAATGCCGAGCTGCCGGCCCATACCCACGGCTACCAGGTGAGCAACGCGGCCGCCACCACCAACAACCCCGTGGGCGCCGTGCCGGCCGTGGCCTCCGCCGGGCCGGACCTGAACGGCGAGGCCGTGAGCCTGCAAGCCTACGGCAGCAGCCCGCCCGCCACCGCCGAAAGCGCAACGAGTGTGTCGACAATCGGCAGCAGCGTGCCGTTCGACCTGCGGGCGCCCTACAACACCCTCAATTTCTGCATTGCGCTGGTCGGCGTTTTCCCGTCGCCCACCTAAGTGCAAAGCCCGCCGGGCCCCCAACGTTTTCCTGTCATTTTCCTGCTTTCCGCTATGGCACCGCATGCTTCCCCCGCAGGTTCCGATGAACAGCCTGCTACTCCCGCCGCCCCGGCGGCCGAACCCGGCCGACGCAGCTGGCTAAAGCGCCTGGGCGCGCTGCTGGGGGGCACGGCCCTGGCCACGCCCGCCCTGGCCCGCCCCGAAAGCGTGCTGGGCACCGACGTATTCGTGGGCGAGATTATGATGTTTGCGGGCAACTTTGCGCCCCGTGGGTATGCGCTGTGCAACGGCCAGCTGTTGCCCATTTCCTCCAACACGGCCCTGTTTTCGTTGCTGGGCACCAACTTCGGCGGCAATGGCACCTCCAACTTTGCCCTGCCCAATTTGCAGGGCACCACGCCCATCGGGGTGGGCAACGGGCCGGGCCTGTCGCCGCGCACCGTGGGCGAGGAGGCGGGGGCCGAAACCGTCACGCTGGCAGTCGGCCAGATTCCGATTCATCGCCACAATTCGCAGGCAAGCGCAGCTACCGGCACCCTGAGCGACCCCACCAACGCCGTGCCGGCCGTGGCCGTGGCCAGCAACGCCAGCGGCGAAGCCGTGAGCGTGCTCAACCAAGCGGGCGCTTTCAACAGCGCTGCCGCTCCCGATGCGCTTGCCAATGCCGGCGGTGGCCAGCCGGTTGGCTTGCAGTCGCCTTATCTGGTGCTCAACTATTGCATTGCTCTGCAGGGCATTTTCCCGCCCCGGTAGTCGCTGGACATTCTTTTCTGGCTTTAACCCTTCGTTTGCTTATGCGTTTGAGAGCTACTGCTGCCGGCTTGGTGCCCCTGGTGGGGCCGCGGCAGGCGCCGGCCGAAGCGGCCCGTCGCCATTGGTTGAAACGACTGGGCGGCCTGCTCACGGGAACGGCTTTGGCCGCGCCGGCCCTGGCTGCTCCCCGGCAGGTGACGGGTAGTCAGCCTTATATAGGCGAAATCATGCTGTTTGCGGGGAATTTTGCGCCGCAGGGGTGGGCTTTTTGCGACGGGAGCCTTCTCTCCATTGCCGATAATACGGCCTTGTTCACGCTGATAGGGACCATCTACGGCGGCGATGGCCAGACCACCTTTGGCCTGCCCGACCTGCGGGGCCGGGCTCCGCGCCACTTCGGCCAAGGGCCGGGCACGTCAAGCTACGTCCTGGGCCAGGAGGGAGGAGCCGAAACGCATACGCTGACCACTGCGGAGATGACGGCCCATGGCCACCCCTTCGTGGCCGACCTCGCTCCCGTCAGTGCTACGCCGGTAGGCAACATTGCCTCCGCCCAGGTGGGCACCGATGTCAACGGCGAAGCCGTGCCCGTGCTGGCCTACACCGCTCCCGGTAGCCCTTCCAACGGGCTGGCCAATGCCATCCAGCCAACGGGGGGCAGCCAGCCCTTCGGCATCATGCCCACTTCGCTGGCCATGAACTACTGCATTTCCCTGTTCGGAATATACCCGCCAACCTAGCCCTGGCGGGGGCCTGTTTGCCGTTTGCGCCGTGGGCGCCTCCCGCCAGCAGTAGCGGTTTCTTGCTGTTGCCTTTGCATTTCTATGCCGTCTGCTATGAATCGATGCTACTCCCTGGCCGGCGGCCTGCGCACCGGCGCCGTTGCCCTGCTCATGCTGCTGACCGCGCCGGGCGCGTGGGCCCAGTTCACGCGGATTTACTACACCCAGGGCAGCAGCACCGCCGCGCTGGATGCCGCCAAAGCGGTGAACCCGGATGGCACGGCGGGCACTACGCTGGCCTCGGCGGCGGCCAGCTTTGCGCAGCCTACCGACATTGCGGTCGACAAAGCCAACGGCTTTCTCTACGTGACGGACCAGTACGTGGGTACGGGCGGCATCCTGCGGTTCACTACGGCGGGCGGCAGCCGCACCCAGATAGTGCCACCCACGGCCAGCGCTACTTACAACGGGCTGGCCCTGGATGCCGCCGCCAACAAGCTGTATTTCACCCAGGGCAGCGCCACCGACCCTACTCTGGATGCCCTGAAAGTAGTGAACCTGACCAATAATGTGGTCACCACGCTGGCGGCGGGGTCCGGCAACTTTTTTCAACCCACCGACCTGGCTCTGAACGCCGCGACGAGCCAGCTCTACGTAACCGACCAGTTCACGACGACGGGCGCCATTCTGCGCTTTACCACGGCGGGCGGCAGCCGCGCGGTCATCGTGCCGGGCATTGCCAATTCGGACTACAACGGCCTGGCCCTGGATGCGGCCAACAACCGGCTGTTCTTTACCCAGGGCAGCGCCGACCCTACCCTGGATGCCCTGAAAGTGGTGAACCTGACCAGTCTGGTCGTGACCCCGCTGGCAGCCGGAGCCAGCAATTTCACCCAGCCCACCGACCTGGCCTACGAGCCGACCGGCGGCCTGCTGTACCTGACGGACCAGTTTGTGGGCACGGGCGGCCTTTTGCGTTTCACTACCACGGGCACGGGCCGCACGGTGCTGGTGCCGCCCACGGCTGGCGCTACTTACAACGGGCTGGCCCTGAGCACGAATATTGCGCCCATCGTGACCACCAGCGGCGGCAATACCACTTTCACCCAGAGCGTGCCGGGCCCTTCCACACCGGTCGCCATCGACCCGGCTCTGACGGTGAGCGACGCCGATAACTCCACGCTGGCCTCGGCCACGGTGAGCATTACGGGCAACTACCAGAGTGCGGAGGATGTGCTGGCTTTCAGCAACGTGGGCATGGGCAACATTGCCGTGAGCAGCAACGCGGGCGGCGTACTCACGCTCGCTTCGGCCGGGGCCACGGCCACGGTGGCCCAGTGGCAGGCCGCCCTGCGTGCGGTCACCTACACCAATACCGCCGCCTCGCCCAACACCGGCAACCGGACGGTGAGCTTCGTGGCGAATGACGGAATCAGCAACAGCAACACGGCCACCAAAACCGTTGTGCTCAGCGCCGCCATCACGGTTACGAGCGTGAGCGCGCCCGCCAACGCCACCTACCGCACCGGCCAGAACCTCGATTTTGTGGTCAATTTCTCCGGGGCAGTCGTGGTGAATACCGGCGGTGGCACGCCTTCCCTGCCGCTTACCCTGAATACGGGCGGCACGGTAGCGGCCACTTACCTTTCGGGCAGCGGCACGTCCGCCCTCACTTTCCGCTACACGGTGGCGAGCGGTAACCTCGACCCGGATGGCGTGACGCTTGGCAGTGCCATTGCGCTCAATGGCGGCACCATACAAGGCGCCGCCAGCCAAGCCGTAGCCTTTGCGCTGAACGGCGTAGCCTCCACGGCCAACGTGCTGGTGGATGGCATAGCGCCTACCGTGCTCAGCAGCAACCGCCAGACTCCGGCTGCGGCTACCACCAACGCCACCACGCTGGTGTTCCGCGTCACGTTTAGCGAAGGCGTGAACGGCGTTGGCCCCACTGATTTTTCGCTTACCGCAACCGGCACTGCGGCCGGCACCATTGCCTTTGCCACGTTGGTTTCGAGCAGTGTGTATGACGTGACGGTGACCGGCGTGAGCGGCAGCGGCACCCTGCGCCTCGACCTGAACAGCAGCGGCACCGGCATCACCGACATTCCGGGCAATGCCATTGGCGGCGGCTACACCGGCGGCCAGACCTACACGCTCGACCACACGGCGCCCACGGCAGCCATTACGAGCACCGCCAGCCCCTCGACCAGCACCTCGCCCATTCCGATAACGGTGACCTTTTCGGAAAGCGTGACGGGCTTCTCCACGGCCGGCATCACGGTGGGCAATGGCACATTGAGCGGCTTTGGCGGCAGCGGCACCATTTACACCTTCAGCGTGACGCCGGGCGGCGCGGGCACCGTGACGGTGGACGTGGCCGCCAACGCCGCCCAGGATGCCGCCACCAACGGCAACGTGGCGGCCCCGCAGTTCAGCATTCAGTACACCGTGCCCACCACCCAGGCCCAGTGGAACGGCAGCGTGAGCACCGACTGGTTTGATGCCAATAACTGGACCGGCGGCGTGCCCACCGCCGCCCTCGATGCCCTGATTCCGGCCGGCGCGCCGCGCTACCCGGTGCTACTGGGCGGCACGGCGGTGGCCAAGGCGCTGTTGCTAACCTCCGGCGGCAGCCTCAGCCAGAGCGGCGGCACCCTGGATTTGAAAGGCGACTTCGTGAAAAACGGCACCTTCACGGCCACCGGCGGCGTGGTCACGCTCACGGGCGCCGTGCTTCAGGCGGTAGGCGGCAGCAGCCCCACCAGCTTCTGGAACCTGACGGTGGGCGCGGCCGGCGCCACCCTGAGCGGCACCGTGCAGCTCCAGCGAGTACTCACCCTAACCGGCAGCCTAGCCACGGCCGGCCAGCCGCTTGTCCTGCTTTCGGGGCCCGGCGGCGATGCGCTGGTGGTGAACAGCGGGGGCACCGTGGTGGGGGCGGCCACCGTGCAGCGCTACATCGACCCGGCCCTGAACGGCGGCGTGGGCTACCGGCACTACAGCGCGCCGGTGCAGGCCACCACCGTGGCCGACCTGGCCACGGCCGGCTTTACGCCGCTGCTCAATCAGTTGTATAATGGCTCGTCTTCGCCGACTTCGATAAATCCCTTCCCCACGGTGTATGGCTACGACCAGGCCCGGCTGACGCTCACCAACAATTCCCCAACGTTCGATAAAGGCTGGTTCTCGCCCGTTGGGATGAGCGACCCGCTGACCGTGGGCCAGGGCTATACCGTCAACATCGGGGCCGGCCAGCTGGTCGATTTTGTGGGGACGCTGAACAACGGCGACGTGCCCCTGACGCTGGCCCGCAACTCCGGCCCCACGGCGGCCGACGCCGGTTGGCAGTTTCTCGGCAACCCTTACCCGGCTCCGCTCGACTACAGCCTGGTGCTGCCGATGGACCGGCCCGGGCTGGATGCGGCCATTTACGTGTATAGCAGCACCGGGCCATACGTGGGCCAGTACCGCAGCTACGTCAACCTGGTGGGCGGCAACCCGGTGGTGCCCATGGCGCAAGGCTTCTTCACGCGGGTAAGCCTCGGACAGACCAGCGGCTCAATCACTTTCCGCAACAGCCAGCGCCTGACCGCCCCCAACGGCACCACGTTCCAGCGGACCACCGCCGAAACCCGGCCGCTGCTGCAGCTCACCATGCGCGGGGCAGTCGGCACGGCTTCGGATGATACCTATGTGTATTTTCAGGCCGGCGCCACGGCGGGCATCGACCCGCAGTACGACGCCGTGAAGCTGCCCAACCCCAACGGCTTGAACCTGGCCTCGGTGGCCGTTGGCACCCAGCTGGCCATCAACGCCTTGCCTACGGGTAGCACGGCCACCGTCACGGTGCCGCTCACGGTGGGCTTGCCGGCCACGGGCACCTACACGCTGCAAGCCGCCCAAGTGCTCAATTTCACGACCGGGGCCCAGCCTTTCCTCCACGACTTACTGCTCAACACCTTCACCGACCTCAGCCGGCAGCCCACCTACACCTTCACCATGAGTGCGACCAACACCGCGCCGCGCTTCGAGCTGCTGTTTGGGCCGCAGCAGGTGCTGGGCACGGCTTCGGGGGCCTTGGCAGCGCAGGTGGCGCTGTTTCCCAACCCCGCCCACCTGGCCGTAACAATTCAACTGCCGGCTAGCCTGACGCAAAAAACGGTAGCCGCTGCCCTGGTCGATGCCGTGGGCCGGGTGGTGCTCACGCAGATGCTGGCGGCGGGGGCTGGTCCGCACACGCTGTCGCTCGCGGGGCTGGCTGCCGGGGTGTATTCGTTGCGACTACAGACGGAGGCAGGAGTCATCGTGAAAAAAATGGTGATTGAATGAATTTCTGATTAAATTGGAATAATTATTGCAAATCATCCGGCTAAACCAGTAGTCGGTGCTTACTTCCAAAAGCCCCGGCCACGCTGCCGGGGCTTTTTACTGCTCGGTGTAGTGGGCTTGGGAACTTGGAAAAAAAGATTGCCGGCTCCAGCAACCTTTCGGCCAATCCACTGGTCAAACAAACATTCGCCTCTTTCTGCCTGCTACATGAACAAACTGTCTACCATCGGCCTGCTGGCCGTGGCCCTCTGCGGCTGCCAGCGGCCCAGCGCCCAAACGGAGGAGCTGGCACCAGCCAGCCTGGCCAAAGGCCAGATTGTGCGCTACGACCTCACCTACGACGCCCTGAATCACCGTCCGCGCATGCGCTGGATAGTGCAGCTGGCCTATCCGTTGCGGATGGCTGGCCTCGACGAACAGGATTACGCCCAGGTGAAGGTGTTTGGCTTGTCCGATACCACTACTTTTCGGGTGGGCACCAAGTTCGTATTCACCTACCAAACGGTGCCCGATGCCCGGCAAACGCCCTGGCTTACCACCTACGAGTGGAATGCCGCGGAGTCGGTGTCGTCGGGCTACGCAGCCAATCCGGAGCTGATTGTGGATAACGTGCAGGTGCGCTGAGCTGGCATTAGGTTCTAGGATGGTAATGCAGAAATGTTTGAGGTGGGTATTACATTGCCATGTATTTACCCTTCAACATTATCCTGCCAGCTGATGCGCATTTCTACCCCCTTTTTGCATGGTCTTATCGTGTTTATCCTGCTGGTTTGGAGCCCTTTGGTACAAGCCAGCAGCCTGGTGTCATCTCCACCTGCCCCGGCTGGCCGTCCGCTGGCTGAAGTGCTGAACCCCGACGGTACGCTTAAAGCCGGGCTGGCCGGCTCCTTCAATGCCAGTGGGTACACTGTGGGCACGGGTCCCAATGGGCAGCCCACTTTTCAGCCCACTGCCCCGCGCAAGGTAAAGGGGGCCGGCGACCAGTATTGGCAGGACGGCTTTGACGTACCGGGCGCTGATAGTGCCGTGTATGCCATAGTGCGAGCTGCTAATGGCGACGTATACATCGGGGGAGGCTTCTCGGCGGTGGGTAGCGTACCTGCCAGGCACATCGCCAAGTGGAATGGCACGGCCTGGAGCGCTTTGGGTGTCGGTGTGCCTGGCATTGTAAAAGCCGTAGCGGTGGACGCTAATGGTAACGTATATGCCGGCGGCTGGGGAGGGTTTGGTGGTGGCAGCTCCGCTTACCTCGCAAAATGGAATGGCACCGCTTGGAGTGCACTGGGAACGGGAGTGGATGGCTTTGTACTTGCGCTGGCTGTGGACCAAAATGGCAACCTGTACGCCGGGGGCAATTTTACGCAAGCGGGTGGCGTGGCTGCTAATTATATTGCCAAATGGAATGGCACGACCTGGATTGCGTTGGGCACGGGTTTGAACAGTCGGGTGAATGCCTTGACTGTAGATGCCGTTGGCAATGTATATGCTGGGGGCAGCTTCTCTGGGGCCGGCGGTGTAATAACGGGTGGCATTGCCAAGTGGAATGGCACAACGTGGAACGCGTTGGGAGCGAGTTTTACGGGAATTGTAAATGCATTAGCTGTAAATGGAAGCACTGTATACGTCGGGGGCAATTTCACGCTGGCTGGCGTAGTAAGCTATATTGCCCAATGGAATGGCACAGCATGGGGGGCGCTAGGTGCGGGAGTGAATAGCTCAGTGGATGCGTTGGCGGTGGATGGTGGTGGCAGCCTCTATGCCGGGGGCAATTTTTACACCGCTGGGGGAGTAGCAGCTCGTGGCGTTGCCAAATGGAATGGCACCGCTTGGAGCACTTTGGGAACAGGAACCGCAAATGTGTTTGCATTGGCTGTAGATGGCAACAATGTGTATGTTGGCGGCTATATGACGCAGGCGGGAAGCGTAGGGGTTGATTGCCTGGCCAAATGGGATGGGACTGTATGGAGTGGTTTTGCTAATGGAATAAACGGTTTTGTGTTGGCGTTGGCTGTTGATAGCCGTGGCAACACCTATATCGGGGGGTATGTCCTTGCCGCCGGAGGTATCCCCATAAACTACATTGCCAAGTGGAACGGCACGGCGTGGACTGCGTTGGGCAGCGGCACGAATGACGTCGTGGCCGCGCTGGCCGTAGACCAAAATGGCAATATATATGCTGGGGGCTCATTCACGCAGGCGGGTGGCGTAGCGGCCAGCCACATTGCCAAATGGAACGGCACCGCTTGGAGCGCTCTGGGCGCGGGCCTGAATAATAACGTGTCTGCCTTGGCTGTAGATGGCAGTGGCAACCTCTATGCCGGCGGTGGTTTCACCACGGCCGGCGGTATGGCGGCGAGTGGCATAGCCAAATGGAACGGCACAACGTGGAGTGCGCTAGGTACTGGGTTAGCTGGCGTAAGGGCAATAGCTGTGGATGGAAACACCGTATACGCTGGGGGCTCATTCACGCAGGCAGGTGGCGTAGCGGCCAGCAATGTAGCCAAATGGAATGGCACAACTTGGAGTGCGTTGGGCACAGGAGTAAGCGGAGGAACATACAATTCTATAGCTGCACTGGCCGTAGACAACAACGGTACGCTGTATGCTGGTGGCTCTTTTAACACCGCTGGTGGCTTGGCCGTCAATAACATCGCCCAATGGAACGGTACGGCGTGGAGCCCGCTGGGCGTTGGGATGAACCAGTTCAGGTACGACATCGTGTACGCCATTGTGGTAGCAAGCACCGGCTACGTATATGCCGGAGGAAATTTTAGCATGGCCGGAGGCATTACCAATACCAGCAACCTAGCTCAATGGAACGGTGTAGCGTGGAGCGCCCTAGGCTCTGGCCTAAACACCAACATGGGCGATGGCGTCCGTACCCTTGCTTCAGACGGCCACGGCGGCCTATTTGCCGGTGGTAGATTCATTACGGTAGGCGATAGGTCGAAGGTGACGGCCCGCTTTGGCCATTACAACCCCACCGGCGTCTTCACGGCCACCGCCCCCATCCGCCAGCGTGCGGAGGTTAGCCTTTACCCCAACCCGGCCCATGCCACCGCTACTGTAGTGCTGCCCGCCACTTTGCGGCAGCAGTCGGTACGAGCCCTCTTGCTCGACGCGCAGGGCCGGGTGTTGCAGCGTTACTCCCTGCCGGCCAGTGCCACGACGCATACGCTGGATGTGAGCCGAGTAGCAGCGGGCGTCTACACGCTTCAGTTCGAAACTGACCGCGGTGATGTGGTAAGCCAGAAGCTAGCGGTCGAGTAGCTAGCAACGAAAGCGCCCCAACGAGCGGGGCGCTATTAAAGCTAGGACTTACGCAGTTGCAGCCCCAGCGGGGCGCCATATCGATAGTAACTGGCTGATGTTGGGTAGAAAGCCCCAGCGGGGCGACACTCGGTTGAGTGCTTGGCGAGTGTCGCCCCGCCGGGGCTTTACCATTTCATAATGAATAACTTACTACCAATATGCCGCCCCGCTGGGGCTTCAACTGCGTAAGTCCTAAAAGCATTAGCAGCACTACTTCGCCGCCTTTTTCTCCAGCTGCTCCAGCAGCTCATCGGCGGCTTTTTCAATGTCGTGGTAGCCTTGCTGGGCGGCGCGTTCCTTAGCGGCAATGAGGCCGTCGCGGTGCACGGTTTTGAAGTCGCCGTAGGGGAAATGGTAGCGGCCTTTGGTGTCGGCGCCCTTGCTTTTGTCGATGCCCAGGTGCCAGTTGGCGTACTCTTCCATCTCGTGTTTTTCCAGGAATGAATTCTCCTGGCCCGAATCGGGATTGTGCTGGCCCCAGTGGCCTTGGTCGTTCTTGATTTTGCCGTCCTGGATAAGCTTTTTGGCAAAGGTGACGGCGGCGGAATTGAGGACGATGCTCATAGCGAAGCAGTAGGAAAAGTGGATGAATGCTTCTTCCTACGCACCGCAACAAGCGAGGTTCCTAGCGCTCAGCTTTTGCCGTGAAGCAGGTATTTGGTTTGCTTAAAGCTGTAGCCGACGGATACCACCAGGCGGCCGGCGCTGGCCGGGTGGTCGGTTTCGGCGGTGTAGATGGGCAGCTGGAAGCTGGTGTTGAGCGACACGTTTTTGTAGTATACATCGAGGCCTGGGCCCAGCAGGGCGTTGTTCATGGCGTGCTCGCCGGTGAGCTGTCCTTCCAGCATTTCGCCCTTGGTTTTCTCGTAAAAAAACTGCGCCGACGGGTACACCTGCCAGTTGTCGCCGAGCGGCAGGCGGTAGAACAGGCTGCCAAACGTGGCCGTGCTCGGGGCCAGGCTGTTGCGAAACGTATTTTCCGTCGAGCGGCGGTAGCTGCTGTTCACGCTCAGTCCGAAGCTGTGGAAGCTGCCGATGTAGTTGGCGTAAATGAACCCGTCGGTGGTGCCGGTGCCCACCTGATTGAGCAGGGGGTAGCGCCGGCCCTGGTCGTTGAGGCGGGTGTATTCGCCGGTGGGCAACTTCAGGCCGCCGCCCACGATGAGGCGGCTCTGCACGCCCGCCGTTTCGATGGCCCGGATGAGGTGGTAGCCGGCAAATAGGGTCACGTCGCCCACGCCCGCCGCGTTCAGCTGCCGGCCGTTTATCTGCGAGGTGTTCATCACGTAGGGTACAAAGGCGTTCAGCTCCACGCGCTGCGAGAGGAAGTATTTGCCGCGCAGCTCAATGACGCGAAAGGCCTCAAAATCGGTGGGGTCGTCGTGGTGGTCGTGCTGGTAGCCGTTGTCGCCGTTGAGGGGCGAAGGGAAAAACGGCCGGGCGCCGCCGGGGAAAAAGTGCGGCGTCTGGCCCAGCGCCTGGTAGCCGTTGAAGATGCGGTAGCGGTGCATCAGGCTCAGGCCGCTCTGGTTGTCGTAGGGCGTGATGCCCATGAAGCAGCCGCAAATGTCGCAGGCCCGGCTGGCCAGCGGGGCCGCACTCAGCAGCGCGCCGAGGAGAAGCAAGGAAAGGTTTTTCATCCCGAAAACAGAAGGCCGCGCTGCCTTGCGGGCGGGTTGGTGGGCAGCCGAAAAAATTCAGCTGCCCACCAACCCGCCCGCAAAGCCCGGCCGCTGATTAGTTGGCGTGAATGTGCGACACGGTGAACATGCCGGCCTGGATGTTATTGGCAATCTGCACGGCGGGCGCGCCGCCCATCACGTTGTAGGTGTCGGCAAACTTTATCTTGGTCGGCCCGCTGAACATCTTGGCGATGTCGACCTGCATGTGGACTTCGGGCGAATGGTCGGTCCGAATCAGCAGGTTAGTCGAGGGAAACGGCACCGTAACCGTGCGAATGGTATTGGTGGTGGAGTGAATGTAGCCGGCAATGTGGAAGGTGAGGGCGCCAGTGCGGGCCTGTGGCGAGTTGCCCTTCAGCTCCAGGTTGATGAACTCATTTACGCCGTTCATGGTCCAGAGCAGGCCTTTGTCGGCGTTGAGCACGCCGGTGAAATTGCCGGCCTTGGAGCGGGCACTGTCCACCCCCACCACGAAGCTGATGCCGGTATAGTCGCCCACCGGCACTCCGGTCATGGTCAGGTCCTGGGTGTCGGCATTGGACTGGTCCACCAGGAAATAGCTGTTGGGCACGGCGTAGCTGCTGCCGTCGCCTTTTTTCAGGGTCACGTTGGAAATGTAGTACCGCAAGGTGCTCACCGTGAAGTCGTCGCCGTTGGCGTTTTTGTAAGCGCCCGTGCCCAGCACCAGCGAGTTGAATGTGGTGATGCCGGCGGTGCTGGTGGTGGCCACGCCGTTGTCCATATGCAGCGTAAACTCAGTCTGGGGAACGGCTACGTCTTTGGAGCAGCCCGCGAGGCTGAAAGTGGCCAGCGCCAGCGCACCAGCAGCGAGAGAAAAAGCGGAAAATTTCATCGAAAGAAAAGAAAAAAGGTACCCGTACTGTGATAGAAACCGGCGCATAAGCACGCGCGGTCTGGCCCGTCGAAATCCGACGCGGCCATTCAAGGGCCTGCGGCTGCCGGCATTGCCGACAGGCGCAGACCCACCTAATCAGCCCAGTAGGAGTGGGGGCCGAAACACGCCCACGCCGGGCACGGCCGCGCAGTGGGCGGCCCGGGGAGTGGGGTAGCGGCGGGCCGGCAACGGCCAATGTCGCACCGCCGCCAGTACCAAGGGCGCGGTGGGCAGCACTTCGTATTTCACCTTGGCCTGGGCACCGGCGGGGGCCTTCTTATCGCCGTTTTCGGCTTTGCGCAGCTGCTGAGCCAGGTGGCATTTGCCGTTGCAGTGCAGCTGCGGGCGGGCCTTGTTCACGCAATACTGCGCCGTGATGCGCGCTTTGTTTAGCTGATAATCCACGACCAGCACTTCCTGCCCCAAGGTCTGGAGCAGCATAAGCGCGGTGAGGAAATAAGCCAGAAAGCGGGTCATGGGCGGCGTTTTGCAGCGCTAAAGGTACGCGGTAGGATTAAACACAGGAGCAATTTTCGGGCCGACGTACGAGGCAGAAACGCTGCATTGGCTCTGTCTTACACGAGCCCAAGCAATGCCACTCGGGCATCAGCATTCCGTGAAGAAACAGTGGTAGGCTCACGGCCTGGGCAACAGCAGAATCGGAGCGGCCGGCGAAAGCGTTGCCTGTGCCCGGGTTTACGCTGGAATGAGAGCGAGCCAGGGCGGGCACGCCCCCCGGCTCGCTCTCATTCGAACAGCTTCATAGCAACTAACCACTAAAGTCAGTTCAGATACGGCGACTCCAGCTCCTGGCCCATGCCCTTGAGCGGGTCGGTGGAGCGGCGGCCGGTGAGGCGGGTGCTCAGGGCCTGCGCCTCGCGGGTGCTGAGCACGTCCAGCTCGTGCAGCCAGGCCACCCGCCGCAGCTGCGGCTCGATGAAGCCCAGCGGGTTTACTTGCCCGTACTCGTCGCGCAGGTAGGTTTTGGTGCGGCGCTCCAGCTCGGTGGCCAGGGCCCGAAATTGCTTGCGCTGCCAGGGCCGGCCGGCCAACGTGATGGCCAGATGCGCCGTTTGGAGCCGAAAGGTGCACCACTGCTGCTCGAAGCGCAGCCACGCGGCCAGCGCATTCACCCCAAACACTGCCCACCAGCCGTAGAGCGGGGCACTGGGCTGGCCGGTAAGCAGCAACTCGCGCCAGGGGCCATAGCCCAGCACCAGTAGAATCAGACCGGTGAGCAGCAGCTGGTTGGTGGGAATGTGGCGGTACTCGCCGGCCTTCACGGGCAGAATTTCTTCGTAGGGTACTTCGGTTTCGAGCGTGGCCACGCCTTGGGGGTTGCGCTTGCACACGTACAAGGTTTCGGCCCGCAGCGCAATGTGCGTAGAACCTAAAAAAAGCTGCTTTTGGTTGAAAATCATTTGATAATGGCAATAGTGCGCCGCAGCTGGCGCAGAACGGGCCTGGTCAAAAGGCAGACCCGGTAAGGAAATGGGGTTGATGAAATAAGGAAGCGGGGTAGAAAGTTGGTTCTGGTTGTCATGCAGAGGCGGAGCCGAAGCATCTCGTGTGCGCCGCATGGCGTTTGCCGACTTACCAGGCAGCTTCAGAATATGCGTCACTTAAAAGGCCCGGGCGTGAAGCACAACACAAAAATAACCACCATCACCCAGCCCAGTGCCTGGCGGCCGGGGCTCAGCGGCCGCTCGTCGGGCGCGGGTGGGTGGTAGATGCCCGTGAAGCGTCCCAGCAACAGCCCAAACACCAGCCAGCCGGGGTTGCCGGCCACGCCCGGCACGGCGGCGGCCACCGCCACCTGCGCTGCCCAGATGCCCGCCGCCAGCAGCAGCCCGTGGCGTGGCCGGGGCAGCACCCGCCAGAAAATCAGCGCCAGGTAGCCGGCGTACACCGGCCCCCAATACAGCCACTCGTGCCAGTCGTCGTGCAACGAAAACAGCCCCAGCCCTGCATAAAAAATAAAGCCGATGAACAGCCAGAAGGCCAGCTTGTTGAACCGCGCCCGGCCCAGCAGTCCGTACAAAATGTGGCCGCCATCGAGCTGGCCCAGCGGCAGCAGGTTCAGCGCCGTGAAAAACAGGCTGAGCGCCCCGGCCAGCAGTACCGGGTAGTGCAGCAATTCCAGGGGGGGCGGCAGGCGGGCCGGGTCGGCAAAGGTGCGTTCGAGCAGGCGGTAGAGCAGCGGTTTGGCCAGGGTCAGGCCGTTGGCCAGCTCGTTGGAATCATACACGTATTGGTTGTAATGAGCCCCGTAGCGGGCATACTCCGGATGAATGCTGAACACGTACGCCGCCGGCGGCAGGTGCGTAAAGCCGTAGATAAGCAGCGGCACCGCCACCAGAAAGCCCGCCAGCGGCCCGGCCAGCCCGATATCAAAAAACTCACGCCGCGAAAAAATTCGCTCCCGGATGCGGATGACCGCCCCGAAGGTGCCCAGCCCCATCGGAAACGGAATGAAATAAGGCAGCGAGGAGCGCACCCGGTTGTAACGAGCCGTGAAATAGTGCCCAAACTCGTGCACCGTGAGCACGCCCAGAAATGGCAGCGCAAACCACAGCCCGCGCGACCATTCGCCCGGCTGCGGCGCGGCCGGTAGGCCCCAAACACCCAGCGGCAGCAGGTCGATGCCGCCCCGCGTGAGCTGCACCGCGGCCAGCGTGGTGGTCAGCAGCGTGAGCACAAACAGGCCAATGTGCAGCGCCACCGTGCGCCACACCGGCGGCGCCGGCCGCTCAAACCGCCGGAACAGCGCCGGGGCAAGGCCTTTTTCCATTGCGGCCGGCCCAGCCGGAGGGGCCGCCACATCGGCCGGAAAGCCACCAAAATCGGACTCAGGAATGGGCGGGGGCGTATTCTCGGGGAAAGACACGGAGGGCTTCGGGCAGGGCGGTGACGAGGGTGAGGGGCGGGGCCAGGTGCAACACTTGCAGCCCCAGGCGGCGGGCCGTAGCAATGTGCTGCGGGCTGTCCTCGATGAACAACGTATCCGCGGCCTGCCAGTTCATTTCGCGCAGCGCGTGCCGGAATATTTCCTCGCCCGGCTTGCGCAGGCCCACTTCCTGCGAATAAAATACCCGGTCGAGCACGTCGGCGATGCCGTGTTGGAAACCGTATTTGGTGGCCAGCCGCCGGTTGATGTCGGCAATGTGCAGCTCGTTGGTGTTGGAGAGCAGGGCTGTTTGGTGGCCCCGCGCCCGCAGCTCGCCAATCAGGGCCAGGCGCTCGGCGGGCACGTCGAGCAGCATGGCGTGCCAAGCCGCATCCAGCTCGGCATCGGTGGCGTCGAGGTCGTAGGCCTCGCGCAGCCCGGCCCGAAACTCGTTGGGGGTGAGTTGGCCGGTTTCAAACTTATCGAACAGCTCGGCCTGGTGCGCCTGCGTGAACTCGATGGTGCTGCCGGCGCGGCTCAGGCGGCGCATGGCGGTGGGCGTGGCGTCGTAATCGATGTCGATGATGACGCCGCCAAAATCAAATAGTAAGTTGGGAAGCATGAGGTGGCTTGGTTTTCCGTGCGCGAAGGTCGTACTTTTGCAGCGTTGGAGGGCCGGCAACGGCAGGGTTGAGGTGAAAGATGACTTCCTCCGGCACCGGGCCTATAGCTCAATCGGTTAGAGCAGCTGACTCATAATCAGCAGGTCACTGGTTCGATTCCAGTTGGGCCCACAAAAACCCTCTCCGTGCATTGCAGAGAGGGTTTTTTGTGGGGGATGCGGCTGCCCCACGTCATCCGGTATAAGTAACCCCAGTTGCAGAGTAGCCGCGTAGCGGCGAAAGGTTTGCAGAGAATCCCGATTTAAGTGATGCAAAAGCTGCGTAGCGGTGGCAGAAAGAACGGGCGAATCTGTCGCCGCTACGCGGCTATACCGCAACTTGATTTAGAGCGGTTCTCGGATTGGTGTATATGTAGGCTTCCCCTCGAAGTAGGCCAGTGAAAAGTAGAGGAAAGGGGTATATTTTCTCACTCTTTCCCTACTGCCCC
>NZ_JAERQF010000057.1 GCF_016734815.1 Hymenobacter rubidus
AGAATAGGCATTGTTCTGACGTGATAAGGTCCTTCGCTGCGCTCAGGATGACAACGATTTTGACTTTCTAAACAGCTGCTTATGTAAACAACGTATTCATAATCATAAATTTATGGAAACCCTGACCGACATCATCTGGCTGCCCGTGTGCAAAACCACCGATATTCCCGCTGACGGGGGCGCCTGCGCCTTGGTGGAGGGTGAGCAGGTGGCCATTTTCAATTTTGCCCGGCGCGGCGAGTGGTACGCCACCCAAAACCTGTGTCCGCACAAGCAACAAATGGCCCTGGCCCGCGGCATGATTGGCAGCACCGGCGAAGCCTGCGAGCCCAAAGTGGCCTGCCCGTTTCACAAACGCACCTTTTCGCTGCTTACAGGTGAGTGTTTGAACGGCGACGAATGCAGCATTCGCACCTATCCCATCAAAGTGGAAGGCACGGACGTGTACATTGGTTTGGAGGTCTAAACCTGTTTGCAACCTGTCCCGCGCGATAAAAGCCCACGCAATTTCACCGCCTAGCTTATGGATACCACCGCTCAGCAGCCCCTGACCCGGCTCAACATCTTTGCCACCAAGGGCGTGCAGATGCGCACGTTTCACCTCACCTGGCTCACGTTTTTCTTCTGCTTTTTTGGGTGGTTTGGCATTGCGCCGCTCATGCCGTTGGTGCGCGAGCAACTGCACCTGGACAAGGGCCAGGTCGGTAACATCGTCATCGCTTCGGTATCGGCCACCATTCTGGCGCGCCTGCTCATGGGCAAGCTCTGCGATACCATCGGGCCACGGCTGGCTTACACCAGTTTGCTGGTGGTGGGCGCTATTCCGGTGCTTTTCATCGGCACGAGCAACAGCTACGAGAGTTTCTTGCTGTTCCGGCTGGCCATTGGCGTGATAGGGGCTTCTTTCGTCATCACGCAGTTTCATACTTCTATGATGTTTGCGCCCAACGTGGTGGGCACGGCCAATGCCGTGGCCGGGGGCTGGGGCAACCTGGGCGGCGGCATTGCCAACATGCTCATGCCCTTGTTAGCGGCCGGTTTTGTGGCGATGGGTTATGTCGACAAGGCCAATTCCTGGCGCATGGCCATGGTGGTGCCCGGCGTTATTCTGCTTGTTATGGCCTTCCTCTACTACACTTTCACCGAGGACACGCCGCGGGGCAACTACGCCGACATTGCGCGCGAAACGGCCGTCAAAAAGCCCGGCACCTTCCTGCTGGCTCTGCGCGACTACCGCACCTGGCTGCTGGCCCTGGCTTATGGCGCCTGCTTCGGCATCGAAATCACCATCGACAACGTGGCGGCGGTGTACTTCGTCGACCATTTCGGGGCTACGCTTATTGCGGCCGGCGTGCTGGCGGGCATTTTCGGCTTCATGAACATTTTTGCCCGGGGCCTGGGCGGCATTGTCAGCGACCGCACCGGTCGTGCCTACGGCATTAAAGGCAAATGGCTGCTGCTGAGTGGGCTGTTGGTGCTGGAAGGTATTGGCATTGCCTTCTTCTCTGTGGCGCCCAGCCTCACGCTGGCCATTGCCGCCATGCTGCTTTTCGCGCTGTTTCTCAAAATGGCCAACGGGTGTACTTATTCCATCGTGCCCTTCGTCAACAAGCAGGCCATTGGTAGCGTGAGCGGCATTGTGGGCGCGGGCGGCAACCTGGGCGCCATGCTGGTCGGTTTCCTGTTCAAATCGGCCACCATTAGCTACAGCACGGCTTTTCTCTACATCGGGATTGGGGTGGCCGCGGTAGGAGCGGTGGTGCTGCTGGTACGGCTGGTGGTAAAGGAAGCGGGAAGCGAGTCGGCACCTGAAGCACCGCTGGCCCTGGCATAATGCGCTGTAGGATGATAAGTAATAGGCGGTCATGCAGAGCGGAGCGAAGCATCTCGCGTGCAGTAGTAACTCAATCTTATTGATTGGCAGTGGCACGCGAGATGCTTCGCTCCGCTCTGCATGACGTTCTGAAAAACTTGCCAAACCGCCCCTCTAAACTACTCTGTCTTTACGCTTTATATTATAATATGGCCACTCCAACCGCTGCTGCCCCCTCCACTTGCTGCTACTGCGGCGTGGGCTGCGGGGTGCTGGTGAAGCCGGATAAAAATGGCAACGTGACCGTCGTCAGCAACCCCGATTACCCCGTCAACAAAGGGGCGCTTTGCAGCAAGGGCCTGAACCTGCAATACACCGTGAACGACCGCCGCGACCGGCTGCTGTTTCCGCAGATGCGCTACAGCAAAAGCCGCCCGCTCCAACGCGTGAGCTGGGATGATGCGCTGGCCCGGACCGCCGCCGTTTTCAAGACCTTTATTGCGCAATACGGTCCCGATTCGGTGGCTTTTTACGCCTCGGGGCAGTGCCTTACCGAGGAATATTACGTTATCAACAAGCTCATTAAGGGCTTTATTGGCAGTAATAATATTGATACTAACTCGCGCCTGTGCATGAGCAGCGCGGTGGTGGGCTACAAGATGGCCCTGGGCGAAGACAGCGTCCCGGTCTGTTACGACGACATCGAACTGGCCGACTGTGTTTTGGTGACGGGCGCCAACCCCGCCTGGTGCCATCCCATTCTGTGGCGTCGGCTGGAAGCCCACAAAGCAGCCAACCCGGCTACCAAAGTCATTGTCGTGGACCCGCGGGCCACCGACTCCGCCGCTTTGGCCGACCTGCACCTGCAACTCATTCCGGGTACCGATGTGGTGCTGCACCAGGCCATTGCGCGGGCTCTGATTGAAGCCGGTGACGTTGACATGGCCTTTATTGAGCAGAACGCCGAGGGTTTTGACGCCTATCGGCAAATGGTGCTGGAGCGGACATTGACCGAAGCAGCCGAGCTGTGCGGGGTGCCGGAGGAAGATATTCGTCTGGCTGCCCGCTACATCGGAGCCGCGCAGGGCTTTTTATCGATGTGGACCATGGGGCTCAACCAAAGCGCCGTGGGCGTCGACAAAAACCTGAGCTTGCTCAACCTGCACCTGATAACGGGCCAGATTGGCAAGCCCGGTGCGGGCCCGCTGTCCCTCACCGGCCAGCCCAACGCCATGGGCGGCCGCGAAGTGGGTGGCCTGTCCAACCTGCTGCCCGCCCACCGCGACCTGGCCAACGCCGCGCACCGCGCCGAGGTGCAGCAATACTGGGGTAGCGGGCCACTTTCGGCCACCCCCGGCTACACGGCCACCGAAATGTTTGAGGCCCTGGAAACCGGCCTCCTAAAAGCCATCTGGATTATCTGCACCAATCCGCTCACCAGCCTGCCCAATGCCCGGCAAGCGGAAGCGGCGCTGGCCAACGCCAAATTTGTGGTGGTGCAGGACATCAGCAGCCAGTGCCAAACCCTGGCGTATGCCGACGTGGTGCTGCCGGCCGCCGGCTGGGCCGAAAAAGAAGGTACCATGACCAATTCGGAGCGCCGTATCAGCCATTTGGCCAAGGTGGTAGAGGCGCCCGGCGAGGCCTTGCCCGATGCTGAAATAATCTGCCGGTTTGCCCGGGCGATGGGGTTTTCGGGGTTTGATTTTGCGGACCCGGCCGCCATTTACGAGGAGCACGCCGGCCTAACGGCGGGGACCACGCTCGACGTAGCAGGGCTGAATTATTCAGTTTTGCAGCAGCTGGGGTCGGTGCAGTGGCCTTATCGCGCCGGAGCGGCCGCGTCGGAATCTTCCCGGCTTTTCACCGACCAGCAGTTTTACACGCCATCGGGTCGGGCCCGGATTTATCCCGTAGCGGCCGCGTTTCGCAGCGAAGCCACCGATGCCGACTTCCCCTTCATCCTGACCACCGGCCGCATCCGCGACCAGTGGCACACCATGACCAAAACGGGCAAGGTAAGCAAACTCAGCCAGCATATTCCGCAGGCCTTTCTGGAAATTCATCCGCAGGATGCTGCCTCGCTGAACATTAGAGAAGGCGACCTGGTGGCGGTGCAGTCGCGGCGGGGCCAGGTCCGGGTAGCGGCGCGGCTTTCGGGCGGCATTCGGCCGGGGGTGGTGTTTTTGCCCATGCACTGGGGCAAAATCCTGGGTTCGGATTTGAACCGGGCCAATAATGTGACTTCGGGCGTGGTGGACCCTATTTCCAAGGAGCCCGATTTCAAGTACTGCGCCGTGCAGCTGGCCAGATATAAAAAGCCGCCGCAGCGCATTGTCGTTATTGGCGCCGGCGCCGGCGCTTTTGGCTTCGTGAAATCGTACCGCGAGTTGAACGAGGACGATGAAATTACGATTTTCAGCAAAGAAGATTTTCCTTTCTACAACCGGGTGATGCTGCCCGACTACATCAGCGGCCACCAGAACTGGGCGCAGCTGGTGAAAATGCAGGATTCGGAGGAGCCCGCGCTTAACATCCAACTGCTGCGCGGCGTGAGCGTGGAAGAAGTAAACCGCGCCGAAAAGTATGTAGTCGACTCGCGCGGGCAGCGCACCGACTACGACGTGCTGATTATGGCCACCGGCAGCCGGGCGGCCGTGCCGCGCAACGTGCCCACGCTGCCCGGCATCTTCACCATGCGCAGCCGCACCGATGCGGATAATTTCAAAAGCCACCTGCCGGCCAACCCGCACGTCGTTATTGTGGGGGGCGGGCTGCTGGGGCTGGAAATGGCCGCTTCGCTGCGGGAAGTGGGCACCAAAGTCACCATCGTGCAACGCATCTCGCGGTTTCTGGACCGCCAGCTCGACCCACTCGGCAGCCAGCTCCTACAGGATGAAATGCGGGACCAGGGCTGCGACCTGTACTTCAACGACGAGGTGGAGCTGTATTACGGCCGCGCGCGCCTCACCGGCATCGGCCTGAAAAGTGGCCGTCGGATAGCCTGCGACGCCCTCATCATGGCCATTGGCACGGTACCCAACCTGGAGTTGGCCCGCGAGAGCGGCCTGCTTTGCAAGCGCGGCGTGGTGGTGAACGCGCACCTGCAAACCAGCGACCCCAACGTCTTTGCGCTGGGCGAAATCGCCGAATTTGAAGGCACCCTCTACGGCATCACAGCCGCGGCCGAGCAGCAGGCCGCCGTGCTGGCCCGCTACCTGAGCGGCGATGTGGGAAGCTTTTATCGGGGCAGCACCTTCCTAAACATCATCAAAATTCATGGCTTCGACCTGTGCAGCATTGGCCTGCCCGAGTGCCCGGACCACGAGAATTACGAGGAAATTGTGTTCATCGACAAGGCCCAGCGCTATTACAAGAAGTGCATTATTCACCAGGACCGGCTGGTGGGCGCCATCCTCATTGGCGACAAGCGCGAGTTTCAGGAGTTCCGTGACCTGATTGCCAACAAAACCGAACTCAGCGACAAGCGCCTGCAGCTGCTGCGCAGCGGCCAGGCGCCGGCGCCGGTGCTGGGCAAGCTGGTGTGCAGCTGCAACAACGTGGGCACCGAAAACCTGCGCCAGGCCATTGGGGCCGGTTGCGGTACGCTGCCGGAACTAAGCGCCACCACCGGGGCCGGAACGGGCTGTGGCTCGTGCCGGCCCGAAGTACAGCGCATTTTGGCGGCTGAATTGGCCATACTTGAACTGGCCGCTGGTTAATCTGAACTTCCTGATGACTGCTCCCGACCCTTCTTTAAGCACCATTGCCATCAATTTGCCGGGTGGCATGGTACCGGCTGGTGAACTGCTGACCGTGCTGACCGCCGCCGAAAAGGCCGGGGTGGAGCAGGTCCAGCTGGGCCACCGCCAGCAGCTGTTGCTGCAAGTAGAGCCCGCCCGGCGCCAGGCCTTGCTGCAAGCCCTGGCCGCCGCCGATTTGTGGGGAGAGCCCGACCCGGAAAAGCACCCCAACCTGGTGAGCTCCTACGTGGGCGAAAACGTTTTCTACAGCGCCGGCTGGCTGCGCGAAGGCGTTTATAAAGACATTCTGGACCTGTTCGACTACCGGCCGCAACTCAAAATCAACCTCGTTGACAGCCACCAAACCTTGGTGCCGTTTTTCACGGGCCACCTTAACTTCATCGCCTCCGACACGCCCAACTATTGGTACCTCTACGTGCGCTTTCCCCGCGCCGGGGGGCTGTATTTCTGGCCGCATCTGGTGTATTCCGAAGATATTCCGGCCCTCAGCGCGGCCATAGAGCGGGTGGTGCTGGCCGAAGGCCGCCCGGGCGAAGCAACAGTTGCCGCCGCAGGAGCCCGTTTGTACGCTAAAGTGAGCGCGAGCCTGGCGCTGGTGCAGCAGGCTGTGGCGGCGCCGCTGGTGCTGCCGGCCTTCACGCTGCCGTACTACGAAGGCTTCAATAAGGCTGGCCAGCAGCTCTGGCTGGGCATTTACCGGCGCGACGAGCAGTTTACCGTTGCCTTCCTGCAGGACCTGTGCCGGGTTTGCCTGCAAACGCGCGTGGGGGAGCTGTGCACCACGCCCTGGAAATCACTGGTCATCAAAGGCATTGCTCCGGCCGACCGGCCCTTGTGGGATGCCGTGCTCTGCCGCCACCGCATCAACGTGCGCCACGCGGCCAATGAGCTCAATTGGCAGGTCGAGGATCGGTGCCCCGATGGCTTGGCGCTGAAGCACGAGCTGGTGCGCTACCTCAACGAAGAAGACGTGCGCACGTTCCAGCTCTGCTTTGCCATCAAAACCCAGCCCCAAACCGGGCTTTTTGGCTCCATCATTGTGCGCCGGCAGCCGGGCCGGGCCAGCGAACAATACGAAATTCTGCACACCCGCGATTTCAACCCCAACTCGCGCGATTTTGTGCTGTTCCGGCAGCAGGTGCTGCGCGAGCGGTTGGGCTGGTACCTGGCCGAGCTGTGCCATCAGTACTATGCCCAATTGGGCAACGAAACAGGGGAGGAGGCCGCGACAGAGCAGTTTGCAGCGGCAGGAAAGGACGTTGGCACGGTGCCTACGGCCAAATTGCTGCCCCGTTGCCCGCGCTGTTTCACCGTCTACGATTCGGCCTATGGCGAGGCCGCGCAGGGAATTGCACCGGACACCCCCTGGGAGGCGCTGGTCAATTACCAGTGCCCCACCTGCGAAGCGCCCGCGGCTGATTTTGAGCTCTGGCCTGAGCCGGTAGCTGTTGGGGGCGAAGACTTGCGCGTGGTATCCTAGCGTTTTCCGCTGCTCCATATTTCTATTGATTCGAAAAAGCTGCTATGGCCGGTGCTGCAATTATTCCGGAATTGTTTGTGGTGGGTGCCGGCCCCGGCGACCCGGAATTGCTGACCCTTAAAGCCCATAAGGTGCTGCAAACGGCGGCCGTGGTGCTCTACGACAACTTGGCGAACCAGGAATTGCTGGCGCTGGCCCCTACCGCCTGCGAGTGCATTTACGTGGGCAAAAAGCCCTACGGCGAGTACACGCCCCAGGAAACCATTCACGCCCTCATCCTGGAAAAAGCCCGCAGCCGGGGCCGCGTCATTCGGCTGAAGGGCGGCGACCCGTTCATCTTCGGCCGGGGCTTCGAGGAGATGCTTTTTGCCCGGGCGCATGGCATTGCGGCGCACTACATCCCGGGTATTTCCAGCATGCAGGCCGTGGGCTTCGAGGACATTCCCCTCACGCACCGGGTGGTGAGCGAGGGCATCTGGATACTGACCGGCACCAAAAAAGATGGCACCCTGGCCGCCGACCTGCGCCTGGCCATGCAAAGCAATTCCACGGTGGTCATCTACATGGGCCTAAAAAAAGTGGCCGAAATAGCTGCCGCCTACCTTGCCGAAGGACGCGGAGCCACACCCGCTGCCGTGGTGCAGCACGCCTCCCTGCCCCAGCGCAAAGTGGCCATGGGGCCGGTGCAGGACCTGCCGGCGCTGGTGGCACATCATGGCATTACCTATCCAGCCATCATTTTCATCGGCGAGGTGGTGAACGTGGGACGCGAGCTATTGCCCTAAGGCCTGGCTGACGAGTGCCAGCGCCTCGGCGGGCAGGGGCAGCTGCAACGCCAATTGTTGGCCCCGCGCGGTCATTTTGGGCCAGGTTTTCTGCACAATTTCCACCACCTTCTCCGCCGGGTGCTGCGCGGCAAATGGCAGGAAATAATATTCCAGAAAAACCAGGCAGATAACATCTTCCAAAAGCTGCATTTCCGGGTCGTCCTTCAGGCGCAGCTTTTGCACCAATTCCTGCACCCGCACAATCATTTCCGGGCTGTAGCCCACGCGGCTCAGGAGCTGGCCCGCCAGTTCGGCGTGGTACTTCTTCAATGCATTGCGCCACTGGTGGTAGCCGGGGCGCGTCATCGGAAAGTCCTGACGCGGAATGGCCCACCGGCGAATGTGCTGGCACCGCGCCGCCAACTGCACCGCCTCCGATGCATCGGGCGCCACACGGGTTAGGCACGCACTCATGCGGTGGGCATACAGCACCTCCTTGGGCCATTGCCGGCCGTGGGCATCGGTTTCTTGGTTGGGGTCTTCGGCGTTGGCCGCATCGAAGGCGGCGAGGGCGGCGGCGAAGCGGGCCGGGTCGGGGGCGAGGTGCATGCGGAGACGGCGCAGGAGTGGGGCGCCGCTGCAAATTAGGGCTGGTGCGTAGCTATTTCGGTGCAACGGCCAAACCTTTCCAGCTTGTTAGGGGTATGAGGAGCGAAAACAAAATCTGCCGCCGCCAAGCGCGGAACGTGTTTTCGCTTTACCTTTGTGCCCGATGAGCTTTTCTGCTGCCCTTGTTTGTGCTGTTGGTGCCGCCCCGGTTTTGGGGGGATGGGCAGTTGTGGGCGCTTCTCATCATCGCCATCTGTGGGGGGCCGGGCTGCGTGCCGGGTGCTAGCTTAGCCCCGCTCGTCCGCGCCTCCACCGCCACTGGCCGGGCCGCAGTTGCGCCGGCTTCCTCCTTTTACATTCCGGGAAATTCCGCTGGCGAGCCCCTGGGTTTGGGCTGAATTACGACGTGCCCCCGCGGGCGGGCGTCCCTACTGTTATTCCTTTTACATGCTACGATTAGCCATTCAAAAGTCCGGTCGCCTGAGCGAAGACTCCCTCGCACTAATTCGCGAATGCGGCATCAACTTCCTCAGCACGTCCTTCAAACTCAAAACCGAAGCCACCAACTTCCCGCTCGAAATTCTGTTTTTGCGCGACGATGACATCCCCGGCTACGTGAAGGATGGCGTGGCCGACCTCGGCATTGTGGGCCAAAACGTGCTGCTCGAAGCCGGCTTCCCCCATCTGGAAATCGAAGCCCTCGGCTTTAGCAAGTGCCGGCTCAGCCTGGCCGTGCCCCGCGCCGATGCGTACCCGTCCATTGCGGCGTTGCAGGGCAAGAACATTGCCACTTCATACCCCAACATTCTGGGCCACTATCTGGCCGAACACGGCGTGCAGGCCCACCTCCACACCATCAGCGGCTCGGTTGAAATTGCGCCCAGCATTGGGCTGGCCGAAGCCATTTGCGACATTGTGAGCAGCGGCTCTACCTTGTTGGGCAACGGCTTGCGCGAAGTGGAAACCGTGTTCCGCTCCGAGGCTGTGCTCATTGCCCAGCCCAACCTCACGGCCGAGCAAACCGGTCTGCTGGAACAGTTGCAGTTCCGGATGCAGGCCGTGCGCCGGGCCAAGCGCAGCAAGTACATCCTGCTCAATGCCCCCGTTTCGGCCCTCGACGAGGTGCGCCGCCTGCTTCCCGGCATCAAAGCGCCCACCGTCACCCCGCTGGCAGAAGCCGGATGGGTATCGGTGCAGTCGGTGGTGCAGGAAGACGAATTCTGGCACATCACCAGCCAGCTCAAAGCCGTGGGCGCGGAAGGCATTCTCGTGCTGCCCATCGAAAAAATGATTGCCTAGCCCGTAGCCGCCATGCAGTTTCATTCCCATCCCGAACCCAATACCTGGCCGGCGCTCCAGCAGCGCTCGGCCGCCGGCGAAGCGCCGGAAGTTTCCGCCCGCGTGCGCGCCATCTTTGAGCAGGTGCGCGCCGGTGGCGATGACGCCTTGCGCTCCCTGACCGCCGAACTCGACCAGGCGACGCTCACCAGCCTATTCGTGTCGGAAGCGGAGTTTGCGGCTGCCACCGCACAGGTGCCGGCCGGGCTGCAGGCCGCCATCCGCCAGGCCAAAGCCAACATCGAAGCTTTTCACGCGGCCCAGCGCACGCCGGACATGCAGGTCGAAACCATGCCGGGGGTCGTTTGCTCGCGGCGGGCGGTGCCGGTGCAGCGCGTCGGTTTGTACGTGCCGGGGGGCACGGCGCCGTTATTTAGCACCTTGCTCATGCTGGGGGTGCCGGCCCGGCTGGCCGGCTGCCCGGACGTGGTGGTGTGCACGCCGCCGCGGGCCGATGGTTCCATCAGTCCCGTCATCCTGTTCGTGGCCCGATTGCTGGGCATCGGCAACGTGGTGAAAGTGGGAGGTGCCCAAGCCGTGGCGGCCCTGGCGCTGGGCACGGCCAGCGTGCGCGCCGTCGATAAAATCTTTGGGCCCGGCAACCGCTACGTCACGGCCGCCAAGCAGCTGGCCGCCGCGGAGCACGGCGTTGCCATCGACATGCCCGCCGGCCCCTCCGAAGTCCTCGTCATCGCCGATGCTACGGCGAACCCGGCCTTCGTCGCGGCCGATTTGTTGTCCCAGGCCGAGCACGGCCCAGATTCCCAAGTGGTGGTGCTGAGCGACTCTCCGGCCATCCTGGAGCAGGTACAGGCCGAAGTACTGCACCAGTTGGAAGCTTTGCCCCGGCGCGAAGTAGCCGTTCAGGCGTTGGCCAATAGCCGGGCGATTCTGCTGCGCGATGCGGCCACCATGCTGGCCTTTTCGAACCAATACGCGCCGGAGCACCTCATTCTGGCCGCCGAGAATGCCGACGCGCTGGCCGCTGGCGTTACCAACGCCGGCTCGGTATTTCTGGGACACCTCACGCCCGAAGCCGTGGGCGACTACGCTTCCGGCACCAATCACACGCTGCCCACCAGCGGCTACGCCCGCCAGTACAGCGGCGTGTCGCTGGATTCGTTTGCCAAGAACATCACCTTTCAGCGGCTGTCGGCTGACGGTTTGCAGGCCCTTGGTCCGGTGGTCGAAACCATGGCCGAAGCCGAAGGGCTTGCCGCCCATGCCCGCGCCGTATCGGTGCGGCTGGCCACCTTAGGCGCTGAATTAGAAACCTCCAGTAATACAGCAATGGCCGAACCGTCGCCCTACGCGGGCCTCATCCGTCCCAACGTCGAGCGCATGCAGCCGTATTCTTCGGCCCGCGACGAGTTTGAGGGCATGGCTCCGGTCATGCTCGACGCCAACGAAAACAGCCTGGGTTCCGTGGGGCCCGATGATTTCAGCCGCTACCCCGACCCGCACCAGCGGGCCATCAAGGCGGATTTGGCCCGGCTAAAAGACGTAGCGCCGAACCAGATTTTCCTCGGCAACGGCTCCGACGAGGCCATCGACCTCTTGGTCCGCCTCACCTGCACGCCGGGCCAGGACCGCATCGTCATTTGCCCGCCTACCTATGGCATGTACGAAGTGGCGGCCAATCTGAACGATGTGCGCGTAGAGCGGCTGCCGCTCACGCCCGATTTCCACCTGCCCGCCGATGCCGCTGAAAAGCTGGCCAATTCCCCTGCCAAGCTGGTATTCCTGTGTTCCCCGAACAATCCCACCGGCAATTTGCTGGCAACGGAAACCATGGAAGCCATTCTGCGCAGCTTCAAAGGGCTCGTGGTGGTCGATGAAGCCTACTCCGACTTTGCCGATGCACCCAGCTGGACCACGCGCTTGACGGAGTTTCCGCGGCTGGTGGTGCTGCAAACCTTCTCCAAGGCCTGGGGATTGGCCGGTTTGCGCCTGGGCGTGGCCTATGCCGCCGCGCCGCTCATTGCCTACCTCGACAAAATCAAGCCGCCTTACAACATTTCGGCGGCCACCCAGCAGCACGCTTTGGCCGCGCTGGCCGCGGCGCCCCGCTTGCCCGAAATGCGCGCCGCGCTACTCGACGGCCGCCGCTGGCTGCTCGACCGGCTGCCGACATTGCCTATTGTGGAGCACATTTTTCCATCCGATGCCAACTTCCTGCTCGTCCGGGTTTTGGTCGATGCCACGGCCGTGTACGACCAGCTGCGGGCGCGGGGCATTGTGGTTCGTAACCGTACCACGCAGCCCGGTTGTGCCGGTTGCCTCCGCCTCACGGTAGGCACCGCATCCGAAAATGCACAGCTGGTGCAAGCCCTGACGGACATTGGAACCGTGATGGGAGCGGGGCAGGCTCTTTTCACGGCTGTGCACTAAACCCGGCCCTTGTTGTAATTATCCTTTTCATCCTTTTTGTTTTCTTGAATTGAAAAAGGCGCTTTTTATCGACCGTGACGGCACTATTTTGATTGAGCCCCAGCCCAGTCAACAAATTGACGGCCTTACGCCCGACAAGTTTCAGTTTTTGCCTGGGGCCATTAGTGGCCTGGCCCGAATCGCACGTGACCTGCCGGAATACGAGTTGGTGCTCGTCACCAATCAGGATGGCTTGGGCACGGCCAGCTTTCCGGAGGAGACTTTTTGGCCCGCCCATCAGCTCATGCGGGACCTGCTGGCGGGCGAAGGCGTGCATTTTGCGGCCGAACTCATCGACCGCAGCTTTCCGCACGAAGGACTGCCAACCCGCAAACCGGGCCTGGGCATGTTCGGCGACTACCTCAACCCGGCGAACGAATACGACTTGCCCAATTC
Organism: Hymenobacter rubidus; assembly: GCF_016734815.1. Classification (GTDB taxonomy): domain Bacteria; phylum Bacteroidota; class Bacteroidia; order Cytophagales; family Hymenobacteraceae; genus Hymenobacter; species Hymenobacter rubidus. The sequence continues at coordinate 12,598 of NZ_JAERQF010000057.1, forward strand.
GTTTGTCATCGGCGACCGCCTGACCGATGTGCAACTGGCCGTCAACCTCGGCAGCCAAGCCATTTTGATAGGAGAGGAGCCAGACCCCCGGGCCGCCCTCACCACCACCAGTTGGGAGGCCATTTACCGGCACTTGCGCTTCCCGCCCCGGATTGCCGCCATCGAGCGCAACACCAACGAAACCCAGATTGCCATTACGCTCAACCTGGACGGCACGGGCAAAACTTCTGTGCATACCGGGTTGGGATTCTTCGACCACATGCTGGAGCAATTGGGGCGTCACAGCGGTATTGATTTACACATTAGTGTAAAAGGCGATTTGCACATCGACGAACACCATACGGTGGAAGACACTGCGCTGGCCCTGGGTTCCGCCTTTGCACAGGCCTTGGGCGACAAGCGTGGCTTGGCACGGTATGGCTTTCTTTTGCCCATGGACGAAGCCCTGGCCCAGGCCGCCATCGATTTCTCGGGCCGGCCCTGGTTGGTCTGGGATGCTTCCTTCAAGCGCGAGCGGGTAGGGGACCTGCCCACCGAGTTGTTCTTTCACTTCTTTAAATCGTTCACCGACAATGCGCGGGCAACGTTGAACATTGCCTGCAGCGGCGACAATGAACATCACAAAATCGAGGCGATTTTTAAAGCCGTTGCAAAAGCCATAAAAATGGCTTTGCAACGCGACGAATCGGCCGCTATTCCCAGCACCAAGGGAATATTGTAAGTGATTAAGCTGGCTGAATGATTGACGATTTGTCCAAATGAGTAAATTGGTTCTGTTTCTATTCTATGGAAATTGCTGTAGTTGATTACCGGGGAGGTAACGTTCAGTCTGTGTTATTTGCCTTGGAGCGGTTAGGGGCCAGTGCAACGCTAACTGCCGACCCGGAAACATTGCGCAAAGCCGACAAAGTCTTGTTCCCCGGCGAGGGAGAAGCTGCTTCGGCCATGGATGCCTTGCGCATGGCCGGGCTCGATGTCGTGCTGCCCACGTTGACGCAGCCTTTTCTGGGTATATGCCTGGGCATGCAGCTATTGGGGCAGCACAGCGAAGAAAACGACACCACAATGCTGGGTTTGCTGCCGTTCAACGTGCAGCGGTTTGTGCCGGATGCTAGCCACAAAGTACCGCACATGGGGTGGAACAACCTGCAGGCCCTCACCGGCCCCTTGTTTGCCGGCCTGACCGACGCCGACCACGTCTATTTCGTGCACAGTTATTATGCCCCGGTTGGGGAGTATACCACGGCCCAGGCGGCGCACCCGGCCCCGTTCAGCGCGGCTGTTCAGCGCGGCAATTTTCACGGCGTGCAGTTCCATACCGAGAAAAGCGGCGCCGTCGGCACCCGCATTCTGGCCAATTTTTTGTCCCTGTAAACACTGTTTGCTTTCCTTGTAAATCCGTGGAAATAATTCCTGCCATCGACCTGCTGAATGGCCAGTGCGTGCGCCTGAGCGCCGGCGACTTTGCCCGCCAAACCACCTACGACTCCGACCCGGTGGCCGCCGCGCAGCGTTTTGCCGATGCCGGCATGCGCCGCCTGCACCTGGTTGACCTGGACGGTGCGCGCGCCGGCCGCCCCGTTAACCTGGCCGTGTTGGAAGCCATTGCTCGCCGCACCGACCTGGACATTGATGCCGGCGGCGGCATTCAAACCGCTGGGGCCCTGGCGCAGGTGCTGAGCGCCGGGGCGGCTCACGTGACGGCCGGCAGCGTGGCGGTGCGCGAACCCGCAACGGTTCAGGCCTGGCTCGCCCGCCATGGCGCAGACACCATTTACCTGGGGGCGGACTTCATGGGCGAGTATATAATGATAAACGCCTGGGCCGAACAAAGCCAACTGCAGCTGACGGCGTTTGTGGCCGATTATCTTGCGACGGGTGCCACAACCTTTATTTGCACCGATGTGAGCAAGGACGGCTTATTAAAAGGCCCTTCGCTGCCCATCTATCAGCGTTTGGTTGCGGCCTTTCCGGCGGCCCGGTTTGTTGCCAGTGGTGGCGTCAGCACGGTGGCCGATGTTGAGGCCTTGGCGGAAGCCGGCTTGCACGGCGCCATCATTGGCAAAGCCTTGTACGAGGGCACCATTGCCCTGTCGGACCTGCAGCCTTTTTTGTAGGCCATTTCATTTAGCCATTTGATATCAACCGGAGCTATGGTCAAAAAGCGTCTAATTCCCTGCCTGGATGTTCGCGATGGGCGTACCGTAAAGGGCGTGCAATTCGAAGGACTGCGCGATGCCGGTGACCCCGTGGCCCTGGCTGCCCGCTACGCGCGGGAAGGAGCCGATGAGTTGGTTTTTCTGGACATTACTGCCACCAATCAGCGCCGTAAGCCCCTCACGGAGTTGGTGCGCGAGGTGGCGCGTGTGCTTGACATTCCCTTCACCGTGGGCGGCGGTATTGGCACAGTGGCCGATGTTGAAGCTTTGTTGCTCAGCGGAGCCGACAAAGTGTCGATTAACTCGGCTGCGCTGGCGCGGCCTGCCTTCGTTGCGGACCTGGCCCGGCGCTTCGGCTCGCAGTGCATCGTGGTGGCCGTAGACGCCAGGCGGGTGGCCGATGAATGGCAGGTAATGACGCGGGCCGGCACCGTGCCAACCGGTCGGGAGGCCGTCGCCTGGTGTCGTGAAGCGGCGGGCTTGGGCGCGGGGGAATTGCTGCTGACCTCGATGAGCCACGACGGGACAAAGTCCGGCTTTGCCCTTGACCTCACCCGGGCGGTGAGCGACGCCGTGCCCGTCCCGGTTATTGCTTCGGGGGGCGCGGGGCAACCGGCTGATTTTACCGATGTATTTCTCGCCGGTGGGGCCGATGCGGCGTTAGCAGCCAGCATCTTTCATTTTAATGAGACGGCAATTCCTACGCTCAAAGCTTACTTGCACGCCGCAGGCATTCCCATGCGCCAATAGTCCCGGATTCCCTCATTACCTGTACCAGGTACCCTTTATTCGTCTTTCCATGGCCATTGTTGTTGATTCGGAAGCTCCGTCTGTTTTGCGTTTTGACCCGGCGACGGGCTTAGCGCCCGCCATTGTGCAGGATGCCGACACCGGGCAGGTGCTCATGCTGGGCTACTTCAACGAAGCAGCGTGGGCGCAAACCCAGGCCGAAGGGCGCGTCACCTTCTTCTCTCGTTCAAAAAATCGGTTGTGGACGAAAGGTGAATCCAGTGGCAACTACCTGCAGGTGGTAAGTACCCACATCGATTGTGATGCCGATACGGTCCTCATTCGCGCCCTTCCGCAGGGGCCTACCTGCCATCGCGGCACTACCAGCTGTTTTGAGCAGCCAGAGCAAGCACACGCTCCAGAAGCCGCCGTTGGCTTTTTGGCTGCTCTGGAGCGTCTGATTGTTGAACGGCAGCAGTTTCCGGAACGAGCACCCACGTCCTACACCGTGTCGCTGTTCAAGAAAGGCATTGGCAAGATTGCGCAAAAAGTAGGCGAGGAGGCAGTGGAAACCGTGATAGATGCAGTTGCCGGCAACCGCCAAACCCTGCCGGGCGAAGTAGCTGATTTACTTTACCATTTGCTTGTTTTGTTGGTCGGTTCGGGTGTTTCCATGGCCGAAGTAATTGAGGTGCTGCAAGAGCGGCACCGTTTGCCGAATACCCGTCATCTCACCGAAAACAAAGATTAATCTTGCTGCCTGCCCGTTTGCTTATTTGGTCGCTGTTAACTTCTTAGCTGGCGTCGAATTTTTTCCAGCAGGGCAATGGCTAGTGCAATGTCTTCATCGTCGGTTATGGACAGGATGGTATTTACCCCAGGCCCACTTATCTGTACCTGATACCCTATTGGTTCAATTACCGGGGCGGCGGCAATGGCTGGTGTATCCGGTTTCTGCTCAGTTGTTTTGGTTGCAGGTGTATTGGTGATGGCCGTTGCTGTTTGAAGAGGTGGCGCGATGGGATATCCTTTGGGACTTGGCGTTGTATCGTTGTCAAGCAATCCGAACAAACTTGCAATTGCATCTTGTTGGGTGGGTTGTTCCTGACGCACTGGCTGCACCGGCCGGATATAATCTGTTGATTCCAGTGGGACACTGACCTGGCCAGATGGGGTTGTTGCCTCTGTATCTGAAGCAACACTGTCACCAGTTGCTGGTAAAAGTTCTGGCCGAAATGTATTGAGTGGTGCCGGCGGACTTGCCAACTCACGACGCGGGCCTTTTTGCAGGTTTAGAGCGTCAATGTCCGCTATGATGTTTCGTTCGTCAATCAGTCCCACCATGCGGCAGCCGTCCACAAATGCTTTGGCCACGCTTTGCGCATTTATTTCTTCTACCCCAAACTCCCTAATTAACATTACATCAAGCATCTGAATCGGAAGCTCGCGTGAGCGAAATTTTCGGCAGATTTGCGTAAAGAGGGGTGGAGTCAGGAATGCTTCGCGGTGAAACACCAGTTCCTCCTGCTTATCGTAGGCGTGTTTTATGCGCTTAAAAAGGGTTGTGGTGGTTAGCATGTCCCTTTTGCTGGTTAATAAGCCGAATTTAACCGCGGAGCCGATGATGGCTTTAAAAGAGCCGCTCACTTTTCGGTTTAGTTTGCGTGCTGCGGTTTCGATGGCACATTTGCCACCGGTATCGTCCGTGATTTCGGCCAGTTCCCAAGCACCGGTATAGCTGGTCCGGGGATAGTCTATGAGTTTTGGCATTAAAGGCAGTAGTTGAAGGGGCGTTTTTTTCAGGATACGTAATTAGGTATAAAAAAGTTTATTTCGTACAAATATCTTGTACTTTTATATGCTTTCAATCAGTGTAGCTTTAGAAGGAGATACCGCATCTGTTGCTGGAATCTTGACAGCCTTCCACAGCAGTGGGTAGTTTGTGTGCCAGATTTTATACTCAGCTATTGTGAATAATTATATACTGAGTCCTTTAGTACTGGTCAACTACGGATGCCTAAGAAGCTGTAGTTGAATGAGGTAAATGTGCCGTGAAGCAAAGTACACCGCATATAAAAGTACAAAAAATGCACAATTTTTATACTTTTTTTTATTAATTATAAACTTCGACTCCTGTCAATGGTCATGCCTGTGTAGAAAGGCTCTCGCTTGCCGGTAGGAGGCATATGCGTCCGACCGGTCGCCGGTCAACGGCCAATGGCGCCTCGTTCGAATAACAACCGGGCGGACGCCTACGCCGGCTGACCGAGCGGAACCGACTGACTAAACACTAAACAACTTCCTTTCTAGAACAGCGCAATAAATTAATACACTTAGGTCTTACGCAGTTGCAGCGCCAGCGGGGCGGCATATTGGTAGTAAGTTATTCATTAGGCAGTTGCAGCCCCGGCGGGGCGGCGGTCGGGTGAGGGCTTGGCGGGTACGGGCCCCCCGGGGCCGGGAGCGGCGTGGCCCCTACGCTGAAAA
>NZ_JAERQF010000058.1 GCF_016734815.1 Hymenobacter rubidus
TATTCTGACGTGATAAGGTCCTTCGCTGCGCTCAGGATGACAGACGTGTAGGCAAATCAGACTTTCTAAACAGCTTCCATGTATCTTGCACCATGCGCCAAGTTATTCTCACTGTTCCCGACGACCAGTTTGCTCCGCTGATGAAGGTATTAAAGGCATTGCCTTTCGCCGTTGAGATAACGGAGGTGGTAGAAAAGCCGAAGAAGAAAAAGCCGGACACTCAGAAATAAGTTCGGCTGTACCAATTGCTGCCGACCACTAGCCCCATAGGGGCGGCATATTGGTAGTTATAGCGGGTTGACAAACGATAAAGCCCCATCGGGGCGACACTTGCGTGGTGCGAGTGCCGCCCCGATGGGGCTTTTGACGTTTCTGCGTCGTTTGGTTCTACCGACATGCCGCCCCGCTGGGGCTTGTTTTTCGATAATTACACCACCACGTTCACCATGCGGCCGGGTACCACAATCACCTTTTTGGCCGACTTGCCTTCGCCGTGCTTGGCCAGGAAATCCGACGCTAAGACGGCGGTTTCAATCTCGGCGGCGGTGGCGGCGGCGGCAAACTGCATCTGCTCGCGCACCTTGCCGTTGATGGCCAGCGGGTAGGTCACGGTGTCTTCCACCAGGAATTCTTCGCGGAACTCGGGGTAGCTGGCCGTGGAGATGCTGCCGGCCTTGTGGCCCAGTTCCTGCCACAGCTCCTCGGCCAGGTGCGGGGCGTAGGGAGAAACCAGCAGCACGAGCGGCTCCAGGATGGCGCGCTTGTGGCATTTGAGGGCCGTGAGCTCGTTCACGGTAATCATGAACAGGCTGACGGAGGTGTTGAAGCTGAACTTCTCGATGTCTTCCTGCGCCTTCTGGATGGCGCGGTGCAGCACCTTGAGCTCGGCGGGCGTTGCGGGCTCGTCTGTGAGGGCGAGGGGGCCGTCTTCGGGGTGGAAGAGGCGCCAGAACTTCTTGAGGAAGCCGCTCACGCCGCTGATGCCGTTGGTGTTCCAGGGCTTGTACTGCTCCAGCGGGCCGAGGAACATTTCGTAGAGGCGCAGCGCGTCCGCGCCGTATTTGTCGATTAGAATATTGGGATTAACAACATTGTGCTTCGACTTCGACATCTTTTCGACTTCCCAATCGCAAATGAATGTCCCATCTTCTTCCAGAATAAATTCAGCATTTCTGTTCTCGTTGCGCCAGTTTCTGAATGCTGAAATGTTCAAAACGTCATTATCAGTGTGATTCACATCAACATGAAACTTGGAAAAATAAGCATATTCACCAGTTGGTGCATTGTGTCGCATCAGACTCATTTTTAGATGAGGATACTTTGCTCTGGTACGGCTAATAATCTCATCAATTTGGGCTAAATAGCTTGCGTATTTTTCGCTTGATTTGAATTCTTCCGAATTCTGCGACATAGCCTCCTTGAATGATTTCGAAACATAGATTTGTGGGAAATGCAATTCCTCTTCAGGAATAGTTTGCCATTGCATCCACATCTGATACACAAAATTCGACCGGCCCAGAATCATCCCCTGGTTAATCAGTTTCTGGAAGGGCTCGTTGCTGCTGACGAGGCCCAAATCCTTCAGGAACAGGTACCAGAAGCGGGCGTAGAGCAGGTGGCCGGTGGCGTGCTCGGCCCCGCCCATGTAGAGGTCCACGCTGCCCCAGTAGTGCTCGGCTTCCTCCGATACGAACCGGGCTTCGTTGGTGGGGTCCATGTAGCGCAGGTAGTACCACGACGAGCCCGCCCAGCCGGGCATGGTGCTCAGCTCGTAGGGGTATTTGCCTTTGTAGAGCCAATCCTGGGCGCGGCCGAGGGGCGGCTCGCCGGTTTCGGTGGGCTTGTACTCGTCGATTTCGGGGAGCACCAGCGGCAGGTCGCTTTCGGCGATGCCGTAGGCGGTGCCGTCCTTGTAGTAAATTGGAATGGGCTCGCCCCAGTAGCGCTGGCGGCCGAAAATGGCATCGCGCTGGCGGAAATTCACTTTGCCCTTGCCCAGGCCTTTCTCTTCGAGGAAGGCGATGAGCTTCTGCGTGGCCTCTTTATAGGTAAGGCCGTTGATGATGCCGGAGTTGATGTAGCGGCCTTCCTTGGTGGGGTCGGCCTGCTGGTCGAGGCCCTGCTGGGCGTCGGAAATGGCGGGGATGGGCAGGTTGAAGTGCTTGGCGAAGAGGTAGTCGCGCTGGTCGCCGCTGGGCACGGCCATCACGGCGCCGGTGCCGTAGCCGGCCAGCACGTAGTCGGCCAGCCAGATGGGCACGGGCTCGTTGTTCACCGGGTTCAGGGCATACGCGCCGGTGAAAACGCCGGATACGGCCTTCACATCGGTCATGCGGTCGCGCTCCGAGCGGCGCTTGGTGGCGGCGATGTACTCGTCCACGGCGGCGCGCTGCTCGGGCGTAGTCAGCTCATCTACCAGCTCGTGCTCGGGAGCCAGCACCAGGAAGGTGGCGCCGTAAATAGTGTCGACGCGGGTGGTGTAGACTTTGATTTCAGTATTGGGTAGTAAGTATTGAGTAGTGAGACTGGCGGCTTCGTCGGCCTTTGTCTCACTACTCAGTACTGAATACTCACTACTCAAAACCGGGAAGGTCACCTCGGCCCCGATGCTCTTGCCAATCCAGTTGCGCTGCATCTCTTTCACGGCATCGGGCCAGTCGAGTTGGTCGAGGCCCTGCAGAAGGCGGTCGGCGTAGGCGGTGATGCGCAGGTTCCACTGCGGCATGAGGCGGCGCTCGACGGGGAAGCCGCCGCGCTCGCTCAGGCCGTCCTTCACTTCATCGTTCGAGAGCACCGTGCCCAGGCCGGGGCACCAGTTCACGTAGGTGTCCTGCTGGTAGGCAAGGCGGTAGGGGAGCACGGCGGCCAGCTTCTGCTTCTCGCTGAACAAGGCCCACTGGCCGGCCGAGAAGCTGAGGCGGTCGCCGTCATCGCCGGCGGCACGGATGCCCTCGCTGCCGGTGGCGGCAAAGCGGGCGGTGAGTTCGGTGAGGGGCTCGGCGCGGTCGGCATCGAGGTTGTACCAGGAGTTGAACAGCTTGAGGAAAATCCACTGCGTCCACTTGTAGTAAGAGGCGTCCGACGTGCGCACTTCGCGGCTCCAGTCGTAGCTGAAACCGAGGCTGCTGAGCTGCTGCACGTAGGTTTCGATGTTCTTCTCGGTGGTGAGCGCGGGGTGCCGGCCGGTCTGGATGGCGTACTGCTCGGCGGGCAGGCCGAAGGAGTCGAAACCCATGGGGTGCAGCACGTTGAAGCCGCGCAGGCGCTTGTAGCGCGTCACGATATCGGAGGCAATGTAGCCCAGCGGGTGCCCCACGTGCAGGCCCGCCCCGGAGGGGTAGGGGAACATGTCGAGCACGTAGTACTTGGGCTTATCGGAGTGGTTCTCGGTGCGGAAAGTGCTGTGCGCTTTCCAGTGGGCCTGCCACTTCTTTTCAATTTCTTCGGGACGGTATGCGGGCATCTTGCGCGGAGTTTATTCCGGGCAAAGGTAGGACGTAGGAGAAAGTAGGGCGAAATTTGTTGACGTTAGTGCCGGTCTGGTTTCGTAAGCCGTCATGCTGAGCGCAGTCGAAGCATCTCTACCGCTTCGTTGAACCCGTGAGTTAGTATCGCGGTAGAGATGCTTCGACTGCGCTCAGCATGACGCCCTTTTTGCTCGGACGCTCACAATAAAAAAGCCGATACCCCGCCCCCGATGGCCCGCATCCCCAAAGAATTAGTTGACCACATCATCCAGACCGCCGACATCGTGGAAGTCGTCGGCGACTTCGTGCAGCTCAAGCGCAAGGGCCAAAACCTGTGGGCCCCGTGCCCGTTCCACAACGAGAAATCCCCTTCGTTCTCGGTAAACCCGGCCAAAAGCTTGTACAAATGCTTCGGCTGCGGCAAGGCCGGCGGCGTGGTGCAGTTCGTGATGGACGTGGAGGGCACCAGCTACGTGGAGGCCCTGAAATATTTGGCCAAGAAGTACGCCATCGAGATTCAGGAGGAGGAAAAGACGCCCCAGCAGCAATTGGAACAGAACGAGCGGGACTCGCAGTTCATCGTTTCCGACTTCGCCAAAAACCACTACCACCGCCTGCTGCTCAACTCCGAAGAGGGCATGAGCATCGGCTACGGCTACCTCAAGGAGCGCGGCCTCAACCTGAGCACCATCCAGACCTTCGAGCTCGGCTACTCGCTCGATAGCTGGGACGACCTGATGAAAGCCGCCGAAACGGCCGGCTTCGACAAGAAATACCTGGAGAAAACTGGCCTTACGGTCATTAGAACCGACGACCAGGGCAAGGACACCGGCCGACGCTACGACCGGTTCCGGGGCCGCGTGATGTTCCCGATTCACAACATCAGCGGCCGGGTGGTGGGCTTCGGGGCGCGCACCCTGAAGCGCGACGACAAAATGGCGAAGTACCTCAACTCGCCCGAATCGGAGATTTACCACAAGTCGGACGTGCTGTACGGCTTGTTTCAGGCCCGGCAGGCCATTCGGACGCAGGAGGTTTGCTACTTGGTGGAGGGCTACCTCGATGTGCTTTCGCTTTATCAAGGCGGCATCAAAAACGTGGTGGCCTCGTCGGGTACCTCGCTCACCGAAGGCCAGATTCGGCTCATCAAGCGGTATTCCGATAACGTGACGGTGCTCTACGACGGCGACGCGGCCGGCATCAAGGCCTCGCTGCGCGGCACCGATTTGCTGCTCGAAGGTGGCCTGAACGTGCGCGTGGTGCTGTTTCCCGACGGCGACGACCCCGACAGCTACATCCGCAAAGTGGGCGACCAGCGCTTCACCGAGTACATCGAAACCAAGAGCCAGGACTTCATCAGTTTCAAAACCACGCTCGTGGCCCGCGAAGCCTCCGGCGACCCGGTGAAGAAGGCCGAAGCCATCCGCGACGTGCTCCACAGCATCGCTAAGGTGCCCGACGCCATCAAGCGGCAAGTGTTTTTGCAGCAAACCTCGGCCACCTTCGGCATCGACGAGCAGGTGCTCATCACGGAGTACAACAAGCTCGTCAAGTCGCCCAGCCAGCAAACCAAGCCCAGTGGCCAAGCTGACAACCGGGGCAATTACGGCAACGGCGCGGGCAGTGCCAACACCGGCTACCCGCCCAGCGCCAACCCGCGCCCGGCCCCGGCCCCGCGCCCGATGACCGACGAGGAAGAGGCTGAAATGCTCGTGTACGGCGGCGCCGAAGCGGCCGAGTCGCTGGGAACTCCTTTCACAGCCGCTCCGAAAAAGGCCGCCGAAGAGGAGGACATTCCCGACATGCTGCAGGTGTGCGAGCGTGAGGTACTGCGCTTGCTGGTGCTCTACGCCGGCCGCGAAATCGAGCCCGAAATAAGCGTGGCCGGCTACCTCATGGGCCAGCTCGGCGAATACCCGCTCCAGAAGCCGCTCTACGCCGAGATGTGGGAAATCTGCCGGCAGGAACTCCTGGCTGGCCGCTTCCCCGACGCCCGCCTGCTGGCCCAGAACGAGCGCGAAGACATCCGCCAGCTCATCACCGACCTGGCCACCGAGCGCTACGAAATCAGCCCGAACTGGCGCACCAAGGAAATCTACGTCTTCAACGAAGTCGACCTGCCCCAGCTGGCCTGCGACAACGCCGTGCTGCGCCTCAACAAAGTGCACGTGCAGCGCGAACTCGACCAGTGCCTCGAACGCCTGCGCCACCCGCTGGAAGACGCCGAAATGTTCGAAATCCTCGGCGACATTAAGCGCCTTAAGGAGCTTGATAACGAGCTGGCCGCGCTGCTGGGCACGGTGGTAGCGCGGGGTTCGTGACGGCTATTTAGCAATTGACGAATGTCGTATAATAATCTTTTGAATCTTCGATAATTTCATGATACTATGCAAAAACGCCTGAATATCAACCGGGTGGTGCTAGCCGTTATCCTGACGGTAACCAGCCTGGTGGTGGGCATGGCGGGCTTCATGGGCATTGAAGGCTACCATCCGGTTGATGCTTTTTATATGACCGTGACTACCATTGCCACGGTTGGCTTTGGTGAAATTCATCCGTTTTCGCACGCTGGGCGGCTGTTTGTCTCGTTCTATATCCTCTACAACCTGGTGGTGGTGGCCTACCTCGTGTCGGTGATGTCGTCGTTTATCTTTGACGGCGAGCTGCGCAAACTCTACAATATGATTCGAACCGACCAGGAAATCCGCCGTTTTAGCGGCCACGTCATTGTGTGTGGCTTTGGGCGCAATGGCCGCCGTGCCTATCAGGAGCTGACAGCCAACGGTGTACGAGTCGTGGTTATTGAGACCAACCAGGAGCTGATGAAAAGCCACACCGACGGCCAGACGGGCGAGGACTACGACGGCGATGGCGTGGCGGGTGGCAAAATTTACACGGTTTTTGGCGATGCTACCGCCGACCTGGTACTGAAACAGGCCGGCGTAGAACGGGCCTCTTCGCTCATCACCGCCCTGCCCAAAGATGCCGACAACGTGTTCGTGGCCCTTTCGGCCCGCGCCCTCAACCCGCACCTGAAAATCATTGCCCGTGCCTCGTTCAAAACGTCCGAAAGCAAGCTGCTTTCGGCCGGGGCCGACTCGGTGGTGATGCCCGACGAAATTGGCGGCTCGCACATGGCCAACCTGGTGGTGCGCCCCGAAGTCATCCGCTTCCTCGACCTAATTTCCGGCCTCAGCGCCGACAAGCTGCGCCTCGAAGAAATGAGTTTCCAGCAATTGCGGCGCGATTTGCACGGCCGCAGCATCCGCGAGCTCGACGTGCGCTCCATCACCGGGGCCACCATTATTGGCCTGCGCCAGGCCAGCGGCTCGCTGCTGGTGAGTCCGCCCGTCGACTACGTGCCGGCCGAAGGCGACGTACTGCTGCTGCTCGGCAGCGAAGAACAGATTGAAACCTTCGAGGTGCGTTTCCGGCAACTTTAAATCATTTAACAATTAACATTTATCATTTAACACCCTAACAGTTCTTTTACTGCGCCAGAAGTGCCAGCAAAACGACTGTTAAATATTAATTGATAAATGTTAAATGAAAACATGCACATTCTGCAACTCTGTCCGCGCGTTCCGTTTCCGCTCACGACTGGCGGCGCCATTGCCATGTACGACGTGGCGGCGGGCCTGATTGAGGCCGGACACCGGGTTACGATGTTGGCCATTAATACACCCAAGCACCATCAGCCTGCCAATGCGCTCAGCCATCTTGGCCCCAATTTCCGGCTGGTGACGGTGGACGTGGACACGAACCTTTCGGCGGTTGCCGCGCTAAAAAATCTGCTATTTAGCCAACTGCCCTACAACGTACAACGGTTTATCAGTCCGGCCGTTGGGGATAAGCTACTGGAGATTTTGCATACTGAAAAAATTGACCTGGTACAGCTGGAAGGTACTTTTGTGGCGTGGTACGCCGAACTGCTAGGCCGGCAGCACAGTGCCGAACTGGCCGTGCCGCCGCTGGTATTGCGGGCCCACAACGTCGAATACACCATCTGGCAGATGCTGGCCCGTCGCGAAGCCAACCTGGCGAAGCGACTGTTTTTGCGCATCATGGCGGCACGGCTGGAGAAGTTTGAGCGGCGCCACCTGGCCCAATTTGATGCCGTGGCCGCCATCACCGACGACGACGCCCAGCGCCTGCGCACCCTGGGCTGCCCCGAGCCCGTGGTTTTCATTCCGGCCGGCGTCGACCTGAGCCGCTTCCAGCCCGACCCCGCCATCCGGCCCAAACCACGCACCCTGTTCATGATTGGCTCGCTCAACTGGCTGCCCAATCTGGAAGGTTTGAACTGGCTGCTGCGCGAAATCTGGCCCACTATTCACGCCGAAATGCCGGACGTGGAACTGCATATAGCCGGCAGCGGCACACCCGAAGAACTGATGAAACCGCGTACTGATAACGTGTTTGTGCATGGTTTCGTGGATTCTGCTCCTGCCTTCATGCAGCAATACGAGCTGATGCTGGTGCCGCTGCTCAGTGGTGGCGGCATGCGCATCAAAATCATCGAGGGCATGGCCTTGGGCAAAGCCGTGCTGAGTACCACCCTCGGGGCCGAAGGCATTACGGTGCGCAACGGCCACGACATTCTGCTGCGCGATACGGCCGCCGAATGGCTGGATGCCCTGCGGGCTTGGGGCCGCGGCGAAGTGGCAGTAGCCCAACTTAGTACCGCTGCTGCCGCCACCGCCACCACGCTCTACGACCGCCGCCGGGTAACCCAACAGTTTGTGGACTTATACGAGCGGCTGCGGCCGGTGCCCGCCGTATGATGACCGTGCTGCTCCAACTGGTGTTTTGGGGGTGTCTGCTGCTGGTGGCGCACACCTATGTGCTGTTTCCGCTGCTGCTGGCCCGTCTGGCGCGGGGCCGCCAGCAAAACCAGGACGTGTACGGCCCCGACGCAGAATGGCCCACGGTAGACATCCTGCTGGCCGCTCACAACGAGCAGGCTGTGATTGAGGAAAAGGTGCGCACCACCTTCGCGACCACCTACCCGCTCGACCGCCTGCGCCTGTTGGTAGGCTCCGACAACTCCTCGGACCAAACCAATAGCCTGCTCGCCAAATTGGCGCAGGAGTACCCGCAAGTGCATTTTGAGGCCTACGCTCAGCGCACTGGCAAACCCACCGTCATCGAAAACCTAGCCCGGCAAGCCACCGCCCCGGTGCTGGTGCTGACGGATGCCAACGTGTTTTTTGCCTCCGACACCCTGCGCCAGTTGGTGAAGCACTTTCACAACCCCGCCATCGGCTTGGTGGGCGGCCACATCCTCAACCCCGACCACCGGGCCGAAGGCATATCGGGCCAGGAAAAGGCCTACCTGGAGCGCGAAAACCTGATGAAATACCAGGAAGGCGTGGTGTGGGGGGCCATGATGGGCGCGTTTGGCGGCTGCTTTGCGGTACGGCGGGCCTGCTACCACCCGGCCCCGGCTGCGTTTCTGGTCGATGACTTTTACATCACGCTGGCCGTGCTGCGCGACGGCTACCAGGCTATTAATGAGCTGGATGCGGTTTGCTACGAGGACGTATCGGACCACCTGCCGGAAGAGTTTCGGCGGAAGGCGCGCATTTCGGCGGGCAATTTTCAGAACCTGAAGGAGTTTCGGGCCCTGCTGTGGCCACCGTGGCGGGGCGTGGCCTTTGCGTGGTGGTCGCACAAAGTGTTGCGCTGGCTTACGCCGCAGCTTTTATTGGTGCTGCTGCTGGCTTCGCTGGGGCTTGTGGCCAGCGGGGCGGGGTGGTTTTTCCAGCTGGCTTTTGTGGGACAGCTGGGCCTGCCGCTGCTGCTGCTACTCGATGCCACGCTGCGGCGGCGGGGGCATAATTCGCGCCTGCTGCGCTTCATTACCCATTTCTACAGCATGAATGCGGCCTTGCTACTGGGGTATTGGCGCTACTTGCGCGGCATCAAAACCACGGTGTGGCAGCCTACGCAGCGCTTTCAGCAGGGGCAATGAGCCGGGTGCGCGCCGGCCCTTCCGCGGGCACGGCCGGCGCTAACTTTGTGCCGGCCCTCGTTGTTATGGCCCGAAATACCCCATCCCACCATGCTTGATTCCATTGAATCCGCCATTGCCGACGTCCGGGCTGGCAAAGTAGTCATCGTCGTCGACGACGAAGACCGCGAAAATGAGGGCGACTTTATTTGCGCCGCCCGCTCCGCCACGCCCGAAGTCATCAACTTTATGGCCACCCACGGCCGCGGCTTGGTTTGTGCCGCCCTGCCCGAAGAACGCTGCGAAGAACTGGGCCTCGACCTGATGGTGGGCCACAACACGGCCCTCCACGCCACCGCTTTCACGGTTTCCGTTGACCTGCTGAAGAACGGCGTGACCACCGGCATCTCGGCCTCCGACCGCAGCAAGACCATTCTGGCCCTCATCGACCCCACCACCAAGCCCGAAGAGTTGGGCAAGCCGGGCCACATCTTTCCGCTCAAAGCCCGCAAAGAAGGCGTGCTGCGCCGCGCCGGCCACACCGAAGCGGCCGTGGACCTGGCCCGCCTGGCCGGTTTCGAGCCGGCTGGGGTCCTGGTTGAAATCCTGAAGGAAGACGGCGAGATGGCCCGCCTGCCCGACCTCGAACTCGTGGCCCAAAAGTGGGGCCTGAAGCTGGTTTCGGTGCAGGACCTTATCAAGTACCGCCTCGCCACCGAAAGCCTCATCACCCGCGAAATATCGGTGAAAATGCCCACCGAGGACGGCGACTTCGACCTCTATGCCTACACCCAGCGCTCGAACGGCGCCAAGCATTTGGCCCTGGTGAAAGGCGACATCAGCGGGCCGGAACCGGTGCTGGTGCGCGTGCACAGCTCCTGCGTGACCGGCGATATCTTTGGCTCGTGCCGTTGCGACTGCGGCCCGCAGCTGCACCAGGCCATGCGCCAGATTGAGCGCGAAGGCCGGGGCGTTATTGTGTACATGAACCAGGAGGGCAGGGGCATTGGCTTGCTCAACAAGCTGAAAGCCTACAAATTGCAGGAGCAGGGCCGCGATACCGTACAGGCCAATGAAGACCTGGGCTTTAAAGGCGATGAGCGGGACTATGGCGTGGGTGCCAGCATTTTGCGCGACCTCGGCGTGACCAAAATGCGCCTGCTCACCAACAATCCCAAGAAGCGCACCGGCCTCATCGGCTACGGCCTGGAAATTGTGGACACCTTGCCCATCGAAATCCACGCCAACCCGCACAATGAGGCCTACCTCGCTACCAAGCGCGACAAAATGGGCCACGAAATCATGCGGGCCCTGCCAGCCGAAACACCAGCTGCTTAACTTGTTTGCCGCATATGAGAAAAGGCCAGCCCATTGGGCTGGCTTTTTTGCGTAAAAAAATTTACCTTGGCATAAATCCCATTCATTTCCTTTCCAGCGAATGATGAAGCCAGGACTACTCCTGATTTTGCTGTTATGTACCGGTGTGGCCCAGGGCCAGATTCGGAGTGGCGTGCGGCTGGATTTCCAGTTTTGCCGGTTGGTGCTCGTCAACGGCGATACCTTGTCCGGGCCAGTAGCCGTTTGTTTCGGCCCCGATTTGCTGTACATGGGCCAGCCCGATGGCTCAGTCCGAACGTTTGCCCCCGCCAGCGTAGCCGCGTTTGCCGTGCAGGGCGAAAAAATTATGACAGGGCCGGGACGACCCCACGCCGTTGCCGTCGACCCAAACCTAGTGCGACTATTTCGCACGCTGACGTGGCCGTCGGAACACCCCGGCGAGCAGCGGCCGGAGCCGGCTTTCTTCGAGCAGTTGAGCGAGGGTCCGGTGTTGCTGGTGCGGCGTCAGGTGCTGACTACCCACCTCACCGCCATCAACCCGGCCGGCTCGGGCCGCCCGAGTGGCCCAAGCCGGGGCGCCGCGCCCGCTCCCGGCAAGCAAATGCAGCCCGGGTTTGCCTCCGTGCGCTACGACAACGTCGTCGAACTGAAAGACGAATACTTTCTGGCATGGGCAACCGGGGAATTGATACCCCTGCGCAAGCCGAAAAAAGACCTGTTAACGGCTTTTCCTCAGCAAGCGCAGCAAGTACAGACCTATGCCAAAACGCAGGGCATTGGCTATGGCAGCGCCCGCGAATTGCACGAGCTGGTCAGCTACGCAAACTCCCTGCTTGTGCTGGCTACACAGTAGTGGGCAGGCCGCGAGCGGCGGCGGGCGAGGTTTCGATTCCGGCCAGCTGCTGGCGCAGCATCGTCAGCACCGATTGCGCGGCGTATTCCACGTTCAGGGCCCGGCCGCGGTCCAGCACGTATTCCCGGCTGATGGTTTGGGTGCCGTCGGCGTAGGCCAGGCATACGGTGCCCACCTTCTTGGTTTCGGTGGCGCCCGTGGGGCCGGCAATGCCGCTGGTCGCCACGGCCACGTCGACGCCCAGGCGGCGGCGGGCGCCCTCGGCCATTTCGCGCACGGTGGCCTCGCTCACGGCACCGTATTGGGCCAGGGTTTCGGGTTTTACGCCCAGTTCTTCCTGCTTAATGTCGTTGTGGTAGGCCACGATGCCGCCCCGGAAATATCCCGAACTGCCCGAAACGCTGGTGATGCGCTGCGCCACTAGGCCGCCGGTGCAGCTTTCGGCAGTGCCCAGCGTGAGGCCTTTGGCGAGCAATAGCTTGCCGATGGCGGCTTCGATGGTGGTTTCTTCCTCGGCAAAAATGTGCTCCCCGATGCGCTCACGCAGGGCCGGCAGCAGCGCCAGCATGCGGCCGCGCAGGTCGGGCTGGCCGTCGGCGGTGCCGGTCAGGCGCAGGCGCACGGCCCCGAAGCTGGGCAGGTAGGCCAGCTTGATGTTGGCCGGCAAGGCATCTTCCCAATCCGCAATTTTTTCGGCCAGGAAGGACTCGCCCAAGCCGGCCGTCATCACCACCACGTGCTCGATGGGCGCAAGGTTGAACTGGCTTTGCAGGCGCGGCAGCACATGGTCGGTCATGAGGCGCTTCATCTCAAATGGTACGCCGGGCATGCTCACAAATATCGTCCCGTTCACGTTGAACCACATACCGGGCGCCGTGCCCACGGCGTTGTGCAGCACTTCGCAGTTGGCTGGCACCAGGGCCTGCTGGCGGTTCACGTCCAGCATCGGGCGGTTGAAGCGCTGAAAAATCTGCTCCACGTGGCGTAGCGTGGGCTCGTGCATCACCAGCCCGGTGCCAAAGTAGCGGGCCAGTACGTGCTTCGTCAAATCGTCATTGGTCGGACCCAGGCCGCCGGTAATCAGCACCACCTGCGCTCGTTGCCGGGCCTGGTCGAGCGCCGCCACAATCTCATCGGCCCGGTCCGAAACCGAAGAAATCTGGCGGACCCGCAAGCCGATTTTGGCCAGTTCCTGGCCCATAAAAGCCGAATTGGTGTCCACCACCTGCCCGTAGAGCAGTTCGTCGCCAATGGTCATGATTTCGACATCGGGCGGCGCGGCGGGCGAATGCAAGGCAGCGGAGGCAGAGGTGGGAACGGCGGGGATGGGCATGGTTTTGACGAAAAAATAGGTTTGGCCGCAAAATTGTCTTCAATTTGCACAAGCGGCGGTCCAAGGACAGCCACAGGGGCCTTCCGGTTTTCCCGCCGCATCAGTTTTTCCATGTTTACACGCATTGCCAGTGCCCTGCTCGTAGCTGGCCTTCTGGCCACTGCGGCGCCCGCCGCCCACGCGCAAACGACCGCCGCCAAAAAAGCCGCCGCCGCCAAAGCGGCCGCCGCTAAAACGGCTGCTGCCAAAGCCGCTGCCACCAAGGCTGCCGCTGCCAAAGCGGCCGCCGCGAAAGCCGCTGCCGACAAAGCCGCCGCCGATAAAGCCGCGGCCACCGCCAAAGCCGCCCTGCCCCCGCTCACCGAGGCCGAAGCCAGCGCCGGGGTGAAAGAAGCGCTCAACAAAGGCATTGTGAAAGCCGTGCAGTTTGCCTCCGAGCCCGATGGCTTCAACCTGAACGATGACATCCACATTCCGGCACCGCCTGACCTGGATATTGTGAAATCGACCGTGGGCCGTTTGCCGGGCATGACCACGCTATTCACTCAGTTTGAAACCCAGCTCAACCGGGCTGCCGAAGCCGCGGCCCCCAAAGCCAAGGATATCTTCATCAACGCCCTCGCCAACATCAGCATCACCGATGCCTTGTCGCTCGTGACCAGCGGCTCGACCGATGCCGCTACGCAGTTTTTGCGCAAGTCCACGCAGGGCCAGTTGATTGCGGCCTTCCACCCCGACATCGAAGCCGCCATCGACCAGGTAGGGGCCGGCCGGGCGTATGCCACCATCACCAACCAGTACAACAAAATTCCGCTGATGACCCCCGTCAACCTCAGCCTGGCCGACTACACCACCCAGAAAGCCGTGGATGGCCTCTTCATCCTGCTGGCGCAGGAAGAAGCCAAAATTCGCAAAAACCCCGCAGCGCGTACCTCCGACATCCTTAAGTCGGTTTTTGGCCGCAAGTAGCCGCGCTGCCACCGGCTAGATGCCGCACGAAAAAGCCCCGGCTGGAATTTTCCGGTCGGGGCTTTTTCGTGCGCTTAATAAGCGGCCTGGCGCTAATAGTCGTCGCTATCGAAGCTGCTGCCCCGGCGGCCGCCCCGGCCACTGCTGTAGCCTTCGTCTTCGTCGTCCTCGTCGTCCTCAAAATCATCGTCGTCATCGTCGAGGCTGGTGAAACCGCCGCGGTCGGAATTTTCAGCGCGCTCGGCTTCCACAAATTCTTCCTCGGTCATATTGGCCAGGTCCAGGGCCTCGTCGTGCGAGGAGCCCGTGTCGGTCCACATCAGGTAGTCGGCGTATTTGGCCGAGAGGCGGTCTTCGGTATTGCCGAGGGCTGCGGCGCCGCCTTTCTTGGCATAGGTGTCCAGGTCGTCTTCGTCGTCGAGCAAGTCGTCGTCCAGGTCGTCGTTATCTATCATGGCCGGGGCGGGAGATATTGAGGGTGAAAAATAGAGTGCCAAAGCTGGCCGCGAAGATACGTGCCGCGTGGTTTTCCGGTTGACTATCGGGCCAGATTTTCCAGTGAAAAAGTAAGCTGAAGCTTTGCAAACGCCTGTTTAGGGCAGCGGCTGCAACGAATGTTGCCCCAAAATAACAGGAAGTTTTTTGTTCGGCAACCGTGTGCCTAACGGCCGCGTGCCGCCTGAAAATCAGTCACCAGCAATTGCTCGTCGCAGAACGCATACTCGGCCGGCACGTTGGAGCTAAGCAGCAGGGTGCGGCCCGGGCGGGTGGCCCGCACGTGCTCCTGGTACCAGGCCACGCCGGCAGTATCGAGGTTGGTGGTGGGTTCGTCCAGCAGCAGCAAGGGCGCGTCGGCATAGAGGGCCAGGGCCAGCTTGAGCCGCTGCTTCATGCCCGAAGAAAACTCCCGTATCAACTGATGGCGCGACTTTTCCAGGTACGTTAGCTCGATAAGCGCCTCCTGGGAAATCCCCGGCCGCAAAGGCTTGAAGCGGGTATGAAACCGCAGCAGCTCCCGCAGCGTCAGCTCTTCCAGCAGTTCCAGGTAGGGCGCGGCGTAGGCCAGGTGCCGGGGCATGTCTTCCGCGGCTACGGGGCGGCCGGCCAGGGCATACGTCAGCGTGCCTTCGGTCGGAAGCAACTGGCCCGAGATGGTGTTCAGCAGCGTGCTTTTGCCAGCCCCGTTGGGGCCCAGCACGGCGGTGGCGCTGCCGGGCCGGAGCGTGCGCGTCAGGCCGCGGAATATCCAGTCACGCTGGAAACGCTTACCCAGGCCGGTGGCAGTGATTAACAAAGTGCAACCAAAACGTCATGCCGAGCTTGCCGAAGCATCTCTTCCACGAGAGTAAACCAATCAATTGAAGGTGAATGCGTAGCGCAGGAGAGATGCTTCGGCAAGCTCAGCATGAACTGTGTTTAGGAAGCAAGAGCAAGATGAAAATTGGGGTCAAAATCACGTTCGTGGGCGAGCA
>NZ_JAERQF010000059.1 GCF_016734815.1 Hymenobacter rubidus
AACCGTAGTTTAAGAGCACTTTCGGGGTCGCTGTATACTAGCGCGAACTGTGTAGTTCGCCTCGCCACGCCGTTTGACCTTCTTTAACGGCGCGGGGTACGCGAACTACACAGTTCGCGCTACTACTGCCGCTGCTTCGGACTGTACACTGATACCGAAACCGCTCTAATGCGTTTTTACGCGAACCATGGGCGTGCCGCTGAGCCAGCACCACTTTGATATTGTCTTTTTTCGCTTTTCCCGTCAGGCCACCCCATTCCCACTCACTTCCTGGTCTGTTCGCCTACTTTCATGAAAATCCTGTTAGTTGAAGACCACGCGGAACTGGCCAGAAGCATTGCCGGCTACCTCGTGCAGGAGCACTACATCTGCGAAGTGGCGGCCACGTTTGACGAGGCGCGCGAGAAGCTGATTCTGTTCAGCTACGACTGCGTGCTGCTCGACATCATGCTGCCCGATGGCAACGGCATCAACCTGCTCAAGCTGCTGCGCAAGGACGGCGTGGAAAGCAGCGTCATCATCATCTCGGCCCAAAACGCGCTGGACTTCAAGCTCACCGGCCTGAGTGAGGGCGCCGACGACTACATCACCAAGCCATTTCCGCTGCCCGAGCTGCACGCCCGCATCAAGGCCATTATGCGGCGGCGCAGCCCCCACAAGAACAACCTGCTCACCTTCATGGACATCACCGCCGACCTGGAGTCGATGGAATGCCGGGTGCAGGGCAAGCTGCTGAACCTCACGCGCAAGGAAACCAACCTGCTGCTCTATTTCATCAATAACAAGGGCCGGATGCTGACCCGCCAAGCCATTGCGGCCCACCTTTGGGGCGACTACACCGACAACCTCGACAGCGTGGATTTTGTGTACCAGCACGTGAAGAACCTGCGCAAGAAAATCACCGATGCCGGCGGCAAGGATTACATCAGCACCGTCTACGGGTTTGGGTACAAGCTAAACGCGGCCGAGGAGTGAAGCTTAACTACCGCTACACCATCGCCTACGCGGTGATTACGTTTTTCGTGCTCAGCATTGGCTTTGCCATCGTGTACGCGGCCCTGTCGCGCAGCGTCACGCAGGCCACCATCGGCAAGCTGGAGCACCTGAATGCGGTGGTGGCCGACCAATTGCGCAGCGGGCGCGACTACGCCGGCGATTCGTCGAGAGTCAACGTGCGCATCGTCGCCCTGGCGAGCCGAAACCACTCGCTGACTCAGAAGGTACAGGTGCGCGATGAATGGGATGCCGCTCTGCAATCCAAAGCGGCCATTGTGCGGCTCACCACCTATCCGTTTATCGAGGGCCGGGCTTTCGCCATCACCAGCAAGGCGGCGGTGGTGGAGCCCAACGACATTTACCTGACCGGGCTGGTGCTGGTGTTTGCCTGGACGTTCGTGTTTTTGCTGGCCTTGGTGGTCATTCTCAGCGAGGTTATTTCCTGGCGCATCCTCAAGCCGTTCAACGATACCTTGCGGGGTATTCAGCTGTTTCAGCTCAGTCAGAAAGACAACATGGCCTTCCCGGCCAGCAACACGGCCGAGTTCAACGAGCTGAACCAATTCCTGGTGCGCATGACGGCCCGCGCCCAAAGCGACTACCAGGCCCTGCAGGAATTCTCCGAAAATGCCTCCCACGAGCTGCAAACCCCCATTGCCAGCATCAAGGCCCAGATTGAGTTGCTCATGGATTCGGAGCTGAGCGAGAAACAGTTTCTGCGCCTCACGGCCATGCACGACGAACTGGAGCGCCTGGCCAAAATCAACCACTCGCTCACGCTGCTGGCCAAGCTGGAACACTACGAGTCGCGCCCGCACGTGCTCACCAACCTCAGCGAGCTGGTGCCGGCCACCGAGGCGGCCTTTGCCGATTTGGCCGAAATGAAAGGCATCAGCACCGAGCAATACATCGAACCCGGCGTGCAGGTGCCGCTGGATGCGTCGCTGGCGCAGCTGCTGCTCAACAACTTGCTGAGCAACGCTATCCGCCACAACGTGGCCGGCGGGAAAATTCGCCTGCGGCTTTCCGCCGATGAGCTGCTGCTCCAAAACACCGGCCACGCGCCCTCTGCGCCGGTCGAGGAGTTGTTTGGGCGGTTCAAAAAAGGCAATGCGGCCCTCGATTCCATCGGCATTGGCCTGGCCATTGTCAAGCGCATCGGCGAGCTCTACGGGCACCGCCTTAGCTACACCTACGAGGCCGGCTGGCACACCATTCGGGTAGCATTTGCGGCCGGCTTGGAGTAGCAAACGTTTCTGGTAGGGCCGTCGCTGGCAGGGTTGAGCTAAAATTTCAATCAAACTCCAACATTTCTATAAAATTTCATCAAGATTGGGAGAGTGTTTTGTGCCATCCCGGAGCGTGAGTAACGACTCACTTTGTCGTTCCAGTGATTTTGGTTTCTGATTCCAATCCCGGTGGCCACACAATTTTCCACAGTTCTTTCTGCTCCCAGTTCCCGGCCGGAGGTGGCTCCCACGGAGAAAATCTCGCGCCGTCGGCTCAAGGCCATTGTGAGCGGCTCGGTGGGCAACCTAGTGGAGTGGTACGACTGGTACGTTTTCTCCTCGTTTTCGCTCTACTTCTCGGCCTCGTTTTTCCCGTCGGGCGATGCCACGGCGCAGCTGCTGCAAACGGCGGGCATCTTCGCCCTGGGCTTTCTGATGCGGCCCATCGGGGGCTGGATGTTCGGTCGCATTGCCGACAAAGTAGGCCGCAAGCAGTCGATGACGCTCAGCATTCTGCTCATGTCGCTGGGCTCGCTGCTCATTGCCCTCACGCCCACCTACCAAACCGTGGGCCTGGTGGCGCCGGTGCTGCTGCTCACGGCCCGGCTGCTGCAAGGCCTGAGCGTGGGCGGCGAGTACGGCGTTTCGGCCACCTACCTGGCCGAAATGGCCACGCCGCACCGCCGGGGCTTCTACTCCAGCTTCCTCTACATGACCCTAATTGGGGCGCAGCTGCTGGCCCTGGGCATTCAGCTGATGCTGCAAAAGGTGCTCCTCACCGAAGCGCAATTGCTGGACTGGGGCTGGCGCATTCCGTTTGTGATTGGGGCGGTGCTGTCCATCGTGGCCCTGTACCTGCGCAATAACCTGGACGAAACCAGCGCCTTCGAGGCCCAAAAGCACAAGCCCGAGTACCAAAAGGGCAGTATCATCCTGCTGCTGCGGCACCCCCGCGCCGTGCTCACGGTAGTGGGCCTCACCATGGGCGGCACGCTGGCCTTCTACACCTTCACTACCTACATGCTGAAGTTTTTGGTGAACACGGCGCACATGTCCAAGGAAGCAGCTACCAACATTTGCTTCCTCTCGCTGCTCGTGTTTGCGGCCTTGCAGCCGGTGTTCGGCAGCTTGTCGGACCGGGTGGGGCGCCGGCCGCTGCTCATTGGCTTTGGCGTGCTGGGCACCGTGGGCACCGTGCCGCTGCTCACGGCCCTGAGCCACACCACCACGCCGTGGGTGGCCTTCCTGCTGCTGGTGGTGGCCCTGGTGATGGTGAGCGGTTACAGCAGCATCAACGCGGTGGTGAAGGCCGAGCTGTTTCCGGTCGAAATCCGGGCGCTGGGCATTGGGCTGCCGCATGCCCTCACGGTGGCGCTGTTTGGCGGCACGGCCGAGTACCTGGCCTTGTGGTCGAAAGGGCAGGGACGCGAGCCCTACTTCTACTGGTATATCTCGGGCTGCATTGCCATTTCCCTGCTGGTTTTTCTGGCCATGGAAGATACCCGCAAAACCTCCCGCCTCAACGACGACGGCTAGCGGAGAATGCAGCGCACCAGAACGTCATGCAGAGCGCAGCGAAGCATCTCGCGTGCCGAAGTAAACCAATCGAATGAATTACTACCCCACGCGAGATGCTTCGCTACGCTCTGCATGACCGCAGAAGCGCTTCCTTCTTACACTTTCTCCTGCGACCGGGCCACCCGGCCGGGTTGCGCAAAAATCCCACCCTTACCTCATGAAAAAACTGCTATTCACCGGAATCTGCTTACAGGCCGGGCTGCTGGTTGCGGTGGCGCCGGCTCAGGCTCGCCACGCTGCGGCCACCCGCGGGCCTGGCACTTCTTCCGCCTCAACATCGGGCCCGCAGCGCGTGCAGGCCACCATCCAGGGCACCGTGACGGACAAAGCCACCGGCGAACCGCTGGAAATTGTGACCGTCATCAACAAGCAAAACCAGAAAAGCACGGCCACCAATTCCAAGGGCGTGTTCACCATCGAGGTTGACAACCCGGCCACCGACGTGCTGGTGTTCAGCTATGTGGGCTACCAGACGATGGAAGTGCCCGTGAACGGCCGCAGCAGCATCAGCCTGCAATTAGAGCCGACTTCGACCGAGCTGAAAGAGGTGGTGGTGAATGCCCTGGGCTTCGTGGTGGAGAAGGACAAGCTGGGCTACGCTTCCTCCAAAGTGTCGGGTAGCCAAGTGGCCAACTCGGGCGAAGTGGGCGTGATTGACGCGCTGGGTGGCAAGGCTTCGGGCGTGCGGATTTCGCGCTCCTCCGGCGCCGACCCCGGCGCGGCTTCGCAGATTCTGATTCGCGGCCAGAGCACCATCACGCGCGGCACCGACCCGCTCATCGTGCTCGACGGCGTGCCCATCAACAGCGGCACGCGGGGCGAGGCCAGCAGCGGCGTAACCCAACAAAACCGCCTCAGCGACATCAACCCCGACGATATTGCCTCGGTGGAAGTGCTGAAAGGCGCCTCAGCCGCCGCGCTCTGGGGCACCCGCGCTGCTAATGGCGTGCTGATGATTACGACCAAAAAAGGCAGCAGCGACCGGCTGGCTATCTCGTTCAAAAGCACCTATTCCGTTGACCAGGTGAACCGCAACTACACCTTGCAGGACATCTACGGGCAGGGTACCGGCGGCGTGTGGCGGCGCAACAATGCCCGCAGCTGGGGCGACAAAATTGCTAACCGCAGCGGCGCGGCCGACGTGCTGAACACCACCGGCGAGTACTTCCGGGCCGACAACGGCAACCTGTACTACCCCATCACGACCAAGAACTCGCAGGAAACTTTCAACAAAAAGAATTACGACGCCGTGTTTGGCCTGGGGCACTACCTCGACAACTCGGTGAGTCTGAGTGGCGGCAATAAGGAGTCGAACTACTTCTTCAGCCTGAGCGATTTGAACCAGAAGGGCGTGATTAAGGGCAATAGCGACTACCGCCGCACCACCGCCCGCCTCAACGCCACCCGCCAGCTGAGCAAGTGGCTGAGCATCTCGGGCAACTCATCATACGCCCTCACCAATTCCAACCGGGTGCGGCGCGGCGTGAACAACGGCAGCACCATGCTGGGCCTGCTACGCACCCCGGCCGACTTCGATAACACCGATTACAAGGGTTCTTACGCGGCCTCGCCCACCGGAGCGTTGATTACGGACCGCCAGCGCGCCTACCGCAACAGCACCGGCAACACCAACGACCCCGGCTTCAACAATCCGCTCTGGACGACCCACCAGGAAATTAACACCAGCAAGGTGAACCGCTTCATCAACAGCGCTGAAATCAATGTGAATCCGACCAGCTGGCTGCATTTTACGACGCGGGCGGGCGTCGACTACTTCACCGATGAGCAGATTGGCTACTTCCCGGTGAACTCCAAAAACGTGCCCACCGGCTCCTACACCCGCGACCAGTACAGCGAGCTGCAATTCAACCTCGACGTGATTGGGCGGGCCGAGCACCGCTTCAGCGAGAACATTGCCATCAACGGCCTGGTGGGCTTCAACTACAATCAGCGCCGCAACACCGACCTGACCGGCACGGGCGTCAACTTCATCATCCCGAACGCCCCGGCCGACCTCAACAACTCGGCCGTGGCCAACACTACGCTGGACGACAGCTTCATCCGCCAGGTGACCGATGCCGGCTACGCCACGGTGGGCGGCGAGTTCTACAACCAGCTGTATGTCAACCTGACGGGCCGCCTGGAAGCGGCTTCCACTTTCGGGGATTTGTCGCCGAACCAGTTCTTCTATCCGGCCGCCGATATTGCCTGGGACTTCTCGACGCTGCCGGCTTTTCAGGGCAATAAAATCTTCTCGTTTGGCAAGCTGCGGGCTTCGTTTGGCATCGTGGGCATTCAGCCCGCTACGTACAACACCACCACGTATTTCATCGCGCCGAACTTCATCGACGACAGCAACCCCAACCTCGACGGCAGCCTGTTTGGCACCGGCACCTACGTGCAGAGCCAGAGCAAAGGCAACCCCTACCTGCGCCCCGAGAAGAAGCAGGAGTTGGAAGTGGGCACCGATTTGCGCTTCTTCGACAACAAGCTGCGCGCCGGTTTCACGGCCTATTTCAACAAGACGACGGATGCACTGCTGAGCATTCCGCAGGCGTCGAGCACCGGCTTCACCTCGCTCTACGCCAACGCGGGCTCGATTCAGAACCGGGGCGTGGAAGTGGATTTGAGCTACGCGGCGGTGCAGGAAAAAGACTGGTCGCTGACCTTCGACGCCAACTGGACTCGCAACCGTAACAAGGTATTGAGCTTGAATGGCGCCAGCACCATCGACCTGGGCGGCCTGACCGGCGTTTCGTCGCGGGCTGTGGTGGGCCAGGCGCTGGGCGCGCTGTGGGGCACCGGCTGGGCGCGCGACGAAGCTGGCAACATGATTCTGGACGCCAACGGCTTCCCCACCAGCAACACCACCCAGCAAGTCCTCGGCGACCCCAACCCGGACTGGCGCGCCGGGGCCGGCTTCACGGCCCGCTACAAGGGTTTCAGCCTGCACGCGCTGTTTGAGCACTCGCAGGGTGGCGACATTGTGGACGCCACCGAGGCCGTGCTGCTCGACTACGGCACCAGCGCCGCCACCGCCGTGGAGCGCACCGCCGACCACGATTTGAAAACCTCAACCGGCACGGTCATCAAGGCTGGCACACCCTTCCGGGGCAATATTCAGAACTTCGGCGCCGGCGATGTAGCCCTTACCGAAAGCTGGTACACGGGCCTCGGCGGCTACTTCGGCAACGTGCTGGAGCCCTTCGTGCAGGACGCCACCTGGACCCGCCTGCGCGAAATCACGCTCGGCTACACCTACCACCTGCCCTCCGCCCGGTTCGGCCTGAAGGGCGCGGGCATCGAGTTCAGCGGCCGCAACCTGTGGCTGATTAGCGGGGTGAAAAACATCGACCCCGATTCCAACCTGGCCGGCTCGGGCTCTGGCCGCGGCATCGTGTACTTCAACAACCCCAGCACCCGGTCGTACCTGGCCACGCTGCGGCTGGATTTCTAACCGTTCACCTCACCCCCGGCCCCTCTCCCGCGGAGAGGGGTGCGTTCAACGGCTCTCGCGTCTGGCTCCCCTCTCCGCGGGAGAGGGGCCGGGGGTGAGGTTCCCCGGTCGAACAATCCCACCCTTCCCCATCGAATTCCCATGAAAAAATATATCTCCTACGTCCTCGCCCTAGCCCTGCTGGCTTCGTGCAAAAACCTGGTCGATGACCTCAACATCAGCCCCAACAACCCGCAGGATGCCTCGGCGCCGGTGATGCTGACCGGCGTGGAGCTGGCCGACGACTTGGTGCACGAAGGCGACGGCTCCCGCCGCGCCGGCGTGTGGGCGGGCTACTTCGACGGGCTGCTGTTCCAATACCAGAGCCACCAGCAGTACACCGTGGTGGCCAACGACTTCAACACGCCCTGGAGTTTTGTGTATTCCAACGTCATCAAAAATGCCCGGCTGATGCGGCAGAAGGCGCTGGACGTGAACAACAAGCGCCTGGCGGGCGTGGCCCAGGTGCTGGAAGCCAACGCCGCCAGCACCGCCGCCGACCTGTGGGGCGATGTGCCCTTCAGCCAGGCCGTTAACGAGGCTTACCCCAACCCCAAATTCGACGACCAAACCCAGGTGTACGCCGCCGTGCAAACCCTGCTCGACAGCGCCATCGTGAACCTAAACTCGACGGCTTTTATCGACTTTTCGGCCCAGGACATCATCGCGGCCGGCAACGTGGTGCGCTGGCGCCAGGCCGCCTATACCCTGAAGGCACGCAACTACCTGCACGCCAAGCAGTACGATAAGGCGCTGGCCGCTGCCCAAAACGGCATCAGCACCAACGCCAACAGCCTGTACTTCCCGCACATCGACAACACCGGCGGCTCGAGCCTGTACTACCAGTTTTTGGTGGAAGACAAGGGCGGCTACATGGGCCTGGGCCAGTTTGCCCTCAGCATCATCAGCCCCACCGGCACCCGCACCCGCGCCAACAGCAAAACCAACGAGCGGGCCCGCTATAACTACCTCTACTCCAGCGCCACGGCCCTGAACACCGGTTCGGTGGGCGGCGCGTTCTACAAAACCACGCCCTACCCGATGCTGACCTACCAGGAAAACCTGCTGATTCTGACCGAGGCCGATGCCCGCGTGAACGGCTTCACCGCCGGCCTCGCCCGCCTCAATACCTACCGCGCCTACCTGGCCACCGGCGGCTACCTCAGCACCAACTACGTGGTGGCGGCCAACATTAAGTACGACCCTTACGTGGCGGCTGACTTCAACCCCGGCGGCCTCGAAAACCCCACCGTGGCGGCCAACCTGACGCCCATCCGGGCCTTGCTGCGCGAGATTCTGGAGGAGCGCTACGTCACCTTCATGGGCCAGATTGAAGGCTTCAACGACGTGCGTCGCACCCTGACGGAAACCGATATCCGCGTGCCGCTCACGCCGAACGTGGGCACCCAGCTGCCGGTGCGCTTCCTGTACCCGCAGTCGGAAGTCGACCGCAATTCGTCCGTTCCTAGCCCGATTCCCAGCATTTTCGTACCTACGCGGGTTAATCAGTAGATGGACGGTTACGCAGAACGTAGTCCGGCTTTCAACAGAACGTCATGCTGAGCGCAGTCGAAGCATCTCGCGTGCATTCACTAATTATTTTCTTGCGATTGAGTCACTACCACACGCGAGATGCTTCGGCTGCGCTCAGCATGACGTTCTGTTGAAAGCCGGCCCCCAGTTACCCAACTTTATGAAGAAACTCTCTTCCAACCTCACCGTGCAGGTGCTCGCAGCTATTGCGCTGGGCGTGCTGGTCGGCACGTTTTTCCCCAGCTTCGGCGCGGCCCTGAAGCCGGTGGGCGACACGTTCATCGGGCTGATTAAAATGCTCATCGCGCCCATCATCTTCCTAACGGTGGTGCTGGGCATCGGGGGCATGGGCGACCTGAAAAAGGTGGGCCGTGTGGGCGGCAAAGCCCTGCTCTATTTCGAAATTGTGACCACGCTGGCCCTGGCCATCGGCATCACGGCGGCCAACCTCACGCACCCCGGCGTGGGCATCGACGCCCGCGCTTCGGTGGCTACCCAAAGCGCGGCGCAGGCGGCCGAGGCTTCTAAGTACACCGCGGCCGCCGCTACCAACGGTGGCATGAACTGGGTCGATTTCTTCACCCATATTGTGCCCCACAGCGTGGTGGGCGCCTTTGCCGAGGGCGACGTGCTGCAAGTGCTGCTGTTTGCGGTGCTGTTTGGCCTGGCCGTGAGCCGCATTCCGGCCGAGTACGGGCAGCCGCTGATGCGCACGTTTGAGCGGCTGTCGCACGCCATGTTTGGGGTGCTGGCGCTGGTGATGAAGCTGGCCCCGATTGGCGCGTTTGGCGGCATGGCCTTCACCATTGGCAAGTACGGGCTGGCCACGCTGCTGCCGCTGGCCCAGCTCATGCTAGTGGTGTACCTCACCATGTTTGTGTTCGTGTTTGGGGTGCTGAACGGCATCATGCGCTTCTACGGCCTGAGCTTGTGGCGCTTTCTGGGCTTCATCAAGGAAGAAATTCTACTGGTGCTGGGCACTTCGTCGTCGGAGTCGGCCCTGCCGCGCATGATTGACAAGCTGGAGCGCTACGGCTGCTCGCGCTCGGTGGCGGGCCTGGTCATTCCCACGGGCTATTCCTTCAACCTCGACGGCACGTCCATCTACCTGTCCATTGCGGCCATTTTCCTGGCCCAGGCGTTCAACATCGACCTGTCGCTAACTCAACAGCTCTCACTGATTGGCATTCTGATGCTCACCAGCAAGGGCGCGGCGGGTGTCACGGGCTCGGGCTTCATTGTGCTGGCCTCTACGCTGGCGGCCACCAAAGTCATTCCGGTGGAAGGCGTGGCCCTGCTGCTCGGCGTCGACCGGTTTATGAGCGAGGCGCGGGCCATTACCAATGTTATCGGCAACGGCGTGGCTACGCTGGTCATCGCCAAAAGTGAAGGTGAGTTTGACGAAGCGCAGCACCAGCGGGCTCTGCAAGGCCTGGACGTGCTGCCTGAGCAGGCCGTAGCCACGCCTCCGTCGATAAAAGCCGTGGCCAAATCGTCGGCGCTGCCCGCCGAAGCGGCGGCCAGCCCCGCCCGGTAGCGCGCCGGTCCATCCCCTTGGTTTCACCCTTTCTATATCCGCATCATCCGGTGAAAATGCTCTTTCCAAAATCCCTGGCGCTGGCTGCTCTGAGTGCCCTCCCGCTTGCGCCCGCAGGGGCCCAGGCGCCCGCGCCCAACGCCATTCTGTTTGTGGGCAACAGCTTCTTCCACGGCAAATACCCGCCGGTGCTCAACTACAACGCCGAGAACGTGAAAGACGAAAACTTCGGCCTGCCCAAGGAAGACCCGCGCTTCGAAAACCACCCTGAGGAGCCCGGCCCCTGGGGCGGCATTCCCGGCATCTTCAAAAAGCTGACCGATGAGGCTGGCCTCAACTACGAGGTGCACATCGAATCCATCAGCGGCAAAACCCTGAAGTTTCATTACGACAACGTGCTGCCCCTCATTCAGCAGCCGCGCTGGAACACGGTGGTTTTGCAGGAAAACAGCGCCTATGTCCTGCCCACCCGCCGCACCGGCCACCCCGAAGTGTTCCGTGAGTATGCCGCCAAGCTGGAGCAGGCCGTGCACACGGCCAACCCCGCCGCCCGCCTCTACCTCTACCAAACCTGGGCCCGCGCCGACATGCATTACACGCCCAAAGGCGCCTATGCCGGCTTGCCCGTCGACTCGATGACGGCCGACCTGCACGCGGCCTACTACGGCGTACTGCAGCAGGACCCCAAGTTCAGCGGCGTGGCGCCGGCCGGCGATGCCTGGCTCCGGGCCATCGAAGCCGGCGTAGCCACCCGCAACCCCTACACCCCCGAAGCCGGCAAAATCAACCTCTGGGGCCCCGACTACTACCACCCCAGCAAATGGGGCTGCTACCTGAACGCCTGCGTGCTCCTGGCCGAGATAACCGGCAAAGACCCGCGCACCCTCGGGGCCGGCGAGCAAGCGGCCGCCGCGCTCGGCATCGCGCCCGCCGAGGCCGTGAGCCTGCAGCGCATCGCCTACGAGCAGGTGCGCACCGCCCGGCCCACTGCTTTTTCCGACAAAGCCGCTGGGGGAAATGCCGCGCCCGGCAAGGTCAAAATCAAGACCAAAACCAGGAAAGGCTGAGCCGATGTAGTCGCTAAATCGCCTGTCATCCTGAGCAGCGCGAAGGACCTTCTTACCGAATAAGAGTTTGCAGTAGCTCCTTTCGGTACAATCGTGAAAAGGCCCTTCGCCCTACTCAGGATGACAGGCGGCGCAAGCAGGATGCTACGGCTGCACCTCTGCATGACTGCCTTTCATGCAATACTTCTTTTTGTCTCTTTTTACTGATTTCGTTATGGATTTTCGACTCCTTTCTCCGGCCGCGCGGCGGCTGGGCGGGCTGGCCCTTGCCTTGTGTGGGCTGAGTTCAGTGGCCGCGGCCCAAACCCGTATTCTGTTCGTCGGTAACAGCTTCACGCACGGCAAATACGCTCCGGTGCTGAACTACAACTCCGCCGCCGTCACCGATGAGAACTACGGCCTGCCCAGCACCAACCCGCGCTACGAGAGCGTGGCCAGCGAGCCGGGGCCGTGGGGCGGCATTCCAGGCATCTTCAAGAAGTTTACCGATGAGGCCGGGCTGAATTACGATGTCCACATCGAGGCCATCAGCGGTAACTCGCTGCAATACCACTACAACAACGCCCTGTCGGTGATTGCGCAGGCCAGTTGGAACAAAGTGGTGTTGCAGGAGGTGAGCACCCGGCCCATCCCAGACGCCCGGGGCGGCAGCCGGGCCGCGTTCTACGACTACTCCACGCGCCTGGAACAAGCCATTCACACCGCCAACCCCGCCGCGCAGGTGTACCTCTACCAAACCTGGGCCCGTGCCGACCTCACTTACCCTACCAGCCAGCCTTATTCGGGCCTGCCCATCGATACGATGACGGCCGACCTGCACCGGGGCTACTACCGCGCTTTTTTCAGCAACGCCCGCTACGCCGCTGTGGCCCCGGCCGGCGATGCCTGGCTGCGGGCCATTGTGGCGGGCACCGCCACCCGCGACCCCTACAACGCCGACCCCACCAAGCTCAACCTCTGGGCCGTGGACTACAACCACCCCAGCAAGTGGGGTAGCTACCTCAACGCCTGCGTGTTGTTCTACACCATCACCGGCATCGACCCGCGCACTTTGGGCGGTGCAGAGCAGGCGGCCGTGGCACTGGGCATCACCTCTGCGGCGGCAGTGGCCTTGCAACAACTGGCATACCAGCAGGTGAGCGTGGTGGTGACGGCCGGGGCGCAGCCGGGCGCCGGGGCAGCTGCACTGTCGGTATGGCCCAATCCGGCACGGGCTGCGGTGCAACTCGGCGGCCTTTTGCCGGGGCAAGTGGTGGAAGTCTACAACACCTTGGGGCAGCGCATTTTGGCTGGTGTGGTTCCGCCGGTGGGCGCCTTGCAGCTGGTACTGCCGGAGCACCTGCCGGCTGGCGTGTACGTGGTGCGCAGCGGTGGCCAGGCCCGGCGCCTGGTTGTGGAATAACGCAGCTGCTCGCTTCCCCATTAACGGGATTTTCTTTTCCGCATTCTCTTCCTCATTCTCTGCAATTCCCTCCGCTAACCATCATTGACGTGTTCAGAACGTCTACTTTTCAGTTGAAAAATTACGGTTTGCTCGGCCGCTTTGCGCTCGGTCTGTTGGGGGTATTTCTTGGGGCGGAGGCCACCGCCGCGCCAAGAAATACCCCCGGCAACGTTGTGGTGGTGCGGGTGGGCGATGGCACGGCTGCCCTCACCAGCGCCGCCGCCCCCGTGTTTCTGGCCGAGTACACCCTGAGCGGCACACTGGTCCAGACCATTGCGCGGCCCACCGTGGACGCCGGCACCAACCAAAGCTTTACCAACAGCGGCACCGCCACCTTCGACAACAACATGACCCGCTCGGCCGACGGCCGCTATCTAATACTCACCGGCTACGATGCGGCCGTGGGCACGGTCCCCGTCACGGGCACCACTTCGGCGGCCACCAACCGCATCATCGGCCGCGTGGCCGCCGATGGCACCATTGACACCAGTACGCGCATTGACGATGCCTTCAGCGCTACCAATTTCCGTTCAGCGGCCAGCGTCAACGGCATTCAGAAATGGAGCTTGGTGGATGGCACCTGGACGTTGAATGGCACCATTGGCGGCTCGGCTACCGCCCCGCTGCGCGGACTAGCTGGCAGCACCAGCGGCACGGTGGTGTCGTTGGTGGCCAGTGGCGAAGGGGGATTATATGCCGTGACGGACAACGCCGGGTACAACGCGGCGCCGACCAACAGCAACTTGCCAGCCCCGTTTGCCACGCCCGCCACCAACACGGCCTTTCGCGGCGTGGCCCTGGCGCCGCTGGCCTCCGCGCTGGCCCACGCCGATGAAAAAGTAGCGGCGCAGGCAGCTATTTATCCCAATCCGGCGGCCCAGCAGCTCCCCATACAACTGCCCGCAGAAATGCAGACAGGTCGCGTTCAACTACAGCTATTCAACGGCTTAGGTCAGCTAGTATATCGTCAGTCGGCAAGCGTGGCAACTGGTAGCAGCACCGTTGCCCTCGATGTGGAGACATTGGCCAACGGCGTATATACTTTGCGGTTGCATTTGGGCCCAACTACCATCGCGAAGCGAATAATTGTGAGCCATTAGGCTGCTGCCACAATGCAGCCCTCCATTCGTGCCGTGCCGGCGAGCACGGCAGCATCCATTACCATCCGTTTTAATGCTAAAAATCAACCAACAGGACGCGCTGAATTACCATTCGCAGGAGCCGGCGGGCAAGATTGAGGTGGTGCCCAC
>NZ_JAERQF010000005.1 GCF_016734815.1 Hymenobacter rubidus
TATACTCGTCGCAAAGTAGGGTGCGGGGCCTGCCCCCGCCCGTCGTTGAACGAATCCAATACAAGTCGTTCAACGACGGGCGGGGGCAGGCCCCGCACCCTACTTCCTTTTTCGCAAACCACTTCGCGACGAGTATAATCAAACGACAGCAGTAGCTCCCGTTAAAGCCATTGCGGTGCAGGCGGATGGCAAAATTGTGGTAGGCCGTGAAACCGGGTCTAATACCGGGAGTGTATTGGACATCTATCGCTTGAATTCCAACGGAAGTCTTGACCCCACCTTTAATGTAGGTGGCTACGGCTACTCGGGCACCGGCTATGGCGGCGTTAGCTGCCTGACGATGCAGCCCGATGGCAAAATTCTAGTAGGTAACCGCTATGGGACTTACAACGGCATCTCGGTCCCTTCGGGAATTACGCGTCTAAATAGTAATGGCACTATTGATGCCACTTTCAACCCTGGCGGTGGCGGTTTTAACAATGTGGTTAACTGCTTCGTGTTGCAACCCGATGGTAAAATCATAGTAGGAGGCGGTTTCTCTATTTACAACAATAATGCTGGCGTGCCCGATGGCTTACTACGTCTCAATGCCAACGGCATTGTAGACAATACGTTTAATCTTGGCGGTACTGGATTTGCCAATAGTGCTACACCGGGCGGCAGTGCTAATTGGGAAGTGTATGGATTAGCCTTGCAGTCCGACGGCAAGGTATTAGTGGGCAACCGGGCCTCTTATTACAATAGCGACCCCAATGTGCCGGATGCGCTGCTGCGCATCAATGCCAACGGTACGTGGGACCAGACCTTTAACCAAGGTG
The DNA here is from genome assembly GCF_016734815.1 of Hymenobacter rubidus. Classification (GTDB taxonomy): domain Bacteria; phylum Bacteroidota; class Bacteroidia; order Cytophagales; family Hymenobacteraceae; genus Hymenobacter; species Hymenobacter rubidus. Next base: position 819 of record NZ_JAERQF010000005.1, read on the forward strand.
GCAGTGGGTATCTGATACCTGCGGGCACCCCGGTATACGCAGTAGCCGTGCAGCCCGACGGCAAAATAATTGCCGGCGGCACCGGCAATACTTACAACAGCGCCCCCACCAACTCTGATGGCATTCAACGATTCAACGCCGACGGCACACTCAATGGCGTTGACGTGCCCCTGAGCGGAGCCAGCTACGTCTTTACACCCGGCAATACGACCACCAACCCGCTGGTGACGAGTACTGGTGGCCTCTATTCTGCTGTGGCTACTTATCAGGGCGTCGCCTCGGCTCCCTCCAATGTGGTGACGGTGACCACTTGCCCGGCCCCCGTTCTGAGTAGCCTGAGCCGCACGAGCGGACCGGTGGGCACCAGCGTTACGCTCACGGGCACCAACCTGGCCTCGGCGACCAGCGTGCGCTTCAATGGGACGGCCCAAACGACTATCACGGCCAATACGGCTACCAGCCTGACGGTGAACGTGCCAGTTGGGACTACTACGGGCCCCGTTACCGTCGTGACTGCCGGCGGCACCAGCAACGGCTTGGCCTTTACCGTAACAACCGGCACGGCTACCGCCACGAATGACCTGGCCCGGCAAATTGCCGTGTACCCAAATCCGGCTACGGGGGCCGTGTTTGTGGAACTGCCCGTCGCCCTGCGTGGGCATGCCGCTGCTGCCACGCTGGTGGATGCCCTGGGTCGGGTGGCATCGCAGTATGCCCTCCCGGCCGGATTAGAAAGCCATTCGCTTTCACTGGCTGGGGTGGTGCCTGGGCTGTACGCGCTTCGGGTTCAGGCCGATGGTGGTACGTTGGTTTACAAGCTGCTGGTTAACTAAAGGAAAGAGCAGGACGGTCGAAGAAAGCAGCCTGTGCCGGATGCTTACGGGCACGGAGGGCTGGTTTCTTTGACCGTTTTAGCTGTAGCGTACTTGATGGTTGGCACCGGCGGGAGATACCGGTAAAAATGCAGGGAAGGGAATAAGCTGCGATGAGAGGCAACTATTAACCGGCGAACCACGAGTAGCTTGCAAAGCGGGCCAATGGCCCGCCGCTACCTATCCATCCATCATCTCCTGCCCATTCGATTTCCAATGAAATACGCCTTACTCATTCTGTTTGGCCTCGGCGTAGCAGCACCGGCTGCCCATGCGCAAGCTCCCGTCACGCCGGTGCCAGCCGCTGCTCCGGTGCCTTCCTCGGCCATGCTCCAGCGCTACACCACGGCCAGCGGGCAGGCTACTTTTTTCTCCACGGCGCCGCTGGAAGATATTGAAGCCCTGAACTCGCGGGTGGCCGCCATCTTCGATTTGAACACCGGGCAGTTGGCTTTTTCGCTGATGATGAAGGACTTTCAGTTCAAAAACTCGCTGATGCAGGAGCATTTCAATGAGAACTATGCCGAATCGGATAAGTACCCCCGGGCTCGCTTTATGGGCACGCTCGTGACCATGCCCACCGAAGAACAACTGCGTGCCGGCCCGCAGCCGGTGTATGTGCAGGGCCAGCTCACCATTCACAACGTGAAGCGCAAAGTGCGTGTGCCCGGCACCCTGCAGCTGCGCGGCAACGACCTGGTGGTAACGTCCAAATTCAGTGTGGCGCCGGCTGACTACAAGATTAAAATTCCCGCTCTGGTTCGCAACAACATCGCCAAGAGCATTGATATCAGCGTGATTGCCACCTGCCAGCCCGCGGCGGCCGCCACGGCCAGCATTGCCAAGTAACTCGGCGCTTCCTGAGAAGCGAAAAGCTCGCCCTGCTAGTGCAGGGCGGGCTTTTTCTTGTGCTAAACACGAAATTGAAACCTTGGGCCGTTGCAGCGAGCATGACGAAATTTCGACGCTTCCTGAAGTGGGTGCGGCCGCTGATACCTTACGTCAATATCGGGCTAGCCGGGGCGGCCTATTGGGCTAATGAGTATTGGTTTCAGGGCTTTTGCCAGCCCGTAGAATGGGCGGCGTGGGTGCTGGTAATCAGCATCGCCGCTTTTCTGCTGTGGCCATTTGCGAAGTGCGTGCCGGGGCTGAACTATCTGATGCTTTTTCTGATGGGCGTGCACTTCACGGTGTGCGTGTACTGCGCACTGTTCATCAATCCGCTGCAATTGCTGAGCATTCTGCTGATGGCGTTTTTGGTGTTTCCGCTGTTGCTGTGGGTGCCGGTGGTATTTGCCGTGCAAGCGTTGAACCGGGCAGTGGTGAGTGCGCTGCCAGGGGCTAGAGTGGTTTTCGGCTTGGGAGTCTTCGCGTTGCTGCCGGTGCAGCTGTGGGCGGAGCAACAGTATAGGGCGATTGCAGCGGCTGTGGCTAGCCTGCCTGCGAACAAGCGGCATCAAACGTCGGAGTGGCTGCGGGTGGTGCCCCGGACCTACATGGCCGAACGGCTGGCCGGTTCCCTCTTCAAGTACCACAATTACCCGGAGTTTGTCTACGATGGCTGGCGTCCGCCCCTGCACGACCCGTTGGTAAACATCTGCTTGTGGAGCCGAAATGGGGACAGACCCCCACTGCTGATTGATGACGATGCCTGGCGGACGCCCCAGACTTCGGCAGACCATCAGGCCGCTTTCTACCACCAGCTATTCCCCAACCTGCCCATCAAAGCCGACTGCACCTGCAACCACACGCACGACGGCGAAAGCTACCTCGAATGGCAGCCCTGGCTGAATAGCCGCGCGGCCGATGCCAAGCTCCGCATGAAGCGCCGAGAATTGCTCAAGCAGAATAATCCTTTGGGCATATAAAGCGTCAACGGCCGACTTACTTTCCAAAAAACGGCTTGGCGTCCCCGTTCGGGTCCTATGTGGAAAACTTCCGGACTTTTTCCTTGCCCTTGGCAAACACAGGCGGTAATTTCCGGGATTCAATATCCGGTCGATTGCTGCTACCCCAGCCCTCGGTTCTGCTCTTTCACAACTGCCTCAACGACTTGCCGCCGGCACTGTGCCGCGCCGGCTCCTTCAGTATATACGCAAAAACCCACAACCAAACACCACTGGTATGCTAGTAATTAAACGCGACGGGCGCCGCGAGTCCGTGAAGTTTGACAAGGTCACGGCCCGGATTGAAAAACTGTGCTACGGCTTGCACATGGATTTCGTGTCGCCGATTGAGGTGGCCAAGAAGGTGATTGACGGTATTTACGATGGCGTGACCACCGTGGAGCTGGACAACCTCGCCGCCGAAACGGCCGCTTCGCTCACCACCAAGCACCCGGACTACGCCATTCTGGCGGCCCGCATTGCGGTGAGCAACCTGCACAAGGTGACCAGCAAGTCCTTCTCGAGCACGATGAAGCGGTTGTACACCTATGAGGACCCCAAGAATGGCGACAACGCCTCGCTCATCGCCACCGACGTGTGGGAGGTGATTCATAAGAACGCCGCCACGCTGGACTCGGCCATTATCTACGACCGGGACTACAACTATGACTTCTTCGGCTTCAAGACGCTGGAACGCTCGTATTTGCTGCGCTTGGAGGGCAAGGTGGTGGAGCGGCCCCAGCACATGCTGATGCGCGTGGCGGTGGGCATCCACAAGGACGACATTGACTCGGTTATCAAAACCTACAACTTGCTGAGCGAGCGGTGGTTTACCCACGCCACGCCCACGCTGTTCAACGCCGGGACGCCGAAGCCGCAGATGTCGAGCTGCTTCCTGCTGACGATGAAGGACGACTCCATTGATGGCATTTACGACACGCTGAAGAACTGCGCGCTGATTTCGCAGTCGGCCGGCGGCATTGGGCTGTCGGTGAGCAACGTGCGGGCCACGGGCTCCTACATCAAGGGCACCAATGGCAACTCGAACGGGCTGGTGCCCATGCTGAAGGTGTTCAACGACACGGCCCGCTACGTGGACCAGGGCGGCGGGAAGCGCAAGGGCGCCTTCGCCATTTACCTGGAGCCCTGGCACGCCGACATTTTCGAGTTCCTGGACCTGAAGAAGAACCACGGCAAGGAGGAAATGCGCGCCCGCGACCTGTTTTACGCCCTCTGGACGCCCGATTTGTTTATGAAGCGCGTGGAGCAGAACGGCGACTGGACGCTGATGTGCCCGCACGAGTGCCCCGGCCTGGATACCACCTGGGGCCCGGAGTTTGAGCGCCTCTACGCCAAGTACGAAAAGGAGGGCCGCGGCCGCCGCACCATCAAGGCGCAGGAGCTGTGGTTTGCCATTCTGGAAAGCCAGACGGAGACGGGCACGCCCTACATGCTGTTTAAGGACGCGGCCAACGGCAAATCGAACCAGCAGAACCTGGGCACGATTAAGTCCTCGAACCTGTGCACCGAGATTATTGAGTACACCGACGCCGACGAGATTGCCGTGTGCAACCTGGCCTCGCTGGCGCTGCCCCGCTACCTGGTGACCGATGCGCAGGGCAACACCACCTTCGACCACCAGAAGCTGTACGAGGTGACCTACCAGGCCACCCTGAACCTGAACAAGGTGATTGACGTGAACTACTACCCGGTGCCCGAAACGCAGAAGTCGAACTTCCGCCACCGCCCCATCGGGCTGGGCGTGCAGGGCCTGGCCGATACATTCATTGCCCTGCGCATGCCCTTCGAGAGCGACGAAGCCTCGGGCCTGAACAAGGACATTTTCGAAACCATCTACTTCGCGGCCATGACGGCCTCGAAGGACCTCGCCATCAAGGACGGGCACTACGAAACCTTCCCCGGCTCGCCCCTGAGCCAGGGCAAGTTCCAGTTCGACCTCTGGGGCGTGACGCCCGACTCGGGCCGCTGGGACTGGGAAAGCCTGCGCGCCGAGGTGGTGAAGCACGGGGCCCGCAACTCGCTGCTGGTGGCGCCCATGCCCACGGCCAGCACCGCCCAGATTCTGGGCAACAACGAGTCGTTTGAGCCCTACACGAGCAACATTTACGTGCGGCGCGTGCTATCAGGCGAGTTTATGGTGGTGAACAAGCACCTGCTGAAGGACCTGGTGGCCCTGGGCCTGTGGAACGACGCCATGAAGCAGGAAATCATCGCCGCCAACGGCTCGGTGCAGGGCATTGCCCGCATTCCGCAGCACATCAAGGACCTGTACAAGACGGTGTGGGAGATTTCGCAGCGCCGCATCATCGACCAGGCCGCCGACCGCGGGGCCTACATCTGCCAGAGCCAGAGCCTGAACCTGCACGTGCAAAACGTGAACTTCGGCAAGCTCACCAGCATGCACTTCCACGCCTGGAAGCGCGGCCTGAAAACCGGCATGTACTACCTGCGCACCAAAGCCGCCGCCGACGCCATCAAGTTCACGGTGGAAAAGCAAGCCGCCGAAACCCTGGAGCCCCTGGCCCTGGTGGAGCAAAACCAGTCCGACATGGCCTGCTCCCTGGATAACCCGGACGCCTGCGAGGCCTGCGGGTCGTAGATTAAACGAAAAAGGCCACCTTGTTTTAAGGTGGCCTTTTTACAACGTATCCTAATCTATGTACCTCATGTATGTGGATGAAAGCGGCGACCCTGGCGTTTTTTCGGGCCAGAACTCGCAGCATTTCATCCTAATCGGGTTAATTGTGCCAATCAATGAATGGAATACTTCATTGCAACGACTGGTCAAGCTTCGAAAGCATTTTAGCAAAACCATGGGGCTGCCAGAACGTGAAGAAATTCACAGCAGCGAACTGGTGAGAATTAACAAAATCGACGCTTACCGGAAAATTCCCAAATCAACGCGCATCTCCATCCTGAAAACCTTTGTAAACGAAATCCCCAATATCTTTCCGGAAAGCAAAATCATTAGTGTTTGCTTGGACAAGCAAGGCTTGGGGAATCAGCAATCCTTTCAGGAACTGGCTTGGAAACGTTTGATTCAGCGGTATGACACTTTTCTGAAAAAAGGCAATGCAAAAGGGATAATCGTGAGTGATGACTCTGACGAACCCATTTTACGGGGACTTTTACGGAAGATGCGAGTCTATAACTACGTTCCTTCCAAGTTCACAGGCTATTACAATCCAGTCATCTCCAACATTGTCGAAGACATATTTTTTCGACAGTCGAAGCATTCCTTCGTTGTCCAAGTTGTGGATGCGATAGCGCATTCGCTATATCGGAAGGAATACCCAAAAGGTAGTTTGAAGAAGTTCGGATTGCAGTATCTGTTCGATACGCTGACCCCTTTGCTACTGAAAGAAGCCTCACCAAAAGACCCTCAAGGCATCGTGAGGGGATAAAAAAATGCCCCGGTTGAAAAACCGGGGACTTTTTGTGGCCCTGCCAAGGCCACAGGGCCAAGGTGAGTCACGTCACAAATATAACGCTTATAGCTAAGCCAGGGTTCTGTGTGTATAACTTTTCCCTTGCAACCAAAGCACATTGGCCTGCACAAAAGCAAAAAGGACGGCAATTATGCCGTCCTTTTTTATGTAGCCTAAAGAGGCTTAAGCCACCACAGACATCTTGTCCTTACTGGCAATTCCCTGATTCAAATCCTCTGCACTATTGATAGTAGTGTTAGTTGTTTGTTCCATTTTGACCTCCTTTTGAAATGTTGTGTCTGCGTTTATTGTCAAGTTCAAGTTTATCCAGCAAATGCTTGCGTTGAAGAGCAGAATTAGAAGGTATGAACCAATCTTGCTCTTGGTTGTCGTTGAAAATTTTGGTGCAGAGGAGGGGGATATGCTTTTCTTGGGTTTGGTGTCTGGGTACCAACGAGGTGGTCAAATCCAGTAACTCTTCAAAGATAGTAACTCCAGCTTCCCCAGCCGCTGCCGCCCCGGGAGCGGCTGGTTTGGTTTTGGGGAAGCTTGCGCGGAATGGCGAGAAACACGAAGCATCGTTCAGCCGCTGGGGCGCCGGGGGGCGGCTGCGCCATTTCTGGCGTTGGTGGCTGCAATGAGTATCTTGCCCACCTAATGCACAGCCTGTGAAATCCATTCCTTTTGCCCAATACGTGGCGCTTCTCAAACTGCTGGGTCTGGAATATGTGCGCACGGTGGGCAGCCATCAGCACTGGGACTTCCCGAAAAACTCGGGCAAAGCGCTGTTGCGGACGCTCACCTTACGCGACAAAGACAAGGATATTCCCGTTTTGCACATGCTCACGAACCTCGCTACCCTGGAAGCTTCTGGCGTGGTGACCAAAGCTGATTTTGAACAGTTGCTGGCGGCGCAGCAGAACCCCAAGGCCGCCAAAGCGCAACGCAAGCGGCGGAAAGACGAGGAGAAATAAAAACGGCCTTTCCAGTTGGAAAGGCCGTTTTCAGCAACACAAAAGGGATTGTTACGCGGGAAGCAGCACCTGCTCGGTGAGAATGCGCCGGCTGCGGGCCGGGCGGTTGAGCACTTCGACGGACAAGCGTGGGGGTTCGTACACGGGCGTAGGCTTCTTCACGAGCCGCCAGCCCAGCGAGAGCAACAGGCGGTCGAGGGTGCCGCGTTCGGCAGTGTCCTGAATAAAGAATTGCAGGGCTTCTTCAAAGGCCGCTTCGGCTTCGGCTTCGGTATCGCCATAAGACGACAGTTCCAGCGCCGGGCAATAAGCCACGTATTGGCCGGTGTCGTCGTCAAGCACGAGCAGTACTTCTACTTCGGCCTGGGTAAGCTGGCCTTGCGGACCGGTGATGAGAGTAGCCATAGATGCAGTGCAAATGAACGTAGCGAAGATACGCGCGTTCGTTCTGGTTTAACGCAGGAAAGAAACACTAGATTCCCCAGCCGCTGGGGCGCCGGGGGCGGCTGGGGGTGGGGTAGCTCGCGCGGAAGGGCGGGAAACGCTAGGTATAGTTTGGTCGCGGCGGCGCTGGGCGTAGCTTGCGGGATGAATTCATGCATGAGTATGCGTAAGGTGGCGAAGTGGCAACTAGCTTCGGCCTTGCTGGTGGCTGGCTGTGCTGCACCATCAGAGGGAGAGAAGCAGGTTGCTGAAACCGTCGCCCCGCCGGTAGCGGCAGGGGTTAGGCCAGCGGAGAGTAGTGGCAAACCACTGCCGGTTTTTCGGCCAGGTATCAGTTGCAAACTCCCTATTTACCAACTTGCCAAGCTGGAGCCAGCGCCAACCCAGCGGCTCGATTCAGCATTTGTCGCTCAACTGGTTGTCAAGGCGCCGCGTTTGAAACGCAGCTTCGGCAGTTACACGCACGACGACGACATCTTTGCTTTGGATACCATGGCTTGCCAAAGCTTTTTCCTGGTTTCCTGGTTGCACCGGCACGAAGGCTGTTGCGAGGAACTGTACTACCTAACCTTTGACAATGAGAAAAGAAAGTTGCTTGATATAAAGCAAATAGCCTCCGGTGGGGCAGACGGCGATTGGCAAGCGCGCAGCACGATGCGCTTGATGAAAGGTGGGAGGGTGAGCGCCAAAACCACCGCCCATAATGCCATATCACCGCGCGACGTCCAGCCCGACGGCAGCATTCTGGCCTACGAGCACACCGACGTAGTCGTGAAGGAATTTGCGCTAAACGCTAACGGCCAAATCAACTGTGTGCTGAAAGACAGCACACGTCGCTGAGACGCATGGGAAGTAACTGACGCATCTTTCGGCCGCCCTCGCCCCGGGAGCGGCTGGGGTGGTTTTGGGGGGCGTTTGTATCTTAGCCACATGGCCACTCCCATATCCCTCAACCACCCGCGCATTACCACTGACTACAACATCTGCCACGGGCAGCTGGTGGTACGTGGCCTGCGCTACCCGGTGTGGTCGGTGCTCGAGTACCTGGCCTCCGGTATGAGTGAGGCCGAAATCCTGGCTGACTACTCCGATTTGGAAGTGGAAGACTTGCGCGCCTGTCAGGCCTACGCAGCGTCTCTGCTGAAAAAGATAAGCCAAACGCTGGCCGGCGATGGCACGCGGCGGGCCGTGACGAAACAGGAGATGCTGGCGCACCTGATAGAAACCGGCAAGGTGCCGCCCGGTACGGTGCTGGATGAGCAAGGGCAGCTACCCCGGCGGCCGTAGCTTTGCCAGATGCCGCTACCCGACAAGCCCTTATTCATTGCCCCCAACAAGGTGCAGGAATATCTACTAAACCCTGACCATCCCATTGGCGGCGCCAAGGCGCGCTTCTTCCTCGGCATTGGGTATTCGCGGCAGCACTACCAGCAGCTAATAGACGACCTGATACAGCACGGCCACTCCGGCACGCTGACGGAAGAGAAACCTTCGCCTTATGGGACTAAATTTGTGGTAGATGGCCCGCTGCTGGCGCCCAACGGGCGGCACTACCCTATCCGAACCGTGTGGATGGAACAATCACCGGGCATCTACGTTTTGCTTATCACCGCCCACTTACTTGACCGCTAATGAAACCCTTCGCCGAATTAGACATCGTGCAATTGCAGCAAGCGCACCCCGAATGCGGCTTGCCGGCCGGCGCGTTGGGCACTGTCGTGTTGGTGCACGCGCAAGGCGAGGCCTACGAAGTAGAATTTGTTCAACCCGACGGCCACACCCAAGCCGTGCTGACGCTGCCCGCAGCGGAAGTCACCAAGCCCATGCAACAGGCCGCTTAGCCTCTCCCTTTCCTGACCAAACAACACCCGCCACGCCTCTGCTTCTTCGGAAGCATGCGCACCAGGGCGGGTTTTTTGTTGCCTAAGTGGCGTATTGCAGAGCCGCTTGCAGGTCGAGGACTTCGAGGTCGGGCATCTCAGCCAGAATCTGCTCGGCGGTGAGGCCGGCGGCAAAGAGTTGGAGCACGTCGGCCACGCGGATGCGCATGCCGCGAATGCAGGGCCGGCCGCCGCACTGGCGCGGGTTGGTGGTGATGCGATGCTGCAAGGATTCCATGTGGTGAAGATACTGGAGTTTCTGTTGCCGCTCGCGCGCTGGGGTGGCTGGTTTGGTTTTGGGGTAGCTCGCGCGGAATGGCGAGAAACACGAAGCATCGTTCAGCCGCTGGGGCGCCGGGGGGCGGCTGGGGGACGGTTGGGGTAGCGCGCGGAATGGCGAAAAACGCTAGGCATCGTTCGGCTGCGGCGGTGTCGTGGGCGAGGAAAAGCGCTGATGTAGCTTTGGCCCGATGTATTTCATGTACGTGGACGAAAGCGGCGACCCGGGCCGCTACAACGGCAGCAACACGCCGCACTTTATTCTGAGCGGCTTGATTGTTCCTGAAGCAGAGTGGGCGGCGGGGCTGGCGCGGATGCTGGCCTTCCGTGAAGGCGTGAAGCAGGCAACGGGCTTGCCGAAGAAGGTAGAATTTCACAGCAGCGAGCTAGTCCGGCCCCATAAGCTGGAGGCGTACAAGCAAATCCATAAGTCGGCGCGGGTGCGGCTGTTGAAGGATTTCGTAGAATTAATGCCCACCTTCTTTCCCAATGCCCGCATTCTGAGTGTGTGCCTCGATAAGCAGCAGCTGATAGCCGAAACCAACTACCAGGAAACGGCTTGGCGGCTACTGCTACGTGGGTTCGATACGTTCTTGCAGGCGCAAAACAAGCTGGGTCTGGTGGTGTCCGACGATACGAATGAAACGGCGCTTCGGCTTTTATATCGCTCCATGCGGAAGGAGCCCCAACCCATCACCGCTATTCTGGAAGACGTGGTGTGTCGGCAGTCCATCCATTCCTACTACGTACAGGCCGTTGATGCCATTGCCTTCTGCCTCTATCAACAGGAGTACCCCAAAGGCAGCACCCGCAAGTTCGACTTGCATCAGCTGTTCAAAACCCTCGATGCAATGTTGCTCAAAACCGCCGCGCCGGCCGACCCCCAGGGCGTCATCCGGGCCTAATGGACAAAAAAATGCCCCGGTTAAAACAACCGGGGACTTTGTCGTGGCCCGTTCTAGGCTACAGGACCTAGGCGAGTCACAGTGCAAATATAACGACTGTTTCCTTTATTAGGTTCGAGTCTTGTTAGGGTTCGAACCAGTAACCTAAGCTTCTTCAGCCGCTGGGGCGGCGGGGGCGGCCAGGGGGGCCGGATGGCACGGGTCGCAGCCCCGCGCCATCGTTTATTAGTTAAACGACGCCCGAAACTCGAGCGGCGAGAGGCTGGTCTTGGTCTTGAACAGCTTGCTGAACGACTGCAAATGCTCGAACCCCAGCCCGTAGGCAATTTCGCTCACGGTGAGGGTGGTGGTCGAAAGCTTTTCCTTGGCTTTGGCTATCAGCATGGCGTGGATGTGCTGCTGGGTGTTTTGCCCGGTGAGCACGCGCAGCAGGTTGCTGAGGTACTTGGGCGAGAGGTGCAGGCCGTCGGCCACATATTGCACGGTGGGCAGGCCACGCTCCACGAGGTCGGGGCTGTTGAAATGCGCCTGCAGCAGCGACTCCAGGCGTTCGAGCACCTCGTGGTTGGCCTTTTCGCGGGTCAGGAACTGGCGGTGGTAAAACCGGTCGGCGTAGTGCAGCAGGCTTTCGAGGTGCGACACCATGATGTGCTTGCTGAACCGGTCGATGGTGGACGCGTATTCCTGCTCGATGGCAAAAAGGAGGTGGAGAATGGCCGCCTCCTCCTTGCCCGACAGAAACAGTGCTTCTTTGAGCGAGTAGTCCCAGAAATCGTATTGCTGGATGGTTTTGGCCAGCGACGTATTCCACAGAAAATCGGGATGGACGTACACCACCCACCCCGATTTTTCGACGGCCTCGGCCGGGTCGGCCACCGCCATGCTGAACACCTGATTGGGCGCCATAAACGACATGATGCCTTCGTTGAAGTCGAACGGGTGCTGCCCGTACTTCATGCGCACATTCCGCATGCGCTTCACGGAGATGGCGTAAAAGTCGAAGACCATACTCGTCGGCTCCTCGCCCGGCTGGTGCGGCACGGTGCTCACGTCCACCACGCTCAGCAGCGGATGCTGGGGCTTGGGCAGCTGCCGAAACTCGTGAAACTCGCTGATGGTGCGGAAGCGCTTCATGCCGGTTCGTCGTTGGGGCGGATTTCCAGCACCAGCTTGCCTTGTACGTGCCAGGTCTGGCTTTCGCGGTGGGCGTCGGCCACCTGCGCCAGCGGATATACCCGGCTGATGACCACCTTCACCTGCTCTGCATCAATCAACTGCGCGATTTCGTGCAGCCAGTCCTGCCGGGGCTGATTGGGCGCCAGTTCGCCAGTGGCCGGTTGCTGGGCGAGGGCCGCCTGCAGGGCTTCGTCGAAGGGAAAATCGACGTTGACGCTGACGAAGATGCCGCCGGGTTTTAGCACGCGCACGGTTTTGATGCGGGCGGCATTGTCGCGCAGGGGCGAGGCTTCCAGCACCACGTCCACGTCGCGCACCAGCTCTTCTGCTGGCTGCGTGCGGTAGTCCAGCGCCTCATCGGCCCCTAGTTCCTTCACATAATCCAGGTTGCCAGCCGATGCCGTGCCGATGACGTAGGCGCCTTTGGCCTTGGCAAACTGCACGGCAAAACTTCCCACGCCGCCCGATGCTCCCTGAATGAGAACGCGCTGGCCAGCTTGCAACCGGCCGTGCCCAAACAGGCCCGTCCAGGCCGTGAGGGCAGCCAGGGGCACCCCCGCCGCTTCGGTAAAGCCGAGGCGGGTTGGCTTACGCGCAAACTGGCTGGCTTTGGCCGCGCAGTATTCGGCGTAGCTGCCATTGCCGGGAAAGTTGGGCACGCCATATACGGCGTCGCCTTGCTGAAATCCGGTCACTTCGCTGCCCAGTTCTTCCACCACGCCGGCCACGTCCCAGCCCAAGGTCAGCGGCAGGGTCAGGTAAGCGCGCAGGGCATCGTTGCCGCCTTCCCGCACCACCCAATCCACGGGATTGACACCACTGGCGTACACCTTCACGAGGATTTCGTCGGCTGCCGGCACGGGGCGCGCCGTTTCTTCTAGTTGCAGGACCTCGGGCCCGCCAAATGCGTGAATTCTTACGGCTTTCATCGGGTAATCTGTTTGGTGAGAGCGATTTCGGAGTCGGTGTAGTTGATGATAACAAAGGTCCCTGTTAGTGGAGCCGTGGATTTAACCAAAATGCTCTTTGTTTTAATCGGAATGACCAAAAACACTTCCGCCCCAGCGCTTAAGCGGCTTTGGTGAGCCGACTGGGAGCCACGAGGACTTTGCAGCCAATGAAGCTGTTTAGAGCGGTTTCGGGGTCGGTATACAGTCGATGGAAGTAGCGCGAACTTTGTCGTTCGCGTCCCTGCACAGATTGTAAACGTTGAAACGGCGCGGGCACGCGAACGACAAAGTTCGAGCTACGGTACACCGACTCCGAAACTGCTCTAGGATGTGTCTTGCTTGCCGGTCCGACGGCGTAGGCGTCCGACCGGTCGTCGCCCGAACGACTCCCGTCCGACCGTCGACCAACAACCGGTCGGACGCCTACGCCGTCGGACCGCGCGGAACCGACTGCCTACAGCCGTTTCGAAGTCCGTGTACGTGCGGTCAGTAGCGCGCACTTTGTCGTTCGCGTGCCAGAACGAGCTAGCGGCGCAGGGACGCGAACGACACAGTTCGCGCTACTCTACACCAACCCCGACACCGCGCTAAAAAGGCAAAGGCATCGATAGCGTCGCGCTTTAAGGGCAAGACGGCTGCGCTGTCAACAAGCAGTCCCGGCAGGTACTGCCCAGCGGCCGAAGCACCTGCCGGAACTGTTCCGTTCTTGCGCGAGCGCTGCTTTCCATCGGCAATTGAAAATGCCCCAAGCAGCAACGGCTTTAGTGAATGACCCCGGTCTGCTACTTGAAGCCACACCAGCCGCCGGCAACCCGCGGTTGAGGCATGTCGTGGGCAGGGCAGACATGTAATAAGGCCGGCCTGATATAACCACCGCAATTATGCTATATTGTGGTCTTTTCTTTCGCTTATGACCTTTTTTCGAAGTGCAAGCTGGTTGCTGGTGTTGGGCTGTTTGGCGTGGAGCACCGCGTGCCTGGCCCAGCCGGTGCCCCCTACAGCGGCCGAGGGCCGTGCCGCTGTTCCGGCGGCCGATACCGCGACTGTGGCCGCGCTGCACGCCCTTTTCCGGGCCAAGCGCCGGTACAGCGACGCGGCGCTGATTGGGGCGCCGGTAGCGGCACTTGTGGCGGTAGGGAGCTTAGGGGTTTTGGCAGTCAGCCAGCTCTCGAACAACGAACCGAACAACACCCTGCCGGTGCTGGGCATCGTGGGCGGCTCGGTGTTGGCCATCGGCCTGCTCAACCACTACACGCGCTACACCCCAAGCCGTGAGCGGAAAATGCTGGCCCAGTACGAGCAAACGCATACCCTGCCCAAGTGGGTGAGCCGAAACCTGGAGCGGCGCCGCGCCCGCAAGCAATAATCAAGGGGCGTGCGAGCCAAGCGGCGACGAATTTTGTACTTTACGCCGGTAATTCGACCACCCTCTGTCAGCCATGAGCAAGCCTAGCAAAATAGCCGTTTTCGTTCTTGGCCTAAGCGTGTGGGCCGCTTTTGCGGCGCACGGCCAGGCCACCACCGGTACGGCCGAAACCACCCCGCCCCTGAGCGTTGAAGCGAAAGCCAAAGCCGACCAGGAGGCCGACAAAAAAGCTGCCGAATGGGTGGCTACATTAAAGCTGAGCGATGCCAAAAAAGCGGCCGCCGTGCAGCAGGTGGTTGCCACGCATCTGAAGGCCATTCGGGACTACAACAACGCCCATCCCTACACCGAAACGCCGGCCGGCATCAACCCGGCCACCGGCAAGGCGCTGAGCACCCTGGACCGGCAGCTTATTGCCGTTTCGGCCATGCCGAAAGCCATTCACGAAAACCTGATGGCCGGCCTGCGCCAGCAGCTCGCGCCCGAGCAGGTAGAAGCCGTGCTGGACAAATACACCGTTGGCAAAGTGGCCTTCACGCTGAACGGCTACAAATCCATTGTGCCCAACCTGACGCCCACGGAAGAAGCCATACTTCTGACCAACCTGAAGCAGGCCCGCGAGCAGGCCGTGGATTTCAAGAGCATGAAGGAAATATCGGCCGTTTTTGAAATCTACAAAACCAAAAACGAGGAGTACCTGAACACCCATGGCCGCAACTGGCGCGAGATGTTCAAGGCTTACGTAGACGCGGCGAATGCCAAAAAAGCAGCCGACAAGGCCAACGCGCCGGCAGCGCCTAAGTAGCTGTTTGATTAGGGCATGGCGCAGCATTGGCGCTTCGCAGATGTTCAGTAAGCGGTATTTAGGGGCTGCTTATAGATTTTCCTGATACCATCTGCGGGCTTCTTAGCTGGCGAATAATGTCTCTGGTCAAGGTTGGGAGGAGCGCCGGATGGGCGGGGTTCCCGCCCCGTTGCTGCTGCGTGAGGGCACTGGAAGCCGGGGCCACGGCCGCCGCGTGGGCTGAAAAGTCGTGAATGAAGGCGCTGTGGATGACGCCCTCTGTGGCCGTTGCGCCGCGCTGCAGGCGGTCAAGTCGTTTCAACGAGTAAACCCCGGCAGCCGACGACAAAATGCCGGTCCCGGCCGAAGCCGGATTCAGAAGGTGCACCAACGAAAAGCCCCGGAGCGTTGAACCCGGGAGGTTGCGCTGGCCGAAGGCGGGCGCAGCCCCGACCAACCAAAGCCGCCACCCGAGCCCAAGCCATGCACATTACCGCCGAGCTGCCACCCGCTACGCCGTCTGCCAGGACCGTTTCCACGCCCCGCGCCCCGCTGCTGCGGTGTCTGGCGCGCTTCAACGCCTGGCAGGATGCCGTGCACGACCCCGCGCTCAGCGTGCTGCTGGGCGTGCAGGCGCTGTTCATTTTTGTGGTGGGGCCGCTGGTGAGCACGGGCGCCTTGCCCAAGGGAATGCTGGAGTTTTGCCAACTGCTGATGCAGCTGGTGGCCTTTTTTGTGCTGCCCCGCCACAGCCGGGTTCGCAAGCTGGTGCTGCTGACGGCCCTGCCCATTGTGGGCCTGGAAATGATGAAAACCGGGGTGCTGGCCGGCTTGGTGCTGCGCATGCTGGCCACGCTGGCCATCACGGTGCTGGTGGCGCAGGCGGTGTTTCGGGCCCGCACCGTGACGCAGCACCAGCTGCTGGGCGCCGTAGTGGTGTACCTGAACCTGGCCCTGCTGTTCATGGGCATTTTTGCGGCGCTCCGGCATGCCGTGCCGGGGGCTTTTCTCACGCTGAATCATCAGCCCCTGCAGCCGGGCGAACTGCTGTATTTCAGCCTCACCACGCTCACCTCTACCGGCTACGGCGACCTGCTGCCCGTGCACGCCCTGGCCCGCAGCATGGCCAACCTGGAGGCCGTGACCGGCCAGCTGTTTCTCGGCACCTTTCTGGCGCGGGTGGTCACGCTGCACGGCAAAACCCTGCGGAGTACTGCTGTCGATGACAACCAGAAGCGGTAGCTGGCTACTTGCTGGCTATACGGACTGTTTTACCAGCCATTGAACGGCCTCAACCTCGTTTTCAAAGGAGCGATACACCAGCGGCAGGCCCTGTACGTGGGTGGTGACGAAGGCCGTGGCCAGCCGCACCAGCACATCGTTCGACACCACCACCGCCCCGAAGCGGTAGCCGCCCTCCTGCACGGCCCGGGGCAACCAGTTGATTGCAATCCATTGCTGCTCGGCCGAAGTGAAGGGCTGCATGCCCACCTGATTGACCAGGATGCGGTCCCAGCGGCGCTGCCGCAGCTGCTGCAGCATCTGCTCAAACAGGGCGCGGGTATCGGCGGCGGTGCGGGGGCCAGCGCTCCAGTTGGCGCGCAGGTAGCCGGCGGGGTCGGCCAGCAGCTCGCCGCCGGCATTTTTGAAAAGCAATAGGGGAGGGGCGTGCTGCATGAATAAACAAAAGTACCCCGTGGCAAATTTGCAGGCCTGAATTCGGCCCCAGCATGTGCCACCGGGCCGGCATTGCCGTATACGCAGCCCATGATTCCGCTCATCACCCAAACCCCCCGCCTTCAGATTCTGGCCGCCAGCCGCGCCCTGCTCACCGCCGAGCTGCACAAGCCGCAGTACTTCCCGGTGCTGCTGGGGGCCGCCCTGCCCATCGATTGGCCCGCCGGGGAATACGACCGCGCCGCCATGGAGTATTTCCTGGACAAGCTGACGGCGGGCGGCCGCGACGCCGCCGGCTGGTACAACTGGTACGCCCTGCGCAAAGCCACCGACGGCACCCCGCGCACCCTCGTGGGCGGCGGCGGCTTCATGGGCCCGCCCGACGCCGCGGGCACGGCCGAAATCGGGTGCTCCATTGCCGCCGAGTGGCGCGGGCAGGGCCTGGGTACCGAGCTGGTGGCGGGCCTGGTGCAGCAAGCCGTTGATACCGGCATGGTGCGCCGGCTGGTAGCCCACAGCGAAGCCGACAACCCGGCGGCCCAGCGTGTGCTGCAGCGCAACGGCTTCGAGCCCGCCGGCCTGGCCGAGAACGGCCGCCAGCGCTTCGAGCGCGCCGTAGAGCCGGCACTTTAGGCCCGGTGGGCGTGCCCGGCAGCTACCGCAAGCCGCCGATTTTTTGCCGTGCGCTTCGTTTGCACTGTTCGGCACCGGCTGGCACGAAAGCTGCTGATGCAGCTCCTTATCTTTACCCCCGCTGTTGCACCCACCATCTGATATTGATTCATGAAAAATTCCCGCTTGAAATTTGGCTTTCTGTTGCTGGGCCTGGCCACCCTCGGCCTGAATGCCTGCGCCCAGACGCCCGCCGCTTCGGAAGCCTGGACCAAGAAAAAAGCCGAAAAGTGGTTTAAAAGCCGCGCCTGGGCCAATGGCCTGAAGCTGAACGTGGCCGAGTCGGTCGACAAGGTTGAATTTGCCAAGCAGTACACCGCCAACAAGGCGGCCTGGGACAAAGCATTCGCCTATTTCCGCGACACCAACCTCGACCAGCTCGCCCCCGGCAAGTACCCCGTAGACGGCGACGTGGTGTTTGCCTCGGTGACCGAAAACCCCACCAAAGACTTCGCCAACACCAATTGGGAGTCGCACCGCAAGTACATCGACCTGCAATACGTGGTGCAGGGCGCCGAAAAAATCGGCGTAGTGCCCATGGCCAAAGCCACCGTGACCAAGCCCTACGAAGAAGCCCGCGACGCCGCCAACTACAGCGCCGAAGGCAAGCTGTATGAGGCCAAGCCCGGTACCATCTACATTTTCTTCCCGCAGGATGTGCACCGCCCCAACATCAAAGCCGACGGTTTTGACAAAGACAAGAAGCTGGTGATTAAAGTGAAAGTCGCTTCGTAAAGCTTGCCTTCGGCGTTTTAGTTGTTCGTTGCTGGTTGTCAGTTGTTAGTCTGGATATGAACCTAGCAACTGACAACCAGCAACGAACAACTAAAACGCGAAAGCGCTGGCAGGCAGCCAACTCAACGGAAAGTCCGTAGAAGGCACGTTCCTTCTTTCACTTCATCCGTTGAGCTATGTCCCGTTTCCTGTTGCTTGCATTTTTGTTTCTTTCGGCCGGGCTGAACTGGCCGGCCCTGGCCCAGACCGACGACCTGCCGCCCCGGCCAACTCCTTTTAAGTTCGTCAACGACCAGGCCCAGCTGATGGCCCCGGCCGATGCCAAAAAGCTGGAAAGCGGCCTGCGCCGCTACGCCGATAACACCGGTACCCAAGTGGTGGTCGTGACGGTGCCCTCGCTGGGCGGGCGCACCGTGGCCGACTACGGCCGGGCGCTGGGCACCGCCTGGGGCGTGGGCCAGCGCGACAAAAACAACGGCGTGGTGGTGCTGCTAAGCGCCCAGGAACATCAGGTAACCATCCAGCCCGGCAATGGCCTGAGCAGCACCATCACACCGGAAGTGACCCGCCGCATCATCGGCGAAATGACGCCAGGCTTTAAGCAGGGCAACTATTTTGCGGGCCTGCGGGCCGGCCTCAATACCCTGATGGTAACCGCCAACCCCAGTTCGGACCCCCGCAAAAACCAACCCGCCGCCACTGCCAATTCCGCGGCAGCGGGCAGCATGAATGCGCCCGAACAGCCCGTGCAGTCCAGCCTGTCGCAGGACGTGCAAACGTCGACCACCACGACTTCCGACCCAATTATGAACCCGCCGGCTGAGCCGGCTTCGTCCGGGCCCGGCATGGGCACGCTGCTGCTGGGGGCTTTGATAGTCGGGGGCGTATTGTGGCTGGTGGTGCGCATGTTCCGCAGCCGCAGCGCCGCATCGGCCAATCAAGCACCCGGCAGCCCAAGCGCCACCCCCAACTTCTACCCGAACCGACCCAATGCCCCGGCTGGTGGCTTTGGCCAGGCGGCGCCCGGTAACTACGGCCCTGGCTATGGCAACATGCCCAACCAAAGCAGCGGCCCCGGCATTGGCGGAATGCTGGCTACCGGCGCCGCCGCTGCCGCCGGTGCCTACTTGGGCAACCGCATGGCTTCGGGCCATGACACCTCGGGCAATAATTACTCGAACAACGACGGCAACAACCCCAACTACGGGGCGGGCGCGGCCGGTGCCGGGCTGGGCGCCGCCGGCACTGCGGCGGGCGACGACTACTTTGCCTCCCGCAACGCCGGGGCCGACACGTCCTCGGGCCCGGACTACTTCTCCGACAGCAACACGGCCGCGGACAACCAGTCCGACTACTTTTCGTCCGACGACAACAATTCCTCGTATGACGATACCTCCTCCGGCGATTCCGGCGGGGGAGGCTTCGACAGCAGCAGCGACAACAGCGGCTCCTGGTAGCTACATCTGGTGGAATGTATTGCCCAACCGGCCCTACTGCGCAACGCGGTGGGGCCGGTTTTTATGCCCGGCCACGCTTCGGCATCCTATCTTTCGGCATGCTACCCGAAACGACCTCTCAACTTCTGACGGCCCCGGTGCTGGAAACCAGCCGCCTGCGCCTGCGCGGCTTTCGGGCCGATGACTTTGAGGCGTGGTTTGCCATGAGCCGGCTGCCCGCCTACCACCGCTATTTCGGCCCCGAGCCCATGCCCCGCGAGGAAGTGTGGAAGCTGCTGCTGCGCAGCGCCGGCCATTGGGTGATAATGGGGTTCGGCTTTTGGGCGGTGGAGGAGAAAGCCAGCGGTCGGTTTGTGGGCGGCATCGGGTTCCTGAGCCTCCACCGCGACCTGGAGCCGCCCTTGGGCAACGCCCCGGAAATTGGCTGGGTGCTCGACCCCGCCATTCACGGCCTGGGCTATGCCACGGAGGGCGTGGCGGCGGTGCTGGCCTGGGGCCGGCAGCATTTCGGGCCGGTGCGCACGGTCTGCATCATTCACCCGGACAATGTGCCTTCGCTACGCGTGGCGGCCAAATTCGGCTACCACGAATATGCCCGCACCACTTACCACGGCGCGCCCATTGTGCTGTTGGAGCGTCCCGGCGAGCAGGGCTAAACGCCCGGTTTTTGTCTCCTCCATTTCACCTTGTTACTGCGTTACTGCATGGCTCCGCGCCCTTACATCCTTGCCGAAACCACCTGGAAAAGCGTTCAGGAAAACAACTACGAGGTAGTGGTGCTGCCGTGGGGCGCCACCGAGGCCCACAACTACCACCTGCCCTACGCCACCGACAACGTGCAGGCCGACCACGTGGCCGCCGAGGCCGCCCGCAAGGCCTGGGAGCAGGGCGCCAAGGTGGTGGTGCTGCCCTGTGTTCCGTTCGGTGTGAACACCGGGCAGCTGGACATCACGCTCAATATCAACATGAACCCCAGCACGCAGCTCGCCATTCTGCGCGATGTGGTGCAGGTGCTGGCCCGCCAGCGCATTCCGAAGCTGGTGGTTCTGAACGGCCACGGCGGCAACGACTTCCGCCAGATGTTGCGGGAGTTGCAGGCCGAGTTTCCAACGGTTTTTCTGAGCACGCTGAACTGGTTTCGGGCCGCCGACCGCAACCAATACTTTACCGCGCCCGGCGACCATGCCGACGAGCTGGAAACCAGCACCATGCTCCACATCGTGCCCGACCTGGTGAGTCCCCTGGCCGAGGCCGGCAGCGGGGCGGCCCGGCAGTTCCGCATCGCAGCCCTGCGGCAGGGCTGGGCCTGGGCGCAGCGCGCGTGGAGCCAAGTGACCGCCGACACCGGCGTGGGCAACCCCGCCGCGGCCACCGCCGAAAAGGGCGCGGCCTTTCTTGAGGCAGTCACCACCAACATCGGCCAGTTTCTGGTGGAGCTAGCTGCGGCCAACCCACAGGATTTATATGAATAAAATACAGTGAGCAGTTATCAACTGGTTTACAGCCGCTCACTTTTACAACTGTTCACTGCTAACTGCTCATTGACCTTCCCATGCCTCTTCGTTTCGACAGCGTAATCTTTGACCTCGACGGCACCTTGTGGGACGCCACGGCCGCCATCACCAAAGCCTTTCAGGCCGCTAAAAACAGCGTCGACTACATCGAGAATGACGTGACCCTGGCCGACGTGCAGGCCGTGACCGGCCAGCCCTACACCGTGGTCTATGAGCGCCTGTTTCCCAAGCTGCCCGCCGATAAGCTGGACGAATACCGCGCCCTCTGCGCCCACCACGAGCTAAGTGCCGCCGAGGTGCACGGCGGCGCGCCCTATCCCGGCCTCGAAGCGGCCCTGCGCTACCTCCTTAACCAAGGCTACCGCTTGTTCATTGTCAGCAACTGCCAATTGGGCTACGTGGAGGCGTTTTTCAAGCACACCGGCCTGGGGCATTTCTTCGAAGGCCACCAGTGCTTTGGCACCCGGCTGCTGCCCAAGTCCGAGAATATTCGCGAAATCATAGCAGAGTACCACCTGGAGGCTCCCGTGTACGTGGGCGACACCCCCGGCGACCTCGCCGCCAGCCAGCAGGCCGGCGTGCCGTTCATCTTCGCCACCTATGGCTTTGGCCAGCTCAGCGAGGCCGAGGCGCCGCTGCGCATCAACCAGCCCGGCGACCTCGAAAAGCTGCTATGAGTGAGGTAGTTGGGTGTCAGTGGTGAAAGCAACGTCCTGCTGAGCGCAGTCGAAGCATCTCTACTGCAATGCTAAATCCTGCCGATTGGATTACTTACGCGGTAGAGATGCTTCGCCTCCGCTCAGCAGGAGCATTTTTCAATTTTCTAAACGGCTTTCTTTGTCGAAAAAACGCTTTGCAAACCGTTGAGGCGTTGTATTTTCGCTGCATGAAATTTCCGGCCTTTTCCCGCATCACTGTTCATCCCGCCATTTGCAACGGCCAGCCCACGGTGCGCGGCCTGCGCATACCCGTGTGGCAGGTGCTGGAGTGGCTGGCCAATGGCCGTACGGAAGCCGACCTGCTGGCCGCGCATCCCGAACTGGAGCCCGAAGACTTTCGCACCTGCCTGGCCTTTGCCGCCGAGCGCCTCAAGCCGCTGGGCCACGGCCAACCCAGCGGGCAGGACGAGAATTCGGAGGAATGGGTACTGAGCCGGCAAAGCCAGTGGCTGGCCGAGCAGGAGTTTCTGAAACAGCTGTGGGAGCGTAATCACGCGGCCCCACAGGCCAGCCCGGGCCTTAAATCACTGAGCAAAATCAATCTGTTTGGCACCCGCAAGGGATGACCCGGAAGTAGGAATAGATGCGTAGCTTTGACGGCTCCGCTAGCTGCTACCCGGCGGACCCAGGCCCCTGCCATGTACCAGGAACTAGCTTCTTCCTCCTTTCTGCAAGTTGCTTACCGGCCCGATTCGTGCCTGCTTATCGGGCGCTGGCTGTGCTCCATCAACGATGAGCAGCTGCGCGAGGGCTACGCCACCATGCGCCTGGCGGCATTGCAGCACAACTGCACGCATTGGCTGATGGATGCGCGTCGCCGCGTCGACCGCAGCCGCAACGGCCCCGAGTGGGTGATAACCACTTTCCTGCCCAGCGTGCAGCGCGAATTTGGCCGCCGCCTTTGCGTCGCCTTTCTGGTGCTGCCCAACCACCTGGCCGAACTGGAAGCCGAAGGCGAGCACCCCGCCGAATCACCCAATCGCGCCGACTTGTTTCAGTACGCCCGCTTCATCGACGAAGGCGCCGCCAATGCCTGGCTCGACCACTACCGCCTGGGCGGGCAATGACGCGCATCAGGCACGTCATGCCGAGCGCAGCGAAGCATCTTTACCGCGGTGGTAAGTCGTCAAGCAAACGTAAACGGATAGTAAAAAGGTAGTCATGCTGAGCTTGTCGAAGCATCTCTACTGCAACGGTAAACCTGATTACTTGCGCGGGAGAGATGCTTCGGCTGCGCTCAGCAGGACGTTCGAGCGAATACGATTACTTCTGCACGAGTACTTAACTCATTCGATTGGAGTACTATCGAGGTAAAGATGCTTCGCTGCGCTCGGCATGACGTTCGATGAGGCCGGCCATTCTCGACTCCTCAGCGCTGGCTTTCCAGGGTTTGCATGGGGGTGGCCAGTTCTACGTTTGAAGTATTGGGGAAAGCCAGGAAGTGCGTGACGCGGGGCCCGGTGGGCCCGCTGTGGTACTGCCGCACCTGGGCTTCTACAATCTTGTCTTCGCGGGTGAAGCGGTGGTGCTGGCGCTGGTGCTCGCCCCAGGTAGCCACATAGAAAAACTCGTTGATAAGGGTGGGGTGGGCCACGTCGGAAAACACGCCGGCACGCAGGGCCCCGTCGCGCAGCCGCAGGCGCTTGAGCTGCTCGGCGGCGGCCTGGAAAGCGGGCCAGTCGGCGGGCTCGACGTGGTACTCAATCATCACCAGCACCGGGCCGTCGTCGGGGTCGATTTCGTTTTCTATTGCGGGGTCGGGCCAGTGTTCGGCGGGGGCCAGGTCCAGGCCCTCGGCCGAGCGCATGGGGAAGGGCAGCGCCAGCAGCGTGCTGGCCAGCATCCAGCCGGCGGCCACGAGCAGCGAGGTTTGCAGGGAAATGTGGTCGGCAAGCTCGCCCCACACCAGGCTGCCCACCGACAGGCCCGCCTGAAACACCAGCATGTACACGCTAATCACCCGCGCCTGCACCCACTTGGGCACGCTCAGCTGCACGGTGGTGCTGAAGCTGGTCATCACCATCAGCCAGGCAATGCCCGAGGCGAACATCACGGCGTAGAGCAGGTAAATCTGGTTCACCAAGGCCAGCGCCAGGTTGGTGCCGCAAAAAGCGAGCACGCCCAGCAGCACCCGCTGGTTGAGGTTGAGCCGCGAGCCGGCCCGGCCCATGAGCACGGCCCCCGTCACGGCCCCGGCGCCCAGCCACGACAGCATCACGCCGTAGTGCCCCGAGCTGAGGTGCAGCTTGCGCGCCACCACCACCGACACCAGCCCCCACATGGCCGCCGCCCCAAACGAAAACGCGAACGTGCGCACCAGCACGCCATAAATGGACGGCGAATACTGCACGTAGCGCAGCCCGGCCCGCAGCGCCCCAATAAAATTCTCGGCCGGTCCGTTGGTTACCGTGGGTTTGCGCTTCCACAAATACACCACCGCCCAGGTGCCCAGAAAGGAAATCCCATTCAGCAAAAACACCCAGCCCGCCGAGTAGTAAGCAATAATGGCCCCGCCAATGGCCGGCCCGATGGCCCGCGCAATGTTATTGCTCACGCCGTTCAGCGTAATGGCCGAGGGCAGGGCCGGCCGGGGCACCAGCTCGGTGGCCACCGACTGCCAGATGGGCGCATTGAGCGCCGCGCCCATGCCCAGCAAAAACGTGAACCCCAGCACGCCCAACGCCGAAATGCCGCCCACCAGCGTGAGCACCCCCAGCCCGGTGGCCACCACCGCCATGAAGCCCTGCGTGAGCAGCAGCAGCTTGCGCCGGTCAATCAAGTCGGCCATGGCGCCGGCGGGCATGCTCAGCAAGAAGGCCGGCAGCGAGGTGGCCGTCTGCATCAGGGCCACCAGCAGGGCCGACGTGGTGAGGGTGGTCACGAGCCACACGCCCGCCACGTTCTGCATCCAGGTGCCCACGTTCGACACCATGCCCGCAATCCAGATAGCCCGGAAAATGGAATAGGCAAACGGGGCCCAGAGCGTGACCTTAGGGGCCGGTCCGGGCGGAGAAAGGGTTTCAGCCATCAGGATATTGTCAACAATTGCCCCTTGATAACAAGCCAAGGGGCCAAAAGGACTTCCTACGGTTTAGGGCAATGAACAGTTAGCGGTGAAAGCACGTCCTGCTGAGCTTGTCGGAGCATGTCTACCGCAATAGTAAATAGTTGCTTACGCGGTAGAGATGCTTCGACAAGCTCAGCAGGACGTTCCTTTTGCTCACTGCTCACTGCTCACTGCTCACTGCTCACTGCTCACTGCCTACCGCCGCTGCGACGACTCGCGCACCAGCAGCTTGGGTTTGAGCACAATGGGCTTGGGCGGGCCCTGGCGGTTGGGGCCGCTTTTCAGCATCTTTTGCAGCAGCTGCACCGCCGTTTTGCCCATTTGCTCGCAGCGCTGGTCCACGCTGCTGAGCATGGGCTCGGTGAGGGTGGTGAACATCTCGTTGCTGAAGCCGACCACCGCCACGTCCTGCGGCACGCGCAGGCGGTGCGCTTTGGCCACCTGCACGGCGCCCACGGCGGCCAGGTCGTTGCTCGAAAACACGGCATCCGGGCGCTGCGCTAGCCGCAGGAGCTGGCGCATGGACTGGCTGCCGCCCTTCTGGCTCATCTCGCTGAACACAATCAGGTCGTCGTCGATGGGCAGGCCGTGGGCCGTGAGGGCATCCCGGTAGCCCTGGTGGCGGTTTTTGTGAATGTTCAGGTGCAGCGGGCCGGTGAAGTGGGCAATGCGGGTGCTGCCCTGCTCGATGAGGTGGGTCACCACCTGGTAAGCGCCTTGGTAGTCGTCAATCATGACAGCGCTCACGTTGCTGCCCTGAAAGTCCTCCACCACGCGGTCGAAAAACACCAGCGGAATGTTCTGCTGGCGCACCGCCTCGAAGTGGCCGAAGCTCTGCGTGGTGTTGGCCAACGACACCAGAATGCCTTCCACCTGCGAATTCATTAGCAGGTCGATGTTTTTCTGCTCCTGCCGGGCGTCTTCGTTCGATTGGCAAATCATCACGTTGAAGCCCAGCTTGGCGGCTTCGGTGGCGATGCCGTGCACCACCTGCGGGAAAAAGTGCCCCGTGATGTGCGGCACCAGCACGCCCAGCGTGTTGCTGCGGCCCCGGCGCAGGGCGGCGGCCAGCTGGTTGGGCTGGTAGTGCAGCTCCTCGGCCAGCTGGCGCACGCGGGCCTTGGTGGCTTCGCTCACGTCGTCGTGGTCGGAGAGGGCCCGCGAAATGGTGGAGGGGGAAAGTCCCAGCGTCTTGGCCAGGTCAGTAATGGAAGCGCGGCGATTGGCCATCTGGTGGTTGTAGCGAGGTGGAAAAATGCCGGTCCTGGGGCGCTGATGCGCCCGGTCCGGGCTTCGCACGGCCGGAAGCGTTAGAACCGTTTGCCCAAGGGCGCTCCGGCGCGGCGTGCTGACAAGTAACCGAAAGTTGGAAAAGCAGCCCAGTGAACAGGCCGCTTATTTCGGGGCTAGATGGGAATTCTACCGCAATCTAACAGCCGGATTCGATTCCGGAGTTTTTGGCGCCAACTTTTTTGTCCAGTTCGCTGCCTACAACCGTGTTCAAGGCTTTTTATGCTTCAGTTTATTATTTAATTAAGGTATATACATTATTCAACTATCAACCCAAACTTGGCCACCACTCCCAGCAGCCCGTGCAAGGTGAAGCGGGCCCCCGCCAGCGGGTTGGTTTCGGGGTCGATGACGAAGCCGGAGGCACTGGTGAAATCGGCCCCCACCAGACGGGTATTCTGAAACACAGCTCCCGCCAGTATGCAGTCTTGGAACACGGCCTGCGAGAGGTCGGCATCGGCAAAATCGGCTTCTTCCAGGTTGCAATCCATGAAGCGCGTAGCCGGCATGGTGCGCCCCGCAAAGGAAGCATAGCGCAACTGGCACTGGTCGAAATGCACGCCAAACAGCATGTCGCGGCAGGCCGTGAATTGCAGGCCCAGCAGCTTGCATTCGTCAAAGGCCACGTTCTGCAGGGCCGTGCCCGCCAGCTTGGCCGCCGACAGGTTGCAGCGCTCAAAGCGGCAGTCGGTGAAGCGCAGCCGGCTCAAGTCCGCTTCCCCAAACTCGCAGTTGATGAAGTGGTATTCGTCGAATTCGAGCTGGCCCAGCAGGTGGCGGGCATCCCAGCGCTCCACAACGTTTTCTTCGGGAAAGCGCGTGGGTTTGCGCAGGGTAGCAGGCTTGCGGCGGGGCTTCATAAGCAGAATCTTTGTCGAACAAAGAACGTCATGCTGAGCGCAGTCGAAGCATCTCTACTGCACAAGTAATCCAATTGCAGCGGTTTCGGAGTCGGTATACAGGCGCTGGAAGTAGCGCGAACTGTGTAGTTCGCGTCCCCGCATCATCTTATCGAAGCGACTGGCGCGGGGGGCACGAACTGCACAGTTCGCGCTACGGTACACCGACCCCGAATCTGCTCTAAATCAACAAAGCGGGAGTGATGCTTCGACTGCGCTCAGCAGGACCGCCATTCAAAGGGTCCCACAGTAGCCTATAGCTTCACTACCCGCTGCACTTGGCTGAAATCGGCGCCGCTCAGCCGAAGCACGTAGGTGCCGGCGGCCAGCGCGGCCGTGCGCCGCCCAATTTCCGTCTGTAAGTCAGTGGCCGTGCCATGCAGCGTCAGCACGCGCTGGCCCATCGGCGACAGCACCTCCAGGGTGAGGGGCTGCGCACCCAGGCCGGTGATGCGGAGGTTGAACGCGCCCGGGGCCGGGTTGGGAAAGACCTCCAGTTGAGCACTGGCAGCGGGGCGGGAAGCCGCCGTGACCGTGCTGGTAAAGTTCAGGCCAATGAGGATGGGGTCGTGGTCGGAAGAGCGGAACGGGCTGTTTACATCGGTAGCGGCCCCGGCGATGTCGTACTCCAGAAATTCCGGCTCGGCGGCATTGATGTGCCACTTTTCCACGGCGGCGTGGCCCACCAGGTTGGGCGTGAGCACGGCGTGGTCGAGGCTGCCGCTCAGGCCATTGAAAAGGTAGGAAGCGCTGCTGGCCGGGCTGCCCAGCACAAAGCCGGCGGCCCGCAGAATGTCCATGGGGTCTTCCTCGTAGTTGGCGTTGTAGTCGCCCACGCTTACCACGTAGCGGGTGCCGGCGGGCTTCACCGTGTTGTTGATGAACTGGACCAGTGCATCGGCTTGATTTTTACGACGCAGGTTGGATGCGCCCTGGCCGTCGCCCTGGTCGGCGTTGGCGCCGGTGCCGCTGGCTTTCGATTTCAGGTGGTTGACCACCAGGGCAAAGGTGTCGCGCACGGCCGTGTTGTTGGTCGTGAACAACTGGGCCAGCGGCGGCCGCTCAAAGATGCCCGTGACGGTAGCCAGCAGGGCCGGGCCATACGGCGTGAGCACGGCGGGCTTGTAGATAATGGCGCAGTGAATGAGGTCGGTGTCGTTGGGCTGCGAGAATAGGCCGCCGTCGTTGACAAAGGCATAGGTGCCCGCGCCAAAGGCCTGGTTCAGCCCGTTCACCAAATCCTGGATGGCCGAAACGGGCCGGGTGCCGTCGTTTTCCACCTCCATCAGGCCAAACACGTCGGCATTCATCTGGGTGAGGGCGGCGAGAATTTTGCTGCGCTGGCGCTGAAAATCGGCCAGGGTGAGGGCCCCGCGCGAGGTGGGGAAGCCGCCGCCCGCGCCGTCGCCGTTGAAGAAGTTCAGCACGTTCATACTGGCAATCTTCACATCAAGGGGGCCAAAAGTGGGCACCGGCGGGCGCACGGTGGTCACGACTGGTGCATTGGCGCCCGGCAGCGGCTGAATGCGCCAACTGCTGCTGGCGTACCCCATGATGCCGCGCAGGCCGGCAATGGTGCTGCCCACGCGCACGGTGCCGGTGGTGGCGTCAAGGTAGGGGATGGGCGTGGGGTTCACCGTAACCCGGCCATCGTCGAGCAGCAGCGACTTGGCCACGTTGGCGGCGGCGTAGGCGTTCACGGCGGGCACGTTGGTGGTGCCGCTGCTGCTGGTGCCGCTGGCGGGGTCGTCGTTGGGGTCTACAAACTGCGTGGGCTGGTACACGAGGCCGCGCAGGGAAATGTCCAGCTCGCCGCGCGACTTCAGCGTGGCCACGTCCGATACCGTGACGGCGGCCAAAAATTGCACCAGCATGCCTTCAACGGCTTCGGCATCGGTCACCACCGAAAACGTCGCGTTGTTCAGCGTGCTGAACGCGGGCAGGGCGCTGCTGGCCGCCAGCACCGTGACAACCGGACTGGTGAGCACGGCCTGGTTGTTCGAGGGCGAACTGGCACTTTCCAGAACTGCGCCGCTGATGCGCACTTTGTTGCCGGGCACCACCGTGGGGTTGGTTTGCACCACAAACAGGGCATCGGAAGTGGCGGGGTTGCCATCGGCGTCGGCCGCATCGTTTTGCACGTAGAAACCGGCCGGACTCAGGCCAGGGTACACGGCCGTCACCACGCCCTCGATGGTGTAATTGCCCGAGGTGGCCAGCACGCCCGTGCCCTGAATGGTGCCAATGGGCGTGACCGTCTGGGCCTGAGCGGGGGCGAAGCCGGTAGCCAGCACACCAAAAAGAACCGGAAAAAATGCGCGGATAAAGACCTTCGCCATACAGCCAAAAACAATTAATCCCCCATGCGGGGCTATAAATGTACTGGTAATTTGTGGGTTGAGGGCGGTCGGCGCGTGGGCGTGGCCAGTGGGTGGGCCGCGCTGGCCGACAACTCGGAGGCGTATTGGGCACGTAAGGAAAAAATCCCTGCCGATTTCACCTTTCCATCCTTAGCCGACCTTCATGTTTCAGGAAAATACTGCTGCCCCGGACGTTCACGAAACTTCTGCCGCGGCATCGGGCTGCGACACCTCGCGCCGCCAGTTCATCAACCACGCCGGCCGCGGGCTGCTGGCCGTGGGCGTGGCCAGCGCCCTGCCCGTAGCCGCCGCCAAAGCCCACCCAGCTGCCGGGGCCGTGCTGCCCGTGGGCGGCCCGCTCGACATCAAACTGCCGCCCCTGGAAGCCCCCACCGACCCCAAAGGCGCCGACCCTTTCAACCCCGATGCGCCCGACCGCCGCGTGGGCTACGCCCTGGTGGGCCTGGGCCACCTCACGCTGAACGAGATTTTGCCGGCTTTTGGCAAGTGCAGGCACGCCAGGCCGGTGGCCCTGGTGAGCGGCGACGCGGATAAAATGGCCAAAGTGGCTCAGCAATACGGCATCAAGGCCAGCAGCTGCTATTCGTACCAGACCTACGATAAGCTCAAAGACAACCCCGAAGTGGAGGTGATTTACATTGTGCTGCCCAACTCCATGCACCACGAATTCACCATTCGGGGCGCGAAGGCCGGCAAGCACATCCTCTGCGAAAAGCCCATGGCTAACTCGGCCAAGGAGTGCGAGGAAATGATTGAGGCCTGCAAAAAAGCCGGCAAAAAGCTCATGATTGCCTACCGCATTCAGTACGAGCCGCTGAACCGGATGGCCCAAAAAGCGGTGCGCGACAAAACCTACGGCGCCACCAAGATGATTCAGATGATGAACTGCCAGAACCAGGCCCACGACCAGCAGTGGCGCCACAAAAAAGCCCTGGCCGGCGGCGGTTCCCTGCCCGATGTGGGCCTGTACTGCCTCAACACCACGCGCTTTCTGCTGGGCGAAGAGCCGACCGAAGTCTCGGCCCAGATTTACAGCACGCCGGGCGACGACCGGTTCAAGGAAATCGAAGAGAACGTGAGCTTTACGCTGCGCTTTCCGAGCGGCGTGATTTCGCAGTGCATGACGGGCTACGGCTCCTTCAATAACAAGAGCTACACGGTGTACGCCGAAACCGGCAGCCTCCGGATGGACCCGGCGTTCCCTTACCACGGCCTGCACCAGGAGCGCATTCACGCCCCCGGCGGCAAGCAGCTGAAGGAAACGCCCAACGACCCCGGCAAAGACCAGTTTGCCCTCGAAATGGACCACATGGCCGAGTGCGTGCGCCAGAACAAAACGCCCTACACGCCCGGCGAAGAGGGCCTGCAGGACCAGCGCATCATGGAAGCCATCTACCAGTCGGCCCGCGAAAACAAGCCGGTGAAGCTGCCCGCCGTGGCCAAAATGGACGCTTTCCGGGGCGAAGCGCCCAAGGAGGAAGAGGCATAAGCAACGGGACAAAAAAACATGCGCGCACGGAATAACCTCAACCGGGGGTTGCCGGTTGAGGCGTGCGGGCTTATTCGGCGCACCGTTGGTGGCCCCCGCTTTTTTATTGATGGTTAAATCCAGTCGCGCCCTTTATTTCGAAAACAGCAGCGGCCGCATTTGGGAAGAGCCGGAAGGCTACCTGCGGCTGGAATACGGTGCTGGTGCCCGCGAGGCCGTGCAGTTCCGGTCCTTGCTCACGCACGCGGCGCAGGCCATGAGCCGCCGCCAATGGAACAAAATGCTGGTCGACCAGCGCGAAATGGCGCCCTTCAGCCCCAGCGAACAGGACTGGATGACCAACGAATGGCTGCCCCGCGCCGTGAGCGAGCACGGCTACCGCTACGGCGCCATCTTGGTAGCGCACAACGTGTTTGCCCGCTTGGCCACCAATCAGTTCATGATGGCCTCGCGGGGCTTGCCACATGTCTACCGCACCTTCGAGGCGGAAGCAGCGGCGGTGGCGTGGCTGCAGGAGCAGCAGTAGAAAGAGGTACGCCCACAAAAGCGGAACGTCATGCCGAGCGCAGCCGAGGCATCTCGCTCGCAATAGTAAACCCATTCAATAGGATTACTACCATAAGCAAGATGCCTCGGCTGCGCTCGGCATGACTGTTCTTTCTAAATCGACGTAGCTGCCGGCGTTTCCGCCACCACGTCCACCTGGCCGGCCAGCAAATCCTCAAACGTCTGGCGCTTGCGGATGAGGCGCAATTCGCCGTTTTCCGTCAGCAGCACTTCGGCGGGGCGGGTGCGGGAGTTGAAGCTGCTGCTCATCTCGAAGCCGTAGGCGCCGGCGTTGTGGAAAGCCAGCAGGTCGTTTTCGTGGATTTCGGGCAGCAGCCGGTCCCAGGCGAAGGTGTCCGTCTCGCAAATGTTGCCCACCACCGTGTACAGCCGCTCCGAACCCTTGGGGTTGGTCAGGTTGCTGATGTGGTGGTAGCTGTCGTAGAACATGGGCCGGATGAGGTGGTTGAAGCCCGAATTCACGCCCGCAAACACGGTAGCGGTGGTTTGCTTCACCACGGCCACGTTCACCAGCAGGTAGCCGCTTTCGCTCACCAGGTATTTGCCCGGCTCAAACCAGCACTCCAGCGGCCGGCCGTAGTCTTTCTCAAAAGCCTGGAACGCCTCAGCCACCTGCTGGCCCAGCGTGGTGACGTCGGTTTCGGGGTCGCCGGGCTTGTAGGGCACTTTGAAGCCCGAGCCCAGGTCCAGGAAATCCAGCTCGGGGAAGCGGCCGGCGGCATCGAATAGGATTTCCAGCGAGCGCAGGAACACGCCCACGTCCTTAATTTCGGAGCCGGTGTGCATGTGCAGGCCCTTCACGTGCAGGCCGGTGCCCTTCACCACGCGCTCCAGGTGGCGCATCTGGTGGATGCTGATGCCGAATTTGGAGTCGATGTGGCCGGTTTGAATCTTGTAGTTGCCGCCCGCCTCAATGTGCGGGTTCAGGCGGACGCACACCGGGTACGAGCCGCCAAACGTGGCCCCGAACCGTTCCAGCAGCGAGATGTTGTCGATGTTCAGGTTGACGCCCAAATCCTTGGCTTCCACCAGCTCCTCAAACGTCACGCTGTTGGGCGTGAAGAGAATGTTCTCCGGCAGAAACCCCGCGTGCAGCCCCAGCCGCACCTCGTTGATGCTCACGCAGTCGAGGCCCGAGCCCAGGCTGTGGATGTGGCGCAGAATGGCCACGTTGCTTAAGGCCTTGCAAGCGTAGAAAAACCGCGTTTTATGGCCCGAAAAGGCCGATTTTAGTTTCTGGTATTGGCGCGTAATGCTAGAGGCGTCGTAAACGTAAAGCGGGGTGCCGAACTGGTCGGCGGCGGCGCGCAGCGCGTTGTTGATATGGGGCATAATCGCAAAAGTACGGCCGAAGGCACCGCCTCCGCCGAACAACCGGCTGTTAATACACTTCTTATACCCCCGTAGTTTCCAAGTTCTTCGCCAATGTCCACTCCCCAACCCCTCGAAGTCTGGCTGCGCGGCCCCGTGCCCGGCGTGCCGCCGCTGCTGCAGCCCGTGGCCCATGCCCTGTTGCAAGCCCGCGACGAATTGAACGCCGCCATGCAGGATTTCCCGCCCGCGCTGCTCAACGAGCGGCCGGCGGGCGTGGCGTCGGTGGGCTTTCACCTGCAGCACCTGGCCGGCGTGCTCGACCGCCTGCTGACCTACGCCCGGCAGGAAACGTTGTCGGAAGCACAATTTGCCGATTTTTACGCCGAAAACCCGCCGCTGCCCATCGAGGCAGATACAGTGATGAAACTGGTGCAGCGCTTCAACCATGGAGTCGATTTGGCCCTGAATCAGCTAAAAACTACCGATGAAACCCGCCTGACCGAAGTGCGCGGCGTGGGCCGGGCGCAGGTGCCGTCTACCCTCATTGGCGTGCTGGTGCACGCAGCCGAGCACACCACGCGCCACTTGGGCCAGTTGCTGGTCACGGCCAAAGTAGCGCGAAATTTGTAGTTCGCGTACCGGAACAATACCCAGACGGCGCAGGGACGCGAACTACAAAGTTCGCGCTACAGTTCGCGCCGCTGGGTTGCGGGCACGCGCGGTTTGGCGCGCTCGTACTGCGCCGGCCACGGCACCTCCACGCCCAAATCTTGGGCCGCGAACAGCGGAAAGTACGGCTCGCGCAGAAACTCGCGGGCCAGCAGCACCAAGTCGGCCTGGCCGTCGGTCACGATGCGCTCGGCCTCGGCCGGAGTAGTGATGAGCCCTACTGCGCCAGTCAAAATCCCGGTTTCAGCCTTGATGCGCTCGGCAAACTGCACCTGGTAGCCGGGGCCCACGGGGATGGGCGCCTTGGGCACGTTGCCACCCGTTGAGCAATCAATCAAATTGACGCCCCGGGTCCTGAGCATGGCGGCCAATTGCACCGATTCATCGGCGGTCCAGCCGCCGTCGGTCCAGTCGGTGGCCGACAGGCGCACGAACAGCGGAAGCTCGGCCGGCCACGCTTCGCGGGTGGCGGCCACCACTTCCAGCAGCAGCCGGGTGCGGTTTTCGAAGCTGCCGCCGTATGCATCGGTGCGCTGGTTGCTCAGCGGCGACAGAAACTCGTGCAGCAGGTAGCCGTGGGCCGCGTGCAGCTCAATGACCTGGTAGCCGGCCGCCAGTGCCCGTTGGGCCGCTGCGCGGAAGTCGGCAATGACCTTCTGAATTCCGGCCAGGTCCAGGGCTGCGGGCCGGGGGTAGTTATCGGCAAATGCTACCTCGCTGGGGCCTACCACCGGCCAGCCGCCCGCACTTGCCGGAATTTCGCCCGCGCCTGTCCAGGGGCTAAAGGTGCTGGCTTTGCGGCCGGCGTGGGCCAGCTGCACCCCAGGCACGCAGCCCTGCGCCGCAATAAACTCGTTGATGCGGCGCAGCATGGGCAGGTGCTCGTCTTTCCAGATGCCAAGGTCTTCGGGGCTGATGCGGCCTTCGGGCGACACGGCGGTGGCTTCCTGAAGGATGAGGGCCGCGCCTCCCACGGCCCGGCTGCCCAGGTGCACGAGGTGCCAGTCGGTGGCAAAGCCGTCCACGGCGCTGTATTGGCACATGGGCGACACCACAATGCGGTTTTTTAGCGTGACGCCGCGCAGGGCAAGGGGTTCAAATAGCTTAGGCATAATGGCAAAAGAGGAGTTACGAAGCCCTGTAAACCGGTTTTCGGCCGTTTGGGTTATGCCGGAAAGGCCGCAGTGAGCCATAAGAACGGTCCTGCTGAGCGCAGCCGAAGCATATCTGCTGCAGGAGTCACTGATTACCTATTAGCGGGCGAGATGCTTCGGCTGCGCTCAGCAGGACCGTTCTAAAAGTTTTCAAACGAACCCTCCGAAAATTTGCTTTTCTCGCAACGTTGCCTACCTTGCAGCCGCAAACCCCGCAACTCATGCTTCAGACCCGCTACTTTTTTGGCTTTTATTACTTCTACGCCACCGCGTAGAACGAGCCGCCGTTTGTAGCTAACCCTCAAGCATCTCCAGCGCCGCTCGTTCTTCGGGAGGCGCTTTTTTAATGTCCGGTTTCTTCGATGACCACCCTGCACCACGCCTTTTTTACCTGTTACCGTCAGTTCTTCTTTTATCAGAAGCAGCCGGCCCTTTGTTGCCAGTGTTGACCACCACACTGCTACCAGCAACCCAGGGCCACCGCACAACGGAGGCCCTTTTTTTATTGCCTACCCAATCTAACACCATGCCCCAGCACGTTTCCATTCAGGGTTTCCAGGGAAGCTTCCACGAAGTAGCCGCCCGCCAGTTCTTTGGCCCGCAGCCGGCCTTGCTGGCCTGTGCCACCTTCGGCGCGGTGGTGGCGCACGTTGTGGCCGGCACGGCAGACGCCGGACTCATGGCCATGGAAAACTCGCTGGCCGGCAGCATCCTGCCCAACTACCTGCTGCTGGAGCGCCACGCCGTGCGCGTGACCGGCGAGGTGTACCTGCCCATTCACCAGCACCTGATGAGCTTGCCCGGCGCCACGCTGGCCGATATCCAGGCGGTGCATTCGCACCCCATGGCCCTGCGCCAGTGCGGCGAATTCCTGGACCGCTACCCCCACTGGGAGCTGGTCGAAACCGACGACACCGGCCACAGCGCCCAGCTCCTGGCCCAAAACCGCACGCCCGGCGTGGCCGTGGTGGCCGGGGCCCAGGCCGCCGCGCAGTTTGGCCTCGAAATCCTGGCCCCCTCCATTCACGACGACCCCCACAACTACACGCGCTTCCTGGTGCTGGAGCGTGCGGAAACGGCCCAGCCCAACCCGCTGGCCGATAAAGCCTCGCTCTATTTCTATGCGCCGCATGCGCCCGGCAGTCTGGCCGCCGTGCTCACCCGCGTGGCCGCGCACGGCCTGAACCTGAGCAAGCTGCAATCGTGTCCCCGGCCCAGCCAGCCCTGGCACTACGGCTTCCATGCCGATGTAGAGTTCGACGTAATTGGTCAATTGGAAGCGCTGCTGACCGATTTGGAAGAAGTGACCGAGGAGTTGCGGGTGCTGGGCGCCTACCAACGAGGCAGTATGAACGAAACTCCCCTCCTTACCAAGGAGGGGATGCCGGCGCAACGCGCCGGCTGGGGTGGTTGAACCGTTGCACAACACCCGAACGAATCCAGCGCCGGCCCTTTAATGCTCAGCAACGAAGCTCAACGCCACAACCACCCCCGTTTTCGCTGGCGCGAAAACAGCCCCTCCTTGCCAAGGAAGGGAGTTTCGCCCCCCTTCAATTAACCGACCACCATGCAAATCCCACTAGCCAGCCGCCTCGCCCATACCGGCGAATACTACTTCTCCCGCAAGCTGCGCGAGCTGGCGGCCCTCAATGCGGCCGGGGCCAACATCATCAGCCTGGGCATTGGCAGCCCCGATTTGCCGCCGCACCCCAGCGTGATTGATGCCCTGGCCAAATCGGCTGCGCAGCCCGGCGCGCACGGCTACCAGAGCTACCAGGGCACGCCGGCCCTGCGCGGGGCCATGGCCGAATTCTACCAGCGCCACTACGGTGTGGCGCTGGACCCGGCTACCGAAATCCTGCCTTTGCTGGGCTCGAAAGAAGGCTTGATGCACATCGGGATGACGTTTCTGGAGGCCGGCGGCGCCGTGCTCATCCCCAACCCCGGCTACCCAACTTATCGGGCCGTGGCCGAAATCTGCGGGGCCGAGGTGCGCGAGTACGACCTGACCGCTGCCTCCGGCTGGCTGCCCGACTTGGAAGCGCTGGCCGCCACCGACCTTTCGCGGGTGAAGCTCATGCTGGTGAACTACCCGCACATGCCCACCGGCACGGCCGTGGATTTGGCCTTTCTCACGCGCCTCGTGGCGTTTGCCAAGGCCCACAACATCCTACTGGTGCACGACAACCCGTATGGCTTCATCCTGAACGAAACGCCGCCCGTGAGCCTGCTGGCCGTGCCCGGCGCCCGCGAAGTAGCCATTGAGCTGAACTCACTCAGCAAGAGCCACAACATGGCGGGCTGGCGCGTGGGGCTGCTGGCCGGCCGCGCCGATGTCATTGCCGACGTTTTGCGCTTCAAAAGCAACATGGATTCGGGCATGTTTCTGCCGGTGCAGCAGGCTGCCGTGGCCGCGCTGGCGCTGGGCGAAGCGTGGTTTCAGGAATTGAATGCCACTTACCGCGCCCGGCGCGAGCTGGTGGTGCGCCTGCTGTGTGCCCTGGGCTGCGCCCCCGCGCCGGGGCAGGTGGGCCTGTTCATCTGGGCGGCGGTGCCGGCCGGCTACGCCGATGGCTACGCCCTGAGCGACGCCGTGCTGGCCGAGGCGCGGGTTTTTCTCACGCCAGGCGGCATTTTTGGCAGCAATGGCAACGGCTACATCCGGGCCAGCCTGTGCCAGCCGGAAGCGCTGCTGCACGAGGCGCTGGCGCGGGTGCAGGGTGCGGCTGTCGTCCTGAGCGGAGCGAAGGACCTTATCACGCCTGCGCCGAATGAATTACAGCCTATAGTTCAGCCGTAATAATAAGGTCCTTCGCTCCGCTCAGGATGACAGATGAATCACCCACCAATCCACATATCCTTATGAACGTTACCATCATCGGCCTGGGCCTGATTGGCGGCTCGCTGGCGCTGAGCCTGCGGCAGCGCGGGCTGGCGCAACAGGTTGTGGGCGTAGAAGAAAGTGCCGCGCACGCCCGCCGGGCGCTGGAGCTGGGCCTGGTCGATGCGATTGAAACCGACCTGGCCGCAGCGGTGCGCCGGGCCGAGTTGGTGGTGGTGGCCGTGCCAATGGATGCCATGCTCATGGTGCTGCCCGCCGTGCTCGATGCCATCGAGCCCCACCAGGTCGTCATCGACGTGGGCTCGACCAAGGGGGCGCTGCTGGCCGCCGTGGCCGGGCACCCGCGCCGGGGGCGCTTCGTGGCGGTGCACCCCATGGCCGGTACCGAATACTCGGGGCCGGACGCCGCCATGCAGGGCCTTTTCGATGGCAAAACCGTGGTGCTGTGCGATGCCGGGCACAGCGACGCCGACGCCGTGGCCCTGGTCACCAGCCTGTTTCAGGCGCTGCCCATGCGGCTGCTGTACCTCGATGCGGCGGCGCACGACTTGCACACGGCGTACGTGTCGCACATCTCGCACATCACCTCGTTTGCGCTGGCGCTCACGGTGCTGGAGAAGGAAAAGGAGGAGCAGCGCATTTTCGATTTGGCGGGCGGCGGCTTTGCCTCCACGGTGCGGCTGGCCAAAAGCTCGCCGGCCATGTGGGTGCCCATCTTCCGGCAAAACCGGCTGAACGTGCTCGATGTGCTCGATGAGCATTTGCACCAGCTCCAGCACCTGCGCGAACTGCTGGCGCGGGAAGATTACGAGGGCCTGACCGAGCAGATTCGGCAGGCCAACCACATCCGGAAGATTATTCCGTGATGAAATCATGCGTTTTCAGAACAATAGCTCAGCAGGACCGCCAGAATAAATCAATAATCGAAAAAAGAAAACCAATCATGACCCCCGAACCCCAAATGAAATCCGCCTTATTCAACCGCCAGCCCGACGACAAGCCTTTCCTCATCTCGGGCCCGTGCTCGGCCGAAACCGAGGAGCAGGTGCTCGAAACCTGCCAGCGGCTGGCCGCCACCGGCAAGGTGCAGGCCCTGCGCGCCGGCATCTGGAAGCCCCGCACCAAGCCCGGTGGCTTCGAGGGCATTGGCACCAAGGGGCTGCCCTGGCTCAAGAAAGCCAGTGAGCTGACCGGCCTGCCCATTGCCGTGGAAGTGGCCACGGCCAAGCACGTGGAGGACTGCCTGGCCTTCGGCGTGGACATTCTGTGGGTGGGCGCGCGCACCACCGGCAACCCGTTTTCGGTGCAGGAAATTGCCAACGTGCTGCGCGGCGTGGACGTGCCGGTGCTCGTCAAAAACCCCATTCACCCCGAGCTGGAGCTGTGGGTGGGCGCCGTGGAGCGCCTGCAAAAAGCCGGGCTGAAGCAGGTGGGCCTCATCCATCGGGGCTTTTCGAGCTACGGCAACACCGATTTCCGCAACGCGCCGATGTGGCACCTGCCCATTGAGATGAAGCGACGCCTGCCCGAGCTGCCGCTGCTCTGCGACCCCAGCCACATTTGCGGGCGGCGCGACACGCTGGCCGCCGTGGCCCAGCAGGCCCTCAACCTGGATTTCGACGGCACGATGATAGAAAGCCACATCGACCCGGACAATGCCTGGAGCGACGCCAAGCAGCAAATCACCCCGGAAGCCCTGCGCGAACTCATCGAGGGCCTGGTGTGGCGCCACGAAACCACCAACCAGCGCGAGTTCCTGACCGCCCTGGCCAGCTTCCGCGAGCAAATCAACCAACTCGACGCCGAGATTATGCAGCTGCTGGGCCGGCGCATGGCCGTGGCCGAGAAAATTGGCGTCTACAAAAAGGAAAACGACATCACCATCCTTCAAACTAACCGCTGGAACGAGGTGCTGGAACGCGCCCAGCGCCAGGGCGCGTCGGTGGGCCTGACGCACGAGTTTGTGGAGCAGTACCTGGCCGCCGTGCACTTGGAGTCCATCAACCGGCAGAACAAGGTGATGGAAGGGCAGGGCGCCGGATTGGTTAATTAAGCAGTTGCCAACGAAAACCGACCGTCATGCAGAGCGAAGCGAAGCATCTCGCTCGGGCTGGTAACTCAATCGAATGGTTTACTTGAGCATGCGAGATGCTTCGCTGCGCTCTGCATAACAGGTTGAAGCTTATGTGTTGTAAAAAAAGCCTTTACGGTTAAGCCAAAGCACATTTTTGTGAAACCCGACACTTTTGAGGATGGTAAAAGGAAGGTGCCTGTCAAGGCGTTGTTTCTCTTTTTTCAACCCTTAAAACTTTTGTGTCATGGCTATTCAAAAGTATCAGGACTCGTTCGCGGACATGATGCCGCAGCGTTTTTCGACCATGCTCGACCGGTTCTTTCAGGACTCGGTAGCGGGCCGGGTAAGCGCTTTCTCGCCCTAGGCCGATGCCTACGAAACCAAAAAAGGGCTACCAGCTTGAGGTGGCCCTGCCGGGAATGAAGCGCGAGGACATTAAAGTGGACTTCCATCAGGGGCGCTTGACCATTTCGGGCGAGCGACAGTTTAAAAACGAGCAGAACGACCGCCGCTACCACCTTGTGGAAAGCTCCTACGGCTCGTTCCACCGCTCTTTCCAATTGCCCGATACTGTGGAGCCGCGCCAGATTCAAGCCAATTTTGAGGACGGCGTGCTGCGCGTGACGGTGCCCAAAGACCAGGAGAAAACCATGCGCCACCAGATTCAGGTGCAGGGCGGCCAGAGCAGCGGCGCCGCCAACGGCCAGATGTCGGAGCGCATTGGCCAGCAGGCCACCGACGTGCCCGTGCAGGACAGCCCCAGCAGCCACGACGGCCATGGCAGCTTGGGCGGCCCGCCGCAGAAGCAGCCGGAGCCGGCCGTGCATTAGGCCAGTGCTTCTTGCACGTATTAGCCAACACAAAACAGGCTTGCCCACCCGGGCAAGCCTGTTTTGTGTTGGGAGTAGCGGAATTTATTCCACCACCAGCTGGCGGGTGGCGGTGGCCGCGCCGGCCTGCACCTGCACGGCGTAGAGGCCAGCCGGTATATTGGCCAAGTCGAATTCGTGCCGCAACCCCGTGGCGGGCAGGTTCATGGTTTCGGTGCGCAGCGTGCGGCCCAGGGCATCGCGCAGGGTGAGGGTGGCCGTGGTGGCGCCGGGCTGGGCAGGCAGCTGCACAGTGGTGGCGTTGCGGGCCGGGTTGGGGTAAAGGGAGAAGCTTAGGGTGCCTTGGGCAGCGGCGGTGGCCGTGAGGGTGGGGTCGAGAATGGCAGCGACGAAGGCAGAGGTAGTGGTGGCGCTGGGCGGCACGGCCAGCGTGCCGAAGGTGGCCTGCGCCGCTGCCCCACCAGCCGTTACTACCAGATTGCCGGTGAGTGCGACGCAATAAGCGCTTTCGCCATTGACGCCGCCCGCCGACTGGGCCCAGGCAAAGGCCGCGCTCGAACCACTGTCGGCGAGCTTGGCCACGAAAATATCCAGCGCCGTGGCCGTACCCCGGTTGGGGAGCACGGTCGCACCAAACGTAGCGTTGGGGTAGCCGTAGCCGCCGGCCACGTACACGTT
Source organism: Hymenobacter rubidus (assembly GCF_016734815.1). Taxonomy (GTDB): domain Bacteria; phylum Bacteroidota; class Bacteroidia; order Cytophagales; family Hymenobacteraceae; genus Hymenobacter; species Hymenobacter rubidus. The sequence continues at coordinate 41,812 of NZ_JAERQF010000005.1, forward strand.
GGTGCCCCGCACGGCCACGCCCTTGGGCCGTTCGGTGCCGATGCCCCCGGCCGATTGGGCCCAAACCGCCGTGGCCCCCGCCCCTGCATCGGTCAACTTCGCCACAAACACATCGGCGGTGTTGGCCGTGCTGCTGGCGTTGGTGAGCAGGAGGGTGCCCACCGAGGCCGTGGCGCTGCCAAAGCTGCCGGCCACGTACAGGCTGGCGCCGTTCAGGGCCAGGGCGTCGCCGGTGTCGACGCCGGTGCCGCCGGCGCGCTGGGCCCACACCACACCGACGCTGGTACCCGCATCGGCCAGCTTGGCCAGGAATACGTCGGGGGTGCCGGCGCTGCCGGCCGCGTTGGTCAGGGCCGTGGTGCCCAGGCTGAGGAAGGAGCTGGTGAAGTCGCCCAGCACGTAAATGCTGCTGCCACTCACGGCCAGGGCGCGGGCCTCGTCGGAGCCAGTGCTGCCAAAACTCAGGGCCCAGGCGACGCCGGTGGTGGCGCCGGCATCGGTGAACTTCGCCACAAATGTGTCGGAGGCAAAGGCGTTGGCATTGGTCAGCACCGTGCCGCCAATAGCAAGGGTTGGGCTGCTGTACAGGCCGGCAAGGTACACGTTACTCCCGCTCACTGCCAGGCTGGTAGCCATATCCGTGTCTGTGCCGCCTACTTGCCGGACCCACATAAAATTGGCCGTAGTGCCAGCATCGGTGAGCTTGGCCACAAAGGCGTCGGAGCTGCTAGTAGCACTGGTTGTATTGGTTAGGCTGAGCGGGCCAAATGCAGCCGTGGGGCTATAGAAATGGCCGCCCACGTACACCGAACCATTGCTCACGGCCAGGGCGGGGGCCTGGTCGGCGCCGCTACCGCCCAGCGCCACCGCCCACACAAAGGTGCCGGTGGCGCTGCTCCACTTGGCCACGAAACCGTCGCTGGCGCTGGGGCTGGTGGTGGCGTCGCTGGTGAGCTGCGTCGTGCCGAAACGCACAGTGCCAAAAAAGTACCCCGACACGTACACGTTGCCCGCGGCGTCGGCCGCGGAAGCTTGTACGTAGGAAAAGCCATTGCTGGTAACGGGTACGCCGCTACTCAGCTGCGTCCAGGCCGGGGCTTGGGCGTGGGCGGCCGGCGGGGCCAGCCACAACAGCGTCAGCAGCGCCGCCGGCCAGCCGCGCATCCAAGAGAAAAAATGTTTCATAAGGAGTAGAGAAGGCACGCCAGTGGTAGAATGCCGCGCTAAATATAGCCGATAAAACAAAGCCCTGCTGGTTACTAGCGGGGCTTTGTTTCAAGTTGTTAATCAAATGGCGTGGGGACGCGAACTACAGCTTCCGCGCTACTACCAAATCACCGCCCGGTCCGCCACCTTCCGGGTCATCTTGCTTCCCTCGGGGCAGCCGAAGGCCTGCTGAAACTGCGGCATGTTCATGAGCGGCCCGATGGTGCGGTACTGGCCGGGCGAGTGCGGGTCGGTGGCAATTTGCTGGCGCAGGGCCTCGGGGCGGATGTTGGTGCGGCGCAACTGGGCCCAGCTCAGGAAGAAGCGCTGCTCCGGCGTAAAGCCGTCGAACCGGGGCCAGGCCTGGTCGGGGTAGGTTTTGTGCAGCTGCTTAATCAGCGCGCCGTACACCACGGTGAGGCCGGCGAAATCGGCCAGGTTCTCGCCCATCGTCAGTTGGCCGTTGACATGCACCGAATCCAAGGGTGAGAACTCGCTGTACTGGCGGCCCACCACGGCGGCGCGCTTCGTGAACTCGGCCGCGTCGGCCGGCGTCCACCAGTCGCGCAGGTTGCCTTCGGCGTCGTACTGCCGGCCCTGGTCGTCGAAGCCGTGGGTCATTTCGTGGCCCATCACCCCGCCAATGGCCCCGTAGTTTATGGCGTCGTCGGCCTTGGGGTCGAAGAAAGGCGGCTGGAGGTAGCCGGCCGGAAACACAATTTCGTTCATCGGCGGGTTGTAGTAGGCGTTGATGGTGGGCGGCGTCATGCCCCACTCGTTGCGGTCGATGGGCCCGCCGAACTTGGCGGCTTCGCGCCGGCTTTCCCACACGCGGGCGGCCAGCACGTTTTTCAGGTAGCTCTCGCGCGAAATGGGCAGGGCCGAATAGTCCTTCCACACGTCGGGGTAGCCGATTTTTACGCGCAGAGCGTTGAGCTTTTTCAGGGCTTCGGCTTTGGTGGGCGCGCTCATCCAGGTGTTGGTTTGGATATGCTCGGCCATGCTGGCCTTGATGTTGCCCACCATTTCCAGCGCCTTGGCCTTGGCTTCGGGCGAAAATGCTTGGTCGACATAGAGCTGGCCAAACGCTTCGCCCAGGTAGCCGTCGGTGGCCGCCTGCATGCGTTTCCAGCGCGGGGCCTGCTGCTTGGCGCCGGTCTGGGCCTGGCTGTAGCGAAAAGCCGCCTCGGCGAAGGGCGTGGGCAGCGCACTCGCCACCGAGCGCACCAGGTGCCAGCGCACATACGCCTTGAGGTCGGGGATATTCTCCGTTTTCAGCACCGCATTCACCTCGTCAAAAAATGCCGGCTGGCCGACGATGACCTCCTGCGCCTTGCTCAGCCCGAGGCCCGCCAGCAGGCCTTTGGGGTCGAGCACGGGGTAGCGCTGCTGGGCGGCGGCCACGGTCATTTTGTTGTAGTTGGCCTGCGGGTCGCGCAGCTCCACCGGTGTGCGCGAGGCCTTGGCCAGGCGCGTTTCGATGCGCTCGACGGTGGCCGCATCGAGCTGGGCCACCACCGGGGCCGTCCCCAGCAGCTGAAATACCTGCGTCATGTAGGCGCGGTAGGCGGCTTTCACCTTCTCCGTGCGGGCGTCGGTTTTGAAGTAGAACTCGCGGTTGGGCAGCGTAAGGCCGCCCTGGTTCAGCTGCACGGCGTACTGGGTGGTGTTTTTCTCGTCTACGTCTACCCCGGCCCGGAAAAACGGACCGGCCCCCAGTTCCTGCAAGTGCACGATTTCGGCGCGCAGGTTGGCCAGGGTTCGGATATTGGCCACGCGGTCCAGCTCCGGCTTCAGCGGCGCGAGGCCGGCCCGGTCGATGGCCACCGTGTCCATGGCCGCGGCGTAGAAGTCGCCCACCTTCTGAGCGTTCGAGCCGGGCGCGGCCGTGCGGTTGGCGGCTGCGTCTTCCAGAATCTTGCGCAGCAAGTCCTGGGTGCGGTTGCCGAGCAGGTTGCGCGGGCCCCAGCTGCTGGCGTAGCTCGGCACGGGGTTGTTCTTCAACCAGTTGCCGCCCGAGAACTGAAAGAAGTCGTCGCACGGGTTCACCGAGCGGTCGAGGTCGGCCATGTCGAGGCCCACGCCTTTGGGGTCGGGTGCCGCTGCCGCCACGGGGGGCATCGGCGCGGTGGCCACGGCGGCGGGCTTGGTGCCGGCGCAGCCGGCCAATGCCAACAGGGCCGCCGTGCCGGCCGAAAAGTATCGGTTGTTCATAAATGCTTGGCGTTTTGTTCGCACAAAAGAGCAACAAAGAGCGCAAGTAGCGGCGCAGGCTGCACGGCGCCGCACGCAAAAAGCCGCTCCCGGTGGCGGAAGCGGCTTTTGAGACAATCAACAAAGGTGACAAGGCGCCGGCACGCGTCCCTACATTTCGCCGGGCTTCACCGGGTTGCCTTTCTCATCGAAGAAAGTGTAATGCGGCCGGGTGCCTTCGGCCAGCTCTACCTTGTAGCGGGTCTGCTTGGTAGAAGGATACGTCAGCTTGGTCACCCCAATAATGCGGGAGTTGGGGTAGGTTTTGGTGATGTAGGCCAGGGCCTTCGGCGTCAGCACATTCACCTCGGCCGGTGCCGCGGTGCCAGGGATGAATGGGGCAACCGAGGCAATTTTAGCGTTAAGGGCCAATACTTCCGAGGAATTTTGGTTTTGCTTGGTCACGGCAATGGCCACTTTGCCGCTGGCCTTCCCAAATATCCGACGGGCCTTTTCCTCATCCAGTATGTTCAAGTAAGCCACCCCGTCGGGGTTCAGCTTATCAAAAGCGGCTTTGTCGCTGAGCTTGCCATCAACGTAGTAAGCCACCGGGCCGGGCGCGGCAACGGCACGCTGGGCGCGGGCAGCGGCAAAGCCCAGGGCCGGGCCCAGCGTCAGGGCCAGGGCCAGCAGGTAGCGCCCCAACTGGGCGGTGGTGGAAGCGGGAAGGTTCATCATGAGTACGCGGTTTTTGAGGGTTGGAAATGTGAAATGGGAAACGAGCGAAGGCCCGGCCACCCCGTGGCTGAGGCGCAGCAGGCTGTATTGGTAAGCGCGGCGGTCGAGGCCGGCTTCGAGCACGGCGCGGTCGGCCAGGTATTCGAGGTTATCGAGCAGGGCGCGGCGCAGCAGCCAGGCGGCCGGGTTGCACCAGGCCGCCGCCTGCGCCACGTGGGCCAGCAGCACGTCCAGGGTGTGCCATTGCCGCACGTGCACCTGCTCGTGGCGCAGCACGGCCGCCAGCTCCGCGCCAGGGTGCTGCGCGGGGTTGAGGTAAATAGTGCGCCAGAACGAGAACGGGCTCACATCGCCGGGCAGCGCCCGCACCGCCACGCCCAGCACCACGGCCGGCCGCGAGCGCCGCCGCAGCTGCGCCAGCGACAGCAGCTGCATCAGCAGCCGGAGCAGCCCCAGGGCCACGCCGGTGCCATACACGGCCAGCGCCACGGCATCCCAGTCGATGGGCGCCGAAAGGGCGGCCGCCGGTTCGGCCGCCGTGCCGGTGGCCGTATCCATCAGCACCACCGCCACGGGCGCGGCGGCCACGGGCGGCAGCAGCGCCGGCACCGGCAGGGCCGGGTACACCGCCGAAAACAGCAGCGCAAACAGCAGATAGAACCGGTTCAGGCGGAAAAACGTGAGCCGGCGCAGCAGCCCGAAATACGCCACCGCAAACAGCAGCAACGCCCCGTTGGCCTTCAGCAAGTACAGCAAAGTGGGCGAGAGCATGGCTATTCCTCCTTTTTGCTTTCGATGAGCTTGATAATCTCCTGCAAATCCGCCGCGCTCACCTTGTTGTCCTGCGCGAAAAACGACACCAACTCCTTGTAGGAGTTCTGGAAGTGCTGCTTCACCAGCGTGCCCAGGGAGCGGCGCTGGTAGTCGTCGGCCGAAATCACGGGCACGAAGCGGTAGGAGTTGCCCAGCTTTTCACTGCGCACGTAGCCCTTGCGCTCCAGGTTGCGCAGGGTGCTGGCCAGGGTAGTGTAGGGCGGGCGCGGCGCGGGCAGCTGGTCGAGCACGTCTTTCACGAAGCCGCCGGCGGGCAGCGGCCAGAGCACGCGCAGGGCGTCTTCTTCGGGTTGGGTGAGGCGTTCCATGAGGGCTGATGCGGAATAATTACGATGATGTCGTAAATCTACGAAAATTTCGTAATTATGAAACGGGTTGGTTGGAAATAAGTTGTGCTGAAATTGAAAAAGCCCATTTCAAGGGATGAAATGGGCTTTTTGGTCAAAAAAATAAAACGCATGAGTCGCATAATACTGACGGCATCGTGCGGAGCATTCCAGGTTTAGCGCTGAACAACGTAGGGGCGGGGCCTGCCCCCGCCCACCGCCCGCGCCGATTCAACGATTTCGTTCAAGGGCGGGGGCAGGCCCCGCCCCTACGTTGTTCAAATAAATTACGACCCCACCTTGTCCGTCTGCTGAATCTGGAGCCAGCGGATGGCCGCGCCCTCATCGCCGAAAAAGGAAATGGCAAACGGCTTGTCGTCGTAGGCCTCCGCCGAAACGTAATCGGGCCGGCTCACGATGGCTTGGTGCAGCGCGGGGCCCACCAGGTAGGCAATGTATAAGCGGCCGTTCAGGCGGCGCGCCATTTCCGGGAAAAACTTGTTGAGCAGCCATTCGGTGGTGCCCGGGTCGTTGAGGGTGCGGCGGCGGATGTCCTGCAGCCAGAAGCGGGCCTGCCGGTCCACAGCCGCCTCGCACATCTGCTGGTACACGGCGGGCAGCTCGCGCGGGTCGGGCTGGTAAGCCCAGCGACTCACCAGAATGTCCAGGTCGGCACGGTAAGCGAAGTCGATGAGCGGCGCGGGCAAGTCGGAATTCATAGGCAAAGGCAGGAGGCGGGAAGTGGCAAATTACGCGTTGGCGGCCTCACGTGGTTTTCGGCCACCCGGCTTTGGCCTCAGTGCGCGGGCACGGCTTCGGGCACGGCGCTGCTTTCCACCGGCGGGTTTCGGCGAAACGAGCGCAGGGCCAGCCCTGCGCTGGCCAGCGCCAGCACCGCCCCCAGCAAAAACGGGGCTCCCGGGAAATGCATCGGCGCGTTGTCGCGGGTGAAAAACCGGAACAAAAAGGTCATCAGCAGCGGGCCCACCACGCCGGTCACGCTCATCAGGCTGGTGAGGGCGCCCTGCAGCTCGCCCTGCTCGTTGGCCGGCACCTGGCCCGAAATGGTGCTCTGCAGCGCCGGCCCCGCGATGCCGCCCAGGCAGTAGGGCGCCAGAAACGCCAGCATCAGCCAGCCCCGCCAGGCAAAGGCAAACAGCACGAAGCCCACCGTGTAGCACAGCAGCCCTACCACAATGGCCCGCGCCGCGCCCAGCTTCGGAATGGCCACGCGCACCAGCCCGCCCTGCACCAGCGCCGAAAACAGGCCGATGACGCCCAGCGAAATGCCCACCATCTTCTCGCCCCAGCCAAACTTGAGTTCGGTGTAAAACGTCCAGACCGACTGCACCGACGAGCCCGCCAGGTAAATCAGCACCAGCGAAGCCACCAGGCCCAGCACCGCCGGGTACTGTTTCAGGCGCAGCAACGACGCCACCGGGTTGGCCCGCGTCCACTCAAAGGCCCGGCGCTTGGCCGGGGCCAGCGACTCGGGCAGCACCAGCAGCCCATACAGGAAGTTGCACAAGCTCAGCCCCGCCGCCACCATAAAAGGCATCCGCGCGCCAAAGCCCGCCAGCAGCCCGCCCACCGTTGGCCCGATGATGAAGCCCAGCCCGAAGGCCACGCCCACCATGCCGAAGTTCTGGGCCCGGTTTTCGGGCGTGCTGATGTCGGCAATGTAGGCCGTGGCCGTGGTAAAGCTGGCCCCCGTGATGCCCGCCAGCACGCGCCCCACAAACAGCCAGGCCAGCGTGGGCGCGAAGCTCAGGAAAATGTAGTCGAGCCCCAGGCCCAGCAGGGCCGCCAGCAGCACCGGCCGCCGCCCCCACTTGTCGCTGAGCCCGCCCATGATGGGCGCAAAGCAGAACTGCGCCCCGGCGTAGGCAAACGTGAGCCAGCCCGAATACACCGCCGCCTGGCTCAGCCCCTCGCCCGTGAGCTGCCGAATGAGCGTGGGCACCACCGGAATAATAATGCCCAGCCCGCTGACGTCAATCAGCAGTGTGATAAAAATAAACCCAAGGGCCGGAGAGCGTTGCGATGCCATGCCTGAAATGCTAAATACGCTAGCAAAGATGGCTGATTAAACCGGTACTCAGGCGCCGGTGAGGCAGTGCAGCCTGCCTGCACGTCCATGCCGCGGCGTTACTTGTGGCAGCCGAGCGCTATCCATTTGCCGGCCTTTGATGTATGAGGCGCTAGTCCGGCCCGGCCGGTTTTCATTTGAATATTTCCCTTTTGCCTTTATTGCCATAAATCAGAAACGCACGTTTGGCACCATTCTCACCGTTTTAGGCATCGTCGGCATCATCATTGGCGCCCTGGCTTTCCTGGGCGTCGGCGGCATCGGCCTCAGCAAGATGAACTCCATCGTTCCGTTTGTCGTGGGACTTATCTTCTTTGCCGCCGGCATCAACCTGGTAAAAACCACCGGCGACCGGGCCTAGTTGGAACGTATTGCTAAAAATTATTGCTTGTCAGCTAATGTGTTAGCTGTGATTGGTGGTGATTTTAGCGCCCACCTGTTGCCTTCTCAGAAAATACCCCTACTTTTGCAGAACCAAACAGTGCGGGGTGGAGCAGTTGGTAGCTCGTTGGGCTCATAACCCAAAGGTCACTGGTTCGAGTCCAGTCCCCGCTACCTTAGAAGAGGCCGTTTCCAATCAGGAAACGGCCTTTTTCTTTTTCAATTGAATTGGCAATCCCGGTAGTTGCGAAGGCAAAGCATGACCGGGCTTTTGGGGGGGCAGTAGTTTCGAATAGCTGCGACTCACCACCGCGTGGAGCCCCAGCGCAGGTAGTGGCCACGGGTGGGCCGGCAAGGCTGTGCTGACACGCAAAATCGTGCTGGAATAGCCCCGTGTCGGCCCCGCATCTGAAACCTGACCAAAAACAAAGCGGGGAGAAATTTGGCGCTTGGGCTTGCTACGGCTATGGCGCCGGAGCGGTGCGGAACCGCCGCAGAATAGCCGTGTGCGCAGGCTGCTCTACCAGCTTGTAAAGCAGCACGGCAACAGCATAAAAAAACAGGAAAAAAGCGATAATATGCAAGCCAAAAGCCTTCTGCAGCAAGTCGGCAAATAAGCCTACGTGAATGAGGTAGAAGGCGTAAGTGCTTTTGCCGAGCAGGTCGAGCGGTTTTGTCGAAAGCAGCTTCCGCAGCCAGGTATCCTCGTGGATAAGGCCGTGAAACAGCACCACAATGCTGGCGGACAGCGGACAATTGAATACGAGGCTGGCGCTAAGTTCCGCCGCCCAGTCGGGCAGCTGCAGAGTCGGCCAATGCACGAACGTGTGGCCGGTCGCGCACCAGATAATGAGCCCGATGCCCAGCAGCGTGGTGCCGCGGCGGGCGGGCGCATGGCCCCGCTTCCGCAGCCACAGCGCCAGCCCAATACCGGCCAGAAACTCCACGCAACGCCCGAAGTAGGTGAACTGCAACACGAAAGAAAAGGGCTGCATAAACCCCGCGTACAGCTGCCAGCGCGTGGCAATGAGCGTGAGCCCACCGCCCACGCCCACAATGCCCAGCGCCAGCACCGGCAGCAGCCAGGCCCGCCGGCGCAACAGCAGAAGCATAAACGGCGCCGAGGCATAAAACGACTCCTCCACCGTGAGCGACCAGGCCGTGGGCACGCCCACAAAGTAAAAGGATTGGAAAAATGCCCGCGTTAGGGTCAGGTTGGCGACGACGGCCACTACTTTGTCGCGCACCGTAAACAGCTCGCCGAAGGTGTACCAGGTGAGCAGGTGCCCGGCCATGGCCGCGAAGGTGAGGGCCGTGAGCAGAAAGTAAAGCGGGTAGATGCGCGCAAAGCGGTTGAGCATGTACTGCCTGCCCCAGGCCAGCGACAGCTCCACCTGGCCCACGTACCGGGTGGTGATGACGAAGCCGCTCATCACGAAAAAGATGTTCAGCCCGATGCCCGTTCCCAGCACGGCGCCGAAAAGCTCGGTGAGCGGCGCAACGGGTTGCCCGTGCCCTTTGAAGGGGTTGAAGTGGTAGAAATACACCAAAGCCGCTGCCACTGCCCGCAGGCCCGTCAGGGCGGGGTAGTAGGCCGTGGCCCGTTGTGGGAGCGTACTCATGCCTTGCTGCCGAGCCAATGGCGTTGGTAAAATTCCTGGTCAGGCATGGTTGCAGGCGGTAGCGGTTTCTGAATCTGCTTCAAAAGTACGCCCCAGCGCACCGGGTCCGGCAGCCTTTACTGGGGCTGGGTTTCAGCCAGGAAGCGCGCCAGGTAGGGGGCGGTGCGGCTGTTCTTCGCGCGGGCTACTTCGGTGGACGGCCCGGCGGCTACCACGCGCCCACCGTCCTCGCCCGCACCGGGGCCAATGTCGATGACCCAATCGGAGCCGGCCACCACGCGCATGTCGTGCTCCACCACGATGACGGTGTTGCCGGCGGCCACCAGGCCATCAAGCTGCACCATCAGCTTCTCGGTGTCGGACGGGTGCAGGCCGGTGGTGGGCTCGTCGAGCACGTAAAGCGTGTTGCCGCGGCCGATGCGCTGCAGCTCGGTGGCGAGCTTGATGCGCTGGGCCTCGCCGCCGCTCAGCTCGGTGGCGGGCTGGCCCAGGCGCAGGTAGCCCAGGCCCACTTCGCGCAGCACGGTGAGGGCGCGGTGGATGGCGGGCTCGTCGGCGAAGAACTCCCAGGCGTCGTCCACGGTCAAGCCCAACACTTCGGCAACGTTGCAGCCGCGGTACTGCACTTCCAGGGTTTTGGCGTTGTAGCGGGCGCCGTGGCACACCGGGCAGGGCGCGTACACGCTGGGCAAAAACAGCAGCTCCACCATCACGAAGCCTTCGCCGGAACAGTTCTCGCAGCGGCCCTTGGCCACGTTGAAGGAAAACCGACCGGCGTCGTAGCGGCGCTTGCGGGCCTCGGGCGTGGCGGCGAAGAGCTTGCGCACGTGGTCGAACAGGCCGGTGTAGGTGGCCATGTTGGAGCGCGGCGTACGGCCAATGGGCTTCTGGTCGACGCGCACCAGGCGCTTTATTTTGTCCAGGCCGGCCGCAATCTGGCCGCCCAGCGTGGCCGGCGCGGGCGCGGCCAGCGGGTCGGTTTCCTCCTCTTCGGGCGCGATGGCCTGGCCCAGGGATTCGGCCACCAGCTCCACCAGCACCTGGCTCACCAGGCTGGACTTGCCGGAACCCGACACGCCCGTCACCGTCGTGAACACGCCCAGCGGAAACGCCACGTCGAGGTTTTCAAGGTTGTTGCGCGTGATGCCGGTCAGCTTCAGCCAGCCGGTGGGTTGGCGCGGCGGCTGGGCCGGCAGCGCGGGGGGCTCGAAAAGAAACTGCCGCGTCTGCGAGGCTGCCACGCCTTTGAGGCCTTCGGGCGGGCCACTGTAGAGGATTTCGCCGCCTTTTTCGCCGGCGGCCGGGCCCACGTCCACCAACCAGTCGGCCTGGCGGATGACGTCCAAGTCGTGCTCCACCACAAACAGCGAATTGCCCGCGCTTTTGAGGCCGGCCAACGCTTTCAACAGCGCTTCAGTATCGGCCGGGTGCAGGCCGGCGCTGGGCTCATCGAGCACGTACACCACGCCGAAAAGGTTGGAATACAGCTGCGTGGCCAGGCGCAGACGCTGCAATTCGCCGGGCGAAAGCGTGGGCGTGCCGCGCTCCAATGACAAATACCCCAGGCCCAAATCGAGCAGCACCGTGAGGCGCGCGGCCAAATCCTCGGCAATGCGCCACGCCACAATGGCCTGCTCCGGGTGTTCTTTATCGTGCTTCTGCTTCCCGGCTTTGCCCTCGGCAAACGGCTGCAGCAGCGCCGCCAGCCGCTTGAGGGGCAGCCTTGACATCTCGGCAATGTCCAGCCCGGCGAAGCGTACCGACAGCGACTCCCGGCGTAGGCGCTTGCCGTGGCAGGTGGGGCAGTCGCCGCCCAGCATGTACTGGGCCACGCGCTTCTTCATCAGGGGGCTGTGGGTGGTGGCGAAGGTGTGCAGCACGTAGCGTTTCACCCCCGTGAAGGTGCCCATGTAGTTGGGCGGCTCGCGGCGCTTGATGGCGCGCTGGGTTTGCTCGGGCGAGTAGCCGGGGTACACCGGCAGCACGGGTTGCTCCTCGGTGAAGAGAATCCAGTCCCGGTCTTTCTGCGGCAGGTCTTTCCACGGCGTGTCCACGTCATAGCCCATGCTCACCAGAATATCGCGCTGGTTCTGGCCGCCCCAGGCCTGGGGCCACGCCGCAATGGCTCGCTCGCGGATGGTGAGCGTGGGGTCGGGCACCATGCTCTGCTCGGTGACTTCGTACACGCGGCCCAGGCCGTGGCAAGTGGGGCAGGCCCCCTCGGCCGTGTTGGGCGAAAAAGCTTCGGCGTAGATGATGCCCTGACCCGCCGGATAGTCACCAGCCCGCGAGTACAGCATCCGCAGCAGGTTGGAAAGCGTCGTGACCGAGCCCACCGACGAGCGCGTGCTGGGCGCGCCGCGCTGCTGCTGCAGGGCCACGGCCGGCGGCAGCCCCTCAATGGCCGTCACCTCCGGCACCGCCATCTGATGAAACAGCCGCCGCGCGTAGGGCGACACCGACTCCAGGTAGCGGCGCTGGGCCTCGGCGTAGAGCGTGCCAAACGCCAGGCTGGATTTGCCCGAGCCCGACACGCCCGTGAACACCACCAGCGCATCGCGCGGGATGTCAACGTCGACGTTTTTGAGGTTGTGCTCGCGGGCGCCGCGCACCCGCACGAAACCGGAAAAGTCTTGGGAAGAACCGGAGGAAGGCATAAATGGAAAGCGGTAGCGGGACTATAATAAACCCTGCATACGTAGCCAGCGCCAGAAGTACGAAATCAACACCGAAAGGAGCCTCCTGCTACAAGTCAGAATGAGAACTGAGGTATGCAAAAGGCTGATATCTTTTACGACATTTTCACCGGAATGAGTTTGCTCCTTATTGTATCGTAAAATAATAGTACTATCGTATTAAAATTGAAGATGTTTAGGTATTCTATTTCCGAGCGGGCCCCAAAGCAGGTGGCCAGCTTTAAGACAGCCTTCTTAATCTTAAACAGCTTCGTTATTGTAATATAAACCTGCGTTGTTCAAAGCATGACTTCCTTTCGAGAAGAACTCTACCGATTGAAATATTGGGGTACCGCCGCCGTCATGGCACTTCTAACTGCGGGGTGTTCCGTATATACCCCCACGCTCATCCAGGCCCCGATGGTATATAAGCGCAACCAAGCTGAGGTAGCAATATCCTATCATTTTCCCACTCAATTTGAGGTGAGCGGGGCCTATGCTCCTCTCAAAAACATACTGGTAACTGGTAATATTGCCCATCATCCAGACTTTAACCTTATCACCTCAGGCAATAACCATTATTATGGTACCGAGGGTGATATGGGGCTGGGGCTGTACACGACCTTTGGCAAGAGCCATTGGTACGCGGGTGTGCTGGGAGGGTATGGGTTTTCCGCGTCGTTTATCCGCTTTGATAGTACTCGTACACAACCCGCTGATGAATACCGCAGCCACCACTCCTATGCTTATGCCCAACCATACCTGGCATGGCATAACAACAAGGGAATAAGCATTGGGGCGGCGGCCCGACAGACTGCTTTACATTTCAGTCAATTGGAATTTAATAACCAACCCGTGACCTTTCCCGTGGCGACTCGTTTCCAAACGTGTTTACTATTCTTGGAATTGCATGGAAACGATGACATCGTTTCAGATGATGATATTTACGGTCGTTTCCAAATAGGATATTCATTTCCGCAGCATCAGCAGCCTCCTGTGGGCGAGCTTCACTCGTTGCCAAGCTCGAATGTAATTATCGGCATTAGCCTGGTGTGCCCTATTCACTAGTAAGCTAAATCAAATAGCGCCTTATGGTGTGAAGGTAAATCAAAGCTTACATCGCGCTTTATTTAGGAATGGGCCCATGTGAAGCAGTATGGACGCTTTGCAGCACAACAGTCTTACTGTAGCGGGGCTTTTTGCGCAATTACAACCAGTCAAAACTGTTTCGTTTACCAATTCAATTGCTGCTACCACATGCGCAGCAGTTCAAACAAAAAAAGGTCCCGGCTATTGCCGGGACCTTTTTAGCAGTTCGTGAGCAACGCCGAACTTATTCCACTGTGATGCGGCGGGTCAGGGTTTCGTTGCCGGCTTGCAGGCGCAGCATGTACATGCCGGTGGCCAGGCCCGTTACGTCGAGCGTAAGGCGGGTGCCGGTGGCGGGCAGCGCTGCTTGCTGTTGCCGCACCGTCTGGCCCAGCACGCTCAGCAGGGTGGCCTGCACGGTGGCGGCCCCGCGCACGGCCGGCACCAGCACGGTCACCGTCTGGTGGGCCGGGTTCGGGAACACGCTCACGGTAGCGGCACTCAGGCCCGGTGCGGTAGCCAGCGGGCCAACGGTGGGCGTCAGGTTGAGGTAGAAGCGGCCGGTGGCCGGCGCCGTGGCTACGGCCGTGAAGCGGTAGGCGGGGTGCAGGCGCAGGTCGGTACGCTGGCCGCTTAGCACGTCGATGAGCACCACGTCGAGGTTGGCCGGCAGGTTGAGCAGGCTGGCCGCGCTCAGGGTGTAGGTGCCCGAAGTAGGCACGGCCACGTGCAGCGGAATCACCGTGGCGGAGGCGAGGCTGCCCACCGGCAGGCCGTTGATGGCCAGTGCCGTGGCCGTGGCCGGGCCTTCCGACGAGAGGTTCAGGCCGCTGGGGTTGGCCAGCTTCACGGCGTCGTACACGGCATCAACTCCGTTGGTGGCTCCGGCCTGCATGTACAGGTAGGCGGCGTCGGGCTGGCCCGTAGGTGCTTCGGGCGTGCCGGCCTGGAGCTGCAGCTCCAGTTTGGGCCGCAGGTCGTTGCCGCGCTGGAACGTGGGGTCGGTGGTGCGGAACTCGGTCACGCGGGCTGCATTGCCAATGGTGAGCGTGGTGGCCGCCGTGGTGCGCACAAAGAAGCCCTGGCTGCTGGGCACTATCGGGCTGCCGTCGCCCACCCCGTTGGTGTAGGTGCGGTACGAGCCCGCATACTGCCCCGTGGAGGTGAACACGTACATGGCCGCGTCGAGGCCGGCGGGGCGGGGCACCAGGCTCCAGTCGAGGGGCGCGGCGTAGGGGTTGCCCACCAGCTGCCAGCCGGGCTCGGCGCTGGGCGTGAAGCTCAGCGGCAGGTTCAGGGTGCTGTTGTAGAGCTGGCCCACGAAGTCAACCTTCTCCGTGCCCGGGATATTCACCGTGTAGCCACGGCCGGTCACCAGGTTGCCACTCGGCGAGAACCAGCCTTTGTCAAAGGGACCGTAGTTGCTGCCGACCGTGGCCACGCGGTTTTCGTCGTAGCCATACACCGTGGGGAAGGGCGACACCCCGCCCGGCTGCGCCGCCGTGTTGTAGGCCGAATTCAGCGTGGGCGTGAAGCGGGTGGTGGTCAGGTCCGAGAACGGGGCGTTGATAACCGGCGAGCTGTAGTGGCGGTAGCCGGCGCCGGGGTTACTGGCGGGGTCGATGTAGCGCTGCACCGTCACGTTGCCGGTCATGGTGGGCGCGTTCGCGTCGTTGTAGCGCACCAGCGCCGTGCCCTGGGCCGAGGATAGCAGCGTGCAGGCCATGCCCCCGGTGTTGAAGGCGGCGTTGGCTTCCAGTACCTGGGCAATGTCCACCGCCTGGCTAAGCGTGAGCAGCTGGCCCACGTTGCCGAGGTAGCGCACCTGGGCGGGCAGGCCCGGCCCGGTCACCTGCGCTTGCAGGCCATCGTAGATGTAGCTGGCGTCGGGGCTGAAGGTGCGGGAACCGTCGACCTGAACGCTGCCGGTGTTGCCGCTTCGGCTAATGCCGGCCGGGTCGCACACGCGCAGGGTGGCGCCGGCTTGCAGCTGGAAGCTGCCCGTGCCGCTCACCAGGGCACAGCCGCTGGCAGCGTGCGTGTCGAGCGTGCCGCCAGTGCCTACGCTCATGGTGCCGGTTACCGTCAGGCCACCCGTCAGGTGCAGCGTGCCGCCGGGCATGATGGTTACGTTGCGGTAGCTGCCACCGGCCAGGGTCTGGTTGGTGCTCACCACCAGGTCGGGCAGGGCGGTGCCGAGCACGGTGTACGCATCGCCGACCAGCTTGAGCGCCTCCCGGTTGTTGGTCGTGTCCTGGGCCAGCACGAAGAAATCGTAGCGGGAGTTGGACTGACCGGTGAAGGCGTAGCTGGTAGTGGCAATGTTCTGGGCCACCGGCTGGAAGGGCCCGCCGTCCTGGCTGGCGTACAGGTCGTAGGAGAGCAGGCCCGAACCACCGGTATCGTCCGAAGCGGTCCAGGACAGCGGCACGGTGGCGCCGGGCGTGGTGGCCGGCAGCGCGGCCAGCTGCGAGGTGGGCGCCACGGCGTCGAGCACGTTCTTCCAGCGGTTGGTGGCCAGCGGCGGGTTCGTGTCGAACACGATGGAGGCCTGGGCCGCCAGCGTATCACCGGTCACGGCCGTGGGGCTGGCCTTGATGGTATAGTTCACAAAACCCTGGCCGCGGCCCGTCGAGTCGTTCAGCAAGAGGAAGCCCTTGTTGGGGTCGAGCGGAGCCACGCCGGTGGCGGGGTCAATGGTTTCGAACTGCCAAATCAGGCGGCGGCCCACCACGTCCACGGTGCCCACCACGCGCACGTCGTAGCCCAACGAATCGGGCATGTTCAGCAGGGAGGTGTAGGAGCTGGAGTTGGCCGGCGCCTGGAAGGTGTAAGTAGCCCAGCCAAACGAACCCAGGCGGAACTGCTGCGGGTCGTAGGCCGCGCTCAGCGGCACAATCACGCGCACCACCTGCGCCGGGGCCGTGGCCAGATGGGGGTCGTTCTCAAACTGCACCTGGTAGCTCAGGCGCTGCTGGGCGCCCACCATCTTGCGGCGGCCCGCGCCGGTGGGGCCGGCAATCAGGTTGGGGTCGGAGGAGCCCACAATCTGGGTGCAGCTTACCCCGCGGCCCTTGTAGGTAAACACAATGGAGTCGGCGCAGCCCACCAAAGCCGCTGGGTACGAGTTGGCACTGAAGGGGTTGGGGCGGAAGGGGCGCACGCATTCGGTGACGCCCCAGTTGCCGCACACGCCCCCTGGAATGGCAATGCTGGCCGAGGTAGCCGTGTAGCCGGTGCGCAGGCGCCCAACCCGCAGCGCGGCCGTGTCGAGCAGGCCGGCGCGCACATAGTAGCGGCGCAGGCTGTCCTGCCAGGCGGTGGCGTTGGCGGCCAGCGAGGCCACCCCGGCGGGGTAGCTGGCCGGGGCGGCCAGCACGGCCGCCCGGTAGCGGTCGATGAAGTCCAGGGTCTGGCGGGTGTACCACTCCTCGGTCAGGGCGGCCTGGTTCCACACCACCGGCAGGCCGCCGAGGCGGTTCGGGGTCAGGCGCAGGTTCACCTGAATGATTTCACCCGGCCGCAGGTCCGTGGCCACGAAGGGCAGCACTTCGGTCAGGCCATCGTCCATTCGGTTGCGGGGCGTAGCACTGCCGGCCGTGCCGGGTGTAAAGTCGCTCTTCTTGCGCACGTTGGGCGTGTGGGTGATAACCGGGCTCTGGCCGGGCGGCAGCTCGTACTGGAATTCCCAATAAGGCACGTCCACGTTCGAGTTGTTTTGCAGGAAGTAGGTCCAGTTGGCGTTGGTGCCGATGCGTACCGTTTGCGGAATGATGGTGGCAAAGTCCACGTTCAGCGGACGGGCCGGCTCCACGGTCAGGCCATCGGTGAGCTGCACGCGGGTGCCGTTGTTGTCGGCCACCACGTTGTACACGCCTACGCTCAGCGTGTCGAGGCGCCAGCGCAACGTCACCTCCGTGCTGTTGCGGAACTTCAGCACCTGGGCCTCGGCCCGGATGGCCGGGCTGCTGCCTTTGGTGAGGTAGAAGCGTGTGGCCGGGTAGCCGGTGGGGCCGGTGCGCAGGCGGCGGAAGCCGGCGCCCAGCACCTGGGTGGTCACGCGGCCGCGGCCCACCCGGTTGGCCGTAATGCTGCGCACCTGGAAGCCCAGGGTGTCGGCATACAGCGTGGCCGTTTGCAGGCCGGGGTACACGTAAGGCGTTTTCACCAGCACGTAGTAGGGCAGCGGGCCGGTGGTGGGCACCAGAATTTCCTGGCTCGTGCTCACCTGGTTCAGGTAAATGAAGTCGTAGTCGGCCGGCGTGGGGGGGCGGCCGTAGGCCACGTACATCTCGTTCTGGCCAAAGCTCTGGTTGCTGGTCAGGGTCAGCACCATGTCTTTGTTGGCCGAAGGCGTCACGCGGTAGTACACCACCGAGTCCTTCATGAGCGGGAAGCTGGTGGGCGTGCGCAGGGGCAGGTCGTCCACGTCAATGGCGAGGCGGTTGGCCGCGTCGGTCACGTTGTTGTTGGCCGCCGGGCTGCTGGGCAGGCCTTCGTAGATGTCGTTAAACAGGTTAGTGGCCATCAGGCCGTGGTAGCTGCCGGGCTGGATGCCCTGCAGGCGCGAGCGCACCACGCCGGGTATGGTCTGGTTGGGCGTGATGGTGACGTTGCGGGTCTGGGTGGCGAAGAGCTGGTCCACGGCCCCGTCCACCACGGCGTCCTGGCTCAGGTAGAGGCCGTCCTTGAGCTGGCCCACGGCGTTGTTCACGCCCTGGTTTTTCACGTTGTAGTGCACGGTCATTACCTGGCCCAGCTTGCGCGTGGCTGGCACCGTCACGCTGGTCACGAGCAGGTCGGCCGGCAGCGGCACCCGAATGAGCAGGCTGCCCTGCACCACGTTGTTGAGCTCCTGTTGGTGCTCGTACACCACGCCATACTGCACGGCCCCGCCCCACAGCTGCACGGGGTAGTAGCCATTCGCCCCCGGCGTGATGTCGGTGACGAGGAAGACGTAGTAGTTGCCCGATAAATACGCCGGTATCGTAGCTGTAATTGAGCCCGAATAGCTGGCCCCGGCGGCCAACGTGCCGGGGTGGCGGAAGGTGCCAATGCGCACCACCGAGCCATTCACCGACGGCGAAGTGCTGAGGTACACGCCATCGTCCCAGTCGCCTTCCAGCGTGGTGCCCACGCCCTGGTTGCGAATGGTGTAGGGAATGGTCACCTGCTGCCCGGCTACCACGTCGATGGGCAGAGTATAGGCGGTCGGAATCAGGTCGCAGGGCGGCGTGAGCAGGATGGGCAGCGCCGAGGTGCGCACGTTGTTGGCCGGGTTGGTATCCACCAGCACGCTGGAGACGGTGCCGCTGCAGTAGCCGCGTCCGTCGCGCACGCCGGTTTTGCCGATGACGTAGAAGTTGCCCTGCAAGCCGTGGGGCAGCCGCACCGTGGCGGTGCCGGTGTAGTTAGCCCCAATGGCCAGGTCGCCGTTGCGCGTGACGGTGGTCAGGCGCAGGTCGCTGGCGTCGAGGATGGCGTCGGTCGAGAGGTAAAACTCATCGCTCCAGCCCGTGGCCAGGGTGCGGAAGGCGCCCTGGTTGTCCACGCTGTAGTTCAGCCCAATGGTCTGGCCCGAATACGCCGTGCCGGTGGTGCTCAGCGCCGT
Source organism: Hymenobacter rubidus (assembly GCF_016734815.1). Classification (GTDB taxonomy): domain Bacteria; phylum Bacteroidota; class Bacteroidia; order Cytophagales; family Hymenobacteraceae; genus Hymenobacter; species Hymenobacter rubidus. The sequence continues at coordinate 60,576 of NZ_JAERQF010000005.1, forward strand.
CAGGCGCAGGTCGTCGGAGTAGCGGTAGGTGATGGCAAAGCGCTGGTCGTTGTTGTTCTCAAACGTGTATTCGTACACCTGATTGCCGTTGTCGGTGCGCAGCACCAGCTCGTAGCTGCCGGGGTCGATGTAGCGCGGAATGGTCAGCGTCATCGAGCCCGAGTAGGAAGCGCCCACAGCCAGCGGGCCCGTGTGGGTAGCGGTGCCAATGGGGGACTGGCAATTCACGCTGTTGATTGGAATCGAGCCGCCGGGCGTCACCAGCCACACGGCGTCGGTCCAGGTGCCGTTGGCCGGGCCCACGGCGGTGCTGTTGTTGCGCACCGTGTAGTTCAGCGTGAAGGTCTGGAACGCGTCAATGGTGGTCGGGCCGGTGAAGGCCGTGGGCTGCAGGTCGGCATAAGTCAGGGTCACGTTCACGACGCCCGAGCGGCGCATGTTGTTGCCCTCGTAGGTGTATTCAAACACGTTGCCGCGGGCCGAACCCGCCACGTAGTCGGCCATGCCATATACGTAGTAAGTGCCCGACAAGCCGTTCGGAATGTTCAGCGTCACGGTGCGGCGGTAGTGGTGCTGCACGCCCAGGGTATCGCCGTTGAACACGCTCAGCGCGCCCACTGGAATAGCCGTGGCGGGGTCGAAGGTGGCGGACTGGCACAGCCAGAACTGGTCGCTCCAATACCGCTCCTCCGGCACCGGCGCGTTGTTGCCGATGTTGCGCACGTCCCAGCTCACGCTGGTGCTGGTGCCGGCCAGCATGTTGGCCGGCGCCGTGAGCAGAATCGGGGTGAGGTCGGCCGGGGGACGCAGAATGATTTCGACAGGCACCGGCCGGTTCACGTTGTTGGTGCTGGCCGTTTCGAAAATGGCGTTGTCCGTGTCGGTGTACGAGTAGAAGTAGCGGGTGCCGTACTCGGTATGGGGGATGCGCACGGTCACGGTGCGGGCGTAGAAGCCGTTGGTCAGCAGGGTGTCGCGCACCAGCTGGCGGCCCAGCGAAATGGCATTGGGGCCCAGCGCGCCGCGCCCGGTGTTCTGGGCAATGTTCTGGATGGTGTCGGGCGAGATGAAGTACTCGTCGTAGCGGGCCTGGGTGGCCGCTACCGAGCCGCGGTTATACACCCGGTAGCGCATGGTCACGTCGGTGTAGCCCACCGAGAAGTTGGGCGGCGACACGAAGTTTTCCAGCGAGAAGTCTGGCGTCTGCGGCACTATCATCAGCGTGCGCTTGGAGGCGCGGCGCAGGTTGTTGGTGTAGTCGGTTTCCAGCAGCGGGCCGTTGCTGGCAAACGGCCCGGAGTTAGTCCGCACAAACACGTAGTAGTAACCAGCCTGCGAATACGGCACCGTGAAGGTGGCGTTGGTGATGTAAGTGGCGTTGGGCTGCAGGAAGGTAGTATTGCCCCAGGCGCCTACCCGCACCGCCGTGTTCGGATTAAAGGTCGAGTCCTGGCTCAGCCACACATAGTCCTGCCATTGCTGGGCCAGGGTGCTGCCCGCGCCAATGTTGGTCACGTTCCAGGCCATCTGCATGGTCTGGCCCGAATACACCGTGTCGGGGTTCTGAATGAAGCTCACGCGCAAGTCCGGCAGCTCGCGCAGCCCGAAGGTTTGCACCGGACCGGGCGTGCTGAAGCAGGCATTGCGCGCCACCACGCGCCACTTGTAGTCGGCCCCGTACGGAATGGGCCCGCTGTAGGTGTATTGGAGCGAGTTGATGCCGCTGACCACGGGCGTGGCCGGCTGGGTGCCGGCCGTGGGCCACACGTACACGTCGTACAGGGCATTGGCCCCGGCCGGGCTCCACGAGAAGGTGAGCGGCAGGCTCAGGCCGTTGGCCCCGTCGATGGGTTGCAACTGGCCCACCACGCCGGGAGCGGTCATGGCCGGGTTGATGCTTACGGCCTGGCTGAACGGATAGGTGCAGCCCGCCGCGTTGGTCACCGTCACAGAGTAAGTGGTGGCCGCCGTGGGCGAGTCGGTGATGCTGGCCGTGGTCTGGCCGCCGGGGCTCCAGAGGTAGGTGGCGCCGGGGCCGGCGTTGCTTACCGTCAGGGTCACGGGCTGGCCGGTGCACACCTGCGAGGCCGTGCTGGCGAAGGTGGGAGTGGGCAGCACCGTGATGGTGCTGGTGGCCGTGGCCGCGCAGCCGTTGGCGTCGCTGTAGCTATAGGTAATGGTGAACGTGCCCACACCCGCCGTACTGGGGCTAAATTGCCCGCCGCTCACGCCCACGCCGGAGTAGCTGCCGCCGGCTGGCGAGCCGCCCGTGAGGGTGAAGGCCGCGCTGCCCTGGCACCGCGGCCCGAAGGCGGCCAGCGTCACGTTGGGCAGGGCATTCACGGTCAGGGGCTGAGTGGCAGTGCTGGTCACACCGTTCAGCGTGTAGGAGTAGGTGATGGTGTGCGTGCCCGTGCCCGCCGTGAGGGGGTTGAACTGGTTGCTGCTCACGCCGGGGCCGCTGTACGTGCCGCCGGCTGGCGAGCCCCCGGTGAGGGCAAACGTGCCCGAGTTGATACACACCGCCGCCTGCGTCGTCAGCGTCACGGGGATTACCGTGAAGCTGCCGGTGCTGGTGCCCGAGCCGCCAGGCGCTGTTACCGTAACGGGGCCGGTGCTGGCCCCGGCTGGTACCGTAGCCGTGATACTGCTGGCTGATGCTACTGTGAAACTGGCTGCTACACCATTGAACGCAACAGAAGTTGCGCCAGTGAAGTTGGTCCCCGTAATGGTGACACTGGTACCGGCCGTTCCGGTACTAGGCGTGAAGCTGGCGATGGCAGGGGCCGGGTTCACCACAAAATTGCTGGCCGAAGCGGCCGTACCACCCGGTGCCGTTACCGTAATGGGGCCAGTACTAGCACCCGATGGTACCTGCGCCGTAATGCTGGTATTTGTTACTCCTGAGAACGTGGCTGAGGCACCGTTAAAGCTCACATTAGTGGTGCCCGTAAAGTTGGTGCCTGTAATGGTAACTGTGGTGCCCGTAGTGCCGCCGGTGGGGGTGAAGCTGACGATGGTGGGCGTGGCCAGCACAGTGAAGCTACTAGCGCTAATAGCTGTGCCACCGCCCGTGGTGAGGCTGATAGGGCCGGTGCTGGCGCCACTGGGAACGTTCACGGTTATCTGTGTGCCAGTGCCGTTCACCACATAGCCGGGGGCCGAAGTGCCGTTGAAGCTCACTACGGTAGTGCCCTGGAAGTTGCCGCCCGAAATGACAACACTAGTGCCCACACCGCCGCTGCTGGGAGCAAAAGAGGTGATAACCGGTACCGGAATTACCGCAAAATTGGTGGTGCTCACAGCCGAGCCACCCGGCGTCGTTACCGAAATGGGGCCGGTGCTCGCGCCGCCTGGTACAGTCGTACTGATGCTGGTGGCCGAGTTCAGTACGAAGCCCGCCGAAGTACCGTTGAAGCGCACGCTGCTGGCGTTGGTGAAGTCCGTGCCCGTAATGGTTACGGCCGTGTTCACAGGGCCGCTGCCAGGCGTAAAACTAGTGATGGAGGGCATCGGTGCCAGCACCGTAAAGCTGGTGTTGCTGTACACCGTGCCCGCCGAGCCCGTAACGCGAATGGCGCCGGTAGTAGCCCCAGCCGGCACGGTCACTGTAATGCTGGTGCCGGCCCCATTTACCGTGAAGCTCGGCGCGTTGGTGCCGTTGAAGGCCACAACGGTGGCATTTTGCAGATTGACGCCCGTGATGGTCACGACATCACCTACTACGCCGCTGGTAGGCGTGAATGAGGTGATGCTCATCACCGCGAAATTAGTGGCACTGGTTGCCGTGCCGCTGGGATTGGTTATCACAATGGGCCCACTCACAGCATTGTTTGGCACAATAAAGTACACACTGGTGGGTGACTGGATGGTGTAGCTAGTCACCGTAATTCCACCCACCGTGATGCCGGTGAGGGTGCTGAAGTTCGTGCCCGTAACCGTGACGCCGGTGCCCACGGGGCCACTGGCCGGCGTAAAGCTTGTGATGGTGGGCGTCAGGCTCAGCACCGTGAAGTCGGTGGTCGTCGTGTAGCTGCCGGCTGGCGTGTATACCGTAATACGCCCTGTAGTAGCACCAGCTGGTACTACCGCTGTGAGCCCAGTGCTGGTGACGCCCGAGAACGTGGCCGAACTATTGTTAAAATATAGTTGGGTCGTGCCGTTCAAATTAGTACCCGTTACGTTCACGCTGGTGCCCGGCAGCCCGCTGGTGGGCGAAAAGCCGGTGATGATGGGGGCGCCCACTACCGTAAACGGTGTAGCCGATGTGGCCGTACCGCCCAGCGTAGTCACCGTGATGGGGCCGGTGCTGGCACCAGTGGGCACGTAGGCCGTGATGTAGCCCGGCCCGTAACCACTGATGTAGGTGGAATTGACCCCGCCGCTAAACGTAACGGTGCCGCCGTTAGCGAAGCCCGTGCCGTAAATCGTGACATAAGAGTTCACCGTGCCGAAACTGGGCGAGAGGCTCGTAATGGTCGGGGCCGGTATGATGGTGAAGTCACTGTTTTGAACGCCCGTGCCAGCTGGCGTCGTCACCGAAATCGGCCCGGTGGTGGCACCCGCAGGCACGGTCACCGTGAGCTGGGTGTTGCCTGTGACGGTGATGTTTGTGCCGGCTGTGCCGTTGAAACTCACCCCGGTGGCGCCTGTAAAGCCCGAACCGTATACCGTTACCACATTGCCTACAGCTGCAGCGTTATAGGTGCTGTTCGGCCCGTAGCCGTAGCTCACCACCACGCTGGGCGTCACGGTGAATATGCTGCCGCTGGTGCCGGTGCCAGTGGGCGTCGTTACTTTAATTAGCCCGTCGGTGGCACCTGTCGGCACGATGGCCCTGATATTTGTGGCCGATACCACCGTGTAGGTAGCCGACGTGCCATTGAACAGTACCTGAGTAGCTCCTGTGAAATAGTACCCGAAAAGGTCCACGGTGGTACCCACCGGTCCGGACGTGGGTGAGAAATAGCTGATGCTGGGCAGTGGTACCACCGTGAAGCTGCTGGCCGAAGCAGCCGTGCCACCCGGTGTGACCACCGTAATCAGGCCGGTGGTGGCCCCATACGGTACCGTCGCGGTAATAGTGGTGGCCGATACTAGGGTGAAGTTGCTGCCAGTGCCGTTGAACAGCACCTGGGAAGCCCCGCCAAAGTTGGTGCCTGTAAGCGTGACCGCTGTGCCAGCTACCCCGCTCGTGGGTGAGAAACTGGTGATGGTGGGTGCGGGCACCACTACGTAGTCGGTGGCCGAAGCAGCCGTGCCGCCCGGCGCTACTACACTGATTGGGCCCGTAGTTGCTCCGGCAGGAACCGTAGCGAAAATTGACGTGCTTGAAACAGACGGGCTAACCGCGGCCACGCCGTTGAAGCGCACCGCTGTGGCCCCTGTGAAACCAGTGCCGGTGATAGTAACGCCATCGCCTACCTTGCCGCTAAGGGGTGAAAAGGACGTAATAGTCACGGCTGGCGTCACCGTGAAAGATGTTAGGCTGGTGCCCGTGCCCAGGGGCGTGGTGATGGCAATGAGGCCGGTGGTGGCGCCAGCCGGTACCGTGAAGGTGAGCTGTGTGGCACCGACCACCGAGAAGGTGGTGGCAGCTGTACCGTTTAGCGTTACGCCCGTGGCCCCGGTAAAGCCCGAGCCCGTTACGGTTACAACCGTACCTACGGGGCCAAATGCAGGGGTGAAGCTGCTGATGGTGGGCGTGGCTGGCAGCGTGAAGCTGGCCAGATAAGCGCGCGACTGCCCGTTAGCAGTGAGGAAGTCACCGCCTACCAGCAGGGTGTCTGCGCTTAGGGTGAAATCATCCACCTTATTATCGAGCTGTGCTACAAACACTGGGGTGCTGGCCACCGGCCCAAACACAGCCGTTCGGCCCGCTGACAAGCTGCCTGCCTGCGTGAAGACCCCTCCCGCTATCACGCGGGTGTCAGTGGCCGTCAGCCCGTACACTCCGTTGTTCAAATTAGGGTTCCAGGTCGTGGCGGCAGCAGTCGTCTTATCAAGAGCGGCGGCGTAGTTGCGGGGCTGGCCACCGGCGTTGGTAAAAAAGCCGCCCGCGTACACGGCCGTGCTGTTCACGCCCAGCGCATACACGCTGCTATTGGCGCTGGGGTTCCAAGCAGTAAGCGCGTTGCTGCCAGTGGCGAAGGCCGCCAGCCGGTTGCGCGTTTGTCCGGCAATGGTGGTGAAATCACCCCCCGTGTAGAGCGTGCTGCCGTCTAAGGTCAGGGCGCGCACCGTAGCGTTAGGAGCAGGGTTGAAGCCACTCACCAATGCATCCGAGGCCACATCGTAGGCCGCCAGGTAGTTGCGCGGCGAGCCATAGCCGGAATAAAAACCACCACCTACATACACGGTGGAAGCCGTCGCAGCCAAGCTTATCACCGGAGCAGAGCCGGCTTGGTAGCCCTGCGAGTATAGTGCAGCATTAAACCCCGTATCAGCCCCGGTCAGATTATTAAGGGCAAATAGTCCGCCCTTATAACCTGTGCTGGAGTTGTAAGTGTACATCCCCCCGCCCACGTACAGTTTCGAGCCTACCGCTACCAATGCATATACTGGTCCGTTCGAAAAATTGGCATTGAATCCGCTTAGTACCTGACCCGTGCGCACCGAATAGGCAAACAGGCCGTTTCGGTTTAGTGCCTTGCCCAGCGTGAAATTGCCGCCCGCCAGCACATCGCTGCCGTTGCGGGCCAGCGTATACACGGTGTTGTTCAGGCTAGGGTCCCAGCCGGTAAGGGCCGCCGTGCTCAAGTTGAAGGCTGCCAGCCGGTTGCGCTGGGGCGAGCCTGCTGCCGTGCCCACCTGCGTGAAGGTGCCACCTACGTACAGGGTGGTGCCGTCGGTGGCAAGGGCCTGGGCCTGGCCATAGCTGCCGAAAGCCACCGTGAAGCTGCCGTCGTCGAAGCCTGTCGTCTTGTCAAAGCTGTTTACCGAGGACTGGTTCCGGCTGGCCCCGTTGCTGTTGGTATAGTAGTAGAAGTCACCGGCTACGTAAAGCCGGCTGCCGGACACCACCATGCTGCTGGCCGGGGAACCGTAGTAGCTACTAAAGCTTGGCGGGCTGAATGCCGTGTTTACCTGCCCGGTGCTGGTAAGCGAGGCCAGCCGGGCTTTGGTCTGGTAATTCAGGTAGTTGAAGCTGCCGCCGGCTACCATGGCCGTGCCGCTCAGGGCCAAGGCCTGCACCGTGCTGTTAGCATTGGGGTTCCAGGCGGTGAGCGCACCCGTGCCCAGCGTGAAGGCCGCGAGGTTGTTGCGTGGGCTGCCACCGGCCTGCGAGAAATTGCCGCCCGCAAACAGTGTTGTGCCATCGGTGGCCAATCCGGTCACCGTTCCGTTGACGGTTGGGGCAAAGCCGCTCAACGCTCCAGTGGTTTTGTTCAGTCCCAAAATGTTGCTGACTGGGCTCCCGTTGAAGTAGTAAAGGTTGCCGCCTACGTACAGCGTGCTGCCTACCATGGCCAGTACCTGGGGAGCATACCCATAATAGCTTGCGTAGTTAAAATTAGCCACAAAACCGGTATTGGCTGAGCCTGTAGCGGCGTCCAACGCCACTAGCCCGTTCTGGGTCTGATACTTGAGGTAGTTGAAGCTGCCGCCGGCTACCACTGTGCTGCCGTTCAGGCTCAGCGTTTCCACGGTGCCGTCGGCGTTGGGGTCCCAGCCGGTGAGGGCACCGGTGCTCAGCGCAAAGGCCGCTAGCCGGTTGCGCACAGTGCTGGGGCCTGTGCCCACGCTGGTAAATGTTCCCCCCACAAAGAGTGTGGTGCCGTCCGTAGCTAGGGCATAAACAGGACTGTTGGGCTGCGGGTTGAAGGCGGCCACGCCTGCGCCGGTCGTTTTGCTTACCGCTGCCAGGTATTGCCGGCTAAGGCCACCAATGGTGGAGTAGTTGCCGCCTGCATACAGGGTGCTGCCAACTACGGCCAAGGCCATCACCGTACTGTTGGGACTCGGGTTGAAGGCGGCATCCACTTGTCCTGTTCCGGTATTTAGGGCCGCGAGGTAAGGCCGGTTGGCCGCAACTTTCAGCAGCGAAAGGCTGCTGCCGAAGGCCACAATGCCGGAGCCATCGGTCGCCAATCCGTCGATGGCGCTGTTGGCGCTGGGGTCCCAAGTGGTGAGGGCGCCGGTGCTCAGGGTGTAGGCCGCCAAGTAGTTGCGCGCTGTGCCCGGTCCAGTGCCGATGAGGGTAAAGTTGCCGCCCGTAAACAGCGTGGTACCGTCGGTGACCACGGCATTCACCGATGAGTTGGGGCGGGGATTGAAAGTAGTAGCCAGCCCCGTCGTTTTGTCCACGGCCGCCAGGTACTGGCGGCTTTGCCCACCAATGGCGCTGAAGTAACCGCCCACGTACAAGTTGCTGCCGGCCAGCGCCAGTGCCAATACCGTGCTGTTGGGGCTGGGGTTGAAGGCGTTCAGCGTGTTGGTTGCTGTGGCAAAAGAAGCGAGGTACTGCCGGGATGCCCCACCAATATTGCTGAACGAGCCGCCCACATATAGCGTCCCCACGGTAGCGTCAAACGCTAGGTCTGTGACGGTGCTGTTGGCGGCCGGGTTCCAAGCTGTGGCCACGCCAGTAGTCAGGTCGAGCCCCGCCAGATAGGCTCGGCTTTGACCGCCAATGCTGCTGAACGAACCGCCCGCATACAGCGTCGTGCCGGATGCTACCAGCGTGTTCACCGTTGAGTTGGCCGCAGCATCAAAAGGAGCCAGTGCCGCGCCGGTCGTCGGACTCACGGCTGCCAGGTAGGGCCGTGTTTGCCCACCAATTTGGTTAAATGACCCACCTACGTACAGCGTCCCGCCCTGCAGCACCAGCGCCTGCACCGTGCTGTTAGGGTCGGGCGCGAAGGCCGGGTCCACGGTGTTGTTGGCGAGAACGTGCGCCAAGTTGCGGCGCGGCAACGTTCCCAAGGAAGTAAACGAACCGCCCACAAACCAGCCGCCGCTGCCATCAGGAATGGTGGTATACACCGTGCCATAAACAAAGGGCCAAGTAGAAGACGGCTGGTCATTGCTGGTTGTCAGCAAAGTAGAAGTACCGGTTGGTATCCCTGTTTGGGTGTGGCTGCCAGCTATGTACAAGGTCGGTCCATCGGCTAGCAGGTCCTGTACCGACGAGTTAGTGCCGATAGTTGGTACTACGGCACCAGTGCTGGTGTTCAACGCTACCAGGTAGCGGGTAGGCAGGCTCTGGGTCTGCACCATGTCTCCGCCCGCGTATAGGGTAGTGCCTATCAAGGCTAAGCTACGCACGGTATTGCCGGTGCCCAGGTCTAGGCTGGTAGCTGCGCCGGTTGCGGCATTTAGTGCCGCCAAAAAGTAGCGCGGCTGCCCGCCAATAGTAGTAAACTGCCCACCTGCGTACAAAGTGCCGCCACTAACGAGCAACGCCTGCACGCTGGAATTGGGGTTAGGATTAAAACTTAAATCAACCGTGTTGGCCGCTGTGATATGCACTAGGTTGTTGCGGTTTATGTTGCCCACTTGGCTGAATGCACCACCTACATACCAGCCGCCGCTGCCGTCAGATGCGGTAGCATACACGGTGCCGTTTATCACCGGCCAGTTGGCTGTAGGTGCATCTGAGGTGGTGCTCAACTGCGCCGAATAACCTGTGTAAAACCCCACACTGGAAAACTGCCCGCCCACGAACAATGTTGTACCGTCCACCAGCAGCGCGTTTACTGCACCGCTCGTGCCGGGATAAGGCATGCGCAGCCCCGTACTAAGGTCATAGGCGGCTAAATTGCGGGCCGGAGCGCCCTGAGCGCTCGAGAAGCCGCCGCCCACATACAAAGCCGTGCCCAGCCGGGCCAGTGCATTGGGCCGGCTGTTTAAGTTGGGGTTGAAGGTAGTCGCCGCCCCGGTGGTCGCGTCAAGAGCCGCTAAGCGGTTCCGTACCGCGCCGCCTACTATCGTAAAATCACCGCCCACATACAGCGTTGTGCCATTCAGCAGCAAGGTGCTTACCGTTCCGTTTGGGGCGGGTCCGAAGTTGGGGTCCAACGTATTATCGGCTCTGATGTGTGCCAGGTTGCTCCAGTTGGCACCGCCCACTTGGCTGAACGAGCCGCCCACATACCAGCCGCCGCTTCCATCAGGCACCGTGGTATTCACCGTGCCATTGATGAATGGCCAGCCAGCTGCCGGCACGTCTGAGGCAGTACCCAGCAAGGTACTGTAACCAGTGTTGTACCCAAATCCTTGGAACGCGCCCCCCGCATAAGTCGTTGTGCCATCCACCACCAGCGCCGTTACCTGTCCGTCGGCCTGGGTGTGGGTCACACGTGCGCCGGTGGCCGTGCTGAATGCCGCTATGTTCGGACAAAGGCTACCGCCCACCCGCTGAAACTGACCACCTGCCAGCAGGCGAGTTCCATTCAGGGCCAGCGTGTTCACAGGCCCGTCGAGATTAGGGTCAAAATTCTGCACAGCACCTGTGGAAGCATCGAGTGCGCCGAGGTATTTGCGCGGAAGCCCGCTCAACGTCGTGAAGTCACCTCCGATATACAAAGTGCCAGCATTCAATAGCAGGGCCCGCACGGTGGCGTTAGCGCCTGCTCCGAAGCTGGCGTCCACCGCATTCGCACTGGTAACGTGCACCAGGTTCTGCTTGGCTACTCCACCCACCTGCGTGAACGAGCCGCCCAGGTACCAGCCGCCCGCCCCGTCCGGTGCCGAACAGTTCACTGTGCCCGTCACCTTGGGGAAGGCGGGGTTGGGTGTGTCGCCTGGCCCGGGCAGTAGGGCGGCCGCTCCGGTGGGCGTGCCCACCTGCGTAAACGAGCCGCCCACGTACTGGACGCCGCCTTGGCGGTAAGTCACATTCACGGAGCCGTCGGTTTGGGGGCCGGGCGGCAAGAGCTGTTGAGCATGAATCTGTGGTATGCTTATCAGTAGCCATGCCAGAGCCAGGAGCAATTGCCAATGCCCCACCCGGGGTCGCAGCAGATTTAGCAGAAAGTCAAGGTGTTTCAAGGCAGTAAGAATTAAGGTTGAGGAGAAAGCAAGGCTATTCGGAAAAGGGCTTTGTGTGCAGGCAGTTGTATTGATAGGTTTATTCCGCAGAAACTCTTATAGGCTTCTGACCATGTTGAGACTGGTAAGCAAGGCAGCTCTTTGTCCGGCGTATTTGCCGGAATGCCAAGCCGCTAGCAGTGCTTGGTTGCGTGTTGAGTAAGCTGCATAACAGGGGTTGCCTTTGCTCGATATACCCGTTGCTTTTCTGAGTTGCCATCCCGTCCGATGCAAGAGCGTTGACGCCGGCGCGAGCTATAGCCAGGCAAATCAACGGCGTGCTGATGATATAAAAAAATGAATTATTTATAATACTATTTCAACTATTCCTAATTCGGGAATTAGATATTTTTGTCTTGAAAAATACATATTACATATAGTCGATACGAATAAAAAAATTACTGCTATAACGGCCCTGCGCTCCCCCCTAATGCCCCAAACGGTTCGGTTCCGAACGCGCCGCAGCGCGGCAGCAAGGGCTAAGAAACATGGCCAAGGGCGAGCCGCTCCCGCCGCGACGGCCCTAGGGGAATTGGTCGTCGCGGCGCGGCTATCCAGCAACTGAGGCCACGTTCGTGGGCGTCGGGTTCACGCGGGACGGGCCCCGCAGGGCACCGGTATGGGCATTAGCAGGGAAGTGCGAACGCCGTGCTGGCCAACGCAGGCGGTGCGCCACCGCGTGGGGCCGTGGGCGCTACCAGAATGACCGCGCACGGCGATGCCAATGAATAGCTGAAGTAATCAATACCGTTCGAGCGGTTTCGGAATCGGCGTACGTTCCGAAACCGCTCTGGGAACCGGGGTAGCTAAAACGGCCCCGATTCCAATGCGTTCAACCGCCATCAAGGTCATCGGGCTTTCTGTACGCCGGAAAAGAGTATAGTGGAAAGAGGAGGCCGGTGCTTGTCCGGGCTGAGAAATAGCAGCAGGCCCCACGCCCACACAGCCATCGGTCCGGTGAATGGCCCGGTGTTGGTGAGACCCGGGCTGCCGGCATTGCTGTCGGCAGCCCGCCCCGTTTGTCGGGGGAAAACCCCTAGTAGTCGATATTAAATTTGCCGTTGCTCACCATTTTGCTGCCCGTGCAGCACGCCCGCTCGCCGGTGAAGCTGTAGGTGCCGATGACGTTTGACGTCGAGTACTTGGTGATGGTTACACTGCCCGACAGCGCATCGTAGCTGTTGCTGCTGCTGCTGAGGTAGCTGGCCGCGGCATCGTTGCCGCTGAAGTCGAACGTGCCGGTTTTCTTGGGAATCACCAGCAGCATGCCGGGGTAGCTGTTGCCTTTGTCGCGGTTGCCGTGCACTACCAGGAGGCCGTTTTGGGTAAAGGCTCCGCTTTCGGCCGCCGTTGCGTTGCTGCCGTCCACGGTCCAGCTAATGCCTTTGGGGGAGTCTTCGTCCTTTTTGCAGGCGGTGAATAAACTTGCGGCAAGCAACAGGGCCACGATACGGGGTGAGGTAAAAGAAACCTTCATAGAGAAAAATGAAAAGTGAAAAAAAGAAAAAAGGTGAAAAAAAGGCTTTGAGGCCGGTAAAAACACAATAAATAGGAATGCCGCTACAGTCGGCCTAAGGCTTCATGTCGGCCACCAGGTCTTCGTAGTTGACCCGGACCCGGGTATTCAGGTCGCGGCCCAGGAACGTGGCGGTGCCGTGGGTGTAGGCAAGGCCGCCATAGCTTGTTTCGGCCTCGAACGAAACCGGGGCGCTGTTCAGGAAGCCCTTGTTGTACTTGACGTAGTCGCCGGCGTACGTGCCCAACTTGGCGTAATCTTCGACCAGCAGGGCGGCCGCGCACAGGTTTTCGAGCAGGGCGCAGCCTATTTTTTTGTTGATTTCACTTTTCTTGTCTTCCCAGTTGGCCCGGGCCAGCTGCTGTTGCCAGGCACTGGTCACGGCCAGCAGCTTTTCTTTGTCGACCGGCGTGCCTCCGGTAGCCAGGGCTTTAAAGGCCGTCGTGGCTTGGTTGATGGTCGCATACGCCGGGGCTTCGCCTTCCACGGAACTCAACGAGAAGTCGACCTTGTAGTCGTGCGGGTTGAGCACAAAGTCGGCACGTTGGGTCATGGCGTTGAGCAGACTGCGGGCTTGCTCGCTCACGAAGGCGTTGTCGAGGTAGCCGTTCAGGTCACGCAGGCTGTTGAACGCCTGGGTGGTGGTGGTACCGCCCCCCCGGTGGTAGCTGGCCAGCACCTGGTTGGTTTTGGCATCGCGCAGTTCGTAGCCCGCTTCGGCGTTGTAGCCCACGGTGTTGTAGGCACTGTAGCGGCCGTTGGTGGTCGATTCGCTAAGCCGTCTCCCGGTAATGTACACATTTTTAGTGGTCAGGTGCAGCAGTAAGTCGCCGCCGGTGGGCTGGTAAGTGAGACCCTGCAGCACCGGCCGGGTGTTCACGTTCATGACCATGTTGCCCAGGTCGTAGTCTACCGAGTACGTCTTGTATTGCGGGGCGAGAACGAGCAACGGCGATTTGTGAAAGGTCGTCGTCATTTTTTCGTCCCGAACCTTCTGGGCATGGGTGGGCACGGCGAGCAGGCCCATCAGGGCTGCCAAACCGCCTGCTAACAGGGGCCTTTTGATGAGGCAAAACATAAGAAAAAGGGGGTAAAGTGTGAAATAAGAAATGCTGGGATGGTTTTGGCAAAGCTGCGATTGCCACACTTGCGCTGCATCCAATTGCGCTACACCCGATAAAGTATCGCCATATTGAAATTCAGCAAAATTATGGTGGTGTTGGGTCGACCGCAATACCGGCTTCCGGGTATATTTAGGCCAAATGCCTATTGCTTTCGGCAGGCAACTGCTGCTTGTCAGGACACTGCTTTATTCCCTGTCTGACCTTTTTTAAACGCCAGCGCGCCGCATCGGCGCGCTAAGGCCGTTGCCCCGATGTCAGTGCGCACGCGCTGGCAAAAATGGGAAATAACCCCGCTGGATTGCCGTAGCTGCGGGCGGGCGGCTGGCTCGTTTGGCGGCCTGCCTGGCGCCGGACCTGGCAGTGTCCAGCCTTCGTTCCGGCTGAAATGCAGGCTAGGCAGCGGTTATTAGGAGCGAGTAGAGTAAGGTATATACTTTAATTTAATTTTGTTGATGAATAAATCCTTTGCCTGAGTTGCCACTCTGCCTTAGGCATTGGTTTTAGAAGCGGCCTAAGCTATGGCCCGACAAATCAACAGCGCACAGTTGATATAAAAAAACAGATTATTAATAATACTATTCCATTTAGCTGTATTTTAAGAATTGGCAGGTTTTGAATTAAAAAAATACATATAATATATAGATAATGTGCGTAAAGTAAATGCTCCTGTTATAGGCCAGTAACTCTTGTAGTGCCACACAACATCTCCGTTTCGAACCCGCTGCCGCACGGCGCTGGGGGCGTAGAATGGAAACAGTGAGAAATGAAAAACACCTAGCGGTGACAAAACCAGCGGGGAATTGGTCGCCGCTACGCGGCGTTGCTTGCCCTGCTTAGCGGAGGCTAAAACGTGCTGCCGCACCTCCGCCTCTGTAATTGAGGCAAAGGGCTTATGCGCTACTGCCTGTGGGCCGTGGGCACGGCTGAATGTGCCGCACTGCTTGTCGTGGGCGGCTGCAGCTGTTTGGAGCAGTTTCCGGGTCAGCTGAGAGTGAAAAAAACGGTGTCATTCGCGTACCCACGCCAGTAGCTTGTTCTGCCTCGCGAATCACAACCGAAGGTTGGCGCAACCAAAGTGCGCGCTACTGCCGCCCGTCAGTACGCCGAGCCGCCGCTGAAGCCGCTTTAGCCGGGTTGGTTGCCTCGGTCGTTATGCGTAGCGGAGCCTGACAACCGTTTGCCTCTTATCCAACCCCAGCCAAACGTGAAAATCCCAGGCCTTTACGCCCGGCGAAGTACACCCGGCGTACCGTCATCAAACGCGGACCGGCATGGGGTCGCGCAGTGGCGGGGTAGGGAAGGCCTGCCAGCGCGTGAGCACCAGATACACGCCGCCCGACACCAAGAAACCCACAAACCACGCGTAGTTGTACACCGCCACCAGCCCCGGCCACACGGCGCCCTTGCTCAGCACACCGATGGCGGTGAGGAAGCCCGGCACGTTGGGCAGAATCCCAATAATCAGCGCCAGCATGGCGGCCCAGTTGACACCGCCCCGGTAGGCGTAGCGGCCGTGGTACTGGTAGAGGTCGGGCACGTCGAGGCGTTGGCGGCGGATGAGGTAGTAGTCCACAATCATGATGCCGCCGATGGGCCCGAGCAGGCCCGAGTAGCCCACCAGCCAGGTGAAAATGTAGCCCGACGGGTCGGCAATGAGCTTCCAGGGGAAGATGAGCACGCCCAGCACGCCAGTGAGGTAGCCGCCGGTTTTGAAGCTGATGCGCTCGGGCGAGAAGTTGGCGAAGTCGTTGGCCGGGCTTACGATGTTGGCCGCGATGTTGGTGGCCAGCGTGCTCAGGGCCACGGCCAGCATGGCGAAGCTCACCAGCAGCTTGCTGTCGAACTTGCCGGCCAGCACCACCGGGTCCCAGATGGTTTTGCTGTAGATGACGAACGTAGCCGAGGTGACCACCACGCCCACGAACGAAAACATGGTCATGGAAGTAGGCAGCCCGATGGCCTGGCCCATTTGCTGGGCGCGCTGGCTGGTGGCGTAGCGGGTGAAATCCGGAATATTCAGCGAGAGCGTGGCCCAGAAACCCACCATGCCCGTGAGCGAGGGAAAGAAGAACGCCCAGAACTGCGCGCTACTCGTGAATTTGCTCGGCTGCGCCAGAATCGGCCCCAGCCCATTGCCGGCCGAAATGGCCCACCACAGCAGCGCCAGCGCCGCCGCCGGCAGAAAAAACGCCTTGAACACCAACAGCTTCCGAATGCTGTCGACGCCCTTGTGCACCACGTACATATTCAGCAGCCAGAACAGGAAGAACAGAATGGCCGGCCCCGTCGCCAGCCCCCAGCTGGCCGGAAACACCGCCGGCAGCGTGGCCAGCCCCGGTACCCACAGCACCGCCATCTGATACAGCGCGTAGCCGCCAATCCAGGTCTGAATCCCGAACCAGCCGCAGGCGATGATGGCCCGGAGCAGGGCCGGCACGTTGGCCCCGCGCACGCCAAAGCTGGCCCGCGCAAACACCGGAAACGGAATGCCATACTGCGTGCCCGCCCGGCCATTCAGGAGCATGGGCACCAGTACAATGGTGTTGCCCAGGAAGATGGTAAGCAGCGCCTGCCACCAGTTCATGCCGCCCTCGATGAGCGAGCTGGCCAGCATGTAGGTAGGAATGCACAAACTCATGCTAATCCAGAGCGCGGCGTAGTTGCCGGTGCCCCAGGTGCGCTCGGCTTGCGCGACGGGCGCCAGGTCGTGGCTGGTGAGGCCGGGGGCGGGCGTGGTGGAAGGTTGCGGGAAGGTGCTCATGCGATTATCCGTAAAAAGGCCGGGCTAATGTAATCACCTAACCCTTAAGAATACCAGAGCAAGAGCCGCCGGGGTCTGACGCTCGGTTTGCTCCGCTGCGCTGGCTAACCAGCCAGCTGGTAGCCGCGCGCCAACTCGGCAAACGCCTTCACCTGGCTAGCCTCCCATTCGGCATCGCGGCCCAGCTCGCGGGCCAGTAGGCGGGCCACGACGGGCGCCGCGCGCACTGCGGCAGCGGCATCCAGAAACAGCAGGCGCACCCGGCGGGCCAGCACGTCTTCCACGGTGCGGGCCAGCTCGTGGCGGGCCGCCCACACCACTTCGGCTTGCAGAAATTCAAACTGCGCATCCAGCCGGGCGCCCAGCGCCGGGGCGTCGGCAATGAGCTGGCGCAGGGCGGGCTGGTCGCTGCCGTAGGCCGCCAGATGGGCCGGGCCCGCCGCATTATCGGGCTGAGAAGTAGCGCCGTGAATGCGCAAATGCGCGGTCTGGCTGGCGGCCGGTGGCAGCTGGCCCAGGGCAATGGCGCGGTCGAGAGTGTCTTGGCCCATGCGGCGGTAGGTGGTCCACTTGCCGCCGGTGATGGTGACGAGGCCGCTGGCCGAAACCACGATTTTGTGGCGGCGCGAAACCTCTTTGGTTTGGGCCGAGCCCGCCGCGGCGGCCGCCAGCGGGCGCAGGCCCACAAAGATGCTGCGCACGTCGGCGCGGGTGGGGGCGCGGGTAAGGTACTGAGCGGCGGTGCGCAGCAGAAAGTCGATTTCAGCCTCCTGCGCGCGGGGTTCCAGGCTGGCGGCGGGCACGGGCGTATCGGTGGTGCCCAGCACCACGCGGCCCAGCCACGGCACGGCAAACAGCACCCGGCCATCCTCGGTTTTAGGAATCATGAGGGCCGCGTCGCCGGGCAAAAACGAGCGGTCCAGCACCAGGTGCACGCCCTGGCTGGGCTGCACCAGCGGCTTGGTTTTCGGCTCATCCAGCTGCCGGATTTCATCCACGAAAATGCCGGTGGCATTCACCACGGTTTTGGCTCGTAGCTCGTATTCGCGGCCGGTTTCGATGTCGGTGGCGCGCACGCCGGCCACGCGGCCGGTGGCATCTTTCAGCAGGCCGCGCACCGGGAAGTAGTTGAGGGCCGTGCCGCCGCCTTCGATGCAGGTCTGGGCCAGGTTCACGGCCAGGCGGGCGTCGTCGAACTGGCCGTCGTGGTAGCGCACGCCGCCGCGCAGGCCAGCCGGGCGCAGGCCGGGCAGCTGGCGCAGGGTGTCGGCCCGGCTCAGGTGCGTAGATGTGCCCAGGCTGAGGCGGCCGGCCAGCAGGTCGTACATCTTCAGGCCGATGGTGTAGAACGGGCCGCCCCACCAGGTATAGTTGGGGATGATGAACGCCACGTTATGGCACAGGTGCGGCGCATTTTGCAGCAGCAGGCCGCGCTCGTGCAGGGCTTCGCGCACCAGGCCCACGTCGCCCTGGGCCAGGTAGCGCACGCCACCGTGCACCAGCTTGGTGCTGCGGCTGCTGGTGCCCTTGGCAAAATCGGCCTGCTCCAGCAGCAGCGTCCGGTAGCCCCGGCTGAGGCCATCCAGGGCCACCCCCAGCCCCGTCGCGCCCCCGCCAATGACGATGAGGTCCCAGGCCGGAGTGGCGGCCAGCTGCTGGAGTAGGGTTGCGCGGTGGAAGGGGTTGGGCATGATGTCGATTTATACGGCGCAGCCGGGTAAACCTCACCCCCGGCCCCTCTCCAAAAGAGAGGGGAGCCACGGCGGCGCAGGCATTTTTTCAATAGTTTCAGAATCTCAAGCGGAAAGTCATCAGGCTCCCCTCTCTTTTGGAGAGGGGCCGGGGGTGAGGTTTTCGGCAGGCAGCGATTCAGATAATTCACCGCAGCAGCCCTGCCACCTGCTCCACCAGCACGGGCACGCTCAGGCCGCCCATCACCAGCACCACCAGCCAGCCGGCGGCCAGCATCCAGCGCGGGTGGCGGTAGGTGCCCATCAGGCGGCGGCTGGTGGCGGCGATGAGGACGATGGCCAGCGCAATGGGCAGAATCAGGCCATTCACGGCGCCGGCGAAAACCAGCAGCTGCGCCGGCTTGCCCACCAGCACAAACACGCTGGTGGAAAGCACGATGAATACCGAAATGCACAGCCGCTCGTGGCGCTCGAAAACGGGGTGAAAGGTCTTGAAAAACGACACCGACGTGTAGGCTGCGCCCACCACCGAAGAGATGGCCGCGCTCCACAAAATCACCCCGAACACCCGAAAGCCCACCTCGCCCGCCGCCGAGCGGAACACGCCCGCGGCCGGGTTGTCCTTGTCGAGCACCGCCCCGTGCACCAGCACGCCCACAATGGCCAGAAACAGCACAAACCGCATAACGGTCGAAATAACGATGCCACTGAGGGCGCTGCGCGTTACCTGCGGCTGGCTGTCGGGGCCTTTGATGCCGGCATCGAGCAGCCGGTGCGCGCCCGAAAACGTGATGTAGCCGCCCACCGTACCGCCCACGATGGTGACAATGGCCGCCGCGCTCATCTGCGTGGGCAGCACCGTGTGGTGCAGCGCCTGCAGCAGGGGCGGGTGCGCGCTGATGGCAATGCCCAGCGTGAGCAGAATCTTGACGGTGCCGAGAATCTTGGTGAAGCCGTCGAGCATCTTGCCAATTTCCTGCACCCAAAACAGCAGCAGCGCCACCGCGCAGCTAATCATCGCGCCCTGCTCGAAGCTCAGGCCGGTGAGCACATTCAGCCCCAGTCCACAGCCGGCAATGTTGCCGATATTAAAGGCAAAGCCGCCCAGGATAACCATTGCCGCCAGGAAATAGCCGAGGCCCGGCAGCAGCTTGTTGGCCAAGTCCTGGGCCCGCAGCTCGCTCACCGTGAGAATGCGCCAGGTATTAAGCTGCGCGCCGATGTCGAGCACGACCGACAGCAGAATGACAAACCCGAAGCTGGTGAGCAGCTGCTGGGTGAACACCGTGGTCTGGGTGAGAAAGCCCGGCCCGATGGACGAATTGGCCATCAGAAACGCGGCGCCAAGCGTGGCCCCGCCCCACCAGCGGGCTTTGGGCAGCGGCCTCATGGGGCCACGGCCGGGCGGGCCGCTTGCAGCGCTACGCCGGCGGCGCGCAACGCGGTATGCAGGCGCTGGGCAAATTCGAGGGCGTGGGCGCCGTCGCCGTGCAGGCACACGGTATCGGCCCGAATAGCCACGTCGGTGCCCTGCTGGCTGCGCACGCCCCCGCCCTGCACCATGCGCAGCACCTGGGCAATGGCTTGGTCGGCGTCGGTGATGAGGGCATCGGGCTGGCGGCGCGGGGTGAGGGTGCCGTTGGCCTGGTAGGTGCGGTCGGCAAAGACTTCGTGGGCGGTGCGCAGGCCCAGCTTCTCGCCGGCTTTGGTCAGCTCCGAGTTGGCCAGGCCGTAGAGCACCAGCTCAGGGTTGACTTTGTACACGGCTTCGGCAATGGCTTCGGCCAGCGCGGCGTTGGTGGCGGCCATGTTGTAGAGGGCGCCGTGGGGCTTGAGGTGGTGCAGCCGCCCGCCCTCGGCTTTCGCCACGGCCTGCAGGGCCCCCAACTGATACACCGTCATGTCATGGGCTTCTTCAGGCGAGATATCCATATTGCGCCTGCCGAAGCCCACCAAATCGGGCAGGCCGGGATGGGCGCCGAGGGCCACGTTGTGCTCCAAGGCGGCGCGCACGGTCTGCTTCATCACGGCCGGGTCGCCGGCGTGGAAACCGCAGGCAATGTTGGCCGAGGTGATGAAGGGCATCAGGGCCACGTCGTGGCCCAGCGTCCAGGCGCCGAAACTTTCGCCCATGTCGCAGTTGAGGTCGATGGTAGGAGTTGAGGGCATAAATGGAAGTTTGACGATAATTGAGAACGTCATGCTGAGCGCAGCCGAAGCATCTCTACCGCAATAGTAAACCGAATTACTTACTGCGGTAGAGATGCTTCGGCTGCGCTCAGCATGACGTGCCTTTTATTTCCCCCCAATCAGTTCAATCCCCCGCCGCAACGCCCGCAGCGCCTGTTCCCGCGCAAGGTACAGCGCTTGCGCCTCGGCCAACGACACCTCCTGAAACCACAGCTGCTGCCCCGGCCGCACCTGTGCCAGCACCGACCAATCGGCCGTGATAACCTGGGCCAGGCGCGGGTAGCCGCCGGTGGTCTGATGGTCGGCCATGAGGACGATGGGCTGCCCGCCCGCCGGCACCTGCACCGTGCCAAACGTGACGGCACTCGACAGCAGCTCCCAACTGGTTTGGCGCTCCAATGCCGGCCCTTGCAGGCGGTAGCCCATGCGGTCGGCCTCCGTCGTCACCGTAAAAGGCTGCTCCCAGAAAGCGAGCTGGCTTTCCGGCGTAAACTGCTCGTATTCGGGGCCGGGTATGGCCCGAATGGTTGGGTTTTGCAAAGGCCGCGGGCAGAGCGCCGGGCCAGGCGTCCAGGCGGCTTGGGCCCAAGCACGGGAAGTGGCAGTGGCGGCTAAAGCGGCCATCAGTTTCCGGCCCGCGGGGGTGGGGGCGGCGCTGGGCAATACATCGCCAGCCTGCAACGCTCGGCCATCCAGCCCGCCAAAGCTAGCCCGCAGATAAGTGCTTCGGCTGCCCAGCACCGGCGCCACGGCCACGCCGCCCGCCACCGCCAGGTAGGCCCGGCTGCCCGCCACCGGCGCGCCAAACGCCAGTTCCGTACCCGCCGCCATCCATACCGGCCGGTTCAGGCCTACTGGCTGGCCGTTGAGGGTGGGGGAGAGGTGCGCGCCGGTGAGGGCGATGAGGTGGTCGGCTTCAAACCGAATTTTGGGGCCCAGCAGCGTGATTTCGAGGCCTGCTGCCTGCTCCGCATTACCCACCAGCAGGTTGGCTACGCGCAGGGCCGTGGCGTCCATAGCGCCGCTCACGATGATGCCGTCCTGCTGGTAGCCGAAGCGGCCGAGGTCTTGCACAGTGGTGAGCAGGCCGGGGCGAATAATACTAAGACTCATACCGCTGGAACTGCTGAAATTCCGCCTCGCTGATGGGCACGAAGCGCAGGCGCTGGCCGGCCCGCAGGCGGCTGGGCTGGGCCCATTCAGGATTGAAAAGCTGCAGCGGCGTGCGGCCGATGAGCTGCCAGCCGCCCGGCGTGGGCAGGGAGTAAATGCCGGTTTGGGCTCCCGCAATGCCTACCGCGCCGGCCGGCACCAGCGGGCGCGGCTGGGTTCGGCGCGGGGTGGCCAGCCGCTCGTCCAGCCCGCCCAGGTACGGGAAGCCGGGCGCGAAGCCCATCATATGCACGAGGTATTCGGGCGCCGAATGGCGGGTAACGACCTCCTCGCTGCTCAGCCCGGTGTGCGCGGCCACCGCTGCCAAATCGGGCCCGAACGCGCCGCCGTAGCAGACCGGAATTTCCACTAAAGCCGCCTCCGTAGCTACCGTCGTGGCCAGGGCTGCGGGCAGTAGCTGCCGTAGCAGTTCGGCCGCCCGCTCATAAGGTTGGTAGCGGCCTGCTTCGCTCAGCTGCCACGGGTCGTAGTACACGGTGAGGGTGGTGAAGGCGGACACCAGCTCGCGCTGGCCTGCAACCGGATGCTGCGTCAGGTAATGGCGCACGGCCTGGATGGCGCGATGCGTTTCGGGACTGATGCTGGTGCCGAATTCGAGCACCACGGCCGCGTCGCCGAGCGGAAACAGCCGTACCGGGGCGGGGAGCGGGGGCAGAAGCTCGGGCGTGGGGCTCACGGGTTGGCGGTTACTTTTGGGCTCTTTGCACCGAGTTTTTGTCGATGAATTTCAGCTTCCGTAAATATGGCAGGGCCGGCGGGTTTCTGCTGGTATTGCTGGCCGTGGCCTGCCAGCGCACGCTCATTGTCCAAACCGCGTTGCCCGCCGCCGCTGCCGAGCCGCAAGGGCCGGCGCGCCCGCTGCTGCCCGTCGAAAAAGGTGTTTCGGAGGCGCTGGCCGTGGCGCGCAGGCAGAACATCAGCCGCGTGGCCTACCAACTGGGCTTTATTATTCCGGCCGAGCGTTCCAAACCCGTTGAAGCTTTGGAAACGGTATCATTCAATCTACGTGACAGCCGCGACCCGGTGCAACTCGACTTCAAAGCGCCCACTGCCAACCTGCACCGCCTCAACGTGAACGGCCAGCCGGTGGAAATTGACCACCGCAACGAGCATCTAGTGCTTCCTGCTTCGGCATTGCGGCTGGGGCACAACGTGGCCGAAATCAGCCTCACTGCCGGCGAGCAGTCGCTCAACCGCAACGACGACTACCTCTACACCCTGCTGGTGCCCGACCGCGCCCGCACCGTCTTCCCCGTTTTCGACCAGCCCGATTTGAAAGCTGCATTCACGCTCAAGCTTATCATTCCGCAGGATTGGCAGGCCATCGCCAATGCGCCACTCTACAACTCTTACCCGGCCGACTCAAGCTCGGCCCGGGCGGGCACCAAGAAATGGACCTTTGTCACTTCCGATAGCATCAGCACCTACCTGTTTTCCTTCGCGGCGGGCAAGTTTATGCGGGTTTATCAGCCGATGAACAACCGGGCCATGAACCTGCTGCACCGCGAAACCGACCCGGCTAAGCTGCGCCTGAGCCTAGGCCCCATTTTCCAGCTGCACGCCGATGCGCTGCAGTTTATGGAGCAGTACACGGGCATTAAGTACCCGTTTCAGAAGTTCGATTTCGTGGCCATTCCCGACTTCCAGTACGGCGGCATGGAGCACGTCGGGGCCATTGATTACAAGGCCTCGACCTTGTTTCTGGACGAGGGCGCCACGCAGGACCAGGTGCTGGCCCGCTCCAACCTTGTATTGCACGAAACGGCCCACATGTGGTTCGGCGACTTGGTGACCATGCGCTGGTTCAACGACGTGTGGATGAAGGAGGTGTTTGCCAATTTCATGGCCGATAAAATCACCCAGGTGGCCGTTAAAAACTCGAATTACGACCTCAAATTCGTCGTCGACCACTACCCCGCCGCCTACGGCATCGACCGCACGGCCGGCGCCAACCCCATCCGCCAGCCACTGGCCAATTTGCAGGACGCGGGCTCGCTCTACGGCAACATCATTTACCACAAAGCGCCCATTATGATGCGCCAGCTGGAGCGTCTGATGGGCCCCGAAGCCTTCCAGCAAGGCCTGCAGGAATACCTGCGCACCTACGCCCACGGCAACGCCACCTGGCCCGACCTCATCAAAATCCTGGACGCCCGCACCCCGGCCGACTTGCAAGTTTGGAATCAGGTGTGGGTGAACCAGCCCGGCCGCCCGGTGTTCAGCTACCGCTTCGTTGGAAACGAAGGCAGCGACCGTATCCGGCCCAGGTTGACCATCTCTCAGCGGGCTGAGGACGGTTCGGCGCGGCAGTGGCCGCAACAATTTGAAGTGCTGATTGGCTATGCGGGAGGCCGAACAGAGCGGCAGCTCGTCCGCATGAGCCAAGCGGACACGACGCTGTGGCTAGATAAATATCCCCAACGCATTCTGTTTAACTCCGACGGGCTGGGCTACGGCGTATTTCCGGTGGCCCCGCGGATGGCCGTCGGGGCGGCCACCGTGCCCGGGCGCCAACTTTATCAGCCCGAAATCACCAACGTGCCCGACCCGGTGGCGCGGGCCAGCGCCTACGTCAACCTATACGAAAACATGCTCAACGGCCAGGTCATCACGCCGCTTGAGTTGCTCACGACCTACCGCCAGGCCCTTGCCCGCGAGCCGGAAGAGCTGAACCTGAAGCTGCTCACGGGCCAGGCCAGCGCCATTTTCTGGCAGTTTCTCACGCCGGCCCAGCGGCAGGCCGTGGGGCCGGGCCTGGAAGCCGACCTGTGGGCCGCGCTGCTGAAAAACCCGGCTCCGAATTCTAAAAAGCAGCTTTTCAAAACCTACCAGTCGGTGGCCCTCAGCAAGGCGGCGCAGGCTCGCCTCTACCAAATCTGGCAGTCGCAGCAGGCGCCCGCCGGTGTGAAACTGACCGAGGACGACTACACCGCCCTGGCCCTGGCGCTGGCCGTGCGCGACTACCCGGCCGCCGCGCCCATCCTGCCCGCTCAGCTGGCCCGCATCCAGAACGTAGACCGCCGCCAGCGCCTGGAATTCCTGATGCCGGCGCTCGCGCCCGACGTAGCCACGCGCGACGCTTTTTTTGCGACCCTGAAAGACGAAAAAGGCCGTGAAAAAGAAGCCTGGGTCACGGCGGCCCTGGGCTACCTGCACCACCCGCTGCGCCAGGCCACTTCGGAAAAATACCTGCCCGCCAGCCTCGACCTGCTGGAAGAAATTCAGCTCACGGGCGATATTTTCTTCCCGTATTCATGGCTGCAGGCCACGCTGGGCAGCTACCAGTCGGCCACGGCGGCCGCCACGGTGCGGGCCTTCCTGGCCGCGCACCCGAACTACAATCCCAAGCTCCGAGCCAAGCTCCTGCAAACGGCCGACGACCTGTTCCGGGCCGAAAAGCTGGTTCGGGGAGAGGGGGGTAATTAAAATACCCATGAAATTGGAAAACTTGATTAAAAACCATGATGAGGGGGGGTAGAATTGATAGGCATTGTAAGATTAAAAGAAACTTTTGCCCGGTTGTGCTATGATTTTTGAGGGGTAGAATGGATAGGGCGTTGTTTTTATACTGCAGAAAACAGTTTGCCAGGAAATTTTTTTTAAAACGATTTTTGCAGAATATTCAACGTTTCACAAGGTTTTTAATTGAATTTATAGGTTAGCCGATTCCCAGGCTATAAAACTGTTTGTTTCTCAAAAATTTCTACAACCAGCTAATAATCAATTCATTTTAAAAGGGGGATTTTGCATATACATTTAGCGGAAAAACTAGATAAAATTCCGCAGTATGAAAATTCCATTTACGCAACTTTTGAAGCTGCTGCTTTTGGTGCTGGGGGTGGGCGGCGCGGTACACGCGCAGAGCTACCAGCAGGTTCCCCTCGCGGCCTCCAGCTTTACGGCCGACGTGGTCGCCAACGGCACCACCGCCTCCACGTCGCCGCTCAACTCCACAACGTCTGACGTGGACGGCGGCGGCTACTACTTCCTCTCGCAGGACTACAACAGCACCGCCGTGCCGCACACCTCCGGCCTGCCCACCAACGGAACCATTCCCAACGTCATTGCCGGCTATTCGGCGCTGACGTACCAGTTGGCTTCGTATGGCACGGTGAGCGGCGGGGTGAATGTGAACAGCAACAACGTGCTGCGCATTGCGGGCACCGGCTCCGGCACCCTGGCCTTCGCCACGCCCCAGGCCGCGACGGAGGTGTACGTGCTGGCCACCGGCGGCGGCGGGGCCCCAACGGCCAACCTGACCGTGAACTTCTCGGACGGCACCAGCCAGGCTTTCACCGGCATCTCCATTCTGGACTGGTACACGGGCGGGGCCACGGCGGCGTTTGGCATGACGGCGCGGGTGGGCACCAACAACGCCATCTCGCCTACTACCGCCACGGGCACGGCCCCCTTCCTGTACCAGGTGAAGCTGGTGCTGAGCGCGGCCAACGTCACCAAGACCATCACGGGCGTCACCATCGCCAAGACGACTTCTGCCAATTACCTCAACGCTTTCGCGGTGAGCATTCTGCCCACCTGCTCGGCGGCGCCCACCAACCAGACCGCCTTTGCGGCCACCACCAGCGGGGGCACCACGGCCCTGACGATGGCCTGCCCCACTACCAGCATCTACTTGTCGGTGCCGCCGCAGGGGGCCTTTACTTACCAGTGGCAGTCCTCGCCCGACAACGCGACCTGGGCCAATATCAGCGGTGCCACCAGCAACACGTACACGGCCACGCAGACGGCGGCTACCTACTACCGGGTGCTCGAAGCCTGCCCCTACGACGGCAGCGGCGGCACCGTGGTGGCCTCGGGCTCGGTGCAGGTGGGGCAAAACACGGCGGTGAACTGCCCGTGCGTGCCCAACCGCAGCAGCACCAGCACTTCCTACGCCACCGTGTCGTCGGTGTCGTTGCCCGGCGACGGAGGCGTGACCCTGAGCAATGCACCGGGCCTCATCACCAGCTCTTCGGCCGGCTACGTGTCGAACAGCTACGCGGTGTATCCGGCCAGCACCACCACGACCACCATCAGCCCCAGCACCACCTACGCCCTGTCGGTGGCGGTGCCGGCCTATACCCGCGCCTCGGCCTGGGTTGACTATAACCAGAACGGCACCTACGAGGCCTCGGAGTTTTACATTCTGACAACTGGCGCGGCAGTGTATAGCTCGTCGGCTACTACGCTGACGGTGAGTATTCCGGTGCCGGCCACGGCCACGCCCGGCCAGACGCGGCTGCGCATCCGCACCGACTATTACGGCAACACGACGCTCAATACCTACACCGGAGCCTGTTCGACGACCACCTACGGGCAGTCGATGGACTACTACCTGACGATGGCAACCCCGATAGCTTGCTCGGGCACCCCACCGGCCACCACGGCCACGGCCACGGCCACGTCGGTCTGTGGCAGCACGGGCTTTACACTGAACGCAACGGGCGTACCGGCCGGCACTACCGGCCTGAGCTACCAGTGGCAGAGCAGCCCGGCCGGTGCCAACACGTTCGCCAACCTGGGCAGCGCGCAAGCGGCTCCGAGCTATGCGGTGAGCAGCATTTCGGCCTCGACCGACTACCGGTTGGTCGTGACCTGCACGGCCAGCGGCCAGTCGACCACTTCCAGCATCGTGAGCGTGGCCCGCGCCTACCTGACCTGCTACTGCGCGGTGGTGAGCACGGGCACGGGCGAGTACATCAAGAGCGTGACGTTTCCGGGCACGCCGGGCTTCACCAACACCACCAACGCCAACTCCACCAACGGCACGGGCGACTTCACGGGCAACAGCGCGCTGACGACCACGCTCAACCAGGGCGCGACGTACCTGAACGGGGTGAGCATCACGGTACACTCGAACAACACCGGCTCGCAGGGCGGGATGTGGATTGACTACGACCACAGCGGCACCTTCGAAACCACGGAATACATTGCCCTCGGGGGTTCCAGCCTTATCAACACCGATGTAACGCTCACCACGACGCTGACGGTGCCCACCACGGCCCTGACCGGGCCAACGCGGGTGCGGGTGCGCTGGCGCAATGGCACCATCGCCAATACCGATGCCTGCACCACCGGCACCAGCACCTGGTACGGCGAAACCGAGGATTACCAGATAAGCATCGCGGCCCCGACCACCTGCTCGGCCCCGCCCAGCAGCGTGGTTGCTACGGCCAATACCACCAACGCCTGCGCCAACGCTTCGTTTATGCTTTCCACCAACAGCATTCCGACCATCCTGGGCGGCTACACCTACCAGTGGCAGAGCAGCCCGGCCGGCGCCGGCACCTTCACCAACATCAGCGGAGCCACTACGCAGAGCTACACGGTGGCCAGCCAAACGGCCGCGACCGACTACCAGCTCATCGTGGGCTGCCAGTACGGCGGCACCCCCGTCACGTCGAACGTGGTGAGCGTGGGGCAGAATCCGTTTGACCAATGCTACTGCACCACCTCCTCCACCCACGGGTGCGGCACCTACGGCTCGATTGCCAACGTGAGCATCGGCACGCTCAACAACAGCTCGGGCTGCGCGGCCTCCAGCTACACGGTGTACCCGGCCAGCACGGCTACCACCAACCTGAATGCCAATGCCAGCGCCACGCTGACGCTGACCATTGCCAACGCCAGCGCCGGCTACCGCTACGGGGTGTGGATTGACTTTAACCAGAACGGCACCTTCGATGGTTCGGAGTTTGTGGCCAGCAGCACGACCAGTACCACGGCCTCGCCCACGGCCACCATTGCCATTCCGGCCTCGGCCCTGGCCGGCCCCACCCGGATGCGCGTGCGGACCAAAGCGGGCATCACGTCGTATGGCGACTTTGCTTCCTCCGACGCCTGCTCGGTGCAGTACGACGGCGAAACCGAGGATTACACGGTAACCATCGTGGCGCCCACGGCCTGCACGGGCGCGCCGGCTGCCCCGGTGGCTTCGGCCAGCGCCAGCACCGTGTGCGCGGGCACTTCCTTCACCCTGTCGGCCCCCAACCCCGGCAACATCACCGGCCTGAGCTACCAGTGGCAAAGCAGCCCAGCCGGCGCCAATACGTTCGCCAACCTCAGCGGGGCCACGGCCTCGACCTACACCGTGAGCAGCCAGACGGCCGCCACCGACTACCGCGTGGTGGTGACCTGCGCGGGCAGCGGCCTCTCGACGCCTTCGAACGTGGTGAGCGTGGGCCAGAACAGCTTCGCTGCCTGCTACTGCACACCCACCGGCGGCGTGTGCACCAACGAATACATTCGCGGCGTCATCGTGAACACCTTGTCCAATACGGGCACCGCCTGCACCACCGGCGGCTACGCCGACTACACCGCCAACGCGGCCCTGACCACGACGCTGGCCGCGGGCGGTACTTACTCCGTCACCCTGAACCTGCGCATCAACTCCAACCCGGCCGCGGCCGGCGTCTGGATTGACTACGACCACAGCGGCACCTTCGACGCCGGGGAGTTCACGCAGGTGTACAGCAACACCGCGGCCGCCTCCAACCTCGACGTGAGCGGTACGGCGAGCATCACCGTGCCCGCCGGCGCCCTCACCGGCGCCACGCGGATGCGGGTGCGCTCGGCCAACAGCACGGTGCCCCTGAGCGCCACCACGGCCTGCCCGCCCAACCCCTACTACGGCGAGATTGAGGACTACCTCATCACCATCAGCGGCACCATCCCCGACCTGACGGTGAGCACCACGACCACCATCCCGGCCGGCACCTACAACAACGTGACCGTCACCAGTACCGGCAACGCCACCCTGACCGGCGCGACGGTGGTGAACGGCGCTTTCCAGGTGCTGGCCGGCGGCACGCTGACCACCGCCTGCCAGCCCCTGACGGGGCCGGGCAGCTTCGGCCTGGCGGCCGGCGCGACGCTGAGCATCTGCGACCCGGCCGGCATCACGCTGAGCGGGGCCACCGGGGCCATCCAGACGGCCACGCGCACGTTCTCGATTGCCGGCACTTACGTGTATAGCGGCGGTGCGTCCCAGAGCACGGGCTCGGCCCTGCCGGCGCAGGTGCGCAACCTCACGGTGAGCACCACCGGTGGCGCGGCCCTCACCCTGTCGCAGCCGGTGGCCATCCGCCGCCTGCTCAGCCTGAACAGCGGCAACCTGCTGGGCGGCCAGAACCTGACCCTGCGCTCCGATGCCGACTCGACGGCCCTGGTGGCCGTGGCCGCTGGCGGCGGCACCGTAACGGGCGCGGCCACGGTGCAGCGCTACATCAGCCCGGCCACCAATGCGGGCCTGGGCTACCGCCACTTCGCCGCGCCGGTCACGAACACCACCGTGGCCGACCTAGCCACCGGCAGCTTCAGCCCCAGCGTGAGCCAGGGCGCCGCCTACAACGCCTCGGCCACGCCGGGCACCGTCACGCCTTTCCCGACCGTGTTTAGCTACAGCGAAGCCCGGCAGGCCACCAGCCCCGCTACCAGCTATTCGGTGTTCGACCGCGGCTGGCTGGCGGCAACTTCGACCGGCGACGCCCTGACCTCGGGCAAAGGCTACACCGTGAACCTGGCCGCCGGCCAGATGGTGGACTTCGTGGGCACGCTGGGCACGGGCACCGTGGCCATGGCCCTCACCCGCGGCGCCACCACCGACGCCGGCTGGAACCTGCTCGGCAACCCCTACCCCTCGACCCTAAACTGGGACAACGTGACCATTCCGACAGGCATGGACGCGGCGGTGTACGTGTACCGAAGCGCCAGCCAGTACACGGGCAGCTACACCAGCTACACCAACGGCCTGGGCACGGGCGGCGGCCGCACGTCCACCATCGGCATGGGCCAGGGCTTCCTGGTGCGGGTGAGCCCCGGCACGACGTCGACCACGCTTACCCTGACCGATGCGGCCCGCAGCACCGACTTCGGCTCCGGCGGCGCCTTGCAGCGCGGCAACGACCCCCGCGCCCGCGTGCGCCTGGCCCTGGAAAACATCAGTGCCTCGCTTTCGGATGCGGCCTACGTGTACTTCGAAGCCGGTGCCACAACGGGCATCGATGCCCGCTACGACGCCGTGAAGCTGGCCAACCCCACCGGCCTCGGCCTGGCGGCGATAGCCGCCGGCACCGAGCTGGCCATCAACGGACTGCCGCTACTCAGCACCGCCACCGTGGTGCCCCTGACGGTGACCGTGCCCCAGGCCGGCACCTACACGCTGCGCGCCGAGGAGCTGGTGAACCTGCCGGCCGGCCTGGTGTACCTGCGCGACGCCCTCACGGGCCAGCAAATTAACCTGCTCCAGCAAGCCAGCTACACCTTCAGCACTGCGGGCGCGGCCGCCATTGCGGGCCGCTTCTCCCTGGGCTTCGCGCTGGCCGCGCCGCTGGCTACGCCTGCTGGCCTGAGCGCCGCCAGCGTAAGCGTTTTCCCCAACCCGGCCCACACCGGCGTGACGGTGCTGGTGCCCGCCGTAGACGGCGCCCGGCAAGTACAGCTGACCTTGCTGAACAGCCTGGGCCAGCGCGTGAGTGAGAAAACGGTGCCCCTGGGCACGGCCGGCGCGCAGGCCACGCTGGACGTGAGCGGCCTGGCCGCCGGCATTTATACCTTGCGCCTGCAAGTGGCCGGGCAAGCCGCCGTGGCCCGCCGGGTGGCCGTGGAATAACTAAGCCGGTTCGCCTGCTTTGCCAGGCCGAGGGCGACTGCTACGGTCGGCCTCGACCCAGCAGTGATAGGAAAGCTCCCGTCGAATATGTTGGCGGGGGCTTTTTTATAAGAGGCCAATCGTCAGGAACGGCCTTGCGTTGGGCAGCAAGGCCTGGTTACCTTCCTGAAAAATTTACCTCACTTCTCTTCACATGAAAAAACACCTTACTCATTTTGCCCGGCTGGCGCTTTATGCCCTGGGCCTGGGCGCGGCCCCGGTGGCCCAAGCGGCCTACGTGCCGCTGGTGGTTACGGGCTTCAACGCCGACGTAATTGCCAACGGCACGGGCTTGTCCACGAGCTCGACCACCATTGGCGTTGATGCGGGCGGCTATGTGTTTATGGCCCAGGACTTCAACCCCACCGGCACCTCGTACCTGCCCCAAAACGGGCTCATCAACAGCGCGGCCACGGCCGGGGTGTCGTTCCAGCTGGCTTCTTACACGGGCAGTAACTCGCTGCGCATGCCGGCCACGGGCACCGGCACGGGCGCGGGCTCTGGTACGCTCACGGTGGCCACGCCCCAGCCGGCGGGCGAGGTGTTTCTGCTGGCCACTTCGGGCAGCGGCCTGAGCACGGTCAACGTGACGGTGAACTTCACCGACGGCACCAATCAGGCGTTCAGCGGGCAAACGGTGGCCGACTGGTACGGCGGTTCGGGCTACGCCATTCTGGGCATCGGGCGGGTGCAGCGCGGCGTTGAAAACCGCGAAAACAGCACCACCGACCCGCGCATCTACCAGGTCCGGCTCACCATTGCCACGAGCAACTTCGCCAAGTCCATCCAGAGTATTGACTTCGCCAAAACGTCGACCTCGGGCGTGCTCAACGTGTTTGGCGTCAGCATCAACTCGGTGTGCAGCGGCACGCCGGCCGCCGGCACCCCCACGGCCAGCACCGCCAGCGCCTGCACCAACAACAGCTTCACCCTGAACCTGACCGGCGCCGCGTCGGGCTCGGGCGTGAGCTACCAGTGGCAAAGCCGCCCCGCCGGGGCGGGCACTTTTGCCGACATCAGCGGGGCCACCACCGTGCCCTACACCGTAGCCAGCCAGGCCGCGGCCACCGACTACCGCGTGGTGGTCACCTGCGCGGGCAGCGGCCTCTCGTCCACGTCGGCCCTCGTAAACGTGCCCCAGAACTCGTTCCTGAACTGCTACTGCACGCCCACCGGCGGCAGCTGCGCCAGCGAGTGGATTCGCGGCGTCACCCTCAGCTCGTTGGGTAACCTGAACACTGCCTGCTCTACCGGCGGCTACGTGAGCTACGCCGCCAACACGGCCCTCACCACTACGCTGCTGCAAGGCGCCACCTACCCCGTCACGCTCGATTTGCGCATCAACGCCATCAACAGCGCGGCCGGCATCTGGATTGACTACGACCACAGCGGCACCTTCGATGCCAGCGAATACACCCTCGTGGGCACCGGCCCGGCCACCGGCTACACGGCCCTCAACCTGAGCCTGACCGGCAGCGTGACCATCCCGGCCACGGCCCTCACCGGCCCCACCCGCCTGCGCGTGCGCTCCAACAACGGCGCCGTGGTCGGCAACCAGGCTTGCTTCAACAGCTACTTCGGGGAGGTGGAAGATTACCTCATCACCATTGCCGCGCCGGTGGCCTGCACCGGCACGCCCGTGGGCGGCACGGCTACGGCATCGGTCACGACGGTGTGTCCTGGCACGACTTTCGAGCTGCGCGCCAGCGGCTACACCACCGGCGCCACCGGCCTCGCCTACCAGTGGCAGAGCAGCCCGGCCGGCGCGGGCACGTTCACCAACCTCAGCGGGGCCACCACCGTGCCCTACACCGTACCCAGCCTGACGACGGCCACCGACTACCGCCTGCTAGTGAGCTGCGCGGGCAGCAGTACTTCGGCCATATCGAGTGCGGTGAGCGTGACGCCCACCCCGTTTGCGCAGTGCTACTGCTCGCCCACCTACCTGAGCGGGGGCAATACCGATATTATCAAAACCGTGACGCTGGGCACGATGACCAACAACACCGCTGCCCTGGGCAACGTGGCCCCGTATTACCACGACTACAGCACCCAGCAGCCGTCCACGCTGGCGATTCCGAACCTGCCGGTGGGCCGCACCACCAACGTGGTGCTCACCTTCGGGGCCGAAAACAATCAGTACAGCGCCGTCTGGATTGATTTAAACCGCGACGGCATTTTCGGCGCCACCGAATATTTCACGCTGGGCACCAACGCCGGCTCCAACGGCACGGCCACCATTCCGCTGGTCATTCCCGCCGCCGCTCCGCTTGGCCAAACCAAGCTGCGCATCCGGGGCGCCGATGACGTGGTGCCTTTGGGCTCGCAGGCCTGCGGCGCCACGGCTTCGGACTACGGCGAAGCCGAGGACTACCTCATCAACCTGGTGGCCCCCAGCGCCAGCCGCACCGGCGCCGACGCCGTGGCCCTCAGCGCCTTCCCCAACCCGGCCACTTCGCTCCTCACCGTGCAGGTAGGTGCTCCCGGCAAGAATGCCCAGCTCAGCCTCAGCGACCTCACCGGCAAAGTGCTGCAAACGGCCCCGGCTACCAGCCAAAGCACCAGCTTCAACCTGAGCAGCCTGGCCGCCGGCATCTACCTGGTACGCTACCGCGACGATGCCACTACTCAAACCATCAAGGTGAGCAAGCAATAGGCAGTCGAATTAAGTAGTCAGCAAAAAGCCCCCGTAGCATAGCTGCGGGGGCTTTTTTGTTGGTAGTGGGAGGGTAGTTACCACGTCATGCAGAAGTAATCAATGCTCTTGCCCGTCATGCTGAGCGCAGTCGAAGCATCTCTACCGTACAAGTAATTGATTTTACTACTGCGGTAGAGATGCTTCGACTACGCTCAGCATGACGACCTTTTAGTATATGGTCCTGCCTCTGCATGACGGACTGGCAACCCAACCCAACTTACTCAATCACCAGGCGGCGGTTCAGCTTGGTGCCATCGGCCAGGCTCACTTCGAGGGCGTAGATGCCGGGAGAGAGGCTGGAGAGGGCCAGCGGCTGCACGGTGGCTTTCACGGCGCCCAGGTTCTGGGACCACACGCGGCGGCCCAGCGCATCTACCACGCCCAGTTGTACTTGCTGGGCGGCGGCCAGGTTCAGGTCGAGGGTGAAGCGGCCATCGTGGCTGGGGTTGGGGTACACGTCGAGGGCGTTTTGCAGCTGGGCCGTGGCCGTGCCCGACACCACGCCGGCCACCTGGAAGTTGAGCGTGTACTCGCAGCCAAAATCCCCGCTGATGGTGTTCAGCACACTGCCGCGGTTGTCCATGATGCGCATGGTGCCGTTGCCCGCGTTGGAAGCCCACCACGCAAAACCGTCGCAGCCCGAGTCGGTGACACGCAACGAGTAGCAGCCGGGCACGAGGCCCACCGGGTCGTTGTAGGTAGAAGCCGGGCTGGTGTTGGTGCGCTGGGCTACCACGTTGCCGGCCACGTCCACTATCTGCCAGCTGGTTTCGTTGGTGATGCCAAAGCCCCCAACGCTGGCATTGTTCGTCGTCAGGGCCACCGCGAAGCCGGCGGGCAGCGTGATGGACGGCGAAAAGCGCGTGGTGAGGGTATCGTTGTAGGCGTTCTGGTCGCGGCTGCCGTTGGGATTGGTGGTCCAGGCCTGGAAGCGGCCGCCGGTGGCGTTGTTCATCAGCGTGGCCAGGGCGGGCAGCACCACCAGCGTGTCGCGGCCGAAGGAGAGGTTGCCGGTCCAGTTATAGGTCTGGAGCGGGCCGCGGCCTTTCACCCGGTAGGCAATGGTGACGGCCGTGAGGCGGTTGCTGCCCAGGTTGCGCAGCCGCACCTGCGGCCCGCCGCAAATGGGGTTTTCGCGCACGTAGTTTTCGTTCGAGTTTGGCGCAATGATTTCATCCAGCGACGCATCGGTGCGGAAATTGATGGCGCCCGAGGTCACCAGCTGGCTGCTCCAGATGTATTGGGCCGAGGCCGAAGCCTGGTTGGAAGCGGTATAGGCCTGCATGTTGATGTCCAGCGTGTAGGGCTGGCCGGGCGTGGTGATGTTGGTGAGCGGCTGCACAATGCGCCGCACCACCGCGCCGGGGCACCAGTTGCCGCGGTTATACACCCAGGTGCCGGTTTGGGGGTACACTTCGTTTTTGCCGCAGTCGTCGCGCCACAAAAACGTGTTGCCGCGCGACTGCCCATCGACCAGCAGCGAGAAGTAGCGGCGGCAGAACTCGGCGCAGTTGAGCGGGTCGGCGCCGTGGCCCGAAATCAGGCTTTTCAGGGCAATGGTGCCGGCCGAGGGGGCCACCAGCGAGCGGGCCGGCAGGTAGTTCTCAATGGGGTCGGTGGTGCGGCCGTAGGCAAAAGTACCGTTGTACACGTTGCGCACGTCGATGGGGTTCTGCGGCGGCGTGCCCTCGATGAAATCGAGCCGCACGGTCACGTTGAAGCCCCACGAATACCCTTGGTATTCAAAGCGGAAGCTGGGGTTGCCCACCAGCAGCGGGGCGTAGTCCGTCACGTCCACCACGTAGTCGTGGGTTTTGTTGGTGGCCAGCCAGTCGGTGGCATACGGCGTCATGATGCGCAGCATCTCCAGCGAGTCGTGGGCCGGCGGGCGCAAAATCACGCGGGTGGTGTAGTCCCACGAGCCGCAGTACTGCGAGCCCGGCGCGCAGGCGTAGCGACCCAAGATGTAGTGCATCAGCACCTTGCGGTATTGTCGGCCGGCTACGGGCATCACGGCCGTGGTGTCGTAGTTGCCGTAGTGGGTGAGGGGCCGCCGGTTGAAAATGGTGACGCGGGTGGTGTCGCCGGGGGCTGCGTGGCTGCGTTCGGGCCGGGCCAGCAGGCTCGCCAAAACCAGCAGAAGGAGGAGGGGTAATTTTCGAAGCATGGGCTTGGGGTGTGGTTGGTGCTCTAAAATTACGGCACGAACCCAGCCCAATCATGCGAAAACCAATGTCTTGGCCTATTTTATTTCTGTATCAGCCGGCAACGCCATTGGTTTCAAAGGGCTGTTCATAGAAATGGAGCCTTATTTTCCACCATAGGGGCTGAGAAAACACCCCTGTTTCAAACCGAGGGGGTCAGGGACTTTTCCAGCGCCAGCAGGGTAAGCGGCTGCTTCGGAATACCAAAGCGCGGGTCGGTCGGAAAAGGCTCGGTGGCACCGGTAAGGTGGTAGCCCTGGCGCTCGTAGTAGGCAATCAGCTCGTCGCGTACCGAAATCACGGTCATTTTGCTCACCGCGCAGCCGTGCCGGCGGCCGTAGTCCTCGGCGGCGCGGAGCAGGAATTTGCCCACGCCCCGGCCCTGCCCGGCGGGGGCCACGGCCAGCATGGAGAGGTAAACCAGCGGGCCCTGGGCCTGCACATGGAAGCTGCCCAATAGCTCGCCGGCCTCGTTTTGGGCCAGCAGCATGGCGGCCTCGGGCCGGGCCAGCATCTCCAGCAGGCCTTCCTCGTCGATGCGTTGGCCGTCGAGCAGGTGGGCTTCGGTGGTCCAGCCCTGGTGGGAAGTTTCGCCCCGGTAGGCGGCGTTTACGAAGCGCGTGAGGCGGGGCGCATCGGCAGGCGTGGCAGTGGCAAGAATCATGGCGCGAAAGTAGAACCAGAACGTCATGCTGAGCTTGTCGAAGCATCTCTCCCGCGCAAGTAATCCAATCGGACTAACGAAGCGGGAGAGATGCTTGGACAGGCCCAGCAGGACGTTCTTTTACCTGCCGCCCAGTTACCGCCGCAGGTACCCGCCCAAATCCGACACGCTCACGATGCCTAGCTCCCGCGCCTGCTTCCCGCGCATCAGCAGCGCGTAGGTGTTGTTGAAGCCCAGCGGGGCTAGCCATTCCAGCCCGTAGCGGCGGCGAAACTCCTGGCGCACGTAGCCCAGCACCGCCGCTGGCCGGCCGCCTAGCGAGTCGACCGCGGCCGGTGTGGGCTGGAGCAGCACCAGCAAGCCGGTGCCCGTGTATTCGGGGTATAGGTCGATAGCCCCGTTGCGCAGCGCCTCGAAGCAGATGGTGGTGCCGCCCAGGCCGGTTTTGGTTTCCACGGCCAGGTCGGTATTGCCGCGGATGAGGGCGGCATATAGCTCGGCCAGAATGTATTGCTCAGCAAAAATTTTCGAGCCCAGCTTCACTACCGCTGCACCGGCCACGGCCGGGCGCGGGGCCCGCCACAGCCCCCGCCGCTTCAAAAAAGCTTCGGCAATGCGTTGGGGAGCCTGGTGCAGGTAGTCGGCGCGGTAATTCAAGTCGGTCATCACCGAATCGGAAATCTGGCCCGCCAGCTGCGCTAACACAGCGCCGAGTTCCGGATGCTGGCGCAGCAATTCGGGGCGCACCACGGGCACCGCGAAGTAGGGCGGGAAGGCCCGGCGGTCGTCGCGCAGCACCCGCAGGCCGTAGGCCCGGATGCGCCCGTCGGTGCTGTAGCCGTCGATGACGTCCACGTTGGCATTGCGGGCGGCTTCGTACACCAGCGTCGGGGCCAGCACCACGCTGGGCAGGCGCGTGAGGCCATAGGTTTTGGTAAGGCCCGGCAGTCCATCGGCCCGCCCCACAAACTCGGGGCTGAAGCCGGCCAGCAGCTTGCCCGTGGCCCTGGGCAGCAGGTAGAGGCCGCCCAGCAGCGGCAGGGCCAGCAGCAGGCCCGCGCCCACCTGCGTCAGCCGCCGCGTGCTCAGCTTTTGAACTCCGCCCAGCAGCGCATCAAAGGCCAGCGCCAGCCCGGCGGCAGGCAGGGCCCCGGCCAGTATCATCACGGGGTTGTTGAGGGCAATGCCGCCGAAAATAAACTCGCCCAGCCCCCCCGCCGCCACGTAGGCGGCCAGCGTGGCCACGCCCACGTTTATCACCGTGGCAGTGCGGATGCCAGCCATGAGCACCGGCAGGGCCAAGGGCAGCTCCACCTTGCGCAGCACCTGTCCATCGGTCAGGCCCAGGCCCCGCGCCGCTTCCACCACGGCCGGCGATACGCCCCGAATGCCCTCCAGCGTGTTGCGAATGATGGGCAGCAGCGAGTACAGAAACAGGGCAAAAAGGGCCGGTTTCGGCCCAATGCCCATCAGCGGAATCAGCACGCCGAGCAGGGCAATGCTGGGCACCGTCTGCAACACGCCCGCCAGGCCCAGCACCGCCGGAACCCAGCGCGGCCGCCGCGACAGCCAAACACCCAGCGGAACGCCCACCAGCACGCCGAGCAGCAATGAGCCTGCCGTGAGCCCGATGTGCTGCACCGTTTGCTCGCCCAGCTTGCCGGCCTGCTCGTGCCAGAAAGCAAATAGCGCGGTTAGCGTTTCCATGCGTCCTCCTCTCGTTGCAGGGCTTCGCCAAAAGCAGCCATGAGCTGGGACACCGAAAACAAGCTCGCCGGAGCACCCGGGCGGGTCAAAACTTCCAGCGCGTCCTGAACGGTGGTTGATGCGGTGAAATCAGCGCCAATTTTCCGGCCAACTGCGGGTTTTGAGTCAAGCCCTTGCTTACTTGCGATGGAAATCGGCTGGCCCCCCGCTTGGTTATTTACTCCGCCATCGGAATTATTTACCGGCTCAGAAAAAATATGTACTGCGCTAGCGGTCGAGCTTGCTATTGGTTGGGGATTTTGTGCCGTTGAGTTGGGTTTTTGTGCCGGGGGCGTAAAATTATTTACTTCTGAACCTGGGAAAACATCGCCCAGGGTCAATGTGCGCAATTGCAAGGCCAGCCGTTCGGCCGCAAAGAAGCTTTGCACAAAATCATTGGCGGGCCGGAACAGCAGCTCACGCGGCGTGCCAAGCTGCTGAATCTGGCCGGCATTGAGCAGCATAATCCGGTCGGCCAGCTCGAAGGCTTCCGTCACGTCGTGGGTCACCAGCACCACCGTTTTGCGGCGCAGCTCTTCCAGCTCCCGAAACTCGCGCCGGATGCTGGCGCGCGTCAGGGGGTCGAGGGCGCCGAAAGGCTCATCGAGCAAGATGATGGGCGGGTCGGCGGCCAGGGCGCGCGCCAGGCCCACGCGCTGCTGCTGCCCACCCGAGAGCTGGTGCGGGTACTGCGCGGCGTAGCGCGCCGGCGGCAGGTGCAGCCGCGTGAGCAAGGCCGTGGTGCGCGCCGCAATGGTGGCCGGGCTGTGGCCCAGCAGCTTCGGCACCACGGCAATGTTTTCGGCCACGGTGTAGTGCGGCAGCAGGCCCACTTGCTGAATAACGTAGCCCATGCCGCGCCGCAGCGTTTCGGCCGGCTGCTGGCGCACGTCGCGCCCGTTAATCTCCACGGTGCCGCCGTCGGGCTCAATCAGCCGGTTGAGCATCTTGAGCAGCGTGGTTTTGCCGCAGCCGCTGGGGCCGAGGAGCACCAGCGTTTCGCCGGCCGCTAAGTTGAACGATAGGTCCTGCACCACGGCGTTCGGGCCGAAGCTTTTGCGAAGGCTGGTAACTCGGATAACAGGCGGCGGAGCGTCGGGCATGGGCGCAAAGTAGCGCGAACTTTGTAGTTCGCGTCTCCGCGCCGCCTCAACAATTGTCGTGCTGCCACGCGAACTACAAAGTTCGCGCTACTTTGCGCTCATGCCCCACTGCCTGACGTCAGGTTTGGCCCGTCATTCCACTGTTTTTCCGATGAAATTTCCCTCTTCGTTCTTGGCCAGCCTGCTCGGCGCAGCCGCCCACGCCCAGGCCCCGCTCACCGTGCCCAAGCCCGTGACTGTTGCGCTGGAGCAAGTCAAGCCCGCCGACATCAAAGCCCACATTGCCTACCTGGCCGATGACCGCCTGCAGGGCCGCAAAGCCGGCACGCCCGGCTACCAGCTGGCCGTCGACTACGTTAGCCAGCAGTTCAAAAGCCTGGGCGTGCAGCCCGCCGGCGAAGGCGGCACCTACCTCCAGAAAGTGCGCCTGCGCCGGGCTTTCCTCAGGCCCGGCGCCGCCTTCGTGGCCCGCGATGCCCAGGGCGCCGCCCTGCCGCTCACGGCCGGTGCCGATTACGTGCTCTACCCCAGTCCCGAGCTGCCCACTACCCGCGTAACCAATGCGCCGCTGGCCTTTGCCGGCTTCGGCATCAGCGCCCCCGAGCTGGGCTACGACGACTACGCCGGCCTCGACGTGAAAGGCAAGGTGGTACTGATTGTGCGCGGAGCCCCGCGCACTTTTGGCTCTACCGTGGCCTCGGCCAGCCAGGATTTGGCTGGGCTCCTGAAAGCGGCCATCAGCCACGGCGCCGTGGGGCTGCTGGTGGCTTCCACCCACCCCGCGCCGCCGGCCAGCGTGAAGGCCGGCACCTACAGTGTGCTCGGGGCCAATGGCAAAGTGGCGGTGTCGCGCACTTTCGCCATTGGCAGCCAACAGCAGTTTTACGCGGCCGTGAGCGCAGCTACGCTCCAGCGCCTGCTGCAAACCTCGGCACTGGATACCACGGCGGTTTTCGCGGCCATCCGCAGCGGCAAACCCGCCTCGGCGGTGTTGAAAACGACCATTACGGCCAATGCGGAATCAACTTACCAAGACTTTGAGAGCTACAACGTGGTGGGCAAATTCACGGGCTCCGACGCCAGGCTGCGCGATGAGTACGTGGTGCATTCCGCTCACCTCGACCACCTCGGCATCACGGCTCCGGTGAAGGGCGACTCCATCAACAACGGTGCCCACGACAATGCCTCGGGCGTGTCCTGCGTGCTCGAAATCGCCAAAGTCTATTCCAAGCTGAAAGAGAAGCCCAAGCGCTCGATGCTCTTCGTGTTCATGACCGGCGAGGAATTGGGCCTGCTCGGTTCGTCGGCTTTCGCTGCCAATCCCCCAGTGCCCAAAGCCAAAATTGTGGCCGACATCAACATGGACATGCCCACGCTCATTGCCCCGCTGCTGAGCGTGGTGGCGCTGGGTGCCCCGCATTCCACCCTCATCGAGCCCGTGAAGCGTGCCTGCGCCTACATGGCCATCGACCTCGAAAACGACCCCGAGCCCGAGCAAAACCGCTTCATCCGCAGCGACCAGTACAGCTTCGTGACGGCCGGCATCCCCGCCCTGCACATCAAATACGGCAACAAAACCGCCGACGGCAAAAACAACCTCAGCGAGGACGTGCAAAAGTGGCGCGCCGTCACCTACCACAAGCCCCAGGACGACATCAACGGCCGCTTCGACTTCGAGGCCGGCCGCAAATACGTGCAACTCTGCTTCCTCATCG
Organism: Hymenobacter rubidus; assembly: GCF_016734815.1. Taxonomy (GTDB): domain Bacteria; phylum Bacteroidota; class Bacteroidia; order Cytophagales; family Hymenobacteraceae; genus Hymenobacter; species Hymenobacter rubidus. The sequence goes on from NZ_JAERQF010000005.1 coordinate 101,841, forward strand.
GCTACCAGGTGGCGCAGGACACCGCCCGCCCGACGTGGAATAAGGGCGACTTTTTTGGGGTGCGGTACGGCGGTCAGCGGTAACCAGAACAAACATAAAAAACGTCATGCCGAGCGCAGCCGAGGCATCTCGCGTGGGGTAGTAATCCTTTTCTTGCGATTGAATTACTGCTGCACGCGAGATGCCTCGGCTGCGCTCGGCATGACGTGCTTCATTAATGTCTCAAACGGCAAACGCTAATCCGCAAACGTCCCCATCGCCCCGCTTTCATAATCGGCAATGGCCTGCACCAGCTCCTTGTTCGTGTTCATCACAAACGGGCCATACGTCGCCAGCGGCTCTTCAATGGGCTCGCCGGCCAGCACCAGGATGATGCTGTCTTCGGTAGCCGTGAGGCGCATGTCGGGCGAGTTCCAGCCCAGCACCACCAGTTGCTTGGTGATGGTCGGGCGACCGTCGTAGAGTTGCACCGCACCCTTCACAATGTAGAGGCCCACGTTGTAGTCCTGCGGCAGGCTGAGCGTGAATTCGGCGCCTTTGCTAAGGTGCACGTCGAGCATTGTCAGGGGCGAAAACGTGCTGGCCGGCCCTCTCACGCCTTCGTAAGCGCCTGCAATGACGCGGATACTGCCTTTGCCATCCGCCGTAGGCACGGTTTTGATAGCGGCCGAAGGAATGTCCTGGTAGTTGGCCGGGGCCATTTTGTCCTTTTGGGGCATGTTCACCCACAGCTGCACCACCTCCAGCGTGCCGCCCCGGCGGGTAAATTCCTTTTCGTATAGCTCCTCGTGCAGCAGGCCCGCACCGGCCGTCATCCACTGCACGTCGCCGGGCCCGATGTTGCCGGCGTGGCCCGCCGTGTCGCGGTGCGCCAGCACGCCCTGGTACATAACGGTCACGGTTTCGAATCCCCGGTGCGGGTGGGGCGGTGAGCCCAGCGGCTGCTCGCTCGGCGCAATGGCCATCGGCCCGATGTGGTCGATGAGCAGAAAGGGGCTGAGCTGGCGGATGCGCGGCCCCGGCATGGGGCTGGTCACCTGGAAGCCGTCGCCCACGGCTTTTCGGTTGCCATCAATTATCTGAAAGATTCTGCGGAAATCGGTAGCCGGCGTGGTGTCCATAAGCAGCAAGAAAAAGAGGGTAGAAGGTCCGCACACGGCGGCTGCCTGCTAAAAGTATTTGGGGGCAAAATAGTTATCGACTTTGCCCCGGCAAACCTGCTTTTTTAACCGGCGTAGAAGCTGAGCTATCGGAATCGGTTGCGGTAGTTTGCTGCTAAAATGGGTTAAAAATCAAATGGTTGCGCGGATAAAAGGTGCGTCTATATTTGCGCAAGCTCCCGCCTGACTCCGCGTTGGGTGGCTATTAGACCAAGACAGTAGCCGGAGCTTCTTCCGCGTTTTCAACCCCTAAAATTCCCCATGCGCAACCCCCTGAAATCGAAAGCGCCGGCTGCCGCTCTGGTCGCCTCGCTGGCCCTGCTGGCCGCCTGCCAATCCACCGAAACCAAGCAGGAAACCACCACGACTACCGCCCCCACGGAAGCCCCCAAAGCCGATACTGCCGCCGCCAAAAAGTACCTGTCGGAGCCCCTCATCAGCAACATCTACACCGCCGACCCGTCGGCCCACGTCTTCGCTGGCAAGATTTACATCTATCCCTCGCACGACATCGAGGCCGGCATTCCGGAGAATGACAAGGGCGACCATTTCGCCATGAACGACTACCACATTCTGTCGATGGACAGCGTAGGCGGCAAGGTGACCGACCACGGCGTGGCCCTCTCGGTGAAGGACATTCCCTGGGCCGGCCGTCAGCTTTGGGCCCCCGATGCGGCTTTCAAAAATGGCACCTACTACCTCTATTTCCCGGTGAAGGACAAGCAGGACGTGTTCCGCATTGGCGTGGCCACCAGCACCTCGCCCAGCGGCCCGTTCAAGGCCGACCCCCTGCCCATGGCCGGCAGCTTCAGCATCGACCCCGCCGTGCTGCAGGATACCGACGGCAAGGCTTACATGTACTTTGGCGGCCTGTGGGGCGGCCAGCTCCAGCGCTGGCAAAAGGGGACTTACGACGCTAATGCCCCCGAAAAAGAGCCTAACACCGACGTGCCCGCTCTCAACGCCCGCGTAGCCAAGCTCTCGGCCGACATGAAGCATTTCGACGGCCCGGTACAGGAAATCAAAATCCTGGACGAAGCCGGCAAGCCCCTGCTGGCCAGCGACACCAAGCGCCGCTTCTTCGAAGGCGGCTGGATGCACAAGTACAACGGCAAGTACTACTTCTCCTACTCCACCGGCGACACGCACCTGCTGGTGTATGCCGTAGGCGACAAGCCCACCGGCCCATTCACTTACAAAGGCGTCATCATGCAGCCCGTGGAAGGCTGGACCACCCACCACTCCATCATCGAGGTAAAAGGCAAGTGGTACATCTTCTACCACGACACTCAGCTGAGCGGCAAAACCTGGCTGCGGAATATCAAAGTGACCGAGTTGAAGCGTAAAGCTAATGGCAGCATCGAGACGATTTTGCCGGGCGGTAACGGTTGATTGGAAGGCCTAGCGAACAGAACGGTCATGCTGAGCGCAGCCGAGGCATCTCTACCGCACCGTTTGTCATGCTGACGAAGGAAGCATCTTTTCACGTATGGCCGGTCAGTGGCGCAATCGTGATAAGGTCCTTCGTCTCTGCTTTAATCGCAGAATGCTCAGGATGCCAGAAGGCGCGGTAGAGATGCTTCGGCTGCGCTCAGCATGACCGTTCTTTTTACTCACGGACGCTCCCCCGAAACTTTCCCCGGCCCTCATTGCTTTAAGCATTCGTATTTTTGCATCCTCACGCGGCCGCGCCGCTTTTTATAAATCATTACGACAATGGCAGTTTATCCCGAATACATGGTGGCGCCCATCCGCCAGGACCTTACCGAAGTAGGTTTTGAGCAATTGATGACCCCCGAAGAAGTAGATTCCGCTTTGGCTTCCAGCGAAGGCACCGTGCTGGTGGCCGTGAACTCGGTGTGCGGCTGCGCCGCCGCCAAAGCCCGCCCCGCCCTGAAAATGGCCCTCGCCAGCGCCGACAAAAAGCCGGGCAAGCTGGTCACCGTTTTCGCCGGCATGGAAACCGACGCCGTGGCCAAAATGCGCGAGCACCTGCTCCCGTACCCGCCCTCGTCGCCCTGCATTGCCCTGTTCAAAGATGGGGAACTGGTGCACATGATTGAGCGCTACCACATCGAAGGTTCCGACGCTATGCGCATTGTGAACAACCTGCAAGGTGCGTTCGAAGAGTACTGCTAGTTTGAACGCTCAGGCCGTCGGCTTGGCTTCGTAAATGGTCGTCCCGCTAGCGGGGCGACCATTTTTTTTGCTGGTGTCTTTCTTGTCTGCAGGTTTGGCGGTGGCAATCAAAATGGCCCCGCCCACCATCAGAACAGCGCCCAGCACCACCTGCCAGGTCAGTTTTTCCTTCAGAAAAAGGGCCGCCAACAGCACCTAAAACACAAGCGCCGTATTGGTGAGCGGCGACACGCGCGAGGCATCGCCCATCGACAAGGCCCGGAACGTGAGCAGCGACGAGGTGCCCGTGAGCACGCCCGCAACCAGCAAAAAAATCCAGCTTTTGCGCTCAATCTTGCCGATTTCGGGCAGCAGGCCCTGCCACAGCACGGCGCCCCAGGCCACCAGTATTATCAGCACCGACTGCACCGCGAAGGCCAGACTGGGCGGCACGTTCTTGATGCCGGCTTTTGACAGCGTGACCACGGTGGCCGACACCATGGCCGCCAGCAAAGCAAAAACTATCCACATACGCGAACCGGGAAGCACCCGCTTAGCAGCGGATAAGTACGCCGGTCAGTACGCGGCCGCGGGAGCAGAGTTGGCAGCGGCCCTGCCCGGCGTGCTACCGCGCCAACACTTTGAACTCCACGCGCCGGTTCATCTGGCGGCCGGCTTCGGTGGTGTTCGCCGTAATCGGAATGGTCCCGCCGTAGCCAGTCGCCGTCAGGCGGTCGGCGCTGATTTTGTGTTGCACGAGGTAGTCCTTGATGGCCTGGGCGCGGCGCTCACTCAGGTTCTGGTTGGCATCGGGCGGGCCCACGTTGTCGGTGTGGCCACTGACTTGCAGCTTCAGCTTGGGCGAGTCTTCCAGCAACTTGCGCACGCGGTCGAGCTCGGCCGTGCTTTCGGGGCGCAAAACGGCTTTGTCGGGGTCAAAAAACACGTTGTTCAGCACAATGTTGGAGCCCGGCTCCATCTTCTGCATCCGAATGTTTTTCACCGCTTCGGCGTAGCCCGCATCGGGCGGGCGGCTCACGTTTTCGGAGTGAAACAGGTAGGCGTCGTTGTGCAGCACCAAGGCGTAGTTGGCCCCTGCGGGCAAACTCAGCAGGTATTTGCCCGATGCCGTGGTCTGGAAGGTGTTGATGGTCTGGCCCGTGAGGTTGTCCACCACTTCTATCGTGGCAAATACGGGCTGCATGGTGGCCACGTCCGTTACCGTGCCTTTCAGCAGCGTCACGTCGGGGGTAATAACCGGCACCGTAACCGAGGGCAGCACCTGCCGCATGGGGCGCGGGTTGGTCGACAGCAAACGGTCTTCCTGGTTGATGGCCGGCTGTTTTTCGTCGCCCAGCAGCGTGATGCGGTAGATGTCCTTGCCGCCGAAGCCGCCCGGCCGGTTGCTGGCCAGGTAAGCAATGCGGCCCGAAGCCACCGTGACAAAAAATACGTCGTCGGAAGGCGTGTTGATGGGCCAGCCCAGGTTCTCCGGCTCGCCCCACTTGCCGTTGGCATACACCGATTTGAAGATGTCGTAGCCGCCCATTGAGTTGTGGCCTTCCGATGAGAAATACAGCGTCTTGCCATCGGACGCCATAAACACGGCCTCCTCGTTGTAAGGCGTATTGATGGACCCGCCCAGGTTCACCGGCGGCGTTTTGCCGTCAATTTCGGCCTTGTAAATGTCTTTGCCGCCCAGGCTGCCTTCGGGCTTGTCGCTTACGTAATAGATGTAGCGGCCGTCGGCTGAAAACGAAGCCGACGTTTCCTGGTACTTGGTGTTGATGTGCGAGCCCAGTTCGTGCGGCTTGCTCCAGCCGGCGGCAGTCAGGCGGGTTTCGCTCAGGTTGCCCATGTTGCCTTCGGTGTGCAGCAGCATGCGCTGCCCGTCGGCCGAGAGGGCCACCGTCACATCGGCGCCGTTGGTGTTCACCGGCGCGTTGATGTTGCGCGACGGGCCCCAGGCCAAGCCGCCGCCCACGGTGCTGTAAATGTCGTCGGTGTAGCCGCTGCCGCCCGGGTCCTTTTCGCCGCCCTGCGAGCCGGCCCGGCGCGAGGTGAAAAACAGCGTGGTTTCGTCGGCCGTCACCACCGGGTTGTAGTCGGCTTCGGGCGAGTTCACGGTCGGCCCCAGGTTGTCCATAAACAGGCGAGTGGGTTTGGCCATCAGCTGCATGCCGTTCTTGCACTCGGTCACCCGCCGGATTAGTTCGGGCAATGGAACATCGACGGACTGTCCCCTTCTGGGAGCTCCCACCGCCACGGGTTTGGCCTTTGTGTATTCCTTCAGGGCATCGCCCCAACGGGCACTTTGCTGGTAGGCTTGCCCCAGCACGTAGTGGTTGCGGGTGGCGGCCGGCTCCAGCTCCGCCGCCTTTTCCAGATACGGCAGGGCAGTGGCCGCGTCGCCCATGTTCAGGTAGCAGTTGCCGATGCGCAGGTTCAGCGGGCCGTTGTTGGGATTCAGCTTTTGCGCCTCCTGAAAATGGGGGAGCGCGGCCGCATAGCGCGGTGGCACCGCATTATACTCATCCTGCCCTTCTTTTATCGCCTTAAGCGCGCCCTTAAGCGCCTCTTCGTTCTGGAATCGTTGGGAGTTGAAAAGAACGTTTTGGGCCTGGGCCGTAAACAGTGCACCTGTCGCCAGCGCGCACGCGAGCAGAAAACGGGTGTAGGTACTCATCGTAAATAACACTTAATAATAGAAATGAAAGTCCGGCTATTGTTTGGCGGTGTCGGCCGTAGGGTCGGCGGCCGGGGCGGGCTCGGCGGGAGCACACCCCGCAATGGCGGCGTAGCTGTTGCCCACAGCAATGCCCAGGTCGGCCGCTTTGCGCCAGTCCTTGCAGGCATCTTCGGGTTTGCGGAGCATTTCGCGGGCGTGCCCCCGGTTGAGGTAGGCCTCGGCGTATTTATCGTCCAGGGCAATGGCCTGGGTGGCATCGGCCTCCGCCTTCTCGTAGTCACGTAGCTTGAGGTAAGCAGCGGCCCGGTCATTCAGCGCCAGTGCGTAGTTGCCGTCGAGCAGCAGGGCTTGGGTGTAGTCGGTCACGGCACCCTTGTAATCCTTGTTTTCGTAGCGCGCCGCGCCACGGTTTACGAAGGCCAGCGGGTCGTCGGGCTTGATGCTGAGGTAGGTATCGTAATCCTTCAGGGCCTGGGGCAACTGGCCGGCGTGCCGCTCCGCGCCCGCCCGGTTGAGCAAGGCCGACAGCATGCCGGGCTGCAGCGTCAGGGCCGCGGTGTAGTCAATAATGGCTTCCGGGTAGTTGCCGAGCATCTGGTTGGCACTGGCGCGGTCGTGGTAGGCGTAGGCATTCTTGCGGTCAGCCTTCACGGCCCCGTCAAAGTCATCGCGGGCGCCCTGGTACTCGCCCTTCTCAAAGCGCAGCACGCCCCGCTTGTGCCACGCCGGCCCGTACACAAAGCCCCCTTTCATGGCTTCCGAGTAGTCCTTTTCGGCTTCTTTCACATTGCCCTTGGCTTCCTGCACCAGCGCCCGCCCCAGGTAGTTGGTGTAGTTGTTGGGCTCCAGCTTCAGGGCCTCGTTGTAATCGGTCAGGGCTTGGTCGTAGTGCTTCAACTCGTAGTGCGTGGCGGCGCGCGTGCCATAAGCCGGTGCAAAGTCGGGCGCGGTTTTGATGGCCGCGCTGAAGTTGACCAGCGCCCACGCAAAGTCCTTGTTTTGGTAGCTCAAGAGGCCGGCCTGATACGACTGCTCCGCAATCTGGGTAGGGGTAAGTACGCGCGCCGAATCGGCCTGCCCCGCATCGTTGGTGTTCATGAGCGAGCTGGCCTTCGCCGGTGCTGGTACCAGCAGCGGTTTGGCAATGGTGGGCAATACTTTGGTTGGGGTCTGGGCCTGGCTCGGGAAAGCGGCAAGCAGCAGTGCCACGGATAAGAATAAATATTTTAGCACGTTTAAGGGAATATAATTAAGTAAAAGAAGACAGCCGGGAGACGAAGATATTGAATTTATAGTGGTTAAAAAACTAATTCATTCTATGTCTATAGCCAAATTGACTATTTGCTACGCATCCCATGGCAGCGGGGCGCCAAGCGCATTTGGATTGCCCAATTCCGGGCTTTGGGTTTGGCCTGCTTTCCGAGCCGTAGCGTGGTAAAAAAAGCCCCGCCAGCGAGGGCGGAGCTTTTCGTTACTGGAAAAAACGAAGAATGCGGACGGACTTAGTTAGCCACTTCGCTGATGAATTTAATTCGCACCAGCCGCAGCTCTTCTTCGGTAAAGTCCTCGTCGCCCAGTTCCTGCAGGGCCACGGCGATGTTGTCGGTGCTGGCCGACATGAAGTAGTCGTAAATTTCCTCCTGGCGGTCCTCCTCTACCATCTCGTTGAGGTAGTAGTCAATGTTCAGCCGCGTGCCGGAGTAGCAGATGTGCTCAATCTCCTCCATCAACTCGGCCATCGAAATGCCTTTTGAGGAAGCAATGTCCTCCAGCATCATTTTCTTGTCGATTTGCTGGATGACGTAGATTTTAATCTTGGAGCGGTTTACGGCCGACTTCACCACCACGTCCTCGGCGGTTTCGATGTCGTTGTCCTCCACGTACTGCTTGATGGCCGCCACGAAAGGCGCCCCAAACTTCTGGGCCTTGCCCTGGCCCACGCCCGACACGTGCGTGAGGTCGTGCAGCGTGGTGGGGTAGGTGGTGGCCATCTCCTTCAGGCTCGGGTCCTGAAAGAGGACGTAGGGCGGCAGGTTTTTCTGCTTGGCTACCTGCTTGCGCAACTCTTTGAGCTGCACGAACAGGGCTTCGTCGTGCCCGGCCGCGTGCTGCACCTCTTCCTTTTCCTCGTCGGCCTTCTGCTCGGCGTCGAAGTTGTGGTCTTTGGTGAGCGTGATGGAATACGGGTTTTCAATGAAATCAAGTCCCTTTTCGGTGATGCGCACCAGGCCCAAGCTGTCGATGTCCTTTTCCAAAAAGCCGTTCAGCAAGCACTGCCGCAGCGCCGAATGCCAGAATTGAGCGTCGCCCAGCTCCTTGCCCTGCCCATACACAGGCAGGGCGTTGTGCGCGTAGCTCTCAATGTGCGGGTTGCTCAGGCCCAGCAGCACCTGGCCAATGTGGTTGAGGTTGAAGCGGGCTTCCGTTTGCACCACGGCGCGCAGGGCCAGGCCCACGGCCGCCTCGCCCTCAAACCGCTCCTTGGGGTGCTTGCAATTGTCGCAGAAGCCGCAGTCTTTCTCCAGCACCTCGCCGAAGTAGTGCAGCAGCTGCCGCCGTCGGCACACCGAACTCTCGGCGTAGTTCGTCATCTCGGCCAGTAGCTGGTGGGCGTTGTCGCGTTCGGTCACCGGCTTGTCCTTGCTGAACTTTTCGAGCTTCAGAATGTCGTCGTAGCTGTAGAACATCAGGCAGTTGCCTTCCAGGCCGTCGCGGCCGCCGCGGCCGGTTTCTTGGTAGTAGCCCTCGATGGATTTCGGCGCATCGTAGTGCACCACGAAGCGCACGTCGGGCTTGTCGATGCCCATGCCAAAGGCAATGGTGGCCACAATCACGTCGCACTCCTCGTTGAGAAATGCGTCCTGGTTTTCGATGCGGGTGTGCTGGTCGAGGCCGGCGTGATAGGGGCGGGCGCGCACGTCATTCACGCGCAGCAGCTCGGCAATTTCTTCCACCTTTTTGCGGCTCAAGCAATAAATAATGCCCGCCTTGCCCTTGTGCTGCTTCACGTACTGAATCAGCTGCTTTTTGGTGTTGTGCTTGGCGCGTACCTCGTAGTAAAGGTTGGTGCGGTTAAAGCTGGTTTTGAAGACGTTGGCGTCGTCCATCTGCAGGTTTTTCTGGATGTCCAGCTGCACTTTGGGCGTGGCCGTGGCCGTGAGGGCGATGATGGGCACGTTGCCGCCCAGGTTGTCGATGATGCCGCGAATCTTGCGGTATTCGGGGCGGAAATCGTGGCCCCACTCCGAAATGCAGTGGGCCTCGTCGATGGCCACGAAGCTGATGGTGCTTTTCAGCAAAAACTCAATGGTGTCGTCCTTGGTCAGGCTTTCGGGGGCCACGTAGAGCAGGCGAACCTCGCCGCTCATCACGTCTTTTTTCACCCGGTTCATCTCCGTTTTGGTCAGGGTCGAATTGTACACCTGGGCATTCACCCCAAAGGCGCCCAGCTGGTCGACCTGGTTTTTCATCAGGGCGATGAGGGGCGAGATGACAATGGCCGTGCCGGGAAGGACCAGGGCCGGCAACTGGTAGCACAAGCTTTTGCCTGCGCCCGTGGGCATGATGACGAAGGTGTTGTGCCCCGTCAGGATGTTTTGAATAACAGCTTCTTGCGTGCCCCGAAACTGGCCGTAGCCAAATACTTTTTTCAGTGTGTGTTTCAAATCGGCAACGAGGGCCGGGGAATCTTGCAGCGCAACAGATGACATAGGAAGAAAGCTCGGTGGGGGCGCGTGGACGCACGGTTGTTAACGAAGATAAGCAATAGTCAATATTTCTGTCACAAAAAGTGGCTTTTTTTGTGAATTGTGGAAAACAATTTAGTCATGCGAAATACTGGTAATTCAACCTTTTAGAAAGGTAGATTCCGCGCTGGAAAATCCCGGGATTTTTAGCACTGTTGTTACGCCGTGATGAGTTGGCCCGCGGCGCAGGCGCGTGCCAAGGCTGCCATGCGCTGCCTTAGGGTGTGCGGCGTGCGTGTCCGGGCGGTTGGCGGCGGCGCTAAGCTTCTTTCCCCCAATTTTGCATTTTCCACTCAGCCCTAGCCCATGCCCGTTTCCGTCCACTCTGATAAGTTGCCTGCTGCTTCCGGCTCAGCCCCCGTGGAAATTGACGTGCTGGCCGTGGCCCGCCAGGTGCTGCACGAAGAAGCCGGTGCGCTCAATGACGTAGCCAAGGCGCTATCGGCTACCCCCGACTTTGTGAATTGCGTGCAGGCCATTCTGCAACTGAAGGGCCGCGTGGTGGTCACCGGCATCGGCAAAAGCGCCCACATTGCGGGCAAAATCGTGGCCACGCTCAACAGCACCGGCACGCCCGCCCTGTTCATGCATGCCGCCGATGCCATTCACGGCGACCTGGGCATGATTCAGCCCGAGGATTTTGTGGTGGCCATCAGCAAAAGCGGCGACACCCCCGAAATCAAGGTGCTGGTGCCGCTGCTGCGCCGCAAGGGCGTGCCCTTGGCCGCCCTGGTCAGCAACGCCGACTCCTACCTGGGCCAGCAGGCTACCTACATTTTGCACGCGCCGGTGCAAAAAGAAGCCTGCCCCAACAACCTGGCACCCACCACCAGCACCACCGCCGCCCTGGCCTTGGGCGATGCCCTGGCGGTGTGCCTGCTGGAGTGTCGCCAGTTCACCGCCGCCGACTTTGCCCGGCTGCACCCCGGCGGCACCCTCGGCAAGCGCCTCTACCTGAAAGTGGGCGACCTGAGCCGCCAAAACCAGCGCCCGCAGGTGAGCGAAGATGCGCCGCTGCGCGAAGTGCTGCTCGAAATATCGGGCAAGCGCCTGGGGGCCACGGCCGTGCTTGGCCCGGCCGGGCGGCTCGCCGGCATTATCACCGACGGCGACCTGCGCCGCATGCTGGGCAGCTTTTCCGACCTCGAAAACCTGAAAGCCCGCGACATTCTGACGCCGCGCCCCGCCACCATCGACATCGATGATTTCGCGGCCGAAGCCTTGGTGCGGATGCAGCAGCGCAACATTACGCAACTGGTGGTGCTGGAAAACGAGCAGTTCGCCGGTTTTATTCACCTGCACGACTTGCTGCGCGAGGGCTTGGTGTAGGCCCAGGGCCGGCTTGGCGGCTGGTTCTGTTTTACCTTTGCTATCGAATGAATTCCACCTACCTCATCGTCATGGCCGGCGGCATTGGCAGCCGGTTCTGGCCGTTTAGCCGCACCCACCACCCCAAGCAGTTTCACGACGTCATGGGCGTGGGCCGCTCCATGCTGCAACTGGCCGTTGACCGCTTCACCGGCGTGTGCCCGTCCGAAAACGTGTTTGTCGTCACCAACCGCGACTACATGGGCCTGGTGCAGGAGCACCTGCCGCACCTGCCCGCCGACCAGATTCTGGGCGAGCCCATCGGACGAAACACGGCTCCCTGCATTGCCTACGCCAGCTATCGCATTGCCCAGCGCGACCCGCAGGCCACCATCATCGTGACACCGGCCGACCATGCGGTGATGCGCGAAGAAGAGTTCCGCCGCCTCATTCGCATGGCCATCGAAGCGGCCCGTGCCAACGATGTGCTCATCACCCTCGGCATCCAGCCTTCGCGCCCCGATACAGGCTATGGCTACATCCAATACCTCGACAACCAAAGCTTGCCCGGCGGCGAGCTACACAAGGTGAAAACCTTCACCGAAAAGCCGAATCTGGAACTGGCGCGCATGTTTGTGGACAGCGGCGACTTTCTTTGGAATTCCGGCCTGTTCGTATGGCGGGCTGATGTAATTCTCGCGGCTTTCCACCACTACCTTAGCGACATTGCCGAAGTGTTCGACGAAGGAGCAGCCCTGCTGGGAACCGCCCAGGAAGAGGAGTTCATCAGCCAGGCCTATTCCCGCTGCCGCAACATCAGCATCGATTACGGCGTGATGGAAAAGGCCGATAACGTGTACGTCCTGCCCGCCGACTTTGGCTGGAGCGACGTGGGCACCTGGGATTCGCTGCACCGCATCGGCCAGCACGACGAGCACGACAACATGGTGAGCGGCAACGTGCTGCTCTACGACACCACCGGCTGCGTCATCAAAACGCCTTCGGAGCGCCTCGTGGTAGTTCAGGGCTTAGAGGACTATATTGTGGCCGAGTACGACAACGTGTTGCTCATCTGCAAGCGCAGCGAGGAGCAGCGCGTGAAGGAGTTTGTGGCCGATGTGAAGGCCAAGAAGGGGAGCGGTTACAACTAATCGTAATGTCTGTCATTGGGTGCGGAGTGCGGCAATCCGCTCTGTCGACGCCAGTTAAACTATTAAAACCAAAAGCCCCGGCACTCGCAGTGCCGGGGCTTTTGGTTTTGAACTTCGTCATCCTGAGCACAACGAAGGACCTTATCACGAATAGAGGATTTGCTCTACGGTGATAAGGTCCTTCGCTGCGCTCAGGATGACAACTGCCTGTAAATTATACCTGCTGTACCCGCTGCCGGGCCACTTCAAACAGCATGATGCCGGCCGCTACACTCACGTTGAGGCTCTGAATCTGGCCGGCCATGGGCACCTTCAGCTTCACGTCGGCTAGGTTCAGGAGGTCGGGCGAGATGCCGTCTTCTTCCGAGCCCATGAGCACGGCTACGGGGCCGGTGAAATCAATTTCGGCCGCACCTACGGCTTCTTCGGCTTTCTCGGTACAGGCCACTACGGTAATGCCGGACTGCTGGAGGAAGCGGATGGTTTCGTGCAGGCTGACCTCGCGGCATACGGGCAGCAGGTTGAGGGCGCCGGCGCTGGTTTTCAGCGCGTCGCCGTTGATTTGGGCGGCGCCGCGGCTGGGCACTACAATGGCCTGCACGCCCAGGCATTCGGCCGTGCGGGCAATGGCGCCGAAGTTGCGCACATCAGTAATGCGGTCGAGCAGCAGCAGGAAGGGCACTTTGCCTTCCTCGAAGAGGCCCGACACGATGTTGTCGAGCGGGGCGTAGTCGATGGGCGACACAAAGGCCACCGCGCCCTGGTGATTTTTGCGGGTCAGGTTATCGAGCTTCTCCACGGGCACCAGTTGCACCTGGATGCCGGCCGCGCGGGCAGCAGCAGAGATGTCGGTGACCAGGCTGTTTTTGGTGCCGCGCAGCAGGAAAATCTTCTCCAGCGTGCGGCCCGCGTTCAGGGCTTCCTGAATGGGGCGCAGGCCGAAGAGCATATCGATGCTGGACGCCTGGGCGGGGCGGTTCTCGTAGCGGGGCTTGTCGGAGCCGCCTTCGCGCTCGCGGTAGGGCGGGCGGCTGTCGCCCCGGTCGGGACGGCCGGTGGGGGCGTCGTCGCGGTTGTCGGAGCCGCCGCGGCCGCGCGGGCGGGCGGGGCGGTCGTCGAATTCAGCGCCGCCCCGGTCGGGGCGGAACTGTTTGGGGGTGACGGGGCGGTTGGCGCCGTCGTAGAAGCGGCGGCCGGCTACCGGGCGGGCAGGTCGCTGGGGACGTTCGGGCCGGTCAGGGCGGTCGGTGGGGTTCTCCATTTTTCAACGGCGGCATACCAGAGCAGTTCGTACTCGGGCCGGCGCACCAATTCGTAATAATCAGGGGCAAAGGTACTCGGCCGCGGCCGGAAGGTGTAGGTGATGGGTCCGCCGCCAATGCCGCCTTCGTTGTAGTACCACCGTTCTTCGCCGTTGAGAAGCCGGCGCACGCTGGACGGTGGCCCTAGCACGACGTACAATAAGCCCCTATCCGTCAGCCAGCCCGCCTTGTGGGCGGCAAAGAGGCGGTTGGCCGCCGTCACGCGGCCGTAGTAGCGCCGAATCAGGTCTTTGCCCAGGTTGTGGTTGCCCTGGGCGATGTCGAGCCAGAATTTATCGACGGCGCGCTTGGGGTCGGGGGCATCGGTGAGCTTCTGGCGCTCCTGGCTGGTGGTGAGGTAGCGCAGGGGCTCAATCAGCTCGGCGGCGGTGGTGAGGGCGGGGTACTGGTTGGCCGCCACCAGCACGGCCAGCGTGCGCGGCGCCATGCCGCCGACTCCGCCCACCCGCAGGGCATACAGGCCGGGCTCGCGGAAGCGCAGGGGCTCGCCGGGCCGGGCTTCGGCCGAATCGAGCACCGGCAGCAGGCGCGGGCCGGCGGGCATGGCGGCCGGGTTGGTCATGGGCGGCAGGGCGGGGGTGGGCGTCACGGCGTAGCGCTTCCAGCGCACGGGCTGCATCAAGCCGTAGCTGTCGACGCCGAAGGTTTCGCCGGCCCGCACGTAGCGGCGCGCCAGGGGCTGCCCGGCCGAATCGGTGAGCACGAAGGGGCGCACCAGCAGGGCTTCGGTGAGGCGCAGCCAGGCGGTGGTGGTGGGCTCCTGGTAGTCGTCCTTGGCATCGGCGGGGGCGGTGGTGATTTCCAGGATGGCCCCGGCGGGCAGGCGGGCGGCGGCCAGGCAGGTGCTGAGGCGGACGCTGCCATCGGCCTCGGGGCGCGGGTGCTGCTGGCGGCGCGGCAGGCTGTCCTGCCACAGCGGGTACTTGGCTTCGTAGCTGGGCCAGGCCGTGAGGCGCAGCGCGTGGCCGAGGCCCAGGCGGGCGGGGGCGGGCAGGCGCAGGTAGAGGCGCAGGCTGTCGCCCTCGCGGCGGGTGTCCACTTCCAGGTGCGGGGCGTCGCGGTAGAGGCCGGCGTAGTCGGGGCGCGGGGCCAAGGGGGCGGCGGCGCACAGCAGCGGCAGCAGCCAGCCAAGACGAAGCCAAAGACGCGAAGGGTGAGCCATGCCGGGAAGTTCGGGGGAAAAGTGTAAAGTCCCTTTTCTAACGGAAGAAAGCCGCCAGAAATTGACTTAGCAGGAAGATACGCAGACTTGCGGCGGCGAACTGCTGCCATGTATGGCCTGCTGAAAAGTGCGATTCTCGCAAAAGGTAGTTTGCAAATGGTAGCGGCTATGCGGTAATCTTCAGGAGCGTTAGCGGCGGCGGCAGTTGCGCGCGGCAAGTTTACACCATGCACGTTCTATCATCATGAAGCAAATACGCGCGCTGAGAATATTGCCGGTCTTGGCTGCTGTGTTGCTACTCGCCGCTTGCAAAAAGAACGGCGCCGACCCAGCCGACCAACTGCCCCCAGCTACACAAACCGGGGCCAATACCTTCGGCTGTCTCGTCAACGGCCGAGCGTGGACACCGAAAGGAAACAGCGGGTATTCCAACTACACCGTCAGTTATGACCCAACCTATCGAAAAGGTACGCTCAATGTAGCAGCTTACCGAGACGGTGGAAAAGGCGTCAATGATACCCAAGTATTGGGTTTTTACGCAGACAGCATCCCCACGGCAGGTAGCTATTCCCTGGCAATTATCGACCACCAGGAAGGAATATTTATCGATAGAACGCAAGCCTGCCAATTTCCTGGCAATGATGCCTACTACAGACGCGGCCTACTTGTCATCACGCGGCTAGACCGGAAAGCGGGCATCATCTCCGGCACGTTCGCCTTCACGCTCTATAAGCTTGGCTGCGACAGTGTACGCGTCACCGAGGGGCGCTTTGACCGCAAGCTTTAACTTTTCCCTGCTACCTTCCCGGTACCAGCAGGACGGTTCTACCTGGCATTTATCTACTACCTCCGTCTCCCCATGAAAGACTACCAACTCGACAAGTACGAGAGCTTTTTCCTGCACCTGAAAGCCTCCCGCGAGTCCCTGGCGTCCTTCGGCGATTTCACCGCCACGGCCGTGGCCGCGCCCGGCCGGGTGTATCTACTACGAGAGTAAATAATTGCTTACGCGGGAGAGATGCTTCGACTCCGCTCAGCATGACCGTTCAGAATTAAGCAAAAAGGCCGGCCCGCACCCTGCGAACCGGCCTTTACTCATTTACCATCTTACTTACCGCGGGTAGTACTGGTTCATCAGGCCCAGGGCTTTTTCGCTGCGCACCTTGTCGCCGGCCATCTCGGCGGCGCGGTACACGCTTTGCAGGCCCAGCAGGTAGCCGCGCTGGTCGTCCTCGAAGAGGCTGCCGTCGGGCTTGGTGGCGTAGTAGGCCAGCATCTGCTCCGAGCGGGCCGTCATGGTATCGAGCAGTTGGTCGGCCTTCTTCTTCTCGCCGCCGGCTACCAGGGCGGGCACCAGCTGGGGCGAGTAGTAGTCGTAGGGCACGGCGGCGTCGGGCATCAGCTCCAGGCACTTGGTGGCCACTTCCTTGGCCTTGGCCACATTGTTGTCGGCGAGGTAGGCGTTGGCCAGGCGGGCAAACTTGTCGCGGTAGTTGGCCGGGAAGCGCAGGTTGTTCTCGTCGTAGAAAATGTGCGGGTTTTGCAGGCCCCGGTAGCTGAAGTCCTTGAACAGGCGCTGATAGGTCAGGTCCTTTTCCACGAAGCCTTCGTCGCCGCCGCCGCGCGGGTCGTAGTTCGGGTCCTTCAGCGGCAGCAGGCGGTAGGCCATGCCTTCCATCTGGAAGTAGGGCTGCAGGTTCATGTAGTCGGAGGGCGCCACGGTGCTGCTGAAGTAGATGGGCCGCTGCCAGTTGTTGGTGGCAATCATGTCGAGAATCACCAGGTTTTTCTTCTCAATGGCGCGCTTGCCCATGCTCCAGTCCATGCGGTCCACCAGCTGCTTCTCCCGGTCTTTGGGGATAATGCCAAGCTTTTTCACCGCCGCTGTATCAATGGGCAGGTAGAAGTTGGGCGTCGGGAAGCTCATCATCATCGGGCCGCCTTCCTGGTACTGCACTTGCAGCAGCGGGTTGTTGGTTTGCACCAGCTGGATAAACTCTTTCAGGTTCACGCTCTGCACGGCCGGGTTGGCGGCGAAGGGCACCATGTCGTTGGTGCCTTGGGCGTAGGCCTCGGGGCCCATGCTGATGGGGAAGCCCTGCGAGAGGTAGGAGCGACGCTTCATCTGGGCAATGTACCAGTCGGTGTTCAGGTACGAAAGCACGGCCACGCGCACGTCGGTGCGGAAGCCCTCCACCTCCTGGGCGTACCAGAGGGGGAAGGTGTCGTTGTCACCGTTGGTGAACAGGATGGCGTTCGGGGCGCAGCTATTCAGCAGGTTCTTGGCCGAGTCCACCGAGTTGTACCGGTTGCTGCGGTCGTGGTCGTCCCAGCCCTGCGCGGCCATAATGCCCGGAATGAGCAGACCGACGGCCAGCGCCAGACCGGCCCGCAGGCCGTCGGCGCGTACCACTTTGCTCAGCAATTCGGCCACGCCCAGCACGCCTAGCCCTATCCAGATGGCAAAGGCAAACGTGGCTCCCGTGAAAGTATAGTCCCGCTCGCGCGGCTCACGTGGCGGCTGGTTGAGGTAGAGTACAATGGCCAGGCCGGTCATCAGAAACAGCAGGCCCGTCACCCAGGCGTCCTTGCTGTCGCGGCGGCTCTGGAACCACAGGCCCAGCAAACCCAGAATGAGCGGCAAAGCTAGGAAGTTGTTATGCGCCGGGCTCTCGCCAATGCGGGGCGGCAGGCTCTTGGCGCTGGGGCTAAAGGGCGTCACCACGCCCGCCTGCTGCACGTCGGACTCGCGGCCCACGAAGTTCCACATGAAGTAGCGCCAGAACATGTGGCCCATCTGGTAGCGGAACAGGAAGCCCAGGTTCTGGCCCATGGTGGGCTTCACGCCGTCCTGAATATCCACCCACTTCTTGTAGTTGGCAATCTGGTCGGGCTCGTAGCTGTAGATGCGGGGCAGCAGCATCTTGTCCTCGTCGCGGTACACGGGCTCCTGCTGGCGCGGCAGAATCTCCTTATAGGTACCGGTCTTCAGGTCGCGGGCGTAGCGGGGGGCACCCTCGGCGTAGTCCACCGGCTGGGCGTTGAACTGTGGGCCGTAGAGCAGCGGGCGCGAGCCGTACTGCTCCCGCTTGAGGTAGCTCACAAAGCTCAGCACATCCTCCGGGTCGTTCTCGTTGATGGTAGGCTGGAAGGAGCTGCGAATCGGCACAATGAGGTAGGACGAGTAGCCAATCAGGATGAACACGAAGCACAGCATGGCCGTGTTCAGCAGCTGGCTGCGGCGCTGGTAGGAGAGGCGGAAGCCAAACCAAATCAGCCCGATAAATACCACCAAGAAGATGAACAAACCCGCGTTGAAGGGCAGGCCCACGGTATTCACGAAGAACACCTCGAAGTTGCCGGCCAGCGTGGGCAGGCCCGGAATGATGCCCACCAAAATGGAACCCACGATAATCATGCTCACCACCATTACGATAATGCCGCCTTTCAGCGACGGGTTGGCCGTGCGGCGGTAGTAGTAGATGAAGCCCAGGGCCGGCAGCGTGAGCAGGTTCAGCAAGTGCACCCCGATGCTGAGGCCGATGACGTAGGCAATCAGGATAATCCACTTGTCCGAGTCGGCCTCGTTGGCGTGGGCTTCCCACTTCAACATCAGCCACACCACGGCCGCCGTGCACAGGGCCGACATGGCGTATACTTCGCCCTCCACGGCATTGAACCAGAACGAATCGGAAAAGGCGAAGGCCAGCGCCCCCACCACGCCCGCGCTCAAGATGAGCAGGCTTTGGGCACCGGTGGGCTCGATGGCTTCTGCGCCGAGGCCACTGTTGTTCACGGCCTCGCGCAGCACCAGCTTGCGGGCCATGCGGGTGATAATCCAGAACAGGAACAACACGGTGAAGGCGCTGCTCAGGCCCGAGAGGGCGTTGATGAGCACGGCCACCTTCGTCACGTCGCCAAACGAAAACAGCGAAAACAGCCGGCCCAGTAGCAGGAACGTGGGGGCTCCCGGAGGGTGCGGCACCAGCAGCTTGTAGGAGCAGGCAATGAACTCGCCGCAGTCCCAGAACGAAGCGGTGGGCTCCAGGGTGAGCAGGTAGGTGGCGGCGGCAATGGCAAACACGAGCCAGCCGACGAGGTTGTTCAGGCTTTTAAAGGAACGCATAGAAACGAATGAGGCACAAGGGCCCGGCAGCTACGCAAAGGGCGCAATGCCGGAAAAAGCAACAGGCTAATCAGTGAAAAGGCAAAAGTAGGCAATGCACCGTTGCACTGACGCTTGCCAACAACCAATTCAGCCCAGAAACACAAAAAGCAGCCCGGGGCTGCTTTTTGGTCAAACAATAGGCGGCGAAGCACGAGTACCCCGAATTTTTAATTCGGCCCATGTGAGCGATAACCTCAGGAGTCGCCCGCTCGGGCCGAATTAAAAATTCGGGGTACTCGGCCTTGCGAAATCAGTTCTGCAAAACCAGACGCTTCGTGCTCACCACCTTGCCGTCGACGAGCAGGCTGTAGAAGTACACGCCGGTGTGCAGGTCGCTCAGGTCGAGGGGCAGGCCGGCGGCCGTTAGCTCGGGCTTGAGGGCGATGGTGCGCAATTCCTGGCCGATGATGTTGCTCAGGCGCAGCTTGTATTCGCCGGCACTGGGCTTCTGGGTCAGCTGCACCGTTACCTGGCCGCGGCTGGGGTTGGGGAATACGTTGAGCGAAATGCCGGCTTCGCGGGCATCCAGGGTGGCCGTGGGCGTAGCCGCTACCACCGTGATGACGCCGTATTGGCCAGTGCCCACGCCGCCGTGGGCCGTGCAATGGTAGGGGAAGGTGCCAACGGTGTTGAACGTGTAGCTGAACGTCGTGCTGGCTGCATTCATTTGGAAAATGCTCCAGGCAGCCGGCGAGCTGTCCGACATGGTGGGATGGCTGGAAAAGCCCACGTAGCTCCACGTTACCCGGTCGCCGGCCGTGATGGTGCGGATGTCGGCCGTGCCGTTGGTATTGCCTGGCCCCCGGTAGTAGTTGTCACCTACCAGAATGGTGATGTTGGCGGCGAAGGCGGAAGCGGCGGTGAGAAACAGCGCGGCAACCATTGTCGCGGAACGAGTAAAGAGTTTCATAAGAGACGCAGAAAAATGAAGGGTGAAGAAGAACGAAGGGTTATGCAGCGGAAGACAAGCACCGTGCCGAAGTGACTTCCGCCTTGAGCTGACACAACGCCAGCTTTGCGGTTTCGGTTTGCAATGGACGGCTGAAAGCACCGAAGGTTGAGTGCCCGTACCAAAGCCAACTCGGCACCCCAGCCCGGACGGTTGCCTGAGAAGCAACTTTTTTATTAGAAGGTTTGAATATAGGCCTTGGATGCCGAAATCCCGGGCATGGTTGCTTAGAAGCTGTTTGAGTTAGCTAAAAATTCAATGAAATGGTCATGCTTCACTGCGCTCTGCATGACCGTTCTTATTAATTTAAACAGCCTCTTAGGCGTGCCGAATTTCCTGCAAGCCAAAGCGCCGCAGCTCGTCGCCGATGCGAACGGCTAAGCGGCCATCGTCCTCCACTCCGACAATCTGTCCTCGCACCTTTTGGCCATTCACGATAAACAAATGCGCTTCCTGGTAACGGTAGAGGGCTTGCAAATAGTCGTGCCGCAACGTACCCACCTGCCCGGCGCGCAGCTGCAGGTAGCGTCGCTCCAGGCATTCGAGCAGGCGCGCGGCCAGCGTTTCGCGCGAGTAGGCCCGGCCCGTGATTTGGCCAATGGAGGTGGCGGTGGCAATGGCAAAGTCCTGCTGGTTGATATTCAGGCCAATGCCAATGATGCTATATTGAATCTTTGGGCCGCTCAGGGTGTTCTCAATCAGGATGCCGCCCAGCTTTTGGTCACCGTAGAGCAGGTCGTTGGGCCACTTCAGCTTCAGTTTGAGGTCGGAGCCGAGCAGGGCGGCGGCCCAGTCGAACACCCCCAACGCCACGGCCTGGCTAAGGCGGAACTGCTCGGCGGCGGCCAGAAACGTGGGCTGCCACACCACCGAAAGCATCAGGTTTTCGGCCGGTGCGGCCTCCCACTGGTTGCCCCGCTGGCCCCGACCGGCGGTCTGAAAGTCCGTAATCACGGTGCAGCCCTCGCTGGCCCGGTTTTGGAGAATCAGGGTTTGGGCCTCCGAATTGGTGGACGCACAGGTGGGCAGCCAGACTAGCTGGCGGCCCGTAAACAGGGTTTGGGGGAGAACAACCACTTCCTTCTTGCGCGTATCGTTAACTTCGTAGACTTTCGGCTGTAAAGCTCACACCTAACACGACAATATGAAAAGCACGTTGGTCCGGCAGGATTCAGACACATTGGCAGATTTGGTTATTCGCGGGATGCAGGACAAAAAGGCGTCCGACATCGTGGTGCTGAATTTGAAGCAGCTAAAAAACGCCGTGGCGGATTATTTTATCATCTGCTCAGCAAACTCTGATACGCAACTCGACGCCGTGGCGCGGTCGGTGGAAGAAGAAATCGAAAAAGTAACCGGCGAAAGCCCCTGGCAAACCGAAGGCCGCACCAACCGCGAGTGGGTGCTGCTCGACTACGTGGACGTAGTGGTGCACGTGTTTCTGCGCGACCGCCGCAAGTTCTACGCCCTGGAAGAACTGTGGGGCGACGCGGATATCAGTTATATCGAAGCGGAGCCGGCGTAAGCAGCCGTCCACGCTCGTCATTCTGTTTCCGGTTGTCATCCTGAGCAGCGCGAGGGGCCTTCTCACATTCGCACCGTTTGGATTACTGCAAAACTTTTTTTTGGTGAGAAGGTCCTTCGCGCTGCTCAGGATGACAACCACCTCCGAAATGACAGGTGGAAATTTAAAATAAAACGTCCCGTCAGCCGTCTTGGCTTTTACCGAACATTTGTTTTCGGCGCGGTGTTTGGGCCGTGGTGTACCTGATTTTAATTAGCTATTTACATGTCGGATAAAAATCCCAATAACAATAAGAAAAAGAAGCCCTTGGTGTCTTCGCCCACTCCCCGGCCGGGCGTGCAGCTGTGGGTGCTGGCCGGCTTGCTGGTGTTCTTGTTCGGGGTGATGTGGGTCAATAACCTGGGTTCACCCGCGAAGATTAACCAGCAGAAATTCGAAGCCATGCTGGCTGCCGGCGACGTGCGCGACATCACCATCATCAACGAGAAGGTGGTGGAAGTTACCCTGAAAAGCGAGGCCCTGGCCAAGCCAGAGTACAAGCAGGACCTGACGCGGCGCACGCCCTTTGGGGCTGCCAGCAGCGGCGCCCAGTTTTACTTTCCGGTGGTGGATGCCAAGCTGTTTCAAGAAAACCTGGACAAGCTCCAGGCAAATCTGCCGGCCGCCCAGCGCCTCCCGCTCAACATCGATTCGCGCCAGAGCCCCGGCGACTACATCGGTACCTACGGCTTCATCGTGCTGATGATTGTCGGCTTCTGGTTCCTGATGCGCCGCATGGGCAGTGCCGGTGGCCCCGGTGGTCAGATTTTCAGCATCGGCAAGAGTCGCGCGGCCTTGTTTGAAGGCGGCGACAAGGTGAAAATTACTTTCAAAGACGTGGCTGGCCTGGAAGAGGCCAAGGAGGAAGTGCAGGAAATCGTAGAGTTCCTCAAGAACCCCAGCAAGTTCACCATCCTCGGCGGCAAGATTCCGAAAGGTGCCCTGCTGGTAGGCCCTCCCGGCACCGGCAAAACCTTGCTGGCCAAAGCCGTAGCCGGCGAGGCCGATGTGCCGTTCTTCTCGCTTTCGGGCTCCGACTTTGTAGAGATGTTTGTGGGTGTGGGTGCGGCTCGGGTACGTGACCTGTTCAAGCAGGCCAAAGCCAAAGCGCCCTGCATCATTTTTATCGACGAAATCGACGCCGTGGGCCGTTCGCGTAGCAAGGGCTCGATGCCCGGCGGCAACGACGAGCGGGAAAATACCCTGAACTCGCTGCTGGTGGAAATGGACGGCTTCGGCACCGACTCGGGCGTCATCATCCTGGCCGCTACCAACCGCCCCGACACGCTGGATTCGGCTCTGCTGCGCCCTGGCCGCTTCGACCGGCAGGTGAGCATCGACAAGCCGGACATCAACGGCCGCACCGAGATTTTCCGGGTGCACTTGAAGCCCATCACGCTGGGCCCCGACGTGGACGCCCGCCGTCTGTCGGCCCAAACCCCGGGCTTCGCCGGTGCTGAAATTGCCAACGTCTGCAACGAGGCTGCGCTGATTGCCGCTCGTCGCGACAAGAAATTCGTGACCGACCAGGACTTCACCGATGCCATTGACCGCGTGATTGGTGGCCTGGAGAAGAAGAATAAAATCATTTCGCCCGGCGAAAAGCGCATTGTGGCTTACCACGAAGCCGGCCACGCCATTGCCGGCTGGTTCCTGGAGCACGTCGACCCCTTGGTGAAAGTGAGCATTGTGCCCCGTGGTGTAGCGGCGCTGGGCTACGCGCAATACCTGCCCAAGGAGCAGTTCCTGTATAACACCGAGCAACTGATTGACGAAATGTGCATGGCCCTCGGCGGCCGCGCGGCCGAGGAGTTGGTATTCGGTAAAATCTCCACCGGCGCGCTGAGCGACCTGGAGCGCATCACCAAAATGGCCTATTCCATCGTGACGATGTACGGCATGAATGCCAAGCTCGGCAACGTGTCGTTCTACGATTCGAAGGGGCAGAATGAGTACGGTTTCTCTAAACCCTACTCGGAAGCCACTTCGCAGATGATTGACGAGGAAGTGCGCACCATCATCGAAAACGCCTACGTTCGCACCAAAGAACTGCTGACGGAGCGCCGCCACGAGTTGGAGGTAGTGGCTAAGGAACTGCTGGAAAAAGAAGTGCTGCAACAGGAAGACCTGACCCGCCTCGTGGGCCCGCGCCCCTTCGAAACCCAGACCAACTATCAGGCCCATATGGCCGGCACCGACCGCAGCGAAACCGCCAGCGAAGTGAAGGGCGAACAGGCCGCTGGCGGCAAGCTCGGCAGCGACTTGCCCGACCTGCACCTGCCCGGCCTGGAGGACAACCGCAGCAACGAGGCTTCGGCTCCCAGCGGCAGCGCAGTGGCCGGCTAAGCGCGTTGCGCGCTTGATATGATGAAAAGCCAGCCTTGCGGGGCTGGCTTTTTTTATGCGTACTACTTTTGCATTTATGTCCACCACCTCCCGCGACGCCGTGCTGGCCCGAATCCGCCAGGGTTTGGCGGCTGGGCCGGCCCCACTGCCGCCCCGGCCCAATTTTACCGCGCCTGTACACCCGCCGCTGAACAACCCCGACATCGTGGTGGCTTTTGCCGAGAGCTTCCAGCGGGTGGGAGGCGAGTTCTACTATTGCGAGTCGCTGGCGCATCTGGCAGCGCAGCTCAACGGTTTTCGGCAACGGCAGCAAGTTTCGGCTCCCTACGTGTGGGAGCCTGAAATGCAGGCGCTGCTGTACAAAGCCGGGGTGGCGTTTCGGGCCGACGAATCAGAGTTTATTGAAAAAGCTGACTTGGGGCTAACGTCCTGCGAGGCACTGGTGGCCCGCACCGGTAGCGTGTTGGTATCGGCGGCCACGGCTAGCGGGCGCCGGCTCAGCATCTACCCCGACCAGCACTTAGTGCTGGCCCGGCCCAGCCAGGTAGTGGCCGAAATAGGGGAGGCCCTGGGCGTGGTGCAAGTTCGCTACGGCACCCGGCTGCCGTCCATGGTGTCGCTCACCAGTGGCCCCAGCCGCACGGCCGACATCGAGAAAACGCTGGTGTTGGGCGCGCACGGCCCGCGCCGCATTGCGTTGTTTTTGTTGGAAGAAGACGACGTTGCGCTTGATTAAGAATGAAAAACGCCTGTCATCCTGAGCTTGCGAAAGACCTTACGACCAAAGAACGGTTTGCAGTACTTACAATCAGTGCCATCGTGACAAGGTCCTTCGCAAGCTCAGGATGACAGGCGTTTTTCATTCTTCATTCCTCATTAAACCGAATGAAGTCTCCCCATTTGCTGTCTGACCTTGCCTTGCCGCCTGGCAAGAAGGTATATTTCGCTTCCGATTTCCACTTGGGCGCGCCGGATGCGGCTACTTCGCTGGCGCGGGAAAAGCGCATTGTGCGCTGGCTGGATGCGGCGGCGCAGGACGCGGCGGCCATCTATCTACTGGGCGATTTGTTCGACTTTTGGTTTGAATACAAGCACGCCATTCCGCGCGGGTTCAGCCGCTTGCAGGGCAAGCTGGCCGAGTTGACCGACGGCGGCCTGCCCATCACCATCTTCACCGGCAACCACGACATGTGGATGTTTGGCTACTTCACCCAAGAAATGGGGATTCCGGTTCTGCGGCAGGAAGTATCGCAGCGCATTGGCGACAAGCTCTTCCACATTGGGCACGGCGACGGGCTGGGGCCCAAGGATTACAGCTACAAGGCGCTGAAGCATGTATTTACTTCGGGCGTGGCGCAGTGGCTATTTGCGCGGCTGCACCCCAACTTCGGCATTGGCATGGCCAACAAGTGGAGCCGCCGCAGCCGTATGCAGACCGGCAAGGACGATACCACGTATTTTGGCGACGAAGAATGGCTGCTGCAATACTGCCGCGAGCTGGAAAACCGTTTACACCACGACTATTACGTGTTTGGCCACCGCCACTTACCACTCGATGTGGAGGTGGCGCCCGGCAGCCGCTACGTGAATCTGGGCGAATGGGTCAATTATTGTTCTTACGGCGTGTATGATGGCAATGAATTGGCTCTGCGGCATTTTGAGAAGTAGTGGCCTTCGGCAACCTCACCCCCTGACCCCCTCTCCAAAAAAGAGGGGGCACCGGTTCGTGAGGACGATTTCGTCAGGTGCATGGCCGGTGCCCCCTCTTTTTTGGAGAGGGGGTCAGGGGGTGAGGTGCCAGGCCCGCGCCTTCCTGCTCTTTGTTCTTGGCTCTAACCTCTTGGCTCTTAACCTCGCCCACGCCCAAACCACCGTCCCCTCTGCCGCTTCCACGGCGCCAGCGGCCACCCAAACGGTGGCGCCCGTGCAGCCCGTGCCCCAGCCGCCGCTCGATGCCACGGCCGCGCCCACCGCTGCGCCCTGGAAGCTGCTGCGCCTTATCAAGCTGCCCAATCCGGGGGCCGCGTCGCTGGACCGCCGGGGGGCGCTGTATGTGGCCGATGCCGACAATAACCTCCGCCAGTATGGCCCCGAAGGACTACCCCTGAGTACCTACGCCCCCACCCAGCCGGGCCACGCCGCCCAGGTAGAGGCCTGGAACGTGACCACCACCCTCGTCTTCAACGACGACCGGCAGCAGCTGGTGCTGCTCGACCGGTTTCTGTCGCTCATCAGCGAAGTGCGACTGGCCGACTACATCGACGGCACCGTGCGGGTGGCTACGCTGGCACCGGACAACTTCATTTGGCTGCTCGACGAAAGCAACCTTGTGCTGCGCGAATTCGACCCCAACACCCTGCGCCTCGTGCAGAATACGCCGCTGGATTTGCTCATCGGCCGCTCCCGGCCCGACTTCCGGTTCATTCGCCAGTACCAGAACAATACTTACCTCGTGGACCGTAGCACCGGCGTGTACGTGTTCGATAACCTGGGCAACTACAAAAAAAAGCTGCCCTTCCCCGGCCTGAGCACCATCGGTTTTCGCGGCGATGAGCTGTACTATCTGGATGGAGGTGCGCTGCACTTTTTCCACCTCTACAACCTGACCGAGCGCCGCGTGGCCCTGCCCGCTGGCCTCGACCCCGGCACCGTGCGCCAGGTGCTGGTAAGCGAAATGTATGCTTATATTTTTACCGCAGCGGGCGTGGCTGTTTATCAGATGTAAGGCTTGGAACTACGGCTGAGGTTCAGGCCAGCTGTAGCCTCAGCCGTAGTAACCTGAGTGAAATCAGGCCGTTAGCCGGGAAGTTCTTCCTTTCCCATTTCTAATGCCTGTTTCATGAAAGCTCTTCGCATTCACGGTGCCAAAGATGTCCGCGTCGACAACGTTGACGACCCCGAAATCAAGGAATCGCGCGACATTATTCTGCGTGTGACCAGCACGGCCATCTGCGGGTCCGACCTGCACATTTACAACGGCAGCATTCCCCAGCCTACCCCCCAAACCCTGGGCCACGAGTTCATGGGCATTGTGGAGGAAGTGGGCAAGGGCGTCACCAACCTCAAGCGCGGCGACCGGGTGGTGGTGCCCTTCCCGGTGGCCTGCGGCCATTGCGCGTTCTGCAACCACGACCTGCCCGGCCACTGCGAAAACTCCAACCCCGACCACTACGGCCCCGAAGGCGGCCTGATGACCGAAAAAGGCGGCGCCCTGTTCGGCTATACCAGCCTGTATGGCGGCTACGATGGCGGCCAGGCCGAGTTCGTGCGCGTACCTTATGCCGACTTTGGCCCCCGCAAAGTGCCGGATAACCTCACCGACGAGCAGGTGCTTTTCCTCACCGACATCTTCCCCACCGGCTACACCGGCATCGACTGGGCTGGGGTGAAAGGGGGCGAAACGGTGGCTATTTTTGGAGCTGGCCCGGTGGGCATCATGGCGGCCAAATCGGCCTGGCTGCGCGGGGCCAAGCGCGTCATCAACGTCGATACCCAGCAGTACCGGCTGGACAAGGCCAAGCAGTCGGCCCGGTCCGAAGGCATTCTCTGGGAAAGCCACCAGCAGGTGGTGGACCAAATCCGGAGCATGACCGGCGGCTACGGCGCCGACGTGGTGGTGGAAGCCGTAGGCTTCGAGCCTGACCGCAACGTGCTGGACCGCGCTAAGTCCGTCATCAACCTCGAAAAAGGCTCCGACAAAGTGCTGCTGGCCTGCATGAGCGCCGTGCGGCGGGGCGGTTTCGTATCGGTGCTGGGCGTGTACTCCTCGCCCTTCGACAACTTCCCCATCCACCAATTCTTCGACAAAGGCATCACCCTGAAAGGCGGCCAGGCGCCCGCTCACAAGTACATCGACAAGCTGCTTCAACACGTAGCCAATGGCGACGTGAAGCTCGATGACATTATTTCGCACCGTCTGCCGCTAAGCCAGGCCCCGCACGCCTACGACATCTTCCGCAACAAAAAGGACAACTGCACCAAAGTGGTACTGAAGCCCGGCGAGTAGGTGCTTAATCGGATTGATTTGAAAAATGCCCCGGCCGCTTTGGTCGGGGCGTTTTGCGTTAGGGGGATACGGCGTGGACTCTGCCCGTACTTTTACCAAAAATCCACTGCTATGAAAAACGCCATCACCACCCTGCGCATTCAGAATTTCAAGTCTATCAAAGACGTGGAAATGAAGCCGCGCCGGGTGAACATCATCATCGGCGAGCCGAACGTTGGAAAGTCGAATATCCTGGAGGCGATGAGCTTGCTGGGAGGGATGGTGTATGATAAAAAGAAGCGTTTCATGAGTGGCTTCCTTAGATATGAGCGAGTGAATCAGCTATTCTTCGATAATCTCGTTGCTAATACCGTTCAAATAGAGTCGAATAGAGATATTGCATTCATAACTCCAATTGCGCGAAAAGGCTATTTCCAATCTGTATACATTAACCAAGAGGCATTCCATTTTTTATGGGGTACTGCAATGGGACTGACTGGCAAGACTGATAATGAATGGGAGGAAACCAGAATAGACTTTATGGCTGGCTTTGCTGAATACATAGTCCGTAATCCAGAAGAATTCAATGGTTTAGAATATGTGCGCCGAGAATTCAATACTTCGGGCAATCGCGATACTGATGCTCCGAATGAGCAGGGGCATTGGAAGCCAATTGAAATGATAACTGCCTCCGACCAAATAAGAAAGGTGCATATAAGACCATATTTTTTTGTAAAAGGTCATCCTGTCATTGAGGAGTATGGGACGCAATACCTACAGCCACCAGTAGGTGATAATCTTAAAAATTGTATACAAGCATTCTCTGTTTTGCGGCAGGACGTAGCAAAGCTTTTTGCCAAATATGGCTTGAAGCTGATGCTGCACATGGAAAATAAACAGCTTGAAGTCATCAAAGACCTTGATGGTATAATCTATTCCTACCCGTATTCCAGCACTGCCGATACTCTCCAGCGCCTCATCTTCTATCTCGCTGCGATTGAAAGCAACGACGACGCGGTAATTCTGCTCGAAGAGCCCGAGGCGCACTCGTTTCCCGTGTATGTATCGCAGTTGGGACGGCGCATTGTAGCTAGCCGGAACAATCAGTTTTTCGTGGCAACGCACAGTCCCTACCTCATCACGGAGATTCTGGAGGAGATGTTAACCAACGACGAACTTGCACCAGAACTGGCCATGTTCGTGGCCTACTACGAGGACTATCAAACCAAAGTCCGGCAACTGGATGACGATGAAGTGCGGGCCATTCGTGCCGATGGCTTGGACGTGTTCTACAACATGGCGCGTTTCGTGCCTGGCCCCGATACCGACTTCTAGCGCATGGCGGCTCCTACCCCCGTCCTGTTTGTGCCCGAATGCTACGCCGACACGGCCGTGACGCTAACCCTGCTGCGGGAAAACCGCGCCAGCCACAAGCGGCTACTCAACTTTGTGAGCCACGGCCAGGGCATCAAAAAAGTAGGTAATGTGATGCGCCTGCAACCCACGGCCCCCAGCAATACGCGCCGGGTGGTGGGCATTGTGGACGTTGACAAAGACTTTTACGAGCATCCTCACTTGCGCGGGTTCACGCGGGTGCTTAGTGGCAGCCTGACCCGCAAGCAGCATTCACACGCCTTGCTGCAACACGCGGAATTTTCCAGCCAATTTCTAATTGCCATCAATCCGGCCTGCGAAGTATGGCTGCTCGACCGCGCGGCCGAATTGGGCAAGACTCCGGCCGATTTCGGATTGCCCAATGATTTGGATGCATTCAAAGCGTTTTGCAAAACCCAAGACGCTGAGCGCGACCCCCGCTTGCGGAACTTACTGGACGCTGTAGCTAAGGCTTATCATCCTGCTTACCGCGTCTTGGCCGAATTTGTGGCCGACATAATGGACCTTGACCATCCGTTGCCCTAACGGCGAGGCCTATTTCCCGCCCAAACTTTCTGCCTGCCCAAACGGGTTATCTTTGCTAGATTCCCACTCATCAGCGGCCGGGACAATGCGCCGCTTCACTTATATATAATCAGCCAGATGGCTTGCTCAACTTGTTCAACCGGTGGGGGCTGCGGCACCACCAAAGTAGGAGGCTGCGGCTCCAAAGGCGGCTGCAGCTCCGGCGGCTGCACCCGCATGAATGTGTTCGATTGGCTCCAGGACGTGGAGATTCCCGATTCTTTTGCCGGGTTCGACATCGTAGAAGTCCGCTTCAAAGGCGGCCGCAAGGAGTTCATGCGCAACGACCAGCGCCTGCCCCTCGTGACGGGCGATGCCGTGGTGGTCGACGCCGCTGGCTCCGGCTGGCACCTCGGCCACGTCTCGCTAAAGGGTGAGCTGGTGCGCCTGCAAATGCGCAAGAAGAAAGTGCCCACCGACTCGAAAGAAATCCGCAACATCCTGCGCATTGCCACGCCCGACGACGAAGAGCGGTGGCAGGCCGTGCGCGACCTCGAAACCGGCACCATGTTCCGGGCCCGCGCCGTGGTAAGCGAGTTGCGCCTCCGCATGAAACTCTCTGATGTAGAGTATCAAGCTGACCGCACCCGCGCCCTTTTCTACTACTCAGCCGAGGACCGGGTGGACTTCCGCGAGCTTATCCGCCGCCTGGCCGACGAGTTCCGGGTGCGCGTGGAAATGCGCCAGATTTCGTTGCGTCAGGAGGCGGGGCGCATTGGTGGCATTGGGGTGTGCGGGCGCGAACTGTGCTGCTCAACCTGGCTTCAGGATTTCAAAACCGTGAGCACCACCGCAGCCCGCTACCAGAACCTGAGCCTCAATCCGCAAAAGCTGGCCGGCCAGTGTGGCCGCCTCAAGTGCTGCCTCAACTATGAGCTGGACGCCTACCTCGACGCCCTAAAGGACATTCCGCAGGTGCAGCGCCCGCTGAAAACCAGCAAGGGCGAAGCCTTTTTGCAGAAAACCGACATCTTTCGCCGCCGCATGTGGTTTGCTTTCAAAGGCGACAACAACTGGGTGATGCTCGACACGACCCGCGTGCGCGAGCTGCTGGAAGTGAACAAGCGCGGCGAGATAATCGAAACCCTGCTGGCCCCCCGCGAAGAAGCCCCCGAGCCCGAAGT
This sequence comes from Hymenobacter rubidus, assembly GCF_016734815.1. Lineage (GTDB taxonomy): Bacteria > Bacteroidota > Bacteroidia > Cytophagales > Hymenobacteraceae > Hymenobacter > Hymenobacter rubidus. The sequence goes on from NZ_JAERQF010000005.1 coordinate 132,592, forward strand.
ATCGGCCATCGTGGAAGGCTCGCTCGACCGCCTCGACGATAAAATCAAGTCCAGCGCCAAGCGCAGCAAACGCAAAAAAGGCCGGGGCGAAAAAGATGGCGCCAACGCTGCCGAAGCTTCGGAAGGCCGCGCCTCCCGGGAAAGCCGCGAGCCGCGTGAGCCCCGGCCCACCCGGGAGCCCCGCGCCGCCCAAGAGCCCGGCACCGAGCCCCGCGAAGGTCGGGAACCGCGCGAAGGCCGCCCGGCCCGCGAGCCGCGCGAAGGCCGTTCCGACCGTAGCGGCCGCCGGCCTGCTGGTGCTGCGCCCGGCGGCCCCCGTCCGCCGGAGCAAATGACCAGTCCCGGTCCCGGCGACCCCGACAACCCCGTGCCTGCCCTCGGTGATGTGCCCGAGCAGCGGGGCCGCCGGGGAGCCGCTGCCCGCCCCCTCAACCGCCGGGGTGGGCGCGGCCGCGGCGATACCTCTCGTTCCGAAGCCAAGGATGGCGCAAGCTCCGGCGACGCCGGAGAGTCCCGCCCTGAAGGCAGCGGCCGCAACCGCCGGCCCGAGGGCGGGCGCCGCACCGATACTCCTGCTGATGCCAACGCCACTCCGCGCGCCAATGCCGATGGAGGCGGTGAACCCCGGCCCCCGCGCGACGGCAACGAGCGCCGCGAAGGCCGGGGCGGCCGCAACCGACGGGGCGGCCGTGGGCCTGCCGGTGAAGGCAACAGCAACCCGGCCGGACCGCCAGCGGCTCCGGCTGGGGCGTAATTGTTTGTCTACTATCCCGATTTTGAATGCCACTTATTAGTAAAAACCAGCGCGTTGCTCTTCGTGCTATGGCTATGCTGGGACTGCTGGCCGGGCTCACGGCCTGCGACCCCAACCGGGTATTTGAGCAAAACATCGACTTCGCCAACTACTCCTGGGATGTGCAGAAGAAGCCCGCTTTCACCTTTGCCATCCAGGATACCACGGCGCGCTACGATGTGTATTTCAACGTGCGGTATGCGTCGGCCTACGGGTTCTATAACCTGTACATGAAGCATACCCTGACCGGACCCGGCGGGCCGGTGGGCCAGCCGCTGCTGCACCAAATACTCCTGATGGACCCCAAAACCGGCGAGCCCAAGGGCAGCGGCACCGGCGACATCTACGATTTGCAACTGCTGGCTTTGCCCAATCAGCACTTTGCCAAACCCGGGAGCTACACGCTGACGCTGGAGCAATACATGCGTCAGGACCAGCTGCCCGGCCTCATGGCCGTGGGCGTGCGCGTGGCCAAGCACGTGGAGAAGAAGTAGGCTGGAGTCGCCAAGCCTGATTCACAAATAAAAAACGTCATGCTGAGCGCCGCCGAAGCATCTCGCGTGGGGTAGTAATCAAATCCGGTAAACGATTGATTTACTATTGCACGCGAGATGCTTCGGCGGCGCTCAGCATGACGTTTTCTTTTATACTACAAGTCTGACGCTTGCTTATTGCACGCGGGTAACATCCACGGCATTGGGGCCTTTTTTGCCGGCTTTGATGTTGAATTGCACCCGGTCGCCTTCCTGAATTTCGTGGATAAGCCCGGTTTGGTGGACAAAAATTTCTTCCTGGTTGTCGTCGGCGATGATGAAGCCGAAGCCTTTGGTGTCGTTGAAAAACTTAACGGTGCCGGTAAACATATAAAGGGGATAATAAATGAGGGGTGGCCTTTGCCTAACGCACCAAGCCGGGCGGGAGTTGGGTGGTCTGAGCCGGAAAGTGTGGAGCGCAGCCGAGCAAAGGTAAAATCGTGCGGTCGAATCGTCCATATTCCCGCCAGTGCAGGCGTGGGCGAAGGCCAAAAGAAAGGAATGAAAACCACGGGTTGAGGCACGCGTATAGAACGCTGGCTCGTCCGTCACCAGCTCCCACCCTTTATTCACGCACCATGCAAAACGAGGAAGAAACCCTGAATACCGAGCCTAACGACATCGCTGGCAACCGCATCGACGGGCCCGTGGGCAACACTGCTGCTCAGCACAATACTGGTCTGGGCGTGGGCCAGCCCGGCACCGCTGCTCCCGCCGGACAGGGCGCTGCACAAAGCGGTACCGAACCAACTTCCAGCGAGTCGCTGGCAGCCTCGGAAACCAGCGTGGGCGCCGGTGCGGTGGGTGGCGACAACCAGCCGCAGGAAAACAAAGAAGCCAACCCCGCCTCCCTGACCCCCGGTGATACGTACGGCGGCAACTTCAGCAACAGCACCCAAAACAGCTACCACGACCAGGACCGCCGCGAAAACCAGAACAGCGACCCCAATCGGGGCGAATTTGGCGCCCAGAACCTGGGCGGCACCACGCACGGCGGCTTCGGCAACCAAAACCGCCTGGCCGACTACGAACCCAACAACACAGCCGAGGACAAGTACTACGGCGGCCCCGGTGCTCCCGGCCCGCAGGACAATGCCTACCGCGACTACGACGGCCGCGATGCCCGGTCCGATTCCCGCTCGGAGTACGGGTTTGAGCGGGGCACCGATGACGCCTCCTCGGCCAACCGCCGCCAGTCCAACAACGAAAGCAGCGGCAGCGCGCCGGGCAACCCCGGCAACGACCCGGCCCGCACGGATGCCAAAGCGGCTTATCAAAACGACAATGGCGCCGTGAAAGGCCCCGACCGTGGCTATGCCGACGACTACGGCCATACCACGCTCCAGAGCGTTGCGCCAAACGCTACCTCGCAAGCCGCGGCCACGCCCGACCAACGCAACCAAACCGAAGACTACCTCCCGGCCCAAAGCGGCGCCGACAAGCAAGGCCACCACGTGGTACCCAGCGACTATTCTACCAATCAGCCCGAAATGGCCGACCAGCGCGGCCAGCGCCCCGCCGACAGCCAGGGTTATGGCGACCGGGGCCGCGACCAGGCCAACGCTGCGCCTGATTTCCAGACCGGCAACGACCGCAACGGCTACACCCAAGCGCAGGCCAACAACGGCGACGCTGCCCAGGGCATAGGCTCGCGCGGGGGCTCCTACAACGACGCCTACGACGACAGCCAGCCCAACAGCAAAGCCGGCTCGCCGGCCAAAGGCGACGAACGCAGCCAGGACCGCAGCCAGAACTACGGTACGGCCGCCCGCGAAGAAAACCGCCCCGACGAGGCTAACCGCGAAGACCACGGCGCCCCCCAACGCAACGCCGGCCGCGACGGCGAGGCCGACGAGTAGGCAAACAGCCGCGCTTGGCATCCTGGTGAATTTTCAAACACCACAGAAAAAGGTCCGACTAAGCAAAGCGCAAGTCGGACCTTTTTCTGTGGTGTTTGAAGCAAATGTGCACGCCTACCGGTGCACCTTCACGTTGATATCGTACTGGTAGCGGGGCGGGCCGCCCAGCGGAATCGCGAAGAAAGGCATGGCCGTTTCGTACTGGTCGGTCACGTAGAAAACCATGTCGTTGGGGGCCGGCTTGTTGGACGTGAGGCGGAAATCAAGGCTGAGGCCGTGCTCTTTGGGCGAGATGGGGAACACGCTGTTGGCCCACTCGCCGTCGCCGCTCATGGTGCCGGGCTGGCCGTTTTTGGCAATGCTGAACACGTTGAGGGTGGCCGCGTTATCTGCATCGAAATTGCTTTGTTTGATGCTCACCACTTTGTCGTTAACGAATGGGTAGAGGTGCACGGTGGTTTTGCTGGCCGTGGCCGGCAGGCGGAAGCAGTACTCGTAGGTGAAGGCGTTGCCGCCTTCGACCGACACGTTGGCCGTGGGGCTGGTGCTGAAAAAATAGCGGTACAGGTTGCCATCGTTGCCGCTGAGGCCCCGGGCCACCAACTTGAAAACGTGGCCTTTGAACTCGTTCACCATCTCGCCTTCCAGCGGGTTGAGGGGGCCGAAGGTGTACCATTTGCCGTCGTACTTGGGGTCGGCCCCAAACGTAACGCTTTTGAGCAGGCGGCCGGGCGGCACGGGGTTGGTGGGGCGCGGGTCGCGGGCCTGCGGGCCACTGAACGTGCCAGGGCCGCCGTAGAGGCTGAACGAGGTCGTGGTGTTGGCGGGGCCTTTGAGGTCGTCGTTTTTGCCGCCGCAGTCGGGGTCCCACACGCGGATGTAGACCGGCGTGCGCTGCTGCTCAGGAATAAGAAAAAAGAACGTCTGCGTGTAGTCGTCGTCGCCCCACATCTTATCCGATTGAGCGCCAAAGGTGACCAGGCTCTCCACCCGCTCGCCGGCGTTGGGCACGGCTTGGGCGTGGGTCCCGCCCGGGACGGCCGCCAGCAAGGCTATCAGTGCACTAGTCTGCCGAAAGTATTGTTTTATCATGCAGCCAATATACCGAGCCGAATCCATTCGGCGGGTTTATTCCAACTCTTTCAATCCGAATTTATTCGGAATCCGCTGCTAAATTGTATGTTTACGGCTTGTTAGCCCCGCGCCTATGCCCGCTGCCGTCCGCGCCACCACTGATTTTTTTGACCAACTCACCAACGACCTGCTGGTGTTGCGGGTATTGGCCCAGCAGCGCTTCCGGCCGCTGAGCGCCGAGGAGCTGAACCGCCGCCCCAGCCCCAGCCGCTGGAGTGCCGGCCAGTGCCTTGAGCACCTCAACATTGTGGGGGGCTACTACTTGCCCAGCATCGCGGCCCGCATCAAGCGGGCACAGGCCCGCGGCTCAACCCCCGCGCCCACGGCCAAACAAGGCTACATTGGGCGGCGTTTTATTGAAGCCATGCGCGCCCCGGTCAGCGTGAAAGCCTACACCACGCCCCAGCGCTACGCGCCCACCGGCACCCGCCTGCCCCGCACGGTCGCCGAGGTTTTCAGCCGCCAGATTGATGAACTGCTGCGCCTGGTGCTGCTGGCCCGCCAGGTAAACGCCAACGCCGTGCGCATTCCCAACGCTATTTTTCCGTTGCTTATGTTCCGCCTGACGGACCAGCTGGAGTTCCTGGTGGTGCACATTCAGCGGCACGTGGCGCAGGCCGAAGCCGTGCTGGCTGGCAACGGGATAGGGGCCAACGTGAAAGTGGGCGAGGCCTAAGTAGTCCGGAGCAATGCGGTAGCGGAAGCTAGCTGTTTAGGCAGTCGCGTCGGCGGGGCTTGCTGGCGATTGTTCGCCGGCTATCCGCTCGTCGGATGCCTGAGGCCGCGTGCGTAACGAGCCGCTAGCCGGTGAAAAACCGCAAGCAGGCCCAAATGCTAACGCGGCGAGAACTGCTTCAACAGCAGCCCAGTAGCAAGACAGTGGGTTGAATGCCACTGCCAGGTGTGCTTGCCACTTCCTAAAGCCTTTTCGGCGGCCCCGGTGCCCGCTGCTGGTTTGCCGGGGCCGCCGGTGGCTTATTTGCTCAGCTCAAACAGATACGTGGCGGCTAGCTGAATGCTGCGGTTCTTGGCCGTGATGCCAACATCTTTGCCATCAGAATCGTTGGGAATCAGGTTGTTGAACCCCATGCTGTAGCCGGCTTGTACCTGCACCGGTCCCCGACGGAAGCCGACACCGCCGTTCAGGCCCATATCAAATTTGCGGAAGGGAATGCTGGTCGGAGGCGCACTCAGCAGATTGGGATTGGGGTATTTGTCGTCGAACGTGACGTCGACTTTGCCGGCCTGTGCTTCGTTGTGGTTGCTGGTGTACGTGGTGCCGCCGTAGGTCTGCGTATCGGTGCTCACGTCCTTGTAGTCGTATTCGAACGTGCCCCCGAGGCCAAAAGCCAAGTAGGGCCCGGCAAATACCTGGAAGCCCGACCCTTCGGCCGTGTACACCAGGTTGAGCGGAATTTCGAAGTAATTGATGCGCGGCGTGGCTTTAATGGTCACCGTTTCGCTGTAGGTGTAAGAATACCCACTGCCGCCCGAAGAGGAGTTTTGCGTGCTGGTGAAGTTGAGCTCAGAGCCTTTCTGGGTGTATAGCAGCGCCGGCTGGAAAGAGAAACCGCCAAAGCTGATATCCATAGCTGCGCCAAACTGGCCACTAAAAATATTGCTGGCGGTGCCCGTGTTGGAGCCAGTGGTGTTAAATGTACTCAGGTTGCCTCCTAGGCGCGGTCCCGCGCTAATCTTGGTTTGGGCTTGGGCAGCGAATGCGGAGCCCACGAATAGCAGCGCGCTAAGGCCAATTTTTGGCAGAAAAGATGATTCCATGAGAATAGAAAGCGAGTAATGAACGGTGGATGAAGAGCAATAATAGCATAGATAATCAATATATGCGTTATTCATGCGTTTTACGGTCGGGGCTACTTCCACGCGAGCACAGGTGAGGCAATGTGCATTTGCCGTATAGCTGACATCATCGAATAGCTTCTACTATTTGCGGTTTTAAATCTTTTATGCGAGCCTTCTTTTTAGTTTTGCTGTTGCTGATGACGACCAGTGTTGCCGCGCCCGTGCCTCCCGGCCGCTATGCCGCGCAGTGGAAGAAAATTGACGCGCTGCTGGCCAAACACCAGACCGCCACGGCCGCGCCGTTGGTGGACGCCATTTACCGGCAGGCCCGGCAGGCGCACGACACGCCGGCCTATGTGCGGGCCCTGCTCTACAAAATCCGGTTGCTGGAAAGCAAGGAAGAGGACGCCGACGAAAAGGCCATTGCCCTGCTGGAGCACGACGTGAAAACAGCGACTTTCCCGGCCCGGCCCATCCTGCATTCGTTGTTGGGCGGGCTTTACGCCAACTACCTGGCCGCCAATCGCAGCCGACTTTACCAGCGCACGGCCGGCGCAGACCCTACCCGCGACAGCACCGCCGCTGCCGACGGGGGCAGCACCCTGGCTACCTGGGACGTGGGCCGGCTGGGGGCCACCATTGTGCGGCATTATTACCTCTCGGTAGAAGAGGAGCCGCAGCGGCAGCTGAAAATCAGCTTGGCCCAGCTCGGCGACCTGGTGGCGGGCGGCGACGCCGAAGGCCGGGCCCTGCGCCCCAGCCTCTACGATTTGCTGGCCCACCGCGCCGTCGAGGGCCTGCAAAACCAGGAATTGTACATCACGCGGCCCGAGCAGCAGTTTCAGCTCACGGAGCCCAAGGTATTTGGCACGGCGCAGGAGTTTGCGGCCCTGCACCTGCTGGCGCCGGATGCTGACTCGCTAAACGGGCAGCTGCACGCGCTGCACCTGTTGCAACGCCTCACGGCCTCGCGGCTGCAACAGAGTCCGCAGAACCTGGCCGCGCTGGCCGATGTCGATTTGAGCCGCATAGCGTACCTGCATGACCTGACTGCAAGCGGGACACTGGACGAGCACTACCAGCCCGCGCTGGCCCGCCTGGCGCAAACCTACGCGGCGCTGCCCATCAGCACCGAATTTATGGCGCGCGAAGTGGAGCTGCTGAACAACCGAAATCCGGCCGAAGCCGCGAAGCTGGCCCGCGAAGCCGAAGCGCGCTTTCCAAACTCGCGCGGGGCCCGGCGGGCCCGGAGCCTGCGCCAGCAGCTGGAGCAGCCCACGCTGCAGTTTCGGTGCGCCGACATTGTGGTCCCCGGCCAGCCCTGGCGCCTCACCTTGACAGTGAAAAATGTGCCCCAGCTGCACGCCTGGGCCTACCGCATTACGCTGGCCGAATGGCAGAGCTTCTACAACGGCGACGAGCGTCGCGACTTAATCCTGGCCCAGCGCTACGCCCACGTCCTGAAAGCCCGGCCCGCGGCCGCCTGGGAGGTGCCGGTGCCTGCATCTGCCAGGCAGTATGAATTGCAAACGCTGATTGGCACCGGGGCGGCGCTGCCGGCAGGCTACTACCTGCTCATCGTCAGTAGTCAGGCCCAGCAGCCCACCACGCAGCAGCCCGGCGGCGTGACGAGCTATGCCGTGCTGGGCGTCAGCGAGCTTAGTGCCCTGAACCAGCACAACCCGCTTACGGGCAATACCGAACTGCTCGCACTACAGCGGCAAAGCGGGACGCCTCTGGTGGGCATACGAACGCAGTGCACCTTTGCCCGCTACGTCCCTCTCACGCGCAAGCAGCTCATCCGCAAAAGCGAAGTGCTGCAAACCAACGCCAGCGGCGAAGTGACGCTGCCGCGTGCAGCCGAAGAGACCGACCAGCAGCCCGAACGGCTGATAGCTACCAAGCTTTGGCGAGGTGCGGATACGTTGTTGCTTCGCGACCTAAGCACTGACTACTCGTTCTATACACCTGCCGAGCCACAGCCTCAGCGCAATACCTTCCTGTTCTCAGACCGCGCCATTTATAGGCCAGGGCAAACCCTGTATTTCAAAGGCATTCTGACCGAAAGCGTCGGTGCCAAAAGCAGGCTGCTGGGTGGTCAGCCCATCTCGGTGCGGCTGGTTGACGTGAACGGGCAGACAGTGCAAACCCTGCCCTTTACCACCTCGGATTTTGGCTCCTTCCAGGGCTCCCTGGTGCTGCCCACGGGCCTGCTAAACGGCGAAATGAGCCTGCAAACGGATGATGGCAGCCTGAGCTTCGCGGTGGAAGACTACAAGCGGCCCACGTTTGACGTTGCGTTTGAGCCCGCGACGGGGCTGCCCGAACTGGGCAAGCCCGTGAGCGTGCGGGGCCGCGCCCTGGCCTACGCCGGGCAGCCGATTGACGGGGCCACCGTGAGCTTTCGCGTCACGCGCCGGGAGCTGTGGCCCCTGTTTGGCTACGGCCGGGGGGGCTTTGTGCCCCAGGGCGGCGGCGAGCGTGAAATAGCCCACGATACAGTGGCCACCGATGCGCAGGGCTACTTTACCATCACGTTCACGCCGCCCTTGGGGGAGCCCGCCAAACAGCAGCGCTGGCTGCCCGGCTACCTGTTCGGCATCACGGCCGACGTGACCGACGCGGCTGGCGAAACCCATACCGGCAGCCAGCAAGTCAGCATTGGCCATCAGCCCATCAGCCTTAGCCTGGAAGGGCCGGACCACGCCGACAAGCAGCACCTACCCGCTTGGCGCCTGCTGAGCAGCAACGCCGCCGGCGAGCCGACTCCCACGGCCGGCACCTTGCGCATTCTGGCCCGGCCGCTGAAGGCCGACCCGCCGGGCCTCCCGCCCAGCCCGGAGGAAGCGGCCGAAGACGAGCCCCGGCAAGTGAAAGCGCTGCCCTTTAATACCAAAAACGGCGCTAAGCTGGACCTGCAGGCGGCGCTGACGGCATTGCCCACCGGGCGCTACCGCCTCGAAGCCCTCGGACCCGACTCGGCCCGCGCTGTGCTTGACTTTTTTCTCTTCGACTCGCAGGCTGCCACCGTCCCCTTCGCCACGCCCGACTGGTTTATGGCCCTGCAAGACTCCGTGGCGCTGGGCCAACCGGCGGCGGTGCTGCTGGGGAGCCAGCACGCCGGAACTCACGTGCTGCTGGAAGTAGAAAGCAACGGCCAGATTCTGCGCAAAGAGTGGCTGACGCTGGATGCCAATGAGCAACGCCGCATCAGCATTGCGCCAAACCCGGCCGGTGGCACTGCGCCCCTGGTAGTGCACACCATCCAGGTGCGCGACAACCGCCTCTACCGCCACGACGCGACCATTCAGGTGGCCGAAAAACCCCAGCCGTTACGTCTCGACATTAGCACCTTTCGGGACAAGCTGCTGCCCGGACAGCGCGAAACCTGGCGCATCACCGTCCACCAGGCCAATGGCAAGGCGGCCAATGCCGAGCTGCTGGCTACGCTCTACGACCAAAGCCTCGATGCATTCCGGTCCCACAGCTTCGCGCCCCTAGCGTTCGGTGGCCAGGATTACCCAACGCTGTACAGCTGGAACGGCACATTTGGGCAGCTGGGCTCGTACTACCTGTTTATGAATAGGCCGACGAACGGGCCTGCGGATGTGCGCTACCCTTACTTTCTGGACGTGTACGGCGAGATGTTGCCGCTTGGGAGACGGTATGAAACCTCCATGCTTAGCGATGACGAAAAATCGGCGGGCTTCTCGCCGGAAGAAGATGGAAATGACTCATGGGGGGCGCCTGGGGCCACAGCTACCCGAGCTGTAAGAGCGGCCGCGATGCCTGCACCGGCCAGGATTGCCAACCCAAAGCAGGGCCTGCCGCCCAGCCAGCCCGAGCCTGCCAAGCCAACCGAAACGGTCCCCGACCTCGCGGCCATCGTGGCCCGCAAGGACTTCCGCGAAACGGCGTTCTGGCAGCCTGCCTTGCGCACCGATGCGGACGGCAACATCGTGCTCGAATTTCAGATGCCCGAGGCCGTGACGCGCTGGCAGCTGCTGGCCCTGGCCCACGACAAAAGCCTGCACACCGGCCTGCTGGCCCGGCAGCTGCTCACGCAGAAGCAGATTCAGGTGACGCCCAATGCCCCGCGCTTTTTCCGGCAGGGCGACCAGTTCACGTTCACGGCCAAAGTCAGCAACCTGACCGACAGCCCATCCAGCGGCCGCGCCCAGCTCTTTCTGCTTGACGCCGCTACCGGCCAGGATATCACCAATCAGCTACTCAAAGGCCCGGCCCGCCAGGCCGTGGCCGTCGCGGCCCGGCAAAGCACCGCCCTGGGCTGGGAAGTGGCCCTGCCCGCCGATTTTGGCCCGACGGCCGTGACCTACCGGGTGGTGGCCCAGACCAGCAGCGCAAAGGAGCCCGGCGGCAAAAAACGAAAAAGCAGGACCCCGCCCGCCACGTTCTCCGACGGCGAAGAAAACACCCTGCCCGTGCTGCCCAACCGCCTGCTCCTCACCGAAAGCCTGCCGTTGCCCATCGTGGGGCCGGCCACCCGGGAGTTCGAACTCACGAAGCTGAGCCGCACCAGCAGCCCCACCCGCCGCAACTACTCTCTCACGCTGGAAATGACGGCCAACCCCGCCTGGTACGCCGTGCAAAGCCTGCCCTACCTGACGGAATATCCCTACGAATGCTCCGAGCAGGTATTTAGTCGCCTCTACGCCAACCTGATGGCGGCCCACATCCTGCGCAGCAACCCGCGCTTCCAAACCGTTCTAAAGGAGTGGCAGCGCCAAGCCCGGGACGGCACTGCGGCCCAGAAAAACGCCCTCGAAAGCAAGCTGGCCCAAAACCAGGAGCTCAAAAACCTGCTGTTGCAGGAAACGCCCTGGGTGCGCGACGCCCAAAGCGAAACCGAGCGGCTGGCCCGCCTCACCGAGCTGTTCGACCAGCCCCGGCTCGCAGCCGAAACGGCCAGCGCCCTGGCCAAGCTCCAGAAAATGCAGCAGCCCGATGGCGCCTTCCCCTGGTTTGAGCAAATGCCGGGCGACCGGTACATCACCCAATTGATTGTGGCCGGTTTTGGCAAGTTGAGGCAGCTGGGGGTATTCGACGCCGCCACGGATAGGGTAGCGGAACCCGTGCTAGGGCAGGCCTTGCGTTACCTCGATTTGCAACTGGCCGAGGACTATTCAACGTTGCGCCAACAGAATGGCATGAAGCTAAAGGACGACCACCTGAGCACCCTGGCCATTCAGGCGCTGTACGCCCGCAGCTTCTGGCCGACCGACGTATTTGGCCTGGCCGGATTGGAGAAAGAGGCCCATACGTACTACTGCCAGCAGGCCGCTGCCTACTGGCCCGGCCAGACGCGCTACCTCCAGGCCGAAATGGCCCTGGCGCTCTACCGCGATAATAAAGCTGCTCCGGCAGCCCAAGAAATCATGCGCGGGCTGTCCGAAAATGCCCTGCATTCGCCCGAGCTGGGCATGTACTGGAAAGAAGTGCGCGGCGGCTATTATTGGCCGGAAGCCCCCGCCGAAACCCAGGCCACCATCATAGAGGCCTACCACGAAGTCAAAAACGACCAGCAATCCGTGGATGAGCTGAAGCTCTGGCTCCTCAAGCAGAAGCAAACCCACAGCTGGGCCAGCACCCGCGCTACCGCCGATGCCTGCTACGCCTTGCTGCTGTGCGGCTCCGACTGGCTGGCTCCCAGCCAACCCCTGCAAGTCACCGTCGGCAGCCAAACCATTAAGCCCGAGGCCACGCAAGCCGGCACCGGCTACTACAAAGTGAGCTGGCCCGCCGCCGAGGTCCGGCCCGCCCAGGGCAAGGTCATCCTCACCAAGCCCGACGCGGGCGTGGCCTGGGGCGCGCTTTACTGGCAGTATTTTGAGGACTTTGACAAGGTAACGGCCACCACCACGGCCAACCCCCTCAGCCTGGAGCGCGAACTCTACCGCGAAACCCGCACCGCCAGCGGCCCGGTTCTGGAAAAGCTCACGGCCACTTCCCCGCTGAAAGTTGGCGATGCCCTGGTGGTGCGCCTCGTGCTGCGCACCGACCGGTCTCTCGAGTACGTGCACCTCAAAGACCAGCGCGCCGCCGGCCTGGAGCCCCTTTCCCAAACCAGTGGCTACCGCTACCAGAACGGGCTGGGCTATTACGAAAGCCCGCGCGACGCCGCTACCAACTTCTTTTTGGGCGCAGTGCCGCGCGGCACCCACGTGTTCGAATACCGCTTGCGGGCCAGCCAGGCCGGCAGCTTTTCGGGCGGCCTCAGCCAGGTGCAATGCCTGTATGCGCCCGAATTTGGAACGCATTCGGCCGGGTTGCGCTTACGCATAGCTCCCTAGCCACTCGGCGGGCGAAATAGGCCCCTGAGACGCCAAAATAGCCCCTATAGCGTTTAAAGCGACTTTACCCTTGCATTTAAACGGGGTGAGATGTAGCTTTGTCTTCCGTCGGTATTCCTTTATTCGTTTATGAAGCATCTATTTGTCCTCCTTACGCTGCTCCTCTCCTGGGGTGGCGCAAATGCCCAAACAGAGAAGTCAATCCCCGTTACCAAGCTCCCCGGGGAAGAAAACCTAAGCCTCCGCGAACGCGCCGAGCGTGATTTTCTGATGCCGGTGCGTCGTAAGAAAATTGTGACGGAGGCGCCCAAAGTAGTCGCCGACGACAACACGGCTGCTCCCGAAACAGATGCCACCGCTCACTACTCCGAGGCTGTTGAGGAGGTTGCCATTCCGGCCCGTACCGCCCGCAGCTACGAAGTGCGGCACTCCGAAGCCGTGGCCGCCCGCCGCGCCGCCGCCCGCCGCGAAGAAGCCCGCGCCGAGGCCAGAGCCGAAGCCCGCGCCGAGGCCCGGGCCGAAGCCCGTCGTGCTGCCCGGCATTCCTCGCGCAGCCACAGCAGCAAGTCGAAGTCGCACAAGGCCGCCTCGCACAGCAGCACCAAGTCGAAATCAAGTAAATCGAAAACGAAGAGCAAGTCGTCTTCGCATTCAAGCAAAAGCAAGGCGAAGAGCAGCCACAGCAGCGCCAAGAAAAGCAGCACTTCGCACAAAGCCACGAAGAAAAAAAGCACGCCTTCAAAGGCGAAGAGCAAAAGCAAAAAGCACCGCCGCTAGGCCGCTAGCCCAATCCGCTTAAAAAGAGAAGCGCCCGACACCATGGTGTCGGGCGCTTCTCTTTTTAAGTCGTCAAGCAAACGTAAAGGGATAGTAAAAAGGTGGTCATGCTGAGCTTGTCGAAGCATCTCTACTGAAGTAGTAAATCAGATTACTTGCGCGGGAGAGATGCTTCGGCTGCGCTCAGCAGGACGTTCGAGCGAATAAAATTACTTCTGCACGAGTACTTAAGCGGATTGGGCTAGCGAAATGCGCTGCCGGGGCAGCATGGTATTAGCTACTCAGTTGCCGTGCGCCTACCGTTGGTTGCGGATAATGAGGTTGTTGAACGTGGCGGTAGCCCCCTCAGCGCCTTGGGCGATGAGGGCCACGCGCACGCCCCGGTCCCAGGGCGGCAGGTAGGTGCCGTTGAGGGTGAAGCTTTCGGTGGGCAGGGGCTGCCAGGTAGTGCCGTCGGTGCTGTAGGCGAAGCGGTAACGCTGGCCGCCCCACACTTCGAGGCGAAGCGTGAGGGTATCGCAGGGCTCAACGAAGGCCTGCGCCAGGGTTTGCTGCTTGCCGCTCCGCACGTGCCAGATTTGCAGCTGGCCATTGCCGGCCATCAGGGCCAGGGCATTGTAGGGGTCGCCCACGGCGGCCAGCCCGGCAAAGGTGTCGACCGGTAGGTTGGCGAAGTCGATGGTGGTGGCGGCTTTGTAAGTGGCGGCGTGGGTGCGGCGGGCAATGATGGTGCCCAGGCGCGAGGAACCGGCCGCGAGGTGCAGCTGGCCGTGGCGCACGGCAGCCGCTGGCTTCGATGCGGTGATGGGCCACTGCCACTCCAGGCCCAGGGCTTCCCCTGCAAACTCTTCGGCGATGTTGAAGCGGGCCATATCGACCAGGGCGGGGGCCTGTGGGCTGCGGTTCACAAACTCGGGCCATTCCTGCTCGTTCCAGGTAAACTCGCTCAGCAGGCCCTGCCGGCCCACAAACTCGTGGCTTTCGGCCGCATAGGCGTGGTGGAGCAGGAACCAGCGGCCGTCCATTTCGGTCACGGTGCCGTGGCCGGGGCACTTCCACACGTCGTTGCGGTCGAGGATGGGGTTTTGCTCGTGCTTCTGCCAGGGGCCGAGCAGGCTGCGGGAGCGGGCCACGCCGGTGGCGTAGTTGCAGCCCTTGCCGCAGCAGGAGTTGCCGGCGTAGAACATGTAGAACCAGCCGCCGCGCCGCACCAGGGCCGAGCCTTCCACCAGCGGGCCTTCCCAGCGCACGTCGTTGGTGAACAGCTCGGTGGCTTCGCCGATGAGGGCGGTGCGCTCGTCGTTCAGGCGCTGGGCCCAGATGGGCGTTTCCTGGTGGCAGGAGTTGCCGTCTTCTTTCCAAATAAGGTAGAGGTCGCCGTGCTCATCGGGCATCGCAAAGCCGTCGATGGAGCCAGCTTCCTGGCCCACCAGCGGGCCATGGTCGCGGTAGGGGCCGGCCGGGTGGTCGGCGCTGGCTACGGCCACGCACAGCATGCCGCCCTTTTTGCTGCGGGCCGTGTAGTATAGGTAGGTGCGGCCGTTTTCGTAGTGGAATTCGGGCGCCCAGAAGTTGGAGCTGGCCCAGTCGGGCAGCTTTTCTGGGAAGACGTGGCCAACCAAGTCCCAGTCGAGCAAATTCTTCGAGGAGAAGATGGGAAACACGGCGCCCCATTCGGCCGAAGTGGCGCTGGCCCAATAAGTGTCGCCAATTTTGGTGACGGTGGGGTCGGGGAAGTCGCCGGGCAGCACTACGTGGTCGTAGGAAGTGCGGGCGGGAGCCGTTTCGGGCGAAAAGCCGAGGGCGGGGGAGGCCAAAGGGGCCGTCAGTTCTAGTTCGATGGACACGGTGGGAGGGTACAAAGAGGATAGAAAGAAAAGCCAGCCCGTAGGCAAAGGGCTTTCCAGATTAGAAAGATAGCAGTTTAAAATAATTAGTCGCGCAAAACTGTGATTTTTATGGGCGAACTGCCGGCAGGAATCGGCAAACAAATAGTTGCAGCCGACGAATGGTTTGCGGGTAAA
The DNA here is from genome assembly GCF_016734815.1 of Hymenobacter rubidus. Lineage (GTDB taxonomy): Bacteria > Bacteroidota > Bacteroidia > Cytophagales > Hymenobacteraceae > Hymenobacter > Hymenobacter rubidus. The sequence continues at coordinate 147,823 of NZ_JAERQF010000005.1, forward strand.
TACGCACCTTTTGCTTTGCAAATAGCCCGTATTGCGGCTGAATCGGGATAGCTAGGCTTTAAAACCCCGCACAATCTACGTATGCAGATTTTGGGCCAACCTGCCCATCGGTGTTCCGCGAGGATAATAGAAAATTTAATTATACTAAGAAATTGTGCTATGAGTAATTGTCGATAAGGGCGCTGTGTAAAGGGTGGTATTTAGTGTAATGACTGTTTTTATAGGATAATGGGGTGCATCTGAAGGGGTGAGCCCAACTAATCAGTAGCTTTATCACAAAATGGGTTGCAAACAGGACGCAGTGAGCTTTGTATAGTGTCGCTGAAAGGATTTTGGCTTAATCGGGATGCGTTTTATCGCCTCCCGGCATAAACGTGGACGGGCCGGTAGGACTTATGAGGAAGCAAGGTGATGCTGCAAGGCCTTCTCAATGGAGGGCTCATGCAGAAGCTGCTTCAGTGCTGGGAGTAGCTTAGAGCGGTTTCGGAGTCGGTGTACCCTAGCGCGAACTGTGTCGTTCGCGTCCCCACACCAGTTCCTTCGACAAGATGGCGCGTTAACCGACGACCGGTCGGACGCCTACGCCGTCGGACCGGCAAGCGAGACCCTTTCGAAACAGCTTCATTGGTGGCGATACAAATACTTGCAATTCAATTAATTAGCTTCTCAGTAAGTTGCTGTTTTTCTGGATAGAATGGGCTGGCTAGAGCATTGCCAGCTGCGCCATAACGGCGGGCAGCGTAGTGAGGCCCCAGTGCTCCACCAGCCGGCCCTCTTGCAAGCGGAAAATATCGATGACCTCAATAACGACGGGCTTTTGAGTGGGGGCGAGGCCCAGCAACTCGCCGGTGTGGATGCCTGTAATGGCTTTGCGGGTGGTCACCTTATCGGCTTCGGCTACCTGGTCGTAGATTTCTACGTGCAAGCCGGAGAAGGCGGGGTGCAGGATGTGGAGGAAAAAATAAAACATGCCGTCGCGGCCGGCGTCCATGCCCGCAGGGGCGGTACGGTTGATGAAGTTGGGGGCCAGCAGTGCGTTTAAAGCAGTGGCGTTGCCTTGGGCGATGCCCTCGTGGTTGTAGCGGCGGATGATGGCCTTGTTTTCTTCGGATTGGGTGCTCATGGCAGCAGCTTGTTGGAAGTGAAAAAGAATGCTGCAAAATTGGGCGGGGGCCGAAGGGGTGGGTTAGCGCGTTTCGGTCAAAAGCTGTGGTTGGGCGGTCAACTTGGATGCGGGCCTTTCCTCACCCCGCTACCAGCTTCTGCTGCCTGAACTCCCGGGGCGACACGCCGAAAGCCTTTTTGAAGGCTTCGGAGAAGCCGGAGTGGCTTTCGTAGCCCACTTGCTGGTACACGTCGCTGGGCGGCTGGTGCTGATGGTGCAGCAGGGCGGCGGCGCGCTGCATGCGCTGGTGCAACAGCCATTTTTGGGGCGGCTGGCCGTAGAGGCCGGCAAACTTGCGTTGGAACGTGGACACGCTCATGTGGCAGAGAAAGGCCAGCTCCTCCACGGTGATGGGCTGGCCGATGTGCGTTTCCACCACCTGGCGCAGCGTAAGCTCGGGCGGGCGGGTGCGCGGGTGGAGCAGGAAGCTGCGCAGGCCGGTGGGGTTGGTGTGCAGCAGGTAAAGCAGCAGCTCTTCCAGCTTGAGCTGCCGGATTTCGGGACCCGGGGGCGTGGGCGCTTGCAGCAGCAAGCGCAGCGATTCGATGTAGTTGCGGATAAAAGCATCCTTGCCGAAAGTGACCAGCGGTGCGCCAGGGGCTGCGCCCGGCCGGTGCAGCCGGGCGGCGTGGCGCACGTGAAAATCTTCCAGCACCTGGTTGCTGAAGTAGAGCAGGATGCTCCGGAACTGCCCCTGGTCAGACAAAAGCTCGCTCGTGAGGCAATGGCCGGCGGCCAGCAGCAGAATTTCATCCTGGTAAACCGTGACGGTATCGGCGGCCTGGATGATGGTCTTGCGGCCGTCGATGAGCAGGTTGAGCATGTTCCAGTTCAGCACAAGCTTGTTCTTGACGGTGGGCTGCCGCGAAACGTAGCTGCGGATGAGAATGTCGGCAGGGGCGGGGCTGCCCGCCGGTAGCAGGTCGTGGGGAATGTTGTAAACGGTCATGCGCAGGGTTAATGCAAATAGCTGCCCCGCAGCCGCATCGTTGCCAGACCGGCCCAGCCAGAAGGGCCGCGGGCAATTGGAGCCGGCGATGCGGCCGGGAATAAATTGCGCGGGCGGGGGAAATGAACGGGTCTGCTGCCAGCGGGGCGCGGGCAGTTTTTATTAGCGGCAGGTGAACGCGCAGGAGCCGCTAGCCGTAAGAAGAGAATATTTTACAATCATCTGTTTTCTAGTGTAATGGAATCTTCCGAATCTACTCCCGGCATCGCCGGAAAGGCCAACGACCTGATGGACCAAATTACGACCACTGCCACTGATAAGGCTAACGACCTGCTCGACCAAGTGCCCGACTCTGTGAAACAGGCGAGCAACAAGGCCGTGGGCGCGTTCAAGAGCCTCAGCACCACGCAAAAAGCCGTGGGCGGGGCGCTGCTGGCGGCGGGCCTGGCCTACCTCGTAGCCCCCAAGAAAAAAGGCAAGGCCAAGCGCACGGCCGCGGCGCTCGACCAATTGCTGCTCTTCGTGAACGACCGCATCAAAGGCTACAAGCGTGCCGTGGACGAAACCAAGAACGGCGACCTGCGCGCTTATTACCAGCAGCTGGTGGGCCAGAGCCAGCAGTTTGCCGAGGAGCTGAACCGCTACCTGACCCGCGAAGGCGGCGAACGTGAAACGGGCACCACCCTCAAAGGCAAGCTCTACCGCAAGCTGATGGATGCCCAGGCCGCCGTGACGGGCCGCGACGAAAAGGCCATTCTGGCCGCCAACCTCTACGGCGAGCGGTGGGCCCTCAAAGCCTACAAGAAAGCCCTGCGCCGCGCTGCCCTCAAGGGCGACATCCGCGAGGCCGTGCGCAGCCAGTTTGCGCAGTCGAAGCGGACGTATAAGAAGCTCAAAGTGTTGGTAGCAAATCAATAATGGTACCTTTTAGCGCAAAATGCCTCGTTGGGCCGGTCCTTTGGAAGGAGCGGCCCAACAAGGCATTTTGCGTAGCGGGCGAGGGGCTGATTCAGGCCTCCTGTGGCATTGGGGCTTGGGTTTGGGTAGCATCCAGCAAGCGGCGGTGGTAGTTGATTTGCCCCAGGTGGTAGGTGAGGTGGGTAGCAAGGTGCATCAGCATGTACGCCACGGAAGTGGGGCTCTCGAACACCACAACGGGGTATTCGGCGGCGAGCTGCTCGTCGGCCAGTTGTGCCAGCGCCGCTTCTACCACGCGGCGGGTCGTGGCGATGCCCGCAAGCAGTTCGGGCCGGGGAACGTACCGGTCGGAAAACTCCCGGTCACGGTGGCGGATGTACCCGCTGTTGCCCAGCTCCGCGCCGATGTAGGTGTTGAGGTTGCCGAGCAGATGCAGGCAGAGGTTGCCGCCCGAGTTGCTGATGCCCGGCTCGATGCGCCAGAGGGCGTTTTCGTTCGGGTAAGCCTCGATTTCCTGGCTCAGCTTATTCAGGTCGCGGTCGAAGAGGTTCTTTAAGATGGCTGCTAGCATGATGAAAGGTAAAACAAAAGTCCGGTCATGTAGAAGCTGTTTCGGCAGGGGCTCGCTTGCCGGTCCGACGGCGTAGGCGTCCGACCGGTCGTCGGTCACCGGCCGTTGGCGCCTCGTTCGGGCGGCAACCGGTCAGACGCCTACGCCGTCGGACCGAGCGGAACCCACTGCCTAAACAACTTCGTAAGCAAACCCGGTCGTGCTGCGACAAGCTCAGCATGACCGGGTTTTTGCTCCTTTTCGCGAACGTTTTACATGCTATGGAGTGCACCAGCTCCGCAGCATGTTTCGTCCATGCGAAGCGAATATGGCATTAGCCAGTGGGGCGCGGGAACAGCTTTGAATAAGCACGGCCAGTCGTCTGATTACCGGGGTGAGGGCAACTTACTGAAACCAATGACTGGTATAAAGCTCAGCGCGTGCGCTATATGGCCACGCTGTCGATGCCTTTTTGCAGCGCCGCATCCTGGAGTTCGGGTATTTTAACGCCTTCGGCCCGGGCCACGGTCACGTCGGTCAGGCCCAGGAAGCCCAGCATCCAGCGCAGATAGGGCGTGGCAAAATCGTAAGGCTGCATGGGGCCCTCGGAATAAATGCCGCCGCTGGCCACCGCCAGGTACACCTTCTTGCCTTTTAGCAGGCCCTCGGGGCCGGTGGGGGTGTAGCGGAACGTGATGCCGGCCCGCGTGAGGTGGTCGAGCCACGACTTCAGTGCTGAGGGAATGCTGAAATTGTAGAACGGCACCCCAATGACGACGGCATCGGCTGCCATGACCTGGGCAATGGCTTCGTCGGAATGGCGCACGGCTTCCTGCTGCTCCGGGGAGCGGCCTTCGGCAGGCGTGAAGTAGGCTTGCAGGTGAACTTCTTCGAGGTGGGGAAACGGCTGGGTCGCCACGTTGCGCACCACAACGCTGCTGCCGGGCTGCGCGGCCAGCAGCTTGTCGATGATGCCCTGACCGAGGCGGGTGCTGAACGATTCGGCCCCGCGGGCGCTGGAAATGATTTGCAGAATCTGCATAAACAAAAGGGGTAAATGAGGTGATGAACTGCGGGCTCGTCCTCCCTGGCCCACTGGCCACCGAATGACTGCCCGCCCACTGATGCACCAAGCTGTTGTTTGGTACTCAGGTTACCTCAAGTAATCAGTCTGCCCTTTGTTTGTACCTTGCCGCCACTTCAGATTACGCGGTGGTAGCCTGATTACCCGCCGGTAATCAGTGCAAATGGCCCCTTCGTACCCTTCCGCTGCTGCCTGCCATGACCGACCACGATAACCTTTCCCAATGCGCCCTCACGATGCAGGGCTTGCGCAACGCCCTGTCGGTGGTCAATGGCAAGTGGAAGCTCCAAATCATTGTGGCGCTTCAGTCGGGTACCCGGCATTTTCGCGGGTTGGAGCGGAGCGTGCCGGGTATTTCCACCAAAGTGCTGGCCAAGGAGCTGAAGGATTTGGAAGCCCATCAGTTCATCGCCCGCACGGTTCACCCCGGCCCGCCCGTGGTGGTCGACTACCATGTTTTGCCCTACGCCCGCTCGCTCGCCCCCGTGATTGAGGTCTTAAAAGCCTGGGGCATCCAGCACCAGCAGCGCCTAGAAGCGGGCAATACGGAGCCGGTTTTAACGGCGCAGGGACCTGAGCCGGGCTAGTCCGCCTGCCGGAATGCGGCGGGGTTTCACAACAAGGACGTGAAAGCCTTCAAGCTGCTCGACCGCCCGCTCTACGACGGCTACCCGCAGGCCCGCCAGATTATCAACTCCGGCGGCGGCAGCGGCAAAGAGAAACCGGCTGCGGCGTAAGTTTCGTTGGGGTTGGAAATGAAGCCGCCCGCTTCTGGAGAGGGGAGCGGGCGGCTTCGTTCTACTACACTATGAACGGCTACGGAGCATATGCCCTTTGATGCCTACTTCTGGTTGTCAGGTGCAAATGCATTTTCCAGCAAATCGAGGGTTTCCTCTGTTGATTTGGCTTCTGCATCTAGAGTAGTCAAGGGAACTACTACTTTAGGAAATCCATCTACGAACTGCATTTCCTCAAAATATGGAATGTCGTACTGAGCCATAAGCTTTTCGAAGTGCTGCCGGTCAACGCCCCATATTTTTACATACTTTGACTCCGCCACATAGATTTCCGTAAGGGTTGACTCGTCATTGTAAATGAGGCCGAACTCCAGACGGCAGTCTTCGGTCAACTCTTTTTGCAAAGAGCCCAAGATGGCTAGTATGCTTTCCTTTTCCTGATACTCACCATAAGTTACGTCGCCTTCATACGGACAAAAAAGGCAAGCACATACATCCGGCAGCATGGCTGCTAGGTGCATAAATAACTCCCACAAGCGCGAATTATTAATGTTTACTTCGGCGTAAAATCGAAATAGTTGTTTTGGGTCTTCTACTTCCGTCAGTACAAAGCCTTCAACAAAACGCGCTTCCCGCCGTGCTGCAATCTTATCCCAATAGGAACGCGGCACCTCTTGCTCTTCAGCAAAACGGGTCGTTTTCGGTAGTTCTAGTCTAGACATGATTTCGTTTAGGTTTTACTTCCGCGCCGGCCGCGCCCCCCATCGTAAACACCAGCGTGCCGCCTTTCGCCACGTCCTGCTGCACCAAAAACGGCTGCGTCAGCTGTTGCCCGTTGAGGGTGACTTGCTGCTCGTAGACGTTTTGGGCGTTTTGGTTTTTGACCTGGATGGTGAAGGGTTATTCCTCGACGGCGGGTGGCATTGGGAGGCTGGACTGCTGGGGCGTGGGCTTTTCGTACACTTCCAGTTTCTGGCCGTTCCAATAGGCTTCGATGAATTGCAGGCTGCGGACGTCGGCCAGGTCTTTTTCGCGGCCGCTGCTGAGCTTGTTTAGCACGAGGTCATTGCGGTGGATGAGGTGAATTTCCAGCCCGTCGAGGTCGTAGGTTTTGTGGTGGGCGTAGGCGGTATCGAAGTCGATGCCGTTGATGTGGGTCATCACATCGAGGATGAAGGGCTCGTCGATGACGCGCAGCGAAAGGCCCTGGGTGGGCACCTGGGGCGCGTATTCGGCCAGGCCGGTCACGTCGTAGTCGCAGGCCACGAAGGCGGCGACCAGGCGTAGCACGTTGTCGGTGGTGGGTTGAATCCAGATGTCCATGTCGCCCGTGCCGCGGCTGTAGCCGTGGATGTTGACGGCATAGCCACCCACGAGCAGGTAGGCCACCTGCTGGCGCTGAAGCTGGGTAATCAGCGCGGCGCTTTTCGCATCGAATAAGTCCATTGCTCTTTTTCGTGGGCTACCCGGCGGGCGAAGTCGTCATCGGATTCGTGCGCGTGGCGGGGGAAGAAGCGGGTTTCGGTGGGCCGACCGCGCAGGGCGGCGCGGAGTGGCGCAAACAGGTGCTCGTTGAGGCGTTGCAGCTCGCGCAGGCGCTCGGGTATCGTGAGGTCGGCCCCGCGGGCGAGCAAGGCTTGTTCCATCGCGGCGGCTGAGGCAAAGAACTGGACAGTAGGACGGGGCATATTCAAAGTTACGGTTGGCCGGACTATTTCCGCGCTGGCCGTACCCCCATCACAAACACCAACAAGCCGCCCTTGGCCACGTCCGGCTGCGCCAGAAACGGCTGCGTCAGCTGTTGCCCGTTGAGGGTGACTTGCTGCACGTAGACGTTTTTGGCGCTTTGGTTTTTGACCTGGATGGTGAAGGACTGGCCGTTTTCGAGGTGCAGCACGGCCCCGTGCACGAGGGGGCTGCCGAGGGCGTACTGGCCCGAACCAGGGGCGACGGGGTAGAAGCCGAGGGCCGAGAAAATGTACCAGGCGCTCATCTGGCCGCAGTCGTCGTTGCCGCCGAGGCCGTCGGGGGTGGGGTGGTATTGGCGGGCGAGGATGTTGCGGACCTGGGCCTGGGTTTTCCAGGGCTGGTCGGTGTAGTTGTAGAGGTAGGCGGCGTGGTGGGCGGGCTCGTTGCCGTGCACGTAGCCCCCGATGATGCCCTCGCGGGTGATGTCTTCGGTTTCGGCGAAGAACGAGTCGGGCAGGTGCATGGTGAAGAGCGAATCGAGGTGGGGCACGAAGCGGCGGTTGCCGCCCATGCGGGAAATGAGGCCGGCGGGGTCGTGGGGCACGGCGAGGGTGTAGTTCCAGGCGTTGCCCTCGATAAAGCCCTGGCCGTTGGTGCTGAGCACGTCGAATTTGGGGCGGAAGCTGCCGTCGGCCAGGCGTGGGCGCATGGCATTGGCGCGCGGGTCGAACACGTTTTGCCAGTTGGTGGCGCGCTTGCTGAATTCCTGGTAGATGTCCTGGTGGCCGAGCTTCTGAGCGAGTTGGGCGATGCACCAATCGTCGTAGGCATATTCTAAGGTGTTCGATACAGAAGTGCCACTGCGCTCGTTGGGCACATAGCCGCGGTCGATATATTCGCCAAGGCCATCATACCAGCGGTGGCGGGCGGTAGTTACGCAAGCGGCCAAAGCGTGCTCGGCATCGTCGGCTGTTAACTCACCGCCATTAATAATAGCATCAGCAATCACGGATACGCTGTGGTAGCCGCTCATGCACCAGTTCTCGTTGGCGTGGTGGCTCCACACGGGGAGCATGTGCTCGGCGCTCTGGTCGTAGTGAGCCAGCATGCTCTTCACCATGTCGGCGTTGCGCTTGGGCTGAATAAGGTTGAACAGCGGGTGCAGGGCCCGGAAGGTATCCCAGAGCGAGAAGGTGGTGTAATTGGTAAAGCCGTTTCTGGAATGAAACCCAGAGTAGCTGAATTGAGTCGTTTGGTCGAGGCCCCGATACTGCCCACGATTGGCGTCTTCGTAAACAGTAGGGCTGAGGCAGGCGTGGTAGAGGGCCGTGTAGAAGTTCTCCTTATCGGCCCGGTTGGGCGTCTGGATGGTGATTCTGCTTAGCTCCTGCTGCCAGAGCTGCTGGCCGGCGCGGCGGGTTTGGTCGAAGTTCCAGCCGGGCAATTCGGCGCGCATGTTGGCCAGCGCCCCGGCCGTGCTCACGGGCGAGAGGGCGAACTTGACCTTGATTTTCTCACCCGCCACAGTGCTGAAATCGAAGTAGAGGCGCAGCTGCCGGCCGGCCTGCTCGGGCCAGTTTTTCGTTTGGTCGAAGCGGCCCCAGAAGCCCCGGTAGGCTTCCTTGGGGTCGTATTTGCGGGCGCCGTAGGTTTTGAAGGGCTTCGAGAACTGCATGGCGAAGTACTCGGTGCGGGTGCGGCCCCAGCCGGTGGTTTGGCGGTAGCCGGTCACGAGCGAGTCGTTCTCGATGCGCACGTAGCTCCACACGTTCTTATCGGGGTAGTTGTAGATGCCGGCCATCATATCGAGGATGATGTGGGCCGGCTCGGTGCCCGGAAACGTGTATTGGTGGAAGCCCACGCGGGTGGTGGCCGTGAGCTCGGCGGTGATGTTGTGGTCGTCGAGCTTCACCTTATAATACCCTGGCTCGGCCACCTCGTTCTGGTGCGAGAAGGCGGAGCGGTAGCCGCTTTGGGGCCGGTCGGCGGTGCCGGGATTGAGCTGGAGCGGGCCGGTGGTGGGCATGAGCAGGAAGTCGCCCAAATCGGAGTGTCCCGTGCCGCTGAAGTGCGTGTGGCTGAAGCCCACGATGGTTCGGTCGTCGTAGTTATACCCCGCGCAGTACTTGTAGATGTCGGGGTTGTACTTGCCGTTCTGCTCGTAGCTGAGGGTGTCGGTATCGGGCGAGAGCTGCACCATGCCGAAGGGCACGGTGGCGCCGGGGTAGGTGTGGCCCATTTTCTGCGTGCCCACGATGGGGTGCGCGTACTGGACGAGGTTTTCGGGGGCGTTGGGGGCTTTTTGGGCGTTGGCGGAAGCGGCGGCGAGGAGCAGCAGGGGCATCAGAAGTTGCTTCATGCCGCCAATATAGCGCGCCTCACGGGACCCCTACGGGGCAGGCCCCTCTCCCGCGGAGAGGGGTGTGTTCAACGATTCTCGCGTCTGGCTCCACTCTCCGCGGGAGAGGGGCCGGGGGTGAGGTGAGCCGCACTGCGCCGTATTACAGATAGCAGCAACTGAGTTTTTATTTCGGCCCGCAACTGGCTCCAGATGCCATTAAATACTCATCAACCTATCTTGTCATGACTTCCACCAATAGGTTGTTTTGTATGTTCTTATTCGCTCATGTGCCCTGCCTGCTACCTCTAGGCACATTCATTCTATTGCTGACCGGCTCCGTGTCGGCCCAACAGCCAGCCTTTCCAGGGGCTGAAGGCGCAGGCAAATTCACGTCCGGCGGCCGAGGCACGGCGGCCACGCCTACCACCGTATTCGCCGTCACTTCGCTGGCCGACGACGGCACGCCCGGTACCTTGCGCCACGCCCTCAGCGAAAAAGCGGCCTTTCGCACGGTGGTGTTTCGACTCAGTGGAACCATCCATCTCACCAAGCCCTTGAAAATACCGGCCAACACCACCGTGGCCGGCCAAACCGCGCCCGGCGATGGCATTTGCCTGGCTGACCATTCGGTGAGCATCAGTGGCGACAACGTGGTGGTCCGCTTCCTGCGCTTCCGCCTCGGCGACCGGTACCAGAACGGCGGCAAAGTGGACGGCGCCGGGGCCGACGACGCCTTCGGGGCCTACCGCCGCAGCCGCATTATGGTGGACCACTGCTCGATGAGCTGGAGCACCGACGAGGCGTTTTCGGTGTACGCCGGCGACAGTGTGACCTTGCAGTGGAACCTCATTTCGGAGCCGTTGAATTACTCCTACCACTTCGAAAACGAGGCGCCCGACTTCCAGAAGCACGGCTACGGTGGCATTTGGGGCGGGCGCCACGGCTCGTTTCACCACAACCTGTTTGCCCACTGCCAGGGCCGCAACCCCCGCTTCGATGGCAGCCTGAACCTGCCGCCCGGCACGCCCGGCCAGGAAACCGCCGACTTCCGCAACAACGTCATCTACAACTGGGGCACCTACACCATCGACGGCGGTGGGGGCGGCCAGTACAACATCGTGGGCAACTACTACAAAGCCGGCCCTGCTACCTCCTCCAGCTTGAAAAGTGGGGTGCCGCGCCGGTTTGAAATCATTCAGGCCGACCGGGGCACGGCCCTGCCCCAACTGCCCTACGGCCGCTATTACTTGAACGGAAATTACGTGGACGGCTCGCCGGAAGTAACTCGCCGCAACTGGCTGGGCGCGGCCATGAACGGCGGCAGTCCCGCCGATACCGTGTCGGCGCAGGCTGCGGTGCCCTTCCCCAGCATTGCCCTGCCTCCGCAAAGCGCCCAGGCCGCCTATGAAGCCGTATTGGCTGGCGCGGGCTGCGTGCGCCCGGCCCGCGACACGCTCGACCAGCGCATTGTGCGCAACGTGCGCACCGGTACCGGCCGCATCATCGACGTGCAGGGCGGCTACCCGCACGGCACGCCCTACGCCGTGACCCAAAGTGCCTGGCCGAACCTGAAATCCGCCCCCCCGCCCGCCGACACGGACCAAGATGGCATGCCCGACAACTGGGAAAAAAAGCACGGCCTAAACCCGCGCAATGCGGCTGACCGTGAAGCCCTGGCGCCTGGCGACTACACCTGGCTGGAAACCTACTTAAACGAATTGGCCCCCGGCGTGCGGGGCTGGTAAGCAATATTCAGTAAGTTGAGGCATGAACACCTGTCAGCACTGTGGCGCTCGCACATCGAACCCCAAATATTGTTCCCGCTCCCACGCTGCCATTCATACCAACCAACAGGCCCCCAAGCGGCAGTTGACTCGAAAATGTGCCGAGTGCGATACCCTGATTCAGGGCGACCGGCAATTTTGCGCAGTACACGGCAAGCGCAAAGCAGATTACCGGCTGCTAACCGTGGCACAGCTCAAGGCCAAAGATGCCATCAAGCACCCCAGTTATTACCGGGGATATCTCAATAGCATTACGCGGTTGCTGAATGCCCACCGGCTTCGCGTATGCCAAGCGTGCGGATACGACAAGCATGTGGAATACTGTCATAAGCAACCCATCAGGGATTTCCCAGATTCAGCAACGGTTCAACAAGTATCCGGCCCGGAGAACATTTTGGTGCTCTGTCCGAATTGTCACTGGGAATACGACCACGGCCTATTAGCAGAAAGTCCCGCACTAATCAGCCATTAAAATGACGACAGTGCGAGACTTAACTAAGTGAGCCTGACAGGAATCCAACCTGTACTCTAGCCCTTAGGAGAGGCTTGCTTTATGCAGTTAAGCTACAGGCCCAGGTGGCAAACTTGCCCAGCAAATATAACGCACGTCTTGCATTCTCGGGTTCAGTTACGACTTATACAGCAGCGCAATGCCGAACGACAGGGCCGTCAGAATGAGCCCGACCATGAAGATGGTGTAGCTGGTGCGCAGCAGGTTGTACTTGCGCGAGAGCACCTCGCCGAGGTAGTATACGTCGGTTATCATGTTGGTGTAGATGGCTTCTTTCTGGCGCATCATCTCGCGCATACCGCTTTGGAAGTGGTCGAGGCTGAGCTTGGTGAACTGGCCGAAGAACAGCAGGTTGACCCGGCGGTTGCTGGCGATTTCGGGGCTTTTCTTGAGCCAGGCAAAGCTGGTCACGTCGGGCTGCGCCGAGAGAATGGCCGTGGTGACCGAGCCCAGGGCCGTCACCAGCAGGATGCTCACCGGAATGCCCAGCACGGGGTTGCCGCTCATCATGGGGCCCAGGGCGCCGGCCTTGCCCATCTTGGCACCCAGGTAAGTGATAATGACCGAAATCAGCACGGCGTTGAGCTGAATCATCATGCTGGCCTTCTTGTCGGCCATGGCCGAAAGCTTCACGTGGTTGCCGTACATGGTCCGGAACATGGTTTCGATGCCCCGCTTGGGCTCGGCGAAGGTTTCGTTCTTTTCCTTGGCCTTTTTCTTGTCTTTCTTTTCCCGCTTTTTCAGCTCGTCGCGCTGGTCTTCAATGTTCTTTTTAAAGGTTTTGCGGTAGCGCTCCTTGCCGGCGGCAGAATGGTACTTGTGGCCCAGCATGAAGTTGAGCTGGAGCTCGGCCCATTCGGGGTTGGAGTAGGTTTTGCCCAGCACCAGTTCCCATTCGGTGCGCAGCATCTCGGCGCGGGAGCGGAAGTCGTCGCGGGCCAGGTTGCTCATGTCGGCATCCACCAGCAGCTTTTGCAGCTCGGTTTCGGGCGTTTCGTCGCGGTGCGTGGCTTTTATCATGTCCTTCACCAGCTGCACGCGGCCGGCGGCCATGCCGTGCTCGGCCAGCCAGGCGCCGGCCCGCTCCATGCTCCGGAACTCGTGGCCCTCGTACACGTCGAGGTAGCCGGCATCGTGAAACCAGGCGGCCAGCAGCAGCAGTTCCGTGTCGTCGGGGCTGAGGTCGGCGGCGGGGGCCAGGGCGCGGCATTCCTTCACCACCGCTTCGGTGTGGCCAATGGAGTGGTAGGTGAGCTGGGGTGCCATTTCTTTGGCAAACAGCGCGGTAATGTACGCTTCGGCCTCTTTGGCCAGGGGCGAGGCTTTGGCTTTGGAGGGCTTGCCATCGGGGTCGGCCACGCGGTCGGCGGGGCTATCGGCAGCCGGGGTTTCCGTTGGTTCGGCCGGCGTGGCCGCGGCAGCCGTCTCGATGGCTTCGGGAGAAGTTTCTTTCATGATGAGCGAAGCTACGGCCGGTTCATCCGACGGGCTTCCGGGCTTTCAACGCGAAGGGCGGGGCGTAAGTTAAAAACCCCGTCCTTAACCGCACTGCCGTGCTTTGCGTAACGGGCCCTACCAAGCTTCTGCTCCCCACGCATCCCCGAGCGGTGGCGGCGCTTTGTGGCCGGGTGTGGAGCTCTCTTTTTTAGTACCCTATTACATGATTTTACTTCGCCGCCTTGCTTTTCTGCTTGCCTGCTGCCTGCCCCTCGCGGCCCTTGCCCAACCTGCCGGGCCCAAGAAGCCCCCGGTTCCGAAAGAAACCCAAAAGGAAATACCCTCGCCCGGCGAGTCGGACCAGAACCCCCACCGCAGCCGCCCCAACTACCGCAAAGCCGGCGTGAACTGGCAGCGCAACGTGCCGCCGGATTCGACTCGCATCCGCTACCGGGTGTTTCTGATTGGCGACGTGGGCAACCCCATTTCGCCCGAGAAGGGCGGCGAGCCCAGCCTCAATTTCCTGCGCCAGGAAATCATGAAAGCCGGCAAAAACAGCACCACCATCTACCTGGGCGACAACATTTACAACTACGGCATGCCGCCGGAAGGGTCCTACGACCGCAAGATTGCCGAAAGGCGCCTCACCACGCAGCTCGATATTTTCCGGGGCTACCCCGGCGAGAAGTACATGACGCCCGGCAACCACGACTGGATACAGGGCAACCCCGGCGGGCTGGAGCAGGTGAACCGCGAGCAGGCCTTCGTGGAAAACTACATGATGAAGGACTCGACGGCGTTCAGCTACACCGGCGACTTCTTTGTGCCGCGCGACGGCTGCCCCGGCCCGTTTGAGGTGCGCGTGCAGGACGACCTGGTGCTCATTGCCCTGAACTCGCAGTGGTTTCTGACGCCGCCCGCCTACCGCCCTTCCGGCCGCGACGGCAACTGCGGCGCCGAAAACGAGGACGATGTGTACGCCGCGCTCCAGGAAATCATTGAGCGCAACAAGGAGAAAAACATCATGGTGTTTGCCCACCACCCGCTGTTTTCCGACGGCATTCACGGCGGCTATTTCACCCTGGCCGACCACATTTTTCCGCTCAGCATCGTTTTCAAATACGCCTTTATTCCGCTGCCCATTATTGGGTCGATTTACCCGTTTGCCCGCAAGTACGGCGGCATCAACCAGGACATTCCGCACCCCGCCTACCAGGCCTACCGCAAGAACCTGCTCGATATTTTCAGCAAATACCCCAACGTCATTTACGCGGCCGGGCACGAGCACAACCTCCAGTATTACAAGGAAGGCAGCACGCACTTCATCGTGAGCGGCTCGGGCTGCAAAACCCAGCACGTGAAGCCGGGTGATGGCGGCGGGGCCATTTTTTCGGACAAGGAGAAGGGCTGGGCCGAGGTGAACTACTACGACGACGGCCAGGTGTGGACCGAGTACTTCATTCCGCAGGGCAACGGCACCACGGCCCGCCGGGTGTTCCGCACGCCGCTCTACGCCAAAACCACGGGCGCCATTGCCACCCAAAAGGCCCAGCCCGTGTCGGAAACGGCCCTGACCACCACCAACGGCGAGGCCAACGGCAAGAAGTTGCCCCAGACCGAGGAGGCCATCAAGGAAAAGAAGAAAGACAAGGAAAAGAAAAAGGAGAAAGACGCCGAAGCCATTGCCAAAGCCCCCATCCCCACGAAGCGCCCCGACTTCCGCGACAGCAGCGTGACCGTGGCCATCAACCCCGCCTACGACAAGCACGGCGGCTTCCACAACTGGCTGCTGGGCGAGCACTACCGCAAGGAGTGGGCCACGCCCGTGAAATTCCGCACCCTGGACCTGGCCAACGACAAAGGTGGCCTGATGCCCTACAAAACCGGCGGCGGCAAGCAAACCGCTTCGCTGAAAGTGCGCAACGAGGCCGGCTACAACTACTCGCTGCGCGGCATCGACAAAGACCCTGCCGCCGTGCTGCCCGAGCAGCTGCGCACCGGCCTGGCCAAGGCCGTGCTGCAGGACCAGATTTCGGCCCAGCACCCGTATGCCTCGTTTGTACTGCCGCCGCTGGGCACGGCGGCCGGCATTTTGCACACCAACCCCGAGCCGGTCTACATTCCGCAAGACCCGCTGCTGGGGCAGTACTACGCGCAGTTTGCCAACCTGCCCGCCGCCATCGAGGAAGACGCCAAGGACAGCCAGGACAACGTGGCCAGCCTGGGCTTTGCCACCAAGCTGGTGAGCACCGACAAGATGCTGGACAAGCTGCTGGACGACAACGACAACCAGGTAGACCAAGTGGCCTTTGCCCGCTCGCGCCTCTTCGATATGTGGATTGGCGACTGGGACCGGCACGAGGACCAGTGGCGCTGGAGCGAAACCAAGCAGAAGGACGGCGACCGCCGCTACGTGGCTGTGCCCGAGGACCGGGATATTGCCTTCTTCAAGGGCGACGGTGTGCTGCCCTACCTGATTTCGCGCAAGTTTGCCATTCGCAACTTCCAGAATTTCGGCTACGACTACGCCGACTACAAGGGGCTGAACCAGACCGGCCTGAGCAACGACCGGGTATTCATGAGCGCCGTGACCCGCGAGGAGTGGATAGCGCAGGCCGAGTACATGAAAAGCCACCTCACCGACGAGGTGATTGAGAAGGCTTTCCGCGATAAGTGGCCCAAGGAAATCTACGACCTGCACGCCAAGGAAATCATGGCCAAGCTGAGAAGCCGCCGCGACCTGCTGCCCGACCTGGCCGGCAAGTACGCCGACGTGCTGGCCGAGATTGTAGAAGTGCGCGGCTCCAAGAAGCGCGAGAAATTCACCGTGGAGCGCCTGGCGGGCAACAAAACCCACGTGGTGATGCGCAAAATCAACAAGGACGGCAAGCTTACTAAGGTGCTCTACGACCGCACCTTCGATGACAAAGTAACCGACGAGGTGCGCCTCTACGGCATCAGCGGCAAGGACGTGTACGACGTGCGCGGCGACGTGAAAAAGGGCGTGAAGCTGCGCATCATTGCCGGCACCGGCCACGACACCATCACCACCCGCGACCACGTGGGCGGCCTGCTCCACAAAACCCAGATTTACGACGCCGACACCGGCAACGTGGTGAACGCCAGCAGCGAAGCCCGCCTGCGCCTGGAGCCCGGCTACGAGGTGAGCCGCTACGACTACCCGCACCGCTTCGACCTGAAAGACTACCGGCTCGACTACTTTGGCCCGGCCCTGTATTTCGGCTACAACATCGACGACGGCGTGCTCATCGGCGGCGGGGCCACCTACCGCCACTACGGTTTCCGCCGCGAGCCCTACTCCTGGGAGCAGACCATTGCGGCCAACTTTGCGCCGGCCCGCGAGGCCTACAACATTCGCTACACCGGCCAGTTTACCCGTATTTTCAAGAAGACCGACTTGCACGTGGCGGCCCAGTACTACGGCCCGCAGCTGCTCTACAACTTCTTCGGCATCGGCAACAACACCGTGAACCTGGCCACCGAAGACGCCAACCGCGGCGTGGTGACGGCCCGCACCGTGAACAGTGCCTACCGCGTGCGTTTCCAGCGCCTCACCATTGCGCCCACCTTCGAGCGCAAGCTGTTTACCTTCCTCAAGTTCGGCATTGGGCCGCAGTACGACCAGTTCCGCGTCGAGCAGGACCCCATCGGCACGGCCATCAAGGACAGCCTCACCAAGGGCGGCACCGTGACGTATGAGAACCGCCGCTTCGGCGTGCGCGCCTCCGACTTCCAAGTGAATCAGTACCTCGGCGGCCTGATGTACCTCAACCTCGACGCCAGCTCCTCGGCCAAAAACCCGCGCATTGGCCTGCGCTGGTACAACGAGTTCCAGTACAACTGGCAGCTCAACAGCGAAAGCCTGAGCTTCGGGCGCCTGAGCACCGAGTTCCGGGCCTACCTCACGCCCAACTTCCCCTTCCACCTTACCTACGCCGGCCGCATCGGCTACCAGCACAACTACGGCGACTACCGCTTCTACCAGGCCAACACGCTGGGCGGCACCACCAACCTGCGCGGCTACCGCCGCACCCGCTTTGCGGGCCGCACGGCCATCTACGCCAACTTTGAGCCGCGCCTGGAGCTGTTTTCCTTCAACGCCTACCTCTTCCCCGGCAAGTTCGGCATCATGGGCCTGGCCGACATCGGCCGCGTGTATTCCGACAACGACACCGGCACCTACACCGGCCTCAACGCTTTCCACAGCGGCTTTGGTGGCGGCATTTACATCGACATTCTAAAGGCCGCCGTCATCAACGCCACCTACTCGGTGGGGGAGGAGAAACTGCTTTTTGTGGGGTTCGACTTCCTGTTTTAAGCGTCGGTGGGTGTAAGTAGTTGCCTAAAAAGGCGGTCTTGCTGCGCGCAGCCGAAGCACCTCGCCCGCTTCGGCCCCATCCTCACGCCCTGCCACCATCTCCGTCCTATTAGTCGGCTGCAAAAAGGACGACGGCGGCCCGTTGCCCAAGGCCACGCAAGATGGAAAAAACACGTTTGGCTGCCTCTTGGATGGCCAAGTGTTTCTGCCTACGTCTAGCCAAAACGTTTTTCAGCCTATTACCCCGCTACGGGGCTATTTCTACCGACGTGAAATTGGCATAACGGCTTATGGCGAACAGGGGCAAATGTACTTGGCCTTGCGCGACGCGTTTCGGCCAGGCACCTACTCCTTGGCCACGAACCCTCCACGGGTGATTACGGCAGTCTTAATCGCAGCGCGGGCAGTTTCTATACATGGTCCACGCGCGGGGGCGGTCACGCTCACCCGCATTGATACCGTCGCCCGCGTGATGCCCGGCACCTTTGAGTTTTCTGCGCTTGACTATCGGGGCGGCAGTACCATCTCCGTCACGTCAGGCCGTTTTGATGTTGGGTTCTAACTACTCGTTCATTTAGACGGTTGATTTAGTAAACCTGAGGCAAATTTCCCTAAATATTATTCCGGACCCAGGACGGGTTTTGGCAGCCTTATTCACCGACCTTTGCCACCAATCAGGACCTGATGCCCGCGTACAAAGCTTCTGTCAAACCCCTGTTTTTCAACCTCAATGCGAAGCGCGCCTACCACTTGGTGTTCGACAACCTGCGCCGGGCACAGCGGCCTCGTTGCCACCAATACCACCATCAGCCGCGACAAGCTGAGCACCGCGCCGGGCTACGTGGCCTCGCTGGGTGCGGGCGGGCTGAGCGGCAAGCCGCTACGGGCGCGGGCCACCGAAGTCATCCGCTACCTGCACCGCCACTCCGACGGCGGGCTGCCGATTATCGGCGCGGGCGGCATCCACTCCGTGGCCGATGCGCAGGAGAAGCTGGCCGCCGGGGCCACGCTGATTCAGCTTTGCCCTGGCTTTGTTTACGAAGGACCGGCGCTGGTAGGCCGCATAAACCGGAGCCTGGCGCGGGGCTAACGTGCGGCGCCCGCCCAGAGGCCGCTTGCCGCCGAAGCGGCGAAATAAAGAGCCAAAGTTAAGCGGGGTGGTCGTTGCCGAGCAATTGGCTACGCAGGCTGCATTTTTTTTGAACGGAGAAAATAAGGATAAAAAGGGCGTCGTTTAGCCGGTTAGCCCGAAAATAAACGTTGAAAAAAACGGCGCGAAATAAAGTTAACATGACCGATGGATGGCCGGGCGTAACAATGCCGTATTTTTGCACCATGCTTCAACCAAAGAATTTGTTGATGAAGCGCGGGACCTTGCTCGGCAGGGCGCCGCGAGTGGGCCGAGAGGTCTTTGCCATCATCGGTTCTCCTGATTTTGCCGCTGGTATTTCCGTTATTTTTTCCTGGTTTTGCCCCGCTACCGTTTCGGATTCCGAAACGGTTTTTTTATGCCCACGGAGCTGGGCATCGCTCCACCAATCGGGTAAAAACGCCAACTCGCAACCACTGACCACGCACTTATTCTCCCCACTCCGGTATGGCACGTAAAGACCTGCTCGACATCGCATCCCTGCACCGCGAGGAAATCGAGTTTTTGCTCGACCAATCCACGTCCTTTAAGAAACTGTTCAGCCACTCGGTGAAGAAAATTCCCGCGCTGGAGGGCAAGTCCGTGCTCATGCTGTTCTACGAGGCCAGCACGCGCACGCACTCCTCCTTCGAGGTGGCGGCCAAACGCCTCTCGGCGGAGGTCACGAACTTCGACGTGGCCAACTCCTCCATCACCAAGGGCGAGTCGGTGCGCGAGACGATTGAAACACTCCAGGCCATGCGCACCGACTACATCATTGTGCGCCACAGCCACCCCGGCCTGCCCGGCATGATAGCCCGGCAAACCACGGCCTCGGTCATCAACGCCGGCGACGGTGCCCACGAACACCCCACCCAGGCCCTGCTCGACGCCTTCACCATCCGGGAAAAATTCCCCGACCCCCGCGGCAAGAAGGTCCTCATCATCGGCGATATTCTGCATTCCCGCGTGGCGCGCTCCACCAGCACGCTGCTGCAGAAGCTGGGCGTGGAGGTGGCGTACCTGGGGCCGGGCTCGCTGGTGCCCAAATACGTGCCGGCCAGCATCCGCCGCTTCACCGACTACGAGGCCGCCATGGCCTGGGCGCCCGACGTGGTGTACCTGCTCCGCGTGCAGCTCGAGCGCCAGGACGTGCAGTTTTTCCCCAGCGTGCGCGAGTACCACCGCGTCTACGGCATCACCACGGCCCGGCTGGCCGAAATCGGCGACCGCGGCCTCTACATCATGCACCCCGGCCCCGTGAACCGGGGCGTCGAACTCTGCGACGCGGTGATGGACTACGAGCGCAGCCTGATTACCAACCAGGTCGAAAACGGGATTTCCGTGCGCATGGCCGTGCTCGACTGGCTCACGCCGGGCGGCGACTTTCCGAAACAGGAGTCGTACGTGGCCCCGCAGCGCGCCAGCGCCGCGGTAGCGCTGCCTTAACCAGGCGGTCCTGCTGAGCGCAGTCGAAGCAGCTCTCCCGCTTTGCCTGACGGCGAAACCTCACCCCCGGCCCCTCTCCAAAAGAGAGGGGAGCCTGACGAAGCGGTAGAGCTGCTTCGACTGCGCTCAGCAGGACGTTCATTTTTAATAACCCGAATATTCCCCATCCCTTGCCGGTTTACCGCCCTTCTTCCTCCATGCTGCTCCTTCAAAACGCCCGCATCGCCGCCGAAAACTCACCCGAACTTGTCGAGAGCGATGTCTTGATTGTCGAGGGAATTATTCAAAAAATTGGTCCCAAACTGGCCGTCCCCGAGGGAACCCGCGTCATCGACGCCCGCGGCCGGGTGCTGATGCCCGGCATGTTTGATGCCCACGTCCACTTTCGCGCCCCTGGCTTTGAGAACAAGGAAACCATCACCACGGGCAGCGAAGCGGCCATCAACGGCGGCATCACCGGCGTGGTGATGATGCCCAACACCCGCCCGGCCCTCGACTCGGCCACCGCCGTGGCCACCGTGCTGGAAAACGCCAAGCACCGGTCCCGCATTCCGGTGTACACTTCCGGCTGCGTGACGAAGAACCGCGAAGGCAAGGAGCTGGCCGAAATTGAGGGCATGCACGGGCTGGGCGTGAAAATGCTCACCGACGACGGCGACACCACCCACGACCCGGCGGTGCTGCTGCGGGCCATGCAGTACGCCACCGAGTTTGGGATGTTTTTTGCCAGCCACTGCGAGGTGCCGGAACTGGCCGGGCCGCGCGCCCTCAACGAAGGCGTGATGAGCTACCGGCTCGGCATCAAGGGCTCGCCGGCGTGCGCCGAGGAAATCATCATCGACCGCGACATCCGCCTGGCCCACGCGGCGGGCGCGCACATTCACATCCAGCACGTGTCGAGCAAGCTCGGGATGGAAACCATTCGCTGGTGGAAATCGCGCGGCGACGTGAAGGTGACGGCCGAAGTGGCCCCGCACCACCTGATGTTCACCGACGAGCACATCGGCGACTACGACACCAACTACAAAATGAACCCGCCGCTGCGCACGCAGGCCGACTGCGACGCCTTGCTCGCAGGCCTCAAAGAGGGCGTGTTCGACCTCATTGCCACCGACCACGCGCCGCACACGCCGTTTGAGAAAGCCCAGGATTTCATCAGCGCGCCCAACGGCATCACCGGTCTCGATACGGCGCTGGTGTCGCTCTACCACCATTTCGTGGAGCCCGGCAAGTTTGGCTGGGACCTGGTGGTGAAGCGCTATTCGGCCGAGCCCCGGCGCCTGATGGGCCTGCCCGTCCCCACCATCGAAGTGGGCCAGCCAGCCGAGTGCGTTTTGTTCGATACCGGGGCGGAAACCACCTTCACGCGGGAATTCATGAAATCCAAATCCCAAAACACCCCCTTCATCGACCAGACCTTGAAGGGCCGGGTGGATTTGGTGGTGTTGGGCACGGAAATTCTGCTGGAGCGCTAATTGGTGACGAAAAGCAAAGCATTAACTAAGAACGTCATGCTTCGGCTGCGCTCAGCATGACGACCAAGTAATTTCAATGAACACTACTTCCTCCGATAAGCCGCTTATCGGCGTGGTGATGGGCTCCAGCAGCGACTGGGACACCATGCAGCACGCCGTGCAGATTCTCACGCAGTTTGGCGTGGCCCACGAAGCGCGCGTGGTGTCGGCCCACCGCATGCCCGACGACTTGTTTGCCTACGCCGAACAGGCAGGCCCGCGCGGCTTGCAGGCCATCATTGCGGGCGCGGGCGGGGCCGCCCACCTGCCCGGAATGCTGGCCGCCAAAACGACGGTGCCCGTGCTGGGCGTGCCGGTGGCCAGTCGCCACTTGCAAGGAGTCGACTCGCTGCACAGCATCGTGCAGATGCCCAAAGGGATACCCGTGGCCACGTTTGCCATTGGCACGGCCGGGGCGGCCAATGCCGCGCTGTTTGCCGTGGGCCAGCTGGCCTTGCACGACCCGGCCCTGGCGACCAAGCTGCAGGCGTTTCGCGCCGAACAAACCGAAGCCGCCCGCGCCATGACGCTGCCCATATGAGCGCCGACGGTCACCTTGCAGCCCTTGCCCCGGTTTTTCCAGGCACGGTGGACGCCGCTGGCCAGCGGGCCACGCTGGGCGTGGTGGGGGGCGGCCAACTGGGCCGGATGTTTGTGCACGCCGCCCAGCGCCTGGGCTATTTCACCGCCGTGCTGGAACCCGACGCGCAAAGTCCCGCCGGGCTGGTGAGCCACCACCACATCCAGGCCGACTATGACGACCCGGCCGGGCTGGCCCAGCTGGCCGGGCTGTGCCAGGCCATCACCACCGAGTTTGAAAACGTGCCGGCCCAGGCCCTGCAAACGCTGGCGCAGGCCCGCCCCGTGGCGCCCGGCGCGGCCGTGGTGGGCATTGCCCAAAACCGCATCGAGGAGAAAGCCCACTTCGTGGCTTGCGCTGGCCTGTCGGGGGTGACCTGCGCGCCCTACGCGGTGCTGGAAACGCCGGCCCAGCTGCAAACTATTCAGGCCGACCGGGCGGATTTGCTGCCCGGCATCCTGAAAACCGCGCGCCTGGGCTACGACGGCAAAGGCCAGCTCCGCGTCAGGACCGCCCAAGAGCTGGCCGCCGCCTGGGCGGAGCTGGGCAGCGTGGCCTGCGTGCTGGAAAAGATGTTGCCGCTCACCGCCGAGTGTTCGGTGCTGGTGGCGCGCGGCTGGGATGGAGAAGTCGTCAGCTTTGCCCCGCAGCGCAACGTGCACGTCGCGGGCATTCTGGCCGTGACCCACGCCTACGCAGGCAATATGCCGCCGGCCCTGGCCGACCGGGCCCGCGCCGCGGCCGTTTCCATCGCGCAGCACCTCGGATACGTGGGGGTGCTGTGCGTCGAATTCTTCGTGGTGGAAGACGGCAGCGACCACGGGGGGCTGGTGGTCAACGAAATGGCTCCGCGTCCGCACAACAGCGGCCACTACACCCTAGACGCCTGCGACGCGTCGCAGTTCGACCTGCAAGTGTATGCCATGACGGGCCTGCCCTTGCCGCAGCCGCGCCAGCACTCCCCGGCCATCATGCTCAACCTGTTGGGCGACGTGTGGTTCGACGCCGAGGGCCAGCCGCGGCAGCCGGACTGGCGCAGCGTGCTGCGCCAGCCGGGCACGCACCTGCATTTGTATGGCAAGGAGCACGCACGCCCCGGCCGCAAGATGGGCCACCTGACCATCACCGGTCCGGATGTCGCCCGTGTCAAAACCGTGGCGCGCCGTGTCGCGGACTTGCTCGGCTTGCCGGGGCTGGACGCTAGTTAGCCACCGTTTCGGCTACGGAACAAGCGGATATCTGCTGCTCTGTGTGCTGCTGGCTTAGGCCTAAGCCAACGCAGATGCAGCCTTTAGCCTGAGCCATTGCTGATTGATGCCGGCGTGGTTTCTCATCGCGCTCAGTTCACAAAAAGGAGCTAATAAGCACACAATGCCGACTAAAATAACAGAGGGCAGATGTTCCATAAAACAGGGGTGGCTGTTGCAGAACTCGGGTTCGTAAAGGGAAGATGCAAGGCAAGAAGCTGTTTCTCGACAAAGAGGTGGTTCGCTTTCGGCTCAGTGAGCGGGTACCGCCGCATAATTTGTATCGCCGACTGGCGGAGCTGGTCGACTGGACGTTTCTTTACGAACAGACCCGGGGTCTTTACAGCCCCACCGGGCAGCCTTCGCTCGACCCGGTGGTGTTCTTCAAGCTGGTGCTCGTCGGGCGGCTGGAAAACCTGGTCAGCGACCGCCGCCTCGTCGAGCACTGCGCCCTGCGGCTCGACATCCTGCTGTTTTTGGGCTACGAGGTGGACGAAGAGCTGCCCTGGCACTCGACCATCAGCCGTACCCGCCAGCTGTTTCCGGCTTCCGTGTTCGAGCGCCTGTTCGACCACGTCTTCGCCCAGTGCGTGGCCCGCGGCCTGGTGGCCGGCGACACGCAGGCCGTCGACTCGGCGCCGGTTAAGGCCAATGCCTCCTTGGAAACCGTGCGGGAAAAGCGGCCAACGGGTACCCATGGCCCCGTGCTGGCCACGGGCGCGCCGGCTGCCCCGGTATTGGCCGCCTCGGTGGTGACGGCGCCCGCCCACCAATTACGCAACCTGGCAGCTCACCAGGCCCGGCTCGCTGCCCACTCCAGCGTGCCCGGCGCGCAGCACGAGAAAGCCCGCTTGTTCAGTAACAAGACCCACTACAGTCCCACCGACCCCGACGCGCGCATCTCCGTCAAGCCCGGCAAAGCCCGGGCCCTGAACTACCTCTGTAGCCTGGCGGTGGACACCGCAAAAGGCGTTATTAGCCACGTGCAGGCCGATTTTGCGGATAGCCGCGACCGCCTCCACTTGCCTCGGCTGCTCCGTGGCCTGCAGCAGCGCTTGCGCACGAACGAGCTGCCCCTGCGCCACCTGCTGGCCGATGCGGGCTACGCCAACGGCGCCAACTACGCCTTGCTCGAAGCCCAGCGTATCACGGCCTGGATACCGGTGGTTGGCCCATACAAGCCGGAAATTGAAGGGTTTACCTACGACCGCGCCACCGACTCTTTTACCTGCATGGAAGGCAAGCCGCTCCCCTTTCAGAAGGTCGACACGAACCAGGACGGCGGCTGGCACAAGATTTACTGGGCCACCTGCTCAGACTGCCCGCAATGCCCGCGTAAACCGACCTGCGCGCCAAAGGCCCGGCGCAAGCAAATCAACCGCACGATTTACGACGCGGCCTACCGCCGGGCCTGGCTGCGGCAGCACACCCGGCGCGGGCAAGGAAAACGCCGCCTCCGCCAAGGCACGGTCGAACCCGTGTTTGGCCACCTGATTCACCACTACGGCTTGCGCCGGATGAACGTGCGCGGCCACGCCGGTGCCCACAAAACCATGCTGCTGACGGCCGTGGCTTACAACCTAAAAAAGCTACTCAAGCACCGGCCCCAACGGCAAATCAGCGCGGCGATGGTGCTGGCACGGCCCCTGCTGGCTGCCCAGAGGCCCCGCAAGCGACACAAGCGCCAGACCCCGACGGCCACCGATACTGCCGCCACGCACGCTTCGGTCCCGCACTTCGTGGCCAGCGCAACCGCCTAAACCGAGTTCTGCAACAGCCACGGTGATTCAAGTTATAGCGGTTCCGGGGTTGGTGTACCGTAGCGCGAAACCGCTCTAGCCAGTCACCTTTCAAATCAGCTTTCTTTTTGAAAGCTTTCCGATACCCTGCTCAAAGTCCACGAAAATGCAGTTTTTGGGCTTTCTTTTCAGCTAGTGATTGGAAAAAAAGTTGCCAGTGTGATGCCGTTTAATGTGCTATATCTTTCGTTTTCTGGGAAGCCCATAAATTAGATAGGTTGTATTGACGTGGTTCACAGCCCAGAGCACCGCTCCGGCCGCTGGAGCAGCCACAGCGCCGGCCCCACAGAGCGGCGCACGCCGTAGTGGTCGCCGCTGAGCCTGCCGAAGTTGTGGGCCAGGCGCACGCGGTAGTCGGCGTCAATCCGGAACAGTTGGCGGCCGTGAACAGCGCCGGGGTGCCCAGTTCGGTGCAAATGGCTTGAAGTGCCCCGATGAGTTCGGGCGTAACTGCGATGCGGTTGCCCTGAACGGAGCTGGCGGCGATGCCTTCGAGCACGTCCAGCAACAGGGTGGGCTTGGGGGCGCTTCGCCATGCTGGCGCCTGATGGCCATGCACAGGTGCTGGAAACGACGGAGGCAGGTGGCAGGCATGAGGGTACAGGTAGAAGGGGGTAGAGAACGCAAAAAGGTGCGCCAGGCTTCTTTTTTAGGGTTAATGAACTGCTAAAAGTGGCCGATTTTGCAGCGTTGAATACCGCAATCGATACCGATGCCCAGAACAGTGCAGGATGGTGTCGGAAAATGGGACGGGTAAGTTCGTGTCCTAATCATTTCCCATCCCGTACTATGTTCAAACACTACTTACTAGCCTTGCTGCTGGCCATGAGCTTTGGCCCGGCGCTTGCCGTTAAATACTACGTGGCCCCGACGGGCAACGACACCAATCCCGGCACCATTACGGCCCCCTTCCTCACCATTCAGCGGGCCCAAACGGCGGTGTCGGCCGGCGACACGGTGTGGGTGCGCGGCGGCACGTATATGATGACTAACGCGAACATCTCGGGACATTCCACGGCCGCCGCGGGTTCCTACGCCTACATCACCTACCTGACGAAAAGCGGCACGGCGGGGGCGCGCATCAACTACTGGGCCTACCCCGGCGAGCAGCCCGTGTTCAACTACGCCAACGTCGACCCCAGCATCAACGATACCAATACAACGGCCAACCCCGGCGCCGTGCCGCCCCCGTACCGCCTCAGCGCGTTTGAGGTAACGGGCGGCTACATCCACATTCGCGGGCTGGAAATTGTGGGGCTGCGGGTGCCGCTGGTGGGTACTACCGTTAATACGCTGTCCATTTGCGTGTCGCAGAGCGGGGCAACGGGCAATAACATCTTCGAGCGGCTGAGCATGCACGACGGGCAGGCCATCGGCTTCTACATGACGCGCGGGGGCAATACCCTGGTGCTAAACTGCGACGCCTACCGCAACAACGACAACGTGAACGTGAACAACACCACCGGCACCAAAGACGGCGGCAACGTCGACGGCTTCGGGGCCCACGTGAACCAGATTACGTACACCGGCAACGTGTTTCGCGGCTGCCGCGCCTGGCAAAACAGCGACGACGGCTTCGACTGCATCACCAACAATGCGGCCGTCACGTTCGAGAACTGCTGGGCTTTTTACAACGGCTACACGCCGAAATTCGTGAGCCGCGGCGACGGCAACGGCTTCAAGGCCGGGGGGTACGGCACCGGGGCCAACCCCAGCGTGCCCAATCCCATTCCGCGCAACGTGGTGCAAGGTTGCGTGTCGGTGCGCAACAAGGCGAACGGTTTTTACGCCAACCACCACCTGGGCGGGCTCACCTTCGTCGACAACACGGCCTACCGCAACGGGGGCGGCTCGAGCAGCGCCAACTACAACATGCTGAACCGCAGCAATGTCAGCCTGGCGACGAACACCGACGTGGCGGGCTACGGCCACATCGTCCAGAACAACATCAGCTACAGCCCGGCCGTGGCAGGCGCCGACCTTACCAACTGCGACCCAACCACGAGCACCGTTGACCACAACACTTTTGCACCCAACAGCGTGGGCGTGACGGTGAGCCCCAGCGACTTTCTTAGCATTGATACCACCCTGCTGCGGTCCCCGCGCCAGGCCGACGGCAGTCTGCCCATCATTCAGACGCTGCGCCTGGCGGGCGGCAGCGCCCTCATCGACGCGGGCACCACGGCCAACTACCCCACCAACTTCACCTACACCGGCAGCGCCCCCGACGTGGGCGCCTACGAGTACGCCAACCTGTGGACCGGCGCATTGAGCACCGACTGGCTGACGGGGGGTAACTGGACTGGCGGCGTGCCGGTGGCTACCCTCGATGCGCTGGTTCCGAGCGTGGGCGTCACCCGTTTCCCAACGGTGAGCACCGGCGCGGCCGTGGCCCGCGCCCTGGTCGTGAGCGGCGGGGCCTCGCTCACGCAGAGCGGCGGCACCCTGAGTTTGACGGGCAACCTGACCAACAATGGCACCTGGACGGCCACCGGCGGCACCCTGGCCACCACCGGCAGCGCCAGTCAAACGCTGGGTGGCAGCAGCCCACTGCTGGTGCAAAACCTCACCATCGGCGCCGCCGGAGCGGGGCTGGGCACACCCACCCGCTTCCGGGGCGTGCTCACGCTGCTGGGCAACCTCACCACCAACGGCCAGCCGCTGACCCTGCTTTCCAGCGTGAGCGGCGGCGTAGCCACCGACGGGCTGGTGGTGAACAGCGGCGGCCTGGTGGTGGGCGCGGCCACGGTGCAGCGCGCCATCGACCCGAGCGGCAATGCCGGGCTCGGCTACCGCCAGTACGCCGCGCCGGTGAGCAACACCACCGTGGCTGACCTGGCCACCACCGCCACCGGCGGCAGCTTCACGCCCGTGGTAAACCCGGCCTACAACTCGGCCGCCAACCCCGGCGCCGTGCAGCTTTTCCCCACTGTGTACGGCTACGACGACAGCCGCTTGGGCCTCACCAACACCATGAGCAGCTTCGACAAAGGCTGGTTCTCGCCCGCCGCGCTGACCGATGCGCTGGCCGTGGGCCGGGGCTACACCGTCAACATTGGCGCCACCGAGCTGGTCGATTTCCAGGGCACCCTCACCAACGGCGACCAGCCGCTGAGCCTGACCAGCAGCCGCCCCAGCTACCCCGATGGCGGCTGGCAGCTGCTGGGCAACCCCTACCCAGCGCCGCTCGACTACACGCTGGTGGCACCCGGCGACCGCCAGGGCCTGGAAGATGCCCTCTACGTGTTCGGCAGCAGCGCGCAGTACGCGGGGCAGTACCGCACCTACCTCAACAGCATCGGCAACTCGGTTCTGCCCGTGGGGCAGGCGTTTTTCGTCCGCGCGGCGGCCGGTCAGTCGTCGGCCAGCTTCACCTTCCGCAACAGCCAGCGCCTGACCGTGCCCAACGGCACCACCTTCCAGCGCACCACGACCGAAACCCGGCCCCTGGTGCAGCTTACCTTGCAGGGCGTAGGCCGTCCGCTGGTAGACGAGGCCACCGTGTACTTCCAGAACGGCGCCACCGTCGGTTTCGAAGCGGCTTATGATGCCGAGAAGCTGCCCAACCCTTCGGGCCTCAACCTTTCCACCAGCCTGCCCGGCCACTTCCTCAGCATCGATGGCCAGCCCCTCCTGGGCACGGCCCAGCGCGTGGTGCCGCTGGCGGTGGGCGTGCCGCAGGCCGGCACCTACACCTTCACAGCCAGCCAGCTGCTGAACCTGGGCACTACCGCTGTGTATTTGCGCGACCTGCAGCTCGGCACCCTCACCAACCTTACCCAGCAGCCCGCCTACCAGTTCACCATAACCAATGCCGCAACGCTCAATACCACGCGGTTTGAGCTGGTGTTCTCGGCGCAGTCGGTGCTGGCAGTCGCATCGGGGGCGTTGGCCCAGCAGGTGGCGCTATACCCCAACCCGGCTCAGCACCAGGTCGCCATCGAACTGCCGCTCAGCCTGCGCGGCAGGTCGGTAACGGCTTCTTTGGTCGATGCCCTGGGCCGGGTAGTGCGCCAGCAGACGCTAGCCGCCGGGCAGGTCACCCACACGCTGCCGTTGCTCAACGTAGCGCCCGGCCTCTACTCCCTGCGTCTGAATACGGAAATGGGAGTGGTGGTGAAAAAGCTGATTGTTGAATAAGCTTGAAGCTTGAGAAAGCCCCGTCGCCAGTCCGGCGACGGGGCTTTTTTGTTGCAGCGGTTTAAGAAGTAGCCAGCCCGTCATGCAGAGCGGAGCGAAGCATCTCGCTCGCGCAGCCTGTCATCCTGAGCGTAGTGAAGGACCTTATCCTGTTAGCGCCGTTTGAGTTACTGCTAATCGTTCTACGGTGAAAAGGTCCTTCGCTACGCTCAGGATGACAGGCTGCGCGAGCGAGATGCTTCGCTCCGCTCTGCATGACGGGCTAACTCAGGATGGCCGCTCAATTGGTATTCCTTCCCGCCATAACCTTTTCCTAACCTCCTGGGTAAGCAAAACCCCGTTAGCTTCGCTCTCATGAAAACGCTTTATCTTCTTCGCCACGCCAAATCCAGCTGGAGCTTCGACGAGCTCAGCGACCAGGAACGCCCGCTCAACGACCGGGGCCGCGACGACGCCCCCATGATGGGCAAGGCCCTGGCCAAGCGCCGCATCTGCCCCGATGTCATCGTGAGTTCGCCCGCCGTGCGCGCCATGAGCACCGCCGTGCTGGTGGCCCGCGAAATGCAGTACCCGCACGATAAAATCGTGGTGGAGTCCGGCATCTACGGGGCCGATGTGGACGGCCTGCTTGGCATCATCAAGGCCTTGCCCGACACGGCCAACTCGGCCCTGCTGGTGGGCCACAACCCCACCATCACCGACACGGCCAACGAGCTGTCGCCCTCCAGCCTCAACGAGATGCCCACCGCTGCCGTGGTCTGCCTGCGCTTCGAGTGCGACCATTGGAGCGAAGTGAGCAAGGTGAACGCCGAGTTTTATTTCTACGACTACCCGCGCAATGTGAGCTGAGGGCATTTCAAATTTAGATTTAACACAACGGTCATGCCGAGCGCAGCCGAGGCATCTCGCTTGTGGTAGTAATTCAATCAAAGAGATTACTGCTGCACGCGAGATGCCTCGGCTGCGCTCGGCATGACCGTTGTGCTTTCTTTTCCGTTAAACGCTCACTTCACCAACTTGCCTCACTAATTTGAAAACCCTTTCCCGCGACCTGAGCTGGCTGCGTTTCAACGCCCGCGTGCTGCAAGAAGCCCAGAGCGACAGCGTGCCGCTGCTGGAGCGCCTCAAGTTCCTGGCCATTTTCAGCAGCAACCTCGACGAGTTTTTCAAGGTGCGGGTGGCCACGCTGCGGCGGCTCACGAAGCTGAAAAAGAAAACCCGCGCCAAGCTCGGCGAAAGCCCCAAGCGGCTGCTGAAGGAGGTACTGGCCGAGGTGTTCCGGCAGCAGCAGGAGTTCGGGGCCACGTTTCGGGAGCAGCTCCTGCCCGAGCTCAACCGCCACCACATTCACCTGCTGAGCGAGGCCGAGCTGACCGACGAGCAGCGCCAGTGGACGGCCCGCTACTTCGAGAAAAACGTGCGCGACCTGCTCTCGCCCGTGGTGCTGGACGACACGTTGCACCACCTCTTTCTGAAGGACCAGGCCGTGTACCTCACCTTCTTTCTGCACCAGCCGGTGGCGGCCAAAAGCAAGAAAGCCGAGGCCGAGCGGGTGCTGATAATGGAACTGCCCACCAAGCGCCACGGCGGCCGTTTCGTGCGCCTGCCCGACGTGGGCTCAGAACGGTACGTGCTGTTTCTGGACGACGTTGTGCGGGTGGGCGCGCCGGCCATGTTCCCCGATTACCGGCAGGTGGACGTGAATGCCATCAAGCTCTCGCGCGATGCCGAACTGGACATCGAGGAAGAAGTGTCGGGCGATTTGATGGAGAAAATCCGCAGCAGCCTGGCCAAGCGGGCCACCGGCTTTCCCGCCCGCCTGCTCTTCGACCCCGAAATGCCGGCAGAGGCCCTGCGCGCCGTTAAGCAGAAAACCGGCATCACCGACGAGGAGCTGGTGGAGGGCAGCCGCTACCACAATTTCCGCGACTTCTTTGGTTTCCCCGATTTTGGCGAGGCCGATTTTCAGTATCCGCCGCGCCCGGCCCTGCCGCACCCGTCGCTGCCGCGCACCGGTAGCCTGCTGGCCGCCATTGGCCAGCGCGACCACTTGCTGCACCCGCCCTACCAGTCGTTCGACTACGTGACGCGCCTGCTGCGCGAGGCCGCCGCCGACTCGCGCGTGTCCGGCATCAGCATCACGCTCTACCGCGTGGCCAGCAAAAGCGAGGTGGTGAAGGCCCTGCTCAAAGCCGCCAAGCACGGCAAGCAGGTCACGGTGGTGGTGGAGCTGAAGGCCCGGTTCGATGAGGAGTCCAACCTCTTCTGGGCCGATAAGCTGAAGCGGGCTGGCGCCCACGTAGTCTTCACCCCGCCCGAGCTGAAGGTGCACAGCAAACTGCTCCTCATCGCGCGCCGCGAAGACGACGAAACCACCCGCCGCTACGCCTATTTCAGCACCGGCAACTTCAACGAAAGCACTGCCACGCTCTACACCGACCACGGCCTGTTCACGGCCGATGAGCACCTGACCCGTGAGGCTGCCGCTGTGTTTGGCTATCTGCTCGACCAGTCGAAAGTACCGGAACTGGAGCTGCTATTGGTTGCGCCCTTCGGCCTGCGCGCCGGCCTTAACGCGCTGATTGACTACGAAATCAAGCAAGCCAAAAAGGGCCACGAGGCCTACATCCTTCTCAAGGTAAACGCTCTGGAGGACGAGGGCATGATTGCCAAGCTCTACGAAGCCAGCCAGGCCGGCGTGCGCGTCGAGCTGGTGGTGCGGGGCATTGGCCGCCTGGTGCCGGGCCAGCCGGGCCAGAGCGAAAACATCAGCCAGCGCGGCCTCGTGGACCGCTTTCTGGAGCACAGCCGCGTGTACGTTTTCGCCCACGGCGGCGAGGAAAAAGTCTATGTCTCCTCCGCCGACTGGATGACCCGCAACCTCGACCGACGCGTGGAAGTAGCCTTCCCCATTTTGGACGAAAGCCTGCGCGCCGAGGTACGTCACCTGCTCGACCTGCAGCGGCAGGACAACGTGAAAGCCCGTGATTTCGAGAATGGATTTGTGCTCCCGGCCGCAGGGGAAAAGCCCATGCGGGCGCAGGAGGCCACGTATGCCTGGCTAAAGGGCCTAAAACGGCGCCAGCAGGTGCAGGCGAAGAGTAAAGCAAAATAGAACGTCATGCTGAGCGCAGCCGAAGCATCTCTACCGCAATAGTAAATGAATTACTTGCGCGGTAGAGATGCTTCGGCTGCGCTCAGCATGACGTTCTATTTTTAAC
The DNA here is from genome assembly GCF_016734815.1 of Hymenobacter rubidus. Lineage (GTDB taxonomy): Bacteria > Bacteroidota > Bacteroidia > Cytophagales > Hymenobacteraceae > Hymenobacter > Hymenobacter rubidus. Next base: position 180,406 of record NZ_JAERQF010000005.1, read on the forward strand.
CAACGGTCAGCGCTACTTCCGGCTGCGCTCGGCTTTTTGCAGCATTTTTTTGGGCGGCACGATAAACAAATCGAGGCTGGCGTAGGGCGTGCTGCCGAACTGGCTGTCGATGATGCGGTCGCGGGTGCTGTTGGTGCGGTCGAAGGCGTTGAACTGGTAGTTGTAGCGGTAGCCGGCTTCAATGCCAGTCCATAGGAAGGACAGCAGCTCGTGCTCGTAGCGCAGACGGAATTTCAAGTCAATCTGGCGCAGCTCCAGTGACGTGACTTTGGGGTTGTTGGGTGTGCCGAAGGGGTTGCGTAGCTTGATGTTGTAGTTGTTGCTGGCCACCTCGTAGCCGGCAAACAGCAGCGAGGTGGGCGAGAGGTTGCGCCGCACCAGCACCCGGGCCGGAAACAGCGCCTCCACGCCCCAGCGCGGGTTGAAGGTGCGGTTGTACACAATGACGGGGTAGATGCTTTGCCGGCCCAGGTTGTAGCCCAGCTGCACGCCCAGGCCCCAGGCAAACGTGGGGCTGCGCTTCCAGCCGTAAATAAGCTCGGACGTGACTTTCAGGTAATCCGTCACGCTCAGCTCGTCGGAATTGTAGTCGCCATTCAGCTCGGTTTTGGTGCGAAAGATGTACCAATGCGCGGCATCGACGGGCCGAATCACGGCCAGCTGCGCACCGATAATGCTCAGCCCTTTGTTCTCGATGTTATTGTAGAGACTGTACTGGTCGGTGGTGGAGGGCTGACTGAATTGGTATTCCTGCCGGTCGTAGTTCAGGCCCAGAATGAGCTTGAGGTGGGGGTGGTTGAGCAGCGGCGCGTACGCTTTCACCACCATGTTGGCGTTTTTGGTTACGTCGGTGCGGTAGTCGGGCACGCCGCCCACGCCGGAGCTACGCACGCTGAAGTTGCCCGGAATCCGCTCGTATTTCACGATGAGGCCTTTGCTGGGGCCCATGCCTACCACCTGCGAGTTAGCAAAAGTCTTGGAATCGGAGCGACCCATGCCGGCGGTATCGAGGGGGGCCGGGGGCGGATACACGGGAATGTCCTGTGCGGCGGCCACCTGGGCCAGGCCCAGTAGCAAGGCCGGCAAGCCCCAGTGCAATAAGTAGGTTCGACGCATAAACAAAAGGCCGTGCCTGAATCAGCACGGCCTTCGCCCTTACGGAATTCTTCATTCAACGTTCACAGCTCGGCGGCGTTCATAATTATTTGGTAACACGGTCGCGGCCAAACGGCGGCGTTTTTATTCGCCGGCCCACTCGTTGGCTGCCTGGTACGGGAAGCGCTGCTGGTGCAGGGCTGCCACCCGTTTGCCCAGCAGCTCGCGCAGCTCGTCCAGGTTGGTGCGCTCCTGGGCCGAGATGAACACCACCGGGTCATGCAGCTTGGCCATGTAGGTGGCCTGCAACTGCGCCAGCGGCGGGCGGGGCGCGGTGCCGTCATCCTCTGCCTCCAGCACTTCGCCAAACGGGTCTTTCTCCGAGTCGTCCTGCTTGTACTGGTCTATTTTGTTGAACACCAGCAGCACCGGCTTGTCGGCCGCGCCAATGTCGGCCAGCGTATCGTTCACCACCTGAATCTGCTCCTCGAAGCCGGGATGCGAAATATCCACGACGTGCAGCAGCAAGTCAGCCTCCCGAATTTCGTCGAGTGTACTCTTAAAGCTCTCAATCAGCTTGGTCGGCAGCTTGCGGATAAATCCAACCGTGTCCGATAGCAGAAACGGCGTGTTGTCGAGCACCACTTTGCGGGTAGTGGCGTCCACGGTGGCAAAGAGCTTGTTCTCGGCGAAGACATCGGCCTTGCCCAGCACGTTCATCAGGGTGCTTTTGCCCACGTTGGTGTAGCCCACCAGCGCCACCCGAATGCTGCCGCCACGGGCCTTGCGCTGGGTGTGGCTCTGCTTATCCAGGTCTTCCAGTTTCTCTTTGAGAAAGGCAATCCGGTCGCGCACAATGCGGCGGTCGGTTTCAATTTCGGTTTCACCAGGACCTTTCATGCCCACGCCGCCGCGCTGCTTGTCTAGGTGAGTCCAGAGGCCGGTGAGGCGGGGCAGCAGGTACTGGTACTGGGCCAGCTCCACCTGCGTGCGCGAGGTGGCCGACTTGGCCCGCAGCGCAAAAATGTCGAGAATGAGCAGCGAGCGGTCCACAATTTTCACCAATAGCTCGGCCTCCAGGTTGCGCAGCTGGGAAGGGGAGAGGTCGTCGTCGAACACCACCATGCTGGTGCCCTCGTGCTGCACGTAGGCCTTTATCTCGGCCAGCTTGCCCTCGCCCACGTAGGTCCGGATGTCGGGCTTTTCGAGGCGTTGCACGAAGCGTTTGGTGGCCGTAGCGCCGGCGGTTTCAATCAGAAACGCCAGCTCGTCAAGGTATTCGGTGGTTTGGGCTTCGGACTGCCGACGCGGCGGCACCGACACCAGCACGGCCGTTTCTTGCTCTTTGGCGGTTTCGTAGGTGCCGTCTTTGCCGGCTTTGAGCAGGATGCGGCCCGCGCGGCCCTTCACGCCGTCGACGGCGCCGGGGTGGCGGGTGCTGTTGCCGGGCTTGCGGCCGCCGGATTGAGTTGTTGCCATGGCTTGGTAGCGTAATTCAGTAATAGGGGCAAAGGTACTGGCTGCGTAAACGGAACTCCGGCAAAAAGGGACGAGGGAAAGCGGGGGATAAAAGACAATAGGACGGGGCCAGGAACCAGAAGAACGTCATGCTGAGCGGAGTCGAAGCATCTCTACCGCGAGAGTAATCCAATCGATAGGATTTACTGCTGCGGTAGAGATGCTTCGACAAGCTCAGCATGACGTTCTTCTGGTTCCGAAAAGCGCCGAGCAAATAGCTCTACTTCACCTGTTGCGCTGCGGCAGCCTTCGCAAAATCCCCGGCTTTCACAATGGTGAGCTGGTTGTAGTCGAGGTATTTTTTGGCGGCGGCGCTCACCTGCTCGGGCGTGAGGGTCGCAATGCGCTGCTCCAGCTCGGCATCGTAGCTGAAGCTGCGGCCGTCGGCCTTGGTGAGGTATCTTGCCCACTTGCGGGCCAGCTGGTCGTCCTGGCTGCGGTCTACCTGGAAGCTTTGCAAGGCCGCCGATTTGGCGGCTTTCAGTTCGTCGGCAGTCACGCCCTCCTTGCTCAGGCGCTCCAGTTCCTCGCGATAGGCCGTTTCCAGGCGCGCCGAATTCACGGGGTTGTAGATGGCGTAGGAGCCGAACGTGCCAATGGCGTCGTTATCGTCGGCGTACATAAAGGAGCCCACGCCGTAGCTCACGCCTTCCTTCTGGCGGATGCGGGTGGCCAGGCGCGAGTTCAGAAAGCCGTCGCCCAGAATGTAGTTGGCCATGTACAGGGCGGGGTAGTCGGGCGAGTCGTCGCGCAGCGGATACTTCAGAAAGGTCACAAACATGGCGTTGGCCTTGTCGTCGGTCTGAATGGCCTGGGCCTTGCCCGTAGCAGTATTCTCGAACATGCGCAGCGGAATGCGGGTGTAGGCCTGCGGGGCCTTCCAGCCGCCGAGCTGGCTCTTCACCGTTTTGCGCAGGCTGGGCTCGTCGAAGGCGCCCACCACGGCCAGCGTAGCGGCCTGGGCCCCGTAAAAGTTCTTGTAGAAGGCCCGCACGTCTTCCACCTTCAGCGCCTTGATGGCCTTGATTTCGTCGTCATACGTCAGCGTTTCGAAGGGGTGGCCTTTGGCATACGGCTCGCTCAGGCGGGTGGCTAGGTTGAAGGCCAGGGCCTGCGGGTCCTGCTTCTGCGATTCCAAGCCGGCCAGGCGCTCCTGCTTCAGCTTCTCAAACTCGGCGGCCGGGAAGGTGGGGTTGCGCAGGCAGTCCATCACCACGGCCAGCACGGTGGGCAGGTTGGCTTTGGCGGTTTGCACGCTCACGTTGGCCGTTTGCCCGTCGCCGTAGATGCGGACCTGCGCCTTGGCTTTGTCAAACGCGTCGCGGATTTGGGCGTAGGTGCGGGTTTTGGTGCCGCGCTCCAGCATGGCGGCCGTGAGGCTGGCCAGGGCGGGCTTGTTGCTCAGGCTGGCTTCATCGCCCAGGCGCAGGCGCAGGCTCAGGTTCACCGCGTTGCCCCGGGTTTGCTTGGCCAGCAGGGCGTATTTCAGGCCGCCTTCCTGGCCGCGCTTGGTGCGGGCGTCGATGTTGGCGGGCGTGGCCGCGAAGGCTTCGCCAACGGCCACGGCGGCCTCGCCCTTGTAGTTGCGCACCAAATCGGCCACATCGGGCGCAGCAGGGATGGTGGCGCGGTCGGGCTTGGCTTCCGGAATAAACAGGCCAATGGTGCGGTTGCTGGGCTTGAGGTAGGTGGCGGCCACGCGCTGCACGTCGGCCGGGGTCACGCCGCGCAGCCGGTCGCGGTAGAGGTACACCAGGCGCCAGTCGCCGGTGGCAATGTACTCGCTCAGGGCCAGCCCCACCTGGTCCGACTGCTGAAACATCAGGTCAATGTCCTTGAGGCGCGAGGTTTTGGCGCGCTCCACTTCCTCGGCCGTGGGGGCCTGCTTGGCCACGTTGTCGAAGGTGGTCAGCATCACCGCCCGCGCCGAATCGAGGGAGCGGCCCTGCCGCACCTCCGCAAAGAAAAACGCGAAGCCGGGGTCGTGCAGCGTGGGCGTGAAGCCCCACTGGTTGGCGGCGCGCTTGCTTTCCACCAAGGCTTTGTACATGCGGCCCGAGGGCTCGTTGGTGAGCACGTCCACCAGCACGTCCACGGCCGCGTAGTCGGGGTGCGAGCCGGCGGGCACGTGGTAGGCGGCGGCCAGGCCCTGGGTGTCGCCGGTGCGGCGCAGCGTTACTTCGCGCTCGCCGTCCTGGGCGGGCTCGGTGGTGTAGGTGGGCGCCAGCACGCGGCCGGGGCGCGCAATGGGCCCAAAGTATTGGCTAATCAGGCCCAGGGTTTTGGCTTCGTCTATTTTGCCGGCCACCAGCAGCACGGCGTTGTCGGGCTGGTAGTATTTCTGGTAAAAGGCCTTGAGGTTGTCAATGGGCACGCGTTCAATATCCTCCTTCGAGCCAATGGTGGACTTGCCGTAGTTGTGCCAGAGGTAGGCGGTGCTCAGCACGCGGTCCATGAGCACGCCGGTGGGCCGGTTTTCGCCGCTCTCGAATTCGTTGCGCACCACGCTGAACTCGGAGTCCAGGTCTTTTTTGGCAATGAAAGAGTTCACCATGCGGTCGGATTCCAAATCCAAGGCCCATTTCAGGTTCTCCTCCGTGGCCGAGAAGGTTTCGAAGTAGTTGGTGCGGTCGTACCAGGTGGTGCCGTTGGGTGAGGCGCCGTGCTCGGTCAGCTCCTGCGGCACGTTGGGGTGCTTGGTCGAGCCCTTAAACACCATGTGCTCCAGCAGGTGGGCCATGCCCGACTCGCCGTAGCCTTCGTGCCGCGAGCCCACCAGGTAGGTGATGTTGACGGTAGCCGTGGGCTTCGACTGGTCCGGAAACAGCAGCACCCGCAGCCCGTTCTTGAGCTGGTATTCGGTGATGCCCTCCACCGACGCAACCCGCGTGACGCCGGCCGGCAGCGCGGGCGTGGTTTGGGCCAGCACCGGCCCTGCGCCGAGCCCCAATAGGGCCGCAGCGACTAGGTGTGTTCGAAAAAAGGAAAGTCTTTGCATGATAAAAAAAGGTAGGTGAATGAAAAGGCACTGATTGTAAGTTGCATATTAATGCTAATAAAGCAGATTAATTTGATATAACATGCAGCCAGGTGACTATAGGCTTGGGTCGCATAAAGAGCAAAAAAAAGCCGGCTTCTAGCAGGCCGGCTGATGGTCGAAAACAAGCGGGACAGGTTATGCCACGTACAATCCAATTTCTCACTTCAGCGTGAGCGAGTAGGCCACCACTTGCTGCACTTCGGCCGGCGTCAGCTTTTTGCCGAAGGCGGGCATCTTGCCCATGCCGTTGGTGACGAGGTATGTACGTCCGAAAGCGTTGAGGTTGCTCTTGGTGAGGTCGTGGGCTCCGCTGGCGCCTTTGCGGCCGTCGGCGCCGTGGCAGCGCACGCAGTTCTTCTGGAAGATGGCCTGGCCTGGTAGCAGCGGCGGGTTGGCCTGAATCAGCAGCGGCAGTAGCAGCAGCGTTGGGAGCATAAGTTTCATAGGTGGGACAACACGGGTTTGGCCCACAAAGTACCGGCCTGGCCGGTGAAATGGGGAAGGACGAATTGGCGAGACGCAAAACAAACAGGTGCAGGTAAAAGCCGTAAGGCCGACCTTTGCCCCCAACTCCTCAGTTCACCACTCACCATCTCACCGTTTTGCGCGTCGCCCTCGTCATCAATACTAGCTGGAATATTTGGAATTTCCGCGCCAGCCTCGTGCGGGCCCTGCAGGCGGCCGGCCACGAAGTGCTGGCCATCGCCCCGCCCGATGATTATTCCGCCCGCCTCGAAACCGAGCTGGGGTGCCGCTTCGTGCCCATTCTGATGGAAAACAAGGGTACCAACCCGGTGAAAGACGCGGCCCTCACCCGCCGCTTCTACCAGATTTACCGGCGCGAGCGGCCCGATGTGGTGCTGCACTACACCATCAAGCCCAACATCTACGGCAGCATCGCGGCCAAGCTGGCGGGCATTCCCAGCATCAACAACGTGAGCGGGCTGGGCACGGTGTTCATCATCAAAAACTTCGTGAGCAAGGTGGCGCTGGGCCTCTACCGCTTCGCCTTCCGGTTTCCGCACAAAGTGTTTTTCCAGAACGGCGACGACCGGCAGCTCTTCCTCGATAACGGCCTTGTGCGCAAGCAAATCACCGGCCTGCTGCCCGGTTCCGGCGTCGATACGCGCCGGTTTCGGCCCGCGCCGGCCTTTGTTCGCCAAACACCGTTTGTGTTCTTGATGGTGGCGCGGGTGCTGTACGAAAAAGGCGTGGTGGAATACTTTGAGGCCGCCAAAATCATTCGCTCGGTGGTGCCCGGCACGCGCATCCAACTGCTCGGCGGGCTCGACGAGGCCGGCGGCGTGGGCGTGCCCCGCGCCACCTTCGAAGAATGGCTCAAAGCCGGCGACATCGAGTACCTGGGCCGCTCCGACGATGTGGCCGCCCACCTGCACCGCGCCGACTGCGTGGTGCTGCCCAGCTACCGCGAAGGCACCCCCAAAACCCTGCTCGAAGCCGCTGCCGTGGGCAAACCGCTCGTCACGACCGACGTGCCCGGCTGCCGCGAAACCGTGCAGGACGGCGTCAATGGCTACCTCTGCCAGGTGCGCAACGGCGCCGACCTGGCCGCCAAAATGCTCCAAGTGCTGCAGCTGTCCGAGGCCGACCTGGAGCGCATGGGTAAAGCCAGCCGCTACCTGGCCGAAACCAAATTCGACGAGCGGCTCGTGCTGGAGCAGTATCTGGCCGCCGTGGCCGAAGTGCAGCCCAAACGCTGATTTCCCTTACCGGTGGGCTAGGGGATACCCCGGCGCCGATACTACCTTTGTGACCGATGCAAGTACAGACCCATGCCCTGCCGGGCCTTCTCGAATTTATCCCTCGTCTCTTTGGTGACCCGCGGGGCGTATTCTACGAAACCTACAGCGCCCGCGTGATGCAGGGACTGGGCCTGCCCGCCGATATTGATTGGGTGCAGGACAACCAGTCAAAATCGCAGCCGGGGGTGTTGCGGGGCCTGCATTTCCAGCTCCCGCCCCACGCGCAGGCCAAACTGGTGCGGGTGGCCCAGGGCCGCGTGCTTGACGTGGTGGTGGATATTCGCCGCGACTCGCCTACCTACGGCCAACACGCGACAGTGGAGCTAAGCGCCGAAAAAGGCAACATTTTGTTTGTGCCCGTCGGCTTCGCGCACGGCTTTGTGGCCTTGGAAGAGGACACGCTGTTTCTCTACAAGTGTTCTAATTACTACGCCCCTTCCGCCGAAGGCGGCCTAATGTGGAACGACCCCGCCTTGGGCATCGACTGGAACATCGAAAACCCACTGGTATCGCCTAAGGATGCCATCCTGCCCACGCTGGCTAATTTAAATAGCCCGTTTTAGGCCATTAAATCACAGCAGCTCCACCAACGTTTCCAGGGCCATGCCGCGGCTGCCTTTTATCAGGATTTGCTGGCCGCGCATGGGGTGCCGACGTAGCCAGTCGGCGGCGTCGGCTTTGGTGGGGAAGTGCCACAGCTGGCCTGCGGCTTGCGCAGCCGTTGCCATTTCTGGCCCAATGAGCAGCACAGCGGGCAGGTTCAGCTCAGCGAGCAGGTGGCCCAGTTGGCGGTGTTCGGCAGCGCTTTCTTCTCCCAGCTCAAACATATCGCCGAGGATGACCAGCTTGGTTTGGCCGGCGTCTACCGGGCGGGCGGCGAAGCTGCGCAGCGCTGCGGCCATGCTGCTGGGGTTGGCGTTGTAGGCATCGAGCACCAGTTCGTTGCCGACGGCGGTGCGCACCAGTTGCGAGCGGTTGTTTTGAGGATTGTAGCTGGCCAGGGCGGTTGCCACTTTGGTGGTCGAGATGCCGAAGTGTCGGCCCACGGCGGCGGCGGCGGCCAGGTTCGGAAAATTATAGTCGCCGGTGAGCTGGGCCGCCACGTCGGTGCCATCGGCCAGACGCAGGACCACGGCCGGGGCCGCCGACAGCAGGGTGGCCGGGTAGGTGTCCATCAGGCGCGGGTAGCTGACGGTGACGGGCACCTGGGCCGCCAGGCTGGGCAGGCGGGCATCCAAGGTATTGACGAAGGCCGTGCCGCCGGTGCGGGTCAGGTAGTCGAACAGCTCGCCTTTGCCCAGGGCCACGCCTTCGGCCCCGCCGAACCCTTCGAGGTGGGCCTTGCCGATGTTGGTGATGAGGCCGTGGGTGGGCTGCGCAATGCCGCAGAGCTCCGCAATTTCGCCCCGGTGGTTGGCGCCCATCTCAATCACCGCAAAGTCGTGCTCGCCCGCCCGCAGGCGCAGCAGGGTGAGCGGCACCCCGATGTGGTTGTTTAAATTGCCGATGGTGGCCAGCACCCGAAATTGCTGGGCCAGCACCGCCGTGAGCAGTTCCTTGGTAGTGGTTTTGCCGTTGGAGCCCGTTATGGCCAGCACGGGGATGCGAAATTGCTGGCGGTGGTGCCGGGCCAGTTCCTGCAAGGCCGCCAGCGGGTCGGGCACGAAAGTGTAGCGGGCCGGGTCGGAGGCGGCCAGCACCACGTCGTCGACCACGGCATGGCGGGCGCCTTTTTCCAGCGCTTGGGCGGCAAAGGCCGCGCCGCGGAAGCTGGGCCCGTTCAGGGCGAAGAAGAGGGTGCCCGGCTGCGGCTGGCGCGAGTCGGTGCTGACGAGGCCACTGGCGGCCAGATACTGGGAATAGAGCGGCGTGGACATGAACGGAAGTTGCCTACTGGGTGTAACTTGCTGCAAAGGTGGGCGTGATTTTTGTTACAAGCACAGCCAATGCCATTTCGTCTTTCACTTGCTGCTCTTCTATGCTACGTTCTTACATGCTGCTGCTGGCGTTGCTGGCTTTTTCGGTTGCCGCGCGCGCGCAAGGTGTATTTGGGTTTGAATACCGGGAAACCGCCAAAGTGGTGCAGGGCACCGATACCCTGCGCAATGCCTGGGCCGGGGGCCTGAACACCCCCCAGTTCAGCGCCATCGACCTGAACAACGACGGCCAGCAGGACCTCTTTGCCTTCGACCACGAAACCAGCCGCTGCTACACGTTCCTGAACGTGGCGGCGCCCGGCACCAGCGCCGGCCGGCGCTGGCAGTACGCCCCGCAGTACGAATCCATTTTTCCGGATAGCCTGAACAGTTGGGTGCTGCTGCGCGACTACGACTGCGACGGTCGGGCCGATATTTTTACCTACGTCAATGGGGGCAACATTGCGGTGCTGCACAACGTGCTGGTCAATGGCAAAACCACGTTTCAGCTCACAACCAACGAACTCCGGTTTTCCGGCAACTTCTCGGGTACGGCCAACCTCACCATTGGCGGCTACAACCTGCCGGCCATTCAGGACGTGAACGGCGACGGCCGGCTCGACATTATGTCGTACGATTTCATCAGCTCGTCCTACATCGAGCAATACCTCAACACCAGTGCCGGGGCCTGCGGGGGCCTCAGTTTTACCCTGAACACGTCCTATTGGGGAAGCATTCAGGCGTGCAGTGGTTGCACCGACTACCGCTTCAGCGGCCAAACGGCGTGCTTTGCGGCCAAGCCCCTGCACACCGGCGGCCACAGCCTGCTGCTGGTCGACCTCGACGGCGACGGCGACCAGGACCTGCTCGATGGACGCGACAACTGCTCGGAACTTACGCGCTTGCTCAACCAGGGAACCACGGCCGCGCCTGTGCTCACGCAAGCGAGCATCACGGCCAGCTTTCCCTCGGCGGCCACCCCCGTGCAGGTGCCGGTGTTCCCGTCCGGCTATTTGTTTGATGCCAATTTCGATGGCCGCCCCGATTTGGTGGTGGCCCCCAACATGGTGAACAACAGCGCCGACCTGGTGAGCATGAGCCACCAGGTGCAGCTGTTCACCAACTCGGCGGCCAGTGGCGCTCCGGTGTATAATTACCAAGCGGCGGGCTTCCTGCAAAACGACATGATTGACGTGAGCGAGGGCGCCGCGCCCACCTTCGGCGACATCGACGGCGACGGACTGCCCGATATGGTGATTGGCAACCACGCCGACCGCGTCAGCGGCGTGTACCGCGCCACGCTTTCGTACTACCGGAACGTGGGCACGCGCGCCCGGCCGGTATACCGCCTCATGACCAGCGACTACCTGGGCCTGGCGTCGCTCAATCTGCTGAGCATCAAGCCTGCCCTGGTCGATTTGAACCGCGACGGTGCCCTCGACCTGGCTTATGGCTGCTGGGACCGGGGCACCAACATCATTTACTATATTTTGAACACGGCCGCTGCGGGCCTGCCCGTGGCTTTCAACGCCGCCAACGCGGTCAATATCAAGCCGCGGGGGCCGGCCACAACCAGTACCCCCACTACCTACACGCCCACTACGGGCATCCTGCCTTATGCCATCGACGACATGCCCTGCTTCACCGATGTGGACAACGACGGCTACGTTGACCTGCTCATTGGCACCAACGAGGTGCGCGAGCCGGGCATGAGCCTTCGCTACTTCCGCAACCGGGCCCGCGGACCGCTAGACAGTGCTTTTGTGCTGACCAACAACGATTTCGGCCACATCCGCGACGAAAAAGGCGCCCGGCCGCTCAACCTGAGCGTGACCGTAGCCGACTTCGATGGCGACGGCCAGCCGGACCTGCTCACGGCCGATGTAACCGGGCACCTGCGGTTTTTTGGCAACTACCGGGCACAGGGCAGCATTTTCTCGGAACGCAACGACGTGATTTATAATCCGCTTAGCGGCTCGTATGAGTTTTCCCGGCTGGGCAAAGAAATCTACTCGCACTACGGCCTGGCTGCTGCCGACGTCAACAGGGATGGCGCGCCCGAGCTGTTTGTGGGCACCGAAACCGGTGGCGTGCTCAGCTACGGCACCCGCAACCGGGGCACCGTTAGCGCGGCCCGCGCCGAGGCAGCCCGGGTTCTGGCCCTGAGCATCTACCCGAACCCCGCCACGGCCACGGCCACCGTCGAAAGCGCCCAGCCCACCCGCCTCACCGTGCTCGACCTATCCGGCCGCGTGGTGCAAACGTTGGGAACCTTTCAGCGCAGCCACGCCCTCAATCTGGCCGGCCTCGCCGCTGGGGTTTACCTGGTGCGCGCCGAGGGGGCCGATGGCGCTACCGCCGTGCAGCGCCTGCTGGTGCGCTAGTCATGAAAGAGTAGGGGCGGGGCCTGCCCCCGCCCATCGTTGAACATCCGACGCTGGAATCGTTCAACGATGGGCGGGGACAGGCCCCGCCCCTACTTCATAATGGCGCTAACGCTGCAGCTCAAACGCGTCGCCGTCGTTCAGCGCTGCGAATTTGGACCGGAACTCATCCAGTTCGGCTCGGCTGAGGGTATGGGTGAAAACGCCGCCCTGGTCATGGGCTTCTACCAAATAATTGCCTTTGGCATCGAGCAGGGCCGAGTCGCCGGAGTAGCCGTGGCCCAGGCCGTCGCGGCCAATGCGGTTGACACCCAGCGCGCAGGCCACGTTTTCGATGGCGCGGGCGCGCAGCAGCGTCATCCAGGCGGTGCGGCGCACGGCCGGCCAGTTGGCCACGTACAGCAGCAGGTCGTAGGGCTCGATGGGTTGGTTGCGGCTCCAGACGGGAAAGCGCAAGTCGTAGCACACCAGCGGGCAGATGCGCCAGCCGCGCCACTCTTCCACCAGGCGAGTCTGGCCGGGCGTGTAGGTGTGCTGCTCGCCGGCCAGCGTGAAAAGGTGGCGCTTGTTGTACTGGCTCAGGCTGCCATCGGGCCGCACCCAAAGCAGGCGGTTGTAGTACGCGCCGTTTTCTTCGATGATGACGCTCCCGGTGACTACGGCATCGTACCGGGCCGCCTGCTCGCGCACCCAGGCCACGGTGGGCCCGGCCATGGTTTCGGCCTGGCTGGCAGCCTCCATGCTGAAGCCGGTGGTGAACATCTCGGGCAGCACGATGAGGTCAGTCGGAGCTGTGAGTTGGGATAACTGCCCACCAATGGCGGCACGGTTGGCAGCAGCATCGTGCCAGTGCAACGCAGTTTGAACGAAAGAAACAGTGAGGTCGGACATGAGAATATGGAGGAGATGTCGTTTCAAAGAACGTCATGCTGAGCGCAGTCGAAGCATCTCTACTGCAATAGTAAATGAATTACCTGCGCGGTAGAGATGCTTCGACTGCGCTCAGCATGACGTTCTTTTTACCGCAGCCGTTTCGCCGCCGCATCCAGCGTGGCGGCTTCCTTTGCAAAGCAGAATCGAATCAGGCCATCGTCAAATCCATCGTGGTAAAACGCTGATACTGGCACCACGGCCACGCCTTTTTCGCGGGCCAGAAATTTAGCAAAAGCCAGGTCGGTGGCCGGCGAAAAGGCGTCGTAGCGGGCCAGCTGGAAGTAGCCGCCGGGCACGGGCAGCAAGTCCCAGCCCGCGCCGTCCAGCAGGGTGCGGAACTGGTCGCGCTTCTCCTGGTAGAAGGCGGCTAGGCCGCGGGCGTGGGCATCGGTGGCATCGGTTTCCAGCGCGTCGGCCAGGGCGTGCTGGGTGGGGGTGCTCACAGCGAAGGTGAGGAACTGGTGCACCCGCCGCACCTCGGTGGTGAGGGCAGGCGGCGCAATGCAGTACCCCACTTTCCAGCCCGTGGCGTGGTAGGTTTTGCCGAACGACGAGAGCACGAAGCTGCGCTCGCGCAGCTCGGGGTGCTGGCGGGCACTCATGCGCGGCGCCCCATCGAACACGAGGTGCTCGTACACCTCGTCGCTGAGCACGAGGGCATCGGTGCCGGCCAGCAGGCGGGCCAGCTCGTGCCAGTCCTCGGCTGTGAACACGGCCCCGCTGGGGTTGTGAGGCGTGTTCACCATCACCAGCCGGGTGCGGGGCGACACCACGCGGCGCACGGCCTCCCAGTCGGGGCGGAAGTGCGGGGCGGGCAGGCGCACGTAGCGCGGCACGCCGCCTTGCAGCCGAATGGCCGGCCCGTACAAATCATACGCCGGCTCAAACACCAGCACTTCATCGCCGGGGCGCACCACGGCGGCCAGCACCGCATACAGCGCCTCCGTGGCCCCGGCCGTGATGGTGATTTCGGTGGCCGCGTCGGGGGCGGGCGCGTCGATGTGCAGGCGGGCTACCTGAGCGGCAATGGCTTCGCGCAGCCGGGGCAGGCCCGGCATGGGTGCGTATTGGTGGTGGCCAGGCGTGAGGGCGTGGCGGGCCAGCGCCTGCAGCAGCTCTTGCGGCGGGTCGTAGTCCGGAAAGCCCTGGGCGAGGTTAATGGCGCCGGTTTGCTGGGCCAGCAGGGTCATTTGAGCAAAGATGCTGACGCCGACGTCGGGGAGCTTGGAATGAAGCAAAGCAGAAGCGAAAAGTACCGGGCGCCAGGTCGCCCAGAGTCGTTCGTAAAGTAAAGCGGTTTGGCAATTCGGAAGCGCTTGCCCAAAAATATAACTAGCAGGGCCACAAGTAAAGCACCGTCATGCAGAGGCGGAGCCGAAGCATCTCGCTCGGGCTACCCGTCATCCTGAGCGGAGCGAAGGACCTTATCGCGCTTGGCCCAGTTAATCTACTGCAAATCGTTCATCGGTGATAAGGTCCTTCGCTCCGCTCAGGCTGACAGACGGCACAGGCTCGTGCTTTGCCTCCGCTTCTGCATGACGGTTATTCAACGGGCATGCTGATACCAGTCCTTGGCGACGTGCGTCTTACAGGTCCGGGCTGCCGATTGATAAGCGGCGCTGAAAGTGCAGCTGCAGGATGCTGTCTATCTTCTCCTGGGTGAGGGGCTTGCTCACCAGCCCGGCAATGTTGAGCTCGTCGAGGCGGGCCAGGTCGCGGGCGTCCATGGTGGTGGTGAGCATGATGATGACCGTGGCGCTGTGTTGGGACTTGAGAAGTTTCCGGTAGGCTTCCAGGAACTGAATCCCATTCAGGCCGGGCATGTTCACGTCGAGCAGGATGAGGGCGGGCTCGTTGGGGCCCACGGTGTTCTCGATGATGTCCAGGGCCTGCTCCCCGTTCTCGGCCACAAAAATATGGTCGCTGACGTTCAGGCTTTTGAGCAGCAGCTCGTTGAGGAAGTTATTGGTTGAATCATCGTCTACCAGCAAGATGCTGGATAATTGTTCCATGAGCATAAAATTCAGAATTTAAGGCAGTTGAAAAACCGGTGCCGGTAGCGCGACGGTGAAGGTAGAACCCACGCCGGGGGCGCTTTGCACGGCGAGGGTGCCGCCGGCGTTTTCCACCATTTTTTTCACCATGTACAGGCCCACGCCGGAGCCTTCTACGTGGGTGTGCATCCGGCGGAACAGGCGAAATAGCTCCGTTTGCTGTGGCTCGCTCAGGCCCAGGCCGTTGTCCTGCACTTCCAGTACTACCTGGCCGGCGGCGGCGCGGCCGCGCAGCACTATCTGGGCCGGCCGGGCCGGGTCGCGGTACTTAATGGCGTTGGAAAGCAGGTTGTAGAGAATGCTGCGCAGGTTTTTGGGCGAGAAATGGACCGTGGGGCACTCGTGCAGTTGCAGCGTGAGGGTCGCGTCGGCGGCCGTGAGCTCGGGCAGAATGTCGAGCCGCACACTTTCTACCAGGGCCGGCAGGTCCACGGCCTCGGCAGTCTGCTCAAGCGAGTCCTGCTGCAGGCGCGTCACGTCGGTGAGGTGGTTGAGCGTCTGCTGGAAGCGGGCCACGGCGCCGTCCATCATTTGGAGCAGGCGCTGCACCAGCGGCGCGTGCAGCGCCTCGGCGGGCAGCTGCTGGCGCAGGGCCAGCAATAGGCCCTCGATGTTGGTGATGGGCGATTTCAGGTCGTGCGAAGCCGAATACACGAAGGTGTCCAGGTCGGCGTTGGTGCGCCGAAGCCGGGTGTTACTGTCATTCAGCTCATCGTTGGTAGTGGCCAGCTCCGCGTTGAGGGCTTCTACCTGCTGGCGGGCCTGCACCTGCTCGGTTACTTCATGAATGAACACGGCCACCCCGGCAATCTGGTCGTGCTCGCGGTAGGCCTGGTACGTGAAGGTGATGTAGCGCGCCGGGCCGCCGGATAGCCGCGTGCGTAGCAGCTGCTCCGAGCCCTGGTAGGTTTCGCCGGTTTGGTACACCCGGTCGAGCCGGGCAGTAACGTCCGGGGTCGTCAGGTTGGCGTAGGCTTCCTGCACGGTGCGCCCCTGCAGGTCGTCGCCAGGATACAGCCTTTCGAACGAAGTGTTGTAGTACTCGATGCGGTGTTCGGGCTCCCGCAGCAGGGCCACGGCCACCGGCGCACGCTCGAACAGGCTCAGTAGGTCCTGGCGCTGCTGGGCCCGGCGCTGGGCACCGGCCAGCAGGGCCGCCTGCATGGTTTCGGCTTGGCGGCGGGCCAGCACCTGCTCGGTTACGTCGTAGGCAAAGGCGGCCACGCCCACAATGCGGCCTTCCTCGCGGTAGGCCTGGTACGAAAGCGTGACGTAGCGCGGGCTGCCGGGCTGGAGGTCGGCCAGCGGCATGTCAATAACCACCTGCGACTCGCCAGTTTCGAACACCCGGTCGAGCAGCTTCACCAAGCCGGCCATTTTAATGCGCGGGTACACTTCGGCAATGGTGTGTCCTTGCAGCGGAGAAGCGGCCTCCTCGGGCGGAAACAGCTCGACAAAGGCCGGATTGAAGTAGTCGATGCGGTGGTTGGGCTCGCGCAGCAGCACAATGGCCACCGGCGTTTGGGCAAATATCTGGTACAGCTCCTGGCGCTGCTGGGCCCGGCGCTGCACGGCAGCCAGCGCGGCGGCTTGCAAGGTTTCGGCCTGGCGGCGGGCCAGCACCGATTCCGTCGTATCGAGAATAAAAGCCAGAATGCCCTGAATCTGGCCCCGGCTGTCGTGCAGGGGTTGGTAGATGAAGTCGACGTAGCGTTGCTTGGGTTGGCCAGTGGCACTGTCCAGGAGTTGGACCAGCATGTCTTTTCCAATAAAGGGCTGGCCGCTGGCGTACACGTTATCAAGAATGCCCACAAAGCCCTGTTCCATCACCTCCGGCAATGCCTCGGCCACCGTCAGGCCCAGCTCCGCACGGCCGGCCGAAAGGGCCCGGTATTGGTCGTTGAAAAACACGAACCGATGCTCCGGCCCCATCAGCGTGGCCACCGAAGCCGGTACCTGCCCCAAAATCTGATGCAGCAGGCCTTGTTGCTCGTTCAACTGCTCGCGCTGGTTCTGGGCTTCGCGCAGGGCGGCGTGAGCTTCGGCGGTGCGCTCTGTTACGCGGGTTTCCAGCTCGTCGTTGAGCTGCTGCACCTGCTGGCGGGCCAGCACCTGATGGGTGACGTCCACGGCCGAAGCCGTGATGGCCGTGATGTGGCCTTGTCCGTCGTGCAGGGGCTGGTAGGTAATGTGGTAGTAGCCGAGGTCTGGGTGGCCGTTGCCGCGCCGGTCTACGCGCACGGGCAGCTCCCGCAGGTAGTAGGGCTTGCCGGTGCGGTACACGTCGGCAAAAATGGCCTCGAAGCCCTGGCCGGCCAGGTCGGGCAGGGCTTCAAAATGGTTGCGGCCCAGCACCGAAGCCGGCGAACGACCCCAGATGAAGCCCATTTCAGCATTGGCCAGGGTGATGACGTGGGTCGGGCCCGTCAGGATGGCCAGCGCCATGGGGGCCTGCTCAAACACGCGCTCCAGCGTGGCATGTTCGGCTTCGGCATCGGCCCGGGCTTGCTGGGCCTCCTGGGTCCGGGCTTGCACGCGCGTTTCCAGGGCCACGTTGCTGGCCGTGAGCTCATCGTTGAGCTGCTGTGCCTGCCGGCGTGCCAGTACTTGCTCGGTTACTTCGGTGCCGCTGGCTACGAGGCCCACAATTTCGCCGGCTGCATCGCGCAGGCACTGAAATACAAAGTTGACGTAGGCCTGCGTGGGCTGGCCGGTGTGGGCGCGGGCCAGGGTAACGGGGGCTTCGGTGACGGTGAACGGCTGGCCCGTGGTCAGTACATCGGCCAGAATTTGCTCGAAGCCCTGGCCAGCGGTATCGGGCACGGCCTCGAAGTAGGGGCGGCCTAGCACCTGGCCCGGCTCGCGGCCCCAAATGGCGCACACGGCGGGGTTGGCCAGCTCCACCCGCAGGTTGGGGCCGCGCATGATGGCAATGGCCACCGGGGTTTGCTCAAATAGCTGGTAGAGCTGCTCACGCTCCTGCTCGGTGGCCGCGTGGGCCAGGTGTAAGGCTTTGGAGCGTTCCAGGGCGAGGGCTTCTTCCCCGGCTGTGGGCGGCTGGTTTCCGGCATCGGCGAAGCTCACGACCAGCAGGTCGGCGTGGCGCTGGGCCGCCAGCTGGTAGAAGCCGCCACGGCCGTTGGGCTGGTAGAGGCGGCTGTGGCGTTCCACCTGGCCCGTGCGGAAGGCGTCGCGGTAAAATTCAACCAAGTCATGTGCATCCGCCGTGGAAAAGGCCGTCAGCACGGAGCCGGCCGGGTGCGCCGGCAAGTGCAGGAGTTGCTGGGCCGCGGCATTGAGCTGCACCCAGGCAAAGTCACTTATTTCCGTGCCCGCGTCTGCGTAGAGTGGGCGTAGCAGCACCATCCCCGACGGAGACAAGTTCAGCAGCACCTCCGCCAACCCGATGGAGTTCAGTTCGTTGGTCGGGGGTACTGGAATGGAGGAAGCAGGCATAGCAGGCGACAATAAGTAAGCGGCGGGATACCTGGGCCCGCGAGTTGGTGGGCGCTGCTGCCCAACGGTTCGTATCGTTGGGCGGCAGTTGCTAAAGAAAAATCCGGAACGTTGTGCCTTCGTCTACCACGCTGTGCACTTCTACCCGGCCGCCGTGGTTTTGCACGATGCGGTTCACCAGGTAAAGGCCCATGCCAGTGCCGTCGACGTGGGAGTGGAAGCGGCGGAACAGCTGAAAAAGCTGCGGCCCGAAGCGCTCCAGGTCGATGCCCAGGCCGTTGTCCTGCACGGTAAGAATGGGCCGCCCGGTCACCAGGTCGGGGGTGCTGCTGAAGCGGATATTGACCGGCCGGCCGGGCGCGGCGTACTTCAGCGCGTTGCCGAGCAGGTTGAAGAGCACGCTTTGCAGGTTGAGGCGCACGAAGTTCACCACCGGGCAGGTGGCAAAGTCCAGTTCCAGCGTGGCGTTGGCCAGGGCCACTTGGTCTTGCAGGCTGGCCACCACTTCGGCCACCAGCGGGGCCAGCTCCACGGCTTCGACGGGCATTTCCTGGTGCTGGCGCTGCACCTGCACAATGGCGCTGAGGTCGTCGATGGTGGCAAAAATCCGGGCCAGCGACCGTTCAAAGTAGCTGATGAGCTTGATGGCGTCCGGGTCGCGGAAGTAGGCCGTGCGCGTGAGTTCCTCAAAGATGCCCGCCATGTTGTTGATGGGCTGCTTGAGGTCGTGCGAGGCCGTGTACACAAAATTGTCCAGGTCCTCGTTGGTGCGCCGCAGGCGGTCGTTCTGTTCCTGGAGCTGCTGCTGCACTTCCTTGAACTCGTGCACGTCGGTGTTCACGCCCACCCACAGCGCCACGGCACCGGCCGGGTCCCGAATGGCCTCGCCACGGGCCAGAAACCAGCGGTACTGGCCGTGGCGGTCGCGCCAGCGGAGCTCGGTTTCGAAAGGCTCGCCGGTGGCCAGGCTGTGCTGCCAGCGCCGGGTGGTGCCGGCAAAGTCGTCGGGGTGAATGTACTGTTCCCAGCCCCAGTTGCGCAGCTCCTCAAAGGTGCCGCCCGTCAGCTCGTACCAGCGCTGGTTGTAGTAATTGAGGCTGCCGTCGGGGCGGGCCGTCCAGGCCAGCTGGGGCAGGGATTCGAGCAATTGCTGGAAGCGGTTTTGGCTGGTCAGCACCTGCTCCTGCAATTGGCGCTGCTGGTGCACGTCGGTGTTGGTGCCGTACCATTTCAGGAGCTGGCCGCCGGGCGTGCGGCGGGCCTGCGCCTGGCCCAGAAACCAACGGTACTGCCCATCGTAGCGGCGCAGGCGGAACTCGGCCTCGTAGTAGCGCTGGCTGGCAATGGCAGCGTCCCAGCGCTGCTGCATCAGGGCGCGGTCGTCGGGGTGCACAAATTCAAGCCAGTGCGCCGCCCCGTTTTTCTCCATGCTTTCACCCACGTACGCGGCCGTGCGGTGGTTGTAAAAGTCCACGGTGCCATCGGGCCGGGCCGTCCACACCTGCTGCGGAATGCTCTCGGCCTGAATGCGGAGCTCTTCCTCACTTTCGGCGAGGCGCTCCTGAAGCCGGCGTAGGTCGGTCACGTCGGTGTTGGTGCCAAACCAGCGCAGCACCTTGCCGGTGGCCGCGTCGCGAATGGGCCGGGCCCGGCTCAAAAACCAGCGGTACTCGCCGTCGTGCCGGCGCAGCGGGAAGGTGTCCTCCCAGGGCTGGCCGGCCTCGATGGCAGCCAGGTAGCGCTCCACCACGCCGGTCACCGTTTCGGGGGCGTGCACCGTGCGCCACTTGTCGCCCAGCATTTCTTCCAAGGTCGAGCCGGTGTAGGCGTACCACTGCTGGTTGTACCAGAAAATGGCCCCCGACGGGTCGGCCATCCAAGCCAGCTGGGCCATGTTGTCGGCCAGGGCGGCGAAGTCCTGGCGGCTGCGGGCCAGCTCCTCGGTGCGCTCGCGCAGGTCGTGCACGTCCAGCAAGTAGCCGTAGCGGCGCAGCAGGCGCCCGTCGGCGTCCAGCTCCGGCACGGCTTCGGTCATGAACCAGCGGTGCTGGCCGTCGTGCCGGCGCAGGCGTACTTCCACACGCCCCAATTGGGCCGTATCGATGCTGTGCTGAATCTGCCGGCTGGCCTCGGCGCGGTCGTCGGGGTGCAGCATGTCGCTCCACACGGCGTCCACCTCCGACCAGGGCCCGCCCAGCGCCTGGCCCGTGTAGGCGTACCACTGCGGGCTGATGTAGGTGGTCTGGCCCTGGGCGTTGGTGGTGAAGGTGATGATGGGCAGCATGGCCGCCAGGTGGCGCAGGCGCGCGTCGGCTGCCTGCACGGCGGCTTGCAGAGCCGCCGCTTTCTGGCGGGCCAGCACCTGCTCGGTCACGTCGATGCCGTAGCTCAGCACCGAAGTCACGGGCTGGTCGTCGGCCGGCCGCAGCGGCAGCATGCCCATGTTGTAATAAAAATCACGCTTCAGGCCGGTGTCCGAATCCTCGAAGGTGATGTGCTGCTCCACCACGTGGTAGGGCTCGCCGGTTTCGTACACCCGCGTCATCAGGTCGTCGCCGTAGCCCTGGGCCACCATTTCGGGCATCACCTCGCGGCGGGGCCGGCCCAGCTGCAAGCGGCTGCCCATCAGGCGCTGCACCTTGGGCAATATCAGGCTGGGGCGCAGGTCCGGCCCGTCGTAGAGGGTGAGGATGATGGGCAGCTCTTCCAGAATGCGGTGCAGGCGCTGGTCCTGCTGTTGCAGCTGGGCGCGGGCCTGGCGCTGCTCGTGCACGTCGGTGCAGGTGCCAAACCATTCCAGCACCTGGCCAGCAGTGTCGCACTGCGGCTGCATTTGCAGCAAAAACCAGCGGTACTCGCCATCGTGCCGGCGCAGGCGGTACTCCAGCTCGTAGTAGCTGGCCGTGGCGGCGGCGGCCTGCCAGGCGGTGGCGGCGGCGGCAATGTCGTCGGGGTGAATAATGGCCCGGCCCGAATGCTCCGGACCGGGCTGCTCGGTGGTGCAGCCGGTGTAGTCGCGCCAGCGCTGGTTCACGTAGGTGGGCTGGCCGGTAGGGTCGGCCCGGAACACCAGCTGCGGAATCAGCTCGGTGAGCTGACGGAACTGCTGCTGCTGGCGCTGGTTTTCGGCGGCCAGGGCTTCGCTCCGTTTGCGGGTCAGCACCTGCTCGGTCACGTCGAGGCCGTAGGCCAGCACGCCCAGCTGCGTGCCGCTGCGCAAGGGCAGGTAGCCATAGTCGGTGTAGCGCTGCAGGATTTCGCCGGTGGCCGGGTCCTGCAGCTCGGTGCGCTCTTCGTGGCCAAAGCGGGGCACGCCGGTGTCGCGCACTTCGCTCAGCAGCTGCCCGTAGCCCTGGGCCACCACTTCGGGCAGGCTCTCGGCCACGGTGCGGCCCACGGCGGCGCGCGGGCCCATCATTTCCTGGGCGCGGGCCGAGAGGAACGTGAAGGTGTGGTCGGGCCCTTCCATGGTCGTCACGGTGAGCGGCAGCTGGTCCAGAATGCGCTGCATGCTGCGCTGCTGGCCTTCCAGCAGGTCGCGGCTGCGCTGCTGCTCGTCCACATCGGTGATGCTGCCAAACCACTGCCGGATGCGCCTTTCGGCGTCGTGTTGGGCAAAGCCGTTTACCAGGTGCCAGCGATGCACGCCCGTGGCGCCGTGGCGCAGGCGGTAGCGCAGCTCAAAGCTTTCGCCGGTGGCCAGGCACTCGTGCCAGCGCAGCAGGGTGCTCTCGTGGTCGGCGGGGTGCACGGCGTTCAGCCAGCCCTCGCCATAGGTCTGCTTCGGAGTAAAGCCGGTGTAGTTGTACCAGTTCTGGTTGGCGAACGTTATCTGCCCGGCCGCATCAGCCGACCACAGCAGCAAGGGCAGGCGTTCGGCAATGAAGGTTGACTCTTCGTAAAGCTTGTTGCCCACGGCCGTGCGCAATTGCTCGCCCACATCCAGCAGGCGCAGCAGGATGAAGCGCGGCGCGCCGTCGGTTTCGCCCGGCGTGGCCGGCACGGGCTGCAGGGTGGCTTCCCAATAAGTAGGCTCGGGCCGGCTGGCCGCAGTGCCGGCGCCGGGCACCCATTCGGGGCGAATAACCTGGGTGTTGCCCGCCTGCGCTGCCGCCAGCGCCGCCTTCCAGGCGGGCGCGGATGCCAGCACGCTGCCCGCCGCGGCCAGTGCCTTGCGAAAAGCGGCTAACGGCTGGCCGGGCAGGGTAGGGGCCACGGCCGGCCCCAGCAAGGCCTGCATGGCCGTGTTCAGGGCCAGCACGGTGCCGTCGGGGGTCAGGGCCACAAACGGAGCGGGCAGCGCTGCGAAGAGCAGTTCAAAATCCAGGGTGGGCAGAGGGGTAGCGGACATAAACGGCAAAGACAGCGAAGCACGACCAGCCGCGTGCGGCTTGCATTATCAAAGATAGTTCTTTGCATTGTGCCCGGACGCACGAAGCGGCAAAAAGCACTGGCCTTGATAGCCAGGACTTTTTGCCGCTTCGCATTCAGGGGCCTAACCTCGGCCTAGAGCGGGTTTTTGAGGTCTTTGGCAAATACCCGCTGCACGTGCTCCACTTTGTGGGCCGAAACGTTGGTGATGTACGGGTTTTCGGGGTGCAGGCGGTAGTAGCCCTGGTGGTAATCCTCGGCCGGCCAGAACTTTTGAAACGGCACCACCTGGGTCACAATCTTGCCGGGGTATTCCTTCGAGGCGTTGACCCGGGCAATGGTTTCTTCCAGAATTTTCTTTTCCTCGGGGGTGCGGTAAAAAGCCGCCGAGCGGTACTCCGGGCCCGCGTCGGGGCCCTGGCGGTTGAGCTGCGTGGGGTCGTGCGAGGCGGTGAAAAAAATGTCGGCCAGCTTCTGGTAGCTCACCACTT
This sequence comes from Hymenobacter rubidus, assembly GCF_016734815.1. GTDB lineage: Bacteria > Bacteroidota > Bacteroidia > Cytophagales > Hymenobacteraceae > Hymenobacter > Hymenobacter rubidus. The sequence goes on from NZ_JAERQF010000005.1 coordinate 203,427, forward strand.
TGGGGTCGTAGTAAATCTGCACGGTTTCGGTGTGGCCGGTGGTTTTGTCGGCTACCTCCTCGTAGGTGGGGTTGGCCTTGGTGCCGCCGGCGTAGCCGCTCACCACTTGCTTCACGCCCTTTATTTCCTCAAAGGCCTCTTCCTGGGCCCAGAAGCAGCCGCCGGCAAACGTGGCCACGGCCAGCCCCGTTAGGTTGGCCGGGGCAAAGCCGGCCGTGGAGCGGGGCGGGTTCTGGGCATCGGCCGGCTGCTGCGAGCCGCAGGCAAACGTGAAGGCCAGCAGGCCCAGGCTGCCGAGGGATTTCAAACGGTTTTTCATGGAATATCAGGAGTCGGGAATAGCGCCGTAAACGGCTGTTCGGTTCGGTAGACGCCGCCGGCGCACCGGCCTTACACGGGCATAATATCCTATACGAAACAGGGCCTTGGTTGGCTTGCAGCTGCCGGCAAAACCGGCCTGCGCGAAGGCAGCACCTACGACCGGAGCTGCTAACGGAGCCGGAATACCAGTTGAAACCAGCAAGCCTTCTCTGCAGGCGAAAAACAAACTACGTATTTATAACGCATGAGCATATAATGAACAGTGAGAAAGAATAGTAAGTAGCCCAATAGCTGAGACTTGGCCGAAGGTCGGGAAGTTGGTTTGTATCCTTTGGTACGTATTTGTCGTAGCAGGCCGCACTGCTCTTTCCCCGCGCTATGTCCTTACAAACTTTACTCGAAGCACCGCACATCATCATTGCCTACGACCACCTCAACGAGTGGCTGTACGCCGACTGGCAGGGCGACCAGGACCTGCGCAGCGTGCAGCACGGCGCCCTGGAAATCCTGCGGCTGCTGCAGCTGCAGCGCTGCAGCAAGGTGCTGAACGACAACACCCGCGTAACCAGCATGTGGAGCGAGGCCGCCGAATGGGGCGGCAAGGAGTGGTTTCCGGCCATGACGGCAGCTGGCCTGCGCTATTTTGCCTGGGTATATTCGCCCAATATTTACAGCCGACTTTCAACCGACCTCACCCTGCAGTTCACCGCTGGCAATCCGGTGGTGGCCACGTTTGATGACCTTGAAACCGCCAAAGCCTGGCTGCTGCAGATGTAAGCGCAAGGCGTTGGCTACCTGCTTTTTTTACGTGTTTACGAGTTGCCCACCCCGCCCGTGAATCCTGCCGATACCCTCACCTTTCGCCGCGCCGACGGCCACGTGTACCTCACCGCCACCCGCGACCGGGCCAATGGCTGGATTCATGCCCTGTGGACCGGCATTCAAACGCTCGAAACCATCCAGACCGGCGGCCTGGCCTACATCGAGATGCTGAAGCAGGAGCCCTGCCCGAAGCTGCTCAACGACCACCGCGAACTGGTGGGCCGCTTCGTTGATGCCAACCAGTGGATTGCCGAGGTCTGGACGCCGCGCATCATGCAGGCTGGGCTGCGTTACTTTGCCCAGGTGCTGGCCCCCGGCGTGTTCGGCCAGATGTCGATGCAGGACCTGCACCTGCGCATCAGCGACCAGTTCGAAATCAAGATGTTCGACCAGCTGGCCGACGCCGAGGCCTGGCTCAACAGCCTGCCTTAACCGGGCACGTCCACTGGGAGCTCGTGCTTCAAGCTGAACCAATTTGCCGTATTTTTGTCTGAAAGCCCAGGCGCGCTACTCCTTGCCGCGCCCGCTTTCTGCTTCTTATGGCTTCAGCTCCTACCGCTTTCACCGTGGCCACGGCCCCCGAGCCGCACCGCGTGCGCACCCGCCAAATCATCAAGGCCCACCCCGAGGTGAAGCAGCTGATGACGCGCAACCCCAGCACCTTCCTCATCGGTCTGGGCTGCGTGGTGGCCCAGATTGCCATTGCCTACTTCCTGCGCAACCAGGCCTGGTACTGGACCATTCCGGTGGCCTATCTGGTGGGCGCGTTTTTCTCGCACACCCTGTTTGTGGTCATTCACGAGGCGGCACACAATTTGGTTTTCCGCAAGCTGTGGCAGAACGTGGCCACCGGCATTCTGGCCAATTTTCCGTCGGTGTTTCCCACGGCCATCAGCTTCAAGAATTTCCACATCAAGCACCACGTCTTCCAGGGCGTGCATGAGCTAGATGCCGACCTGCCCGACTGGTACGAGGCCAAGCTGATTCATAACTACAGCATTGGCAAGGCCATCTGGCTGTTTTTCTTCCCGCTGTTCCAGGTCATTCGCACGGCCCGCTGCCGCGAAGTGGCCACCGTGGACCGGTACGTTTTCGCCAACATCGTGGCCCAAGTGGCGTTCGATGCAGCCATTGTGTACTTCTTCGGCTGGACGGCGCTGTTGTACCTGTTTCTCAGCTTCTGGTTCTCGGTGGGCCTGCACCCGCTGGGCGCCCGCTGGATTCAGGAGCACTACCTCACCCTCAGCCCCGAGCAGGAAACCTATTCCTACTACGGCCGCCTCAACGGCATCAACCTCAACGTGGGCTTCCACAACGAGCACCACGACATGCCCAGCATTCCGTGGAACAACCTGCCCAAAATCAAGGCCCTGGCCCCCGAGTTCTACGAGCCGCTGCTGGCCCACACCAGTTACACCAAGCTGTTTTTTAAGTTTCTGTTCGACCAGGAAATCAGTCTCTACTCGCGCATCACGCGCCGCGAGCGCGGCACCGCCACGCTCAAGGACCAGAGCGTACCGGACAAGGAACTACTGTCGGCTTAATCGAAGCACAAGAGAAATGAAAAAGGCGACCCAAATGGGTCGCCTTTTTGCTGGTCAAATACAGCCGGGCGCACAGTTGATGGCCCGTTTAGTTGGCATGGGTCGAATCGCAGGACAGCGTCGATACGTTGCTGAGCGCGAAGGAAGGAATGGTCGTCGTCGTGCCATCGGCCACCAGGCAACAGATGGCAAGCGTAGAAGGCGGGGCAGTTGTGTAAGTGAAGTGCAGCTGCTGGCCCACCCGGCCCAGACTGCCCAAGTTGCCCGAATTAGCCACGGCAATGACGTTGTTGCCCAGAAAGCGGTTGCCTTGGATGGCTGTTGCCGGAGCGCCGATGGGGTAGGCCGGGTCCACATCGACCAAAATCCCCATCATGCAGGTGGTCCCCACCACCTTACCGCTGTAGCAGGTGGGCTGAGGCTCCGTGCAGTCTTTTTTACAGCCGAGGAATGAGCCCGCTACCACGGCAGCCAAGCATAAAGAGGAAGAAATACGTAGCATAAGGCGGGCGGAAAGAAGTGGAATACTCAGCTTCACAACCTTGACCGGCAGGTGACTGGCCGCGTTGCACGAGCAGCTAAAAAAAAGCGGCTGCCCCAACCGGAGCAGCCGCTTTTCAGCGTATTCAACAGGCGCTTAGGCAGCTGCCTCGGCCTGCTTGGCGAACTGCACGTTGATAAACAGCTTTACGTCGTCGCCCAGCACGATGGCGCCGGCTTCGGTGATGCCGCCCCAGGTGAGGCCGAACTCCTTGCGGTTCACTTTGCCGCTTACCTCGAAGCCCGCTTTGGTGTTGCCGTAGAAATCGACGGCGGTGCCGCCGTATTCCACGTCCAGGGTCACGGGCTTGGTCACGTCTTTCATCGTGAGGTTGCCGGTCAGCTTGTAGCTGTCGCCGCTTTGCTTCACGAAAGAAGTCGATTCGAATTTGATGTGCGGGAACTTGGCAGCGTCGAAAAACTCCTCGCCTTTCAGGTGGCCGTCGCGCATTTCCTGGTTGGTGTCGATGCTCTCAACGTCGAGCGAGAATTCTACTTTGGCGTTTTCAAAGGTGTCGCCTTCCGACTGCATCGAACCCTGGAAGGTTTTGAACGAGCCGGTGACAGTAGAGATAACCAAGTGCTTGATTTTGAACTGCACTTCGGAGTGCATGGGGTCGAGCGTCCATTTGGTGGTGGCGGCGGTGGCGGTTGCTTCAGACATGGCGGTTGGAATTGATAAGGTGAATTGAGGATACAAAGATAATCAATGTTGCTACATTTGATGTAACTACATCAATTATTTTTTTGTGTCCAAACGTCCGGCACCAGATAAAGTTCAAACGCCCCGCGTGGGGGAAGGCTGCAAGGTGGTCAGGCTGCCGATTTTGACCGGTTGGCCGCTGTCGATGCTGTGGCGGGCCGCGATGCCGACCAGGCAGGACATGGCCCCGTCGCGGGTGCCGGCGGCCTGACGGTAGGGGTCCTTGCCATCGGAGGCGAAGATTTGCTTGCGCAGGCGCACGTCGCCGCCGCCATGGCCTTCCTCGTTGTTGGGAATGCGGATGATTTCGCGCTTGCCAAAATTGGTGGTCAGCTGGATTTCATCGAACGCCTCTTCTTCCCACGGCTGTCGCTCCTTAATCCAGGCTTCGAGCCGTCCCTTGGTGCCGTTGAAGGCAATGCGGTAGCCCTCGTAGGGCGAGTGCGTGGTGAGCGAGTAGCTGACCTGCACGTTGTTGGCGTACTTTATCTGCACCGCCATCTTGTCGAAAATGTCGATGTCCTCCTTCCACACGCAGCCGTCGCGCAGGTAGCCGTCGTAATTCTCGTTGTCGGCATAAATGGCCATCAGGCGCTTGTCCTTGGTCATGTCGAAGTAGAACTTGCACTTGTCTTTGTAAGGGCAAGGGCGGCAGTTGGTGTGCCGGAAATCGTTGTTTTTGCCATAGAAATCGAGCCGGCCGTAGGCAAAAACTTCCTCGGGGTCCGATTCCAGCCACCAGTTCAGCAGGTCGAAGTGGTGGGTGGCTTTGTGCACCAGCAGCGAGCCGCTGTTCTGGCGCAGGCGGTGCCAGCGGCGGAAGTAGTCGGCCCCGTGGTGCACATCTAAGTACCAGTGAAAATCAGCCGCCTCAACCTTGCCAATCACGCCTGAGCGCAGCATTTCATACAGCTTCTGGCGGTGCGGCGAGTAGCGGTAGTTGAAGGTGACTTTCACGTTCTTGCCGGTGCGCTTTTCGGCGTCCAGAATCTGCTGGCACTTCTTCTCGTCGGTGGTCATCGGCTTCTCGGTCACGATGTCGGCCCCGTATTCCAGGCCCTTCACAATGAATTCGTTGTGCGTGGCATCCACTGTGGTCACGATGAGAACGTCGGGTTTGGTTTCCTTCATCATCTTGTCGAAATCCGTGTAGGTGGGGCAGCTCACGCCGAGCATCTTTTTGCCGGTGGCCACACGGCCGGGGTTGATGTCGCAGAGGCCCACAAATTCCATGCTGTTGCCGTGCTCGGCCAGCACGGGCGTGCCCCACATGCCCAAGCCGCGGTGGCCGGTGCCCACCATGGCCACGCGCTTTTTCTTAGGCGCCAGCGCCGAGGCAATGACATTATTGGTGAGCAGGGAGCCGGCCAGCGCGGCGCCGGTCAGCTGGGTAAATTGGCGTCGTTCCATAAGGGGTGGGAATTGAGTTGGTTGAGGCCGGAAAGTTGGGGTTTTTGCGGGGCATTGCGGATGGGCTTGGGCGATTATAATTGTGCAATCGTTCCCGGCGTCACCTCACCCCCGGCCCCTCTCCGCGGGGGAGGGGGCCGGGGGGGGGGGGGCCCCCGAGCCCGTCCTTTGGCCTTCCCTTTAGCCCCCCTTCCCCCCCCCTTTCGCTGGCTC
>NZ_JAERQF010000060.1 GCF_016734815.1 Hymenobacter rubidus
CAACATCCACGCCCGCAACATCATTGCGCAGTACCAGCCGCAGGCGGTGCGCCGCGTGGCCATCTTCGGCCACTGGGTCACCCGCCCCTTCGCCGATGCCGACCCCGACCCCAAAAAGAAAAACAAGCCGATGGACGGCGCTTCCGACGGAGCCAGCGCCGTGGCCGTAGCCCTCGAAATGGCCCGCATCCTGAGCCAGCTGCCCGAGGCCCAGGCCCCCAACGTGGGCGTCGACTTCATTTTCTTCGACGCCGAGGACTGGGGCCACGACGAAAGCACCCAGAAGGACGTGAAAAACCAGCTTGAAGGCGGCACCACCGACTCGTGGTGCCTCGGCTCGCAATACTGGGCCACCCACCTGCTGCCCCCCAACTACAAGGCCGAGTACGGCGTGCTGCTCGACATGGTGGGCGCCAAGGGCGGCACCTTCACCCGCGAAGAAACCTCGCGTACCCAAGCCCGCGGCCCGCTCGACAAAATCTGGAACACGGCCGCCACCCTGGGCTACTCCGACTTTTTCCGCTTCCAAGACACCGGCGGCATCACCGACGACCACGTGTACACGAACAAGGCCGGCATCCCGACGCTGGACATCTACGACCACCCCAGCTACGGTAACGACTACTTCCCCGCCTACCACCACGCCACCGCCGACAACCTGAGCATCATCGACCGCAAGACGCTCAAGGCCGTGGGCCAGACCATGACGCAGGCGCTCTACGTGGACTAGGCCGGGGCCGCTTTCCGGCGAACGCAAAAGGGCGGGCCGTGTGGCCCGGTTCCGGCCCCCGCAAAAGGCCTTCCCCCGCTGACGCGGAGCAGCGCCCCGCGCCAGCGGGCTACGCCGTGAGCCGGCCGCCGGCCTCGTCCACGGTCAGCGTCACGGACTGGCCCACGGTCAGGGCCCGGTTGTCGGCCTCGTGGCCCACCGGGAAGCCGTAGGCCACCGGAAAGCCGTGCAGCCGGGCATACCGGTCGATAATTTCCTGGACCGTTGCGCCAAACGGAATGGCGTTGTCGCGCATCGCCGAGAAGTGGCCCACCACCAGCCCGGCCACGCCCGCCAGCTGCCCGCTGCGGTGCAGGTGCAGCAGCATCCGGTCGATGTGGTAGAGGTACTCGTCCAGGTCTTCCAGAAACAGGATGCGGCCCGCGAAGCTGGCTTGCGAGGCCGTGCCGGTAATGGTTTGGAGCAGGCTGAGGTTGCCGCCCACCAGCGCGCCGGTGGCGGTGCCGGGCCGGTTGAGGGCGTGGGGCGGGGCAGCAATGGGCTGGAATGCCTCGCCAAACAAAGCCCGGCGCAGGGTTTCGAGGGCTAGTTCGCCGCCGGCCTGATGAAACAGCACCGGCATCACCCCGTGAATGCTGGCAAAGCCCAGGGCCAGCAAATGCGCGTTGAGCACCGTGATGTCGGAGAAGCCCGCCACCCACTTCGGCGCGGCCCGGAAGCCGGTGAAGTCGAGCCCGTCCACGATGCGGGCCGTGCCGTAGCCGCCCCGCGCGCACAGGATGGCCGCAATGGCCGGGTCGTCGAGCTGCCGCTGGAAGTCGGCGCGGCGCAGCTCGTCGGGGCCGGCAAACTGGTGGTGGTCGCCGGCAAGGCTGTCGCCCAGCACCACGGTCAGGCCCCAGCCTTCGAGGGTGGCAATGGCAGGAGCCAGTTCGGCGGCCGATATTTTGCGGGCGGGGCTGACGATGGCAACGCGCTGGCCGGCCCGCAGGGCGGGGGGGAAGAGGATGGACATATAGCAGAGGGCAAAGGCCGGGGCAAATATCGGTGGTGCCGGTTTGGCGAGGTGCCCCGCCGCTTTCGGCACCAGCAACCCCGTGGCTTGAACGCCGCCCCCGCCGCCGGTTGGCAAACAAAACGGGCGGGTTCTACGTCAAACACTGTGTTCGCCTTCCTTCCCCACCAAGCCCCCGACTTCTATGAAAAACCTGCTACTTCTTGTTGTGTTGCTGGTGCTTAGCCTGGGCCGCGCTGCCTGGGCCCAAACCCCGATTGATACCACGGGCGGGCGCTACTTTAAGCCCATCTTCTCGGGCGTGACCGTGACGCAGAACGTGCAGTACGGTTCGGCCGTCCCGTTCTCTTTATCGGGCAGTACCGTTTCGCAGCCCCTGCTGATGGACATCTACGAGCCCACGGGCGACGTATCGGTCGAGCGGCCGGTTATCATCTTCGCGCACCAGGGCGGCTTCGTCACGGGTTCGCGCACCGACTCGTACATGGTGGCCGTGTGCACCCAGTTTGCCAAGCTGGGCTACGTCACGGCCAGCATCGACTACCGCCTGCTCTTCTTGCCGCTCGACACCACCAATTTCAGCAAGGCCGCCCTGCGTGGCATGCAGGATATGCGGGCCGCCGTGCGCTTCTTCCGCCGCGACGCCGCCACCACCAACACCTACCGCGCCAGCCCCGGCCGCATTGTGGTGGGCGGGGCGTCGGCCGGCGGCTTCATGGCCCTGGAAGTGGGCTACCTCGATAAAACCAGCGAAGTGCCCGCCGACATCGACATCACCCTCATGGACGGCATCGAAGGCGCCAGCGGCAACCCCGGCTACCCCAGCGCCGTGCTGGCCGTGCTCAACCTGAGCGGCGCCAGCAACCCCACCAGCATCATCGAGACCGGCAACGCCCCCCTCTACAGCGCCCACGGCACCTCCGACGCCATTGTGCCCTACTTCAAAGGCCGGGTAAACCTCAGCCCCCTGCCGCCCAAGTACGTGTTTGGCAGCGGCGCGCTGAACCCCTATGCCAGCGGCGTGGGCGTGCCCAATGTACTGCGCCGCTTCAGCCGCGCGCCCCACATTCCGCAGTACCCGGTGCAGAGCGCCAACGCCGGCAGCGCCAACTACCTCGCCTACGCCGACACGACGTACCGCGACATCCGGGCCTTCCTGCGGCCCTTGCTGGGGCCTTTCGTGGCCCCGGCCTACCCCAGCCTCGTCGTCAACACGCCTACCAGCATTGCCGGCGGCTCCTACCAGGACATCACCATCAACAGTGGCGAGGCCCTGCTGCTGGGCGACGTAACGGTGTACGGCACGCTGGTGATAAAAAGCCTGCCCGGCCAGACGCCGGGCGCGCTGAAAAGCAACTGCTTCGTGGTGAACGGCTCGGGTAATTTCGACCTGCAGGCCGGGGCCACGCTCCGCATCTGCGACCCCGACGGTATTAGTGCCAGCGGCGCCGCCGGGGCCATTCGCAACACCGGCGCCCGCAGCTTCAGCACCGATGCGGGGTATGTGTACGAGGGCACCACCAATCAAAGCACCGGCACGGGCCTGCCCGCCACCGTGCGCGAGCTGGAAGTAGCCGTTCCCGCTGCCAACAGCGTTGCCCTGACCAGCGCCGTCGGCATCAGCCAGCGCTTCCTGCCCACCAGCGGCGTGCTGGTCACCAATGGCCAAGCGCTGACGCTGCTGTCCGGGCCCAGCGGCACGGCCCTGGCCACGCCCGGCGCCGGCACCCTCAGCGGCTCGTTCACTATGCAGCGCTACCTCGACCCCAGCGGGAACCCTGGTCCCGGTTACCGCCACCTGTCGATGCCCTTCGATGCCGAAACCTTCCGGGCGACCACCCCGGCCACCACGCAGGTGTTCAACGCCGCCTACAACGGCAGCGCCCGTCCCGATTTGGTGACGCCCTTCCCCAATGTGTTCGCCTACGACCAACAGCGGGCCACCACCTCGCCTGCCACCAGCTACTCGGAGTTCGATAAGGGCTGGTTTGTGCCGGCCAACCCCAACAATAGCCTGGCCCTGCCCTCGCGCCGGGGCCTGGGCTACACCGTGAACCTAAGCGCCGGCCAAACCATCACGGCCGCTGGCCCGCTCACCAATAATAACAGCCCTTTTGCCCTGACGCTGGCTGCCGCTGCCACGCCCACTGCCGGCTGGCACCTGCTGGGCAATCCCTTCGCCTCGGCCCTTAATTGGGACAACGTGCCCATCCCCGCTGGCATGAGCAGTGCCATGTACATTTTCGTGAGCAGCAGCCAGTACGCGGGCAACTATCGCAGCTACGTGAACGGCATGGGCGGTGTGGGCAGCACCATTCCACTGGGCCAGGGCTTCCTGGTACGCTCGCTGGCTTCGACGGCGGTTACGCTGACCATCCCCGTCGCGGCGCGCATCACCGACTTTGCCACCGCCAATACCGCCACCGTGCAGCGCCCCGCCGCCGACCCTCGCCCCCGCCTGCGCCTGACCCTGGCCGACGCCGCCGGGGCCGCCCCGGCCGATGAGGCCTACCTTTACCTGGAAGCCGGTGCCACCGCCGGCCCCGACCTGCGCTACGACGCTGCCAAGCTGCCCAACCCCAGTGGCCTCAACCTGGCCTCGGTAGCTGCCGGCCAGCAGCTGGCCATCAACGGCCTGCCGCTGCTGACAGCCGCCACGGTGGTACCGCTGGCCCTTACCGCGCCCACTGCCGGTGCCTATGTTCTCACGGCTGAGCAGCTCACCAACTTCGCGCCCGGTACCACTCTCTACCTGACCGATGCTGCCACCAGCCGCCGCACGCTGCTGGCCGCCGGCACCCGCTACGCCTTCACGCTGGCCAGCACCGGTGCCAGCGGCCGCTTTGCCCTGGAAATCACCCCGGCTGCTGTTACGGCCACCACGGCGGCCCAGACGCTGGGTGCCCAGCTGCAGGTCTACCCCAACCCGGCGTCGGAGCACCTGCAGGTTGAGCTGCCCGCCGCGTTTGCGTCGGCCATTGTTCCCGTCACCCTCACCAATGCGCTGGGGCAGGTGGCGCGCCGCCAGCAGCTCGTTGCCCCCGCCGGCCAGCCACTGCGGGCCAGCCTCGACCTGCGCGGCCTGACGCCGGGCGTGTACCAACTGCACATAACCGTAAGCGGCACCGCCCTGGTGCGGCGCGTGGTGGTGCAGTAACATGAACATGTAGGTAAAAAATGCTACTGACTGAATAACATAATGCCCCCGCTACACTTCCTTTACTGTTGAAGGTGTTGTGGAGGTAAAACAGCACGTCATGCAGTGCGCAGCGAAGCATCTTTACCGCAATAGTAAATGAATGCTCCCGAGGTAAAGATGCTTCGCTGCGCTCTGCATGACGTTCTTTTATATGACGTTCTGCTGCATGACCAAGAGCCCAGGCCAAGAATAGAAAACCATTGAATCAACCCTATTTGCCATGAAAGCAAGATTACTCCTCCTGCTGGTGCTGCTCCTCGCCAGCCTCGGCGCTGCCACCGCCCAAACCGTGATTGATACCACCGGCGGCCGCTACTACCGCCCGCTTTTCCCGAACGTGACGGTGAACTCCGGCGTGGTCTTCGGCTCGGCCGTGAACTCGGCCGGTGCCACCCAAACGCTGACGATGGACATTTACCAGCCCACCGGCGATGTGCTGGCGCGGCGCCCGGTCATCATCTTCGCGCACCAGGGCGGCTTCATCACGGGTACTAAAACCGATGCTTACATGGTGGCCGTGTGCACGCAGTTTGCGAAGCTGGGCTACGTCACGGCCAGCATCGACTACCGCTTGCTGGACATCGGAACCATCCTCGGCGGGGGCTTCGATACGGTGAACATTGCCAAGTCGGCCGTCCGCGGCATGCAGGATTTGCGGGCCGCCGTGCGCTACTTCCGCAAAGATGCCGCCACCACCAACACCTACCGCGTCCACCCGAACTACATCACCGTAGGCGGTTCCTCCGCCGGGGCCTTCGCCGCCCTGGAAGTGGGCTACCTCGACAAAACCACTGAGGTGCCCAGCTACGTCGGCATCGCCGCTCTAGGTGGCATCGAGGGCGCCAGCGGCAACCCCGGCTACAGCAGTGCCGTGCTGGCCGTGCTAAACCTGAGCGGCGCCACCGAAAACCCCAGCCTTATTGAGCCCGGCAATGCCCCCCTGTGCAGCGTACACGGCACCGCCGATGCCACCGTGCCCTACCTGCAAGGGCGGGTGGGCAGCAGCCTGCCGCCCAAGTACGTGTACGGCAGCGGCCGCCTCAACCCCCGCGCTACGGCGGTGGGCATTCGCAACACGCTGCGCACCCTGCGCGGCGCGGGCCACATTCCCTTCGAAAACACCAACGCCACCGGCCAAGCCTATGCCGACACCACCTTCCGCACCATCCGGGATTTCCTGCGGCCCAGCCTGGCGCAGGCCGGTACCGTGCTGGCCAGCCGCGCCAGTAGCGCGGCTGCTTCCGTTGCGCAGGCCTACCCAATTCCCGCCGATGACATCGTGCGCGTAGAACTGCCCGCCTCCTGGCAGCTGCCCCGCGAAGCTCAGCTTCTGGACGCCGCCGGCCGCGTAGTCCGCACCTTCACCCCCACCTCCAATGACCTGACCGTATTGCGCGGCACATTAAAAGCCGGCCTTTATGCTCTAAAATTCCCCGGCCAGCCCGCCTTGCGGATTGAATTCAGGTAGCCGCCCGTGCGTTAATCTCAAGTCGGTCAAATATCTGTACCGTCATGCTGAGCTTGTCGAAGCATCTCTACCGAGCAACTAACTAATTTTAGTGACACAGTAGAGATGCTTCGACAAGCTCAACATGACGGTGGTCTGGATTTATTGGCTCTGCCCACAGAAAAAGTCATTGCGCTACGTCACGCCCAGGCCGAAGCGGCCTCCTGAACCACGGGTGCAGTGAGACGTACCGCACCTTGCCGGGCCACGAACACACCATTCTGCCGCAGCTCCTTGCGCCAGGCAAAAAGCTGTTGCAGCGCCACTACGCCAGTCGCGTAGGGGCCGTATCCATCATGTTGGATGGCGTCGGCGGGCAGCTCCAGCCACGTCAATACTTCGCGCAGCACGCCCTCATCGGCGTGGCGCAGGTACACTTCAACTTCCAGCTCCTCCAGCAGCTGTGCTTCGGGGGCGGTATCCTGTTTGGCGTAGCCGTAGTGGGTGCCGCGCTGCACGGCCAGCACATCGGCCAGCACGGCCGAGCCGGTGGGATGCCCGCCGGCCCCGCGCCCCTGCAGAAACTGCGTGCCGGCGTATTCTGCTTCCAGCACCACGCCATTGAATTCGCGCTCTACGGCATAAAGCGGCGACTCCGGCCCCACCAGCTGCGGTGTCACCAGGGCCGTGACGCGGCCGTTGGTTAGGCGCTCCAGTGCGGCCACTACTTTTATTTTCTGGCCCAGGGCCGCCGCGTAGGCAATATCGGCCGCGCCAATACCTTCAATGCCCAAGTTCAGCACTTCCTCGGTATTCAGAAATACCCCGTAGGCGTGGGCGGCCAGAATCACGGCTTTGGAGCGCGGGTCAAATGCGCCCATGTCCAGCGCAGGGTCGGTTTCGGCAAAGCCCAGGGCCTGGGCTTCGGCCAGTGCAGGCGCATAATCGGAGCCTTCTTCGCTCATGCGCGTCAGCACGTAGTTCGACGAGCCGTTGAAAATGCCGCTCACCGAGCGCAACGGCTCGTGACTGAAGTAGGCATCCAGCGTCCGAATGACCGGGATGCTGCCGCACACGGCCGCCTCGTACAGCAGCGTGCCGCCAAAAGTGGCTTGCAGCTGCACCAGCTCGGGCAGGTGCCGGGCCAGCATGGCCTTGTTGGCCGTCACCACGCGGCGGCCCTGGCGCAGGGCGGTGCTCACCAGCCGGAAGGCTTCGGCCGGGTCGTCAATTACTTCAACCAGTAGGTCCAGCTCGGGGTCAGCCAGCAGCTCATCGGCGTGGTAGCTGAACCGCTCGGCGGGCAGCGTCCGGGGCTTGGTGGGGTTCTTCACCGCAATGCGCGTCACCCGTAGCCCCAGGTTTGGTTGTTGTTGCAGAATATCGTAGAAGCCCTGTCCCACGCAACCAAAGCCAACGAGGCCGATGCGCAGGGGCTGTTTGTCAGCGTCCATTTGTTCTCTTATCGTTAAAAAAAGAGCGTCATGCTGAGCGTAGCCGAAGCATCTCTACCGCAGTAGTAAACAAACCCTATTGATTGGATTAGTTGCGCGGTAGAGATGCTTCGACTACGCTCAGCATGACGCTCTACTCGTTTCAGATTTCCTAATGCACGAACGTGGGCGCGTAGAACAGCTCCAGAAAGTGCGTAATAGCCGCCGTTTCCAGCAAAAAACCGTCGTGCCCGTAGCGCGAGTCCAGCTCAGCATACATGGCGCCGGGAATGTGCGCGGCCAGCTCCCGCTGTTCGCTCAGCGGAAACAGCACATCCGACGTGATGCCCAGCACCAGCGTGCGCGCCCCAACGCGGGCCAGCGCCGCCGGCACCCCGCCCCGGTTGCGGCCCAGGTTGTGGGTGTCCATGCTCCGGCTCAATGAAACGTAGCTGTAGGCATCGAAGCGCGACACCAGCTTGTCGCCCTGGTAGCGCTGGTAAGTGCTGGCGCGGTGCTGGCGCAGCAGCGTGTCGTCGGGGTCGGTCTGGGTTTCGGCGTAGGCCGAGTAGCTGCGGTAGCTGAGCAGGGCAATGGCGCGGGCGGCGCGCAGGCCGTCGTCGCCCCCGCCGGGCTGGCCGGCGGCATACGTCGGGTCGGCCTCAATGGCCAGCCGCTGGGCTTCGTTGAAGGCAATGCCCCAGGCCGAATGCCGCGCGTTGGTGGCAATGACCACCAAGTGGTCGAACAAGTCCGGCCGTTGCACGGCCCATTCCAGCGCCTGCTGTCCGCCCAGCGAGCCGCCAATCAGCGTGTGAATATCCGTTAGCTCCAGCTCCTGCCGCAGCAGCTCGTGCGCCGCCACCAAATCCCGAATAGTAAGCAGCGGGAAATGCTGGAAGCGCGCCTGTCCGGTGGCCGGGTCGGCATCGAGCGGACCCGTGCTGCCGTAGCACGAGCCCAGCACGTTGGCGCACACGATGAAATACTCGGCGGGGTCGAAGTAGCAGCCCGCGCCCACCAGGCCTGGCCACCAGGCCAGCACGTCGGCATTGGCCGTGAGGGCGTGGCACACCCACACCACGTTGTTGCGGTCTTCATTCAGCTGGCCCCAGGTCTGGTAGGCCACGTGCGCCCCGGTCAGGGTTTCGCCGCTTTCCAGCCGCAGGTCAGGCAATTCAAAAAGTTGATTAGGCATTTCTAGTTAGTTGTCAGTTGGTCTTAGTTGTTAGTTGCTCGTTGTCAGCTGTCAGAAGCAGATAGGTCGCTTTTATACCTAACAACTGACAACGAGCAACTGACAACTAAAAACTACACTTCGAGCGGCTGGGCGTGCTCCAGTTCGGGTTCGGTCACGGCGTCGCCCTCCGTGGGCAGGCTGGCCGTGTTGCCCACCGCATCAAACGCGGCCTGCAAATCGGCTTTGATGTCTTCGAAATGCTCGATGCCGACCGACAGACGCAGCGAAGTCGGCGTTACGCCGGCGGCGAGCTGCTCGGCTTCCGAAAGCTGCTGGTGCGTGGTGGCCGAGGGCTGAATGATGAGCGTCTTGGCGTCGCCCACGTTGGCCAGGTGGCTGATGAGCTTCAGGTTGTCAATGAATTGCGTGGCCGTTTCTTTGCTGCCTTTGATGCGGAAGGAAAGCACGCCGCCGAAGCCGCGCTTCAGGTACTTCTGGGCCAGCTTGTTGTAAGGGCTGCTGGCCAGGCCGGGGTAGTTCACGCTTTCCACTTGCGGGTGCTGCTCCAGCCAGGTGGCAATTTTCAGGGCATTTTCCACGGTGCGGTCCACGCGCAGGCTCAGGGTTTCGAGGCCTTGCAGCAGCTGGAACGAGTTGAACGGGCTCTGCGACGGACCAAAGTCGCGCAGGCCTTCTACCCGCGCCCGAATGATAAAGGCGATGTTGCCAAACGGCCCGCCCTTGCCAAATACGTCGTTGAACACCAGGCCGTGGTAGCCCTCGCTGGGCTCGGTAAACTGCGGAAACTTGCCGTTGCCAAAGTCATACGTACCGCCGTCCACAATCACGCCGCCAATGCTGGTGCCGTGGCCGCCAATCCACTTCGTGGCCGACTCCACCACAATGTGCGCGCCGTGCTCCAGGGGCCGGAACAAGTAGCCGCCCGCGCCAAAAGTGTTGTCCACAATCAGCGGCAAGTCGTGCTTGTTGGCAATGGCCGCGATGGCCTCAAAATCCGGAATGCTGAAGCTGGGGTTGCCAATGGTTTCCAGGTAAATGGCCTTGGTTTTCTCGTCAATCTGCTCCTCAAAGCTGGCCGGGTTGTCGCCGTCGGCAAAGCGTACCTCAATGCCCAGGCGCTTGAACGCCACCTTAAACTGGTTGTAGGTGCCGCCGTACAGGAACGCCGTGCTCACGAAGTTGTCGCCGGCCTGCAAGATGTTATTGAGCGCAATGAACTGCGCGGCCTGCCCCGAGCTGGTCGCCAGGGCCGCCACGCCGCCTTCCAGGGCCGCCACGCGCTGCTCAAACACGTCGGTGGTGGGGTTCATCAGGCGGGTATAAATGTTGCCAAACTCCTTCAGGGCAAACAGGTTGGCACCGTGCTCGGCGCTCTTAAACACGTAGGAAGTAGTCTGGTGAATGGGCACGGCGCGCGAACCAGTGGTGGGGTCGGGCTGCTGGCCGGCGTGGAGTTGGAGGGTTTCGAAGTGCAGGGGTTGAGCGGACATGATGTTGATTATTAAAAGATTGAAGCAGTTAGAAAGAAATTTCTGTTTTCAGGTTGGGTTGGTGAGTGAGCCTGCCGAACCATGCAAATATATTTACAATAGTTTATATTGAATGTTTGCAACAAAATCCCGAACCGGAAAGAAAGTTGCAGCTAGCGCATTGGCGCAGCCCACGGGCCTGCGCAAGCGCAAATGGCATTCCCACGAAGAAAAGGAGGAGTGTTAAGCCAGGCTTAGCTTAGCTACAACACGGGCAGCAACAGCACATTCGCATTCGCTCCAGGCGCGTGGCCTGGGGGCGGCCACGGCGGGCTGAAACAGCAAATCCCGAACCTGCGGCACGCAAAGCAGCCGGAGCATTCGGGGCGAAAAAAGCGGGAGACGAAGGATTTTCCATGGCACTCGAATCATCTGTCCCAGGCGACCGAAATCGCAATGGGTAGGAATTGGCACCTTTCGTTGGCCGAAGGTTGCCAGTGGGTCACGGAGCCTAGTCTCTCGCCACTTCTGTATAAAACTTGAAAACTGCTCACCGTTAGCGAGGAGTACCGGGTTGGTAGGGCAAATGTACGGGAGAAATTTTTTTATGGACAAGCGGTAGGGCGAAAAATATTTTTTCGGGCGTTACTGCTCGGTTCTTCAAAACGCCATGCTGAGCGCAGCCCAAGCATCTCGCTTGCATCGTTGAACCATTGAGTTACTGCTGCACGCGAGATGCTTCGGCTGCGCTCAGCATGGCGTTCTTTGTGCTGTTCTATCGACATCACCAAATACAAAAAAGCCACCCTGAAACAGAGTGGCTTTTCTCACCTTTTTTCTGCAAAAAAGTACCTAGAGACTAGGTAGGGTCAACACCTGGCCCACTTCAATGAGGTCAGGGTTGTTGCCGATGAGGGCCTTGTTGGCCTCGTATATCTGATGCCACTTGGCGGCGTCGCCGTAGTGGTGTTTTGCAATTTTAGAAAGCGAGTCACCGCTGACAACGGTGTACGAGTCGCCAGCCGCGGTTGGATTGTTTGTGCCAAAAAAATCGGTTCCGCCAGCGGCCGTGGTCGGCTTGGCCGCGGGCTCTACCGGCTTTTGCTCGCCTTTGTCGCTGAGAAAATCAAAGAGTCCCATGGTTTTGTTTTGGTTTAAATGAAAAACAACGCACATTAGTTCACCCACAGGTCAGCTAACAGGGGCCATATACGGGGCGGGTGGGATGGGGTTTCGTTGTAAACTCTTTTGCGTGCAGGACGTAAGCCGACGAGTTCGCCACGGCGCGCTACGTTTTCCAATTCTTTCACCATTACCCTGTTGCTCATGAAACTTCAGTCTCTTTTTTCGCTACGTTATTTCGCCAGCCTGCTGCTGTTGGTGTCGTTGTTTGCCGCTTCGTGCAGCAACGATAAGGGCAAAGTTGAGGGCGTAAACATGCTCTACGGCACCGATAGCAAGGTGTGGAAAACCGCCAAAGAAACCGATACTTCCGGCGACAAAGTGAAGCAGACCGACGCGCAAAAGCAAGAGGAGCTGCGCATTTTTGCCAACGGCACCTACAACATGACCGGCGCCAGCGGGGCCGTATCGGGTAAATACACCTTCGACCAGGCCGGCAAAACCATCACCATGACGCCCGACGGCGCCACCACCAGCAATACCTTCGCCGTGGAAACCCTGACCGATAAAAAGCTCACGCTGAAATCGGCCGACGGCGCCGCGCTGATGCTGGAAGCAGAGTAAGAATTTCTCGTTTTAACCTGAAAAAAGCCCCGAACCATTGCGGTCCGGGGCTTTTTCTGTAGCGCGAACTTTGTAGTTCGCGTCCCGGCGCTGCCTGAATCGTTCTGGGACGCGAACTACAAAGTTTGCGCTACTGCGCTGCCGGCCGCTTGCCAAACACCCGCGTCACCCAGCGCGGCAGAAATATCAGGCCGAGCACGAGGTAGAGGTAATACGTCACGATGCGGTAGAGGAACACCAGAAAGCTGGTCATGGTGGCCGTACCGATGAACTTGCCGAAGAAGGTAGGAAATGCGCCTTCGGCAATGCCCGCACCGCCCGGCGTGATGGCCACCAGCAGAATGACTTTGTAGGTGATGTTGCGGGCAAAAATGAACAGGAACGTGCCCGCATCCATCGGGACAAAGGCGGCGATGAGGCAGCCGATGATGGCGTAGCGGGCCGTCCAGACGAAGGCTGTGCTCACGCTGGCGTGCCACCAGTAGCGCGGGCCGTTGCCACGCAGCTGCCGGGAGGCCAGCACCATTTCCTGGCCGTGGCGGTAGGCCGTGCGCCGCCAGCGCCGCAGCAGCGGCAGCGAAAACAGCCGCACCAACAGCCGGCGCACCGACCAGGGATTGATGAAAATAGCGTAGAGCATGAGCCCCGCGTAGAGCGTCACAAACAGGTAGCTTACCCCAAACGCCACCCGCAGCGTAGCCACGAAGCCGGTTTGCATGGCCTCGTGCGGGTAGAGCCCAGCACCCGCAATGAGTACCACCAAAGGCACCATCACCACGTAGTAGAGGTTGTCGAGTAGAGCCGTTACCATAATGTATGCCAGGCCTTTACCCAGCGGAATGCCTTCTTTTTCCAGGATGAAGGGGGCCGCCCCAGTCCCGCCCTGCCCCGAGGGCAGCACGCAGGACGCAAACTCCCAAATCATTATCACGTCCAGGGCCTGGCGGTAGGTGAGCTCGGTTTCGGCGATGTGCCGGATGCGGTACACGTAGCCCAGGTCGCGGGCGGCCAGCACCAGCAGGGCGGCTGCCAGCCAGCGCCAGTTGGCGTGGGCCAGCGGGGCCAGCTCGCCGGGCTGGTAGCTGCGGTAGAACAGGAAGCCCACCACGGCCAGCCCCAACACCACCGGCAGCACCAGGCGCGACGGCCGCAGGCGCTGCAAAAAATGCGCGTCGTCTTCGGGGAGAGCAGCGGGGAGCTTGTCGGACATGGAGAGAGGTAATGGCTCGGACAAATGTAGTCCGTGACCGCACGGGTGCCACGTTAAAAGCGCATTAAGCGGTTTCGGAGTCGGTATACAGGCGCTGGAAGTAGCGCGGACTGTGTAGTTCGCGCTACGGTACACCGACTCCGAAACCGCTCTAAGCGCGTGCGCGGGGCCTACATATCAGAACGCCATGCCGCGGCAGAGGCGGCATGGCGTTCGGGATTACTTGCTTAATAATCAAGCCAGCAGATTAGGGCCGGCCGCCGGGGCTGCCGGCGGGCGTGATGCCGCCCGGCGTAGTGGTGCCGGGCGAAGGCGTATTGGCTGGCGAATTCAGCGGGTTGCCAACCGGGGCGGCTGGCTGCCGGTTGGTCGAGTCGGCCGGTTGGGCCGTGGCAGGGCGCAGGCCGGGGTAGCCACCGGGGCGCTGGCCGGGCAGGGGGCGGCCGGTGCTATCGGTCGCGGGCTTGCCGAGGGTGCTGTTGGCGGGAGCGGTGCCGCGCTGCTGGCCGGGGTAGCCGCCTGGGCGGGCACCTGCCGGCGCACCGGGGTAGGCAGCCGGGCGGGCACCGGCAGGGGCACCGGTTGCGCCGGGGTAGCCACCGGGGCGGGCGCCACCAGCC
>NZ_JAERQF010000061.1 GCF_016734815.1 Hymenobacter rubidus
GTGTAGTTCGCGTCGCCGCGCCGTTTGCCCTTTCCTAACGGCACGGGTTAGCGGCGCGGGGTCCGCGAACTACACCGTTCGCGCTACTACTGCCGTTGCTTCGGAATGTACACTGATACCAAAACTGCCCTAGAGCAGCTTCGGCGTCAGGGTACATGCTGCACTATGTAGGGGGTCCCTCCGTCGTGGAACGGAAGCAGTGAAACGGCGCCACTCGCCGGGCGGGGCAGGCCCCGCCCCGACAGCCACGGACGCCGAAGCCGCGGTAGCGCGGTTTAGCAAGTTGGTTCCGCCCGGTCCGACGGCGTAGGCGTCCGACCGGTTGCCGCCCGAACGAGACGCAACCGGCCGTTGACCGACGACCGGTCGGACGCCTGGGGCGTCGGACCGGCAAGCGAGACACTTCCTGAACAGCTTCTTCACCACACCCCTTTCGCTCGCCCATGCAAGCATTCTACACTCATCCCGACCCGTTTCTCTTCGATGCTGGCTTAGAGGCTGCTATTACGGGGCCTGGTTGCGCCGGAGCTGGCGTATAAAGCCGCCTTTTGCAGGAAGAGGCCCTTGAACCGGCCGCAAATAGGCTGCTTATCATATTCGCATCATGATGGCGGGGTAGTCTTGCAGAAGCGGCGCGGCTGGGTAGCGGCGACGCTTCCACTTAACCCTGCATGCCATGCGTCCACTCTTACCTGCTCCGTGCCGAAGCTTGGCTTCGGCCCCGTCTTCCTGCCGCCCCGTGTGGGGCCGTCTGCTGCTGCTGGCCTTGGTCAGCTGGGCGTTCGGGACCCGCGCCCAGTCGCCGGGGCCCGATGGGGGCACGCTGAGCCCGGCCACCAGCACGGTGTGCGCGGGCCCCAACTCCGGCACGCTCACGCTCACGGGCTACACCGGCACCATCCTGAAGTACCAGGCCAACACCGGCAACGGCTACTTTGACGTGGCTGGCACGGCGCCGACCTACACGTTTACGAACCTGCCCGGTACCACCAGCTTCCGGGCCGTGGTGCAGAACGGCACCAACACCCCGGTGGCCTCCACCGTGGCCACCGTCACGGTGGCGCCCGTGCCTTCGGCCACCCTAATCGCGCAAGGGCCCACCACCTTTTGCGCCGGCGGCTCGGTGGGGCTGGCTACCTCCACCGGCACGGGCCTCACCTACCAGTACCTGAACAACGGCCAGCCCATCAGTGGGGCCACTTCGGCCTACTACACGGCCACCACGAGCGGAAACTACGCGGTGGTGGTGACCAACGCCAGCGGCTGCGCCAGCACCTCGGCGGCCGTGGCCGTGACCGTGAACCCCGCTACTTCGGCCGCGTTCAGCTACCCGGCCCCGGCCATCTGCCAGAACACCAGCGGCACGGTGGTGCCCACCGTGACGGGCACGGCTGGCGGCACGTTCAGCGCCGGCGCGGGCCTGAGCCTGAACGCCACCACCGGGGCCGTGACGCCCATCACCAGCACGGCCGGCATCTACACCGTCACCTATTCGGTGGCCGGCACCTGCCCAAGCAGCAGCACATTCCGGCTGGACATTGCACCGCCGCCGGTGGCCACGTTCTCGTACACGCCGGCCAGCTACTGCATCACCGGGGGCACGGCCAGCGTGACCTTGCCCGCGGGCAGCACGGGCGGCACGTTTAGCGCGCCCACGGGGCTGATTTTGAACCCCGCGACCGGGGCGGTCAACCTGACGACGTCCACGCCGGGCACGTACACCGTCACCAACACCGTGCCGGCCCGCAACGGCTGCCCGGCCCAAACGGCGACGGCCCCCATCACCATCAGTCCGCGCCCGGCGCAGCCCGTGCTCACCCTGACGGGCGGCGTGCTGAGCACCCCTGTGGTGGCCGGTGCCACGTACCAGTACTACCTCAACGGGGCTGCCATCGCCGGGGCTACCAACGCCACCTACACGCCCACGCAGAGCGGCAGCTACACGGTGGTGGTGACCAGCGGGGCGGGCTGTACTTCGCCGGCATCCACCCCCGTGACTTACGCCGTGACGGCCACCCGGACCGAGGCCGCGGCCTTTGAGCTGGTGGTGTTTCCGTCCCCCACCGCCGGCCAGCTCACGCTGGGACTATACACCTAACACCAGCACAGCGGGCACCTATATGGTGACGTACACCGTGGGTGGCCCCTGCCCGAGCACGGGCACGGCCAGCGTGACCATCACGGCCCCGGCCGTGGCCACGTTCAGCTACGCCAACAGCAACTACTGCGCCACCGGCACGGCCAGCGCAGCGGGCACATTCACGTCCACGACGGGGCTGAGTGTAAACGCCACGACGGGCGCCATCAACCTGGCGGCTTCGACGCCGGGCACCTACACCGTGACCAACACGGTGGCGGCTAACGGCGGCTGCGCAACGGTGTCAGCCACGGCCACGCTCACCATCAACGCGCTGCCGGCACAGCCCACACTCACGGCCAGCGGGGCGGTGCTCACAGCCTCGGCCGTGCCGGGCGCCACGTACCAGTTCTACCTGAACGGGGTGGCCATTGCCGGCGCCACTGGTCAGGCCTATACGGCCACGCAGAGCGGCAACTACACGGTGGTGGTGACCAACGCCGCGGGCTGCGCCTCGCTGCCTTCGGCCCCGCTCGCGGTGGTGACGGCCACCCGCACCAGCCTGGCGGGGGTGGAGCTGGCGGTGTTCCCGAACCCCACCACGGGCCTGCTCACTGTGACCCTGAACGGAAGCCACGCCCTGACCCAACTCACGGTTTACAACGCCCTGGGCCAGGAAGTGCTCCGTGCCACGCTGCCAGCCGGTGCGAGCAGTCGGGAACTGGACTTGACTTCGCTGGCCACCGGGGTATACATGCTAAAAGCCACCTCCCCGGCCGGCACGGCGATGCGCCGCCTGGTTCGAAATTAAGGCCGCAGCTTATCAGATTCATCATTTTGGATGGTAGAAAAGCGCCTCTCCCACTAACCGCGGAGAGGCGCTTTTTATGCGAATGAAGGCGCGCTTAAGACTAATACCTTGCGTCCCGCCGATGTTTTCGGGTGACGAGGGCCTTGCGGCCGACTCGGGCTTTCTCACTGCCCCACGGTTCCAGCAACTGCTGCTGCGCCGTTGTTTGTTGCCATCAAACATTAAACAAAGGACCGGAACTTTTGTGGCTGTCGCCGGGTAGAGGGCCTGATTTATTGCTCCAGGCTTTCTGGCTTAATTGATTCATAATTCACTGATTCATGATGATATACGTTACTTTATTTGCCTTATTGGGTTTGTTCCTGGCCGGGTTCCGCGAAGGTGTATGGACGCAATACACGCCCCAGGACGTGGCCCGCTGGCAGGCCGAAGCGGCCCAATCCAAGTTAGCGGTGCAGCGCTTCTTGCCGGCACCACCAGTGCAACGGCGCTCCCAGGGTGCAGCTGCGCAAAAACACATGGACCCGGCACCCGCCCGTCAGGCCAAGCCCCAAGCGCTGGAATTGGTCGCTTAGCAGCTTAGCCCATTCGCCGCGACTTGCTGGGGCGCAGCGGGGTGGGCTTGCTCAGCCGTGCGCAAGGCTTCGCGCTGGTCTACTCCACCGGCTCGGATTACGATTAAATGTTTAAATGGCAGTGGCTAAGGCGCCAGACGCGAACAAGCAGGCCAACGATGCCGGGCAGTGCGGCGTGCGGGCCACGGTAGGGCTCCCTGCCCCGCCGAAACCCGTGCCGTAGCCGGCAGGACAGCAGGTCACCGGGTCGGGCCTTACTTTTGTGCTGCTAGTTCCTGCCCATGCCCGCCCGCCACCTGCTTCGCCTGCTCCTCCTGTTGCTGGGCAGCTTTTACCTCAACACGGTTTGCCAAACCGATGCCGAGGATGCCCGCGCCTACTACGCCCGGGGCATTGCCGAGTACGTGGCGGCCCCTGTTCAGATAACGGTGAGCGCGCCGGTGGTTTGCTCCGCCAAGCCGCCGCGGGGGCGGGCGGCGGTCATCCGGCGGGGCACACCCAGCCAGCGCCACTGGTCGGCCTGGGCGTGCTCGGTGCCCACCGCGCCGTTTCCCCGCGCCCGCCGCTGGCTGTGGTGCGCGGTACTCCAGGTTTGATAATAAGCGGCTGCCGCGCTGCCGGTCACGAGTTGCCCCAGGGCCGGGCATGCTGTTTATTATTCGATTTCCGGCCGCTGGCCGTCCCTTCCCCTTATGCGATTTCTGTTTCTTCTGGCGGTGCTCAGCGGCCCCGCCTTGGCCGCTTTGGCCCAAAGTCCGCTGCGTGTGCTCGTGCGCGACGAGCACACCCACATGCCCTTGCCCGGCGTCACCGTGGCCATTCCCGCCCTGCAAACCGGTACCACAACCGATGGAAACGGATTGGCCAGCCTGCCTAATATTCCTACTGGTTCCGTCGATGTCCAGTTTTCCAGCCTCGGCTACGAACCTGCCACCCGCACTTTCGTCTTGCCCCAACCCGATGGCCCGCCGGCCCTCATCGAGCTGGAGCCCAACAGCCTCGAACTGCAGGGGGTGGTGGTGGAAGCCACGCGCACCGGCTCGCGCATCGAAGATGTGCCCGTGCGCATTGATGTAATTGACGAAGAGGAGGTGCACGAGGAAAGCAGCATGCGCCCGGCCAACATCGCCATGCTGCTCACCGAGGCTACCGGCATTCAGCCGCAGTTCACCTCCGCCAATTCCGGTAGCGTGGCCTTCCGCATCCAGGGCCTCGACGGCCGCTACACCCAGATTCTCAAGGACGGCTTTCCCCTTTTCGGGGGCTTCTCCCAGGGTCTGAGCCTGGTGCAGATTCCCCCGCTGGACCTGCGCCAGGTCGAAGTGGTGAAGGGCGCTTCTTCGGCCCTCTACGGCGGCGACGCCATTGCCGGCCTGGTCAACCTGGTGAGCAAAACGCCCACCGAGACCCCCGTGCTCAACGTGTTGCTCAACCAGACCAGCAAAGGCGGGCGCGACCTGACCGCCTTCTACACGGGGCGCCGCGCCCGGCTCGGCCTCACGCTGCTGGCCACCCAAAACACCCAGGAAGCCCGCGACGTGAGCGGCGACGGCTTCACCGACCTGCCCGAGGTGCAGGCCACCACCGTCACCCCGCGCCTGTATTACTACGCCACCGATTCCACCACGCTTGCGGCCGGCCTCACGGCCACCGTCGAAACCCGCGCCGGGGGCTACCTTCCCGCCCTCGATGCCCCCACCACGCCCGGCTACACCGAGCGCAACCGCTCCGAGCGCTACAACTCCCAGCTGCGGTTTGATTCCCACCTGGGGCGAAGCCGCCTGCTGACGCTTAAAAACAGCGTAAGCTCCTTTACCCGCCGCCTGCAGGCCGGCGGCAGCTTCTTCGCCGGCCACCAGCTCTCTACCTACAGCGAGGCCTCGCTGCTGGTGCCCGCCGGCCGGCACCGGGCCGTGGCCGGCGCCAACCTGCTCACCGACAATTTCCGCGAAACCTCGGTCGCCATACTCGGCCCCCGTGATTACCACTACCAGACGGTGGGCCTGTTTCTGCAGGACGATTGGCAAGTCGGGGAGGACCTGACGGTGCAGGCAGGCCTGCGCACAGACTACCAGCAGGCCTATGGCCTGTTCGTGCTGCCCCGCGTGGCGGCCCTCTACAAGCCCGCTTCCTGGCTGAGTGTGCGCGTAGGCGGGGGCTTTGGCTACAAGGCCCCCACCGTGTTCAGCAGCGCCACCGAGCAGCGTGCCTACGTGAACGTCCGCCCCCTCGACCCGACGCGCCTGCGGGCCGAAACCTCGCGTGGCCTCAACGCCGACTTTACCCTGCGTGGCCGCCTGGACGAAGTCGGCATTTCCTTTAACCAGGCATTTTTCTTAACGGAACTCTCCCATAGCCTCATTCCCGACCCTGCCCAGTACGTCCAGGGCATTACGGACTTCGTGAACGCCCCAACGCCCATCCGGGCGCGTGGCCTCGAATCCAACCTGCGCCTGCGCCTGGACGAGCTGCAGGTCTTGGTGGCTTACACCCTCACCGATACCCGCCAGACCTACGATGCTGCCCAGCCCGCCGCGCTGCCCTTCGTTTCGCGTCACCGCCTGGTGCTCACCACCACCTACGAAGTAGAGCAGCATTTCCGGGTGGCCCTCGAAGGCTTTTACAATGGGCCGCAGTACCTCGGCGAGGGCGACCGGCAAGGCCGCGGCTTTTGGGTGTGCGGGGCGCTGGCCGAAAAGATTTTTGCACCGCACTTTTCCCTGGTGCTCAATGCCGAAAACCTGCTTGACGTGCGCCAGACCCGTTTTGAGCAAGTCCTGACGGGCCCCGTCACCCAACCCACCTTCCATCCGCTCTACGCCCCGCTCGACGGATTTGTGGGAAATCTGGCGCTCAAAATCACGCTGTAGGGCGCCTGGAAGTGCCTTTCGGTCAACCACCCCGCCGATACCCTACGGAGGAGCTGCCGCTGCTTTTGGATAAAACCAGAGGATATTATGTGATAACCGAATTATTCATAAACATCTATGTAAAAGCACTGGCCGCTTCTGTGCAGGCCTCAAACCGTTTTCAGCATGCGGTCTGGATTTTAAGTAGTCAAGCAAAAGCAAACTGATAATAAAAAGGCGGTCATGCTGAGCTTGTCGAAGCATCCCTACCGCGAAGAGTAATCAGTTACTTCCACGGTAGAGATGCTTCGACAAGCTCAGCATGACGTTCGAGCGAATACGGTTACTTCTGCACGAGTACTTAAGAAACAGGTTTGCCAATCAGTGTTTACAAAACGCAGTTAGCGGAGGCATTTACTGAACTGCCGGGAGCGAGACGCTTTAAGTCTGCCGGCCAATTACATTATTGGTGCCGTAATGACCAACTTGCCATCGGTGCTATCGGCTTACAGCACCCCCTCATCCGCAAAGCTGTAGTAGCTCTGTTCGGCGAAAATCAAATGGTCCAGAATCGGCAAGTCCAGGAAGTTGCCGGCTTCCTTGAGCTTCTTGGTGAGCTGGATGTCGGCGCCGCTGGGGTTGCGGTTGCCGCTGGGGTGGTTGTGCACCAGGATGATGCTGCTGGCCAACTGCTCCAGGGCCTCCTTGAAAATCATTTTGGGGTCGGCCACGGTACCGGCCACGCCGCCGCGGCTGATGGCGGTTTTGCGCATCACCACGTTGGCCCGGTTGAGGAGGATAATCCAGAACTCCTCGTGGGGTAGGTCGAGCAGGTGCGGGCGCATCAGGTTGTAGATGTCGCGCGAGCAGGTGATGGTGTTGCGGGGGGCCGCGTCGGCTTCCTTGCGGCGGCGGCCCAGCTCCAGCGCGGCCACTACGGTAATGGCCTTGGCCTCGCCGATGCCGGGGTGGCGGCACAGCTGCTTCACGCTTTCGCGGGCCAGGGCGTTGAGGTCGTTGCCGACGCCTTGCAGCATGAGCTTGCCCACGTCGACGGCCGTGAGCTTGGTGGTGCCCGAGCCGATGAGGATGGCCAGCAGCTCGGCGTCGGAGAGGACGGCGCGGCCCTTGCTCATGAGCTTTTCGCGCGGCCGGTCATCTTCGGCCCAGCTCTTGATGCCGGTAGCGGGCGTGGGGTAGGCGGGGGCTGGTTCGGGCAGACGGTCAAGCGGTTCCATGGGGTGGGGCCGGGGTAGAAGGTAAAAAGTCGGTTAAATGTAAAGCAAAAGCGGGCCCGCCGCGTTTAAACCTGCGGCCCGTTGCGGCGTTAAGCAGCCGGGGCTTTAAGTGCTTTCATTCAGAATATGCGAAATCCGTTGGTTTTGTTGTTGGTGCTGGCGGTTCTTGTGCTGGCCGAATGGTATGGGTATCAGGCGGTGCGCACGGCAACGCAGCATTTTTCACCGGGGATGCGCCGGGGCATGCTGGTGGGCTACGGGCTGTTCACGCTGGCTGTGTGGGGGGTAGCGCTGTGGGCGGGCAGCAACCGCCAAAGCGGCAACACCGTGCTCAAAAGCTACCTCATCAGCCTGCTGCTATTATTGCTGGTGGGCAAAATCGTCGTTCTGGTGCCCTTGCTGCTGGAAGACCTCACGCGCCTGGGCCGTTGGGCCGTGGGCGCGGCTACGGGGCCGGCGGGCGGGGCGGGCCCGGCCATTCCGCGCAGCGAGTTTTTAAGCAAACTGGCGCTGGGGCTGGCGGCCGTGCCGATAGTGAGCTTGCTGTGGGGCGTGGCGAAGGGCGCCACCGACTACACCGTGCGCCGCGTCACGCTGAAGTTTCCCAACCTGCCGGCGGCTTTCGATGGTTTCAAGGTGTTGCAGATTTCGGACCTGCACACCGGCAGCTTCACTTCTACCGAACCGCTGGAACGGGCCGTGGCCATGATAAACCGCCAAGGAGCCGACCTCATCCTGATGACCGGCGACCTGGTGAACAACCGCGCCGAGGAAGTAGAGCCGCACATTCCGGCCCTCTCCAAAATCAAATCCGACCTGCCCATTTTCTCCAGCCTCGGCAACCACGACTACGGCGACTACGTGGCCGAATTCCGCGAAGACCGCGCCTTGTGGCGCCAGAACCTGGAGCGCCTGATGCAGAACCACGCCAAAATGGGCTGGACGCTGCTCAACGACACCACCCATTTCATCGAGCGCGGCGACGACCGCATCGCCATTCTGGGCATCCAGAACAGCAGTTCCCACCTCAACTTCCACACCTACGGCAACCTGCCCAAGGCCCACGCCGCCAGCGGCGACGCGCCCTTCAAAATCCTGCTCTCGCACGACCCGTCCTACTGGGAGAGCCACATTCTAAAATACCCCGACATCGACCTCACGCTCAGCGGCCACACCCACGGCATGCAGTTCGGCCTGAACCTGCCGTTTCTGAAATGGAGCCCCGTGCAGTACGCCTACAAGCAGTGGGCCGGCCTGTACCAGCAGGGGCGCCAAAAGCTGTACGTGAACGTGGGATTGGGCTTTTTGGGGTATCCGGGCCGGGTGGGTTTTTTGCCGGAAATCACGGTATTTGAATTGCGCCGCGCGTAATTGAGCACAAAAAGAACGTCCGGCTGAGCTTGCCGAAGCATCTCTACCGCGCAACTAACCAATTTTAGTAGTGCAGTAGAGATGCTTCGACAAGCCCAGCCGGACGTTCTGCTTTTGTCAAATGGTTTTGTCAAAGTAACATCTACCTCAATATTGCCGTAAAGCGCCCCCAAAACCACTTACGGTTCTTCTTTCACCTTCCCCCTCATGAAAAATTCCCTGTTAATCCTCGCGGGCGCTGCTGCCCTTTCGCTGGCTTCCTGTTCGCAGGAAAAAACCACCGAAGTCAATACCACGCCCGGCGAAGGGGCGGTAACGACCACTACGACCACCACCACGGCGCCCATGACGGATGCCCAGATTGAGGCCCGCGCCCAGCAGATTGCGGACAAGATGGCGGCCAATATGAAAATCACGGACGAGGCCACCAAGACCAAAATCCGCACCGTGTACGTGAACCGCTACAAGCGCATGAACGAGCTGCGCACCAAGTACACCACCGACACCACCGGCATGGCCGCCGCCATGCGCGACGCCCGTTCGGCCGAAGACCAGGAGTTCAAAGTGATTTTTGTGGACCCCACCCAGTACCAGGCCTACGAGTCGAGCCGCTCGACCTACGACGACAGCAACTATGCCGACGATAATATGTCGGGCTCGTCGATGTCGGATAGCTCTTCCAGCTCGATGGCTCCTTCGTCGTCGATGACCACGGAAGAAACGACCACCTCGACCACCACCGACAACAACATGAGCGGTGATGCCATGTCGGCTTCCAAGATGAAAGCCAAGGCCGACGACGGCAGCAAAATCAAGGTGAAAGAAAACGGCAAGGTGAAAACCAAGGACGCCGACGGCACCAAGGTTAAAAATTAGTGACTTGGTCGATGCAATCGGCCATATCATCGTTAAAAGGCCCGCACCTGCAACGGTGCGGGCCTTTTTTGGCTCATTGGGTTGCTACTTTGTAGTTGCGTTGCGTTTAATGGATTGATGCCTTCTGAAGTAGTTTTTTGTGCGCCAGCCGTTTGGGCCAAGCTGAGCCATCGGCTTGGCTTGCTGGCTGTGTGCTGGCTGCTGGTGGCCACGGCCGCGTGGGCGCAGGCCCCCACGGTGCGCGTGAGCGGCAGCGTGTCGGAGGCGGGCAGCCGCTTGCCCATTCCGGGGGCTACGGTGCAGGTGCTGCGTACCCGGCGCGGCGTGGTCACGAGCACCACCGGCGACTTTGGCTTGGATGCCCTGCCGACCGATACCATCCTGTTTCGGGCCCTGGGCTACAAGGTGCAGCGCATGGCGCTGGGCGGCACCGGCCTGTCGCAGTTGGTGGTGCGCATCCAGCTAGCGCGCGACAGCGTGCGCCTGGGCGATGTGCAGGTAACCGCCGACCGACCCGACCGCGCCATCATCAACCGGGCTCTGCGCAACATGAAGCGCCCCGCGCCGCCCGTGGTGAATGGCGTGAAGCGTCCCCCCAAGCCCAAGCCCCTCTTCGCCGTCGATTCTACCGCGCCCAAAGCGCCGGTGCCCACCATTCAAAGCCCGGTGAGCTTGATTTACGACCAGTTCTCACGCGAAGGCAAGCAACGCCGCAAAATGGAGCAGATAGAAGCCGAGCAACGCGCCGAAAAAGCGCGAAAAGCGCGAGCTGAGTATAACAAAGCCTTTTTGGATAACCGGGGCTACCAGCCGTAGGGAATCAGTAAGCAGCGAACGGGAAAGACCGTCATGCAGAGCGCAGCGAAGCATCTCGCGTGCATTAGTACTTCAATCGCCTGTCATCCTGAGCGCAGCGAAGGACC
>NZ_JAERQF010000062.1 GCF_016734815.1 Hymenobacter rubidus
TATACAGGCGCTGGAAGTAGCGCGAACTGTGTAGTTCGCGTCCCCGCATCATCTTATCGAAGCGACTGGCGCGGGGGCACGAACTGCAAAGTTCGCGCTACAGTACACCGACCCCGAATCTGCTCTAGGAAGTAGGTTCCGCTCGGTCCGACGGCGTAGGCGTCCGACCGGTGGCCCCCCAAACCAGGCGCCAACGGCCGTTGACCGACGACCGGTCGGACGCCTACGGCGTCGGACCGGCAAGCGAAACCCTTCCTGAACCGCTTCATAATTTATAAAGGGATAAAAGCGCCAATAGCCTCTGCCGGAATAAGGTATAAAGTCAATTAGTATACAGCCGTTCACCCGTCGCCTTTTTCATCCAATAACCATCCTGTGCTATTTCATGGCCTTAGCAGCCAATACGATATCGAATAAATAATTCTTCATTGACTACCAAGACCCCAACATTTTTTAATGCAATTACCCGGCGGGATTTACTTGTAAACGCCCATCCTGCTTTCGGGTAAAAACGGCATAATCAATCAATTGCTTACTGCTATGCGCTCGAATAATGCTTAATTTACAGCCCCATTTGCCTTCGGATGAAGCGCGGTGAGGTGCTTTCATTCTTTTAAACAGTCATTTTTCACCTCTTCCCTCACATATCCCACACTTTTATGCATAAACCCTTACTTGCTAACCGGCTCAGCCGGTGGTTGGTGGTAGCTTTATTGACGCTGCTGAGCAATTCGATTGCCTGGGCCCAAAGCACGGCTAACTACGCATTCACTACCAGTAGTACCGGCTCCTTGGTCGATATGTCGAGCGGCACGACCAGCGCGCTGGCCACCGGCACGTACTACGACGACGTGGCGTCGACGGTGCAACCGCTGGGGTTCACCTTCGTGTTCATGGGCACGCCCTACACGCAGTTCAGCGTGAACTCCAACGGGCAGCTGCGCCTGGGGGCCACCGCCATTTCGGGCACGGCCGTAGCGCCGACCTCGGGGGCGGCCATTTTGGCGCCCTTCGGCGGCGACAATGCGGTGCTGGCCACTGGCAAAGTCCACTACAAAGTGGTGGCGGGCACCAACCGGACCCTGGTAATCGAATGGAACGCGCTGCGAATTCCCTACGGCTCGACGGGTACCGGTAGCTTGGTCCAGGCTATTTTGGAAGAAAACACGGGAAAGGTGGAGTACCGCTACGGGGCAATGTACAACAACAGTACATCGACTGTGCGCTCCATCTTTATTTCGGCTGGCACCAGCGCAGGCCAGATTGGGTTGGTCAAAACCTTTACTACGACGCCGACTTACGACGCCACGGTGACGTCGGCCACGACCACCACACTGCCGGACAACGCCGTCGTGCCGGTGCTGAACTCGACTGCCGACGGGGCGCGCACAGTGTTCACCTTCATGCCAACTACAGTTGCCCCCGCCGCACCTACGGTAACGTTTACCGCTCTCACGCAGACCAGCCTGACCGTGAACATTTTGGACAACTCGACCAACGAATTCACATTCGCCGTTTACCGCTCGACCGACAACGTGACCTTTACCTTAGTGGGAACGGTGGCGACGACATCCACCACCGGTACCGGCTCGACGGTGACGCTGGCCCAGACGGGTCTGGCTCCCAACACGCCGTACTACTACCGCGTAACCGCCAACTCAGAAGGAGTGCCCTCGACGGCGGCCACGGCTACGGCGACCACCTTGGTGTCGGTGCTCTGCGGAACCAAATCCGTCGGGCCCAGCGCCGGGGCCGACTACCCCACGCTGACTGCGGCCTTTACCGCCATCAACAACAACGGCCTGTGCGGCCCGCTGGTGCTGGAGCTGCAGGCGGCTTATGTGAGCACCACCGAAACCTTCCCGTTGGTGTATAACTACACCGGCGCTACGGCTACCAACACCGTGACGGTGCGGCCGGCAGCTGGTGCCAACAACCTCAGCATTACGGGCACTACTGCAGTAGCCGTGATGAGCATTACGGGCGGTAAATACCTGATTATTGACGGTCGCCCCGGTGGTTCGGGCGCGACGGTGAGCGGCGCGGCCCAGGCCACCGACCTCACCATCAGCAGCACCAGCACTAGCGGCATTCCGCTGCAGTTCACCAGCGACGCTACCTTCAACACCGTGCAGCACGTCCAAGTCAAGGGCGTGGGCACCAGCGACTCGGGCTCGCCCGACGTCAACTTCACGGGCACGGTGACCACCACCGGCAACAGCGACAATACGGTGCAGTACTGCAACATCGGCGACGGGGCCACCACGCCCGTGACGCTGATTTATGGCGGCAATGCCCTGAACGCCCGCAACAGTATTCTGAACAACAACCTGTTCAACAACTATTACGCTTCGGGCAGCACCTACGGCATTTACCTGAACCAGTCGGGCGCCGGCTGGACCATCAGCGGCAACAGCTTGTACCAAACGGCGAGTCGCGCCGGGGTGAGTGGCACGATGTACGGCATTTTCATCAATGCCAACAACGGCCACACCGTATCGGGCAACTTCATCGGCGGTTCGGCCCCGAGCCTGGGCGGCACGCCGCTCACTATCACGGGCACGGCGACGACCTACCGCTATGCCGGCATTTACCTAGTCACCACCACCGGTACGGCCACCAACGTGCAGGGCAATACCGTGGGCAACATTACGTGGCTGAGCAGCAGCGGCGCCAGCACCACCTACGGCATCCTGTCGGGCATTTACGTGAGCACCGGCGACGTAAACGTGGGCACCACGACGGGCAACGTCATCGGCGGCGCCACGGCTCCCATTTCGGTGAGCGCCACCACTACTGGCGGCTACGCTTTCGGCATTTCGACGGCTTCGTCGGGCGCCATCAACATCTCGGGCAACACCATCAGCACCATCACGGGCATAGGTGCCTCGGCCATTGCCGTGAACGTGACCGGCATCTTGGCGTCGACGGGTTCGCCGACCATCAGCCGCAACAAAATCTACAACCTGGCCGCGGGCAGCGCCGCGGGCGGCACCGTGGCCACGCTGGCCAACGGCATCTGGCTGACGGGCGGCACCACCACGTCGGTGCTGAACAACCTGATTGGCGACCTGCGCGCCGCTACGTCCACCAGCCTGGTGGGCGTGTCCGGCATTCAGATTAGCGGCGGCACCACCCACAACCTGTACTACAACACCATCTACCTCACCGCCGCCAGCAGCGGCGCCACCTTCGGCACGTCGGGCATCTACCTGAACTCGACCAGCGCCACGCTGGACGCGCGCAACAACATTGTGGTGAACAAGAGCACGGCTGCGGGCACGGGCGGCTACACCGCCGCCCTGCGCCGCGTGAGCGGCACGGCCGGCACCGCCCCTGCCAACCTGGCCACCACCACCAACAACAACCTGTACTACGCCGGCACGCCCTCGGCCACGAACCTGATTTACGTGGAAGGCACCACCACGGCCACCAACGCCGCACAGACTCTGGTGGCTTACAAATCCTTGGTGGCCCCGCGCGAAAGCAATTCGGTGACGGAAGATGTGGCCTTTGCCAGCACCACGGGCACGGCCGCTACCTACCTGCACATCAACCCCAGCACCCCGACCCAGGTGGAAGGCGGCGGCACGCCCATCAGCAGCGTGACCACCGACTTTGACGGCGACACGCGCAACGCCACGACGCCCGACCTGGGCGCCGACGAAGGGACATTCACGCCCCAGGACCTGAGCGGGCCCACCATCAGCTACACGGCGCTGGGCAGCACGCCCAGCACCGCCAACCGCACGCTGGTGGTCACCATTTCGGACCCCAGCGGCGTGGCCACGGGCACCAACGCCCCGCGCTTGTACTACCGCAAAGGCACCACGGGCGCCTATGTGTTCGTGAACGCGACCAGCGTGAGCGGCAGCACTTACACTTTCACGTTTGATTACTCGCTCATTGGCGGCGTGGCCGGCTTCGACGTGGTGCAGTACTACGTGGCCGCGCAAGACGTGCCCGGCAACGCTTCGACCAGCCCGCTGGGTGGCTCGGGCGCCACGCCCCCCGGCACCACGGCCCCCACAGCCCCCAACCAATTCTTGATTCAGGGGATACTGGCTGGCACCTACTACGTGGGCACAAGTACCTCGCCCGACCCCACCCGCACGTACGCCACGCTGACGGCCGCCGTAGCCGCCTACAACGCGAATACGCTGGGTGGCGCCGTAACCTTTGTGCTCCTGGATGCAACGTATTCAACGGCCGAAACTTTCCCCATTGTCGTAAACGCAAACGCTGACGCCAGCGCCACCAACACGCTCACCATTAAGCCCAGCGCTGGGGTAACACCTGTTGTGACGGGCAGCGTGGTTACGGGTGCGGTGCTCAAACTAAACGGGGCTGACTACGTGACCATCGATGGCTCGAACAATGGCACCACTACCCAGGACCTTACCCTGACCAATACCAGCGCCACCGGCACGGGCAATGCCGTGCTGTGGATAGCTGCCGCTTCGGCCTCTGACGGCGCCAACTTCAACACCATTAAGAACACCAAAATCACGGGCAACTCGGCCGCAGGCTTCCCCCAGTTTACGGCGTTCTTGGGCGGCGGCGGCGCGGGTGTTACTGCGCCCACGACCAGCACCCCGGCCCCAAACTCCAACAACACGCTCACCAACAATGCCCTGGCTAAGGGCTTCTATGGTCTGTTCGTATACGGAACTTCGGCCACGAACCCGGACCAGAACAACGCCATCGTGGGCAACCAAATTGGCCAGAACGTGAGCGGTTTTGGCTTCGGCCTGGAGGGGCTGCGCGCCGTGAGTCAGCAAAATTTGCTGGTGCAGGGCAACGAAATTCAGAACGTGGTAAGCGCCGATGCTTTTAGCCACTTAGGCATGAATCTGAGTGCGCTCAAGACGTCGACCATCACGCGCAACTCGATTCACAACGTGCAGTCGAACAGCGCGTCGTCAGGCAACGTGGGCTACGGTATTTTGCTGGCCTCGACGGCCTTCAACACCAGCACCAACGCCAGCGCCAATACCATCAGCAACAACATCATTTACAACATTGCGGCGCCGCTGGCAGCCACTAGTTCAAACCCGAACGTGCTGGGCATTGCCAACAACGGCGGCTATGGCGACAAACTGTACTTCAACACGGTGTTGCTGAACGCCGCACAAACGGCAGGTACCGGCTACTCGGCCGCCATATCGAATGGTGACTCACAATTCTCTACGGCTACGTCGGCTATTGATGTGCGCAACAACATCATCGCCATCACGGCCAACGTGACAACGGCGGCTAAGTATTTCGGCTACTACACCTCGGCTGCCAACGTGAACGGCTCGACGCTCAACTACAACGACTACTACATAGCTGGCACGGGCGCCGCCACCTTTGCCGTGGGCAACCTGAACGGCACGACCCTGGCTAGCTCTGCCACGCTGGCAGCGTGGCGCACCGCTACCGGCCAGGAAGCTAATTCGGTAAGTGTCAATCCCAACTTTGCGCAAACCACCACCGTCCCCTTCGACCTAACGCCTACTTCGGCCACGTTGAACAACCTAGGCGACGCCACTACTGGCGTGACGGTTGATTTCACGGGAGCAACCCGCAGCGCCACGCCCGACATGGGCGCCTACGAGTTCACGCCCGCTCCGATTGACATAACCCCCACGGTGCTGGTAGGCCCGGCGGCGGCAGGCTGCTACGGCGCCACTGAAGCCTTGACCGTAACCATCTCTAACAACGCCACCGCCGCGCTAAATTTAGCCTTGAATCCCGTGACCATTACGGTGGTGGTGACTCCGCCGAGTGGGCCCGCTCAAACGTTTACGACGACGGTAAACACGGGTACGCTGGCCGCCGGCGCTAGCCAGAACGTAACGCTGCCGGGCACGCTGAACCTGACAGCCGCCGGCACTTACTCCTTCGTAATCACGACTTCGACGCCGGGCGACGGCACTCCTGGCAATGACCAGTTGACCGTGACCCGCACGGTAGTAGGCGCGGCCGCGCAGCCGCAGCTGGTGACCTTCACCGGCTACACCGGTGCCAACTTAACGGCGGTGTTCCCCGGCTGGTACGAAGCCACGGGGGCAGCAGTGCCCACCGGTACTACTTCCGCTTGGACTAGCCAGACGGGCTTTGGCAGCACGGGCAACACGACGGCCAGGATTAACCTGTACACTACGGGCAAAAACGACTGGATTGTGTCGCCGAAGTTCTTAGCCACTGCCTCAACGGTGCTCACATTCGACGCCGGCTTGTCGGACTTCGCAGCCCTCACAGCCGACCCTGCCGGCATGACCGGTACCGATGACTTCATGGAAGTACGCATTTCAACGGACTGTGGTCAGACGTTCGTTCGCATTCCGACTTTTGCCCAGTTTAACGCGGGTAACCAGCCCAGCAATGGCAGCCTGACGAACTATTCCATCGACCTGAGTTCGTACGCGGGCCAGCAAATCATCTTGGGTTTCTTCGCTTCAGAAGGCACCGTGGATGACACCCCGGATTACGACTTCCACCTCGATAACATCAGCGTCAGAAGCCCCTTGGCCATCGACTTGGCTCCGGTAGCCCTGGCCACGCCTACTGCTACCCAAGGCTGCTACTCAGCGGCCGAAACGGTGAGCGTAACGGTGAGCAACCTGGGCTCGCAGTCCTTGAACTTCGCTACGAACCCTGCCACGGTGACGGCGGTAGTGACCACTCCCGGTGGCTCGCAAACCCTGACAACAACTGTTTCAACGGGTACGTTGGCTCCTAACGCTACCCAGACCGTGAGCTTGGCCCCCACGCTCGATATGTCGGTGCTGGGCACCTATTCCTTTGCCATCACAGCGACTGTGCAGGGTGACTTGGTGACGAGCAACGATGCCCTGGCTGCGGTAACGCGCACGGCAGCCGCTCCGGTGGCCGGCACGCTCTCCTCGACCAGCAGCGCGCTTTGCGTGAGCGGCACGACTGCGCTCACGTTGACCGGTGCAGCCAACGGCAACATCCAGTACCAGAGCAGCTCGGACAACGTGACCTTTACGGACATCGCCGGCGCCACGGCTGCGACTTATACGACTCCCGTTCTGACAGCAACCACGTACTACCGGGCACTGGTGCGCTGTGGCACCAACGTGGCCACTTCCAACGTGAGTACCATCGCCGTAAGCAACCCGCTCGTGGCCACCACCAACACCCCGCTGACCATCTGCGCGGGCAGCACGGCCACGCTCACGGCAACGGCTAGCACGGGCGCGAATGTGCGCTTCTTCAGCGCCGCCACGGGAGGCACGGCGCTAACCAGCACCACGCCTGGTTCGTACACCACGCCGGCTCTCACCGCTAATACTACTTACTACGCCGAGGCCTTCACCGGTGGCACAGAGAGCGTAGGGCCAACGGCTCAATCCAGCACGGGCTTAACTCCGCAAACGGGTGGCGCGTTGTACTTCACCACTACACGTGCCCTGACCATCTCGGCGGTAACGGTTTTCCTCAATGCGGGCCAGGCGGCCGGCACGGTCACCATTGCGTTGCGCACGGGCAGCAGCACCGGGGGTGCCATTGTGAACAGCCAGAGCGTGGCCTTTGCCGTGCCGGCAGGACCGGCTACGGGCGTCGCTTCTTACGTGGTGCCATTGAACTATAGTGTGCCAGCGGCTGGCCAATACACGCTGCACCTAAGCTCGGCTACGCAAAGCGGTTTGCTCCGTGACGATGCCGGTGCCAACCCAACTGGCTACCCCTATACCTCGCCCAGCGGTGCGCTATCCATCACAGCCCCCAGTGTGTCGAGCTACTATTACTACTTCTACAACTGGCAAATCAGCACTGTCTGTGCTGGTGCTACCCGCACCGCCATTCAGGTGAATGTGACGCAGCCGGCCACGGCCAGCTTCGCGGCCGCCACGGCCAGCAGCTGCGGCACTTCGCCTTTCGCGCTCAGCGGCGCGGTGGGTGGCTCGGCCACGGGCGGCACCTACACCAGCAGCGGCACGGGGACTTTCTTGCCCAATGCCACCACGCTCAATGCCACCTACACGCCCTCGGCGGCCGACATCGCAGCCGGCTCGGTCACGCTGACGCTGACCACCAGCGGCTCGGCGCCCTGCCCGGATGTAACGGCGACCCAGACCTTGAGCATCAGCCCGGCTCCGGTCGCGGCCTTCAGCTACCCGGCGGGCACAACCTACTGCGCCGGCAGCACCAGCACGGTGGCCCCCACGCTGGGCAGCGGCGCCTCGGCCGGCACCTTCGCCTCGACCACGGGTCTGACCGTTGACGCCACCACCGGCGTAATTAACCTGGCCACTTCTGCGGCCGGCACCTACACCGTCACCAACACCATCGCGGCTTCGGGCCCGTGTGCCGCCACCACAGCTTCGACGCAGGTGACGGTTACCCCGCAAACAACCGCTAGCTTCAGCTACCCGGCCGGCACGTTGTACTGCACCAGTGGCACCACCAACCCGGCGCCCAGCGTCACGGGTACGGCCGGCGGCACCTTCGCCTCCGCGCCGGGCCTAAGCTTGAACGCCAGCACCGGCACGATTACGCTGGCCTCGTCCACCCCCGGCACCTACACGGTGAGCTACACCGTGGCCGGCCCCTGCGGCAGCGCGGCCACGCAAACCATCACCGTCACGGGCGCACCGCTGGCCACCTTCGCCTACCCGGCGGGCACGACCTACTGCGCTGGGGCGGCCAGCACCGTGGCCCCCACGCTGGGCAGCGGCGCCTCGGCCGGCACTTTTAGCTCGACCGCGGGCCTGAGCCTGAACGCCAGCACCGGCGTGATTGACTTGGCTACTTCCGTGGCCGGCACCTACACCGTCACCAACACCATCGCAGCCGCCAACGG
Organism: Hymenobacter rubidus; assembly: GCF_016734815.1. Taxonomy (GTDB): domain Bacteria; phylum Bacteroidota; class Bacteroidia; order Cytophagales; family Hymenobacteraceae; genus Hymenobacter; species Hymenobacter rubidus. Next base: position 8,816 of record NZ_JAERQF010000062.1, read on the forward strand.
CTGTGTGGCCGTGACGGCCACCGGCACCGTGACCGTCACGCCCCAGACCTCAGCCGCCTTTGCTTACGCTGGTGGCACTTTCTGCCAGAGCGGGGTCAATCCCACGCCCACTATCACGGGCACGGCGGGCGGCACCTTCACGGTGACGCCGTCCACGGGTCTCTCGGTTAATGCCACCACGGGGACCATCACGTTGGCAACTTCGACCCTGGGCACCTACACGGTGAGCTACACCGTGGCCGGCCCCTGCGGGAGTACGGCCACGCAAACCATCACCGTCACGGGCGCACCGCTGGCCACCTTCGCCTACCCGGCGGGCACGACCTACTGCGCTGGGGCGGCCAGCACGGTGGCCCCCACGCTGGGCAGCGGCGCTTCGGCCGGCACCTTTAGCTCGACCGCGGGCCTGAGCCTGAACGCCAGCACCGGCGTGATTGACCTAGCCACCTCCGTGGCCGGCACCTACACCGTCACCAACACCATCGCAGCTTCGGGCTCTTGCGCCCCCGCTACGGCCACGGCCAGCGTGACGGTGACGCCGGCCACGTCGGCGGCGTTTAGCTACGGCGGCACCTCGTTCTGTGTGAGCGGCACAACGGCTCCCGTAGCTACCGTGACGGGCACCAGCGGCGGCACGTTTAGCTCGACCACGGGCCTGACGCTGAACGCCACGACGGGCGCCATTACGCTGGCCTCGTCCACGCCCGGCACCTACACCGTGACCTACACGGTGACGGGCGCGTGCGGCAGTTCGGCCACCGTCCCGGTGACCATCATAGCCGCCCCGGTGGCTGCCTTCAGCTACGGCACTGCTGCTACTTACTGCGTGAGCGGCACCACCAACCCGGCCGTTGTGCTCGGCGCGGGGGCTTCGGCCGGCACGTTTAGCTCGACCACGGGCCTGACCATTAACGCCACGACCGGCGCCATTACGCTGGCTTCGTCCACGCCCGGCACCTACACCGTGACCAACACCCTCGTGGCTGCCAACGGCTGCGCCGCCGTCACGGCCACTTCGACCGTGACCATCACGGCAGCGCCGGTAGCCAGCTTCAGCTACGGCTCGGCCGCGACCTACTGCGTGAGCGGGACCACCAACCCCAGCGTGGTGCTCGGCGCGGGGGCCTCGGCCGGCACGTTCTCGGCCAACCTCACGGGCCTGAGCCTGAACGCTGCAACGGGCACCATCACGCTGGCTTCGTCCACGCCCGGCACGTACACCGTGACCAACACGGTGGCGGCCGCCAACGGCTGCGCCGCCGTCACGGCCACTTCGACCGTGACCATCACGGCAGCGCCGGTGGCCGCCTTCACCTACCCGGCCACGACCATCTGCGCCGGGCAAACCGCCACGGTGACGCCCACGCTCGGCGCGGGCGCCACGGCCGGCACGTTTACTTCCACCACGGGCCTGACCATTAACGCCACGACCGGCGTTATCTCGCCCTCGACCTCCACGGCCGGCACCTACACCGTGACCAACACCATCGCGGCCGCCAACGGCTGTGCTGTGGTCACCAGCACGCAATCGGTTACCATTCTGCCCGTGGCGGTGGCCACTTTCAGCTATGGCGCATCCGCCACCTACTGTGTGAGCGGCACCACCAACCCCAGCGTGGTGCTGGGCGCGGGGGCTTCGGCCGGCACGTTTAGCTCGACCACGGGCCTGAC
>NZ_JAERQF010000063.1 GCF_016734815.1 Hymenobacter rubidus
TACGGCGCAACCAGCTACTGCACCACGACCACGGGCACCGTCGCCCTGGGCATTGGCACGGGCTCGACGCTGGGCACCATCACGGTGAACCCGACCACGGGCCTGACCATCGCCGCCAACGGCGCCATCACGCCCTCGACCTCGACGCCCGGCACCTACTTCGTGACCAACACCGTGGCGGCCAGCGGTGGCTGCGCAGCGGCTACCGGCGGTACCACCGTCACCATTACGGCGCCGCAGACTGCTGGCTTCAGCTACGGCGCGGCTTCGTACTGCGTGAATGGCGGCACCAACCCCACGGCTACTCTGGCCACCGGCGCCACCGCCGGCACCTTCTCCTCGACCACGGGCCTGACGCTGAACGCGACGACCGGTGCTATTACCCTAGCCTCGTCGACGCCCGGCACCTACACCGTGACCAACACGGTGGCTGCCAGCGGCGGCTGCGCCGCTGTGACCAGCACGGCTACCGTGACCATCACGGCCGTGCCATCGGCGGCCTTTAGCTACGCGAATGCGGCGTATTGCGCCAGCGGCACGGCAGCAGCGGCCACCATTACGGGCGCTACCGGCGGCACCTTCACCGTGGCTCCGGCTACGGGCCTTGTAGTGAACGCCAGCACGGGTGCCCTCACCCTGGCCGGTGCTACGGCCGGCACCTACACCGTGACGTACAGCGTGGCAGGCACCTGCGCCGCCAGCAGCACGCAGACGGTAACCATCAACGCCCTGCCGCCCACGCCGACCATCACCGTTACGGGCACGCCGGCTACGGGCATCACGCTCACTTCGTCGTCGACTACCGGCAACCAGTTCTACCTCGGCGGCGTGCTGGTACCCGGCGCCACAGGTCAGAGCTACCTCATCAACTCGGGCACGCGCAATGGCGTCTACACCGTGGTGGTGACCAACGCGGCCGGCTGCTCGTCGTCTGCCTCGGCTGCCGTGACGGTGACCGTGACAGCCGCTCGCTCGGCTACCAATGGCCCGGAGCTGAGCGTGTACCCGAACCCCACGCCTACCGGCCAGCTGCAAGTATCCCTCGCGGGCAGTACCAAAGCCGTGGAGCTGACGGTGCTCAACGCCCTGGGTCAGCAGGTGTTCCGGCAAAACGTAGCCGCTGGCAACCAGCTGCTGACGCTTGACTTGTCGGCGCTGCCGGCTGGGGTGTACATGCTGCAAGGCCGCACGGCCGAAGGCACTACCATCCGCCGCTTCGTGCGCGAGTAAGCCGCTAGGCCCAAAAGTAAAAAAGGCCCACCGGATTCGGTGGGCCTTTTTTGCTTTTGGGCCTGAACATATCGGGAACGTTACCGGCAACGATTGCACAAATAAAGCAGCCTGCCTCAGTGCCGTTTGGGTCGGTGAATGGGTAATATTGATGTGGAACTCTCACCCAACACTACACTCATACCTATGTCTAATTTTTTCTCGACGCGCTTTGCGTGGCGCGGCTCAGCCGGTCGATTCTGGACCTTGCTGAGCTTTTTTGTGCTTGCCAGTATGGGCCGCGCATTCGCTTATGACCTGACCGTGGCCAAAGACGGCACCGGCAACTACACGACGGTGCAGGCCGCCATCGACGCAGCTCCCACGGGACGCACCACGCCGTTTACCATTTTCATTAAGAACGGCCGCTACAAGGAGCTGGTGAACGTGCCGGCCACCAAGCCCTTCATCCAGCTGGTGGGCGAAAGCGTGGCCAATACTGTTCTCACCTACAACAACTCGGCCGGCACCATTGTGGGCGGCGTGGCGCTGGGCACCCAGAACTCGGCATCGGTAACCATCAACGCCACCGATTTTTCGGCCCTGAACCTCACCTTTGAAAACGCATTCGGCGAGGCGGCCTCCAACGGGCAGGCCGTGGCGGTTTTGGTCAACAATGACCGGGTAGCTTTCCGCAACTGCCGCTTCCTGGGCAACCAGGACACCATTTATCTGAAAGGCAACGGCACCCCGCGCCAGTACTTCGTGAACTGCTACATTGAGGGCAACACGGACTTCATTTTCGGCAGCGCCATTGCGCTGTTCGAAAACTGCAACATCTACGCGAAGAACAAGGCCACGGCTGCCACCTCCTACATCGCCGTGCCGAACACCCCGACGGGCCAGGCCTTCGGGTTGGTGTTTAAGAACTGCAACGTGACCGGGCACTCCGTAGCCGGCGGCACCACCTACGACCTGGGCCGCCCCTGGCAGGCCAACCCCAAAGCAGCTTTCCTGAACTGCAACCTGAACACGCCCCTCATTCTGGCCGAGGGTTGGTCGCCCACCAGCTCGGCCGGTACGGCTACCATCCGCGACTCTTACTTCGTGGAATACCAGAACACCCACTTCAACGGCCGGGCCATCAACGTGAGCAGCCGCGTGCTGTCGGGCCAAGGCCTGACGCCCGTGCAGCCGTCTTCGCAGCTCACAGCTGCCGAGGCCGCGACTTATACCAAGGCCAACATCCTCGGCACCTGGGACCCCTGCTCGCTGATTGACTGCGTGACGCCGTTTGTAAAGCCCGTCATCGTCAACAACTTCAAGGGTGTGAAGGGCGCCACCACGTCGACCTTCACCTGGAACACGAGCTGGCCGATTTCCGGCGACGTGTTGAGCGTGTACCGCGCCACGGCCACGCCGCCCGCGCCCCTCGGTGCCTTTGCGGTGGTGAACACCCAGACCGAGCCCAGCGACACCATTTTCAACTATTCCTACTCCGACGCCGTACCCGCTTCGGGCAGCTTGTACAAGTATTTCGTGCGCGGCAGCGCCACGCCCCGCCAGCTTTCGTCGGATACTGTCACCATCAGCAGCGCCCCCACCATTGTGGTCGCGGGCACACTGGGTGGTTTCACCCAGCAGCTGGGCACCGGTTCGGGCGCCCAGAACGTGGCCGTCTCGGGCTCCGATTTGGTGGGACCGGTGATAGTGACGGCTTCCGCCAACTTCCAGGTATCGCTGACTTCGGGCGGCACCTACGCCAGCAGCGTGAGCCTGAGCCCGACCACCGGCACCCTGGCCAGCACGCCGGTGTATGTGCGCCTGAATGCCACCACGGCCGGCCCCTACACCGGTACCCTCACCCTGACCAGCACCAACGCCACCACCGTTACGGTAGCGCTGACCGGCACAGCCATTGTGGCGCCCACCATCACCTCCAACCTGTTGGAATGGTGGCCTTTGCGCGTGAATGCCACCGACAGCGCCCAGGTGCGCAGCAGCCGTATCACGGCCACGGTGCCCACGCTCAAGCGCCTGTACTTGTCCAACGGCACCACCATGGCCACGATTCCGGCCTACTCCAACCAGTTCGGGCAGGCCTTCGGGGCCAGCGCGGCCGGCGATGGCCAGTGGAGCACCGCCGCCGGTGGGCCCGGTGGCACGCTCGACCGCAAGTACTACGAGCAGTTTACCGTGACGGTAGCCGCTGGCGCCCCCGCCATGCGCATCGATTCGGTGCTGTTCAACTCGGCGTTCTACAACACCAGCTCCAATACCAAAATGGGCATTGTGTACTCGCTGAATGGCTTCACCACGCCCGCCGACTCCACCGAAATAACGGGTGTGAGCGGGCCGGGTGGCGCGCAGCCGCTCACGGCCAGCGGCAGCTTCAACAGCTCGTTCCCGCTGCTGAACCAGACCTCCGGCAACACCAACCTGTACCGGGTGGCCCTCAGCGGCCCCAGCACGGCCAACCCCAGCGGCGGCGTAACCGTGGCCCCCGGCCGCACCCTCACCGTGCGCCTGTATTATGCCTGCGGCAGCACCGGTATCCCGCGCTATGCACTGCTCAAGAACCTGCGCTTCAAAGGCGATGTAGCCGCGGCACCGGTGACTGTGCTCCAGTGGTGGCCTTTGCGCGTGAATGCCACCGACAGCGCCCAGGTGCGCAGCAGCCGTATCACGGCCACGGTGCCCACGCTCAAGCGCCTGTACTTGTCCAACGGCACCACCATGGCCACGATTCCGGCTTATTCCAACCAGTTCGGGCAGGCCTTCGGGGCCAGCGCGGCCGGCGATGGCCAGTGGAGCACCGCCGCCGGCGGCCCCGGCGGCACCCTGGAGCGGCGGTACTATGAGCAGTTTACGCTGCCCGTGGCCGCTGGCTCGACGGTGCGTGTTGACACCCTGCTGTTCAACTCGGCATTCTACAACACCAGCTCCAATACCAAGATGGCCGTGGTGTACTCGCTGAACGGCTTCACCACGCCCGCTGACTCGACCGAAATAGTGGCCGTTTCCGGCCCCGGCGGAGTTCAGACGCTTAGCGCCAGCGGCAGCTTCAACAACTCGTTCCCGCTGCTGAACCAGACCTCCGGCAACACCAACCTGTACCGCGTAACCCTGCGCAACGGCGGCGTGACCGTGGGCAGCGGCCAAACCCTGAGCGTGCGCCTGTACTACGCCTGCGGCAGCACCGGCATCCCGCGCTATGCGCTCCTGAAAAACCTGCGCTTCAAAGGCACGGCTCAGGCGGTATTGGGCGTGACGCCGGCTCAGGCGCTGGCTAAGCAGCTGCAGTTGTATCCGAACCCGGCCTCGACCTCGTTCCAGGTTCAGTTGCCCGTGCTGAGCAGCAAGTCAGCGGTATCGGTGGCCCTCATCAACACCCTGGGCCAGACGGTGCGCAGCCGCGTACTGAGCATCCCGGCAGGCCAGCCCATCAGCGCCGAAGTAGACGTGCGCGGCCTAGCCGCAGGCGTGTACACGCTGCGACTGAACGTGGACGGTACGCCTGTGACGCGCAAAGTGGTGGTGGAATAACCGCCACAGTACAAGCCACAAATCATCTTTTCATTCCACAAAACGCCTCGGCCATTGGTCGGGGCGTTTTGCTGTTTGGGGCGCGCCGCAAGGAGCCCCTGCGGCGCTGCAACTGGGTGGCCTGACTCCTGAGAACGTTACCGGCATCGATTGCACAAATAAAGCGGCTTCGTTCAGAGCCTTTTGGGTTGGGCACGGGGTAATATTGACTTGGAATTCTCCCCCAATACTACACTCTTACCCTATGTCAAACTTCTTCTCGACGCGCTTTGCGTGCCGGGGCTCAGCCGGCCGATTCTGGACCTTGCTGAGCTTTTTCGTGCTCGCGGGCATCAGCCGGGCATTTGCCTATGACGTGACGGTGGCCCAGGACGGCACCGGCAACTACACCACTGTGGCAGCGGCCATTGCCGCCGCGCCCACAGCCCGCACCACGGTCTACAGCATCTTCATCAAAAATGGCCGCTACCGCGAAAAAATCAGCATTCCGGCCAACAAGCCGTTTTTGCAGCTGGTGGGCGAAAGCGTGGCCAACACCATTCTTACTTACGATGACGGCGCCAGCACCGTCGTGGGCGGCGTGCAGCTGGGCACCCAGAACTCGGCCAGCTTCAGCATTGCCGCCACCGACTTTTCGGCCCTGAACATCACCTTCGAAAACAGCTTCGGCGATGGCTCGCAGGCAGTGGCCGTGTTGGTGAACGCCGACCGAGTCGTGTTCAAAAACTGCCGTTTCCTGGGCAACCAGGACACGTTGTACGTGAAAGGCAGCGGCACGCCCATGCACTACTTCCGCGACTGCTACATCGATGGCAACGTGGACTTTATCTTCGGCAGCTCGGTGGATGTGTTCGACCGGTGCGTGATTTACGCCAAGTCACGGCCGACTACCGGGGCGTCTTACATCACGGCGGCCAGCACGCCGCCCGGCCAAACCTACGGGTTCGTGTTTCACAACGCCAAGATTCCGTCCAATACCGGCGGCACGCTTTACTACTTGGGCCGGCCCTGGCAGAATTCAACCGGCAGCTCACCCCTGGCCCAGAACAAAGTGATTCTAGTGAAGCCCACCGTCGGCTTCAACCAGATTCAACCCGCCGGCTGGACCGTGTGGGACTCGGGCACCGACCCCACCATCATTACCTACGCCGAATTTCAGCCCCGCTACTTCAACGGCCACAACGTGAACCTGAGTCAGCGCGTGGCCTGGTCGCGCCAGCTGGCCGTGTCCGACACCACGCAGTACCAGACCAGCACTGTGTTTGGCAGCTGGGCCCCCTGCGCGGTAGCCAGCAACATCTGCACGGCTTTCACACCGGACATTGCCGTGTCGAACTTCCGCGCCACCAAAGGCGCCACCCAAACCACCCTGGATTGGAACATCAGCTGGGCCATGACGGGCATTCGCTACGACCTGCTGCGCTCGTCCGACAACGTGAACTTCACCCAGATTAACACCACCACGGCCACCAACGACTCGACCTACAACTTCCAAATGACCGATGCCCTGCCCACGGCCGGCAACGTGTACTACTACAAGCTGCAGGCCTCGAAGGCTGGTCTGGCAACGCACACCACCGCTACCGCCGTTATTTCGAGCGTGGCTACCATTAGCACCAACAGCACCTCGCTGGGCGTGTTTGCGCAGTACCAAACCGGCACGTCGGCGGTGCAGACGTACTCGCTTTCCGCAGCCAACCTCACCGCTAACCTGACGGTGACGCCCCCGGCCGGCTACGAGATTTCGCCCAACAACGGCACCACCTGGTACACCAACACCACGCCGCTGGTGCTCACGCCCACGGCCAACACAGTGCCCGCCACTACCATCAGCGTACGGCTGAACGCGGCCACAGTAGGCACTTATGCTGGCAACATCACGCACGTAAGCACGGCCGCCACGACTGTGAACGTGGCCGTGACCGGCTCTAAAGTGAGTTCGCCTGCACCCATCTCGAACCCGCTGCAGTGGTGGTCGTTGAAAGTGAGCGACCAGGACAGCGCCGCCATTCGTTCGTCGGCGGTGTCGGCCAGCAGCGTGAGCTTGCGCCGGCTGGTGGTTTCCGATGGCAGCGTAGCCGCCGTTCCTGCTCGCTCGGTGGCCTACGGCAAAGCGTTTGCGCCCGTCGCCGCGGGCCAGTGGACCACCGCCGTTGGCGGCCCCGGCAGCACGCTAAACCGGCGCTTTTACGTGCAGTTCACCATGCCCGTGGCGGCGGCCAGCACGGCCGTACGCGTCGACTCGGTCACGCTGTGGACGGGCTTCTACAATACCACCGGCCAGCTGGCGGTGGTGTACTCCAGGTCCAACTTCACCACCGACTCCACCAGCGTAACCAGCGGCCGGGGCCCGGCGGGCTCTTTCCCCGCCACGGCCAACGGTGCCTTTACCACGCCCATTGCCCTGCCCAACTCAGGCAGCACCTACCGCTTCGCGCTGAACAATGCCAGCGGTGTAACCGTGAACGGTGGCCAAACCCTCACCGTGCGCCTCTACTACTCCTGCAACAGCTCCAGCGCCGGCCGCTACGCCGAGCTGAAAGATGTGGTAATGAAAGGCCAGGCGGGCATCGTAACCGCCACCCGCAGCACGCAGAATGGCGTGAGCCTGAGCGTCTATCCGAACCCGGCCGCCGGCAACGCCACCATGGAGCTAACCGGTTTCCAGCAGCCCGCCACGCTCACCGTGCTCAATGCCCTGGGCCAGGTAGTACACCAGCAGGCGGTTGGCCTTGCCACAACGCCGCTCGACCTGAGCAGCCTGGCCAAAGGCGTATACCTGCTGCGCGTGAGCAATGCCGACGCCACGCTGACGCAGCGCTTGGTACGCGAGTAATTTCAGCAGACCATGCACAAGAAAAATCCCCGTTGGCAATGCCAGCGGGGATTTTTCGTTGATAAAGTGCCGACATAACTACCCGTCATGCCGAGCGCAGCGAAGCATCTCGCGTGCTTCAACTAATTAGTGGTGGCGGGCAAGATGCTTCGCTGCGCTCGGCATGACGGCCTTTTATGCATCTGTATCTGCCCGCCCACCTACTTCCCGCGCACCACCAATGTGCCAGTGCCGAGAGCCGGCACCCCGTCGCGGCTGAGGCCTTCGGCAACGGCCTGAAAGGTGCCCCCGCCATCGGCGGTGAAGAAGTGCAGCTCGGCCTCGCCTTTGGCATTGGTTCGCACCAAGGGGTTCCAATACAGCGTGCTGGTGCGGGGGTCAGCCGGCGGGTTGGTAATGAGGGCGTTGTAGCGGGGCTGGTAGAATTCGCGCGCGGCGTAGTAGCCGGGCAGCTTGATGGTGGCAATGCCGGGCGCCGGCGGACGGTCGGCCCCTTTGTAGTTGGGGTTGGCCCGTTTGGTATAGATGGCAATGGCCCCGCCGCTGTTGCCAAAGATGGCGGCTTCGTTGCCTTTGAAAATCTCGACCGACTCGACATCTGTCGACACCAGGGAGCTGATAAAGTCGATGTCGACCTTGTTGCCATCCAGGATGAAGACGGGCGTGCCGCTGCCCCGGATTTGGGCCGTCATATCCGGCGGGTTGCCGCTGATGGTGAGGCCCGCCACGCGGCCTTGCAGGTACTGCAGAATATTCATGCCCGACTGGGCCGAAGGTTCGTTGGCGAAGTCTATCACCGTGCCGCCGGTGGCTCCATACAGCCGGCGGGGGTCGTCGCTGGGCACGGCCACGCGCTTAGCCGTTACCGATACGTTGCCCAGCGTGACGTTGCGAATGCCTTTCTCCGGGTGCAGGTCTAAATCGGCGGCCTGGGCCTGGCGGCTGCGGCGCACAAAGGCCGCCACCCCTGCCGGCGCCGCCGACAGCGGCGGCAGCACCGGCAGCGGCTGGGTGCCGGGTGCGGGGCCTCTATCGGGAATAATC
>NZ_JAERQF010000064.1 GCF_016734815.1 Hymenobacter rubidus
GCTCCGTGTCGGTGAGAGAAACATTCATGCGGCAAGATTAACCAACTACTTTCGTTTTTCACTTCGCGAAAGGTTTACATCGAGTGTAGCTTCTTCGTGAAGTCGCCATACATCACCCAATCTTCCCAGCGCTTGCGGTAGCCGGCTACGTGGCCGCGCAGATACTTCTCAATCATCAGCCCAGCGGCCGGGGCGGCGCTGGTGCCCCCGAAACCGCTGTTTTCGATGAACACGGCAATGGCAATTTTGGGGTCGTTGGCCGGGGCGAAGGCGGCGAAAGTGGCGTGGTCGAAGCCGTGCGGGTTTTGCACAGTGCCGGTTTTGCCTGCCACTGAGATGCCGAACTGCGCCAGCGAAGCCAGTTCGCCCGTGCCGCCGTTGCCGTCCACCACCTGCTGCATGCCGGGGATGAGGTACTTGAACAACGCGGTATCTACGGCCGTGAAGTGCTTCTGCTGGAACTGCGGGAGCGGGCCGCCATTGCCGATGCCGCGCACAAAATGCGGCGTGTAGTACCAGCCCCGGTTGGCAATGGTTGCCAGAATGTTGGCCATCTGCAAGCCCGTCACCTGCACCTCGCCCTGCCCGATGCTGAGCGAATACACGTTGCGGTAGCTCCAGCGCTGCTGGCGGTTGCGCTTTTTGTCAAAAAACTTCTTGTCGTAGAACTCCGTCGACGGGATGAGGCCGCGCTTTTCCTGGCTCATGTCCACGCCCAGCTTTTCGCCCAGCCCGAAGGATTTCACCATTTTTTGCCACTGCGCCAGGCCAATGCGGGTATCGTCGTACTTATTGGGAGCCTGCCCCCGCAACACCGCCGCCCGCATTACTTGGTAAAAATAGGGGTTGCAGCTTTGCTTAATGGCAATATTGACGTTGCGCGGCGGCTCGTGGCGGTGGGTGCAGCGCACCAGCTTCTGGTTGCACTCGAAGCCCGTGCTGGGCGTCACCACACCCAACTGCAAGGCCACCAGCTCATTCACCAGCTTAAACACCGAGCCGGGCGAGTACGAGGCCTGCAAGGGGCGGTTGAATAGCGGCAGGTCGGGGTTGTTGAGCAGGGCCATGTAGCGGTTGCCCGCGCCCTTACCCGTCAGCAGCGCCGGGTCGAAATGCGGGGCCGATACGAAGGCCAGGATTTCGCCCGTCTTGGGCTCGATGGCCACAATGGAGCCGCGCCGGCCCGCCAGCAGCTTCTCACCGTAGGCCTGCAATTCCGAGTCAATGGTCAAATGCAAATCCTGGCCGGCCACCGACAGGGTATCGAACTCCCCGTCCCGAAACTTGCCTTTCTCGATGCCGCGCACGTTCACCATTTTGTACTGCACGCCGCGCCGGCCCATCAGCGTGGTTTCGTAGTACGACTCCAACCCCGAGATGCCGATGTTTTCGCCGGGCGTGTACTTGGCGTATTTCGGCTTTTCCAGGAAGGCCGGCGTAATGGCGCCCACGTACCCGAGAGCGTGAGCCAGGTTTTTGGTGTTGTAAGCCCGCGCCATGCGCGCCTGAATGCGGAAGCCCGGAAAGTCCATCAGGTTATCCTGAATAGCCGCCAAATCAGGAGTAGTCAGGTTTTGGACGATGGGCGACGGCTTGTTGCGGGAATACTTTTTGGCCGCCAACAAGCTGGCCCGCAACTCTTCCTGCGGAATTTGCAGCAACTCGCAGAAGCGAGCCGAGTCGAGCTGCTTCACTTCGCGCGGCACCACCATCAGGTCGTACACCGGCGTGTTGCGCACCAGCGGCTGGTTTTTGCGGTCATAAATCAGCCCCCGGTACGGAATCTGCACCAAGCGCTGCAGGGTGTTTTTGTCCGCCGCTAGCTTGTAGGTTCCGTCCAGCACCTGCATAAAAAACAGGCGCGTCAGGAAGATGAGCGCCACCACCAGGAAGATGCCCTGGACAACGTACTTACGGCCTTCGAGGTATTGCATAATGTAGTTTTCAATACTTCTTTCCTGTCATCCTGAGCGCAGCGAAGGACCTTACCATGTTTGCGCCAGTCGATGTTAATGCAAATAGTTTATTCGTGATAAGGTCCTTCGCTGCGCTCAGGATGACAGTTATTTTCGCACTAATTACGTCCCCGGCGCACCGGAAAAAACAGCAGCTGCACTATCAACAACGCAAGACCGGTAAAGAGTGCGCTCACCAACATTTTACCCAGCGTGAGGCCAAAATGGCGGAAGCTGCCCAGCTCCAGCAGGAAAAACGCGGCGTGGTGCAGCAGCACCAGCAGCGTGAGGTACACGCTGAACCACTGCCAGCCCATCTGGTGCACGTTCACGGTGTCGCCCGAGTCGTAGCCGTCGCGCGGGGTGAGCAGGCGCAGTACCCACGGCCGCAAAAAGCCCAGCAGCACCGCTGCCGCGGCGTGCAGCCCACCGGTGTCGTAAAAAATATCCATCGTCAGGCCCATGCCAAACGACAGCAGCAATTGGCCCACAATGGGCGTATCGAGCGGCAGAAACAGCAGAAACCCCAGGTAGAAAAAGCACCAGCCCAAATCGAACAGCACCAGCCGGCTGATGAGCATGATGTGCACGGCCGCGTACACGGCAAAGCGCACGGCCTGAATAAGCAAAAACCGCAGTCCGCTCATGGGCGCGTCCCTCCTTTCGGCTGCATACCGGCGTGCACTTCCAGCGTGTCGCGTTCCACTTTGGGCCGGCTCGTCACCACGTACACGTAGGTCAGGTTGGCAAAATTGATTCCCAGCTTCACCCGAATGGTCCAGAAATTCTTGTCGGGCTCCTTCACAAACGAGTCGATGGTGCCAATGAAAATACCTTCCGGAAACACCGCGTTGTAGCCTGACGTCACCACCGTGTCGCCTCTCACCAGCTTGGTTTCGCGCAGTACGTTGTCGAGCAGGGCGTGGGTCGGGTCATCGCCCTGCCACTTGATGGTCCCAAACGTGCCGTCGCGCTTGATTTTCGAGGCAATGGTGGTTTTGGAATGGAGCAGGCTGGTGACCGTGGCGTAGTGCTCGCTCACCACTTTCACGCGGCCCACCACCCCGCTGGCCGCCACCACCCCCAGCCCAGGATGCACGCCATCGGCGCTACCCACGTTCAGGGTGAGGTAGTTATCCACATTATGCAGCATATTGTTGATAATCCGGGCCGGAATAAGTGGATAACTCGGGTCGCGTGCCGCCAAGTGCTGCAATCCCAGCAGCAGGGTATCGGGCCGGGCGGCGGGCCGCTGGTAGCGCACGCGCCGTAACGAATCGGTGCGGGCCGGCGGCACGGCCACCGAATCGGCCTCGCGGTGTACGGAATCGGGTGGGTATAGCTGCTGGCGCAGGCTGGCATTCTCCGCTGCCAGCTGTTGGTTCAGCTCAGCCAGGTGGAAGTAATCCGTAATCTGGGTGCGACGCGTCAGCACCACCCCGGCGTATTGATTGGCCGAGTTGAAAAAAGCGGCCCGCTGATACGAGTTGTTGGTAACGAATAAATACAGGCTGAATATTTCCAACAAGCTAAATACCAGCGCCCCGCGGAAGCGAAATAGGAAAAGAAATAAATTCCGCACGTGGGTAAATTGGTAACTGAACGGCTAGTAAAAGAACGTCATGCTGAGCGTAGTCGAAGCATCTCTACCGCGCCGCTTGTCATGCTGACGAAGGAAGCATCTTTTCACCATCGAACTGTTCGTTCTAACCTGATAAGATGTTTCGCTGCGCTCAACAGGACAAGCAGCGCGGTAGAGATGCTTCGACTACGCTCAGCATGACGCTCTGAGGTTTTTGCCTTAAAATTACGTCAGCAGCACGCCTTTAAAGGCTTGGATATCCTTGATGGCCTTGCCCGTACCGCGCACCACGGCGCGCAGCGGGTCTTCGGCAATGTGAATGGGCAGCTTGGTTTTGGCCGCCAGACGCTTGTCGAGGCCGCGCAGCAGCGCGCCACCGCCAGTGAGGTGAATGCCGTTTTCATAAATATCAGCCGACAGCTCGGGCGGCGAAATTTCGAGGGCTTTCAATACGGCTTCTTCAATTTTAGCCACCGATTTATCGAGGGCAATGGCAATTTCCGAGAAGGTTACTTTGATAACCTTCGGAATGCCCGTCATCAGGTCACGTCCGCGCACCTCGTGGTCGGGCGGCGGCACGTCGAGTTCGGTGAGGGCCGCGCCTACTTCAATCTTGATGCGCTCGGCCGAGCGCTCGCCGATGAGCAGGTTGTGCTGGCGGCGCATGTAGTCGAGAATGTCCTGGTTGAACACGTCGCCAGCCGTTTTGATGGACTGGTCGCACACGATGCCCGAGAGGGCGATAACAGCAATTTCAGTCGTGCCACCTCCGATGTCGATAATCATCGAGCCCACGGGCTGCTCCACGTCGATGCCGATGCCGATGGCGGCGGCCATGGGTTCCTGAATCATCCAGACTTCCTTAGCGCCGGCGTGCTCGGCGGAGTCACGCACGGCGCGTTTTTCTACTTCGGTGATGCCCGAGGGGATGCAGATGACCATGCGGTGCGAGGGCTGAAACAGCCGTGTCCGCGTGTCAATCATCTTAATCATGCCCTTAATCATTTCCTCGGCGGCGTGGAAATCGGCAATTACCCCGTCCTTCAGCGGACGGATGGTACGGATATTATCGTGTGTTTTTTCGTGCATCTGCTGGGCCTGGCGGCCCACGGCGATGACCTTATTGGTGGTGCGGTCTTTGGCGATGATGCTCGGCTCATCCACCACGATTTTATCGTTGTGAATGATGAGCGTATTGGCCGTACCCAGGTCGATAGCAATGTCGCTGGTCAGGAAATTAAAGAAACCCATTGAGTTAGCTGCAATAAGGCGGAGCCCGGTTATAGGGCCGGGCAGAATAATGCGCAAAGGTACGGAAGGTTTGCGCGGGGTACGGTTATAATATGCGGGCCGTTCGCGGCTGTCGTGGCGAGTGTAGCGGCAATAAATCCAAAACGTCATGCTGAGCGCAGCCGAAGCCTCTCGCGTACAGTAGCAATCAATATCGTTGAACAATTGAATTACTATTGCACGCGAGAGGCTTCGGCTGCGCTCAGCATGACGTTCTGATAATCAGGCCAGAGCCGCTTCTAGTGCTTGAAGTGGCGCACGCCCGTTAGCACCATAGCCATGCCCAGCTCGTCGCAGGCTTTAATGCTGTCGGCGTCCTTAATGGAGCCGCCGGGCTGCACCACGGCGCGAATGCCGGCCGCGCCGGCAATTTCCACGCAGTCGGGGAAGGGGAAGAAGGCGTCGGAGGCCATCACACAGCCATGCAGGTCGAAGCCGAAGGCGCGGGCCTTCTCAATTGCCTGGTGCAGGGCATCGACGCGGCTGGTTTGGCCGACACCGGAAGCCAGCAGCTGGCCGGCGCGGGCCAGCACAATGGTGTTGCTCTTGGTATGCTTGCAGATTTTCGCGGCGAAAACAAGGGCTTCCGTTTCCTCCGCTGTGGGGGCCGACTGGGTAACGGTGCGGAAATCGGCGGCCGTTTCGGTCTGCCGGTCGGCGTCCTGCTCGATGATGCCGTTGAGCAGGGTTTTGATTTGCTTTTTGGGAAACTCCACCGGCTTTTGCAGCAGCAGAATCCGATTTTTCTTGCTTTGCAGCACCGGCAGCGCATCAGCAGCGAAACCAGGTGCAATCAGAACTTCGAAAAACAACTGATTCAGTTCGGCGGCGGTGGCCGCGTCCACTTCCTTATTCACGATGATGACCCCACCGAAAGCGGAAGTCGGGTCGCAGCTCAGGGCGTTCACGTAGGCGTCGCGCAGGGTGGCGGCCTGCGCCACGCCGCAGGCGTTGGTGTGCTTAAGGATGGCGCAGGCGGGCTCACCGTCGGTGAATTCGGCCATGAGGGCCACGGCGGCATCCACGTCCACCAGGTTGTTGTAGCTGAGCTGCTTGCCGTGCAGCTGGTCGAACAGCGCCGTGAGGTCGCCGTAGAACGTGCCGGCCTGGTGGGGGTTTTCGCCGTAGCGCAGCGGGATGGGCGCTGCGCTTAATGAGGAATGAGGAATGAGGAATGAGGAATTCTCAGGCGTTTCCAATTCTTCATTATTCATTCCTAATTCTTTATTAAGCGAAGCGTCTGGAGCGAAGTATTTCGCGATTTCGGTGTCGTAGTGCGAAGTGGTGGCGAAGGCGGCGGCGGCGTATTGGCGGCGGTCTTCCATGTCGGTGCCGCCATTCTTGGCGGTCAGCAGTTCCGTCACGGCGGCGTACTGGTCGCGGCTGCTGACAACCAACACGTCGCGGTAGTTTTTGGCGGCAGCACGCAGCAGCGAAATACCGCCGATGTCAATTTTTTCGATAACGTCCTGCTCTTCGGCGCCGCTGGCCACGGTTTCTTCGAAGGGATAGAGGTCGACCACCACCAAATCGATGGGCGGGATGGCGTGAAACTCCGCTTCGGCTAGGTCGGCCACGTCGTGCCGACGGTGCAGGATGCCGCCGAATACCTTGGGATGCAACGTTTTCACCCGGCCACCGAACACTTCCGGAAAACCGGTAAGGTCTTCCACGGCAGTTACTTCGGCACCTTCTTCTTCCAGAAACTTCTGGGTGCCGCCGGTCGAATACAGCGTGATGCCGTGCTGCCGCAGCACCTGCACCAGGGGTGCCAGACGGTCTTTGTGGTACACGGAAAGCAGGGCGGCGCGAATGGGGCGAGACGACATAAAAGGTTGTTTTTTGCGGGAAAACACAGAGCACTATTGCCGCCGCAAAGGTACGGTTCGGCTCCGGCGGCATTCCAAAAGCTTTGTTACCGAATTGTTAGCAGCCCTGCTTGAAGCAAGCAGCGCAATGTCATGGCTTCACCCC
Source organism: Hymenobacter rubidus (assembly GCF_016734815.1). Taxonomy (GTDB): domain Bacteria; phylum Bacteroidota; class Bacteroidia; order Cytophagales; family Hymenobacteraceae; genus Hymenobacter; species Hymenobacter rubidus. The sequence goes on from NZ_JAERQF010000064.1 coordinate 6,802, forward strand.
TATCTAAATTGCGCCCATGCCACATCTGCTAGCCGTCGCTCTGCTCGCCCTTTTTGCTTGGTTTGCTTATCGATTGGTTTACCTGCACATCCGCGGTATCCGCACTACAGCTACAGTTGTTGAAGTGATACGCAATGAATCACACGAAGGGGCCGAAACTTTTACCCCAATAGTGGCTTTCACGACGAACCAAGGCACAGAAATTATTGCAAAGAGCTTCTACGGTACAGAGGACGCAGGCTCACGTTTTAAAGTTGGAAAGACGGTCGATGTTCTATATTCAGCGAAAGACCCTCACTACTTCACAATTGTAGGATATGAAGTTTGTGCACTAATTCTGCTCGGCTTGGTAATTGCCGGGATTCTAGGGTTTGTTTATTCCACGAAGCTGTTTAGAAAGTCTGATTTGCCTACACGTCTGTCATCCTGAGCGCAGCGAAGGACCTTATCACGGCAGAATAGGCG
>NZ_JAERQF010000065.1 GCF_016734815.1 Hymenobacter rubidus
CCGTGTCGGTGAGAGAAACATTCATGCGGCAAGATTAACCAACTACTTTCGTTTTTCACTTCGCGAAAGGTTTAATAAAAACGGTCATGCTGAGCGCAGCCGAAGCATCTCTACCGTGCAAGTAATTATTTTACTATTGCGGTAGAGATGCTTCGGCTGCGCTCAGCATGACGTTCTTTGTCGTTCCACATCATCCCTCACATCTCACCAATCCAAACCCACTCATGACTACGCAGGAAGAATTTGACGCTGCCAGCCAGCGCGCCCAGCAATTGCCCACCAAGCCGTCCAACATGGTGCTGCTCCAACTCTACGCCCTCTACAAGCAAGCCACCGAAGGCGACCTCAGCGGCGACCGGCCCGGCGGGTTCGACTTCAAGGCCATTGCCAAATACGACGCCTGGAATGGCCTGCGCGGCCTCAGCAAAGACGCCGCCCGCCAGCAGTACGTGGAGCTGGTGAGCGAGCTGGCGGGGTAAGGAATAAGGAGACAAAAGAACGTCTGCTGAGAACAGAACAGTCCTGCTGAGCGCAGTCGAAGCCTCTCTACCACAGCAGTAATTCATTGGCAGGAGTAGTTGTGCGGTAGAGATGCTTCGGCTGCGCTCAGCATGACCGTTCTTTTTTTCCTCAACTCGGCCCAGCAGGACGTTCTTTTTTCCTCGGTAACTCCGTTTTTCCATGGACATCTCCCGCAAAAAGCCCAGCTACCCGCTCACGCCCGCGCTGCGCCAGTACCTGCGCGACTACGACCGCGAGGCCCCGCTGCCGGTGCTGTATGCCGACTTGCTGCGCTACACGGGCTCGTTTCCGCTGCGGGACCGGGCCGGGCGCGATACCCTGTGGGAAACGGTGTTTTTCGAGCCTCAGGCCATGCTGGAGCTCAGCCAGGGCCTGGCCCAGGTATACGCGCTGCTGAAAACGGGCGGCGACTTGTCCTTCACCGAGCACCTTATTGCCGACCGCATCGACTACTGCCACTTCGGGAATTCGCACCCGTTCCGCATCCGCATCGTCAACCAGCTCAACGACAACTACGACTACTTCTACGTGAAGCAGGCCGATGCCTCGCGTCTTTACGGGTTGGAGCTGGAGCACCTGCTCTCGCCCAACTCGATGAACTTTCTGGTGAGCGGCGACACGCTGATTGAGGAGCACATTGCCGGCATTCCGGGCGACGATTTTATCCGGCTGCGCCTCACGTCGGCCACCACCTTGCCCATCAACCAGGTGCGCATTGCCAAGGAGTTCGTCAAGTTCAACGAGCGCTGCTTTGTGCGGCTGCTGGGCGATATGCGGGCCTACAACTACGTCATCGACGTGACCCCCGACTTCGAGGACGAGCAGTACCGCGTGCGCGCCATCGACTTCGACCAGCAGAGCTACGACGGCCGCCGCATCATGTACCAGCCGCGCTTTTTTGCCGACAACGCTGTGGTGGTCGACCTCTGCGCCCGCCTGCTCAACCCCGAAACCGTGCGCCAGTACCAAACCGAGGAGCGCACCCTCATGGCCCGCCGCGCCCGCGCCGAGCGCCACCGCCTCAAGGCCCTGCTCGACGTGATGCGCCGCCACGAGCTGGCCCCCGCGGGCAAAGTCGACCAGCTCAAAGCCGCCCTCAACCGCTACCACCATTCCAGCGCCTTCGAGAAATGTGATTCGATGGGCGACCTCGTGCGCCAGCACCTGTGGGTGACGCTGGGCGCCGGAGCTAAGCCGGTGTAAGAAAAGCAGATACTGGGCCTAAATGAGCCGAAACGTATTGGAATAGTGTGTAAAGTGGTCTACTTTTAGGAATCACTAACTCCTTTCCCAAATTAGCTTCCCGATGAAAATACTTCTATCTCTTTGGCTTCTGCTGTTCCTCTTTCTTGGCCTGAAAACTCCGGTCAATGCTGCTACACCACCAGTTACAACCCCACCCATCACCGGCCGCCCCCTCCGAGAAGCCTTGAACCCCGACGGCAGCCTGCGCCCCGGCGCCACCGGCTCCTTCGATGCCCGGCAGTTCCGCATGGGCACCGCGCCCGATGGGCGGCCGGTGTTCCGGCCGGCGGGCACGAAGGGGGCCGGGGATGAGCGGTGGGCGAGTGGGTTTGGGTTGGCGAATGGAACCGATGGCACCGTCTACGCGGTGGTGCAGTCGGGCACCGATATGTATATCGGCGGGGACTTTACAACTGTTGGCAATGTAGCGGCCAACTACGTAGCCAAGTGGAATGGCACGGCGTGGAGCCCTTTGGGGACCGGGGTGGGCAACGGTTTGAACGGCGTCGTCAGTGCGCTGGTAGTTGCCGGCAATGGAGACGTGTACGCGGGCGGGAGTTTCACGCTGGCCGGTGCGGTAGCGGTTAGTCGAGTGGCTAAGTGGAACGGCACGGCGTGGAGTTCCTTGGGAAATGGGGCGGGCAATGGCTTGAACAACTACGTCCAAGCGCTGGCGGTGGCGAGCAACGGAGACGTGTACGCGGGCGGCTATTTCACCCAGGCAGGCGGCGTGGCGGCCAGTGGCGTCGCCAAGTGGAATGGCGCAACCTGGAGCCCCTTGGGCACGGGCGTGGTTAGCTCTACGGGGGCGAATGGCATTGTCAATGCCCTTGTGGTGACCGGTAACGGGGACGTATATGCGGGCGGAGACTTTACGCTAGCGGGTGGGGCAACAGCCAATAATGTAGCAAAGTGGAACGGCTCGGCTTGGAGTTCACTGGGAACAGGCGTAAGCGGCCGTGTTTTTGCCCTGGCGGTGGCTGGCAATGGAGATGTGTATGCAGGTGGAGAATTTTTTACCGCCGGCAGTTTAGCAGTCAACGCTGTAGCCAAGTGGAACGGCACGGCGTGGAGCACATTGGATGTGGGCACGAACGGTTTCGTAAACGCGCTGGCGGTGGCCGGCAACGGGGATGTGTACGCGGGTGGCTACTTCACCCAGGCCGGCGGAGCGGCAGCGAACAACGTAGCGAAGTGGAACGGCACATCGTGGAGCGCACTCGGCACGGGCCTCACCGTTGGTGTGTACGGCTCCGTCTATGCACTAGCAGTAGCCGGTAACGGAGACGTATACGCGGGTAGCAATTTTACGCTGGCCGGCGGAGTAACGGCCAATAGCATCGCGAAGTGGAACGGCTCGGCTTGGAGTTCGCTGGGTACAGGTACGGGCACTGGTGTGTACGGCAATATTTATGCAGTAGCTGTGGCCGGTAATGGCGATGTGTACGCGGGCGGTAAGTTCATCCAGGCCGGCGGAGCGGCAGCCAATAATGTAGCCAAGTGGAACGGCTCGGTGTGGGCTCCCCTAGGCACGGGAACAAACAGTACCGTTTCTGCTTTAGCATTGTCCCCAAACAGTAAGCTTTACGCGGGCGGCAGCTTTAGTGCCGTGGGTGACATCAGCAAAGTCATGGCCCACTTCGGCATCTACGACCCCAACGCCCCGCTGGCCACCGCCACTTCCCAGAAAGCCGCCCCCGCCGCCCTCTTCCCCAACCCGGCGCACGGCACGGCCACGCTGCGCCTGCCCGCCGGCGCCCCCCGCCTGCCGCTGACGCTCACCGACGCGCTGGGCCGGGTGGTGCGCCGCTACCCCGCCCCGGCCACGGCTGAGGCCGCGCTGGACCTGCGCGGCCTGCCCGCTGGGGTGTATGTGGTGCGCTGCGGCGAATACGCCCAGCGCCTGGTGGTGGAGTAGGGGAAACAGCCAACCGCAAAAAAGCCCGCTGGCCAATCGGTCTGCGGGCTTTTCGTTGCTGTCGAGCGCTCAAACGGCTTTCGGGCGGCCAGGCACCTTGGAAGTAAGGAAGAAAATAGAAACACTTGATTATGTTTTTTTATGGTTTTGTACTACTTTGACCATCGAATTTCTGCAAATCCCTTCATCCCTTTACTGTTCGCATGAAAAGCTTTTATACCTGCCTGCTACCCGCGCTGGCGTTGAGCGGCGTATGGTCGGCCCAGGCCACTACGGTACTGAGTGGCCACATCACCCACCCGCAGGGCCCCGATGTTCATCTCATCTACGAAAAAGGCCAGATTACGGGCGGGCCGCGCGGCGTGGCCGAGGCCAAGCTCGACGCCAAGGGCAACTTCCGCGTGGAGCTGCCGAAGCTGAAGACGCCCACGGTCGTCACCTTCAGCCACGGACAGGAATACACCATCCTCTACCTCACGCCCGGCGACAACCTCACCATGTCCCTCGACGCCGAGCGCTTCGACGAAAGCGTGCGCTACACTGGCACGGGGGCCAACCCCAGCAACTACCTGGCCCAAAACCTGCTGAAATTTGATGCCGACCCCGAGGGGAATCCACTAACCAAAGTGAAAACCAGCTCGCCCGCTGCCATGCGCCAGCTGGCCGACGATTACCGCCGGAAACGCCTGGCTTTCCTGAGCACCTACGCCAAGGCCCACCCCCTCACGCCCGCTTTCCGCGCCTACGCCCGGCAGACGGCAGCCTTCGACTGGGCCAATACGCTGTTTTCGTACCCGGAAATTCGCAAAGAAGCAACGCCCACGGACGTGCCCACGCTGCCCGCCACCTACTACGACTTCCTGGCCGCCGTGCGTCCGTCGCAGGACTCGGCCCTGCGCACCCACAACGACGCGTACCTGACGTTTTTGGAAACCTACGTGTACTACAAGCTCGTCGCCCCCGGCGAACCCCTGACCGGCGAACAGCTCCTGGCCACCACGCGCCAGCAGTTCGGCAACGGGCCCAGCCGCGACCTGGCCAGCGCCAAGTACGTGTACCAAGTGCTGAGCGAAAAGGGCGCTCCGGCCGCCGCGCCGCTGCTGCCGGCCTTCAGGCAGGTCAACCGCGACTCTGCGCTGGCCCAGGGCGTCCGGGCGCTGTACGCCGCCCAGCCCGCCATCGACAAGAAGCGCGAGGAACGCATGGCCCAGGAAAAACTGGCCCGCCAGGCCCTGGCCGCCGGCAAAGACGCCCCGGCCATCACCGTGCGCGACGCCAGCGGCAAAACCGTGAGCCTGGCCGACTACAAAGGCAAAGTGGTGTACCTCGACTTCTGGGCCAGCTGGTGCGGCCCCTGCATGGCCGAGGTGCCGGCCGGCGTAGCCCTCAAAAAGCAGTTCGAGGGCAAAGACGTGGTGTTCCTCTACGTGTCGATTGACGACAAGGAAGACGCCTGGAAAAAGGCCCTGAGCACGCACCCGCTCAGCAGCCCCAACAGCGTGCACACCCTCGACAAGGGTTGGGACGCCCCCGCGCCCAAGGCGTATCAGGTGCACGGTATTCCGGCCTACTTCCTCATCGGCCGCGACGGCCGCCTAGCCGCCGACGAAACCCCGCGCCCCAGCGAAGGCGAAAAAACGGTCGCGTTGCTCAACGAGGCCCTGGCCCGCAAATAACATGCGCTGCGCTGGGGTACGGCGTATACGTGGTGCATTGCGACCAAATTGCCTCACACCTAGTGGAGCAGGGGCGGGGCTTGCCCCGCCTGTCACGGAACGGAACCGGCGGCTTTGAGCGAACGGCAGGCGGGGCAGGCCCTCTCGGGTACGACCCGCGCACCCTACTTCAACCACATTGCCAACCACCCGCAAAAAAGCCCGCTGGCCAATCGGTCAGCGGGCTTTTTTGCGGGTGAAGCCATTACCTACACGGCCGGCTTCGGCGCGGGCAAATCAAACGCTGTGGCGTCGTGCTCAAAATGGCCTTTGTGCGAGCCGTCGCAGAAAGGCTTCTGCTTGGAAAGCCCGCAGCGGCAGATGCTGATGCGCTGGCGACCGCCCAGCCCGTAGGGCTGGCCCTGGGCGTCTACGAGTTCGATGTCTTCGCCCTCGACGCGGAGGGAGCCGTTGGAAAGGACGGTGAGTTTGGTGGCCATTGGGGAAGGGTTTTGATAGTTGATGGTTGAATGTTTAGGTGGCCGCAAGAACGTCATGCTGAGCTTGCCGAAGCATCTCTACTGCGCAACGTAGTCATTTACTATGGCAGTAGAGATGCTTCGACAAGCTCAGCATGACGTTCTGGTATCCTAATTAAAGCGCCTTTCTCATCACGTAGTCGTTCATAAAATACGGCCCGATGGGCACATCAACCTCGCGCTGGCGGGCAAAGCCGCGCCGCTCGTAGAAGGCAATGGCGGGGTTGTAGCGGTTCACGTTCAGGTCGAGAAAGCGGCCGCCGGCGGTGCGGGCCGCGTTTTCCACGGCCTCGATGAGGTGCACGCCCAGGCCCTGGCCCTGCCGCGTGGGCAGTACATAGATTTTGTGCAGCTTGTAGCCGGCAGCGCCATTATCGCCAGCGGCCGGCAGGGGGCTGAAGGAGGCGAAACCCGCCGGCTCGCCCTCCACATACGCCAGCAGGAACTGGTGCTGCTGCTCGGCCATCTGCCGCTTGAGGGCGGCCGGCGAGTATATCACCCGGTACATGTACTCCAGTTGCTCTTCCGAGATGATGAAGCGGTACGTGGGTTGCCAGGTAGCCTCGGCCAGCTGAATAATGGTGGGAATGTCCTTGAGCGTGGCACGCTCGATGCGCGGCGGCGCGAGTTGGGCGTCAGAAGTCATAAGCGGCAAAACGCGAAATTGCGGCGAAAAAACTGAAATCCGCCCGCCTGCTTCCATACGGTTGGCGCGCGCCTTGCGTTAAATGCAGCAGTCTTTCATTTTTCTATTGCCTGTTTATGAAAACTGCCTTGCTCGGACTGGCCCTTGTCGCCAGCCTGCCCCTCGCCGCTTCTGCCCAAACCACCCAGGCCGAGTTGCTCCGGCGCAGCGAACTTACCGGGGCCCGTCCGTCCGGCGCCTCGGCAGCCCATGCCCGCACCGCCACCGCCGCTCGCCGCCAGGCCCCCGCTTCCGACCCCGTGCAACAGCACCTGCTGCAAACCGATGTAAACCTGGCCCAAACCAGCGCCGACCAGCTCCCCAACTTCTACGAACGGTTCATCGGCACCACGCGCGACGAGCGCCGCCAGTGGAGCTACCCGCAGTGGGACGCCGCCGGCCAAGTACTCGCCCGCCTCAACCAGCGCTACGAGCAGGTGCGCACCGAGCTACCACTCGAAGAGCGGGTGCGCATTCGCAGCTTCCAGGGCGAGTTTCACACCCTACGCGGGGCCCGGTCGGTGAAGGACAAGCTCGACGAATGATATGCAGTTTGGGGTAATTAAAAATCATAGCCCGTCATGCTGAGCTTGTCGAAGTGTACGCTTCCCCGTCAGGTAGGCCAGCGAAAAGTAGAGGTTAGGCGGCTTGACGGAACTCGGTTGGGGTCATGAAG
>NZ_JAERQF010000066.1 GCF_016734815.1 Hymenobacter rubidus
GTTGTTGACCTGTTCGACTACGACCCGCTGCATCAGCGGGCCGGCGTGGGCATCACGGTGCTGGCCCGCGAGCGGCGGCGCGGCTACGCCCGGCAGGCCTTGGAATTGCTCAAAACCCATGCCCGCGAAGTGCTCCGCCTGCACCAGGTTTATGCCACCGTAGGAGCCAATAACTCCGCCAGTATGAAGCTGTTTCGGGCGGCCGGTTTTCGGCGAGTGGGCACCCGCCGGGCGTGGCTGCGCACCGCCAGCAGCTGGCTCGATGCCGTGGAGTGGCAGTGCCTTTTGGCCAGCCCCGCACGTCCTTAACATTGCACTGCATATATATTATGAGGGTTTAATAAGTACTGCCCAGTATTTTAGCAAAGTAAGCTGAGCCATATCCTTCTTCCGGGTGGCCCCGTATACGTTGACAAGCGCTCCGGCTGATTGATACTGTTGCCTGCCGACGCGGCGCGAAACGCACTCTTCTTGTCCTCTTTCATGCCACCTTCATCGACGGTGGAAGCGCCTTTGCGTGCCTCTGCCACCGCTGCCCGGCCCAGCGAATCAGCCGCCGAAAATTCCATTTCCTATACGCTGCCCGACCTGGTGTGTTTTGCGCATCTGCATTGGGATTTTGTTTGGCAGCGGCCCCAGCACCTGCTCTCGCGTTTTGCCCAGCACGGCCGCGTGTTCTACGTCGAAGATGCTTTTTATCACAACGACGACCTCATCGAGCCGCACGTTGAAATCAAGGAGCGGCAGAACGGCGTAAAAGTAGTGGTGGTGCATTTGCCCCAACGCCTGCGGGCCGATGAAGCCGCCGCCGACCAAGCCCAATTTGAAGTTTTAAGCCATTATTTTAGCGAGCAAGGCGTTACTAACTATCTTTTCTGGTACTACACGCCGATGGCCCTCGGCAAATCGCGCCAGTTTCAGCCCAAGCTCACCGTGTACGACTGCATGGACGAGCTGGCCAACTTCAAGTTTGCCCATCCCGAGCTGAAAAGCCGCGAGCAGGAGCTGTTCAGCAAAGCCGACCTGGTGTTCACCGGCGGCCACTCACTCTACGAGGCCAAGCGCGAGCAGCACCCCGACGCGCACTCGTTCCCGAGCAGCATCGACAAGGCGCATTTTGGCCAGGCCCGGGGCCCGTTGGCCGAGCCGGCCGACCAAGCCGGCATTCCGCATCCGCGCATCGGTTTCTTTGGCGTAGTCGATGAGCGGCTGGACATTGAATTGCTCCGCGAACTATCGCAGCAGCACCCGGAGTGGCAGTTTGTTATCGTTGGGCCAGTGGTCAAGATTGACCCAGCCACGCTGCCCCGCACGCCCAACGTGCACTATCTCGGGGGCAAAGACTACCAGGAATTGCCCGCCTACCTGAAGGGTTGGGATGTGGCGACCTTGCTCTTCGCTGATAACGAAAGCACCAAGTTCATCTCGCCCACCAAAACGCCGGAATACCTGGCCGCTGGCAACCCCGTGGTGAGCACGCCCATCCGCGACGTGGTGCGGCCCTACGGCGACCTTAAGCTGGTACATATTGCCGACAACGCCACTGATTTTGCCAAAGCCATCCAGAAGGCCCTCGCCCAGCGCGACGATACCGACTGGCGCCAGCGCACCGACGCTTACCTGGCCACTATCAGCTGGGACCAGACCTGGCAGCAAATGGTGCACCTGATGCAGGAGCGCCTGCACGCCAAAACCCCCGATGCCGCCACCTCCGCCACCGGCACCGCGCCCCTGATGGCAACAAAAGTGTCGGAAGTATCGCTGCCGCCCGCCACGTAGGCCAGCCTGTTCTTATCGCCAATTCCCTCCCATTACAGTCTCTTCCTTACACATTTCCATACCACGCACTATGTTTGATTATCTCATCGTTGGGGCCGGTTTTGCCGGCAGCGTGCTGGCCGAACGGCTGGCCACCCGCAGCAACAAAAAAGTCCTCATCATTGACAAGCGCAGCCACATTGGCGGCAACGCGTACGACCATTACAACGAGGATGGCATTCTGGTGCACAAGTATGGTCCGCACATCTTTCACACCAACTCGAAGGACGTATTTGACTACCTCGGGCACTTCACCGACTGGCGCCCCTACGAGCACCGCGTCTTGGCTTCGGTAGATGGCCAGCACGTGCCCATGCCCATCAACCTCGACACCATCAACAAGCTCTACGGCCTGAACCTGACCAGCTTCGAGTTGGATGAGTTTTTCGCCTCCGTCGCCGAGAAAGTAGACGTCATCCGTACCTCGGAAGACGTGGTAGTAAGCAAAGTAGGCCGCGAGCTTTACAACAAATTTTTTAAGAACTACACCAACAAGCAGTGGGGCCTCGACCCTTCGCAGCTCGATAAATCGGTGACCAGCCGCGTGCCTACCCGCACCAACCGCGACGACCGGTACTTCACCGATACCTATCAGGCCATGCCCCTGCACGGCTACACGCGGATGTTTGAGAACATGCTCAACCACCCCAATATCAAGGTGATGCTGAATACCGATTACCACGAGGTAATCGATTTCATTCCCTACAAGGAGATGATTTTTACGGGTCCGGTTGATGAGTATTTCGACCACAAATTCGGCAAGCTGCCCTACCGCTCGCTCGAGTTCAAGCACGAAACGCTGAACAAGGAGAAGCACCTCGCCGCCCCCGTGGTGAACTACCCCAACGAGCACCCCTACACCCGCATCACCGAGTTCAAAGCCCTCACCGGCCAGGACCACCCCAAAACGGCCATCGTGTACGAATACCCACAGGCCGAAGGCGACCCGTATTACCCCATTCCGATGCCGGAAAACGCCGAGCTGTACAACAAGTACAAGAAGCTGGCCGATGAAACGCCTAATGTGCATTTTGTGGGTCGCCTCGCCACCTACAAGTATTACAACATGGACCAGGTGGTGGCCCAGGCCCTGACGCTCTACAAAAAGCTGACGGAGAAGGAAAATGCCGCCAAGCCCGCCCGCCCGGCCATTTCGGGCAGCACGGCCTTGGTTGAGAAACTGGTGAGCCGCTCGCCGAAACAGGAGTAGCAGTATAGCCGATTAGAACGTCATGCTCATCTGGCGTCCGCGCAGTCGAAGCATCTCGCGTGTGGGACTAACTCAATCGTGAGGACGGCTTTGATTACTTCAGCACGCGAGATGCTTCGGCTGTGCTCAGCATGACGTTCCGCTTTATTCGCCAACGAAAAGCCCCGCCAAATTGGCGGGGCTTTTCGTTTTGGGACGGTTTTAGCGGAAGGCTGCGTAAATTTGAGGTGCGCCACGGCGCTTATCGCTATAAAGACTACCTAATGTTTGAATTCCTAGGCAAGACCGTCGCCAAAATATTTGGCTCCAAGTCGGAGCGTGATTTAAAGGAAATCACGCCCTACGTGGGTTTGATTAATGCCGAATATGCCAAACTGGCCGGCTTGACCGACGACCAGCTCCGCGACCAGACCGACGCTGTGCGTGCCCGCATTGCCGAGCGCCTCGCCGGCCTCGACGGGCAGATTGCGGGTTTGCACCAGCAAATCGACACCCAGCTGCAACTGGATGTGGCCCAGAAAGAAGCCCTTTTCGAGCAAATTGACGCGCTGGAAAAGCAGCGCAACAAGGACCTCGAAGCTGTGCTGCTGGAAGTGCTGCCGTCGGCCTTCGCCATTGTGAAGGAAACGGCCCGTCGCTACAAGGAAAACGGCCAGCTGGTGGTAACCGCCAATGCCCACGACCGCGAATACGCGGCTACCCACGCCAACTGCCGCATCGAAGGCGACCAGGCCATCTGGGCTAATACCTGGACCGCCGCCGGCGCCGAAATCACCTGGGACATGGTGCACTACGACGTGCAGCTGATTGGCGGCGTGGTGCTGCACCAGGGCAAAATTGCCGAAATGGCCACGGGTGAAGGTAAAACGCTGGTTTCTACCCTGCCGTCGTTCCTCAACGCGCTGTCGAAGCGCGGCGTGCATTTGGTGACCGTCAACGATTATCTGGCCAAGCGCGACTCCGAGTGGAACGCGCCGCTGTTCGAGTTCCATGGCATCACCGTGGACTGCATCGACAAGCACCAGCCCAACACGCCGGAGCGCCGCAAGGCCTACCAGGCCGACATTACCTACGGCACCAACAACGAATTCGGCTTCGACTACCTGCGCGACAACATGGCGCGCGACCCCGAGGAGTTGGTGCAGCGCAAGCACCATTTTGCCATGGTCGACGAAGTGGACTCCGTGCTGATTGATGATGCGCGGACGCCGCTCATCATCTCGGGCCCGGTGCCGCGCGGCGACGTGCACGAGTTCTACCAGCTCAAGCCGCGCATTCAGCGCCTGGTAGACGAGCAGAAGAAAATTGTGCAGTCGTACCTGGTGGAAGCCCGCAAGCAGATTGCCGCAGGCAAAACCGGCGTGGAAGAAGGCGACAAAAACGGCGAGGGTGGCCTGCTGTTGTTCCGCGCCTATCGCGGCCTGCCCAAGAGCAAGCCGCTTATCAAGTTCCTGTCGGAAACCGGGATTCGGGCCGTGCTGCAAGCCACCGAAAACCATTACCTGGCCGACAACTCGCGCCAGATGCCGAAGGCCGACGAGCCGCTGTTCTTCACGATTGATGAGAAGAACAACCAGATTGAACTCACCGAAAAAGGCATCGACTTGATTACCGCTCAGGGCGAAGACCCCAAGCTGTTCATCATGCCCGATATCGGCATGGCCATTGCCGACATCGAGAAAAATAACGCCCTCACGGCCGAAGAGAAGCTCCAGCAAAAGGAAAAGCTGATGAGCGACTACAACGAGAAAAGCGAGCGGGTGCACACCGTGAACCAGCTGCTGAAGGCTTACACGCTGTTCGAGAAGGACGACCAGTACATCCTGACCGACGACGGCAAGGTCAAAATCGTGGACGAGCAAACCGGCCGCGTAATGGAAGGCCGCCGCTATTCCGACGGCCTGCACCAAGCCATTGAGGCCAAGGAAAACGTGCGCGTGGAAGACGCCACGCAGACCTACGCCACGGTGACGCTGCAGAACTACTTCCGCATGTACCATAAGCTGTGCGGCATGACCGGCACGGCCGAAACCGAAGCCGGTGAGTTCTGGGAAATCTATAAGCTCGACGTGGTGGTGATTCCGACCAACCGCGCCATCAGCCGCAAAGACTCCGACGACCAGGTGTATAAAACGGTGCGTGAGAAATACAACGCCGTGGCCCTGGAAATCCAGAAGCTGGTAGAAGCCGGCCGCCCCGTGCTGGTGGGCACCACGAGCGTGGAAATTTCCGAGCTGGTTTCGCGCATGCTGAAGCTGCGCGGCATCCAGCACCAGGTGCTCAACGCCAAGCAGAACCAGCGCGAGGCCGAGATTGTGGCCGCCGCCGGCTTCCCCGGCACCGTGACCATCGCCACCAACATGGCCGGCCGGGGTACCGACATCAAGCTGCGTGAGACTTCACGTGAGGCGGGCGGTCTGGCCATCATCGGCACGGAGCGCCACGAAAGCCGCCGCGTCGACCGCCAACTGCGGGGCCGCGCCGGCCGCCAGGGTGACCCGGGCACCTCGCAATTCTTCGTGTCGCTGGAGGACAACCTCATGCGCCTGTTCGGCTCCGACCGGATTGCGAAGCTGATGGACCGCATGGGCATGGAAGAGGGCGAAGTGATTCAGCACTCGATGATTACCAACTCCATCGAGCGCGCCCAGAAGAAAGTGGAGGAAAATAACTTCGGCACGCGCAAGCGCCTGCTGGAGTACGACGACGTGATGAACGCCCAGCGCGAAGTGGTGTACAAGCGCCGCCGCAACGCCCTGCACGGCGACCGCATGGAAGTCGATATCCTGAACATGATTTACGACGTGAGCGAGGACATCGCCAGCGGCCACAAAATCACGGGTGATTTCGAGGATTTCAAGCTGAACATCATCAAGGTATTTGGCTACGATACCTACATCACGGCGCAGGAAATGGCTAGCCTGCAGTTGCCGGCCCTCACCCAGAAGCTGTACGACGAGGCCCTGGGCTACTTCCAGAGCAAGAACGAGCACATTGCTTCGAACTCGCTGCCGCTGGTGAACGACCTGCTCAGCAACGGGGCGCCCTACGAGAACATCGCCGTGCCCTTCACCGACGGCAAGAAGCAAATTCAGGCCATTGCCAACCTGCGCCGCGCCCAGGCCACCGGCGGCCACGACATCCTCCGCCAGATGGAGAAAGTGGTGGTGCTAAGCGTGATTGACACCGCCTGGACCCAGCACCTGCGCCAGATGGACGACCTGAAACAGGTGGTGCAAAACGCGGTATACGAGCAGAAAGACCCGCTACTGGTGTACAAGTTCGAGAGCTTCGAGCTGTTCAAACGCATGATTGCGAAGGTGAACGAGGAGACAACGGCCTTCCTCTTCCACGCCGACGTGCCCGTGCAACAAGGCGGCGTAGGCACCAACGAGGAGCAGGATTACTACCTCGAAGACGAGGAGCCCGCGCCCCGTCTCACCGTGGAGCACGAAGACATGCTCCACTCCTTAGGCGCCGGCCCCGAGGACATGGGCCCGCCCGAGCAGCCCGCCGTAAAGCAAGTGCCGGTGCGCAGCCAGAAAGTGGCCAACCGCAACGACAAAGTGAGTGTGCAGTACATGGACGGCCGCGTGGTGCGCGACGTGAAGTACAAGTCGGTGGAGCAAGACGTGACCAGCGGCCGCGCCATACTGGTGGATTAACTGTTGATTCTTAGTGGAAATTGGAGCGCCCCGGCCGGTTGGTCGGGGCGTTTTCGTTTTACGAAGATGAAGCAGGCACCTACATTTACTGAAACAACCGAAAGACACATCATTACGCACTTATTCTGCGCATGAAACACTTTTTCTCTTCTACCCACGGCTGGCCATTCGTTGCACTATGGATTTTATTGGTTGGGGTAGCAACTCAAGCCCGTGCCCAAGCTCCAGCTTGGCAGACGGCAATGGCCGTGAACACAGGCAGTGGCATTGCCAATGTGAAGGCAACTATTGCTGATGCCAACGGGAACATTGAGGTGGTCCATTTACGCTGGACAGTTTAGGGCGTTAAGTTGAAGGAGTTGTTGGTGAGTGTGATACGGCGTCTGG
>NZ_JAERQF010000067.1 GCF_016734815.1 Hymenobacter rubidus
CGCAAATCAAACGAATAAGCTTTCATCGGCAGAAGGTACGTCCAAATCCGTAAACTATCCTGAAATCCGCTCTAAATACTGAGATGGTCTAGTTAAAGTAGAGGCCGTGGTCTGATTTAAGGTGATACTCGTATTCTTATATACTGTGATGAAAAGTAAGGAATCGGGCAGGTTTTTTTATCTTTAGGTTTCTTCAAGGAGAGCCTTCGGGTTCATCCTCCTCGGCCCATTACGTGGTCGGGGCTACTTCTTTTTCAGCGGCTTGGGCTGGGTGATAGTGCGGATTGTAGGGCCGGTCGTTTTTCCAGAGCGAATAACACAGCAGCAAGAGTTTGCGCATGACGGCAATTACGCCGGGCTTGCCACTGGCTTGGCACGCCCGCAGCCGGGCATAAAAGGCCATCTGCTGCGGGTTATAACGCAGGATGCTGACGGCCGGCAGGTACAGGGCTTGGCGCAAATGCACATTGCCCCGGCGGGAAATGTGCGTGGCCTGGGCCGGGAGGTCACTTTGGCGCTGCACCACATCCAGCCCGGCATAGGAAGCCAGCTGGCGCTCGTTCTCGATGAATACGAAGCCGTTGGTTTCGGCCACTACGACGATGGCCGTGGTCAGGCCAATGCCGGGTACGCTGGTCAGGTGGGCCAACTTGCGGGCCAGTTCGGGCTCGGCTTTGAGGAGCGCGGCCAGGTCCTGGTCCACGGCGTTAAACTGCTGGACCAGCAACTGTTGCCGGACACGTAGCTGCTCCAAGGTGCGCTCGTCGGGCTGGTAGCTTTGGGCGTAAGCGTGGTGCTGAGTTTTGAGCCGCGCCCCTTGCCGGGTCAGGCTTTGGCGTTCCCGCGCCAGGGCTCGCAACTGGCGCAGGGCCGGCGTGGGCGGCTGCCACTCGGGCAGGGCCCGCTCCAGGCCCAAGCGGCACAGCAGCCGGGCGTCCGGCTGGTCGGACTTGCTCTTTTGCTCGGTGCTCTGGGCAAAGTGCTTGACTTTGTTGGGTAGCAAGATGCTCAGGGCGTGGCGGTTATCGGCTATGAAATACGCCAGGCTTTCATAATACACGCCCGTGGCCTCGACCACAACGCGGCGGCCTGCTGTTTGGTCGTCCAGGCCAGCAAGGCCGCGAAGCCGGCCGACGTGTTGTCGAACGTGGCTTCTTTGCCGAAACGCAGCTGCTGGCTCGCTTCGATGCGGCCGAAGCAGGCCACAAACGTGTCTTTGGCAATGTTGAGGCCCACGACGTACTTGAGCGGGGCCGTGGAGGAAGAAGTGGAGGGCATACGGCAACGGGAAAAGAGGGATAAAAATCAGCCAGTCCGGTTTTTACATCAACTCTCCTTGTACACATGCGGGATGCCGCTACTTGGTCGTGTGGGCTCCATTCATACTGTTCAGTCTTCAGGCAAAAACGGGAAACGGAGCACTGGCTCTAACGCTCAACGTCAGCGCCGGGGCGCCGCATTTAGGGATGGTGGGTGACTCCGTTTCCTTTTCTGGCTGCCTCTCAACGAAAGGCACTGCAATCATACAAGGGTATACCCAACATTTTTGCGCCAAGTGCGGCAGCGACCAAATCCGGCGCAATGGCATGTGTCTAGTCCGGCTCGGCCTTTACATCAACCAGTTGATGTATGACCGAAACGGAACGGCCCCCGCGGCGGGCCAAAAATGAGAATTATACTATTGTCTTTCGGCAAGAAGCCGTTAAGTTGGTTGAATCGGGCGTGGAGCAACGGGTCGTGCAACGACAACTGGGAATCAGCGCCGCCGCTTTACAGGCATGGCTGCAGGAATACGGCACGGTCGTATATTCCCAGATGCGCCGCCAAATTTTTACCCCGGCCCAGCGGGCGGCTATCGTGCGCGAATTGCTCGATGGCCGCCTGACGGAAGATGAGGCCCTGCTTAAATACCGGCTGCGGCTGAAGAAGACGCAGCGCGAGTGGGTGGCCGCCCGCCGCGCTGCCAAAGCGGCGGCCCCACCGGCCACCGATTTCCCCGAGGCGGTTCCACCGGCTGGGAACGCGGGGGAAGCGGCTGCCCTGGCCGCGCAGCTGCGGCAGGCGCAGTGGCAAATCGAGGCATTGCACACGCTCATCGACCAGGCCGAGACCACCTATAAAATTGGCATCCGAAAAAAGGGTGGTGCCAAGCCGTCGAAGTAATGCCCCAGAAATACCCCCGCGCTGGCGTGGGGACCCTCTGCGGATTGTTTGGCTAGACCCGAAACGCATTCTACGACCACCAGGCCCGGGCCAGTACCAGGCCCTGCTCGATGGTCTGGTACTGGCCCTAGTGGCCGACATCCGCGAGGACCTGCCCCGCCTAAGCACGCGCAAGTTCCATTTCCTGCCGCGGCTGGGCGAGCACGCCCCCCGCGTGGGCCGGGATTATTTGTTTGCCCTGCTGGCTGCTTACGGCCTGCTTATCCGCCGCCGCAAACGGCGGCTGGTGACCACCCAAACTTGCTTGCCCCTGTTTCGGCGGCCCAACCTGATTGAACACCTGACCGTGAGTCGGGCCGACAAGTCTGGGTCAGCGACATCACCTATGTGCGCCTGCTTAGCGACTGGAGCTACCTGAGCCTGATTACCGACCTGTATTCCCACAAAATCGTGGGCGCGTGCCTGCACCCCGACCTGTCGGTGCGTGGTACGCTCACAGCGCTGCACCAAGCCCTGCAGGCCCGTGCGCAGCCGCCCCGCGCCCTGATTCATCACTCCGACCGGGGCTTGCAGTATGCGGCTCGCGAGTACATGGGCCTGCTCGAAAGCCACGGCGTGACCCTGAGCATGACCCAAAACGGCGACCCTACGAAAATACCGTGGCCGAGCGGGTGAACGGCATCATGAAAGAGAAATTCGACCTCGACGATGCGCTGCCCGGTTTTGCCCAAGCCGCCGCGCTGGTGGCACGGGCGGTGCGGGCCTACAACGAGCTGTGCCTGCACGGCAGCTGCGACTTTCTGACCTCGAGCCAGGCCCACGCGCAGGTAGGGCCGCTGATGCGGCGCTGGAAAAACTACTATCAGCCGGCAGCTATCCCGGCCCCCTCTTGACACACCGCCCAAGCGGCGGAAATAAATCCGCGGCTTACCATGCTCACCTGTAAAGTCCAATCTGGATTAACAACCCGGCCTGTAAAGCGCAGGCCGGATTATCACCTCCACCTGTACAGCTATAGCCGGACGAGACAGTTGCCAGCCGGATAAAAAAAAGCGCAGGCCGCAAGCCCCCTGTTGCCGCGTTGGCGGCCGAATAAGCGCCAAAAAAAGCGATGGGAATCGCTGGAACTGGAGGAGATGTGGACCTTTGTGGGCCGCAAAAACGCAAGGTATGGCTCTGGCTCGCCGTGAAGCGGTGCAGTCGGCGCATCGTGGCTAGGGTGTTGGGCGAGCGGAGCACCGCCACCGCCCGGCGCCTGTGGCAGGCCCTGTCCCGGCGCTACCAGCGGCGGGGTCGGTACTTCACCGACCGGTGGGAAAGCTATGTGGGCGTGCTGCCTTTGAGGCAGCACCGCTGCAGCCCCACAGGCAGCGGCGGCACCAGCATTGTGGAAGCCATCAACTGCTCGCTTCGTCATCGTTGCGGGGTGTTGGTCCGCAAGTCGTGTGCCTTCAGCAAAAGCTTGCAGATGCACACCACCCGAATCAAAATTGTCATTGATAACCATAATGCCAATGTCACCTTGAATGTAGTATGAGGTAGTCCAGTTACGCTGGACAGTTTAGGGCAATAAATTGAAGAAGCTGTTGGTGATTGTGATAAGGCGTTTGATAGTCAACACTGGAGTGCAGTCGCTCGTGATTGTAGTAGTGCTGTGTCAAGCGAATTAAGCAACAAAATACGGGGCTTCGAGTTGGGTGCCTATGTCTCGTCCTATTACTCCCTTTGCCCTGCCGGCGGCTGACCAGGCCGCTCTCGAAAAATTCACGCGCACGGGTCGTCGACCGGTGCGGGCCGTGCGCCGTGCGCAGGCCCTGCTGGCCCTGGCTACCGGCATCGGCCAGTAGGCGGCCGGTCAGGCCGTGGGCCTGAGTCGCCAGGCCGTGAGTCAGGTGCGCCGCCGCGACGAAGAAGCCGGCTGGCAAGCGGCTTTGGCCGAAGCCCCGCGCAGCGGCGGGCCGCGCCGCTTGGATGGCCCGCAACGCGCGGCGCTCACGGCGCTGGCCTGCACCCGGGCCCCGGTGGGCCACAGCCGCTGGACCCTGCGCCTGCTGGCCGATAAGGCCGTGGAGCTGTGCCTGGTCGAAACCATTTCCCACGAGACGGTGGGCCAAGTGCTTAAAAAAACGATTTGCAGCCCCGCCGCCAGCAGCACTGGTGCCTGGGGGCGATGAACGCCGCCTTTATCGCCCGGATGGAAGACGTGCTGGCCGTCTACGCGCGGCCCGCTGACCCGCGCTTTCCCGTGGTCTGCTTCGACGAGCGGCCCTGCGTGCTCCACGGCCAGCCCACGGAGCCCCTGCCCCTGGTGCCGGCCCAGTCGGCTCGGGGCAAGCAGCCGGCCAAAGCCTGGCGGCCCCGGCGCGCGAGCAGCACGTACGTGCGCCAGGGCACAGCCTGCCTGCTGGCCGCCTTCGAGCCGGGCACGGGCCAGCGCCTGGTCGAGGTCTCGGCCCGCCGCACCGGGGCCGATTACTGCCGCTTTCTGCAGGCCCCGGCCGCCCATTACCCGCAAGCCGAGAAAATCGTGTTGGTACAGGACAACCTCAACACCCACACCGACGCCGTGTTCTACCAGCACCTGCCCGCGGCCGCGGCCCGCGCCCTGGCCGCCCGCTTCGAGGTGCACTACACGCCCAAAAATGCCTCCTGGCTCAACATGGTCGAACTCGAACTCTCGGCCATCGCCCGCCAGTGCCTGCACCAGCGCATCCCCACCCTGAAGCAACTCACCACCCACGTGGCCGCTTGCGTGGCCGAGCGCAATGCGGCCCGGGCCGCGGTCAAATGGCAATTCACCCTAGAAAAACCCGCGTCAAACTCGACCGCGCCACGGGCGTGAGGGCTTCCTTTTGCCATTTAGTAGACACGTTTGGGGTCGATGTTTAGCGCACGCGCTGCCGCCTGGGTGGAACGGCTCTCGCTCGCTAAGCGTAGGGCTTCGGTGCGGAAGGCAGCGTCATAGCGCCGACGTTTGAATGGTTGAGGGCTGTCTTTCATGACATTCGAAAGATAAGACCCTATTCTGTCCAGATTTACCCGACCACCTCAATCTTACACCTTAGACTTCGCTGTACGCTTCCCCGTCAGGTAGGCCAGCGAAAAGTAGAGGTTAGGCGGCTTGACGGAACTCGGTTGGG
>NZ_JAERQF010000068.1 GCF_016734815.1 Hymenobacter rubidus
CATTGAAGGTCAGTAACTTCTTCATGGAAGGCACAAGCAAAAATCCCCCTTGGCTGCTGGTGAAAGCGTCCAAGGGGGATTTTCCTTTGAAAAGGTTGGCGGCGACCGACTCTCCCACCGGTGAAGGCAGTACCATAGGCGCACCGGGGCTTAACGGCTCTGTTCGGAATGGGAAGAGGTGAACACCCGGGCTAAAGCCACCATTGCTGGCGGGGGTTGCGGTGTTCTGATGGCTTCTTTGTGAAGAAGCGCGCAACCCTCAATAACTCGACGTAAGGGGACAAAAACGAAACGTAAGATGCGCGCTTGACGCTGCACTTGCGTGCTTACCAGAAGCCCTCGGCCACTTAGTACGGCTCAGCTATTGTGTTTCCACTTGTTCACCTGCCGCCTATCCACGTCGTCATCTCCGACGGGCCTTCAATTGGGAAATCTCATCTCCAGGGGAGTTTCGCACTTAGATGCTTTCAGCGCTTATCTCGTCCCAGCGTAGCTACCCGGCGCTGCACCTGGCGGTACAACCGGCGCACCAGCGGCTGGTCCATCCCGGTCCTCTCGTACTAAGGACAGGTCCTGTCAAATTTCCAACGCCCACCACAGATAGGGACCGAACTGTCTCACGACGTTCTGAACCCAGCTCGCGTGCCACTTTAATCGGCGAACAGCCGAACCCTTGGGACCTTCTCCAGCCCCAGGACGTGACGAGCCGACATCGAGGTGCCAAACCTCCCCGTCGATATGAGCTCTTGGGGGAGATCAGCCTGTTATCCCCGGCGTACCTTTTATCCTTTGAGCGATGGCCCTTCCATGCGGAACCACCGGATCACTATATCCGTCTTTCGACCCTGCTCGGCTAGTCGGCCTCACAGTCAAGCCCGCTTCTGCTATTGCGCTCTGCGTCCGGTTACCAAGCGGACTGAGCGGACCTTTGAAAGCCTCCGATACTCTTTTGGAGGCGACCACCCCAGTCAAACTACCCAGCAGCCACTGTCTCCCAGAATCCTGGGATTAGGCATCAGGCACAGTAAGGGCGGTATTTCAACGTCGGCTCCCCGAGAACTAGCGTCCCCGGCTCAGCGCCTCCCGCCTATGCTACACATACTGAACCCAACACCAATGGCAACCTATAGTAAAGGTGCACGGGGTCTTTCCGTCCCGTGGCGGGTACTCGGCATCTTCACCGAGACTACAATTTCACCGAGCTCACGGCTGAGACAGCGCCCAGATCGTTACACCATTCGTGCAGGTCGGAACTTACCCGACAAGGAATTTCGCTACCTTAGGACCGTTATAGTTACGGCCGCCGTTTACCGGGGCTTCGATTCAAACCTTCGCCTTGCGACTAAGTTCCCCTCTTAACCTTCCGGCACCGGGCAGGTGTCAGACCTTATACGTCCGCTTGCGCGTTAGCAAAGTCATGTGTTTTTGTTAAACAGTCGCCTGGGCCTTTTCACTGCGGCTTCTCGTCTTGCAACGAGGAAGCGACCCTTCTCCCGAAGTTACAGGTCCATTTTGCCGAGTTCCTTGGCCGTGATTCACTCGAGCGCCTCAGGATGCTCTCCTTGACTACCTGTGTCGGTTTGCGGTACGGGTGATAAACAAATTAAAACGCTTAGCAGGTTTTCTTGGCAGTCGGATTAGGCACACTATCCGCGTGACCCGAAGGTCGTGCGGTACTATCAGCTTTCGACAAAAAAGGCGTACTTAACTACCTCTCCTATATCTACGGCCTTCAACGGGCACTTCCGTCCGCCCGCGGTGCTTTCACTTCTGCGTCACTGCATCACTTTTGTTCATCAGTGCAGGAATATTAACCTGCTGTCCATCGAGTTCACCTTTCGGCTGCCCCTTAGGTCCCGACTAACCCAATTCCGATTAGCGTTGAATTGGAAACCTTAGTCTATCGGCGTGGGGGTTTCGCACCCCCATTATCGTTACTCATGCCTACATATGCTTTTCTCCACGCTCCACCACGCCTGACGACGCGGCTTCACCGCAAGGAGAATGCTCCCCTACCACTTAGCTGTCTTTCAAGCTAAATCCAAAGCTTCGGTACTAGATTTGATGCCCGCGTATTATCGATGCCCGGTCGCTCGACCAGTGAGCTGTTACGCACTCTTTAAAGGAATGGCTGCTTCCAAGCCAACCTCCTGGCTGTCAAAGCAACTGGACCTCCTTTGTTCAACTTAATCTAGATTTAGGGACCTTAGCTGTTGGTCTGGGTTCTTTCCCTCTCGGCCGGGGACCTTAGCACCCCAGGCCTCACTGCCGGCTATAGCCAGTGGCATTCGGAGTTCATCAGGATTCGGTAGGCTCTGACACCCCCTAGTCCTATTGGTAGCTCTACCTCCACTGACCTCAACGCCGACGCTGTACCTCAATACATTTCGGGGAGTACGAGCTATTTCTCAGTTTGATTGGCCTTTCACCCCTACCCTCAAGTCATCCAAATCCTTTTCAACGGAAACTGGTTCGGTCCTCCAGTGCCTGTTACGGCACCTTCAACCTGCTCAAGGGTAGCTCACAAAGTTTCGCGTCTACCCCCCCCGACTGCGCGCCCTGTTCAGACTCGCTTTCGCTGCGGCTCCGTGGCTTCAACCACTTAACCTTGCCGGGGAGGAGTAACTCGTAGGCTCATTATGCAAAAGGCACGCTATCAGGCCACAAAAGCCCTCTAACTGCTTGTAAGCACACGGTTTCAGGTTCTTTTCACTCCGGTATTCCCGGTTCTTTTCACCTTTCCCTCACGGTACTAGTTCACTATCGGTGTCTCAGGAGTATGTAGCCTTAGCGGATGGTGCCGCTCGCTTCAGACGGGGTTTCTCCGGCCCCGCCCTACTCAGGGTACCGCTACCGTGAATCAGAAGTGTCGCTTACCGGACTCTCACCGTCTATGGTGCACTTTCCCAAGTGCTTCAGCTACCTCGATTCAATCAGATGTCGCGGCCCTACAACCCCGGATTGGCCGTAACCAACCCGGTTTGGGCTCCTCCCCGTTCGCTCGCCACTACTTGGGGAATCATTGTTATTTTCTTTTCCT
Organism: Hymenobacter rubidus; assembly: GCF_016734815.1. GTDB lineage: Bacteria > Bacteroidota > Bacteroidia > Cytophagales > Hymenobacteraceae > Hymenobacter > Hymenobacter rubidus. The sequence goes on from NZ_JAERQF010000068.1 coordinate 3,041, forward strand.
GCAGGTACTTAGATGTTTCAGTTCCCTGCGTTTGCCGCCGCCGGTCAAGCCGGTCGGCTCACACATCTTCCATGTGCGGGGTTGCCCCATTCGGAAATCTGAGGATTAACGGGTATGTGCCCCTCCCCCCAGCTTATCGCAGCTTATCGCGTCCTTCGTCGCCTCTGAGACCCTAGGCATCCCCCGTGTGCTCTTTCTTACTTCTTGTTTCGTAATCACACTTGTTGATTGTCATCCGAAGATGACCAAGCGCGCTACGCTTCGTTTTTGTTACCCCTTACGTCAAAGAACGTTTGTCATCTTAGTATTTGATGACTTCGTGAATAAGCTCCAATTAAGCTGATTCAGTATCACTATGGTGGAGAATAACGGATTCGAACCGTTGACCCCCTGCGTGCAAGGCAGGTGCTCTAGCCAGCTGAGCTAATCCCCCGAGTTTCGTATCCAGCAGCAATCCCGCTAGTTACAGTGGGCCTGCGTGGACTCGAACCACGGACCTCTACATTATCAGTGTAGCGCTCTAACCACCTGAGCTACAAGCCCGGGTTTCGACGATACCCGAAGGCAAACGTAGAATCCGTATTCAAAAATCATTTGAATGAGGAAATAAACAAAGAGTAAGTACCAAGCTACTCTATCAATTACTCATAACATCGTGAGCAACGCCGCTCCAGAAAGGAGGTGATCCAGCCGCACCTTCCGGTACGGCTACCTTGTTACGACTTAGCCCTAATTACCTGTTCTACCCTAACCGGCTTCGTTGCGGAGCACCGGCTTCAGGTCTACCAGACTTTCATGGCTTGACGGGCGGTGTGTACAAGGCCCGGGAACGTATTCACCGCGTCATTGCTGATACGCGATTACTAGTGATTCCAGCTTCACGGAGTCGAGTTGCAGACTCCGATCCGAACTGAGAACGGCTTTTCGGGATTGGCGCACCATCGCTGGTTGGCAACCCGCTGTACCGTCCATTGTAGCACGTGTGTAGCCCTAGGCGTAAGGGCCATGATGACCTGACGTCGTCCCCGCCTTCCTCACTGCTTGCGCAGGCAGTCTGGCTAGAGTCCCCACCATTACGTGCTGGCAACTAACCATAGGGGTTGCGCTCGTTGCGGGACTTAACCCAACACCTCACGGCACGAGCTGACGACGGCCATGCAGCACCTTGCTTTGTGTCCCGAAGGAAAGCCTCATCTCTGAGGCGGTCACGCGCATTCTAGCCTAGGTAAGGTTCCTCGCGTATCATCGAATTAAACCACATGCTCCACCACTTGTGCGGGCCCCCGTCAATTCTTTTGAGTTTCACCCTTGCGGGCGTACTCCCCAGGTGGGATACTTAACGCTTTCGCTAAGCCAGTGACCGTCTATCGCCACCAGCGAGTATCCATCGTTTACGGCGTGGACTACCAGGGTATCTAATCCTGTTCGCTCCCCACGCTTTCGTGCCTCAGCGTCAGTTACAGTCTAGGCAGCTGCCTTCGCAATCGGGGTTCTGGATGCTATCTATGCATTTCACCGCTACAGCATCCATTCCGCCACCCTCGTCTGTACTCAAGTTCGCCAGTTTCCAGGGCAGTTCCGTTGTTGAGCAACGGGCTTTCACCCCAGACTTAAAGAACCGCCTACGCACCCTTTAAACCCAATAAATCCGGACAACGCTTGCACCCTCCGTATTACCGCGGCTGCTGGCACGGAGTTAGCCGGTGCTTATTCACCAGGTACCGTCAGTAGAGGACGCATCCCCTTTTTTCTTCCCTGGCAAAAGCAGTTTACGACTCAGAAAGCCTTCATCCTGCACGCGGCATGGCTGGGTCAGCCTCTCGGCCATTGCCCAATATTCCCTACTGCTGCCTCCCGTAGGAGTCGGGCCCGTATCTCAGTGCCCGTGTGGGGGACCAGCCTCTCAGCTCCCCTAGCCATCGTCGCCTTGGTGGGCCGTTACCCCCCCAACTAGCTAATGGCACGCAACCCCATCCGAATCCAATAAATCTTTAACTAATAACCGATGCCGGTCTATAGTTTTATGCGGTATTAATCCGCCTTTCGGCGGGCTATCCCCCAGATTCGGGTAGGTTGGTTACGCGTTACGCACCCGTGCGCCACTATCGGTATTGCTACCGACCGTTCGACTTGCATGTATTAGGCCTGCCGCTAGCGTTCATCCTGAGCCAAGATCAAACTCTCCATTGTAAAATTCTTCTACACCCATCCGAAGATGGGCTGATGTCGAGTGC
>NZ_JAERQF010000069.1 GCF_016734815.1 Hymenobacter rubidus
GTCGTTGAACGACTTGTATTGGATTCGTTCAACGACGGGCGGGGGCAGGCCCCGCACCCTACTTCGCGACGAGTATAAATGTATTATCTAAGCTACCGTCGGCGTTAAGACGTAGCAGACAATCAGGAGCAGCAGGGTCGCCGTTGTATGCCGTAAAATTCCCTCCTATTAAAATTTTTCCATCACCTTGTAGTTTCACGCATTTGACCGAAAACGAACTACTGACACCGGAGCCCCCCAGATTAAACGAGCGGTCAGGAGTGCCATCAGCATTGAAGCGTATTATTCCGTCGAACAAACCATTCCCGTTATAAGCTTGGGCGCTGACCGCTGCGAGCACTTTTCCGTCAGGCTGTAGGGTAATGTCTTGCACAGAGCCAATGATAATGCCCATTGCTTTAAAAGATGGGTCGACAGCAGTGGCCGTTAGCGTTGGGGAGGTGCAAGCGCTAAGCGGCCCATTGGGTGTGAGACGAGTTGCTACGCTCGGCCGGGGCGTATACATAAAAGTGGCAGCACTACTGCCGCTACCGGTAGGCAAACTCACGGTGATAGGACCAGTAGCCGCGTCCGGCGGCACGATGGCGATGAGCGTCGTGGCATTCACCACCGTGATGCCGCCGCCGCCCAGTGCCAGGCCACCGTTGCCGAAACGCACGCCTGTAGCGCCGGTAAAGTTGGTGCCTGTCAGGGTAACTACCGTGCCGGCTGGGCCACTGGCAGGGCTAAGGCTGGTGATGGTCGGCGACTGTGCCCAGACCTGACCGCATAGCAGTTCAATTGCGAAAGCGGCAACCAGTGTAAATCGTTGATGCATAAAAGAGTGAAGGATTGGTGAAAGAGCAAATATTACGCTTTCATCAATTCTTCACAATACCCGCTTCCGGGTATTTTTACCATAGATTCACTATATTATCCTATCGCCGACCAGCAAATTTTAGAAATCCTCGTCTAGCGAGAAAACGTTGTCGTTGCGCTCGCTCATCACGCCGGCTTTCTGGTACTCGGCCACACGCTTCTCGAAGAAGTTGGTTTTGCCCTGCACCGAAATCATTTCCATGAAGTCGAAGGGGTTGGTGGCGTTGTAGATTTTGGCGCAGCCCAGCGATACCAGCAGGCGGTCAGCCACAAACTCGATGTACTGCGCCATCGTCTTGGCATTCATACCGATGAGGCTCACCGGCAGCGCGTCGGTCACAAACTCCTGCTCGATGCGCACGGCATCGGCGATGATGGCCTGCACCCGCGCCTCGGGCAGCTTGTTCACGAGGTAGCTGTAGAGCAGGCAGGCAAAGTCACAATGCAGGCCTTCGTCTCTTGAAATCAGCTCATTGGAGAACGTGAGGCCGGGCATCAGGCCGCGCTTCTTCAGCCAGAAAATGCTACAGAACGAGCCGGAGAAGAAGATGCCTTCCACGGCGGCAAAGGCGATGAGGCGCTCGGCGAAGTTGTCGGAGTTAATCCACTTCAGGGCCCACTCGCCTTTTTTCTGAACGGCGGGCACGGTTTCGAGGGCGTTGAAGAGGTAGTCCTTCTCCTTGGGGTCTTTGATGTAGGTATCAATCAGCAGCGAATACGTCTCGCTGTGAATGTTTTCCATCATAATCTGGAAGCCGTAGAAACAGCGGGCCTCGGGCATCTGCACCTCCTGCATGAAGTTCACGGCCAGGTTTTCGTTCACGATGCCATCGGAAGCGGCGAAGAAGGCCAGCACGTGCTTAATGAAGTGGCGCTCATTGTCGTTCAGGCCGTTCCAATCTTTCTGGTCTTGGGAAAGGTCAATTTCTTCCGCCGTCCAGAACGAGGCCTGCGACTTCTTGTAGTACTGCCACACCTCATCGTTTTGGATGGGAAATAGCACGAAGCGGTTGGGGTTTTCGGCGAGCAGCGGTTCCATAATATTTCGGGGCTTGATGGCGGATTTCGTCGGGGAAGACGGCAAGCTAACTGCCGGGTTTAGGCAGATGTTTGATGCGGGCGCCAGAAATGCAGCCGACCTTCCAGCACCAAATATAGCCCCGACCCTGAGGGCAATTGCCACCATTTCGGGGTTTTTTGTTCGTTAATTTTTGGTTAAGGGCCATCTTTTTTTCTGAGTTTTTGCCGCATTTCCAGGTACTGTACTCTGGGCAAATCCTCCTCAAAATCAGACGCTTTCGTTCCACTTATCCACATTACGCCTGTGGATAAGCCGACTTGTCCCCAAAACCACCCTCATTACACGGGTATTTACCTGTTTTCTTAATCGCGCTTTAATCTGTCCTTCATCCAGCTGAGCCGCATTCTGCGGGGAGCACCGCCGGGCAGCCAATGATGATTAACAACTTAGGCTTGGAAATTCCAAAGCAAAGTCGTACTTTTGCCTTCCCATTTCAGAAAAACCCGCGAAAGCTGATGTACGCAATTGTTAACATAGCTGGCCAGCAGACCAAGGTTGAGGCCAACAAATTCGTTTACGCTCACAAACTGGCCGGCAATGTTGGCGACACCGTAACGCTGGGCAACGCCCTGCTGACCGATGACAACGGCACCATCACCATCGGCGCACCCGAGTTGAACGTGGCCGTAAAAGGCACCATCCTCGCTCACGTAAAAGGCGACAAAGTTCTGGTTTTCAAAAAGAAGCGCCGCAAGGGCTACCAGAAAATGAACGGCCACCGTCAGTCGTTCACCAAAGTATTGATTAACAGCATCGGCTAATTTAGTTGCTGGTTAGTTAGTTGTCAGTTGTTTGCTTAAGTAGCAAGCGGCTGTTCTCAACTAATTGACTGACAACTGACAACTAACAACTTATAACTCAAGATGGCTCACAAGAAAGGTGTCGGCTCGTCCAACAACGGCCGCGAATCGCATTCTAAACGTCTCGGCGTAAAAATCTTCGGCGGCCAGGCCCTCGTGGCTGGCAACATCATCGTGCGTCAGCGCGGCACCAAGCACCACGCCGGCGCCAACGTTGGCATGGGCAAGGACCACACGCTGTTTGCCCTCGTCGACGGCGAAGTGCAGTTCCGCAAGGGCCGCAAAGACCGTTCATTCGTGACGGTTATTCCCCGCGAGGTCGTTTCGGTACCGGCTTAATCGGCTCGTACTTATTGCTGAAAAAGGGCTGCCTTCACCGGGCAGCCCTTTTCGCGTTGAGGCAGCGTGTGCTTAATGGCGGGCCTTCTTCAGGGCGTGGGGTTGATTGACGAGGAGCACCCGCAGGCCGACTTGAGCAGCAACGTCCCAGGCTGGTCGAGTTGGCGCTTCGACGGTGTACGGTGGTGGGGCCTGTAGGCCGAGGCCGGCGTTCAGGTCGTAGATTAAGCGGCGGCCGGGCCCGCGGTGCTGAGTGCCGCACAAGGCGAATACGCCGGGCGTGAAGCGCAGGAGGCCCCTGGCCTGACGTCCCCGGCCACGCTGGCCAAGCTGCGAAAGCTCGGCCTCTGCTTCGAAAGCCACGTAATTGCCCCAGCGCTCGGCACTGGGCCGGGGGACGGGCTGGTTGAAGTAGTAGCGAGCCCCAAAGCTCAGGTCGGAGGTGGGGGTGGGAAGCGTGGCTGCATTACGGCGGCCCCGCTGGGCCCGGCCGGCGGAAATATCGGCTTCGAGTTGGGCATACAAGCTGACCTGGGGCCGCAGCCGGTACTCACAACCAAACGAGGAGGGCAAAATCAACTGCCACGAACGGCCATTGGGCTGGTAGAACAGGTGCGAAAGCCGCAAGCCTGCTTTTACGAGTAGCCGGGGCGGCACGGGCGCCTCAACAGCAACAGCCGCTGCTTGTGTTGTAGCTACGGCCTGCGCACAGGCGCGGCCGTGGGCCACTGCCAGCAGCGTCCCTGCCCCCAGGAATAGGTTTCGCAGCGTTTGAGTTACCAACATAGGGGCGCGTAAAGCTTAACGGCGGAGAGAGTGTTTTAAGCACTGGCTTTTCTCTTCATTCTCAGCGGATATGCAATATCGGCGGTAATTTCAGTCCCCGCAACCGGTACTGGCTGTGCGCATGCCCGACGGGGCCAAGCGCCCGCGAACGGTGGTGGCCAGTACGGCGCAGTCAGACGGCCGGGAGCAGCTTGTACAAGACGGGCTTGCTGGGACTGGCATCAAGCTCCAGGCTGGTGATTTGAATGTTGAGCAGGTAGAGGCCATCGGGCACGGCGTCGGGCACGAAGATTAATTCGGTGATGGTGGCACAGGCGCGCGGGGCGGCCGGGTAGCGCCAAAAGGCGTGGTGGGCCAGCAGCTGGCCGGCGTCCTCCTCGCGGTCCACGCTGGGCAGGTCGAGCAGGAAGTGTTCGACGTTGTATTCCGCCAGCCACTCCGTCAGGGCTGGTTCGATGTAGGTAGGGTTGGTGCCGGAGTAGTGGCGGTGGCGCTTGGCGGGGTCGTTGGGCAGGGTGCGCAGCACCAGGGCTTCCGGGATGGCCCGGTCCGGCTGCGCCATGAAGGCCGCTTGCACGTCGGCCAGCATCACTACAAGGTCGCCGTTGGCTTGGGGCGCCGGGGCCACGCTCACCAGCCGGGCCACGAACAGGAATCGGCGCAGGCATTGGTTGAGCGTGATGGTCGGGTCGGGCGAGATGTGGCCGTAGCACTCGGTGTGGGTGCCGTTGCCGTGGGGCGTGACGTGCACCCGCTGGTAGTTGGTGCTGCCACCCAGCGCCACACTGCCCACAAAACTGCCCACCCGAATGGTATCAAACTGCACCGGCTCGGCCCAAAAGCAGTTCACCTGGTTGGCGCCTGGGGCCAGGGGCAGGGAAATATCGATGGGCGCAGCGGGGTCGTAGGAGTACGAGCGGCCAGCGTAGGGAAAGGTGGGATAGGTCACCATGGGCAATGGGCAATGGGCAATGAACAATGAGCAATGAGCAATGAGCAATGAGCAATGAGCAATGAGCAAAAGAACGTCATGCAGAGCGCAGCCGAAGCATCTCCACCGTGCAACTATTCCTTTCGATTGGGTTTATTATTGCGGTAGAGATGCTTCGGCTACGCTCAGCATGACGGGCAATGTATTCGCTAATGAACCTGTCTAGAAATTCAACTTTAGCCGTCATGCAGAGCGCAGCGAAGCATGAGTGTTTACTTATAGGACTTACGCAGTTGCAGCCCCAGCGGGGCGCCATCTCGATAGTAACTGGCTGATGTTGGGGAGAAAGCCCCAG
>NZ_JAERQF010000006.1 GCF_016734815.1 Hymenobacter rubidus
GCGGCCGGGCTAGCCCCGGCCCGACCGCCGGCCACGGACTTGCGGGCCTTGGGTTTGGCCTTGCGCCGAGGCGGTCGGCGCTCACGCTCAGCTTTGCGTTCGGCCCGCATGAGCAGGCGCTCGGGCAGGCGGGCCATGAGGCGTTCGCGCACGTATTGGGCCAGGCTGGACAAGGGCACGAGCTGCGTGGTACGCAGAAAATGGCTGATTTCGCGGCTCCGCAGCGTGCTCACGCCCGTGAGGCCCCGGGCCAGCAGAAATTGCTTTACCTCTTCGAGCAGCAGGAGCCGGGCAATGGGCGCGCGCTCCACGGTGGCGTTGTAGGCGGCGGGGCGGTGAGCGCGCAGGCCCGCGCCCGAAGCCACCTGAATGCCCACCCAAACGGGCAGCAGTGGCAGCAGTTTTTCCAGATGCTTTTCGGTGACCACGAACGTGACAAAGTCGTAGACTTCGCCGTAGCAGCGCAGCTGGTTGGCCACGCGCTGCAAGGTGTCGCCGTCGCCTTTCACCTCGTAGCCGTGCATGAAGTGCTCGGTGATGTGCACCACATCGGCCCGCGTGGTGCCGGTGGGCAGCTCATCGATGCAAACGCCGCCGGTGAGCTGTGGGTAGAGCAGGGCGCGGATTTCCGGGTCGTTCATGGCAACCCCAAAAGTAGGCAGCCTGTTCGCACGCCACAACTCAGGCCCTGAGGCGCTGGCAATAGCACAGCTACGCTTTAGCTTCGAGCACTTGCCGGAAAATTTGTAGCTCCTGCCCGTTCACCGGCGAGCCGTGCAGGCTGACAGTCAGGATGTCGGACAGCGCATCGGCCTGCACCACCTGCGCCACGTAGCTCTCCGTCCCTATGAAGCTGCTCTAGAAAGTCTGATTTGCCTGCATGTCTGTCATCCTGAGCGCAGCGAAGGACCTTATCACGTCAGAACAACGCCTATTCTGACGTGATAAGGTCCTTCACTGCGCTCAGGATGACAACGATTTTGACTTTCTAAACAGCTTCTATTTCACTAGCCGATGCCATGTGCAGCTTACCGCTACCCAATTCAAGTTATTTGCCCAACTGTTGCAGGACGTGGGTAGTGGGCTGAAAATCTTTTTTCTACTGCTGCTTAAGCAAGTGAGAATCTTAGCCGTTGGTCGAGCGAAGCTGGCAAACGGACGATAGTGGGAACATTCTTTTGCCGGTTGTGCGCTACCTTGCCCAGCTGCCTCCGTTGTCCGTCCCCGACGGAATAGCGCCCAAAACCAGCAGCTATTCCTCCTGGTTGTCGGGCCGCGAAGGCCATTAGATTTGTGGTTCGGTTGCTTCAACTTTTTCGTCCTGCATGTCCCGCAAAAAGGTTCTGTTTCTCATCGGCTCGCCCAACCAAACCACGCAGATGCACCAGATTGCGCAGCTGCTGGACGACGATTTTGAGCCGTATTTCAGCCAGCTCTACTACGACGGCTGGCAACGTGGCTTCTACAAATTTCTGCTCTGGACGGGCGGCCTCGACAACACCATTGTCACCGGAAAAATCAAGGCCAAAGCCGACAAATACCTGGCCGAGCACGGCTTGAACAACGATTTTGAGGCCCGCGTCTTTCACAACACCTACGACCTCGTGGTGTGCTGCTCCGATGTGGTGGTGCCCTGGCCGCTGGTGCGCACCACTAAAACCGTGTTTGTGCAGGAAGGCATGACCGACCCGCTCAACCTCTGGGCCCGGCTGGTGAAGCGCTTCACCCGCTACCCTATCCTGGCCATTGGCACGGCACTCAACGGGATGAACAACTGCTGCGACATTTACTGCGTGGCTTCGGAGGGCTACCGCCAGCATTTTGCCCGCGTGGGCGTGGATGCGGACAAGCTGGTGGTGACGGGCATTCCCAACTTCGATAACATCGAGCAGGTGCGGCACAACGACTTTCCGCACCACGGCTACGTGCTGGTGGCTACCTCCGACCTGCGCGAAACCTACACCCCCGAGAACCGGCCCAAATTTATTCGGGAGTGCGTGCGCATTGCGGCCGGGCGGCCCCTCGTTTTCAAGCTGCACCCCAACGAAACCCTGCCCCGCGCGGTAGACGAAATCAAGCAGCACGCCCCGCCCGGCACGCTCATCTTCACCGACGGCAATACCGACCACATGATTGCCAACTGCGTGGAGCTTATCACCCAATACTCGACGGTGGTGTACGTGGGGCTGGCACTGGGCAAGCCCGTCCATTCCTATTTCGACGTCGAAGACCTCAAACGCAAGCTTCCCTGGCAAAACGGCGGCACTTCGTCCCGGCGCATTGCGGCCATTTGTCGGGAGTTTAGCCGGTTTGAAGGCAGTGGGCCGGCTTTTCTGCGTCAATACCAACCCGAGAATTTTGATACCACGACAGCAGCCGCGCCGGGAAGTTCATTAGCTGTTCACTAAGTCGCGCCCTTTTTGTATCCTTTTTAAGGATTTATTCGACAGGAGCTTACCAATTATTTGGCCTAAGGAAGCCTCCGTTTTAGAGTATTTCTGCCCCCATTCCGACTACTGAGGCGCCTATGCCCTACCCTAAGATACTGACTGTAGTGCAAGCCCGCATGGGCTCGTCGCGCCTGCCCGGCAAGGTGCTGCTGCCACTGGCCGGCCAGCCGCTGCTGGTGCGCATGGTGGAGCGGGTGCAGCGCGCCCGCCTGGCCGGCACGGTGGTAGTGGCCACCACCACCGACGCCGCCGATGACGCCATTGCCGAGTTGTGCGCCGCTCACGGCATGGCGTGCTTCCGGGGCGATGCGCTGGATTTGTTGGACCGGCATTACCAGGCCGCCTGCCACTACGGCGCCGACGTGGTGCTGAAAATCCCGTCGGACTGCCCGCTCATCGACCCGGCCGTGATTGACGAAGTGGTGGGCTTTTACCTCGATTTCGCCGAGCGCTACGATTTTGTAAGCAACCTGCACCCCGCCACTTTCCCCGATGGCAACGACGTGGAGGTAATGCCTTTCGAGGCGTTGGAAACCGCCTGGCGCGAAGCGAAACGCCCCCTAGAGCGCGAGCACACCACCCCTTTCTTTTGGGAAAATCCCGACCGTTTTCGCATTGGCAACGTGACCTGGGATGCTGGGAAGGACTTTTCGATGAGCCACCGCTGGACCATTGACTACCCCGAAGACTATTCCTTCATCAGCGCCGTATACGATGCCCTGTACAACCCAAACCCCGCTTTCGGCCTCGATGACATCATGAGGCTGACCACCGAGCGCCCCGACATTGCCCAACTCAATGCCCGGTATGCAGGCGTGAACTGGTACCGCAACCACCTCGACGAGTTGAAAACCGTGGATTCGTCGCAAACCCGGAAAATCTAGTTGTCAGTTGTTCGTTGTCGGTTGTCAGCTTTTTGGCAAGTCGACACTTAAACGACCTGACAACAGACAACCAACAACTGACAACCAACCCCTCATGCTTCCCGAGAAACAACAGAAACTAGAGCAAATGGCCCTGAAAGTGCGCGAGCACATCGTGCGCCTCAGCACCGACGGCGGCTGCTTCACGGGCGCCTCCCTGAGCTGCGCCGATTTGCTGGTGTACCTCTACAGCGACCTGCTAAACGTGCGGCCCGACAACCTCCAGGACCCTACCCGCGACTACCTCTTCCTGAGCAAAGGCCACGACGTGCCCGCCCTCTACGGCACCTTTGTGGAGCTGGGCTTTATGGACAAAGCCCGCCTCGACCAGCACCTGAGCACCGACGACCACATCTATTGGCACCCCAACCGCAACGTGCCGGGCGTGGAATTCCATTCGGGTTCGCTCGGGCACCTGCCCAGCGTGGCTCTGGGCGTGGCCATGGACTGCAAAATGCGCGGCCAAGACAACAAAGTCATTGTCATCACCGGCGACGGTGAGCTGAACGAGGGCACGGTGTGGGAAAGCCTGCTGGTGGCCAGCGCCCACAAGGTGAACAACCTCACGCTGGTGGTCGACCGCAACCACTTCCAGGCCAACGTGGCCACCGAAGACCTGATTCCGCTGGAGCCGATGTCGCCCAAGTTTGAGGCCTTTGGCTGCGAGGTACGCCGGATTGATGGGCACGATTTCGCGCAGTTGGAAGAAGCTTTCTCGGCCCTCCCCTTCTCCGACACCAAGCCTTCCGTCATCATTTGCGACACAGTGCGCGGACGCGGCCTGCCCAGCATCGAAGCGCGGGCCGACCGCTGGTTCTGCAACTTCTCGGCCGAGGAAATGGACGAGTTGCTGCGCGAGCTGCACAGCCAGGTAGCCTCGACGCTGACCAGCGAAACCCTGACGGTCCGGTAATATTCAGAACGAACACAGAACGTCATGCTGAGCGCAGTCGAAGCATCTCTACCGCGCAAGTAATTCAATCGAGCCAACGAAGCGGTAGAGATGCTTCGACTGCGCTCAGCATGACCGTTGTACGATTCTCAAGATTCAAAAAGCATGAACTACGAAGAACTAATCAAGCAAACTGCCCTCGCCGATGAGCGCATTGTGGTGATGACGGCCGAAAACCGTGCCCTCATCCGCAACCTGCCGGCTGTGCTAGGCCCGCGCTTCATCGATACCGGCATCACCGAGCAAACCCTCATTGGCGCGGCGGCCGGCCTGGCCCTGCGCGGGCGGGTGCCCATTCTGCACGCACTGGCCACGTTTCTCACGCTGCGGGCCTTCGAGTTTATCCGCACCGACGTGGGCATCGGCCAGCTGCCGGTTAAGCTGAGCGGCTTTGTGCCCGGCTTCCTTTCGGATGGCAACGGACCAACCCACCAGGCCATTGAAGATGTGAGCCTGATGCGCGGCATTCCGGGCATGACGGTTTTCGCGCCGGCCGATGAGCAGGACATGCTGGCCATGCTCCCCGCTATCTGGGCCTCGCCCCAGCCGGCCTACGTGCGGGTGAACACCCGCCCGGCCACGTATGAGCACGCCCCCTTCGAGATGGGCAAGGCCGAAATCGTGGCCGAGGGCACCGACATCACCATCCTCACCTACGGCATGCTCTTCGAGCAAACGCTGGTGGCTCGCGAGCTGCTGCAGGCGCAGGGCAAATCGGTGGGCCTCCTCAACCTGCGCAGCCTCAAACCCGTGGACGAAGCCGCGCTGCTCGATGTGGTGCGCCGCGGCTCCCTCATTGTGACGGTGGAGGACCATTTCATCACGGGCGGCCTCTATTCCATTCTGGCCGAGGTGCTGCTGCGCAATCAATTGACGGCCCGTGTGCTGCCCTTGGCGTTGGAGGAGCGGTGGTACCGCCCCGGCCGCCTCAGTGCCGTGCTGGAGTACGAAGGCTTCACCGGCCACCACATTGCCCGCCGCATCACGGAATACCTGGGCGAGTCGGGCGCGGCCATTGCCGAAGGCCCGGCTGTGCTGGAAAATGAGTTTGCGGAGTAACTCAAATACCTGTCATGCTGACGAAGGAAGCATCTTATCACGGCTGTTTTCGTCAGAATTACTAACTCATGCAGCCAGGACGTGATAAGGTCCTTCGCTGCGCTCAGGATGACAAAATAGCCATGCCCAACACCGTTTCCTCCAACGAGAACTACCCCGACATCACGAAGTCGGATGAGCTCTACGCCCGCGCGCAGAAAATCATGACGCCCGTAACCCAGACCCTGGCCAAGGGGCCCGGCCAGTACACCAAGGGCGTGAGCCCGAAGTATGTGAAGCGCGCCAAAGGCTCGCACATCTGGGACGTAGACGGCAACGAGTACATTGATTTTCAAATGGGCATTGGCCCGATTTCGCTCGGTTATGCCTATCCGAAAGTAGATGACGCCATTCGGGCGCAGCTGGAAGACGGCATCACCTTTTCGATGATGCACGAGCTGGAAGTAGAGCTGTCGGAGCTGATTCACGAAATCATTCCCAACGCCGAAAGCATCCGCATCAGCAAGACGGGCGCCGACGTTTGCTCGGCGGCGGTGCGCGTGTCGCGGGCCTTCACGGGGCGCGACAAGGTGCTGTGCTGCGGCTACCACGGCTGGCACGATTGGTACATTGGCACCACCAGCCGCGACAAGGGCATTCCGCAGGAAACCAAAGACCTGACCGCTGCTTTTGAATATAATAACCTCGATTCGCTGAAAGCCCTGCTCGATGAGGACGTGGCTTGCGTGATTCTGGAGCCCTTCATTTTTGATGCGCCCAAGGACAACTTCCTGCACGAAGTGGCCCGCCTGTGCAAGGAAAACGGCACGCTGCTCATCTTCGACGAGATGTGGACGGGCTTCCGCGTGGCCGTGGGTGGAGCGCAGGAGTATTTCGGCATCACGCCCGATTTGGCAGTGTACTCCAAGGCGTTTGCCAACGGCATGCCCATTGCGCTGCTCACCGGCCGCCGCGACGTGATGGAGCTGTTTGAGCAGGATGTGTTCTTCTTCACCACCTTCGGGGGCGAGGCGCTGAGCATGGCCGCCGCCATGGCCACCATCGCCGAAATGCGCGAAAAGAACGTGCCCGCCCGCCTTGCCGAGCAGGGCAAAAAGCTCAAGGACGGCTACAACGAAATCGCCGCCGAGCTGGGCCTCACTCAGTACACGAAGTGCTACGGCTACGACTGCCGCACCATCGTCACCTTCGACCCTTCGGCCGGCAGCCCAATGGAAATTAAGGCGTTCATGCAGCAGGAGCTGTTCAAGCGCGGTATTATGTGGGGCGGCTTCCACAACATGTGCTTCTCGCACTCGGACGAGGACGTGGCCTACACGCTGTCGGCCTACCGCGAGGTGCTGCCGCTGCTGAAAGAAGCCATCGAAGCCGGAGACGTAGCCTCGCGCCTGCTGGGCGAGCCGGTGGAGGCCGTATTCCGGAAGGTGACCAATGCCGCGCCGGTAAAAGCGAAGTAAGTGTTCATGGACCTCTTTTCTTTAACCAACAAAACCGCCATTGTCACGGGCGCCTGCGGGCTCATCGGTCGGCAGCATTGCGTAGCCCTGGCCAATGCCGGCGCCAACGTGGTGGTGGCCGACATCAACGCCGAAGCCTGCGCCGCCACGGCAGCCGGATTGCCCGGCGGCATCCACCTGCCGCTGGCGGTGGATGTGACAAGCCCGGAGTCGCTGGCCGCTGCCCGCAATAAGATTCTGGAGCAGTTCGGCCACATCGATGTGCTGGTGAACAATGCCGCCATCAACGACATGTTTGAGAATCCGGCCCTGGCGGCCGACCTGAGCAAGTTTGAGAATTTCCCACTGGCCACCTTCCAGAAAGTGCTGGAGGTGAACGTGACGGGCATTTTTCTGGCCGCGCAGGTTTTCGGCACGCCCATGGCCAAACAAGGCCACGGCTCCATCATCAACGTGGCGAGTACCTACGGCATCGTCGGGCCCGACCAGAGCATCTACCGCAACGAGGCCGGCGAGCAGACCTTCTACAAATCGCCCTCCTACCCCATGACCAAGGGCGCGGTGGTGAACTTCACCCGCTACTTGGCCGCCTACTGGGGCCAGGCCGGCGTGCGCGTGAACACGCTCTCGCCCGGCGGCGTGGAAAACAGCCAAGACGAATTTTTCATCAAGCAATACAGCGCCAAAACGCCCCTGGGCCGCATGGCTACGCCCACCGATTACCAGGGCGCGGTGATATTCCTGGCCTCGGATGCGTCGGCCTATATGACCGGTGCCAACCTGGTGGTGGATGGCGGCTGGACGGCAATCTGATTTAGTTGTCAGTTGCTCGTTGTCAGTTGTTAGTCTCAGACGTTCAACTCAACAACCTAACAACTGACAACGAGCAACTAACAACTAAAACCAAACATCTTATGCAAGCTGTTGAAATTCGCAAAAACCGATTCATTGGCACGGGCCACCCGGCCTACATCATTGCCGAAATCGGCATCAACCACAACGGCTCGCTCGACCTGGCCAAGCAGCTGATTTCCGAAGCCGCCAAGGCTGGCTGCGACGCCGTGAAGTTCCAGAAGCGTACGCCCGAGTTGTGCGTGCCCAAAGACCAGTGGGAAAAGCAGCGCGACACCCCCTGGGGCCGCATGAGCTACATCGACTACAAGCGCAAAACCGAGTTCGGCCAAGCCGAGTACACAGCCATCGACGACTACTGCCGCGCCTTGGGCATCGACTGGTTTGCCTCGTGCTGGGACGAGCCGTCGGTGGATTTCATGGAACAATTCGCGCCTGTGCTGTACAAAATGGCCTCCGCTTCCCTCACCGACAAACCCCTGCTCGACCGCGTGCGCGCCACCGGCCGCCCGCTGATGCTGAGCACCGGTATGAGCACGCTGGACGAAATCAACCAGGCTGTGAAATGGGTGGGCCTGGATAAGCTGATGATTGCGCACTCCACGTCCTCCTACCCCTGCCCGCCGGCCGAGCTAAACCTGCGCATGGTGCCCGTGCTGCAAGGCATGTTCCCCGGCACACCCATCGGCTACTCGGGCCACGAAACCGGCCTGGCCACCACCGTAGCCGCCGTGACCTTGGGCGCCAGCTTCGTTGAGCGCCACTTCACCCTAGACCGCGCCATGTGGGGTTCCGACCACGCCGCCAGCGTTGAGCCGGGCGGCATGGCCAAGCTCGTACGCGACATCCGCGACGTGGAAGAAGGCCTCGGTGACGGCGTGAAGCGCGTGTACGACTCCGAGCTCGAACCCCGCGCCCGCCTGCGCCGCGAGCTGACACCGAACCAGGAGTAGCCTGTTTGGGTTGAACGCTCGAACTTCCTGAACGAATAAAAACGAACGTCATGCTGAGCGCAGCCGAAGCATCTCTACCGTTTAACTAATCCAATTGAGAGGATTACTACTGCGGTAGAGATGCTTCGGCTGCGCTCAGCATGACGTTCTTTTAGCTCACAATCTGCCCTGACAAGCCATGCATCACGTCGAACTTATCACCACGGCTATCCTGCTGATTTGGGTGGCCATTGTGATTACGCTGGAGCGCATCATTCCTTACCGCAAGGGGCTGCCTTTTTTTCGGGAGGGTTTCTGGACTGACTTGGTACTTTACACCTTCGTGCAGAGCTACGCACTGAAAATCATCATTTTCGACTACATCATTCAGCCGCTGGACCAGCACTTTGGGTTCTCGAAACTGCATTTTGTGACAGACTGGCCGGTGTGGGTGCAAGTGCTGTTTTTCGTGATTACGCACGATTTCTACATCTACTGGTTTCACCGGTTTCAGCACAGCAGCCCGCTGTTCTGGCGCACCCACGAGGCGCACCACTCGGGCAAGCAGGTGGACTGGCTGGCCGGCTCCCGCTCGCACGCGCTGGAAATCATCATCAACCAGACCATTGAGTTTGCGCCCATCGTCCTGCTCGGGGCCGACCCCATGGTGGTACCCATCAAGGCCTGCATCGATGCCGTGTGGGGCATCTGGATTCACTGCAACGTGGACGTGCGCTCGGGCTGGCTGCAATACTTTATCAACGGACCCGAGATGCACCTTTGGCACCACGCCGACCACGAGGAAGTGTTTTACGCCAACTTCTCCACCAAATTCGCCTTCTGGGACTGGATTTTTGGCACTGCCTACCGCCCCGACCAAAAGCCGCTGAAGTGGGGCTTGCCCTATACTTTCCCGAAGGACTATTTCAGCCAGCACGTATTTTCCGTGGCCCGCTTCGATGAAGAGGAGCTGGCCAAACGCTCCCGGCTGTTCCGCGCCTACCATGGCATCCGCGGGCGGCTGCTCCGCAAGCTCACCGACCGGGTGCCGGCCCTGCGCCCGCTGCACGGCTGGCCCGTGCCCGAAACCCATACGACTACCATCCCGGCTCAGCGGCCGGGCGGTAATTTCGCTGCCTCTGCACCCGCAAAAATTCAAGAACCTTCTCTTTCGACCACCGCAGCTGCTTCTTCCCGTTGATAAATCCCTGGTTTTCCCTATTCCTGGCCTCTTTCATGGAGGTGTGCTGGACGTACAGCCTCAAAGCGCTCAACATGCAGCGCATCAAGGAGGTAGCGTGGCTGCATAGTTTCAGCCAGCCCACCGTGCTGCTGCCCGTTGTGCCGCTGATTGGCTACGTAGCTTTCGGGTTAGCCAACGTCGTATTCCTGTCGTGGGCTATGCGGGCCATTCCCACCGCCACCGCCTATTCGTCCTGGATGGCGCTGGCGGTGGTTGGCATCAAGCTAGTCGATTTGTTCTACCTCAAACAGCCGTTTTCCTGGCTGAGTGTGTTTTACACCAGCCTCATTATTATTGGCGTGTTGGGGCTGCGGCGTATAGATTAATATCACCTATTGCACGCAATAAACGCATGCAAAAAGGACGTCCTGCTGAGCTTGTCGAAGCAGCTCTACCGTGGAAGAAAATGAAAACTTCCACGGTAGAGCTGCTTCGACAAGCTCAGCAGGACCGCCTTTTATTACGAGCAGCTTTGCACTACCACTTTTTAGGCATCGCAACGACCTTCTTATTCATGCCGGCTCCCAGCTCCAGGGCCTGTTTGGCCTTCGAAGTATCGGTGTTGGCCAGCTTAATATTCTGGGCCTTCTCGGGGCCCGACACGCGCAGCAGCACCGCCGCGCCGGGCGCGTATCGGATGCCGTCGAGGGTGATGTTGCGGCTGTTGTGCACTTCCATCACCGGGTCGGTTTGGGTGGGCAGCAAGGTCACGTTGGTGAGGTTGATGCGGTCGGCTTCGATGCACACTAGGCCCTGCTCGCTCTTCAACACCGCGTTTTTAATGCTGATGTCCTGAATGGCCATTTCGGGCAGCCCGCGCACCAGGATGCCGGTTTTGGCCCCGTTGCAGGTTACGTCCGAGATGTAGATTTTACGAAACTGGGGCGTGCCCGCGTCCACAGGCTTGGGCGGCGAGGCGGGGCGCTCCTTCGAGCCGGCCACCTGCGGGCTGGGGTCTTTTATCATGTAGTACATGTCGAAGAGCAGGGCCTCGTTCAGAATATCCTTCATGGTGATGTGGTCGATGAAAATGTTCTCGACCACCCCGCCCCGGCCGCGCGTGGTTTTGAAGCGCAGGCCGATGTCGGTGCCAATGAAGGTGAGGTTGGAGGCGTAGATGTTGCGGGCGCCGCCCGACATTTCGGAGCCAATCACGAAGCCGCCATGGGCGCGGTACACGGTGGTGTTGCGGATGAGGAAATTCTCGGTGGGCACGCCGCGGGCCCGGCCCTGCTCGTTGCGGCCCGATTTGATGCAGATACCGTCATCGCCGGCCGAGAAGGAGCAGCCTTCTACAATGCCGTTGCGGCACGATTCCAGGTCCAGGGCGTCGGTGTTGGGGCTGTAGGGCGGGTTGATGACCGTCACGTTGCGCACAATCACGTCGTCGCTCAGCAGCGGATGCACCGTCCAGGCCGGCGAGTTCTGGAACGTGACGCCCTCAATCAGCAGGCGCTTGCAGCCATCCAGCACCAGAAAATCGGGCCGCAGGTAGTCTTTGATGTCTTCAAAATCGGCAATGTTCTTTTTTTCCTCGGTTAGCACGCCGGGCTCCTTCACGGTGGTGCCTTTCAGGGCCTGGGCCGAAGGATACCACCGGTCCTGCTTTTCGTTGAGGGCGCCGCCCGAAGCCACCAGCCTTTTCCAGTCGCTTTCCAGC
Source organism: Hymenobacter rubidus (assembly GCF_016734815.1). Classification (GTDB taxonomy): domain Bacteria; phylum Bacteroidota; class Bacteroidia; order Cytophagales; family Hymenobacteraceae; genus Hymenobacter; species Hymenobacter rubidus. Next base: position 11,529 of record NZ_JAERQF010000006.1, read on the forward strand.
GTGCGGGGCTTTTGCACCATCCACCAGGCTTCGCCCGCGCCATCCAGGATGCCGCGGCCGGTAATGGCGACGTTCTCCAGGTTTTTGCCGTAGATGAGCGGCTGGTTGCGCACAGCGGCCAGGCCTTCCCAGTTGGTTTTGATGAGCTTGTAGTCGGCGCGCTGCTCGCTGAACTGCACCAGTGCGCCGGTGGCTACGTGCAGGTTCACATTGCTTTGCAGCTCGATGGGGCCCGTGCGCCACTGGCCGGGCGGCACCAGCACCACGCCCCCGCCCTTGGCCGCGCACGCGGCGATGGCTTGCCGGAAAGCGGCGGTGTTGCTCGTTTGGCCATCGCCTACGGCGCCGTATTTGGCAATGGAAAACGTATCGGCCTGGAAGGCCGTGGGTTTGACGGGCGGCAGGGCGGCGGGCGTCTGAGCCAGGGCGGAGTGGGTCAGCAGGGCGGCGAGGCCGAGGAGAAGCTTATTTTTCATATCGAAATCAAAGAACGTCATGCCGAGCGCAGCCGAGGCATCTCGCTCGCTTCGTTGCCATGCCATTGATTACTTCGGCACGCGAGATGCCTCGGCTGCGCTCGGCATGACGACAGATTAGGGGTGTTCGTTATTACGGCATTTTCTGCAGGCCTTCCCACTTCACTTTCCAGTTTTTGGGAATGCCGGGGTTGGGTTCTTTGCAGCCGTCGTAGCCGGCGCACATGAGGGCCACGGCCGCGAGCAGACCGCCGTTGCCGGGCAGGTAGAGGGGCAAGCGGCCTTCCTGGTAGTTGTGGCCGTTAGGCAGGTAGGTGTTCTTCTGCACCTTCATTAGGAGGGCGTCTACGGCTTTTTCGGGCAGGCCGAGGCGTGTGGCCGTCATGGAGGTCATAGGAAAGTCCCAGCCCCAGGTGTCGTTCCAGCTCCAATCCTTCCAGATGAGGTCGAAGGTGCGGCGCATGGTGGCAGCGTCCTGCTGGCCGGTAGCGGGCATCATACCCAGCGCCGCCAGCACCGAGGGATGGTCGGTTTTGAATTCGGGGTTGGTGTAGGAATCGGGGGCGCTTTCGGTGGCCAGGTACACGCCGTTGGCCTCGGGCAGTTTCGAGAGTTTGGCCAGCACCTCGTCCCACTGGGCGTTGCGCGGCTGGCCCTGGCGCTCGCGCCATTTCTGGGCAATGTCGAGCGCCCAATGCCAGTACACCAGCTCAAACGTGGGGTTGAAGGTTTCTTCGGCCTTGAATCGCTCTTGGGCCGGAATCACGCCTTTGCCCAGAATAAACCGGTTCTTGTCCTTCTCAAAAAACGGATAGGACGCCATGAATTCGGCCGTTTGCGCCACCCGCTCCTGGTAGAGCTTCAGGGTGGCGGCGTTGGGGTGGGCCCGGTAGGCTTCCTCGGCGAAATAAATGGTGTGCGGCTGCTGCCAGATGAGAAACGCGCCCACCGACGAAGGGCCTTCCTCGCCCCAGGGGTCGGTCATTTTCTGCCAGCGCCAGCCGGCGAAGCCCTCGCGCTGGGCAATGCCTTTGGCCACAGCTTGCACATCGGGCCGGGCATACCAGGTGAGGCTTTTTTCTAGGATTTCGGGGCGGCCCCACAGGGCAAAATGGGCCGCGTGCCACCAGTGCATTTCGAGGTGCGGGCGGCCGTACCAGCTGTTGAGCAGCAGGCCGGTTTCCTGGGGCGGCTGCGCGCCGGCGTTGTGAATCCGCGTGAGGTATTGCGACAGCACCACGCGGCGCTCCAGCTCCGTGGCGCGCGGGTCGGGGGTGCCGCCAAAATCGACGGCGCCGCCGCTGCGCCAGAAGGCTGGCCACTGCTGGCGGCTATTGGCCAGCGTGGCGGCAAAAGTGGGCGCGGCGGCCCGGGCTTTTTTCGGTGTGAACTGGCAGCCCAGCTCCAGTGTGGCACTTTGGCGGCCCGGCGTGAGGATGAATTCATGGGGCCGGCCGGCGGCCAGCGTGGCCGGCTGGGCCCAATTCAGCGCAACAAAATAGGTGGTGGTATCGAGCTGGTGGGTGAGCAGGGCGCGGCCGGTTTTCTGCTCCGCAATGGCCGACTTATGCGCATCGTCGTGGCTGTAGTCCACGGCCATATCGGCCCAGCCGGCTGTGGGAAACGGGAACCGCAGCGCCACTTTCAGCCGCCCGGCTTTCAGCAGCTCGGAAGTGACTTTGGCGGCCACGGCATCCTGGGACTGGTGGCCTACGGTCAGGACATCTACTGCCGTGCCTTCCACCGTGAAGTGGCTTTGGATTTCGCCGGTCCAGGGGTTCAGCACCTGGTGGATGTTTTTGATATCCCTGACCGTGGCGGCTTGGCCATTTTTTTTCAGAATGATGAAGCCCAGGTTGCCCAGCTGCAGCCGGTGCGGGTTGGCGCGGAAGTAGTCGCCCGACTCCTTGTTGCCGGGCGTTTTCACCTGCACTGCGTAGCTGATGGGCCGGCCGTTGAGGGTGTAGGTACGCAGACTCTGCTCGAATTTATACCCCTCCTTATTGGGAAAGCGGTGCCAGCCCCACTCCGATTCGGTGCCCAGGGGAATGCCCTTCTCGTAGTGCAGCGGAAAGGTTTGAAGACCCGTAAAGTCAGCGGTGAAGGCGAATTTGCCATTGCCCACCGACAGCGAATTGAGCGAATCAGTATTGGTGGCCACCACTTTGTGGCGCTCCACTACGGCCTGGCGGTTGATGGGTTGAGCTGTTAGCGAGCATGGAAGCAGTAGCAAAAGAAGCAGGCGTGGCGCCTCACCCCCCGGCCCCCTCTCCGATGGAGAGGGGGTGCCAGGCATGGAGTATCTATTTAGTTTTTTCATAGCAAGCTTGACTCTTTTCAATTTCTTTTGGCACCCCCTCTCCGAAGGGAGAGGGGGCTGGGGGGTGAGGCGTCGCGTCGAACCTTGTGTTAAAGCCGCTCCAGGGTCACGCTCATCAGGCCGATTACCACGTCGTTGGCTAGGGCGCGCACGGTGAGGCTTTTGAGCTTTTTCTTCGGGTCCAGCGGCAGTTCCAGCACGGTGGCCGCGCCGCCGTCGATGGCGCGGGTGCTGAAGCCTTTGATGCTGGTGTATTGACTGAATTCGCGGGTCATCAGCCCGGTTTTGAGGTGGACGCGCAGGGGCTTGAGCGCGCCGGTCCGGAAGGCAAAGCCGTCGTCGGCGTAGTCCTGCTCAATGGGCCACCAGTTGTCGGGGTTGCGCAGCGGCAGTGTGGCCGTGGTGTTGTCATTGTAGGTTACCAGCACTTCGCCATTCGTCAGCTGGCTTTGCATGGCATTGGTCGAGCCCGCCATGAGCAGCACCGCGCGGTGGGCCCGGCCCGCGAGCGGCACGGTAGCCTGCTTGGGGTAATTGTCCCACTGCGACACAAACAGTACGTTCTTTTCACCCTCCGCGCCGGGCGTGCGCAGGGATGCGCCACCGGGCAGCTGAACTTCGTTTTTCGCTCCCGCCAGCCGGCGCAGGCCGCTGTCGTCGATGTTGGCCTGGGTGAGCGGGTAGCACCAGTTGCCGATGCCCTGGGTGGGCAGCTCCAGCGTAGCCACGGCGGGGCGGGGCGCGAGGTATTTCTGCTGAAAAATGCGCGTCACCTGGTCGTTGAAGTGGCGGCCCAGGTCCACCGTTTCCCATTTTGTGGCAGCGGTAGCGAGAGCGGCTTCGGGGGTATTCGTTGGCCTGGCTACGTTCAGGTTCAATGGGGCCCACCACGTCAGGGCGCCCTGCCGGAGCTGCACGAAGGCCGTGCGGGCGCCGGCCTCCCCTCCAACCTGCGCAGCTAGTTCGTGCCCGGTGTTTTTCACTTGGCGCAGCAACTGTTGCGGGTCGAAAACCCTGATAATGGTGGCTTGCGGAAATTTCACCGTCAGCGTTTCCTTTGCCGCATAATCGGCCTTCGTCGAAGCCACATCAGGCGCAGCACCCTGCCACTGGATTTCGACCACGTATTTCGCCGCGGGTGCGCTGCTGATTTCAATCACGGGCTGGCCCACGGCGGTTTCTACATTGCGCCATTGACCCGGCTGGCCATTTACAAGCACCGACTGCACCGCGGCAGCACGGGCCACAACCTGCAGCTGCAGCTTCAGGGCTTGGGCAAAGGCTGGCGTAATGGTGTAGGTGTCGCGGGCATCTTTGCGCTTGAAATCGAAGGCCACGTCCGGCACGGTCAGGGCGGCCTCGTTCCAGGCGGCGGGCAGGCCGGGGCGAATGCGCAGAATGCCGTGCAGGGCATCGGGCACAATGCCGAACAGGCCTTCTACCAGCGTGCGGGCGGCCATGCCGATGGGGTCGGCAAAGTCGCGGTACAGCTCGCCGCGGTTGGCGTCGTAGAAGGAAATCTGCTGGAAGTTGCCGGGGCTGCTGCCCAGGTACATGCTTTCGAGCAAAGCGCTTTTCCAGAGCCGGAAAGCTTCTTCGGTGCGGCCGGCCTGCCAGTTGGCCAGCGTGGTGTGCAGGTTTTCGGCCAGCACCACGTTGTTGAGCGACCAGTCGTAAGGCTGCCAGTTGGTGGTGGAAAGCAGGTAGTAGCCGGCATCGGGCAGGCCAGCGGCCAGCACCGGAATGTGCGGCAGCTCGGCATCGACGTAGCGTAGCGCCTGATAGGCCTGGAAGGCATCGGGCACTTCCGAATCCAAGGCGTGGTACACCGTCCAGAGGCCGGCGGCGGGGTGCAGGGCTTTCAGGCCCAGGGCATCCTGGTATTCGGCGGACCAGCCGCGGGCGGGCATCCACAGCCGGGCGTTCAGAGCCTGATGGATTTTGGCTGCTTCCTGGCGGTAGGGCTCGGCGTTCTCGCCTAGCAGCCGGGCCAGCTCGGCGGCTTTCTGGTTGGCGAAGTAGTTATAGGCCGACGAATGCGTAACTGCACCGCCGCTGTACTGCAACGCATCGGAAGCCCAGATGGCGGCGTAGGCGTCATACAGGCCATCGCCGTCGGGGTCGAAATTGCGCTTTTCCCAGGCCAGGTGGCGCTGCAGCACGGGCCACATCTGGCGGGCAAAGGCCAGGTCGCCGGTCCAGTTGAAATGGCGCAGCAGCTCGTCGATGAACACGAGATTCATGTCGTAGTGATGCGGGCGGAAGTCGCCCCCGGGGTTGCGGCTAATGTAGCCTTCGCTGAAAATGGTGGTGCCCAGCTTCTCCAATTGCCGGGCCAGGTGCAGGGCCGTATCGGGCACTACCGGACCGCTGGGTGGGCTGGTGAGCTGCGACTTTGCGTAACTGCCAAAGTGCAGCTGGGCGCGGTCGTGCCAGCCCAGCGGGTCGGCCGCGTAGGGCCCGCGCCAGCCGTTGAGGCGCATGCGCCAGGCCACGGCCCCATGCATGTACGAGGGCGTCTCCCAAATGGCGTCGGCGGCCACGGCCAGTGCCCCGCCCATGGTGTTGATGTAGGGGTCGGGCGTACTGACTTGCACGCGGCCGGCCAGCGCCTGCCGGGCAGCTTCGGCGCGGGCAAAGGCGGCCGGCAGCGCCGCATAACGCAGCGCCGGGGCAGCATCTGGCTTTTGCACCGCGAAATAAAAATCCTGGCTGCTTTGGACGGCAACCGTGCCCGTCACGGCCGGCGTTTCCGAAGCCTGTGAAGCCAGCAGCAGCTGCGGCGTCTCCTGCTGCCGGGCGTCGGCCACGTGGATTTCAGCCGATGGTGGCACTAGGCCCAGCAGCATATTCGGCGGGGCAATGGGAGCCGGGGCGGGAGTACCGGCCGGCTGTTTGGCGCCCAAGTTGCGGTAGGGGTCGGCCGCGGGCGGAGCAGGCTGTTTGCCGTAGGTGAGGGTGAAGGCGTTTTTCCGGACTTCGAACGCATTGCCCTGGCAATACTCGGGCTTGAGGTAAAAGCTGGATTCCGGGTCGGCACCGATGTCGCCGTCGCGGTTGAATTTCTTGCCCGTGGCCCCGCCAAAAGCCCACAGCAGGCGCACCTGGCTGGCCGGCACGTTTTCAAATCGGGACTTTACCACCACCCCTTCGGCATCGGCCCGCGCCAGCACTTCGAGGTGCAGCCGGCCGTCGCCCAGCAGCGGGTCAGTTATGTCGTAGAGCATCATGCCGGGACGGTAGCGGGCGGTGATACTGGTCGCCTGAATCAACCACTTGCTTTGGCCCTTGGCCAGCAGGCCAAACTTCAAATTGCCGCCCATGCCGGGCAGGTAGAGGGCAAATTCAGGCAGGTCGCCGGCCTCCACGCGGAAGGCAGTATTGGTGCCGTAGAGGGCGCGGGTGAAGCGGTGCGTGCCATTGGTGATGACAAAGTCAGTGCCTTCGGGGTGATAGCGCAGGGTGCGCGGCTGGTTGTGCCAGAGCGCCGGGGCCGGGGTTTGGGCGTTGCAAATGGCACTTAGAAAAGCCATCAACAGGACTGCCCAGACGTTACGCCTTCCCCCCCGCCGCCATCTCCGATGGAGAGGGGGTGCGTTCAACGGTTCTCGGGTTTGTCCCCCCTTCTCCATCGGAGAGGGGGCCGGGAGATGAGGCATACGATTGGTAGCTGTACTCATTGAATCTGAATCTGATTAACTACCAGCCCGGCATCGAGCAAATAGAGCCGGATAGTGGCCGGGCCACTGCCTGCCACCTCGTGCGAAGTCTGGCCCTGCGAGAAGCCACGCAGCACATTTTCCTTCCACTGCTTGGAGTCGGCAGGTACGTTCACATCCACAACTTCCGGGGCGCTGCCATTGACGGAAACCGCGTAGTGCAGCCCCCGCCCGGCATACAGCCCAAACGTAGGCAGGCAGCGTACGGCCACCGTGTGCGCCCCGGCCGGCAAATTGGCGCGGTACTCCAGGTAAGGCGCGTTCGTCACCTCGGCCGCAAACGAGGGCACATCGTAGGGCATGCGGGTCAGTCCCTGCCCTTCCACCCCGAGGCCGGGCAGCAACGTCAGCGTTTCATTGGGCGCTACTTTCTTGCTAAAGAAAGCCGTGGCAGGTATCACCAGCGTCGCGGTGGCTGGAGCAGCTTCTGCCACTGCAGCAATGGGCGTACTAGCAATTCCAGGCGTTTTATGAGCCGCTTTTCCTTCGGCCAACAGCGCGGCAGTGGCTACAGGCGGCATCTCGAAAATCTTCTGGTCGCGCGGGTGCGAGCTCATCATACCGGCCCATTTGCCGCCCGCGATTTCATCATTATAGCGGCGCGTCAGGGTCTGAATCTGGTCGTGGGCAGCTTGGGCTTTCCGGGCAAAAACCAGGGCCTGGTCGTCGCCTTTTTTGGCCAGCTCCAGGCTGCGGGCGGCGTAAAACACCTTTTCATTCATCAGCCGGGCGCCCTGCGTGGGGTAGAGAATCAATTCAAAATAGGCATCCTGCAAGCTGGCCGGAATTAGCTTCTGCACGGCATCGGCTTCCGCCGCAATTTTCTGGTAATCGGCCAGGCGCTGGTCCTGCTCCGCAGCCGTGAAGCTTACGCCGCCGAGGTGCTCGGGCTTGACGGCGTGGCCCAGGCGGTAGTATTCGTGCTTGATGCGGGCAATGACCGGAGCCAGCTTAGCTCCGAAGGTTTCGGTGGCCCAGTGCGCAGCGTAAGCATCGGCGGTGGTTGGCGTCCAGCGGCCCACGTTCCAGGCCAGGTCCATGGCAAACTGCGTTTCCAGCTCGGCGGGCTTGATGTCGCCCACGTTCACCACCCACAGGCGCCGGGCGTCCAGCGCGTAGGCCTTGCTCAGTTCGTAGCTCATCAGCGCGGGCGAAATGCTCGACAGCCATAGGTAGTCCTGCGGCGCACCCCAGTATGAAACGTGGTAATACACGCCGCTGCCGCCGCTGCGCTTCTGCTCGGATTTGTCCGACAGCTGGCGGATGTAGCCGTGGTTGTCGTCGGCCCACACAATGGTCACGTCATCGGGCAGTTTCAGACCGGCCTGGTACAGCGTCAGTACCTCTTTGTAGGGGCAAAAAATCTGCGGCACCGGGCGGCCATTGATGGGCTTCACGTACTGGCTCAGCAGGCGGCGCTGGTCGGTGATGACGGTATCGAGCAGGCGCACTTTGGCGGCGCGGTCGGGCGGGCCGGGCATGCTGCCGTCGTGGATGCCGCGCATGCCCACTGTGTACACCGACTCGTAGCGGGCCGACTGCTTCAGCCGGTCTTCCCAGTAGTGGTACATCTGCGGGCCGTTGAGGTCGTAGCGCCATTCGCCGGGCTTCTGGCCGTATTCGTGCTGGTAGTTTTCGGCCCACTCAAACACGTTATTGCGCAGCATGGGCTCGCAGTGGCTGCTGCCCACCACAATGGCGTAGCGGTCGGCCAGCACGGGGTCGGCCGGGTAGTGGTAGAAGGCCTTGGTTCCGGGGTGCATAGCCGGCCAGATGTAATTGGCTTTCAGGCGCAACAGCAGCTCGAAGATGTGGGCGTAGGTATTCGGGCCGATGTCGTGCACGTCCTTGTCGAGGTGGCGGGCGGCCCAGGGGCGCAGGCCCCAGTCCTCATCATTCAGGAAAATGCCGCGGTACTGCACCGAGGGCGGGCCCTGCACTACTTGGCCGGGCTGCACATACAGGGCATCGTGGTGCGCAGGCGCTACATCGGCCCACCACACCCACGGCGACACGCCCATGCGCCGCGCCACTTCAAACACGCCGAAAGCCGTACCCCGCCGGTCGCTCCCCACAATGACCAGGGCCCGCGGCGCACCCGGAAACGGTTTCTCCACCACGCTGATGCTGAAGCTTTCCCATTGCCCGCGCAACTTTCCGGGTTGAAGCTTGCCGCTGGCTACGAGTTTGTTGACCAAAGCCGACTGGCCCAACGTGCCGATGATGACGGCCGGCCCGACCGGCGCTTTGCCATTGGCTTGCAGCTTGGGTTTCAAGCCCGTCACCCGCGCCACGTCAGTAGCAAAAGCTTCGGCCGCTACGCGCACCACGGCGGCATCCCTGGCGTCGGTGTAAAGCGTAGCGGCCTGCTTCGCGCGCACCAGGGGAAAGGCCTGAGCTGAATATGTAGCTGATAGCGGGAATGTGAGTGGGCCTTGGGCGTAGGTCGCCCTGCCGGTCAGCAAGCAAAAGCCCACGACCAACAGCTTCAAAAACGAACTACTATACCGGCGCATAAGTATGGTTTCGAGCAATTAAGGAGCAGGTACAGAAGCCGGCCTTTCGTACACTTCCACTTCCACCAAGCCCAGCGTGCCGGGCGGGCCAGCCTGGTCGGTGGCGGCGGTGGCTACTTTGGGTGTTTCCAGCTCCGTGATGTTGAAGGCATCCTTGGCTTGGGTCTGCCCGGTCAATTCGATGCGGACTTTCTGGCCGGTGCGCGGCGGGAACACGGCCGTAAAGTAGCCCAAACTACGTTCGGTTTTGCCGCTGAAGACCTCCTGTCCATCCACCAGAATGCGAATCGGGTAAGTGCTGGTGCGCCAGCCGGTCAGCTTCATGGCCACCTGGCTGATGGGGGACGGCCGCACCAGCGTGTATTCTATCCAAGGTTCGGCCTGTTTGCGGTCCGAAATCCACTCCGTCAGCTCGTTGTCATCGAAGCTGAACGCGGCATTGGCCGCATTGGAGTTGGTGGTGGCGGATTGAATGGGCACCGACACCCGCGACACCGTAAATGAGGGCCCGGGCGGCGTAGGCCCGCGCTGCAGGCGCACCGGCAAATCGGTGCCCGGCAGTTGCGGGCTCATGCCGTTTTCTACTTTTATAGGCGACGATTTCAGACTTACCGTAGCCGACTGCAAGCCCTCGGAAGCAGCAGTAATTTTGATAGTACCGGCCTGCGTGGTGCTGCGAATGAGTACCCGGTTCACGCCGCCTTCCACGGGCAGGCTCTTGGCCAGAATGTAGTTGCCGGGGCCTTGGGCCAGGCCGCCGCGCCACTCGGCCGGGCCGCTGAGAGTGAAATTGACCATATTCAGCGCCGTGGGACAGCGGCGGCCCTGGGCGTCCACGGCCTCGACCTGCAACAGGGCCAGGTCGGCGCCATCGGCGCGCAGACCGGTGGGACTGGCGATGTTGGTCAGGCGTAGGGCCACAGCCGGGCCGGCCGTTTGGTGCTCGGCTTCGCTTACCTTTTTACCAGCCGCGTCGTAGCTCACGGCGCGCAGGGTGCCGGGCTGCCAGGCCACGTTTTGGAAGGTGAACAGAAAGCGGTAGCTCTGCTGCCCAAAACCCAGCGACTTGCCGTTGAGAAACAGCTCCACTCGCTCGCCGTTCGATACTACCTCCACGTTTTTTACGGTGCCCGCCGGGTAGTTCCAGTGGCCGATGAGGTGCGTGCGGGCGTGCTCGGGCTCCACCCAGCCGTCCCACATTACCTGGTGGGCAAAGTAGCCGTCTTTGGCAATGCGCAGGGCGTCGACTTCGCCGCTGCGACGGTAATTTTCCTCGCCCCGGTAGTGGGTGTTGGTGTCGGAGAAGACGATGTTGACACCGCCGGCGCTGCTGCGCGTGCCGGTGCCGGGCCGCTCGTGCCAGTAGTCGTACCAACGAATCACGTCTTCGCGGGCCTGCGAATCCTGGTTGCGGTTGTACTCGGCGGCGTTGGCGCCTTTGTAGAGCGGGCCCGCGCCATCCTTATGGAAGGGCGGGCTCAGCTCGTCCCAATACTTGCGCAGGGCCTCGTCGCGCGAGTATTCCATGGCCCAGAGCGGCTTGGTGGCGCTTTTGTTGATGTAGAGCATCTCGCCGCCATATTCGGCCTCGGGGATATCCAGCATCTCGCGCGAGCCGATGGCCCGGCCGCCGTGCGGGTCGTACTGGTTCCGGATGTCCTTCAATTCCTGCATGTGGGCGGCGCTGATGCTTTCGTTGCCACCCTCGTAGAACACGACGCTGGGGTTGTTGCGGTTGTAGATGATGGCGTCGCGCATCAGTTCCAGGCGCTGGCCCCAGCGACGGTCGGCCACGTCTTTTTCGGCGTCGCCGGCGGGCATGGCTTGCAGCAGGCCCACCCGGTCGCAGCTTTCCACGTCCTGCTTCCAGGGGGTCACGTGCATCCAGCGCACCAGGTTGGCGTTGCCGGCCACCATCAGGCCGTTGCTGTAGTCGGAAAGCCAGGCGGGCACGCCCAGGCCCACGGCGGGCCATTCGTTGCTGGTGCGTTGGGCATAGCCGTGCACCATCAGCGCCCGGTCGTTCAGTTTGATGAGGCCTTTGGCAAACTCGGTTTTGCGGAAGCCGGTGCGGGTTTTCACCTCGTCGACGACTTGCTTATTGACGAGCAAGCGGGTTGAAACCGTGTAGAGGTAACCGTAGCCCCAGCTCCAGAAATGCAGCCCATGCAGGGTTGCCCGCGCGCTCACCGTTTTCATTTCGCCCGGCGCCAGCGTCGTTTCGCCACCGCTAAAAGTGCCCACGGCTTTGCCTTCGCCATCCGTTACCCTCGTTTCAAACGTGAAGGAGCGGGCCGCTGGAAACTCGTTTTTCACCTGCGCCTCGGCCACCACCGTGGCCTTGCCCGCAGGCACGTCGAAGTCCTGTGCATACACATACACGCCGGTGGTGCCCAGCACCGAAAACAGCGGCAGCGTTTGGTGCAGCGGGCTCATTACGTGCAGAAACACGTTCTTCGGAATGCCGCCGTAGTTGGCGTTGAAGTTGCGGTTGCTCCACTGGAAGGACGAGCCACTGGCTTTCTCCTTGTAGTCCCAGTCGTTGTCGGTGCGCACGGCCAGCACGTTGTCGGCCGGCGCGGGCTTCAGGTAGGGCGTGAGGTCGAAGCCCACGGCCATCACGCCGTTTTCGTGCAAGGCCAGGCGGTGGCCGTTCAGCCAGAACTCGCCGGCCAGCCGCACGCCTTCAAACTCCACGAACACCTTCTGGCCCGCCGCACCCGCCGGCAGCCGAAAATGCTTGCGGTACCACGCCACGCCGGTGCTCAGGTCTTTAATGTCCTTGCTAAACGCCTCATTCTCGTTCCAGGCGTAAGGCAACGTCACGCTTTTCCACTTGGCGTCGTCAAACGCTACGGCTTCGGCGCCGGGCGCCTCCCCTACCTGCACGCGCCATTCGGGGTTGAAGTTGAATTTCGTGCGGCCAGCAGTGGGCAGCGCGGCCACCGCGGCCGTGGCCAGGCACCACAGAACCATCAGTGGCAACCAGGCCATCGCAAACCGGCGCAAATCGGGAATCGGCATGGGTGGGAATTGAGGGAGAGCTACAAATGAAGCGGTAGCTGCGGGGCGCACTGTCCTGTACTGTGGGGTATCCCCGGCCCCAAACGCAAGTGCGCCCGGCTTCGGACGCACCCGCAGCGGCGGGCACAACCAAAACCGGGCGCAAAAGCCGGTGTCAGGCCAGATTAACGGTTTAGTAACCGTCGTTCTGGGTGTAGAGGCCCGGGGCCGAGCTCAGCTCCACCTGCGGCACCGGCAGCAGCAGCAGCGGGGCCGTGATGGGGCGGGTGATTTTGGGCGTGGTGCCCGTATCCTCCCGCTGCGCCCAGGCGTTCATCACAGTCAGGGCCAGGCCCGAACGCATCAGGTCGTTCCACCGCAGATTTTCACCGGCAAACTCGCGGCGGCGCTCCTCCATCAGGGTGGGCAGGTCGATGGTGGTGAGGGCGGGCAGGCCGGCGCGCACGCGGATGGGCGTAATCAGCGCGGCTGCGTCGGCGGGCGTGCCGCCCACGTTGCGCACCTGGCACTCGGCCTTCATCATCAGGATGTCGGCGTAGCGCAGCACGATGTAGTTGATGCCCCAGTCGGTGCGGCTGGCGCCCTTGGCCGCCACGTTGATGTACTTCTTGAAGAAGGGCCGGGTGTCGGTGGTGCCGGCGTTGGTGTAGCCCTGCTGGATATTCACGGCGCGGCGCACGTCGGTCGGGCTATACGACACGTTGTTCAGGTCATTGGAGCAGGGCTTGATTTCGACCGAGCCGGCCGAGAACGACAGGCCCAGGTTGCCCTGCGCGACGGTGCCGGTGTAGTAACCGTCGGGCGCCACAATGTTGGGGAAGCTGCCGCCCACCGTGCCGTTGGCGATGTATTGGATGTCGAACAGCACCTCGGCGTTGTTCTCGTTGGTGGGCGAGAAAATGCTGGCGTAAGCGCCGGTGCCGGTCAGCAGGTTGTAGCGGGCCGTGCCGCGGGCGGCAATGATGTCGGAGAGCAAACTATCGGCCCGGGCGTACTCGTTGAGCCCCATGCCGGGGCCCTTGATGCCGTAGTCGGGGCCGGAACGGGTGAGAAAGACCTGCGCCAGTACGCCCTTGGCGGCACCGGCTGTGACGCGCCCGACGTTGGTGCCGGTGTAGGAAACGGGCAGGTTGGCAATGGCCGTCCGCAGGTCCCGGATAATCAGCTTGTACACATCGGCCACTTCCGAGCGCGGAATCTTTTCCACCTCCTGCGGAATCAGGGCGTGCTCAATCACGGGCACACGGCCAAACTTGCGCACCAAGTCGAAGTACATGAAGGCCCGGATGAACTTGGCCTCGCCTTCGTAGCGGGTGCGCAGCGAGCCGGTCACACCCCCGTTCAACGCCAATTGGTCGAGCAGGGTGTTGGCCCGGAAGATGGTGGAGAAATCCGACGCCCAGGCATCGGCCACGTTGGCGTTGATGGGCAGCGCCGAGGCCGTGAAGTTGTTGACCGGGTCCCAGTCGCGCGAGCCGATGGAGCTCACGGCAAACATGTTATCGGAGCGCAGCTCCGAGAGAATAACCTCGCGGTCGGGGAAGCCGCGCAGTTGGCTGTACACGGCCGTCATGGCCTGGTCGAAGTCGGCCGCCGTTTTGTAGAAGTCCGGCACCGAACCGTTCGAAATCGGCGTTTGGTCGAGGTCCTTTTCGCAGCCGGTGAGGGCCACGGCGCAGGCCAGCGAAATGAAGAGAAATATGCGTTTCATGGGAAGTTTTTTATTAGCTGTTAGCTTTTGGCTGCTAGCTGTTAGCCTCGTTGTAGCATTTCTAACTGGAAAGCTAACGGCTAACAGCTACGAGCTAGTCGCTTTTAAAAAGTGAGGTTGAGGCCCAGCACCAGGGTTTTGGCCAGGGGCAGCCCGCCGTAGTCGGAGCCCGACACGAAGGTGCCGGTGTTGCTCGTGTTCAGGGCGTCGGGGTTGAGGCCGCCGTAGTACTTGTCCCAGCCAAACCAGTTTTCAGCCGTCACGTACACGCGGGCGCCTTGCGCCACTTTCTTGCTGATGACCTGGCCCAGGTCGTAGCCCAGGGTGATGAAGCGCACGCGGTAGTAGTCGGACGAGTACAGCCAGTCGGTGCTACGCACAAAGGTGAAGGCGCCAGCGCCCGTGGCCTTGCCCTTGATGCCCGCGCCGGGGTTTTCGGCCGAGTACCACCGGTCGCGCACACGGCCCAGGGCGTTTTCGAGGTAGCTCACGGCGGGGCGGTCGATGGCGCGGCCCAGGGTGGAGTAGATGGAACCGCCGGCCTGGCCCTGAATCAGGAAGCTCAGGTCGAAGCCCTTGTAGCGGAAGGTGTTGGTGATGCCGTAGGTATAGGTCGGGTTGGGGTTGCCCACCACCTGGCGGTCGTTCACGTCAATTTTGCCGTCGCCGTTGATGTCTTCGTACTTGGGGTCGCCGGCCGTTTCGCCGGTCAGGCGGGCGGCGTTGTTGTCGATGTCGGCCTGGCTCAGGATGCCGGTTTGCCGTATCACAAACAGGCTGTAGATGGGCAGGCCCACCTGCAGGATGTTGCTGGGCGTGTCGAGGCCGTTGGGCACTTCGATGCGGGCATCGCCAGGGCCCAGGTGCACCACTTTGTTCTCGTTATGGCTCACGTTGAGCGAAGTGGTCCAGGAGAAGGCCCCTTCTAGGTTGCGGGTGCTCAATTCCACTTCCCAGCCTTTGTTCTGCATCTCGCCAATGTTTTCGAGGTTGGTACCAAAGCCGGAGGCCGTGAGCACGGGCACGTTCAGCAACAGGTCCTGGCTGGTTTTGGTGTAGTAATCAGCCGCCAGCACAATGCGGTTTTTCAGAAACGAAACGTCCAGGCCGTAGTCGAAGGTGCGGTTGCGCTCCCAAGCCAGCAAGGTGTTGCCCACTTTGTTGGGCGCCTGGCCCGTTACCTGCACGCCGCCGAGGGTGTAGTTGCTGAAGCCCAGCGTCGGAATCGAGCTGTAGTCGCCGATGGTGTTGTTGCCGGAGTAGCCCAGGCTGGCGCGCAGCTTCAAATCGCTCAGGAAGGTGACTGGCTGCAGGAACGGCTCCTGCGAGATGCGCCAGCCCACGCTCACGGCCGGGAAGGTGCCCCACCGGCTGTTGGCGCCGAAGCGCGACGAGCCGTCGCGGCGCACGCTGGCCGACAGCAGGTACTTGCCGTCGTAGGCGTACTGCAAGCGCGTGAAGTAGGAAATCAGCACGTTGCGCGTCTCGGTGGTGTAGTTGCTGCCCGTGCCCGTGATGTTGGTGGCCGCGTTCAGCGTGGTCACCGTGTTGTTGATGAAGCCGCCCGAAGCGGCCAGCGCCACGTTGTCGAGCTTGGTGTTGCTGTAGGACTGGCCCACCAGCAAGGTAAAATCGTTTTTGCCGAGGGCACGGTTGTAGGTGGCCGTGTTTTCGTTCACGAACGTCTGGCGGCGGTAGGCGCTGTACGACCCCGAAGCCAGCGACGTGGCCAGGTTGCGCGTGGGCGGCGAGTACGATTTTGACGTCGCGTCGGTGTTGTCGAAGTTGAGGGTGGAACGCAGGCGCAGGCCGTTGATGGGGGTCAATTCGCCGAATACCGTGCCCAGCGTGCGGTAGGTGCGGGTGTCGCCCTGGTAGTTTTTGATGACGGCAATGGGGCTGGCCGTGCTCACGCCCCAGCGGTAGGTTTCGTTTTTGCCGTAGCCGGTGTAAATGCCTGCCGTGTCTTCCACAATTGGGGTTTCCGACAGTATCTGGTGGAAGCGGTTGTCCTTGCCTTCAATGCCAGGGTCCGTCGAAATGGAATAGGTCGGGCTCACCTGCAAGCCAAACTTCAGCTTGTCGGTGGCCTTCACTTCCACATTGGCGCGGGCCGAGTAGCGCTTGTAGTCCAGCCCCAGCGCAAAGCCCTGCTGGTCGCTGTAGTTGCCCGACACGAAGTAGTTCACGTTGTCGGTGGCGCCCGAGGCGCTTACCTGGTAGTTCTGGCTCACACCGGTGCGGTACAGCTCGTCCTGCCAGTCCACGTACTGCAGGCCGGGGTGGCCGGGCATGGCCCACCGGTCGTCCAGCATGTAGGTGGGGTTCACGTTGTTGCCCGTCAGGCCCAGAATGGCGCGGCGCTGGGCCGTGGTCTGGTCGGCGGTGCGGGCCGGCCCGCCGGCCGGCGTCGACTTCACCCACTTGTCGTTGATGATTTCCGTAGCGCGCGCCGCCCACTCTTCGCCGCTCAGCAGGTCGAGTTTTTTGGCGGCCCGCGAGCCCCCCACGTAGGAGTTTACGCTGATTTGGGCCTTGCCCGAGCGACCGCGCTTGGTGGTGATGAGCACCACACCATTGGCCGCCCGCGAGCCGTAGATGGCGGCCGCGGCCGCATCCTTCAACACCTCAATTTTCTCGATGTCGTTGGGGTTGATGTTATCCAGGGGGCTGCCGTTGCTGAAACGGCCGCCGCCGTTGGCCGCGGCCGTTTCCAAGGGAAAGCCGTCAATCACATACAGCGGCTCGTTGCCAGCCGAGATAGAACCCGCACCCCGCACCTGAATGCTGAAGGCCCGGCCGGGCACGCCCGAGGTCTGCTTCACTTGCACACCGGCCAGCTGGCCCACCAGGGCCTGGTCGACGCGGGCAATGGGCCGCTCTTCCAGTTTGCGGGCATCCAGGGTGGCAATGGCGCCGGTCACGTCGGCCCGTTTCTGGGTGCCATAGCCCACTACCACCACTTCTTCGAGGCTCTTGGTGTCGTCAACCATCTTAATGGTGAAGGCACCAGGCCCGGAAAAGCTGCGCTCCTGGGTCTGGAAGCCTATGAAGCTGAATACCAGCGTGCCCGTTTTGTCGGGCACCGACAAGGAGAACGAGCCGTCGGCGTTGCTGGTGGTGCCCAGGGTGGTGCCCTTCACCACCACCGTTACGCCGGGCAGGCCTTCGCCCGTGGGCGAAGTTACTTTGCCGGTGAGTGGCCAATCAGCCACCACGTGGCGAACAGGGGGTGCCGCCGCTGCCGCCGCGCCCGGCCCGGCCAACAGGAGCATTGGCAAGCACGCAACCAAGCGCAAACGTTGCCAGGAGTAAGTATTCTTCATGAGGGTAATAATGGGTGAGATTTTGAAGTAGCAAGCAGTGCGTGGGAGGCGGGACCTGAGGCCAATATTAGCGGGCCATAATGCCCATACTCTCCTGTAGACTACTGTATAGGCTTATTTCGTCACTATCCTGTCCAGTTTTTATAGTCACTTATCATGTCGCCGGTGGCTTGCTTAGCCGGAGCGGTAGTAGGCAATCTCGGTGTAGGAGCAAGGAACGTGGCGTCAAGCCACCGAAATGCTACAACACCGTCTGATTATCCTGAAAACGATTACACCAAGGCTGATTTAGCCGTAAATGCCTTATCTCCTGAGTGGTTACTTACCATTTCCATACAAAAATCCAGTTCATCCAATATAAATCCTTCCCGCACTCTCCTGCCTTATTTACACAATCGATTGCGGTAATGATATCAGCAGCGTTGTCTAACATGCGGCTGCTTGCTTTTCAAGCTGGGAACCTGCAGCCGTTTCAAAGTCAGTGTCCGTGCGGGTCAGTAGCGCGCACGTTGTCGTTCGCGTGCCAGAACGAGCTGGCAGCGCGGGGACGCGAACGACACAGTTCGCGCTACTCTACACCAACCCCGACACCGCGCTAGGCGAGTAGTGCGTTGAGTGTGTACTCAATTAAACCACCTATAAAGTAAAGCAACCCATCAATCCCGTTAACAAAACGATACCAGTTTCCGGAACTGCACCGCATGGGTTCGCCCGCTTGCATGGGGATGGCAATTGGCTCCGCTTCTACCGCGCGAACTTGCGGCCAAGTACTCAATTCTTGCCTTGCGTAGGCGTCCGCCACGCATCGGTGCGAAACGGCGAAGCCGGCAGCCCGGCGCCGTTGAACAGATTGGGCATTGGCGACTTGCTCCAGCCAAAGCGCACGGCCACCGGCTGCGCCACCCGCGGGCTGCTCACCACCACCGTGCGCCCTTCGATGCGGGCTTGGGCGGGCACAAACACGCTATCGGGCCCGGCAATGGTGAATTCGCGCAACGCGCCTCCACCCGGGGCAGTCAGGCCATCGGCGTAATCAAAAGTGAGGCGCGCCTCACCAGTTTTTACGGTCATGGCTTTATACAGGGGCCCGGAATACGGCAGGCTTTTCTGGCCGTAATCCTTGGCCAAAGCCCACAGAGCCAGGCGGTGCCCTACGGTGAGCTTGTCGCGCGGGTGGATGTCGAGCGAGTCGCCCACGTCCGTCGTCACCACCATGCCGGTGTGGGGCACGGTGCGCAGCGTGAGCAGCTGCGCTTCGCGGATTTCGGCATTCTGGCTCTTGTGCGGGGCAATCTGCACGAAGTAAAACGGCAGGCTGGGTTGCTGCCAGTCCTGCCGCCAGCTGGCAATCAGGGCCGGAAACAGGGTGCGGTACTGGTAGGCCCGTTCGGCATTGCTCTCGCCCTGGTACCAGATGACGCCGCGCAGCGTGTACGGCTCCAGGCCCCGAATCATGCCGTTATAGAGCTTGTAAGGCGACTTGTTGCTGCCGGCACTGAGAGGGTCAGTGGGCTTGGGCCGGGTGCTCTGGGGGTTGTCGGCTTTTTCCTGTTTCCAGGCGGCCAGGGCTGTTTCGTAGGCGGGGCGCTGGGCCAGGCCCGTGTTGTAGCGGGTGAGGATGGGGCGCAGCAAGGGGTTGTTTTCCAGCACATCCTTCCGCGTCCACGACTCGGCCGGCGTGCCGCCCCAGGAGGAGTGAATCAGGCCAACGGGCACGTTCAGATTCTGCTGAATTTCGAGCCCGAAAAAGTAGGCCACTGCCGAGAAAGTGCCCACGGTTTCCGGGCTGCACACGGCCCAGCTGCCGCTCACGTCGCGCTGCGGCGAGTCGGCCACTTTCTGTGCCACCGTGAAGAGGCGGATGGTTGGGTGGTTGGCCTTGGCAATAACTTCCGCAGCATTTTTGAGGCCAGTGCGCCAGCCTTCGCCCTTGGCAATGGGGAAGTTCATGTTCGACTGCCCGGAGCACAGCCACACCTCGCCCAGCATCACGTTGTTGATTTGAAGCTTGTTTTTGCCTGCGATGGCAATGCTGTAGGGGCCACCGGCTTTCACGGTAGGCACGCGTACCAGCCAATTGCCCTGCGCGTCGGCGGTGGTTTTGGCCACCGCTTTTTGCCAGCCGGCCGTTACCGTCACAGCCTCGCCGGGGATGGCCCAGCCCCAAAGGGCCACGGTGGTTTTCTGCTGCAATACCATGTTATCGGTCAGCAGCGCGGGCACCGTGACATCGGCGCGGCCGAGGGTTGGCAGAAATAGCAGGAGTAGCAGGAAATAGCGGGCCATATCAGGTTGAAGCGCGGATTTTGTGAGCCTGCAGATAGTTAGGGTTTGAATATACTTGGTTGCCTTTTGTGCGGATGCGGACTTGCCGAGCCTGCCCTACCCAACCTTCAGAATAAACGACGAAGCCGTCATCTCCCGGCCGCCCTGCGAGGCGCAGAACAGATACTCGGGCTTGCCGTCGCGCAGCAGCAGTTGCGGCCGTTCGAGGCGGCCGTAGCGCTTGAGCTTGGGCGGCGCGGGCGGCTCCGTCACGCCGTAGTCGCGAATGGGCAGGAAGGCGATTTTGGGAAACGTCCAGGTTTTGCCATCTTTCGATTCCAGATACAAGCCCACTTCCTGGCTGTACACGCCCATATCGCGGGCCAGCATGTTGAATTTGCCGTGCTGCCGCCACACAAAGGCGTCCTCGAACTGCTTGTTGTTGCCTTGCTTGGAGAAATCGATAACCGGGTTGCCTTCAAATTTCTGGTAGGGCCCTTGCAGCTTATCCGAAATGGCCAAGCCGTATTTGCGGTTGCCACGAATGACGGGGTCCTTTGACTCCTCGTATTCCTTTGTGTTCCAGGACTTGTAGTAGAGCCAGTACTTGCCTTCGTGCTTGATGAAGGCGGGGTTGGTGGTGCAGTGGTCGTCCCAGGCACCGGCGGGGCCGGGCAGCAGCAGGGGCGCCTCCGGCCGCGTCCAGGGGCCATTGAGGGTGGGCGCAGTGGCCAGGCCGATGCGCTTGGTGTCGGTTTTGCCGTTGGAGTTGCCCATGAAAAACAGGCAGTACTGGCCGTCCACGAACTGAATGCTGGGGTTGTGGCAGGTGGTGGCGTCCCAGTGGCCGGGGCCGCGCGGGGCCAGCACGGTCTCGAGCACCTGGTAAGGGCCTTCGGGCTTGTCGGCCACGGCGTGGGCTATTTCGGAACCGCGAATCCAGCCGCCCATGCCCTTTTTGGCGTCCCAGCGCGAGAAGAAAACGTGCACCCGCCCATCGGGCCCGTAAATGGGCGAGTTGCACCACACATAGTAATCGGGTAGTTCCAGCGCCCGGCCCACCGGCTTCAGGTGCTTGCTGAACTTGGCAAAGTCGGCCTTCGGATAATCAATCAGTCGGCCCGAAAATCCGGCCAGCGCCCGCGTGAGCGGGGCCAGAAGCAAACCAGTCAGAAACGTGCGGCGAGCCAGCATGCGGGGGTGGGAATGAGTAATCGAAGCGGCAGAAAGCATTGCAAGAAAGCGAGCCTTGGCCCCCGTACTCTCCTGCACTCTGCCGTTTGCATCACACCGGGCTCCTACGGAGCAGCCGCTGAAAGCTTGGGTGCCGCGGCCCTTGAGAAAGGCCGGGGCTGGAGCAGTAGGCATGACAGTGCAGGTATGCGTCGGCAAGTGCCTCGGGTACTTTTAAGCCATCGTCACTTCCCACCCCCTTGCTTTATGAAAAAAAGCTTCTCCGCGGTAACTGCTACTTGCGTGCTGCTGGCGGCCACGGCCGCTGCCCAAACACCCAAAACCACCTTCAAATTCGATTTTGGACCGGGCAAAGCAGCCGCGGGCTATCAGCAGGTGCTTCCTTCGGCCGCCTACTCCCCTACCACGGGCTACGGCTTCGATTTCGGCACCACGGTGACGGGCACCGACCGCGGCGGCAAAGACGCGCTTAAAGGTGACTTCGTGACCAGCAAACAGCCCTTTTACTTCTCGGTGAAGCTGCCCGAGGGCAACTACAACGTGACCGTGACCCTGGGCGATGCCAAAGGCCCGGCCAGCACCTTCCTCAAGGCCGAATCGCGGCGCTTGCTGCTCGAAACCACCGCCACCAAACCGGGCCAGTTCACTACCCATACCTTCACCCTGAACCTGAAGAGCCGCCGCATCAGCGACACCGAAACCGTGGCCCTCAAGCCCCGCGAGCTGCGCAAGCTGGACTGGGACGACCGCCTGACGCTGGAATTTGACGGGGCGAACCCCTGCCTGGCCGCGCTGGAAATCACGCCCGCGCCCACCGCTACCACCGTTTTCCTGGCCGGCAACTCCACCGTGGTGAACCAGGACGACGAGCCTTGGGCGGCCTGGGGCCAGATGCTGCCGCGCTTCCTCAAGCCCGGCGTGGCCGTGGCCAACCACGCCGAATCGGGCCTCACGCTGGGCTCCTTCCTGGGCTCGAAGCGCCTGGCCAAGGTGCTGAGCGTGATGAAGCCCGGCGACTACCTGTTCATCGAATTCGGCCACAACGACCAGAAGGACAAGGGCGAGAACGACGGCGCCTGGAAATCCTACACCGAGCGACTGCACCTGTTTGTGCAGGAGGCCAAGAAAAAGGGCGGCATCCCGGTCATCGTCACGTCTACCAGCCGCCGCAGCTTTGGGGCCGATGGCAAGATTGAAAACAGCCTCGGCGATTTCCCCGCCGCCGCCCGCAAGGTGGCCCAGGAGGAAAACGTTGCCCTCATCGACCTCAACGCCATGACGGCGAAACTCTACGAGGCGATGGGCGTGGAAGAGTCGAAAAAAGCGTTGGTCCACTACCCTGCCAACACCTACCCCGGCCAAACTGCACCCCTGGCCGACAACACCCACTTCAACCCCTACGGCGCCTATGAAATCGCCAAATGTGTGGTCGAAGGCATCAAGGCCAACAAGCTGGGCCTGGTGAAATTCCTGCGCAACGACACGCCGACGTTTGACCCCGCCAAGCCCGATGCGCTGGCCACTTGGATATGGATTGACAGCCCGCGGAGTGAAGTGACCAAGCCGGACGGGAATTAGGCAAATTCCCCAAATTAAGAACGGTCATGTCGAGCGCAGCCGAGACATCTCGCGTGCCACCACTAATCCCTTTTGACTGGATTACTAAAGCACGCGAGATGTCTCAGCTGCGCTCGACATGACGGGCCTGTTTATGGGCACCAACCCTTACTCCTCAAAACTTCACCCATGAAGAAACTGCTTGCTTTCTTCTTCCTTCTCCTAGCCCTGCCCGCCCTTGCGCAAACCAAGCCCGCACGCACGCTTTGGTACGACCAGCCCGCCAAGGTGTGGGAAGAGGCCCTGCCGCTGGGCAACGGCCGGCTGGGCGCCATGGTGTTTGGCCGCCCGGCCGAGGAATTAATTCAGCTGAACGAGGCCACGCTGTGGACCGGTGGCCCCGCCAATCCCAACCCCAACCCCGAGGCGTTCAGCCACCTAGCGGAAGTGCGCCGCTTACTCTTCGCCGGCGACAACGGCGCGGCCG
Source organism: Hymenobacter rubidus (assembly GCF_016734815.1). GTDB lineage: Bacteria > Bacteroidota > Bacteroidia > Cytophagales > Hymenobacteraceae > Hymenobacter > Hymenobacter rubidus. The sequence goes on from NZ_JAERQF010000006.1 coordinate 34,124, forward strand.
TGAAGCTCATGCGCCAGATGCAGGGCCCCAACACCAACGCCTACCAGCCCCTGGGCGACCTGCTGCTGCGCCAGCCAATGACCGGCCAGCCCACCAACTACTACCGCGACCTGAACCTGGCCGATGCCACGGCTACCACCCGCTTCACGGTGAACGGCGTGGACTACACCCGCGAAGTGTTCGTGACGGCGCCGGGCCAGGTGGTGGTCATTCGCCTCACGGCCAGCCGGAAAAAGGCGTTGGATTTCAGCCTTTCTACCAAAACCCAACTAGACTTTACCAAGGGCATAGAAGCTAAACAAGACTTGGTGCTGCGCGGCAAAGCCCGCATCTTCGCCGACGAGCGCCGCGCAATGAAACCGGTAGTGTATAAGGACGACCAGAGTTGCAACGGCATGCGCTACCAAATGCGCATTCGGGTGGTAAAAACGGATGGAAGGGTGCAGGCCGACAGCATTCTGCATATCAGCGGGGCCAGCGAGGCCCTGATACTTGTGTCGGGCGCCACCAGCTTCAACGGTTACGATAAGTGCCCCGATAAGGACGGCAAGGACGAAACCAAAGAAGCCCTGCGCTACCTCGATGCCGCCAGTCGCCAAAGCTTTAGCACGCTAAAAACGGAACACGTCAAGGACTACCAGCGGTATTTCAACCGGGTGCAGTTTACGCTGGATGGCGCCGTACCACCCAACCTGCCCATCGACCAGCGCCTAAAGGCCTACAAAGCCGGCCAGCCCGACCCCGCACTGGAGTTGCTGTACTTTGATTTTGGCCGCTACCTGCTCATTTCCAGCTCGCGCCCGGGCGGCCCGGCGGCCAACCTGCAAGGCATCTGGAACCCGCTGATTCGGCCCTCCTGGCGCAGCAACTACACCACCAACATCAACCTGCAGATGAACTATTGGCCCGCCGAGGCCTGCAACCTGCCCGAGATGCAGGAGCCGCTACGGGCTCAAATCAGCCGCTTCGCCAAAAACGGCACCGCCACAGCGACTAATTACTACCACGCCCGCGGCTGGGCGGTGCACCACAACTCCGATATCTGGGCCCAGACCAACCCCGTGGGTGAAGGCAGCGGCGACCCCAAATGGGCCAACTGGAGCCTGGGCAGCCCCTGGCTCGCGCAGCATTTGTATGAGCACTACCGTTTCACGAATGACCGAAATTACCTGCGCCAGGAGGCCTATCCACTGATGAAGAGTGCCGCCGAATTCTGCCTCGACTGGCTGGTAGAAAAGGACGGCTACCTCGTCACGGCCCCTTCCACCTCGCCCGAAAACAGCTACCTGCTGCCCAACGGCAGCAAGGAAGTCGTGACCATCGCCTCCACGATGGACATGTCCATCATGCGCGACTTATTTGCCAACGTCATCGAGACCGATTCCATTCTGGGCATCGACGCGGATTTTGCCAAGCTGCTGGAGCAGAAGCGGGCGCGGCTCTACCCGCTGCACATTGGGCAAGCCGGCAACCTGCAGGAATGGTACGGCGACTGGGCCGACGTGGACCCGCAGCACCGGCACGTGTCGCAGCTGTTCGGCCTGCACCCCGGCCGCGAAATCTCGCCCCTGCTCACGCCCCAATACGCCGCGGCGGCCCGCAAAACCCTAGAAGTGCGCGGCGACGAAGGCACCGGCTGGAGCAAGGCCTGGAAAATCAACTTCTGGGCTCGCCTGCTCGATGGCAACCACGCCTACAAGATGTACCAAGAGCTGCTCAAAGTATCTACCCTCAACAACCTCTTCGACACCCACCCGCCCTTCCAGATTGACGGCAACTTCGGGGCCACCGCGGGCATCACCGAAATGCTTCTGCAAAGCCAGCTCGACGACGTGCACTTGCTGGCGGCCTTGCCTGCCGCCTGGCGCACGGGGCATGTGGCGGGCCTGGTGGCCCGCGGTGGCTTTGTGGTAGACATGGATTGGCGCGAGGGCAGGCTGACCAAAGCCCGCATTCTCTCCCGCACCGGGGCCCTGCTCAATCTTCGCACCTATGTGCCCGTGACGGTGACGGGCGCATCAACTAAAACGGTGACGAGCCTGGTGAATGGTCAATCGCAGTACGTGACTTCGTTCGAAACGACGGCCGGCAAAACCTACGCAATTGTGGCGCAGTAGCGTGGACTCTGCGAGTCCGCGCATAGTCGTCATGCTTCGCTGCGCGCTGCGTGACGTTCTTTATCAGTAAATTACCCTTCCGATGAAACTCCCCGCCCTCCTCACGCTCTTTGCCCTGGCTACAGGCGCCACCCATGCCCAAACCGCTCTAAAACCCAGCGAAGCCTTCGTCTTCTGCTACTTCAAAAACAACGGCCAGGACGGCCTGCACCTCGCCAGCAGCCGCGACGGCTACACCTGGACCGCCCTGAAACGCGACAGCACCTTCCTGCGGCCCACCGTGAGCAAGGACCGCCTGATGCGCGACCCCTGCATCCTGCACGGCGCCGACGGCCTGTTTCACATGGTCTGGACGGTGAGCTGGCAGGACAAGGGCATCGGCTACGCCAGCTCCAAAGACCTGATTCACTGGAGCGAGCAGCGCTTTCTGCCCGTGATGGCGCAGGAGCCCGGCACCCGCAACACCTGGGCCCCGGAAATCACCTACGACCCCGCCACCAAAACCTACCTCATCTACTGGGCCAGCACGATTACGGGCAAATTCCCCGAAACCCAAAGCCAGGAGGAAAACGGCTACAACCACCGCATCTACGCCACCAGCACGCAGGATTTCAAGACCTTCACGCCCACCAAACTCCTCTACGAGCCCGGCTTCAACGTCATCGACGCGAGCATTCAGGCCGACGGCCAGCGCTACGTCATGTTCCTGAAGGACGAAACCCGCGAGCCCGTGCAGAAAAACCTGCGCGTCGCCTTCGCCGACCAGCTGGCCGGTCCCTACGGCAAACCCTCGGCGCCCATCACCGGCAATTACTGGGCAGAAGGGCCCACCGCCGTGAAGCTGGGCGCGGAGTGGCTGGTGTATTTCGACAAGTACCGCGAGCACAAGTACGGCGCCGTAAAATCCACTGATTTGACGCACTGGACCGATATTTCCGACCGGATAACGCTGCCCGCCGGCCTGCGCCACGGCACCATTTTTCGCGTCTCGGCCAAGGAGCTGAAGCTGCTGGAGCAACAATAGAAGCTGATGAAAAACGTGTTTCATTTTCTCTTTCAGCGACGATTAAACCTGCCAACTGCCGGCAGCGGCTCTAGTCGTCAGGCCCCCCATTCCTGGGCAAAGGGGCCGCCCCGAAGGGGTCCCGTGAGGTTGGCCAGCCGCGCCGCATGCGTTGCGTTAGGCCTCGCGCTACTGCTGGCTTTACCCCATCAATCGGCGGCTCAAAAAGCGAAAGCCACAAAAGCCGCCAAGCCCGCGCCCAAACCCCTTTTCAGCGACCCCATCTACGACGGCGCGGCCGACCCGGCCCTTATCTGGAACAAGCAGGCCAAGAAATGGTGGATGTTCTACACCAACCGCCGCGCCACCGACACCACCGCCCACGGCGTGACGTGGGTGCACGGCACCCGCATCGGCATCGCCGAATCCGGTGACGGCGGCACCACCTGGACCTACCGCGACACGGCCAACATCAACTTCCGCCCCGACCGCGGCTACACGCACTGGGCCCCCGATATTGTGGAAGATAAAGGCCGCTACCACATGTTCCTGACCTATGTGCCCGGCACGTTTACCGACTGGAACCACCCGCGCGTCATCATCCAGCTCACCAGCACCGATTTGCGGAACTGGAAATACGTGCAAACCCTGCCGCTCATCACCGATAAGGTCATTGATGCCAGCGTTTTGAAGCTGCCCGACGGCACCTGGCGCCTCTGGTACAACAACGAGCGGGACCACAAATCCATCTATTACGCCGACAGCCCCGACCTGCTGCACTGGACCGACCACGGCCAGGCCCTGAACGAGCGCGGCGAAGGCCCCAAAGTCTTCCGCTGGCACGAGCAGTACTGGATGATAATCGACCAATGGAAAGGCATGGCCGTGTACTACTCCACCGACCTGCTGCACTGGACCGCCCAGCCCGAGCGCCTCCTCGAACTCCCCGGCCAGGGCCAAGACGACCAGGCCATCGGCGGCCACTGCGACGTGGTGGTGAGCAACGGCCGCGCCTACGTGTTCTACTTCACCCACCCCGGCCGCAGCAAAGCCAGCCCCGCGCCAGCCAATAGCATTGCTGCCAAGCGTAGCGTGATTCAAGTGGCAGAGTTCGAATTCAAAGACGGCCAACTGACCTGTGACCGGGACAAGCCGACGTACGTGCAATTGCTGAAGCCGAAAAAATAACGTCTGGCGATGTAGAGGCGCAATATTTTGCGTCTCATCGTTGAATGATGACGTGAGAACGGCGCGGTTCCGGTCGTTCAACGACGAGACGCAAAACATTGCGCCTCTACATCGTTCGAAAACTTTTTTCACACTCGCACAGTTTAAATACCAAACGGTATATTTGCACCGTCATCATGTCCAAAGCCGAGCGCACCCGCCAGTTCATCATCGAGCAAACGGCCCCTGTTTTCAACAAGCAGGGCTACGCCGGCACGTCCCTGAATGACCTCACGGCCGCCACCGGCCTCACCAAGGGTGCCATCTACGGCAATTTTGAGAACAAGGAAGAAGTAGCCCTGGCTGCTTTCGACTACAACCTGGGCCTGGTGCACGAAGGGCTTCGGGCCGGCACCAGCAGCACGGCGCCGGTGCGCGAGCAGCTGCTGGCCATGCCGCGCTTTTACCGCCAGCACTACCCCTCCCTCAAGCAAAAGGGCGGCTGCCCTATCCTGAACGCCGCCGTGGAATGCGACGACGCCCCGCCCGCCGCCCTGCTCCAACGCGTGCAGGCCAGCCTCGCCAAGTGGCACCGCAACCTCGTGCGCCTCATCGAAAAAGGCCAGCAAACCGGCGAAATCAAGCCCGCGGCCGATGCCAGCCGCTATGCCAACCTGTTCATCGCCCTCACCGAGGGCGGCATTCTGGTCTCGAAAGCCACCGGTGATTCCACGGCCCTCTTCACCGGCCTCGACCACATCGAGCACCTGATTGAAACCGAACTGGTGAGCTGATATTTTTTTACCCAAAATTATACCGATTGGTATAAAATTTTTGTTCTCAAATGAGCCCTCTCCGCCTTTTGCTGCTGTGCAGCACGGTCATTGCCGCTGCCGTGATGGAGCTGATTGACACCAGCATAGTGAACGTGGCGCTGTCGCACATGAGCGGCAACCTGGGCGCCACGCTGGCCGACACCTCGTGGGTCATCACGTCCTACGCCATTGCCAACATCATTATCATTCCGATTACCAGCTTTTTAGCGGCACGTTTTGGGCGGCGGCGCTACTTCATCGGGTCGATAGTTCTATTCACCGTGGCCTCGGCGCTGTGCGGCACAGCCGGCAATATCTGGACGCTGGTGGCCTTTCGCTTCGTGCAGGGCCTGGGCGGCGGAGCCTTGCTGTCCACCTCGCAGACCATTGTGTTCGAAGCGTTTCCGCCGGCTAAGCGCGGGGTGGCGAGTGCCCTGTTCGGCATCGGCGTATTTACCGGGCCCACCATTGGGCCCACGCTGGGCGGCTACATTCTGGACGTAAGCACCTGGCACTGGATATTTCTGGTGAATGTGCCCATCGGTATGCTGGTCACCGTTGCGTCCTTTTTTCTGGTGAAAGAGCCGGCCCTGCAGGTGGCCCGCAACACCTTGCGCATGGATTGGCTGGGCCTGTTTTTCCTGATTGTAGGCGTGGGCGCGCTGCAGGTGGTGCTGGAGCGCGGCCAGGAGGAAGACTGGTTTCAAACAACTTACATTGTGCAGCTGAGCGTGGCCGCGGCGGTAGGCCTCGTGGCGTTCATCTGGTGGGAACTGACCACCGAATTTCCCATTGTGAACCTGCGCGTGCTCAAAAGCCGCACGCTGGCCGTGGCCGCCATCCTCACGTTTGTGACGGGCGCGGGGCTGTTTACGTCGGTGTATCTCACGCCCGTTTTTGCCCAGCGCCTGCTGCATTTCCCGGTGCTCGATACCGGCTTACTGCTATTGCCGGGCGCGGTGCTGGCCATTTTCTGCCTGATGCTGACGGCGCGGGCTCTGCAAAAAGGCGTGCCTATTCCGGTGGTCGTCACGCTGGGATTTTTGCTGTTTTTCGCCTTCAGCTGGCGCATGGCTTTGCTGAATGGCACGGCGGGCAAGGGCGATTTTTACCTGCCCCTGATTTTGCGCGGCGCGGGCCTGGCCTTGCTCACGGTGCCGCTCACGGCGCTGGCCGTATCGGGCCTGGCCCTCAAGGACATTGCGCAGGGCGCAGCCCTCAACAACATGATGCGCCAGCTGGGCGGCTCTTTCGGCATTGCCATCGTCAACACCTACCTGGCCACCCAGTTTGCCGTGCACCGGCAGGCGCTCGTGACGCACCTCACCACCGGCGACCTGGGCGTGGCCCAGCGCCTGGCCGCCGGGGCGCAGCTGGTGGCAGTGCGCCTCGGCCAACCCATGCTGGAAGCGCAGCACCGCGCCTACCAGCTGCTCGATGCGACCGTGAATCAGCAGGCCGGCATTATGAGCTACAACGACGCTTTTCTGCTGGTGGGCTGCTTTTTCCTGGCCGCCATGCCGCTGCTGCTTTTGGTGGTGAAGCGGAAAGCTGGTAGCGCGCCGGTACAGGTGAGTTTGTCGGACCATTAGAGCATTTTCGGGGTCGCTGTATAGTAGCGCGAACTGTGTAGTTCGCGCCGCCACGCCGTTTGACCTTCTTTAACGGAGCAGGTACGCGAACGACAAAGTTCGCGCTACTACTGCCGCTGCTTCGGACTGTACACTGATACCGAAACCGCTCTAGAAAGGCACGAATGCAACGAAAAGGAACAGTCCTGCTGAGCGCAGTCGAAGCATCTCTACCTCGATAGTAATTCAGTCGATTCAACGAAGCGGTAGAGATGCTTCGACTGCGCTCAGCAGGACGGCCACACGGACCATCAGAAAACTAAACGGCCCAATTTCTCCACTAAATTCCCCTTCCAATATGCCTGCGTACAAACGGGTAGTTATCACGGGCGTGGGTGCCCTCACGCCCATCGGCAACGACGCGGCCAGCTTCGGGCGGGCGCTGCGGGCGGGCGTGAGCGGCGCCGCGCCCATCACCCACTTCGATGCGTCGAAATTCAAAACCCGCTTCGCCTGCGAGCTGAAGGGCTTTGACCCGCTCAACTTCCTTGACCGCCAGGAGGTGCGCAAATACGATGCCTTCACGCAATATGCGCTGGTGGCAGCCGACGAGGCCATCGGCCACGCGCAACTCGATTTTGCGACGCTGGACCGCAACCGTATCGGCGTTATCTGGGGTTCGGGCGTGGGCGGGCTGGGCACCTTGCAGGAGCAGATAACCGAGTTTGCCCACGGCGACGGGACGCCGCGCTTCAACCCATTTATGGGCGCGAAGATGATTATCGACATCGCGGCCGGGCTTATTTCCATCAAGTACGGGTTGCGGGGGCTGAATTTCGCCACGGTTTCGGCCTGCGCCACGTCCACCACGGCGCTGATTGACGCCTTCAACTACATCCGTTGGGGCAAGGCCGACGTGCTGATTTCGGGCGGCTCCGAAGCGGCCATCAACGAAACGGGCATTGGCAGCTACAACGCGCTGCGGGCCCTTTCGACCCGCAACGACGACCCGGCCACCGCCTCCCGGCCCTTCGATGTAGCCCGCGACGGCTTCGTGGTGGGCGAAGGCGCCGGGGCGCTGATTCTGGAAGAATACGAGCACGCCCTCCGGCGCGGGGCCCCTATCCTGGCCGAAGTGGTGGGCGGCGGCATGGCGGCCGACGCCTACCACCTCACCGGCACCCACCCCGAGGGCGAGGGCGCCTACCTGAGCATGCTGGCCGCGCTGGACGATGCCGGCCTGCACGCCGCCCAGATTGACTACCTCAACGCCCACGCCACCTCCACCGGCCTGGGCGATGCCAGCGAATTGAAGGCCATCGGGCGGGTGTTTGGGCCGGCACCGCAGCTGCACATCAGCGCCACCAAAAGCATGACCGGGCACCTGCTGGGCGCCGCCGGCGCTGTAGAAGCTATTGCCTGCGTGCAGGCCGTGCAGCACGGTGTGGTGCCGCCCACCATCAACACCACCCAGCCCGACCCGGAAATCGCGGGCCGGCTTCAGCTCACGCTGGGCCAGCCCGCTTATCGGCCCATTGAGTACGCCATGAGCAATTCCTTCGGCTTCGGCGGCCACACGGCCACGCTGATTGTGAAGAAGTTTTCCGAGTGATTTGACGAACAGTCATGCAGAAGAACAGTCATGCAGAGCGCAGCGAAGCATCTCGCGTGCTGAAGCAATCCGGTCGTTTTAGCGCCACTAATTACTACCCCAAGCTCGATGCTTCGCTGCGCTCTGCATGACGGACAAACTGTTCAATCGAAACTAACAACCCAACCAAAACGGCTGCGCCGGCAGCCGTCTGCAAGCCCGGCATTTTTCACCAATTCCAGTTTTTCAACATTATGAACATCACCAACCAAACCGTCCTCGTCACGGGTGGCGGTTCCGGCATCGGCCTGGCCATTGCCAAAACGCTCGCCGAAAAAGGCAGCCGCGTCATCATCGTGGGCCGCAACGAAGCCAAGCTGCAAGCGGCGGCCAGTCAACTGCCCGGCGTCACGGCCCTGGCGGCCGATATCAACAGCGAAGCCGATGTGGCCCGCTTGGTGCAGCAAGTGCAAGCCGATTTCAGCGACTTGAGCGTGCTCGTCAACAACGCCGGCCAGGCCTCGGCCTACGAACTTACCGCTGGGGCCAACGCCTTCGAGAAAGCCAGCGCCGAAATCGCCACCAACTACCTGGCCATGATTCGGCTAACCGAACTGTTGCTGCCCACGCTGAGTGCGCAGCCGGAAGCGGCCATCGTCAACGTGTCGTCCATCGTAGCTTATGCGCCGAGCGCCAACATTTCCACGTATTCGGCCAGCAAGGCGGCCGTGCATTCCTACACGCAGTCGTTGCGCCACACGCTGGCCAAGACCACCTCTATCCGCGTCTTTGAGCTGATGCCACCCCTGGTGGACACCGAGTTTTCGTCCGAAATCGGTGGGGCGGCTGGCATCCCACCGCAGCAAGTGGCCGATGAGTTGCTGGCCGGACTGGCGCAGGACGAATACGAAATCCGCGTGGGCGACACGGCTGGCTTTTATGAGTTCAGCCGCACTTCGCCAGCCGAGGCATTTGCCACGATGAACGGCTGATTTTCCGTTGTTGATTACAGCTTCTGCAGCTCGAATTCCGGTTCGGGCTGCATTTTTTCTATTCGGCCAGGCCCCCCGTTGATTGGCCTAACGCTGGGCGCCCGGGTCGGCATTGAAACGGTAGCTGAGCATTGCGCTCAGGCTCCAGGGGGTATAGGCGTAAGTCGTTTGAAGGAAACCACTTGGCGCACGGTATGCCAGCGCAAAGGTATCATCCTGGTAGATGCGGCCCAGCAAGGTGAAGGCGAAACGCTGACGGCTCAGGCCGGCTTCCAGGTAGGGCAGGCCGGTGCTGTGAAACTCATAAATAAAGCCGGCCTGGTCGGCGCCGAGGCTTAGGGCGCTGAAACCGTCCCAGAAAGAGTTGAACTCGTAGCCCACGCCTGCCAGCAAGCGCACCTGAGAACCAACCGGCAAAAAGCCCCGCAGGCCCACTTGCATCGCGACCAAGGTGCCGTGCCATTCGTAGGTGCCGGTCAGGTTGTTGGCGGCAATGGCCACCGGCTGGCGCTGCCCAAACCGGGAAACCATTACCGCCGAGTGCAGCGCCAGCCGCCGCCGGCCATTCACGACGTCGGCGTAGAGGCCAAGCTGGGGATGAAACTGCGCATCGGGGTTGGCGTTGTCGAGCACGGCGTTGGTTTGGCCCTGGCCATCAAAACGCAGGGAATTGAACCGTAAGCCAGCCAGCACGCCCAGTTGCACGGCGACGGGAGGCTGCGGCGCCTTGCCCCGGACGGCAATTTCCCGTCCGGCTTGCCGGGCCTCCGAACAATGCAGGTTATAAGCCTGCACGAGGCCGGTGAGGGATTGGGCAGTGAAATCGGTTTTAGCAAGCCGATGGGTCACGGCTTCGCAATCACCGAAATAGCGCAGCAGCTGGCTCTTGAAATCGTTGCCGTCGGCGATGCGGGTGGCGCCGTCTTTGTTCACCAGGTAGTTGCGGGCGGCCAGCTCAAGGTAAGGCTGGCCGGCACGCTGCACGAAGAAATGCCTGGTGCCGTTGAGGGTGAGGCTCCGCAGCGATGCCGGGCCAAGGAGCAGCACATCGGCGAGAACCGATTCGGGCTGCTGCCGGCGCACCACGCTGTAGGACAGGAGGTCGACCTTCGTTTCAGCGGCCCGGTCGAGGGGCAGGGTTTCGCGCCGAAGTAGCCGGCCCGAAGTCAGGTACAGGCTTTCAATAAACTCGCCGGAGTAGGTGGCCAACGGCGCGGCAGCCGTGGTCCGGAACCTAACGGTGACGGGAGGTTCTTCCCAAAAATCATTCTCAACCTCGCCGCGCAACGTATCGCCGCGTTGCAGCACCAAATAACCAGGCTCAAAAGACTGACAATGTGCGTCCTGAACACAAAGCGCCAGGAGGGACGCAAGGAGCGTTTTCCGCATAGTTTGGAGAAGGCAAGTGGAAAAGTGAAGGCACGGCGAAGGTAGCTGCCTGCACTATTTTCCGGTACTTGGCTAAAACAAATCGTCCTTCGCGGGGGCGATGTAAGGCTGGGGCTTGCTGTCGGTGGGCGGCAGGCCGAAGTAAAAATAAAGCGTGCGCTTGATGGGCGTGCCGCTGAGGTGATTGGGCTCGCTATTCGGGCCGAGGTGCTCGGGGTGGTTGTCGATGTTGAGCCCCAGCTTGGTGCCGATGGGCGGGATGCCATCGAGGAAGGAAATATCGCCGGTGGGCAGGCCGGGCTGAGGCTTCACGCCCGAAAGGCCGTAGAAGTTGAAGCGCCGCACGAACAAGCCGGGGTCGGGGCTGGCGACGAGGAAGGCGCCTTCCACGGTGTTAAATTCCATCCAGGCGATGTCGGCGAAGTAGCCCTTGAACTCGGGGTAAATCCAGGGCGCTGCTGCCGTTTGGGTGTTGTTGTTGGCGTTTTCCCACACGTTGAGCGTGGTGCCGGCCAGGCGGTTTTTCCAGGCGCGGTACGGGCCCTGGCCCAGCCACTTGGCCCCGATGACGAAGTTTTCGGGGTAGCTGAAGCTGAGGCCGGTGAAGGCGTGGTCGCCGGTTAGGGCGTACTCGTAATCCATTTGCAGCCAGCCGGTGGCGTGCATTTTCCAGCGCACCGTTTTCAGGTTGCCGGTGTAGCTGGCTTCGATAACTTCGCCGTCGGGCTCGGCGCGGTGCGTGAGGCCGGTGAAGGCGGCGGTGCCGGCCACCAGCACGGGGCCGTTGGTGAAGCTGAGCTTGTCGCCGTTGTTGCCCTTCACGCCGCTGATGCGGCCGTTGGTTTTGTTGAAGGTGACCGAAATGCCGCTGGCCGTGAGGCTGAGCGTAGTGTCGGTTTCGGCCACCTGCACGGCGGGCTTGTCCTTGGCCTGGAGCGCCAGCACACCGTCGAGGAGGCGGGGGTTGCCGCCGGTTTTCCAGGTCCATTTATACACGAGGTTCTTCTGCGGGTCGAAGGCGGAGAGGACCAGCGCGTCGTAGTTCCTCCAGTCTTTGGGCAGCTCCAGGTTCAGCTTGCCGGTGGCCAGCGGGGCCAGATTCGGGCTTTTGAAACGGCTTTTCTTGCCCGGCAGGCTGCCCGCAAACGGGTCGCTCGGCTTGCGGAAATTCACCAGCTCCCACTGAAAAAAGCACTGGTTGAGGTTGGTAAAATGGTAGCGGTTTTCGACTTCTATCTTCCCGTCAAACTTGGCCGGCAACTCTTTCAGCGTGATGTGCACGGGCGAGAAAATCTCGCGGATGGCGAAGAAGCTGCCCTCCTTTTCGCGGTGCGGGCCCAGCAGGCCGTCGGGCGCGTTCACGCCGTTCACGTCGATGATGTTGTGCTGGTCGGTGCGCACGATGCCCTCGTCCACCATCGCCCACAGGAAGCCGCCGCCCGAGCGTTGGGCCTTCCAGTGCAGTTCCCACATATCGGCCAGGCCGGCACCTCCTCCCCCATCGTCCTGGCTGTGCAGGAATTCAGTGGGCATGTAGATGAGCGAGTCGGCGAGAATTTTCTGGGTGCTGTAGTAGTCCTCGTAATGGTTGCAGTCGATGCCGCTCACGGCGTTGCCGGGACGGTGATGCGGATGAATGACGGGCCGCCGGGTAAGGTCGTACTGATAGAAAATGGCGTCCAGCTCCTTGTTGGTGCCGCCCTCGTTGCCGTTGTCCCAGAAGATGATGCTGGGGTGGTTCTGGTCTTTCTGCACCATCGAGCGCACCAGTGGCGTGCCGGCTTTGGTGCTGTAGAATTTCTGCCAGCCGGCCAGCTCGTCGAGCACATAGAGGCCCAGCGAATCGCAGAGGTGCAGGAATTCGGCATCGGGCGGGTAGTGCGACATGCGGACGGCGTTCATGTTCATCTCCTTCAGCAGCTTCACGTCCTGGAGGTGGATGCTGTCGTTGAGCGTCCGGCCGGTTTCGGGCCACCAGCTGTGGCGGTTGGTACCCTTCATTTTCACCTGCGTGCCGTTCACATAAATGCCCTTGCCACGCCGCACCTCAATGGTGCGGAAGCCGAAGGTTTCGGTGGTTTGGTACTGGGTTTCGGAGCCGTTGCGCAGCGTGAGGCGGGCGCGGTAGAGGCTGGGCGTTTCGGCCGTCCACTGGCGCGGGTTTTTGATAGTGGCAGTTAGGCGGGCCACAGTATCACCAGCGACAACAGTGGTGCTGGCAGTGAGTACAGTTTGGCCGGTTTGGTCGAGAATATCGGCTTGCAGTTGGGCGGTTTGCTGCACGTTACGCACGTTGGCGCGGAGAGTGAAGCTGCCGTTGGCGCGGGCGTCGATGGCCACGTTTTCGGCGTACTGCTGCGGGTAGGATTGCAGGTAAACCGGCCGGAAAATCCCGCCGAACACCCAGTAGTCGGCCAGCCGCTCGGCGTTGTTCACGCTGGCATCAGCCGACATCTTGCTCACTTTCACTTCGAGCAAATTGGCCTCCCCAAACTTCAGCTTGTCGGTGATGTCGTATTTAAACCGGTAGAATGCGCCCTGGTGCACGGCCCCGGCCACCTGCCCGTTCACCTTCACCTCCGTATCCGTCATCGAGCCTTCAAACACGATTTCGACGCGCCGCCCGCGCCAGGCGGCGGGCACCGTGAACGAGTGTTTATACAGCCCCTGCTCATCGGCGAAGCGGAAATTTTTGCCGTAGGTTTTGTAGTCGCGGCCGTAGTTGTAGAGGCCGAAGCCCTGCTGCTCCCAGCACGAGGGCACGGCAATGGTGGTCCAATAGCCGCTTTTGCGCCCGCCGGTGCAGTAGAAATCCCACTTCACCGTGGGGTGGTTATCGCGGCCCGAGAGATACTGGATTTGCTTCTGGGTGGCGGGGGTTTGGGCGCGGATGGGCTGAGTCGGCAGCAGGGCCAGGAGTAAGAAGCAGAGGTATTTCATAGGCGGTTTTGAATTCTATCAAAACGTCATGCGGAGCGCAGCCGAAGCATCTCTACTGCATCAGTATAATAATTACTTGTGCGGTAGAGATGCTTCGGCTGCGCTCCGCATGACGTTCATTTTTTTATGAACAGTCGTTAGTAATGCGTGTGGTTGACCACGCTGTTTCTCAGATATTCCCGGTCTTTCTTCAAATCCTTGCCGCTGTGCGCGGCACTGCGGCTGCCGAAAACACTCAGCCGCCCCTGGTTCAGCGTAATGACTTCCTCTGCGCCGCGCCCCGTGAAATCGAACATGTGGAAGACGGTATCCGGAAAATACAGCTCGCCGGTGCCGGCGTCGTTCAGTCGAAACTTGTGCCAGAACAGCCAGGTGGCGCCGTCGCCGCGCCAGTTGCCGCGCACGAAATCGGGGTTGCCGTTGATGGGGTTGCCGGGCCACTTCTTCACCAGGTTGCCGCTTTTGTCGAACCAATAGAGCTGGCTGGACAGGCCGGGCTCGTCGGTACCCTTGGTGCCGTAGGTGCGGCCCCCGATGACGACCTGCGGGCCGGACACACCTTTCAGGAAATTGCCCACCGCCAGCTGCTGGCTGTGCTCGGCGGTGTTTTGCCAGATGATTTTGCCGCTCATGCCGTCGTAGATGAACACGCCGGTTTCGCTGTTGGCGGTGGCGATGTCGAGCTTGCCGTCGCCGTTCATGTCGATGAATTTGTAGCTGTCGGCGTGGTCGTGGTTGTCGGGCAGCAGGTCGAAGCGGTTCCAGATTTCCTGGCCGTTTTTGTCGAGCAGCAGCGAGCCAACCAGCACCTCATCAAGGCCGTCGGCGTTCAAATCAACGGGGTAGATGTAGTGGCCGAGGTTGTCTTTTTTGCGGTGTTCGGTGTGCTGCCAGAGTTGCTTGAGGTCGGCCGCGTAGGCCGTCACGTTCTGGGTGCCGCCCATGTCGGTGTAGGCCACCAGGTCGTTGGCCGGGCCGGCGTGCAGGTGGGCGATGGCCAGCCGGAAGTTGTTGTAGACGTGCGGCAGCGGCTGGGTGGGCCAGGCCGTTTTGCGCAGGATTTTGCCGGTGCGGCCATCGGCCACTACCAGCCACTCCTGCCCCTCAATGAAGCGCCAGTGCACCACTTCGGCGCGGCCGTTGTGGTCGAAATCCCAGAGCACGCCGGGCGCTTCGAATTCGGAACGCTCTTTCACGTATTCCGTCGGCGCTTTGTAGGCCCACAGCTCCTTGCCGGAATTGTCAAAAACGTGGGCCGAAAAGTCCGGTTCCAGCACCATGAAATCGGTTTTGCCGTCGCCGTCCACGTCGCCAAATTTTACGGCATTTGAATTGGGAATGGCGTATTGCTTCAGCAGCTGCACGTCGTCCGGCAGTTGGTAGGGCCGCACATCTTCTTCCTTCAAGCTGGCGTTTTTGCTCAGCACCAGCACGTCCACGGCCGCGCCCATTTCAATGCGCGTGAGCTTCACATACGCCGGGCCGGCGGGCAGCTCAAACGTGCCCCCGGCCTGCCAGCCCAGCGGGCCGTGCCCAAACGTGGCGGCCGTCACCTGGTCGTTGATGGCGACTTTGAAGCTGGTATTTTTCTCGCCCTGGCTGCGCACGAATAGCGTGTAGGTGCCCGCTTCCGGCACCTGCACGCGCACCTGCATGTTGGTTTTGGATTTTAATACCAGCGCCGTGTTGTTGAAAATCCAGGGCGCGTGCAAGGCGTTCGCATCGGCAATGACGACGCCTTTGGGAATTTCCTGAATAAAATCCGAAGCCGGGATGATGACGGTGCCCGGCAGCGGGGCGGGCCGGGCGGCGGGCGGGGTTTGGGCGCCGGCGCATGGGCCGAGCAAGCCGCGCAGCAGCACGGCCAGAGCAACAAGCTTCTTCATGAATGGAGGGGGCACCGGGCGTGCCAGCGGGCGAGGGTGGGAATTGGCGCCGCCCCTCTACCAGACCCAAGCGAGGGACGCGCCGGGCCCCGAAGGAACCATGCCCTCCCGCCGCAAGCCTCCTGTACCTTCCTGCCAGCGCCCGGGCCGCTTTCCTGCACGCCGCGGAGCACTGGCCTATGCCAGCACGTCGGCGTATTCGTCGTGGTGCCGCTTCACAAAGCCCGCCATGAAGGTGCAGCTGGTTTTCACTTTCAGCTGTTCCTGGCGGGCAAAGGCCAGGGCAGTGCGGGCCAGCTCATCGGCCACGCCCTGGCCGCGCAGGGCTTTGTCGACGTAGGTGTGGGTGAAATCGATGAGGCCGGGCGCGGGGCGTGCATAAGCCAGCTCGGCGTCGTGGCCGTCGCGGGTGGTGGTGAATTCCTGGTTTTCGGTATCGTGATGAACGGGCATAGCAATGAAGGTCAATGACTAAGGAATGCGAATAGGCCGAGGCAGTCGCGCAGGTGAACGGCGGCGCCCGGTTTGCGTACAGTGAAGGTAGAAAGACGGGCCCGACCCGTTTGGTTTTCCACTCTTCACTACTTTCCCAATGGATACGCAAAACACCCCCGCTCCGTCGACCGACGATGCTCGTCCCCTTGACCAGCAAGAGCGGGCCGCCGCTGCCCGCCCCAATTCCAACGACCCGGCCGTGAACGCCAGCAGCCCTACTTACGGCGAGTTTGGCGGGGTGCCCGCCTCGGCTCCTTTAGCTGCTCATCACGCGGCGGCGCCCACCAACGCCGCCCCCGGCCGCAGCGGGGCCAACGACAATCCCGACGAATTCAGTGAATTCCGTGACCGTGAAAAAGAAGCGCGCAACGCCCCCGACAACCCCGAAGACCAGCCCGGCCACGTAGAGCAGAACCAGGCGCCCGACGCCGTCCGGGCCGCGCAGCACGCCGACACCGACGAGCAGCGGGCCGCCTGGTCGAAGGATGACCCGCGCTACGCCGGGGGCGGCACGCACAACACCCGCGAAGAGCCCGCCGACGCCCAATACCCGGCCTCTGACGAATAGGCGGAATCTACTTTTCATTTCATTACCCATCCCCCACTTCATGTCACCTGACAACCCCAACCCTTACGACGAGCAGTCGAACAGCGAAGACGGTGCTTCCACACCCATGCTCGACGCGGCTACGCACGGCCAGCAGCTCGACGACAACAACGCTTCCGGCCAGGAAAAAGCCGACGAAATGGACGATTCGCTCCGTTCGGATATCCAGGCCATGACCAAGCCGGGCCCCGCCCCTGCTTCGGACGAAAACCTGCCCCGCGAGCTCACCGACCCCAGCGACCGCGCCTTCACCCTGCCCGAGGAGCAGAGCTAGACGCTTCACTTAATGATAGGACTTACGCAGTTGAAGCCCCAGCGGGGCGGCATATTGGTAGTAAGTTATTCATTATGCAATGGCAAAGCCCCGGCGGGGCGACACTCGCCAAGCACTCAACCGAGTGTCGCCCCGCCGGGGCTTTCTACCCAACATCAGCCAGTTATTATCGATATGGCGCCCCGCTGGGGCTTCAACTGCGTAAGTCCTAAATGAATAAGTTGTTCAAGGAGTTGGTTCCGCTCGGTCCGACGGCGTAGGCGTCCGACCGGTGGCCGCCCGAACGAGGCACCAATGACCGTTGACCGACGACCGGTCGGACGCCTACGCCGTCGGACCGGTCCTGAACAGCTTCGAAGAATGAGGAGTGAGGAATGAAGAATTGTCGTTACGATAATTCTTCATTCCTCACTCCTCATTCTTCATTAAGCCGAAGGCGCTACCAGCGCCAGCCCAGCTGCGTGCCTCCGTACCAGTTGCGGCCCGGCGCGGGCTGAAAATAGCGGCCGCCAAAAGCGTTCAGGTCGTTGCCGAGACTGTAGCTGCGGTCGATTGCGTTGTCGAGGCCCGCGTAGATATTGGCTTCCAACTGACGCCAGCGGCGCTGCCAGCCGCCTCGCGCCCCAAACACCCAGTAGCCGGCGGCTTCCTCCGTATTGGCATCGTTGAGCACTACCCGGGCCTGGTGGCCGAGGTTGGGGGCGAGGTAGAAGCCGTGCGTATCGCTAAAATCCAGCCCGGCGCTGAGCGTGTGGGGCGTGGTGCCGGTGAGGCGGTTGCCGCTGAGGTCGGCCCCGCCGCTGGGGTAGCTGCCGAAGCGGAAATCGTTGTAGGCATAGCTGGCCCAGGCGCGCAGGCCGGTGGGCTGGGCGTCGGTGGCAAGACCAGGTGTGGATACGGGCGCCGCCTGCCACAGCCAACCACTCAGGGCCGCTTCGAGCCCGCGCTGGTGCGTGCTGCCGGTGTTGCGGAATATCACAATGCCTTGGTCGGTGCTGCTGCTGACGATGGTTTGGCGCAGCTCAAAATCAAACACGTTCAGCTCGTAGCGCAGCCGGTTGTCGAAGAAATTGCCGCGCGTGCCCACTTCGTAGCTGGTGCCCCGCTCGGCCTGCAGGGCGCCGTTGAGGCGGCCGTCGGAGGTGCGAATTTCGTCGGTCGTGGGGGGCGAAAAGCCCGTGCTCACGCTGGCGTAAGCCGATAAGCTGGGGCTTATTTCCTTCAGCAAGGCCACGCGCGGGGATATTTCGGGCCGGAAACTGCGGGCAAACTCGTAGCCGGTGGGGTTGGTTGCGGCACCACTCACCCGCGCAATGCGGTAGCGCAGGCGGTTGTAGCTCGCGGCCACGGTCAGCAGGAAATTGGCGGGCAATTCGTAGTCGGCCTGCGCGAAGGCAAATCCGGTAGTGGTCGAAATTTCGTCGTTGTAGCGCAGCACCCCTGGCGTGCCGCCGTTGTTCTGGTAGCTGCGCCCGTCGGTAAAGCTGGCCTGAAACTCGCCGCCGGTTTGCAGCCGCAGCACCCGGCCGGCCAGCGTGGTACGGTAGCGCAGGGCCGTGCGCCCGCCCGTGCCCACCGCCGTGTTCCGCTCATAATCGACCAAGTACGGCGTCCGAATAGCCGTGCCGCTGCCATAAAGCGTAGTTTGCAGTTCCATCTTCTCCGTGAACCGATACTCATGGGTGAGCCCAAGCAAGCCGGTTTGCGAGGCATAAAATGCCTGCTGGGCCACGGTGCCGGGGGCCGTGGCCGTGCCCGGCCGCGCCTGCCGGGGGTCGGCCAGAAATTGAGCGCGGGTGAGGCCGCCGGGCAGCTGGTAATTTATGTCGGTGTAGAGCAAATGGGCCGCCAGCGTGGTTTTGGGCGAAGCCACGGTCCGGACATCCAGCGCCAAAACGTCGCGCCGCAGGCTGCTCTGCTGGCGGTATCCATCCAACTCCTGGTGGGCATACTGCGCCCGCACGCTGGTATTCAGGCTGCCCGTTTCGGCCGTGATGGTGTTGCGACGCAGGCCGAAGCTGCCCACCGTGGCGCCCACGGCCACGCGGCTACTACCGGCCGCCACCGTCGGCGTGCCAAACAGCGCCACGCCGCCCGTGCCCGCGCCGTACACGCTGCCGGCCGGCCCTTTCAGCACCTCCAGCCGCCCAATGATGGCGGGGTCGAGCAGGTTGAGCGGGGTGCTGCCGCCGGCTTCGGTGAACGGAATGCCGTTGTAATACACCTTCACGTTGCGCACTCCAAACGGCGAGCGCAGCGTGCTGCCCCGGATGCTGAGCCGGTAGCTGGCTGTGGCGCGCTCTTCGAGCCGCACGCCGGGCAGCGTGTTCACGGCCTGGGTGAGGGCGGCGGGGCTGAACTGCTGAATGGTGCGGGCATCGAGCACGCCCACGGCCGCGGCAGTGTGGCGCAGCGGCAGGCGCTGGCCGTAGCCGGTCACGGTGGCTTCGGGCAGGGCTACGGTGTGGGTAGTATCGGGCAGGGTTTGGGTTTGGGCACGGCTGCCGAGCGAAGCGAGCAGCAATGCCGCGGGCAATAGGGAGCGTATGGTCATGCTGAAAAACGGGGTTAGTTGGTCCCGAACCGACAGGCAGGCGCAATGTTGGCGGTGCCGACCCATGCGGTATTTGGTGGCATCTTGCCGCATGAAATTTTGCTTCTTTATTGGAATGATGGCGGCCTGCCTGGCAGCCCGGCCAGCGGCCGCGCAACAGGTTAACCGCATCGACGACTTCAACCGCATTGGCTGGTTTGTATACGAGGGTGACCATCAGTTGGGCCCGCGCCTGACCATTCACACCGAGTACCAGGTCCGCCGCACAGGCTTCGTCACCGATTGGCAGCAGTCGCTGCTGCGGGGCGGCGTGGGCTATCAGGTGCTGCCCCGGCTCAAGCTGGGCGGCGGCTACACCTACCTCACCACCCACCCCTACGGCACCCACCCCGTGGCCGACGCCGGCACCTACCCCGAGCAGCGCTTCTACGAAGACGTATCGCTCAGCGACACGCTGGGCCGGTTCGGGCTGGTGCACCGCGTGCGGCTGGAGCAGCGCTACATTGGCGTGCCCGGCGCCAGCGGCAGCCTGGGCAATTCGGCCGTGTGGCAGCGCCAGAACCGCATTCGCTACCAGCTGGCCGTGGAAGTTCCGCTGCAAGGCTCCGTGGTGGACAACGGCGAATGGTATTTCACGGCTTTCGACGAGGTCTTCCTCAACTTCGGCCGCGACATCACCACCAACGTGTTCAACCAGAACCGGGTGGGCGCCGGCATCGGCTACCAGTTCCAGGACAATTTCCGCGTCGAGCTACAGGTACTCAACCAGATACTTCAGCACTACGACCCCGACCCGGCCACCAAATTCCCGGTATATGAGTTCAACAACGGCTTCCGGCTGGCGGTGTCGTATGATTTGACGCTGATGAAATAAGCGGCCAGTCGAGCCGTTGGGAGTAGCGAGAACTGTGTAGTTCGCGTCCCCGCGCCGTTTAAACGAAATGTCGTTCTGCCTCGCGAACTACAAAGTTCGCGCTACTCCCCTGCTATGCATCTCTATCTTCCTCGTCGCCACCGCCGCAAACTGTTGTTACCGCCGGGCCTGCTGGCGCTGACGGGGCTGCTGTGGCTGGGAAGCGTGGCTATTCGGTCGTGGCGGGAAAAGCTGAGGAGGAAGGCCGTAGTGCAGTTGACTATGCCCCCGAGACCAGATTCAGATACCATTTTCCATACCTCTTCATTTTCAAATCCGCTAAGAATCCCATTTCTCTATTCACAACTATATAAGCTATACAAATGGCGGGAAGTAGAATTCAACGGCAATGCTGCACATGACTCTTTATCCGCATTGCTGATTTCGCAAAATATCCAAGCAATGCGCGCCGATACAATTCCAAATTGCGGGATACGTGTCGTGTTCACATCGAAAGTAAGCTACAAAGGCTGGGTGAAACTGATTGATTTGATGACTCTGAATGACCAGAAGAAATACCTTTTCGACATGTATCACGGTCCGCTTACTTTGTATGTTCTGGTGGATGAGTACAGCCCGCAAGCAGCGAGGACAGATGAACCTCAAATGTTCTGCGGAACCATGGCCACCATGCCCCCAGCCAATTATAAGTTCACTCCTGTTGGTTATTGGTCCGTTTCCTACTTCACCAGAATTGGCCATTGGCTGGCCGCGCTGTGGAAACCGGAAGTAAAAAACACCTCCTGGTACACTTCAGCAATCGGCACGGGCACCGAGTACGATATAACGCTAACCTTAGAAAAGCAGTACCTACCGCACTTTCTGCGTAGTATTCCGCGTCAGATATTTACCCTCAGTTGCTCGGAGTGGGGTGTCCAATTTCTACTGATTATTGGCATGTCTGCCATAAGTTGGCGGAAATTGAAGCGCCAATTGCAGCCTAGCTGACCATTATGCCTGCCCTTTCACCCGACCTGCGCCGTGCGCTTTTCAGCCTGCCCGAACGGGAAAAGGACCAGCTTCTGGCCCGCCTCGTGGCCCAGGATGCCGTACTAACGGAGCAGCTAGCCTACCGCTTGCTCGAAGGCCCCGACGCGCTGGAAACCCGCCGCGCCGCGCTCCGCACCCTGGTCGATGACCCCGTACGCGGCTACCACCCAACCCCCAACGACCTGCTGGTGATTCTGCGGCAGCTACAGGCGCGCCTGGCGTACCACGCCCGCATTACCGACGACGCTTTTGGCGAAGTGGAGCTGAGCTGGCGCCTGCTGGCCAACGTATTTCGGCACCAGGCAGCGGCCACCGCGCGCCTGCACGGGCCCACCCAGCCGCTGCTTCAGCACCTCACCAAGCGCACCCAGGAAGCGCTGAAACAAACCGCTCGCCTTCACGCCGATTACCACCTGGAGCTGGCCGAAACGGCCAATGCCGTGCTGGCGGCCCTGTGGCAGTCGGGCGCGGCCCCGCTGGCGCGGGAGGCGGGGCTGCCCCGCTCCTTTGGCGGCTAAGCCGCGTTTTTATGGAATCTTTTCCCGGCCATCTACAGTACACTACGGTAGTTTGACGCTGCTTTTTCTGCTGCCTATGTCCGCCATCAACATCCCCGATTACCCCCGCGACCCGCGCCTGTCGGCCGCCGACCTGCACCAGGCCCTGGACGAGCTGGACGCCAAAATCAAGACCCTGCACAGCCGGGCCCATGCCACGGTAGCGGGCTCGACCAATACCTACGAAGCCCACGCCACCGCCCTCGAAGCCAAGCGCGCCCGCTTGGCGGAGCAGCTTCGCCAGGCGGGTAGCGCCGACGCCAACCCCGAGCCCAGCGTGTGGACCAGCATTCGCCGCAGCATTGCCGAACTCGGCGACGAAGTGCGCGACGCGCTGTAGATTTTTACCCACAGCTTTCTTTCTGCTATTTCCATTTGTTCGTTTTTAACCCCGCCAGCCATGAAAAAGCTTTTTCTTCTCCTGCTAGTCCTGTTCGGGCTTGCCGATACCGCTTCGGCCCAGGCCAAACCCAAAGTCAAGGCACGGGCCTTTAAACACACCTCGGAGTCCGGCAAAGGCAAAACCGAACGGATGCACTTCCGGCAAGGCCGAAAGCACCGGTCTACGCTGGACCTGACCCCTGGCAAGCTGGAAAAATTCAAGAGTGCCAAAGCTAACAAGAACTATACTTTCCCCAACCCGCACAAGTAAGCACAGGCCGCCGTTTCGCAAAAACGGCGGCCTTTTTGTTGAACTGGCTATGGTTGGAACGGGCGTTGTAGTGCTGCCACTACGCAAACGGGTATATTTACTCAAGCAATAATTCCAGCTATTCTGCCTGATGAAAAACACGTTACGCCTGCTCATCTGCCTGACTATTACGGTTCTGCTTCTGGCCCAGTCGGCCGTTGCTGCGCCGCCCACCGTGCCCGGCCAGTTGGCCCTCAAGCTGCGCCCCGGTCAGCATCCCGCCGTTCTGGAAGCGGTTCTGCTGAAGCTGGGCGCCAGCGGCCTGCGCCAGAAATTTCCGCACACGCTGGCGCCCAACCCCGAAACGCCCGGCAGCGTGGATTTGCGTGGCATCTACCAGTTTCAACTTCCCCTCACGGTGTCATTAGCCCAGGCCCGTGCTGTGCTGCTGGCCACCGGCGCGGTGGAATACGTGGAGCCCTTGTACATCCGTCAGCCGCAGTACCAGCCCAACGACCCGCTTTCGGACTCCACCATCACCAGCCTGTCGGCGGGCCAGTACTACCTCAAGCAAATCAAGGCCTACCGGGCCTGGGACGTGACGCCCGGCGACAGCTCCATCGTCATCGGCATCACCGACGGCGGGGTGCGGCTGACGCACGTCGAGCTGGCCCCGCAGATTAAGCACAACTACGCCGACCCCGTCAACGGCCGCGACGACGACGGCGACGGCTACATCGACAATTTCACCGGCTGGGACCTGGCCAACAACGACAACGACGCCGGCTACGACATCACCATCATTCACGGCACGCTGGTGGCCGGCGTGGCCGCCGCGGCCGTGAACAACGGCCACGGCATTGCCGGCGTGGGCAACCGCAGCCGGTTCATGCCCCTCAACATTTACCCCAACACTGCCACCGGCACCTTTGCCGGCTTCGAGGCCATTGTGTACGCCGTGGACCACGGCTGCCAGGTGGTGGTGATGGCCTGGGGCGCGCCGGGCGGCTACTCGCGCCTGGAGCAGGACGTGTGCACCTACGCCGCCGTGAACCGCGACGCCGTGCTGGTAGCCGCCGCCGGCAATACCAACGCCGACCTGCTGTTCTACCCCGCTTCCTACGACCATGTGCTTTCGGTGTCGGGGGTCGACAACTTGGACCGAAAAACCGGTGCCGCCACATTCAGCCACCGCGTCGACTTGGTGGCGCCCGGCACCAGCATCCTCACCTGCTACGGCTACCACCTGGCCAACAGCGGCGGGCCGGCTGATGACGACTACACGGCCGTGGGCGGCACCTCGTTTTCGGCGCCCATGGTGGCCGGTGCGGCGGCGCTGGTGCGGCGGCGCTTCCCCGCCTACAACGCCGCGCAGGTGGCCGCCCGCCTGCGCCAAACCACCGACAACATCGACGGCATACCCGCCAATGCCGCCTGGGTGGGCCGCCTCGGCACCGGTCGCCTCAACATGGTGCAGGCCCTCACCCGCCCCAACGTGCAGGAGGCCCGCGTGGTGAGCAGCACGTTTGCGCCCGCCCGCGCCGCCTACGCCCCTGGCGATACCCTGCGCCTCACGGCCGACGTGCAGAACCTGTTGCAGCCCGTGGCGGGGCTCACGGTTACGCTCACCTCGCTCTCGCCCTTCGTCACGGTGCGGCAGGGCAGCTTTGCAGTAGGCAGCCTGGCTACGCTGGCCCGCGCTAATAATGCGGCGGCGCCCTTCCGGCTGGCCGTGGCTGGCAGCGGCATTCCACTCAATACCACCGTGTCGCTGCGCTACCGCCTCACGGCCACCGGCGGCTTCCAATACGACCAGTACGTGGACCTCGTGCTGAACCCCGACTACGTGGTGCTCGATGCCAACGACCTGGCCGTGACGCTCACCAGCCGCGGCAATCTGGCCTACGACAACCTGGCCGGCACCATCGGGGCGGGCCTCACCTACCGCACCAGCGGCAACATTCTCAGCGAAGGCGGGCTGATGCTGGCCACCAGCCCCACCCGCGTGTCGGACCGCATCCGCAGCAGCGGCGGGCAGTCGCGGCAGTCGTTTTTCAGCCTCCGACAAGCCACCCGCCAGCAGCCCGGCCCCCGCGCCGACCAGGAAGCCCGCGTGGCGTTTCAGGACACCGTTCCGGTGGTGGGCAGCCGCGTGCGCAGCCTGGGCGTGGCCGTGCGCCAGCGCGCCTACGCCTGGGCCACCCCCGCCCGCCGCGATTTTGTGCTGCTCGAATACTCCATCCGCAACCTCACCGCCGATACCCTCAAGCCCCTCTACGCCGGCATTTTCACCGACTGGGACTTGCCCAACCCCGACGGAGCTGCGCAAAACGCCGCCGCCTGGGACAGCACCCGCAACCTGGGCTACTGCTACGCCGTGGGCCGTATTGCGCCCAGCGTGCCCGCCCAATACGCCGGGGTGCGGCTATTGCGCGGGGGCGCCCCGGCCGTGTATTCCATCAACAGCGCTGCCCCTGCGGGCTCTCCCATTCGCCTGGCCGATGGTTTTTCAATTGCCGAAAAATTTCTAAGCCTGAGCAGCGGCACGGCCCGTGCCCAACGCACCGCCGGCCTGCCCAACGGCGCCGACGTGGTGCAGGTAGTAGGCACCCGCCTGGCCCGCCTCGCGCCCGGCGATTCCACTACCGTTACGTTCGCGCTGCTGGCCGCGCCCTCCCTGGCGCAGCTCCAGGCTTCAGCCGATGCGGCAGCCCTGGCCTACACCACCCTATTGCCCACGCGCACGGCCAGTCAAGCCGGCTTCTCCGTCTACCCCAACCCAACCACTGGCCTGTTGCAAGTGGAAGTGCCGGTGGACTTTGGGCTGCGGGAAGTGCAGGTGCGCGACGCCTTGGGTCGGCTTGTACTACGTCGCGAGGCCACCGGCCGGCAGGTGGACCTGCGCTTGCCTGACTTGGCCCCCGGCTACTACACGCTGCAAGCCATTGGCGAGGCTGGAGTAGCTGTGCGGCCGGTGACCGTCGAGTATTAGCGGGGCCGGCGAAACACGGACCCATGCCCTGACAGCTGCAGCCTGAGCCGAAAAACAACGCCGTGAATCAGCATGCCGCCTGTATGAATCCCTGAAATTCCTATTGATTTGCATATTTTACAAGAAACAGTTCCGCGACCATTTTCTCACTTCACTTCCCTTCATATGTATGACAAACCGATTTACGCTTCTGATTATTCTGGCCCTCTCGGCGCTTAACTGGCCGGCTGTCTTGCTGGCCCAAACCTTGGACCCCGCCTTTCAGCCCACCTTGCTGAAGGCAACCTACACGGCGGGCCTGCAAAGCGCTCCGCAGTTTGTAGTGGCGCAACCTGATGGCAAGCTGCTCGTGAGCGGCGGCTTCGATTTCATGAACGGTACGATATCGGGCAAAATCCAACGCCTGAACCCGGACGGAACCGTTGACTCTGGCTTTAACGCCGGCGGAGTGGGTGCCAACGGCTTCGTGGCCGCTATGGTGCTGCAACCTAACGGCAAAATCATGATTGGCGGCGGCTTTACGGCCTACAACGGCGTGCCTGCTTTCACGGTGGCCCGGCTCAATGCCAACGGTACGCTGGACACGTCGTTCTCGCCCTCGGGGCCAATGGCCACCGTACGCCGGCAGGTGGGGGCCCTGGCCGTGCAGCCCGATGGCAAAATTCTGGTGGGCGGCAGCGGCAGCCTCAGCACCGGCCTGCCCGATGGTGGCCTCTACCGCCTCAACACCGATGGCACCCCTGATGCAACGTTCAACATCGGTACCGGCGCTTCCAGTACGGGGGCTTTTGTCCGGAGCCTTTTCGTGCAGGCTGATGGCAAAATCCTCGTCGGAGGCTTGTTCACCGCCTTTAGCGGCCAAACCGTTGGCAACCTGGTGCGCCTGAACTCCAACGGCAGTCTGGATACTGGTTTTGCCATCGGCACAGGCTTCGATAGCACTGTGCGCACCATTGCCCAGCAGGCCGACGGCAAGCTCCTGCTCGGCGGCAGTTTTGCCACCCTCAACGGCCAGGCGGCACCCCGGCTGGTGCGGGTGCTGCTCAACGGCACCCTGGACAACACGTTTGCCGCCACCACAGGGGCGGGCACGGTGTACAAAGTACTGATTCAGAGCAACGGGGGTGCCCAGTTCAACGGCAGCATCGTGTATTGCGGCTCCTTTACGCAGGTGAATGGCCAAACTCGCAACCGGCTGGCGCGCGTGTTCGACAACGGCACTCCGGACGCGAGTTTTGGCGCCGGGGCCGGTGCTAATAACATTGTTTCGGAAGTGGAACAAATAGGTACGGGCCAGTTTGTAGCCGCCGGCTATTTTACGCAGTTTGATGGCTTGGCCAAGACCGGCCTGGCCCGCGTGACAGCCACCGGGGCCAACGAGCCCAGCTTTACGGCTACGGCCGAAGTTCGGGGCACGGTTTCTTCGGCCATCCCCCTCACGTCGGGCCAATTGTTGGTAAGCGGCAATTTCACCGACTTTAACGGCACCGCCGCAGGGTCCTCGCCGGTGCGGCGCCTCAATGCCAACGGCACCCTGGACGCCAGCTACTCCACCACTTATAGCCCGGTCTTTAACGGAATGCAGCCGGATGGCAGTTTCTATACGTACACCGTTTCGGGCACCCAGTATTTGTTTCAGCGCGTATTACCCTCGGGTGCTCTGGATAACACCTTTACCGGACTCCTGTTCGGCTCTACTGCCGTGGTAAACCCGGCACCCGTGCAGGGCCTCACGGTGCAGCCCGACGGCCGCATTCTGGTATATGGCAATTTTACTACCTTCGGGGGAGCAGCCCGCAACGCCATTGCCCGGCTCAATGCAAATGGCACGCTGGACAATGCTTTTTTGCCCCCGGCCAGCACGGTTACCCGCTATATCGGAGGGGCCAGTGTTCAGCCCAGCGGCAAGATTGTCTTCACCTACGTCGAAGCCGGCACGGGCGCCGCAGTGGGTACGCTGCTGGCCCGCCTGAACCCGGATGGCACGCTCGACAATACATTCAACATCGGCACGGGCCCCACGGCCGGGTCTGCCTATTCGATACTGATGCAGCCCGATGGCAGGTTGCTCCTTGGTGGCAGCTTCACGAGCTTCAACGGCCAGTCCACTCCGGTTGGCTTGGTTCGCCTCGACGTCAATGGCGCCATCGACAACACCTTCGCCCCGACTACTGCCGCCAGCCTCTATCTCATTCAGCCCGACGGACGCATCCTGGCCAAAACCGGTACCCTCAACGGCACCGACGCCCTTGTGCGCCTCAATGCCAATGGCAGCCTCGACACCTCGTTCCCGGCGGTGAGCATTCCGCTGGCCATTTTCAGCGGCGACGACACTTTTTTCGGGCTTGCTCTGCAGCCCACCGATAGCAAAATCATTGTGTACGGTAACTTCCGTTCGGTAGCCGGGCAGCCACGCATCGGCCTGGCCCGCCTCACCAATACGGTGCTGGCGACCCGTTCGGCGGCGTCCCTGCTGCC
This sequence comes from Hymenobacter rubidus, assembly GCF_016734815.1. GTDB lineage: Bacteria > Bacteroidota > Bacteroidia > Cytophagales > Hymenobacteraceae > Hymenobacter > Hymenobacter rubidus. The sequence continues at coordinate 62,086 of NZ_JAERQF010000006.1, forward strand.
CCTGGTGGCCTACCCCAATCCCACCAGCCAGCGCCTCACCGTGCTGCTGCCCGCTTCGGCAAAAGCCGGTGAGGCCGTGCTGCTCGACCTCACCGGCCGCGCCGTGCGCAGCTGGCCCCTGCCCACCAGTCAGCCCGAAGCAACGCTTGACCTGAACACGGTAGCTGCCGGCGTGTACGTGCTGCGCATTCCCGGTACTACCGACACCTATCAGCAGAAAGTAGTAGTAACCCACTAGGGCCCCGCTTATTTTTCTGTGGAAAGGGCCGCCGTACTACCCAGTACGGCGGCCCTTTTGGTTGAGGTAGCCCTACCGCTTTCTGAAGCACCGCGCAACTCATACCGTCCACAGGTCCTTCCAGGCGGTAGTGTAGAGGGGCGAGCGGTGCGCAGCGCGGCCGGCCCAGGCCGGTTGCTGGGGCTGGCCCACCCGGTTTTTGGCCACTCCGGCAGCGGCCAGCCGCACCAGTTGCCGACCAAACCGGGCGTTAAGGGAATCCACCGTCATCATTAGCCGGTGGCTGCGCTGCTGCTCGGCGGCCGTGCCGGAAAACAGGCCCAGCTGCCCCTGCCCCGCCGGCTCCAGCCCGCTGAAAAGCACTCCGGCCCGGTAGTAGGCCACGCCGGTGCGGCGCAGCTGGCGCAGGCCGCGCAAGGCAGCGCGCGTGAGTTCGCCGAGGTCGTTGGTGCCCGTGGGCAGGCTGACAACGGTCGTAAACGTTTTGGGCCCAGCATCGGCGGCGTGTTTATCGGTGCCGAGCAACACCGTTACCACGTGTGCCGCGAGGCCATGCCGGCGCAGCTTTTCCGCCGCCTTAGCGGCGAAGGTGGCCACGGCTTCGGCCAGGGCGGCGGCCTCGTGCTGCGGCCGGCCAAACGAGCGGGTGCACGTCAGGCTGTGCCGGTGGGCGGTGCTGGGTTGCAGGTGGTCGTCCTCGTCCCATTCGGCGGGGTTCCATTCCAGGCACGGCTGGCCGTGCAGCTCCCGCCACAGGCGCTGGCCCACCACGCCGCCCAGGTGGCGGCGCAGCCAGGCCTCGGGCAGGGCCGCCAGTTCGGCCCCGGTGCTGATGTTCATTTCCCGCAGCTTGCGGGCATAGCGCCGCCCCACGCCCCAAATGCTTTCGACGGGCGCCTGGGCCAGCGCCGCTTCCCATTGGGCCGGGGTTTCGAGCACCAAAACCTTGTGCTCGCCGTGCTTATCAGCCAGTCGGTTGGCCAGCTTGGCCAGTGTTTTGGTGGGCGCAATGCCCACGCAAGTGGGGATGCCGGTGTGTTGCCGTACGGTGCGCTGCACCCGTTGGCCGTAGGCCATTAGGTTGGGTGCCAGCAGGTTCATACCCCGAAAATCCAGAAAGGCTTCGTCGATGGAGTACACTTCGACGCCTGCCGCAAAATGGCTGAGCACCTGCACCACGCGCCGGCTCATGTCGCCATACAAGGCGTAGTTGGAGGAGAAAACCTGTACCCGATGCTGCTCCAGCAGCGGGCGCACCAAGTGGTAGGGCTCGCCCATTTTCAGGCCCAGCGCCTTGGCCTCGGCGGAGCGGGAAATCAGGCAGCCATCGTTATTTGACAGCACCACCACCGGCCGGCCCTCCAGCCGCGGGGCAAAAACCCGCTCGCAGGACACGTAAAAATTGTTGCCATCGACCAGCGCGTACATAGATGTTTACCTGAGGTTGGACGGTGGATAGCTGCCACTCGCCGATTTACTGAAATCAGTTAAAATAGCTATTACACTTTTGTTGAGTACCCAGGCTACCGCCCTGGCCGCCACTACCGCCTTAGCCATGGCCCAGCGAATGAATAACGTGCGTGACTACGCCCCATACCACCAGCTCCATGTCGTGCACCACGGCTAGGGGCGGGTAGCGGACGTTTTCGGCCACCAGCCAGGGCTGGCCGGCGCGCAGCTGCAGACGCTTGAGCGTGTGCTCGCCTTCTACCACGGCCACCACAATGCTGCCGTGGCCGGGGCGCAGGGCCCGGTCCACGGCCACCAGGTCGCCGGGGTGGATGCCGGCCCCGGTCATGGAATCGCCGCTCACGCGGGCCAGGAACGTGGACGCCGGGTTGCGAAATAAATGCCGCGTAAGGTCAAACGGACCTTCCAGATGGTCGTCGGCGGGCGAGGGGAACCCAGCGGGTATTGGGCAACCAAAAAGTGGCAGCGTCCGAGTCTCCAGCTGAGCTGCCGAAATAAAATCGTGAAGGGATGCAAGCATAATACTTTCCGTGCGTCTATCCTGATGCAACGGGACTGCTATTTACTAATTAATTTAGTTTATTGTTGCTTCCCGGCTTTTGCAATCCAGTCATCTACGCCCAACGTACATCCGTTCACTTCACGAAAAAATCATGCGTGGCTTTTATTCTCAGGCTGTTTATCCTTAAAAAGAAACAGAAAAATAATTTTACCAAATTTTTTAGTTTTTCTTAAAATTCGTATCTTTGGCCATGTCAAACGTCAAGCTCCCTACGCCGCTGCCTTTGCAGCAATTTGCCCGTTGCGTGAACGACGCGCAACGCCCGGCCGACTACGTTGGCGACTGGCCCGAAGCCGGCCGCGTGTACGCCGTGCGAGTGCTCCCCCATGTGCGCACTGGCCTGCCGCAGGTGCACGTACTCGGCTTCTACGCCGAGCGCCCCTACGGTGCCTTCGCCGCTCACCGCTTTGAGCAGGTGGCCGATGTGTGGCTGAACTAGGCCCTGCCGGCCGTCAGCCCGATGGTTTCATCCCTAATGGCCCCGTTGGCTTTGCAGCCGGCGGGGCCGGTTTGCGTCTGGGCGGTATCTCTTGGGTGTAGGGGCGGGGCCTGCCCCCGCCCGTCGTCGAACGATACCGGCGCAATGGTGGGCGGGGGCAGGCCCCGGGCAATTTGGCTCTTACCGACCGTACAAGTGAAAGATGCCTTTGTCGGAAGGCGTCCAGAGGCAAGCTTTCTGGCCACTGGCTTTCAGGGCGTTATTGGTCCAGGTGTTGCAGGTGTAGAGGAAGCTGTACACGCGGTGGGCTTCGTAAAAGGCATCGTCGCGGCCGTAGCTGTGGCCTTGGATGTGCTGCACCTGGCCGGCGGCATTCAGGGCAAAGCTGCGCTGGATGTAGGCAATGAGTTGGGCGTACTCGGCCCGGCTGAGCTGGAGCGGGATGGTGTTGGGTCCCGGCGTCATGCTGTGGAAGTAGGTAGTGTGCATGGCCGCGGAACCCAGCCAGAACGCGGCCACGAAGGCGGTGCTGAATTTGAGGTCGGCCCAGGTGGGCGTGTCGAGGTAGAAGCCTTTATCGCCCCAGCCGAAGGCAATGTAGCGCATGGTGCTGTCCTGCGAGGGAATATTGGCAATGGGCAGCGACTGGCTCCAGTCAATCTGGCTGTTGCGGATGGGCAGCACAATGTCGGTGTGCACGCCGTTGGTGTGCAGGTAAACCGTGACATCGGTGGGGGCATCGGGCGTGGCTTTGGCTACCGGAATGCGCGAGAGCACCAGCGCCGCCACAAAGTACAGGGCAATGAGTGCGAAGAAGCCGATGAGGACGTAGCCGAGCACGCGCGCAGTGTGTTGGATGAATAAGGGCATAAAGATGGAGAAAAGTACCCGCCGCGCCCGGCACAAACCCCGGCAGTAGCAACAGCTCCCGCCCCTATACGGCGGAGTCCGGCCACCGTTGGCAAGCGCGGCGGCCAGTACTTTTGCCAGGCTGCCCCATCTACTGGGTGCGGCCCATCTGCCCATGTGGACTTCTCCCGCGACCCGGCTGGCTGCCCTCGAAGCCGACTGGCGCCAACCAACGCCGCGCTTTCACAACTTCCCGCTCATTGCGCGCTACCATGCGGCCGAGCAGGCCCGCCCCGCCTACCACCGCCTCGACGACCAGACCTGGACCGACCTCAACGGCGAGGAGTTGTTTGCTTTGCTCGACGGAACCGTCAGCCGCGTGGGGCAGCAGTGCCTGTACCACCGCCTCCTGAGCCCTCTGAACGATGAGGCAGCTTTGCAGGAATTCGACCAAGCAGCCCAACTCTTCGCCGAGGCCGCCCCGCGCGGTAAAGCCTTGCTGGCCCTCAGCCACCTGACCTCCACGGAAGCCTACTACCTGCCCGACCTGCTGACCGGTAACCCCTTGCCCGAGCTGAAATGGACGGCCGCCGCGCCGGCCTTGGTGCTGTTGCTACTGGCTACGGTGGTGGGCGGCTTCTGGCAGCCGGCGCTATGGCTGGGTTCGATGGGGTTGTTTCTGGTACATACCTTGTTGCATTTGTCGTACCGCACGCGCATTGCGGCGGGGGTGCGGCCCATGCTTCAGCTCGGCGGCCTGTACCGGGCGGGCAAGGAATTGGTGGCGCTGGGCCTGCCGCTGGCCGGGCTGCGTGGGCTGGCTACGCCCCTGGGCCGCCTCGGCGCCATTGTGAACAAGGTGGCGTTTTTGCAGTTCGAGGGCCAGTTGCAGTCCGACCTTTCTATGCTGCCGTGGTTGCTGCTGCAATACGCCAAGATTGTGCTGCTGCTCGATTTTATGGTGTACCACAGCTGTCGGCAGCAAGTAGAGCAGCACGCGGGCGCCATCCGGGCCGTGTTTGAGGGCGTGGGCTATGCGGACTGTGCCGTGGCCGTGGCTGGTTTTCGGGCGCGGCACCCGCACTGCACGCCGCAGTTTGAGGCAGCGGGCACCGGCCTGCACCTCGCCGACGCCTACAACCCGCTGGTGCCCGGCTGCGTGCCCAATACCCTGACGGTGCACGACCACAGCGTGCTGCTCACCGGCTCCAATATGTCGGGCAAAACCACGTTTATGCGCACCGTGGGCCTCAATGTGCTGCTGGCCCAAACCATTGCCACCTGCCCGGCAGCGGCATACGTCGCGCCGTTTCGGCGGGTGGTGTCCAGCATCAACCTCGCCGATAATCTTCCCGAAGGCAAGAGCTATTATTTTGCCGAAGCCGAAGCTGTGCTCGGCTTCATCCGGGCCGCCGACGCGGTGCCGGGCGGCTACCTGTTCATCCTCGACGAACTGTTCAAAGGCACCAATACCGTGGAGCGCATTGCCGCTACCCAAGCCGTGCTGGCGCATTTGCAGCCGCGCAGCCTGGTGCTAGCCTCCACGCACGACGGCGAGCTGGGCGGCCTGCTGGCTCCCATGTTCACCGAATACCACTTTTCCGAAACCGTGACCGAAACGGACTGGTTCTTCGACTACCGCCTCAAGCCCGGCCCGCTCACCACCCGCAACGCCATTCGGCTGCTGGCCCGCGCCGGCTACCCAGCCAGCATTGTGCAGGCCGCACAAGCCCTGAGCCACGCCCTGGCCCCAGCCGAAGCAGCGCCGCAGCCCGGCAGCCTCCCCGAGTAGCGCCGCCCAGCCGCCGCGCTACACCAGGTCGCAATACCAAAATCCGGTGTCAAAGGGGCTGGGGTCGTCGCCGTCACCGCACTCGTAATCGGAGTCAGCAGCCTTAGGGGGCGGCGTGTATTTTCGGTACACGATTTCGCCCTTCTCAAAAGCCACCGGCTCCCGAAACAAGGGTCCGTCGAACACAAAGGTGTGGAACTCGCCGTTCTCGCCGCACGGGTCCACATGGGCTGGCAAGTCCCGCAAAAAGTCCTCATCAATTACCCGGCCCACAAAGCTTTGGTCCAGGTATTTCTCGTTGACGCAGGTGGTGATGGTTTTGAATCCCAGGCCGATAAACTCACGAATGAGCTCCGCCGTGGGCACGCCCCACAGCGGAAATACGGCCTCCCAGCCGGCGGCGGCCAGCTTTTCCTCGCGGTAGCGCCGCAAGTCTTCCAGAAAGATATCGCCGAAAATGGCCGCCGTGGCGCCCTGGCCTTGCAGGTCGTGCAGGGTGGCCGCCATCAGCTCCTCATAGGCAGTCATGCTGGGCATTTCGGGCAGCAGCAGTTGGCGGCAGGGTAGCCTGAGGCTGGCCGCCTGCTGCTGAAGCAATGCTACCCGCACGCCGTGCATGGACACGCGCTGGTAGGGTTCGCTCACGGTGGTGAGCAGGGTTTGCACATCGAAGCGGCCGCTTTGCTGCACTTTGTAGAGCGCCAGGGCCGAATCCTTGCCGCCGCTCCAGTTGAAAATTGCCGGTTGTTTCATGGGTGCACAAAGTAACTCCCCGATGCCGGCAACTTTTCGGCGCGCCAGCCGAACAAGCAGGATATGCATTTTTCAATCATTACCCCCACGCACCAGCGCCGGCCCCTGCTACCCGAAGCCGTGGCCAGCGTGCGCGCCAACGTGAGCGCTCCGCTCGACTTTTCGCTGGAGCACCTGATTTACGACAACGGCTCGCGCGATGGCACGGCCGCCTACCTGCGCGAGGCCGCCGCCCAGCCGGGCCCGCTGCTGCGCCACTGGCACACGCCCGGCCGGGAGCTGGCGGGCCGGGCCCGCAATGAGCTCATTCGCGAAGCGCCGGCGGAGGCCTGGCTGGTGCCGCTCGACGACGACGACATCATGCTGCAGCGCACCCTCTTCCATTACGCCAGCCAAATCGATGCCAACCCCGGCCGTCCGTGGTTCGTGGCCGATTTTCTGCGCGTGGACGAGCAGGGCCGCTATCTGCCCAACGAGGATTATTACGCCTGGGTGTTCGACTCGCCTACGGCCATGCTCCAGGCCATTTTCAGGGGCGAGCATTTCATCCAGGGCAACGTGTGCTACAGCCACGCTTTTTTCGACCAGGTGGGCGGCTACGACGGAGAGCTGAAAATGGCCGAGGACCTGGACTTGTACGTGCGCTTTCTGCTGGCCGGGCAGTTGCCGGTGGTGTGCCCGCACATCAGCCACCTGCACCGCTTCCACGCCAGCAACGTGAGCATTGGGGTGGATGCGGCCAAGCATACGGCCGACCTGCGGGTCATTTACCAGAAATACGCGGCGCAATTGCGGGCGCTGGAAATAGCGGAACCGGGGAAGTAGCCCGCCTGTCGGCTAAGCAAAGCAAGGCCACGCTCCAACCCAGAGCGTGGCCTTGCTTTGCCGGGACTAGGCCGGAAACGGTGCGCTCCCTATTTTTGAGTTTTACCCGCTCATGGCCTCCCCTACTCCCGAAACCGCCGAAGTATACAGCATCCCGGCCGCCTACCGGAAGATGGAAAACACGCACATTCTGTTCTGGCTGCTGAAAGACATTGCCTGGTGCCTGGTGTGGCGTCCGTTGGGCCTGCTGATGGTGCTGCCTACTCTGGGCATTGCCATTGTCATTGCCTGGCGCACCCGCGCCTATGCTTCGGAGCTGGCGCACAACCTGGCCATCGTGTTCTGGATTACCGCCAACTCGCTCTGGATGAGCAGCGAGTTTTTCGGCTTCGACACCGTGCAGATAACCCCGCACATCACGGGCAAGCACCTGGCGCTGGTGCCCTTCCTGACCGGGCTGGGCATTCTGCTATATTACTACCTCGTGACGAAGCCCCGCGAAGACCGGGCCGCCGAAGTAGCCACGCTGTAAGTAGCGCGAACATTATGGTTCGCGTCCTCGCGCCGGCTGGGTTTCCGCCTAGCGCGCGAACCACAATGTTCGCGCTACATTTCGCCCATGACTTCCGACGAACACCAAGCTCAAACCGAGCTTCAGGACTGGCAGCAGCGCATGCAGCAGCCACCCTCACGGCTGAACAATTTTGCCCACCGCGTGCAGGTTCGGCTCAATGCGTTTCTGCCCGAAAAACTGCACCAGGCCATTACCGCCGCCATCAAGCAGATGGTGCGGGGCGTGCTCTTCGGCTCGCGCTACACCACCAGCCGGCCGCTGGCCGATGCCTCACTGGCCTTTCGCGAGCGTGAAGTGCAGGCCCGCATCCGCGACTACCGCACCATGGCCACGGCCGAAGGTGCCGTGACCGGGGCGGGTGGCTTCCTGCTCGGACTGGCTGATTTTCCGCTGCTGTTGGGCCTGAAAATCAAGTTGCTGTTCGACATTGCGGCCCTCTATGGCTACGATGTGCACGACTACACCGAGCGGCTGTACCTGCTCTACGTGTTCCAGCTCACGTTCAGCAGCCAGCACACCCGCAACGCCACCTACCGCCGCCTGGCCAACTGGGACGCCTACCGCCTCACCCTGCCGCTGAACCCGGAGGAATTCGACTGGCGCACCTTTCAGCAGGAATACCGCGACTACATCGACCTGGCCAAAATGGCCCAGCTGGTGCCCGTCATCGGCGCGGCCGTGGGCGCCGTGGCCAACTACAAGCTCATCGAACAGCTCGGACACACGGCCATGAACTGCTACCGCCTGCGCCACTTTGCGGCGGCCGATGAACTGTCATCCTGAGCGCAGCGAAGGACCTTATCACCGCTGAACGGCCATTACGCTGGCGTGAAAAGGTCCTTCGCTGCGCTCAGGATGACCGATAGGCACCCGAGGCCGACTAACTCAGAACCTGTTTAGGAAGTCGCTGTCGCGCGCCAGCGACTTCCTAAACAGGTTCTCAACCAGCTTCCTTACCTTATAGCCGACTCTGTTCCTATTTTCGAGTAATTTTAAGTTCTCGACTCCGCTGAGTCATTGGCGGCAGCGAGTTCGCTAGTGGCTTTGAAACGCACCAAACACACGACTGAATACGGCACTCAATCCTCTTGCTTGCTGTGGTAAAATAGTCAATGAGCCAGCCTTCTTCTCTTCCTTCCGCAACTTTCGCTTCGGTTACCGGCGTGTGGACGCCAGCCCATTACGCCAATCCGGAAGCGCCCGTGTCGCAAACGGCGGTAGCACTGGGACAGCAGCTCGCGTTGGCCCTGTTCCACCTGCAGGGCCTATGCGTATTCGACCACCGCGCCAAGCAAACGTCGTTTGTTTCGACCGGCGTGGAACGGCTGCTGGGCTATTCGGCGGAGGAGTTCACCACCGATTTCCATTATTCGCAAATCCATCCCGACGACGCGCCCATCGTGACGGAAGCGACGCGCCTGCTCAACCAGTACATCATCGAGCGGCTTGATAACCCCCTGACGGGCATGGTTTTCTCCGTCGATTACCGGCTGCGCCACGCCCAGGGGCATTGGCTGCGGGTGCTGCGCCAGAGCTTTATTCTGGAACGCGAGCCCAACGGCGCCATGATAGCCGCTGCGGCCATCCTGACCGACATCACCGCGCACAAAGTCACCAACGACGTTCGGTTTCATGTGAACCGGCCGGATTTCGCCGCCTTCGTGCGCCATGCGCAGCGCAAAGCCCTGCCCACGGCTCTGAGCGCCCGCGAGCAGGAAATTGCCGTGATGGTGGTGGAAGGAATGACCAGCCGGCAAATTGCCGAGCGCCTGTTTCTGAGCACGGCTACCGTGCAAAAGCACCGAAAAAACATTCGGCACAAGGTGGGCTCGCAGAGCATCCACCACCTGCTTCAGCACCTGGACGAGCGGCCCTAGCGACTCCGCTTCCTCAATCGCCGAGCATATCCACCAGCAGTTGCGCGTTATCATTCTTTTCTTGGATGCTTACGCGCACCCGGTAGTCGGCGGCCACGGGTTGGCCGTTCACCACCTGCGGCAGCCAGGTGGTGGGCAGGTTGCGCAGGCCCGATAAGACGAAGTCTTCGAACGCATTGGGCCGTACGTTCACCGCCAGCGCCAGGCGGGTTTGCCGGCCGGCGGCATCCACCGAAAACACGAATTCTGCATTGCCCGTCTGATACCTTTTTAGCTGTGAAAAGGCAATAAGGTGGTGGTGAATGGCATCCCCGAGCAGGTACTTGCCACCCACGTACAGCAACGGGTGATTTTCGGCAACGGCCGGGCCGCTCACGGGCGCCTGCGCGTTCCGGCGCCAGTACACCAGTTGGTGGGTCGACTCGTTGATTTTCTGAATGACGTTGTGTTGGGCATCGTAATACACCCAAACGCCCGCTTTTACCCCCGCGTAGTTCATGCCCTTGGCCTGTAAGATGGCCGAAGTATCGACCACCGAAACCAGCAAGCCGGCCTTGGTTTTGCGGCCATTGGGGACCGTTTCTACTTCGCCGTGACGTTTTATCCAGTAGCAGTGATAGTACTGCCACAAGCCGTCGGGTAGCCCGGCGTAGTAGCTGCCTTTGCTTAGCAGCTTGTTCCACGGGTATTCATCCGAGAAGCTTCGCCATTCGCCTTCTTTCAACCCGTTTTCGTAGCTGCCGGCTTCCAGCACCGCCACCCCCGCAAAACGGCCCAGCGGACGGTACCGGATGTAGGGGCCCTGCCGGATGGTTTTGTTGTTGTTTAAAACACCGTATTCTTCTACCACGCCATCCCTGTTTTTCGTCTGCACAGACAGGGTTTCCCGCTGGGCCAGCACTTCAGGACTGCTGACCACAAATGACAGCACGAGCAACATCACAGTCGGTTTCATTCTGGCTTCTTCGTCCCGGAAGCTCCAAATTACGAACCCCTATTCAGAAGCACAAGCGGCACGGGACGTGCCTGCACGGTTCGCCCGGTTGCCGTGGGCTTTGAGCCCCAAAAAAACCAGAAAATGCAGGCCAACCGTCCCGTGATTGGCAATGCGGTGCGGCAGGCCCGGCAATATGCGCAGCCTCGCCTGCGCTCCCACCGCCGTTTCCTGGCTGCCAGGGCCTCATTTCCAGCGCCACGCCAGCCCAGACTGCTTATCATTTTCGCCTCATGTACTCAGGGTAAGTTTGTTACATCACTTATGATTACCCCGCTCCTATGAACAAGCTCCTGCCCCTGTTTGCCGGGCTATTGTTGCTGGCCGCGCCGCCCTGCATCGCCCAAAACCGCCTGCTAAGGCCTGCTGCTTACGCAGACGAGCATGCCGAGCCCCGCGTCGACTCGGTTCGGCTGCAAACCACTGCCCTGACGGCCTATATCACCGATATGCTCCGCCTCAGCCGTCGCCAGCAGGTGGCGGTGCAGCGCTGCGTGGGCCATCACCTGGCCCAGCTCGACTCGCTTCACTGGCAGCCTGCGGGCACCCTTCCCGTTTGCCTCGAAACGCGGGACGCGCTTACCCGGCAGTACTACGCTGCGTTGCATACGGTGCTCACGCCAAGCCAGAACCGTAGTTTCTTGCTACTAAAAGAGTATCAGCCACTCGCCGAACCCAACACCAGCTGGCTGGCAGTTGACCACCGCTAATAGACGGGCGCCCACAATTCCTGTATGGTTTGTTCTAAACCAACGGCGCGTGGCCATTTGCGTCGAAGTCTTCTTCCATAACAGTCACGGCCAAGGCAAGGCCGCACCCGGCGGAGCCTACTTCTATTTATTGGCACGCGTAGTTTTCGCCCGAAAAAATGCGTCGGTTTTGCGGTTAAATTCATCGGCATGCTCCTGCAAGGTGGCGTGGCCACTGTCCGGCACTATCCACAGCCAGGCGCGGGGCAGGCTGCGGTAGATGGCCACCGTATGCTCCGGCCGAATCACGTCGCGGTCGCCAGCAATAATGAATGCCGGCACCCAGATTCGCCGCAAGGCTGAAAGCGAAATATTGGGCTGAAACACATCCAGGCAAAACACCTTCCAGTCATTCTTGCGCTTGGGGTCGGTGAATTTCACGTTCTTGTTTTCCTGGTAGCCGCGTTGCTGCTGGCGCCACAGGCTGGGCACCAAGGCAGTAGAATCGGGCCAGAGGTTGGCGCCGGTAGCCACCAGCCGCTTCACCTTCTCGGGGTGGCGCAGGGCCAGCACCAGCGCATTGATGCCGCCGTCGCTCCACCCCAGCACATAAGCCGAATCGATGCGCAAGCTGCTGAGCAGGCCCGCGAAGTCATCGGCCATCATCTCGAAGCTTAGCGAATCGCCCGGGTCCACGGACTTGCCGTGGGCGCGGCTGTCCACGGCAATGATGCGGTAGCGCTGGGCGAAATAGGCAATGTTCTTCGCAAAGGCCGAGATGTTGTCGCCGTTGCCGTGCAGCAGGAGCAGCGGCGGGCCCTGGCCGTAGGTTTCGTAGTACAGCTTCACGCCGCGCACCAGCTGGTAGTGCCCGGCGGCGGGGTTATGGCCGTAGGGGATGGCGGGCTGGGCGGCCGCCAGGAATTGACAAACAAGCAGGCAGATGCAAAGCAGGCAGGCTTTCACGGTGCGTAAAGCTCTGCAATACTTGTCCAGAAACAAAACGGCCGCCCCGGTTTCGCGAGGCGGCCGTGGCAGCTTAAGCTACTGGCTGACGGTAATTACACCGTCTGGCCCGCTTCTTTCAGGCGAATCAGGTTCAGGGCCGAACCGGCCTTGAACCACTCAATCTGGCCCTCGTTGTAGGTGTGGTTGAGGGTGATGAGGTCGGTGTCGCCGTCGGCGTGGTGCAGGCGGGCCTGCAGGGGCTTGCCGGGCTGGAAGTCCGTCAGGCCGAGGATGTCGATGGTGTCGCCTTCCTCAATCAGGTCGTAGTCGGCCTTGTTGGCGAAGGTGAGGCCGAGCATGCCCTGCTTCTTCAGGTTGGTTTCGTGGATGCGGGCGAAGCTCTTCACAATCACGGCGCGCACGCCCAGGTGGCGGGGCTCCATGGCGGCGTGCTCGCGCGAGCTGCCTTCGCCGTAGTTCTCGTCGCCAATAACCACGGTGCCGATGCCCAGGCTCTTGTAGGAGCGGGCCGACTGGGGCACGGTGGTGTAGCCGTCGCCCTGCACCGCGAAGTTGCGCACCGAGTTGGCCTCGCCGTTGAAGGCGTTGGTGGCCCCGATGAGCATGTTGTTCGAGATGTTGTCGAGGTGGCCGCGGTATTTCAGCCACGGGCCGGCCATCGAAATGTGGTCGGTGGTGCACTTGCCCTGGGCTTTGATGAGCAGGCGCAAGCCCTTCAAATCGGTGCCTTCCCACGGCTTGAACGCTTCGAGCAGCTCCAGACGGTCCGAGGTGGGGCTCACCAGCACCTGCACCGTGCTGCCATCAGCAGCAGGGGCCTGGAAGCCGGCATCTTCCACGGCGAAACCGCGGGGCGGCATTTCCACGCCCTGAGGCTCGTCGAGCTTCACGGGGCCATTGGTGCCTTGCAGGGTGTCAGTGAGGGGATTGAAGGTGAGGTCGCCGGCGATGGCGAAGGCCGTCACGATTTCGGGCGAGGCCACGAAAGCGTGGGTGTTTGGGTTGCCGTCGTTGCGCTTGGCAAAGTTGCGGTTGAAGCTCGTGATGATGGAGTTGCGGCGCTTGGGGTCGTCGGTGTGGCGGGCCCACTGGCCGATGCACGGGCCGCAGGCGTTGGCCAGCACCACGCCGCCCATATCGGCAAAGGTGTCGAGAAGGCCGTCGCGGGCCACCGTGTAGCGCACCAGTTCCGAGCCGGGCGTGATGGTGAACTCGGCGTTCACGGTCAGGCCTTTATCAACGGCCTGCTTGGCAATGCTGGCGGCGCGGGTGATGTCCTCGTAACTCGAGTTGGTGCACGAGCCGATGAGGCCCACTTCCAGCTTCTCGGGCCAGCCGTGCTCTTTCACGGCGGCGGCGAACTGCGAGATGGGCCAGGCGGCGTCCGGCGTGAACGGGCCGTTCACGTAGGGCTCCAGCGTGTTGAGGTCGATTTCGATGAGCTGGTCGAAGTAGCGCTCGGGCTGGGTGTACACCTCGTCGTCGGCGCGCAGGTGCTGGCGCACGGCGGCGGCGGCTTCGGCAATTTCGGCGCGGCCGGTGCCGCGCAGGTAGTCGCCCATTTTCTCATCGTAGGCAAACACCGAGGTGGTGGCACCAATTTCAGCGCCCATGTTGCAGATGGTGCCTTTGCCGGTGGCCGAGAGGCTCTCGGCGCCCTCGCCGAAGTACTCCACGATGGCGCCGGTGCCGCCCTTCACGGTCAGGATGCCGGCCACGCGCAGAATCACGTCCTTGGCCGAAGTCCAGCCGTTCATCTTGCCGGTCAGCTTCACGCCAATCACCTTCGGGAATTTCAATTCCCAGGCCATGCCGGCCATTACGTCCACGGCGTCGGCGCCGCCCACGCCGATGGCCACCATGCCCAGGCCGCCCGCGTTGGGGGTATGCGAGTCGGTGCCAATCATCATGCCGCCGGGGAAGGCGTAGTTTTCAAGCACCACCTGGTGGATGATGCCGGCGCCGGGCTTCCAGAAGCCGATGCCGTACTTGTTGGAAACCGAGGCCAGGAAGTCGTACACCTCCTTGTTTTCGGTGTTGGCTTCGGCCAGGTCCTCGGTGGCGCCGTCTTTGGCCTGAATGAGGTGGTCGCAGTGCACGGTGCTGGGCACGGCGGCCGTGGGCTTGCCGGCCTGCATGAATTGGAGCAGCGCCATTTGGGCGGTGGCGTCCTGCATGGCCACGCGGTCGGGGGCGAAATCGACGTAGGAAACGCCGCGCTCATAGGCCTGCTTTACTTCGCCGCCGTAGAGGTGGGCGTAGAGAATTTTCTCGGTGAGGGTGAGCGGGCGCGCCACGGCGGCGCGGGCCGCCTCGATGCGGGAACCCATGCCGGCGTACACGGCGCGAATCATTTCCAGGTCGAAAGCCATAGGATGCGTGTTATTATAAAGAGTGGTGGCGCAAATGTAGCACCCACGGGAAGTTGGACCTAGCCGAAAGCGGGTTTGTGTGGTAAGCTTTAGCTTGCCGGAGGGATTAACGCAGGTTTTGCGAATGGCGTTCTGGCAGTTTTCACCGCAGAGGGGGCAGAGGGTTTCGCAGAAGAGTCGCGGAGGGCGGGCGGCAACCTAATGCGCGCGGGCCGGGTTGTGCCTGCATTGGACATGGACATTACATTTGCTCAAACACTCTTGCCTTATGGAAACCCAGGCCGTCGAAATTATTGAAAACGAGGTAGTTCTCGAAGAAGCCAGGTCGCTAAACCATTCTCGGCTCATTCATCGCATCAGTATGGCGCTGCTGCCTTATGAAGAACAGTACGATATTTTGCCTGAGCTGGAATTTGAGCTAAGCGCCGGACGGTTAAAGCCGGATGTAGCTCTTTTGCCGCGCCAACAATACGATTATCGGCGCGATGTACTACGCGTCGTGCAACCTCCAGTGACGGCTATTGAAATCCTATCACCGACCCAATCTTTTGATTATTTGGTCGGAAAAATTCAGGATGAATACTTGACAAGTGGCGTGCAGTCGGCGTGGCTGGTGCTGCCGCGTGTCGGCAATATATACCTATTTCTACCGGGTCAGCCGCCGCAGGTTTTCACTAGCGGCCTCCTGCGTGACCCCGCCACCCAAATAGAAATCAATCTTGACACCCTTTTCCGCTAAGCCAATGCGTGTTGGATTCCAAACACTTTCAGCTACCATCACGCTAGGCTTGGGCCTCGCCGCCTGCACCTCCAACACAGCTACTTCCGAAACGGCTGCTACCAGCGGCGCCACGGCCCCGGTGCTCACGCCCGGCCCGTGGCGCGGCGTGCTGGCGGCGCAGGGCCAGGAAATCCCGTTCCTGTTCGAGGTAAAAACCGAAGCCGGCAAGCTGGTGGTCTACCTCATTAATAAAGGCCTGAATGGCGAGGAGCGGCTGCGCTGCGAGGAAATCTCCTCGGCCGGCGACTCCACGACTATCCGCATGCACGCCTTTGATGCCGCGCTGGTGGTACGCGCCGATGGCAAGGACAAG
This sequence comes from Hymenobacter rubidus, assembly GCF_016734815.1. Classification (GTDB taxonomy): domain Bacteria; phylum Bacteroidota; class Bacteroidia; order Cytophagales; family Hymenobacteraceae; genus Hymenobacter; species Hymenobacter rubidus. The sequence continues at coordinate 77,583 of NZ_JAERQF010000006.1, forward strand.
CTGAAAGGAATATGGGTGAAGTATGACTCGAAGACGCCGTACCGGGTGCCGCTGACCGCAACTCAAGGGACAATGCTGTTCCCTGCCCGCGAAGCTGATGATTGGGGTGATTTTAATGGCACGTGGCGGACTAAATTCAAGGGTGATGACAATGAGACTTACGAAGCAGTAGGTGTTTTCAAACAGGAAGACCTACATAGAGCACCCGTAACCGGCACGTTTCTCACGACTACAGGAGACTACCGCTATTTGAATGGACACCGATTCGGTAACCGAATAGAATTGACGACTTTCGATGGTAGTCATGCTTTTCTGTTCACAGCAGATAAACAGCCTGATGGCATACTGAAAGGCGACTTCTACTCCGGCAAAGCGGGCCATGAAACCTGGACGGCCGTGCCCGACCCCAACGCCAAGCTGCCCGATGCCGACACCCTCACCTATCTCAAAAAGGGCGAAAGCCGGCTGAATTTCAAGTTTCCAAACGTCGTTGAAGGCGGCAGCATCTCCCCTACCGACCCGAAGTACCGGGGCAAGGTGGTGGTACTGCAAATCCTGGGTTCGTGGTGCCCCAACTGCATGGACGAAACCAACTTCCTGGCGCCGTGGTACGAGAAGAACAAACAGCGCGGCGTGGAAATTATCGGCTTGGGTTACGAGCGCAGCCCCGAATATGCCAAGGCCGCGCCCAAGCTGCGCAGCATGCGCGAACGGTTCCACATGGGCTACGACGTGGCCTTTGCCGGCGTGGCCAATAAGGACTCGGTGGCCAAGTCGCTGCCGCAGCTGGCCAAGTTCCTGGCCTTCCCCACCACCATATTTCTCGACAAGAAGGGCAACGTGCGAAAGATTCACACGGGCTACTCAGGACCGGGCACGGGCAAGTACTACGCAGAAGAAACGGCGGCCTTCAATAGAGAAATCGACAAGCTGCTGAAGGAATAAGCAGCAACGCCGCCTGGCTTTCGCTGGCCCCTTCTCGCTGCTGCCCGCTACGTGGCCGGCAGTTGGGAAGGGGCCATTTTATTTCCGCAAACGGTTTCGTAGAAAAAGCGCCGTGGCAAACGGCGCAAGGCCTACTTTTAGGCCCTGCTTGCGAAAGCCAACCGCCGCTGACGCTGGCCGCCAAGAGCATCCGCGCCACCACTGTCTTTTCTTATGCCCGAACTCAAGCCCGAAGGTATTGGCCGGCGCAGCTTCCTCAAAACGGGCGCGGTAGCCGGCGCGGGCATCCTGAGCAGCATCGGAACCCTGGAAGCGCTGGCCTTGCCACCCACCCCGTCGGCCGACCTGTACACGCTGAGCGCTCAGCTGGCCGAGCAGTGGCTGGCGGCGCTGCTGAAGCTGCAGGTAACGGATGCGGCGCAGGGCCTCGACTACGGCGGCATCCGCGGGCCCGGCGATGCGGGCGTGCCGGGGCGTATTGCCGAAACCATTTATCCCTTGCTCCGGGCCGCCCGCCGCTCCCAGCAAAGCCGGTACCTGGACGCCGCCCACCTCCTTTTCCGCTGGGCCGAAAACCGGGTGAGCCAACCCGACGGCTCCTGGCTGAACGAGCCCCAGAAAGGCTCCTGGAAAGGCACCACCGTGTTTATGGCCGTTGCGCTGGCCGAGGCCGTGAAAAACCACGGCACCGTGCTGGACAACCAATTCAAGGCCGCTTTGCTCGACCGCTTGCTGAAGGCCGGCAACTTTATCTACGACACCTTTACCCTGGAATACGGCAACATTAACTACCCCGTGGCGGCCACCTACGGCCTCGCCTTGCTCGGGGAAGTGCTGGACGTGCCCCGCTTCCGGCAGAAAGCCCAGGCACTGGCGCACGGAGCCCTGGGCTACTTCTCACCCGCCAGCAACCTGCTGGTGGGCGAAGGCCGGCCCGCGCTCCAAACCAGCGCAAAAGGCTGCTACCCCGTTGATTTGGGGTATAACGTGGAGGAATCGCTGCCGGCGCTGGCCCTCTACGGCCACTTGGTGCACGACGAAGAAGTGCTGGCCGCCGCCACCCGCGGGCTACAGGCGCACCTGGAATTTATGCTGCCCGATGGCGGCTGGGACAACAGCTGGGGCAGCCGCAACTACAAGTGGACCTACTGGGGCAGCCGCACCTCCGACGGTTGCCAGCCCGCATTTGCCCTGCTGGCCGGCCGCGACCCGCGCTTCTACAAGGCCGCGCTTCGCAACACCCAGCTCCTGCAGCACTGCACCGTGGGTGGCCTGCTCACCGGTGGCCCCCATGCCGCCGCGCACGTGCCCACCAGCGTCCACCACACGTTCTGCCACCTCAAAGCCCTGACGACTATTCTCGACCAGCCGGCCGCGGTTGCTCCCGACCTGCGCCGCGTGCGGCTGCCGCGCGAGCAAGCCTACGGCAGCCGCTACGTCCGCGACATTGCCACCTGGCTGCTGGCGCAGGGCCCCTACCGAGCCACCGTTACGGGCTACGACTGCGAATACAACACCTACCGCAACGGCCACGCCTCGGGTGGGGCGCTCAGCTTGCTGTGGCATGAGAAAGCAGGCCCGCTGCTGGCGGCCAGCATGAATGCCTACCAGCGCTTTGAGGCCGGCAACATGCCGCCCGACTCCGCGCCGCCCGCGCCCTGCCTCACGCCCCGCGTGGAGCTGCGGCTGGGCGAGGAGCTTTTTATGAGCATCAGCGACCTGAGCGCGGTGCCGGTCGTGCACGATGCGGCGGGGCAAAGCACCGTCACGGTAGTAGCAAAACTGGTCGACAGGGACCAGCGAAGCCCGCCCGCCGGCCCCGTGACCTGTCGGCTGACATACCTCTTCACGGCCGATAAGGTGTCGCTTCACTTCGTGGCAGAACCCGGGCCTTACGATGGTCAGGTGCGCATTGTCGTCCCCGTCATTGCCGCTGCCACCGAACGCTTTACCGCGCAATCTGACCGCCGTTTGCAGCTTGCTAAGCGTGGGGCTACCCTTTTCGTTAGCGCTACGCAGGCCTTTGCGCCTTCGCCGGCGCCCACCAGCCGGGTGTTCAACTTTGTGCCGGGCTTCGAGGCCGTACCGCTTTGCTTTCCCGGCCCAGAAGTAACACTGGAGCTAGCGGTGAAGTAGCTCCGGCATAGCGGTTGGTTATGAAGTTGTTTACAGCCGTTTCGAAGTCAATGTACGTTCGGTCAGTAGCGCGAACTTTGTCGTTCGCGCTACTCTACACCAACCCCGACACCGCGCTAAGCAGTCGGTTCCGCTCGGTCCGACGGCGTAGGCGTCCGACCGGTGGCCGCCCGAACGAGGCGCCAACGGCCGGTGACCTACGACCGGTCAGACGCCTACGGCGTCGGACCGGCGAGCGAGACCCTTCCGAAACCGCTTCTATAATAGCAACTTGAACATATTGCTAAGTGGTGGTGCAGAAGTAAGCGCATTGAATTTAGCCCGTCCTGCTTCGACTGCGCTCAGCAGGACCGCCTTTTTTAATACGGTTATTTTCACTCGACTGCTTAAACAGCGGCAAAAGTGGGCGGGCTTGTCTGCTCCACCCTTCCAGGCACCTGTTTTAGCGCAGCCGCAGCCGCAGCCGAAAATCGTTTTTTGGGCGCAGGGTGATGAGCGGCTGCATGGTGACGGGCGGTTGGCCGGCCACCCACTCAATCGCAAACAGCCGCAGCAATTCCAGCGTCACGAGCTGCATTTCGGTGAGGGCGAACTGCATGCCGATGCACAGGCGCGGCCCGCCGCCAAAAGGAACGTAGGCATTGGCCTGCACCGCCCGCGCCGGGCCGGGCGCAAACCGGCCGGGCCGGAATTCCTCGGGCGCGGGCCAGTACTTAGCGTCGTGGTGCAGGCCGTGGAAGTAAAGCGAAAACAGCGTGCCTTTTGGGATGCGGAGGCCCTGGTACTCGTCGTCGGCCAGCGCCACGCGGTCCACCATCCAGGCCGGTGGATAGCAGCGCATGGTTTCCTGCACGGCATACAGGGCGGCGCCCAGGCGCGGCAGGTCGTCGAAGGTGGGCGTGCGGCCGGCCAGTACGGCGGCCATCTCGGTTTGAATCACCACGGCCTCGGCCGGGTGATGGGCCAGCAGGTAGGCGAGCCAGGTAAGGGCGTTGGCGCTGGTTTCGTGGCCCGCCACCAGCAGGATGAGGGATTCGTCGATGAGCCGGTCGGGGCTCATGGGCTCGCCGGTGTCCTCGTAGCGCACATCGAGCAGCATTTGCAGCAGGTCGTCGGGGGGCGCGGCGCCGGGTTGGGCGTTGGCCCGTTGCCGCTGGGCGATGAGCCCGGCCAGTAGCGTGCGCAACTCTGCCGCCAGCGCGTCGTGGTACGTAAACCGGCCGCGCAGCCGAAACCACGGCTTGAGGTAGGGCTGCCGGATGGAGCGCACAAAAAACGCCTGAATCTCGGTAATCAGCCCTGCCAGCCGGTCCAATTCGGCCTCGGGGAAATTGGTACTGAACACCGAGCGGGCAATGATGCGAAAGGTAAGGCGCGTCATCAGCTCGTGCACTTCCACGGTGGCCGCGCCGCCCGCGCCGGCGGCCTGGGCCACCAGCGGCGCCAGCGTTTCGGTGGTTATTTCCTGCATCAGTCCCGTGAGGCCCGCCACCCGCTGCCGATGAAAACCGGGTTGAATGAGCCGGCGCTGCCGCAGCCAGTCGGGCCCCTCGTTCGTCAATAAGCCGTGGCCGATGTAGCGCGAAAACCCCTGCGTAAACTTCGATTTGGCGTAGTTGCGGTGGTTTTTCTGGAGGATGTGCTGCGTCAGGCCGGGGTCGCGGGTGAGGATGCTTTTCTCGACCCCGCCAATAAACAGCTCCACGGTATCGCCGTAGTGGGCCAGCGTGTCGTTCAGCACCGGCAGCGGGTCTTTGGCCAGGGCAAACGAGCGCAGCAGCGAGCGCCAGCGCGGCACCCGCGGCAACACAAAAGGACCCGCAGCGGCCGCAGCCCGCTGTTGCTCGTTGCTCATTTCCTGGGGCCGCAACTGGATGCGGCCACCAAAAATAACCACCGGCCGCCAACTCATCTTTTTTCAGACCACCCGCGTAAACCTTAGCCGGGCCCCGGCCCAGTGTACCCCTTTCTTTTTTCTTTCCCTAAACACCCCATTTCACTTATGTGGATTCAGCAACAACCCAGCACGCCCGCACCTCTCGCCGACCTGCAAGGCCGTAGCGTCGGCCTCAAATTCGAGTGCGAGCACTGTCACACCGAAGTCTTCACCGACCTCATCGGCGTGCCCGCCCCCAACGACCAGGCCGACTCCCCCGCTCACGCTGACAACCACGAAATAGAAGAGATAAAGTGTCCTGGCTGCGACGTCACGCACTCGCTCGAAGTCGACAGCTCGTTCGACGGCGTCACGTTCAAAGTGAGCGACGCAAAGGGTGTAAGCTACCAAGTGGCCGAATAGGACCTCAGATTACACGGATTTCAACGGAGGGAGCAGATTTTTTGTGGTTCTGCGCAATGTTTGTCTATTGCGAATCTGTTCGTTTTATGGTCCGTTAATAAATAAAAAAGCCATTCAAATTGAATGGCTTTTTTATTGAAGCTGTTTAGAAAGTCTGATTTGCCTGCATGTCTGTCATCCTGAGCGCAGCGAAGGACCTTATCACGTCAGAACAACGCCTATTTTGACATGATAAGGTCCTTCGCTGCGCTCAGGATGACAACGATTTTGACTTTCTAAACAGCTTCATTAGCTAAACTCCAGCAGAGCGGAACCACAGAAAATCTGTTCCCTCCGTTAAAATTCGTGTACTCCGAGGTCTATTTTTCCCGCTCGATGGTGTAATTAATTAATTGCTCCAACGACGTGCGGCTCGGCGATTCCGGGAAGCTGTGCAGGATGGTCAGGGCCTCGTCGCGGTATCTTTTCATGGTCTGAATAGCGTATTCCAGCCCACCCGATTTTTTAACAAATTCTATCACCTGCTGCACCCGGTCGCGGTGGCCTTCGTTGTTTTTCACATTGAAGATAACCTGGCGTTTTTCCAGCCAGGAGGCGTGCTGGAGGGCATAAATCAGCGGCAGGGTCATTTTCTTTTCTTTGATATCAATGCCGACCGGCTTGCCAATTTCAGCGGTGCCGTAATCGAATAAATCGTCTTTAATTTGAAAAGCAATTCCTACTTTTTCCCCGAATAAGCGGGCGCGCTCAATGGCCTCTTTGTCGGCTCCCACCGAGGCGGCACCCACAGCCGTGCAGGAGGCAATTAACGAAGCCGTTTTCTTTCGAATTATTTCGAAATAAACGTCTTCGGTGATGTCTAATTTTCGCGCTTTTTCAATTTGCAACAATTCGCCTTCGCTTAGTTCGCGCACGGCGTTATTCACAATTTTCAGCAGGTTGAAATCGTCGTGTTCCAGCGCCAGCTGCATGCCGCGCGACAGCAGGTAGTCGCCCACCAGCACGGCTATTTTATTTTTCCAGAGCGCATTGATGGAGAAGAAGCCGCGGCGGTAATTGCTTTCGTCCACCACGTCGTCGTGCACCAGGGTGGCGGTGTGCAGCAGCTCAATCAGGGTGGCCCCGCGGAAGGAGGCGTCGGGCAGCGGGTCGCCGGTGGCGGGCTCGGGGCGGGCGGCGCGGGCCGTGAGAAACACAAACATGGGCCGGATTTGCTTGCCCTTGCGCTTCACGATATAGCCCATTATCTTGTCGAGCAGCAGCACATTGGTGCGCATCGACTGGCGAAACTTGTGCTCAAACGCTTCCATTTCGGCCGCAATGGGCGCCTGAATCTGGTCGAGGGAGAAAGTGGATGGTAAGGGCATTGCGCCGGCAATGATACGGCGGGAAATGGTGAGGTGGCGAACCGGCGAGCTGGTGAGTTTGCGGTTTGGGCTGCGCTGTTTGCGCCCAATACCCCATCCGAACCGCAAACCCGTCCGTTCATCCGCTCACTCGTTCACCTTTTCACCACCCATCGCCCCTACCTTCGCGGTATGCTCACTCGCTTGTCTTTTTTGCTTACCGGCCGGCAGCACGGCCGCGCTTTTGAAGCCGACGCCACCTATCAAGCCGATGGCCGGGCCAAGCCCGTGGTACTTTTCGTGCACGGGTTCAAGGGGTTTAAGGATTGGGGACATTTCCCGCTGCTGGCCGACTTTTTTGCCGAGCAGGGTTTTGTGTTCGTGAAGCTCAACCTCTCGCACAACGGGCTGGTGGTAGGCGGCACCGGCGATTTGGAGGATTTGGAGGCCTTCGGCCGCAACAATTTCAGCATCGAGCTGGATGACATCGGCCAGCTCATTGATGCGCTTTTTGCCCCCGGCGCCGCGCCTGTGCCCGCCGCCGAAATGGATTTGAGCCGCTTGTACCTGGTGGGCCACAGCCGCGGCGGCGGCCTGGTGCTGCTCAAAGCCGCCGAGGACCCACGCGTGCGGGCCGTGGCCACCTGGGCGGCCATTGCCGAAGTGCACCCGCAATGGCCCCAGGCCGTGTTTGACGAGTGGCAGCGCACGGGCGTGCTGCACGTGCCCAACACCCGCACCGGGCAGGACCTCCCCATGCACTACCAGATTGTGGAGGACTACCACGCCCACCGCCCGCGCCTGGACATTCCGCACAACGTGCGCCGGAAGCTGCGCCAGCCCCTGCTCATCATCCATGGCGAGGAAGATGAAACCGTGAACGTGGCAGCCGCGCACAAGCTCCAGCAGCTTAAGCCCGATGCCGAGCTCGTGCTGGTGCCGGGGGCCACGCACATGTTTGGCGGGTCGCATCCGTGGCCCAACGCGGAGCTGCCCGCGCCGGCCCGGCACATTGCCGAAGCCACCGCCGCGTTCTTCCAACGGCAGGCATGAGCGAGGCGGTAACGGCGTACGTACTGCTGGGGAGCAACCTCGGCAACCGGGCCGCCCTGCTGCACGAGGCACGTTCTTATTTAGCTGCTGCGGCTGGAGACATCGTGGCTGAATCCGGCATCTACGAAACGGCGGCCTGGGGCCGAGAGGACCAACCCGCTTTTCTCAACCAGGCGCTGGCCCTGCGCACCACACTGGCACCCGCCGAGTTGCTGGCGGCCTGCCTGGCGGCCGAGCAACGCGCCGGCCGCCTGCGCCGCGAACGGTGGGGCAGCCGCACCCTGGACGTCGACATCCTGCTTTTTGGCGAAGAAATCATTGCCCTGCCTGACCTGACCGTGCCGCACCCGCGCTTGGCCGAACGCCGCTTCGTATTGGTACCACTGGCCGAAATTGCCGGCACGCTGCGGCATCCGCAGCTAGGCGACACGATGGAAGCGCTACTTGCCCGCTGCTCCGACCCGCTGCCCGTCCGGCCCTGGGCCGGGGAATGAGGCGGGCGCGAGAGGCGTAAGCTTGCGCAGCTCGATAGCCACATGGCCCACCCGAAGCGCGGCAGTGAGCAGCCAGCCTGCCGACACTACCATGCCCAACCACCTGGGGGCACGGGCCGGCCACGCCGCCAGGCTGAGCAGCATCACCGGGCCAAAAAGGACGCTGGCGTAGCGCTCCGCATCGTGAATGCCGGCAGCACTTTGGGCAAATAGCGTGAGGGCTGCAACCAGGGCTACCAGGGTAAGCGAGGCACTCCACAAAGCGCCCAGCAGTAGCTGCGCGGGCTGAAAAGCAGCTGGAATTGCCGCGGGCCGGCCGAAGCTTTGCGTAGTACCTGCCGCATTATCTGGTGCCGCTGCCTTGTTAAGAATGGTCGCTTCAGGCTCGGACCAGCGTGGCCAAAGCAGCCCGAACAATGCCAGCAGCCCCAGCGCCCATAACATTTCGGGCAGAAACACGCGGCTGGCCGTGGGCAACGGCAGTAACCAGCGGCTCAGTACAAACCCATAGTCGGCCCCGGAACTGAGAAGTTGGCCCCAGCCCCGACTGGGATGGTAGCGGCTGGGCCCGGCGTGCAGCGCGTACCATTGCCAGAGCACGCCGCCCACGGTGCTCAGGGCCAGATGGAGCGCCAGGAGCAGCCAGCGCAGCCTACTTAGCTGCCGCCACTGGCCCAACAATAGCCCCGCCCCTACTCCAGCCAATAGAAAAAGGCCTAACGTGCGCTCCAAAGGCATTAACAAGCCCACGGCCGTCAGCATCCACCACCAGCGCCCTTGGCCCGAGCGCAGCCACTGAAACAGAGCCGCTGCGTAGGCTCCAAACAGGAGGATGAACACGCATTCTGACCAGACAAACTTGCCCACCAACAGCCAAGGCGTGCTAAGGGCCAGCAGCACTGGCAGCAGCATTCCTCGCCGGCCGGGCAATAGCTGCCGCCCCAGCCAGCTCCAGAGCAAGAGGCTGCCCAGCTGCACTCCGGCGTGCAGCACCCGAATGGCTGCCAGCGACCCACTCACCCGCAGCAGCACGGGGTACAGCGGCGGCCAGTAGCGGTAGGGCGTCCCATCGGGGTGGAGCAAGTGGCCGGAATCGCGCAGGGTTTGGGCGGCGTACAGGTACAGGCGCGAGTCGCTGGTGACGGCCAGGCCGGGCGCGGCAGCGTAGGCAAACAGGGCCAGCTGCAACAGCCCGGCCGCCACCAGCCAAGCCCCAAATGGCAGGCGGTGGTGCCGGGCTGCGGCAGGTTCGGCATCAGCAGGTGGGCCCATGAGGAGCGACAAACCAGTAGCGGCGCGCTAGAAGCTGCCCACCGTGGCCGTGGGCACAATTTTCTTCACCAGGCCTTGCAGCACTTTGCCGGGGCCGCACTCCACAAAGTCGGCAGCGCCGTCGGCGGCCATGCGCTGCACGAGCTGGGTCCAGCGCACGGGGGCCGTGAGTTGGGCCAGCAGGTTGGCTTTGATTTCGGCCGGGTCGGTGTGGGGAAGGGCGTCCACGTTCTGGTACACGGGGCAGCGGGCCGGGCCGAAGGTGGTTTTCTCGATGGCGGCAGCCAGCGCGGCGGCGGCGCTCTGCATCAGCGGCGAGTGGAAGGCACCGCCCACGGGCAGCGGCAGGGCCCGCTTGGCACCGGCTGCTTTCAGGGCTTCGCAGGCCTGAGCCACGCCTTCGGCCGAGCCCGAAATCACAAGCTGGCCGGGGCAGTTGTAGTTGGCGGCCACCACCACGTGGCCGCTGGCCGAAATTTCCTGGCAGATGCGCTCCACCGTGGCATCGTCGAGGCCCAGAATGGCGGCCATGGTGCCGGGCTGCTCCTCGCAGGCCGCCTGCATGGCTTGGGCGCGGCGGGCCACCAGCGGCAGCGCATCTTCAAACTTCAGCACCCCGGCCGCCACCAGCGCCGAGAATTCCCCGAGCGAATGGCCGGCGGTGCTGGCCGCTTCGAAACCCGGCTGGGCCACAAACTGCGCCACCGAATGCACGAAAATGGCGGGTTGGGTCACATCGGTGCGGCGCAGGTCCTCCTCAGAACCCGAAAACATGATGTCGGTGAGGCAGAAGCCCAGGATGTCGTTGGCTTGGGTGAGCAGCGCGCGGGCGTCGAGGTTTTGCTCAAACAGCTCGCGGGCCATGCCCGGAAACTGGCTGCCCTGGCCAGGAAATAGTACGGATTTAGACGAAGTCATTGAACAGTGCGAAAGGTTGGTGAGGGTGGGTTGGGACAAACTACAAAAGATGTTTGGGATTTGCTCAGAACGTCATGCAGAGCGTCGCGAAGCATCTTTACGGCGTAAGTATTCTGATTTACCGTTGCGGTAAAGATGCTTCGCGGCGCTCTGCATGACGTTCCAGGCACTTTTTATACCGCTGAAAAAAGCAAAGCGGGCGCAAGCTGCACAAAAACCGGCATTGACCAAAAAAAGCGGAGCGAGCCATGCAGCCCACTCCGCCCCCTTGTTTAACCCGTGCCAACCATCAAGACCAGCTTCCGCCGGGGCTAGCGGATGATTTCCACCCAGCCTTTGTAGGTGCGCTTGGTGTTGGCCTGGTCGGCAAATTCTACCTGGGCCAGGTAGAAATAAATGCCGTCGGAAACCCTCACCCCGGCCCCGGCTTCCCCCGCCGGCCCGCCGCTCCAGTTGATAAGGATAGGGTCCGAGGCCGTAGTCGTGTTTTCGAAAACCTTCACGCCCCAGCGGTTGAACGCCTGAAAGTGGACGCTGCGCACGGGGCTGCTGTTTTTGGGCCGGAACACATTGTTCTGTGCATCGCCGTTGGGGGTGAAGATGTTGGGAAGTTTGAAAAACACGCAGTTGTCCTGGCATGCCACGTTGCTGGTGTCGCTCGCCACCGTGCTGGGGGCCACGGCCTGCACGGCGTAGCACCCGCCCGAAAACGTCAGGTTGGTGTGGGCAAAGCGGGGCTGCGTGGTGGTGCCGATGAGCGTGAACCGGCCCGTGGGCGTGGGCCGGTAGTAAACGCGGTAGCTGGCTACAGTAGCATCACAGCCGGGCGGCTGGCTACCTGCGCTCCAGCGCAGGTGGTTGGTGTAGTACTCATCGGTGCGCGGAAACTCCTGCAACCCAGCCAGGCTGTCGCAATTGGTGACTTCGAGCGTCAGCACGGGCGTGCACGGCGGACTCACGAGCTGGGTGCACCGTTCCTGGCTCTTGTTGAGCAGTGAACTCAGAAAGTTCAGATTGGTGTAGCGGCCGTTGGTTTGCACGTAGTAGCAATAGGTTTGGCCTTTCACCAAAGCGGGGTCGGCGTCGGGGTAGCTGCCGCCGGTGGCCGTGCTCACCGCGGTGCCAAGGCGCGTGTAAGGCCCCGTGCCCCCCGTGCGGCGGTACACAACGGTGGGCTGGGTGCTGGCGGCGTTGTCCCAGGGCACGGCAAACGACCAGCTCACGAGCATCTGGGTGGCGGAGCGGTTGGGCACCACGGTGGTGCGCACGCTGCTGGCCGTGGGCCCGGTTTCGGTAATAGTTGCCCCCTGGCCCGCTGGAAAGGTGCGCACAAAATCGAGCCTGTAGCTATACTGCAGGTCCTGGGTATTTAGGCCATTGTCTACATACACCGTGTCCGTCAGGTTGGTGAAGGGCGCGCGCACCGCCGTAAACGTCGTTGGGTTTTGCCCCACGCCCCGCGAGAGCACATACGAGGGCGTACCGCCCAGGACGGCCCCGGAGGCGGCCCGGGGCTGGGTCCAGCGCACCGTAATCTGGCCATTGGTGGTGCTGGTGCTTTCCACATCCACGTTGGTTAGCATGGCCGAGCGGCCCGCAATGGTGAGGCAAACTTCCTGCGAGGCAATGCTTTCGCCCAGCCCCGGCAGCGGAAAGTCGGCGTAGATGCGGTAGCAGTAGGTCTGGCCCCGGGAGAGCCCCTGCTGAGTGCCGCTGGCATCGGTGTTGTAATCCGTGAACGACGTGGCATTGGGCAGAACAGTGCCAATGCGCACGTAGCCCGACGAGGCGGGAATACCGGTTTCGCACGCTCCCGGCGCGGGCCCCGGGCCCAGCCTGCGGTAGATGTAGAGGTGCGCGGCGTTGGCGCACACGTACGGGTCCCAGTCCAGCTTGGCGGCATTAAGGGTGCTGCCCGTGGCCACCAGGGGGGCCACGCGCACGCTTTGCGGGGGCGGGCCGACCACGGTAATGCGCCAGGTTTTTTCGTCAATCAGCGGCGGGTTGGTGGTCGTTTGCGGCGTGGGGTTGTCCTGGGCCTTGAACACGACCAGATAGGGAGAGCGGGCCACGTTGCTGCAATCAGTGCGCCAGCTGAAAGTGCCGCGGGCCGTGGGCGGGCCGCTCTGGCTCTGCACAAACGTGGCCGGCGGCAGAATGCCGCTGTAAGCAAACAAGGTCACGGGCGTTGGGACCGAGCCGGCGCTGCTGCCGTCGGTGGCCGTCACGGCGCCCGTCACGGTCTGCCCGGCCACCACGCAGAGGTCGGCCGGAATCGTCAAGGCCGGCCGCAGGTTGGCCGTGGCCGACACAATAATCTGCATGTCCCGAATCACGACACCAATCCGGATTTTTACGCCCGAGGCGGTGCGGCGCCACTCCTCCACTTCCATGGCCACATTGTAGAAGCCGGCCGCTATCGGAGCGTTCCAGATTAGCTGGCCCGTTTGGGCGTCTTGGTTAAAAATTGCCGGTATAGCACCCGCAAAGCCCGTTTGCACGCCGTTCTGGTCAATGTAGTCTGCCTGCACCGGCGTCAGGCCGGGTGTCACCACGGGGTCGTTTGGGTAGTGGTAGTTGGTACAAGGCGTGGCGATGGGCCGGTTGGTGCCCGTGCCCGTGGCGCAGGGGGGTCCCACAATATCAGCGGCCAGCGTGGTCACCTGCTGGCAATAGCGCAGGTGAAACGCCAGCGAGTCGTGGTCGGCATCGTAGGCAGCAGGATTATGCAGAAACACCTGGCCCACCGCACCCCGGTCCACGGCCGGGGCCGTGAGCACGGGCGAGTGGTTGAGCCCCAGCAGCGGGTCAATCGAAATGGAGGTACTGATGTAAAAGGATTGGTGGTCGGGCGTGCTCATGTTCAGCACGCCATCGTTCCGGTTTTCGCCCACAAAGCTCACGGTGAAGCTGCCCGTGGTGGTAAACGTATGCTCGAAATAATACACGCTCAGAGCCGTATCGGTATTGCCGGGGATGAGCTGCCGGGGGCCTATCCGGGCCACAGGGGTACAGGTGGAGGTGCCATCTCCGAAAAAGATGATGGCACCCGGCTGGTCGACCGAGCTAAGCAACCCTTTGCTGATGTCCAGGTACAGCGTCATCTTGAAGAAGATGCGGCGCGGGTTATGCCCCACGGTAGTATCCACCTTGGCCTGAATGTCGCCGGCCCGGATGTGGGAAGCCTGGGCAGTGCCCGGCCACAAGCTCAGCCCCATGACGAGCATCAGCCCCACTAAAAGACCTAACCACTTATCTGCAAGTATATTACGCGCCATCAACTTGTACGGTTATATTTACAACAGGGCCCGGCTTCGGCGCCAATGCGCCCTCGGCCAAGTCCGTCCCAAGGTACCGATACCGACGGGAATTCTGGCACGATGGGTATCTGCTCCTTCGAAGGCCGTTAGAGCCTTCCTCGGGTTGGTGTGGGGCTATGCAATTGGCAAGTACTCGTGCATAAGTTAAGCTTATTATGGCGCGGGCGCCTCACCCCCCGGCCCCCTCTTTGAAAAGGAGAGGGGGCCGGGGGGTGAGGCGCACCGCATGACCAATATTCTTACTTATGCGTTTCCATCAACAAAAGAGGCTGCCCGGTAATGGGCAGCCTCTTTTTCTTGCCAATTGTTCGTTGTCTACTCCGTTGAAGGGGGCGTTGAGGCCAATAATTGCCAAATGGCAATTAAACCTGGCTAGCGCACAACCTCAACCCAGCCTTTGTAGGTGCGCTTGGTGTTGGCAAAGTCGGCAAACTCCACTTGTGCCAGGTAGTAGTAGATGCCATCAGAAACCTTGGCTGCTCCTGCGCCCGACTCCCCTACCGGCCCGCCGCCGTCCCAGTTGATGAGCACCCGGTCCGAAGCCGTGGTGGTGTTTTCAAAAACCTTCACGCCCCAGCGGTTGAACGCCTGAAAGTGGATGCTGCGCACGGGGCTATTTTTCTTGGGCCGGAAGGTGTCGTTTGTGCCGTCACCGTTCGGGGTAAAGATGTTGGGCAAACGGAAGAACACGCAGTTATCCTGGCAGGCCACGTTGCTGGTGTCGCTGGCAATGCCGCTCGGCGCAATGGCCCGCACGGCGTAGCACCCGCCCGAAAAATCGAGGTTGGCATGCAGGTAGCTGGTTTGGGTAGTGGTGCCAAGCAGCGTGAGGCGGCCTGTGGGCGTGGGCCGGTAATACACTTCGTAATTGGCCACCGTCGCATCGCAGCCAGCGGGCGTATTGCCCAAGGTCCAGCGCAGGCGGTTGGTGTAGCGCTGGTTCAGCCCCGGAAACTCGGGCAACGCGGCTAGGCTGTCGCAGTTGGTGGTTTGGAGCGCCAGCACGGGCGTGCACGGCGGGCTGTTGAGCACCAGGCAGCGCTGCTGGCTGCGGTTGAGCAGCGAATTGAGGTAGGCAATAGCCGCGTACTTGCCCTCCGTCACCACGTAGTAGCAATAGGTTTCGCCCTTGCGCAGGGTCGCGTCGTAGTCGAGGTAGGTGCCGCCCGCGGCCGAAGTCGGGGCGGTAGCCAGGCGCGTAAATGCCCCGTTGCCCACCCGACGGTAGATAACGGCTGGAACGGCCGAATTGTCCCACGGCACGTTGTAGGTCCAGCTCACGGTAATGGTCCGGGCCGAGGCGTCGGTGGGCAGCGCACTCACGCGCACGCTGCTGGCCGTGGGGGCGGCTTCGCGCACCGGGGCGCGGTTGTCGCCGGCCGGGAAGGTACGCACCACCTCTAGCTTATAGGTATACTGCTTGTCCTGGGTGTTCAGCCCGTTGTCGACATAGCAAGTATCCGTCAGCGAGGCAATGTTGGCGACCAGGGTAAACGTGGCCGGAGCAATGCCCTCGCCCCGCGACAGCGCGTAGGAGAGCGTGCCGTTGGTGCTGCACACCAGAGTACGGGGCTGGGTCCAGCACACATTTATCTGGCCGGCGGTGGTGCTGGTGGTTTCTACGTCCACTTTTTTCAGCATGGCGCCCCGGCCCGGCAACGACGCGCAAGCCTCTTGCGAGGCAATGCTGGCGCCCCCGCTCGGCAGCGGGAAGTCGGCATAAATGCGGTAGCAATACGTTTGCCCGGCATTCAGGCCCAGGCCCGCATTGTCGTCGGTGAAGCCAGTGGCAGTGGGTGGCAGCTGTTTTACTAGGGTATAGCCAGCCGAAGCCGGGATGCCCGTGTCGCACGGCCCCGGCACGAAGCTCGACGAGCCCAGTTTCCGGTAAACATAGATGTGCGCAGCATTGGCGCACACATACGGGTTCCAGGTGAGGGCCACGGTGTTGAGCGTACCGCAAGTAGCCGGAATCGGTGTGGCCTGTAAGTTTTGCGGGGGCGGGCCGACCACGGTAATGCGCCAGGTTTTCTCGTCAATCAGCGGCGGGTTGGCAGCCGTCTGCGGCGTGGGGTTGTCCTGGGCCTTGAAGACCACCAGGTACGGCAGTTCGGCCACGTTGCGGCAATCCGTATTCCAGGTAAAGGTGCCTCGGGCCGTGGGCGGACCGCTCTGGCTCTGCCCAAACGTGGCCGGCGGCAGAATGCCGCTGTAAGCAAACAAGGTCACCGGCGTTGGCGTCGAGCCGGCGCTGCTGCCGTCGGTGGCCGTCACGGCGCCCGTCACGGTCTGCCCGGCTATTACGCAGATGTCGGCCGGAATGGTAAGCGTCGGGCGCAGGTTGGTGGTCGCCGACACGATAATCTGCATGTCCCGAATTACTTCCCCGATGAGGCGGCGGCCCAGCGGCGTACGCCGCCATTCTTCCACCACCATGGCCACGTTGTAAAAACCCACCTGCAGCGGGGCGTTCCACGTAATCTGGCCGGTGCGGGCGTCCTGTACAAAAATAGCCGGGTTGCCGGGCACGCCCACCGGCACGCCTCCATAGGCTACCTGCACCGGGTTGGGCGCAATGGCCGGGTCGTTCGGGTAGCGGAAATTAGGAACCGGGGCCGCTACCGGCTGGTTGGTGCCCGTAGCATTGGCGCAGGGAGGCCCCACCACACTGGCGATGGACATGGCTACCGACTGGCTGCTCCGCAGCCGGAATGCCAGCGAATCCCCGTCGGCATCATACGCCGCGGGGTTGTGCAAAAACACTTGGTTTGTCGCGGCTTTGTCCACGGCCGGCGCCGTGAGCACGGGCGAATGGTTGAGCCCCAGCGACGGGTCGATGGTCACGCGCGTGCTGATATAAAACGACTGGTTAGCCGAGGTGCTCATGTTCAACACCCCGGCATTCCGGTTTTCGCCAATAAAGCTGACCACAAAACTGCCCGTCGTTTGAAAGATGTGCTCGAATTCATAGGTATTGACGCTGGTATCCGGACTGCCGGGCACCACGCGTTTCACTTTCCGGTCCACCCCGTCCAGGCAGGTCGAGGTGCCATCGCCGAAGAAAAACGTAGCCTTGGGCTGGTCCACGTTCGACGAGTTGTCGGTGTAGAGCACCATTTTGAAGAATATCCGGCGTGGATTATTCGTGACTGTATCCGGCTTGGCCTGAATATCACCGGCCCGGATGTGCGACGCCCACGCCCCCTGCGGCCCCAAACCCAGCCCCGTCAGGAACACCAGCAGCAACACTGCCAACCGCCCCACGGCCTTACCCCCAAATGGAAAAAAATGTATCATACCAACCTGTGTGACAAGAAATAAGAAAACCATGCGGCCCGCTAGCTTCGGCAACGCCCGCCAGCAGCCTGAAAAGCCCTGAGCCTGACCAAATGTTGCGCGCCGCGCCCGTGCCTGTAAACGATGCCGGCGGCGGATAGATTCACCACGCCCCGCAATGTTTTGCTGGCTGGCCCTGCGCGCAAGAATCGGGCCGGCGCGTTGTTCGGTTAGCGGGTGGGGCCTACCTTTGAGCCCTTAAACATACCTCTTCACTTCCCCAGTTTGGCTACTTTATGAGTTGGATAACAAAAACTTTAACCAGCAGCATCGGCCGGAAGATTATTATGGCCGCTACGGGCCTGTTTCTGTGCACGTTCCTGGTGGTTCACCTCATTGGTAATTTGCAGCTGTTCAAGCACGACGGCGGCGCTGCCTTCAACACCTACTCGCATTTCATGGGCACCAATCCCATTATTCGTACCATTGAGTGGGGATTGGTACTGGGGTTCGGCTTCCACATTTACGAAGCCTTTGCCCTCACCCGCCGCAACAAGGCCGCTCGCGGCGCCCAAGGCTACGTGAGCAACCACTCCGAGCAAAACAGCGAATGGACCTCCCGCAACATGGGCATTCTGGGCACCATCATCCTGATTTTTCTGCTGGTGCACCTCTACAATTTCTTCTGGCGTGCCCGCTTTGCCGGCGACCTGCCCCGCATGGGCGGCGACAACCTGGAAACCCGCGACTACGACAACCTCTACATGGCCGTGGTTTCCTCGTTCCACCACCTGTGGTACGTGCTGCTCTACGTAGCCGCCCAAATCAGCCTCGGCTACCATTTGTGGCACGGCTTCCGCTCCGGCTTCCAGACCCTGGGCCTCAACCACCGCAAGTACACGCCGCTCATCAAATCGGTCGGCTACATCTTCGCCGTGGTGGTATCGGCGGGCTTTGCGGCCATGCCGCTGTACTTCTACCTGTTCACCAACGACCAGGGCGAGCTGGCCGCCAACGTCCCCACTTTCATTCACACGGTGGCTTCGGCTTTTTAATTGATTAGGGGCGATAAAACCAGCGGCTTGGCTTAACACCTGTAGCCTTTCGCTGTTATCTTATCACGCCATCACTCAGTCATTCCATCACTCAGTCACTCTATGCTGTTGGATTCCAAAATACCCGAAGGCCCCCTCGCCGAAAAGTGGGAGAAGCACAAGTTCAACGTCAAGCTCGTGAACCCCGCCAACAAGCGGAAATACGACGTGATTGTAGTCGGCACGGGCTTGGCCGGTGGCGCTGCCGCCGCCTCGCTCGCCGAACTGGGCTACAACGTAAAGGCCTTCACTTACCACGATTCGCCCCGTCGCGCGCACTCCATCGCCGCGCAGGGCGGCATCAACGCTGCTAAAAACTACCAGAACGACGGCGACTCCGTGTTCCGCCTGTTCTATGACACCATCAAGGGCGGCGACTACCGTGCCCGCGAAGCCAACGTGTACCGCTTGGCGCAAGTGTCGGTGAACATCATCGACCAGTGCGTGGCCCAGGGCGTGCCCTTCGCCCGCGAGTACGGCGGGCTGCTGGCCAACCGCTCCTTCGGCGGGGCCCAGGTGAGCCGCACGTTCTACGCCCGCGGCCAAACCGGACAGCAGCTGCTGCTGGGTGCCTACTCGGCCCTGAGCCGCCAGATTGCCTACGGCAAAGTGAAGATGTACACCCGCTCGGAAATGCTGGACGTGGTGATTATCGACGGCCAGGCGCGCGGCATCGTGACCCGCAACTTGGTAACCGGGGAGATTGAAACCCACGCCGCCCACGCGGTGGTGCTGGCCACCGGCGGCTACGGCAACGTGTTCTACCTGAGCACCAACGCCAAATACTGCAACGTGACGGCCGCTTGGCGCGCCCACAAAAAAGGCGCCTTCTTCGCCAACCCCTGCTTCACCCAGATTCACCCCACCTGCATTCCGGTGAGCGGCGACTACCAGTCGAAACTGACCCTGATGTCGGAATCGCTGCGCAACGACGGTCGCGTGTGGGTACCGAAAACCGTGGAAATGGCTGAGCGCGTGCGCAAAGGCCAAATCAAGCCCCAGGAAATTGCCGAAGACGACCGCGACTACTTCCTGGAGCGCAAGTACCCTGCTTTCGGCAACCTCGTGCCGCGTGACGTGGCCTCGCGCAACGCCAAGATGATGTGCGACGAAGGCCGCGGCGTGGGCAGCACCGGTCTGGCTGTGTACCTCGATTTCTCGGAAATCATCAAGCGCACCGGCGCCGATGCGGTGAGCCAAAAGTACGGCAACCTGTTTGCCATGTACGAGAAAATAACCGACGAAGACCCCTACCAGATGCCCATGCGCATCTACCCGGCGGTGCACTACACCATGGGCGGCCTGTGGGTTGATTACAACCTGCAAACCACCGTGCCGGGCCTCTACGCCACCGGCGAGTGCAACTTCTCCGACCACGGGGCCAACCGCCTGGGGGCTTCGGCCCTGATGCAGGGCCTGGCCGACGGCTACTTCGTCATCCCCTACACCATTGGCGATTACCTGGCCCAGACGCCGCCTAAGCCGGTGAGCACCGACCACCCGGCCTTTGCCGAGTCGAAGGCTTACGTGCAGGCCCGCACCGAGCAGTTGCTCGCCATCAAGGGCAACCGCACCCCCGACCAGTTCCACAAGGCCCTGGGCCACATCATGTGGGAATACTGCGGCATGGCCCGCACCGCCGAAGGACTGAAATACGCCAAAACCGAGATTCAGAAACTCCGCCAAGAGTTCTGGAGCGACGTGAAGGTGGTGGGCAACGGCGAAGAAATGAACCAGGCCCTGGAAAAAGCCGGCCGCGTGGCCGATTTCCTGGAGCTGGGCGAGTTGATGGTGGACGATGCCCTGAACCGCAACGAAAGCTGCGGCGGTCACTTCCGCGAGGAATACCAGACCCCCGAGGGCGAGGCCTTGCGCGACGACGAAAACTACGCCTACGTAGCGGCGTGGGAATACCAAGGCGACAATCAGCCCGAAAAGCTCAACAAGGAAGAGCTTACATTTGAAAACGTGAAGCTCACGCAGCGCAGCTACAAGTAAATTTTAGACATGAGAAAATGAGATATGAGAGGCGAGATTCTCAGGGTTAGCCCGGTTATCTCGGTTCTCATTTCTCTTAGTCTCACCTCTCATAAGAAAAATGGCCGGTTCCAACCCCAACGCTAAACCGATGAACCTGACCCTGAATGTGTGGCGGCAACCCAACCGCCAGGCGCAGGGAAAAATTGTGGAGTATCATGTGAAGGACATTTCGCCCGATATGTCTTTCCTGGAGATGCTCGATGTGCTGAACGAGGATTTGCTGCACGCTGGGCAGGACCCGGTGGCGTTCGACCACGACTGCCGCGAAGGCATCTGCGGGTCGTGCGATTTGTTCATCAACGGCCGCAGCCACGGCCCGGAGAAAGGCACCACCACCTGCCAGCTCCACATGCGCAAGTTTTCGGACGGCGACACCATCACCATCGAGCCTTGGCGGGCCACGGCTTTTCCCGTTAACAAGGACCTGAGCGTGGACCGGTCGGCTTTCGACCGCATCATTCAGGCCGGCGGCTACGTGAGCGTGAACACCGGCGGTGCCCCCGACGGCAACGAAATTCCGATTCCGAAAGACATTTCGGACCGGGCATTCGAGGCGGCAACCTGCATTGGCTGCGGCGCCTGCGTGGCGGCTTGCAAAAATGCTTCGGCCATGCTGTTTGTGTCGGCCAAAGTTTCGCAGCTGGCTTTGCTGCCCCAGGGCCAGGTGGAGCGCAAAACCCGCGTCGAAAACATGGTGGCGCAGATGGACAAAGAAGGCTTCGGCGCCTGCACCAACATCGGCTCCTGCGCCGCGGAGTGCCCGGTAGGCATCTCGCTGGAAAACATTGCCATTCTGAACCGCGAATTCCTGGCGGCCAAAGCCGCCTCGAATAACCTGGCGTAAGGCAATTGAAACTGCTAAACCGAAAGCCCCGACAGTAGGTACTGCCGGGGCTTTCTGTTTAGCACGAACTCTCGCTGCGCAGCTTTACGCTGGCTGAATGGCATCCAATGCCTGCATGTCTTCGGCCGACAAGCGAATATCGGCCGTTTTCATGTTCTCCTCCAGATGCTTCACTTTGGAAGTGCCCGGAATGAGCAGAATGTTGGGCGAATGGTGCAAGAGCCAGCTCAGGGCAATTTGCTGGGGCGTGGCGCTGTGCTTTTGGGCCAATTGGCCGAGGGCTTTGAGGGCATCGGCGCTGCCGCCCAATGGGAACCACGGAATAAAGGCGATGCCTTGGTCGCGGGTGTAGTTCAATTCGGCTTCCCACTTGCGGTTTTCGACGCTGTACATGTTCTGCACCGAGACAATTTTCACGAATTCTTGTGCCTTTTTGATGTCGGCCACGCTGACTTCGGAGAGGCCAATGTGCTTGATGCGGCCGTCTTGTTGCGCTTTTTGCAGGAAATTGAGCGTGTCCTCAAAGGGCACACTGGGGTCGATGCGGTGGAGCTGGTAGAGGTCGATTTGGTCGACTTTCAGGCGCTTGAGGCTGCCGTGGAGGGCTTCTTCGAGGTGCTTGGGGCTGGCGTCGATGGGCCACTGGTTGGGGCCGGTGCGGAGCAGGCCGCCTTTGGTGGCGATGACGAGGCCGGCCCGAAACGGGTGCAGCGCTTCCGCAATCAGTTCTTCCGAAACGTGGGGGCCGTAGCTATCGGCCGTGTCAATGAAGTTGACGCCCAACTCCACGGCGCGCTGTAGCACGCGAATGGACTCGTTGTGGTCGGCCGGTGGGCCCCAGATGCCGTCGCCGGTAATGCGCATGGCGCCGTAGCCGAGCCGGTTGACGGTGAGGTCGTTGCCGAGGGTGAACGTGGTAGGGTAAGTGGGTGTGGTGGTTGACATAGCAAGTAGTGTGAATGAGGTAGCCGGCGCATGCTTTTGCGCAGGGCGTGTCATAAGACAATTGCCCAAGGCAATTGTTTGCTGAGCGGCGGCGTGCAGGTGCAATGCACACGGCAGCAAGGAGCTTGTTGCTACACATTAGCGGCCGGGAATACCGGCCTTCCCCTACTCCTCCCGCAGCCTGGGCACCAGCCACACCACCAGGCCGCCAAGCAAGGCAACCAGCGCAAACGACCAGCGCAGGCTGGCAGCCTGCGCCACGAAGCCCACCAGCGGCGGCACCAGCAGGAAGCCGAAGTAGCTCACCGTAGACACCGACGCAATGGCGGCCCCCGCTCCGAGTGGGTTGGAGCGGCCGACGAGGCCGAACACCAGCGGCACCACGCACGACACCCCCAGGCCACCCAGCACGAACCCCACGCCGGCTGCTCCCGGCGTGGGCATGGCGGCCGCCAGCAGCAGGCCCACGCTCATGAGCACGCCGCTGGCCTGAAGAATGGCTTTGGTACCGAAGCGTTCCACCAGCCAGTCGCCAAGGAAACGGCCGCTGGTCATGGCCACCATGTAGAGCGTGAAGCCAAGGCCAGCCTGTGCTTTGGGGGCGTGCACGGCCTGCACGAAATACACGCCGCTCCAGTCGTAGAACGTGCCTTCGCAGGCCATGGACGCAAAGGCGATGAGGCCGTACTTCAGCACGGTCTTTTCGGGCCAGGAGAAAAACGACCGGGAGCCGGGGGCCGGCGGCACCGCCAACGTGCCGGGAAAGAACGCCAGGGCCAGCGCCGTGAGTCCCACCGACACGGCCACCAAATGGGCAGTGGTCGTCGCGTCGGCCCGGATAAGCAGCGCGCCCAGGCCGGCCGCGGCAAAGCCCGCCACGCTCCAAATGCCGTGAAACGTGGCAATAATGGACCGCGGATACAGCGCCTGCAAGCCCACCGACTGGGCATTGACCGACAGGTTGAGCAAGTTGCGCGAGCAGCCGAAGCAGAACAGCAAGGCCGCCAGCTGCCACGGCTGAGCGGCCAGGCCCAACAGGCTCAGCGCAAGGTTGTAGAGCACGGCGCCTACCAGCATCACCTGGCGGCTGCTGAAGCGCTGAAGCAGTTGGCCGGTCACAGGCAGGGTGAGCATCAGGCCGGCGGGCAAGGCCAGCAGCACCGCCCCGAGCTGGGCCTCATCTAGCCCCAAACGGTGCTGGATGATGGGAATGCGCGAAGCCCAGGTCGCAAAACCAAAGCCCGAAACAAAGAAAAACAGCGCAATGGCAATGCGGGCCCGCCGGGGCGAAACGTCGGAAACGGCCAATACGTCGACTTCACTCATATCCACCCAATGGCGACCGTGGCGGCCGCTGCTTCCCGGCAAAATTAGGCATGGCGTGGTGGCTGGCAGGCACCGCTTTCAACTTTCGTCGCACGCCACCGCCCCTGTACCCCGGGCCGCCCCCTACCCACCGCGTAGTTTTGGGTAGCGAAACCGCCCAGTCTCCCCCGTGCCTGCCCTCCCACCCGACCGCCGCCTGCCGCTCATCTTCGCCATTATTTTGGTCGACGTGGTGGTGGGAGCCGCTATTGGGCCGGTGCTGCCGGAATTTGTGCGGGGGCTGCCCCGGCCGCAGCTTTGGCTGAGCGTGGGCACGGGCGTATTTCTGGGGGTGCAGCTGTTTTCGGCCCCGCTGCTGGGACGGCTGAGCGACGGCTATGGCCGGCGCCCCATTTTCATTCTATCGGCGCTGGGCACGCTGCTGGCCAATGCGCTGCTGCTGCCGGTGCGGGCGGGGCTGTACTTTACCAACCGGGTGTCCGATGGGCTCACGAACGGCATGTACGCCACGGCCCGCTCGGCCATTACCGACGTATCGCCGCCGGAGCGCCTGTTCCAGAACCAGGGCATTGAAGGGGCTATTATTTCGCTGGGGTTCGTGCTGGGGCCCATGGTGGCCGGGCTGCTGCTCACGGTGCTGCACGTGCCGCCGCCCCTGCAAGCCGCCTACGTGGTGCGGCTGGCCGTGGCGCTGGCGGCGCTCAACGTCTTGCTGAGCATCCTGCTGCCCGAGACCCACTTGCAGCGCAACGGCGTGCGGGGGGCCGAGCTGCGCGCCGAACTGGCGGTTAGTGTCAACCCGCTCACGCTCTGGGCGCGGCTGCGGGCCAAGGACGCGGCCAACCCCGGCATTCGGCGCATTGTGCTCACGCAGGTGGCCCTCACGCTCAGCACGGGCTATTACTTCTACTTCGTGCCGTTTGTCAGCCTGGGACCACTGCACCTCGATGCGCGGGGTATCTCTTATTTCTTTATGTATTTCGGCGCGCTGAGCATCGGCCTGAACTACGGGTTCTACTCCTACTTTGCCGACCGTCTCAACCAGCGCCGGGCAGTGGGGTGGCTGGCCGCGCTGGGCGTGCCCGTGCTGGTCGGCTACAGCCTGATGGGCACTTCGAAGGTGGCACTCTACGCGTTGGTTACGGCCGACTGCCTCACGCTGTCCCTGATTCAGGGCTTGCTGGAAGGCCTCCTGGCCCGGCACACGACCGAGGTGGACCGGGGCGAAATTTTTGGGCTGAACCAAGCGTTTCAGTCCCTGGCCAGCTTTGGCACCGCGCTGGTTTTTGGCGGGCTTTCGGTGGTGGATTTGCGGCTGCCGTGGCTGTGGTTTGCATTTTGCCTGGCCGCGGTAGCGTGGCTGGCGGCCCGACGGGGGCCGGGAACCCGCACATGATTCGCCTTCGTTCAAAATGGCCCATCGTTTGCAATCCGCTGGCTGCTGAATACTTTCGCCCCTCCTATTCCCGGGCATTTTATAGTTCTTGTACCGGTGCCTTTCATCAAATGAAATACCTTATTCTCTTTGCGTTTGCGTGTTTTCTGGGCGCCGCCCCTGCACAGGCCCAGCAACGCAGTCCGGCTTCTCAGCCCACGGTTTCGCCCACGGCCCCTGGCTCAGTAGTGCCAGCCCCGCGGCCTGTGGCACCAGCCGATGCTTCACCCCATGCGGATGCCTTGGCGTGCAACACACTCACCGGCCGCGTGACAAATAACTTCAACCAGCCGCTGATGGGCGCCACCGTTATGCTGCGCACGGGCAGCAAATCTTTTAAAATCGAGCCCGCCATTACCAACGCCGAAGGCCAGTACCTGCTCATTTCCAAGCAGCCCATTCCGCTCAATACGGTGCTGGAATTATCGGCCGGCGGGTATAATACGTTCTCGCAGCCGCTGGCCAATTGCCAGCCCCTCGAAGCCTCGCTGGAGCCGCTGCCCGGCACGCGCTTCAAGAACAATGGCCGCATCAAAAAAACCAGCGCCAGCGGCAAGATTCACTAGCCGCTGTCCTCGGCCGCCCTTGTCAAACGGCCTGAACAACTTCCGAAGTTACCCAACTGGCGCAGCGACCCGCATCAAACACCACCGCTTCCACGGCCTCCAACCAAAACAGCCCGCTGGCAATAATGCCAGCGGGCTGTTTTGGTTGGAGGCCAACGGCCCGGTCGTATTAGTTGAGCGTCGACGAGTGCATTTTCAGAATCTGGCGAGCCTGGGCGAGGTTGGTATCGCGGGCATTCACGGCCAGGTAGATGAACTTGTCGCCGGTGGCCGACAACTTCAGCAGGTGCAGCTGGTCGGTGAGGGTGAGGAGGATGTCCTGCACGGTCTGGTTCAGCTTCAGCGCCGAGATGGCTTTCAATTTGGCTTTCACCACTTCGGTGTTGTAAGCAGCGGCCGTTTCGATGTCGAAGTCGGCAATGTTGGCGTGCGAAGCCAGCGGCATGCCGGTTTCGGTTTCTACCACGGCTACGGCCAGCAGCGTGGGCAGCTCGTTCATGATGTCTTTAACAGTTTGCTTGGGGCTGACGATGACGGTTGACATAAAAATGGAGTTGGAGAAAATGGAGTGGAATGAAAAAATGAAAACTGAAAAGCGGGTTGAAGGCGCCAGCCCCCGCAGCGGGCAGCTGCTACGTGGTGTGCCGGCGCATGATTTCTTTGGCAATGCCCAGGTTGGCATCGGCCGTGTGCACGGCCAGGAAACAATACCACTTGCCCTCCTTCATAGGGCGCAAGTGGTGCAGCTGGTCTTCTAACATCACGGATACATCGGTCAGCGGGCCGCCCAGCCAAGCTTTGGCGGCCAGCGCATCTTCCATAATGCGCAGCAGCTTGGCGTTGCGCAGGCTGATTTGATTAGGATTATAAGAATTGCTCACCGTGTAGGACGCCACCACCCGGCCCGATTGCGTGTTCACCACGCAGGCCATCAGCAGGTCGGGCAGGTCGTGCAGCAAGCCTTCGATTACTTCTTTGGAGCGCTTCGCCATTTCGTCGTCGGTTGCTACAGTCACTTTCCTTAAAGGCAGACGATTGAAAAACGGTAAATTCATGAGCATTAAAGCGTAGAGAATTTCCTGCCGCCGCGGGGCGGAGTTGCTGCTTCCCCCGCCCCAGCCAAGCGGTCGGAGGAAGCAGGTTATCCGGAAAACACTCAGCGGTACAAGCCCTTGGCGGGTGCCCCGTGGCTAGGCCCCGGAGCCTACCACCTGCCAAGTCGATGCGGGTAAGCGGACGGGAAGCCCACGTCCCCGCATTCGTATTCAGAGCATGCTGCCGCCACAACAGAGTGTCCCGAATGGTAATCAGTGGGTTAAAATTGCCACCAGTGCCGTTTCTTGGCTTTGGTGGTTTCGTTGGCGCGCGGCACCAGCGTCACGTTCTGGATGCTGTAGCCTTTCACGTTCACTTGGAGTTCTTCTTCGCCGTAGCCCCCGTAGCCCACTTGCAGTTGGGAGGTTTGGTTGGCGGGCACGGTCAGGGTGTAGTTGCCCTGCGCGTCGGTGCTCACGCCCCGGCCGTGCAGTTTATCGAGCACAGTGGCCCCGATGAGAGGACGGCCGTTTTCGTCCAGAATGCGGCCGCTCACGGTCGTCATCCGGGCCGCGGTGGCCGAGGTTTCGGCGGCTTCCGCCACTGTGGCGGCGCCTTCGCCGGCGGCCGGTAGCACCACGCCTTTGGGCAGGATAGCACTGGCCGTGCTGTGCAGGTTGTTGCTGGCAAAGGCCGCGCCGCTCAGCAAAGCAGCCACCAGCACAATGGAGCCCGCCCGCCGGCGAAAGCGCGCCGGCTCGGTACGAATCAGGTAAAACTGGTGCTGGAGCCAGCCCACGGGGCGCACATCGTGGCCCTTGGCCTTGAGGGCGTGGAAGCGCTGGAACGCCTCACCGCCCTTGTCGGGATTGGCCTTTAAATAAGCATCCACCAGTTCGGTGTTTTTGCCCGATAAGTCGCCTCGGAGGTAGGCATCCCGATACCCAGGAAGCAACTCCTGAGTGACGGGATGAAAAGGGTGTGCAGTTAATGCCATAGAAATGAAAAAATGAGAAGATAAAACGTTTATGGCGGCCAGCACAGGCTTTGAACTCGTACTGTCTGACAATCTTACGGGCAAAAAAAAATGCTATTCATCTGTTTTCGATAAACCAGGATGTTTGGGCCGCCAATTGAATTTTTCACCTGTCAAAAAAATTAATAATTACAAAATATGGAATACGGACGAGGTTAAAAAAACCAAGGAAAAATACCCTTAAACCGTCCATAAACAGGTATTTGTGTCTAAAAACCGTCCGATTTGGTATAAATTTATAATGTAAAAATTATAAAACAATTACTTCTCTATTAATCTCAAGTACGGCGAATTGCCCTAATTCCAATTATGGGAATTATTCAATCAAAGGCTAATCATGCGATAATCTTACTTAATTTCAAATTAGTGCAGTTGGATTTGGTGACTTAACGCCGGTAGCATTGCCCAAGCAGGCAGCTCCTGCGCTTTAGCCGACGTGGTTCGGTGCCTGTTTTCCGCACTACTTCCAAAGCTGCCGCAACATGCGGCGGGGTAGCCGGGTTAGCAGCACAGCTTTGATACGTTGTTCCCGATAGCCGCCTCGTTTTGATAACCATCCTCGCCGGTACCAACCGCCCCCACTCCCGCGCCCGCCGCATTGCCCATTATTACCAACGCCTGCTGACCGAACTGGGGGCCGCAAGCCAGGTGCTGGACCTGGCCGAGCTGCCGGCAGACTTTCTTATCTCAGCCCTGTATGCGAATGTGGGCCGCAACGATGGGTTCAACCGCCTGGCTGCTGTGCTGGACGCGGCCGACAAATGGGTTATTGTGACGCCTGAGTACAACGGCTCTTTCCCCGGCGCGCTTAAAGGCTTTATTGATGGCCTGCCCTACCCCAACGCGTTTCGGGGCAAAAAAGCGGCCCTGGTGGGCCTGAGCAGCGGCGGGCAAGGGGGCCTGCAAGCCATGGCCCACCTCACCGACGTGCTCATGTACCTGGGCACGGCCGTGCTGCCGCAGCGCGTGCGCCTGCCCTTCATCAACCAGGATTTGAACGCCGAAGACGGGCTGAACAACGAACTGTCGCGCCAGCTGCTGCGCGAGCAGGCCCTGGCCCTGCTCGCGTTTTGATGCACGCTGTTTAGGCAGGCTCGGTGGCGGTGCGGGCCGCCAGCCGCCGGAATACCGGTTTCAGCACCACGTAGAGCACCCCCACGGCCACGGCGCCGCCCACCAGCCACAGCAGCAAGGCGCCCAACTCGGCCCGCCACAACAGCCGCAGCGCGCCGCGCCAGTTGGTGGCCAGCAAGTGGCGCAGCGAGTCCACGGTCATGTCCTGGGCAGTGGCGCCGCCCAACAGGCGGGCGCCCAGCCGCAGCAGCGGCAGCAGCAGCAGCAGTTGCAAGGGCGTGAGCAAGTGGCATATCAGCTGCAGGGCAGCCACGTTCAGGCGCAGGCGCAGGGCCACAAACACAGCCAGCAGCGTGGTGCCGCCCAACAGCGGCAGCACCCCCACCACCACCCCCAACGCCACGGTGAGGGCCAATTGCTCGGGGGCCAGCCCTTGGCGGAGCAGGCCCACCAGCGGGTCGAGCACGCGGCGGCGAAACCAGCTGGTGGGCGGGGCAGAAGCGGAGGCAGGAAGGTGGGGCATAAGCAAGAAAACAACAAAACCCGGACCCCGGCCGCAGCCCGTATCTTCGCCGGGTGCTGCATCAGGTACGCCCCACTTGTTCAGCAGTTGCTTCCGTATTGATTGCGATGACAAAAGTAACCCCGCCCGCCGAGCTGCCCGGCCCCTGGTGGCGCGAACTACCCATTTTGCTGCACCGCGCCGCCCGCGAGCTGGGCCAGAACGACCCGCTGCGGCTGGGCGCGGCCACGGCGTTTTTCACGTCGTTTGCGCTGCCACCCATCCTCATTATCCTCATTCAGTTGCTCAGCTCGCTCTATTCCACCTCCATGGTGCGGCAGCTGCTGCTGGCCAAAATCAGCAATCTGGTGGGGGCTTCGGGGGCCGGGCTGGTTTCGCAAATTGTGATGAACGTGGCCGACCCCATGCGCAGCCGGCTGGTGACGTGGGCCGGATTTGCGTTTCTGGTGTTTGTGGCCACCACGCTGTTCACCATCATCCAGCACTCGCTCAATCAGCTATGGCAAATCCGTCCCAGGCGCGACCAGGGCAAATTGTCGCAGGCCCTGCGCGAGCGCCTGCGCTCGGGCGGCATCCTGCTGGCCACGGCGGGCCTCTCCCTGCTCGCCTTCGGCACCGACGCCGCGCTGGGCCTGTTTGCCGCCGCCATTCACGACTTTGACGCCACTTTCACTTACTACATCGTGCGGGCCCTGAATGGGGTGATGGCCTGGCTGATTCTGGCGGCCTGGTTTGGCATCACCTTTCGCACCCTGAGCTTGGCCAAAGTGCCCTGGCGGGCCGTCACGCGCGGGGCGGCGCTCACGGCCTTGCTCATTAGCTTGGGCGAGGTGGTGCTGGGCCAACTGCTGGTAGCCCGCGATTTGGGCCCGGTGTACGGTCCGGCGTCGAGCCTGGTGCTGGTGCTGCTGTTTGTGTTCTACTGCGCCATGATTTTTTATTTTGGGGCGGCGTTCACAAAGGCGTATGCACACCGGATTGGGATGGACATCCGGCCCAAGAAACGGGCCGTGCGCTACCGGCTGGTGAACGTGGAGGAAACCGAATAAGACAGAAACGGGGCTTGTACCTGCGCAAATCCTGTTCTACTTCTCGTTATTCAACAGCTGATGTTAGCACCGTCGTTTACTGATTTTGGGCAATTTTTGGGCGCGGGAAGGCATAATTCCTACTCGCTGCCGTTCTTGCTACTGGTGCTGCTTCTGTCACTAAGCGGCTGCCGTAGCGCCCGATTGGACTTTGTAGCCAATCCGGTGCCGCTGGTCACGGCTGATTTGTGGGCAAGTTCTGCCCCATTGGTAACGCGGCCCACGCCGCTCATCGCCAACCAACGACAAACCGGCACATCGGCCCCTTCGCCAGTTTCTTCCATCCGAAAAAGGCATCGAATCTGCGCGGTGCCGGGCCGCCGCAACACGGGTCTGGGGCCGCTGTCACGGCTCAGCGCTCCCGCCGATACACTGCCCCGGCAGGTGGTCAGGCCGGGGCATTTGAAAGCGCCAAAACTCAGCACGGGCTGGGGTAAAGTGAAATGGTTCGCTGGCAGGCTTTTCGCCTGGGCCATCTACCTAACTCTGGTAGGGTTGGCCGGCTGGCTGGTTTTCGTGATAGTCAGATGGGGCTTTGCGCTCGAATTTGGTGCTAGCCTCTTCATCGGTATCCCTTTACTCCTGCTGGCTTTGCTCCTGCTTTATTTGATGCTGACTGTCGGCTTTTTCCTCACCGTTGCGGAAGTACCCATGTAGCACGGCATCCCCCGTACCTTTGCTCCGTGCAAACTCCTGACTCCTCCGTGCCCGACGCAGCCCCCCAAGGTGCCCTTACGCCCAAGCCCAACCTCCAATTCGCCGATTTCACCCTTTCTTCTGCCCTGCTGGCGGGCGTGGCCGAGCTGAATTTCACCCAGCCCACCGCTGTGCAGCAATTGGTGCTGGCCCCCGCCCTCGAAGGGCAGGACGTGGCCGGGCAGGCGCCCACCGGCTCGGGCAAAACCGCGGCTTACGGCTTGGCCGTGCTGCAGCAGGTTGACCCCACCTCGGCCACCATGCAGGCGCTGGTGCTGGTGCCCGCCCGCGAGCTGGTGCTGCAGGTGCGCGATGCCCTCCAGCGCCTCGGCAAGCACATTCCGAACCTGCGCGTGGCCGGCTACTACGGCGGCCACGCCATGCGCGACGAAGTAAAAGGCCTCCAGCAGATGCCCCACGTGGTGGTGGCCACGCCCGGCCGCATGCTCGACCACCTGGAGCGCCGCACCATTGTGCCCAACCGCCTGAAAGTGCTGGTGCTGGACGAGGCCGACAAGCTGTTGGAACTGGGTTTTCAGGAAGAAATGGCCACCATCATCAGCCGCCTGCCGCAGCGCCGGCAGACGCTGCTGTTCTCGGCCACCATGCCCGACAAGGTGTTGAGCCTCGTGCGCGAATACCTCACCCGCCCCCGCGTGATGAACGTGGGCGGCTCCAACGCCACCACGCTGCCCGAGAGCCTGGTGCTGCGCGGCCACGTGGTGAGCGCCGCCGACCAGAAGCCTGCCGCCCTCTACCACCTCGTCAGCCAGCCCGACGCGGGCCGGTCATTGGTTTTCGCCAACACCCGCGACCGGGTAGAGGAGCTCACCCGCTTCCTGCGCGGCCGGGGCCTGGCCGCTGAGGCGCTGCACGGCAAAATGCTTCAGCCCGAGCGCGACAAGTCCATGATGAAGCTGCGCAACGGTTCGGCCACGGTGCTGGTGGCCACCGACGTGGCCGCCCGCGGCCTCGACGTGAACGAGCTCGACACGGTGGTGCAGTTCGACCCGCCCCACGAAACCGACACCTTTCAGCACCGCGCCGGCCGCACGGCCCGCGCCGGGGCCGTGGGCACGGCGCACCTCATCGTGACGGCCCACGAGCAGCAGAAAATCCAGCAGTGGCCTACCGCTAAAAATGTGCAATGGGCGGGCCTGCGTCCGCCCGCGCTGCCCGCCGCCGCGCCCAAAGCGCCGCGCCCGAGCACCGTCACCCTACACGTTTCGGCCGGCAAGAGCGAGAAAATCAGCCGGGGTGATTTGGCCGGGGCCTTCGTGAGCGTGGGTGGCCTGGAGCGCGAGGCCGTGGGCCGCATCGAAGTGTTTGACCACCACAGCTTCGTGGCCGTGCCCGAGGCGCAGGCCGAGGAGGTGCTGGCCCGCATGCAGGGCGCCAAGGTGAAAGGCAAGAAGGTGAAAGTGGCGCTGATTCGGTAGTAGAACAGTACGCTGAGCAACAATATAAACGGTCATGCTGAGCGAAGTCGAAGCATGACCGTTCTTTTTACCCTTGTAATACTATTATTTCTCACCCTTACTTCGTGCGCCTCCTCTTCATTTGCAGCCGGAACAAGTGGCGCAGCCTCACCGCCGAACGGCTGTTCGATGACCACGCGCACTACGAAGCCCGCTCGGCGGGAACGGAGCCGGGCGCGCGGGTGCGCGTCACGGCCGGGCACCTGGGCTGGGCCGACACCATCTTCGTGATGGAGCGCCGCCACGCCGACCGCCTGCGGGAACGGTTCGCGGGTGAGCTACAAGGCAAGGCGCTGGTGGTGCTACGAATTTCCGACAACTACCCGTTTCAGGACCCGGCACTGGTGGCGCTGCTGCGGCAGAAGTTGCTGGAGCTTTTGCCGCTATTTTAGCACCTCCTTTCCATCTCCTGCCATTGTGTATATGCCAGCACGGATACGGCTGCTTCTGGCCATTTCTATGTTCCTTCCGTTGGTTCTCCGCGCCCAGGTGTATGAGCCCGGCCTTCTGGTACGCAGCACTGGCGACACGTTGCGGGGCGAAATTGAAAACAGCTTTTGGGTAGAGCCCCCCACCTTCATCCGCTTTAGACTTGGCCCAACGGGAGCCGTCGAAACGGTGAAGCCCCGGCAATTACGGGCCGTGCTGCTCACCAACGGCCGTTACTTCCGCTACGAGGCCCTCCCCATCAACCACGCCGACGAAACAGAACTGGCGCATTTGCCACACGGGTACGCCACCCATGTCAAGGTTGATTCGCTATTGGCCGAAGTGCTGGTTGAGGGACCAATGACGCTTTTCCGCGTGGTGCGCCCCAGCAGCCTGCACCTGCTGCTGCACCGCGCCGGGCAGCCCATGGTGGACCTGTGCGAACGGAAATACCTGCGGCACGCGCCCGGCGGCGGCTGGGAAGTCACCGACGGTAACAACTACCGCAACCAACTTTCTTTGTATCTGTCCGATTGCCCGGAGGCAAGCCAAGCGGCAAAATCGGCACCGTTTACGGCGGCTGGGGTGGTGGCCGTTGTGCAGCGGTACAATCAGGCCTGCGGCCCGGACCGGCGAGCGGGCCGCTCGTGGCTGGCGGTGGCCGCCCCACGCCGCCGGGTGTCGGTGCAGGGCGGCCTGCTGGCCGGGGTGCGCTACAACCACCTGGAAAATACCAGCGTCGACTTTACAGGCTGCACCGATTGCGAAGCCCGTCCCTTCGGCGGGCTGTATGCCGAGGTGCTACTGCCCAGCCGGCGCACCGCCGTGTACGGCGAATTAAGTCTGGGAAATTTCCGCAACCAGCTTTCGCGGTTTGTGACGGTCGTGACCACTACGCCGGACCCGCGCTGTGCCGGCTGTACCCGCGAAGAAGTATCCGTCGTCGCCTCGACCTACCGCTACCAAGCCCTGATGAGCACATCGCGCATCGGGGTGCGTTACTTTTTCCGGCTGCCACACGAGCAGCAGCTGTTGTTCGGACTGAGCTACGAAATGAATTCACTGTGGCACATAACCGGCAATTTCCAGCCGGGGCCCGCTTTTCCTATCTACGATGACGACTTGGGCTACCCGGTGGTCGGCCTGGTTCCGGCCCTGACGGCCGGCTGGCGCTGGAACCGCGTGAGCGCAACTGCTGATGTCCATTCGTTGTTTTTTATCGGCGGCCGGTTCGTTGTGCGGGGCAGCCTGGCCTACCGGCTGGGCCGTAGCCACGACCAAATGGACAGCGCAACCCGCCAGCGCTGAGCCAACCTCCTGCCCCAGCCGCCGTTAAAGCGGCCCATGCCTTCCCTCATTTTCCTGGCCGTGCTGGTGGCCGTATTGTATGCTTTCTACCGCTACGCCACTGCCGACTCGCGCCGCCGCACCGCCGCGCTAGCCGCCGAATTCCCCGCTGCCTGGCGGCAGGTGCTGGCCGAGCGGGTGGCCTTCTACTTGTCGCTTACCAAGAAGGAGAAAGCGCGGTTTGAGAAGCAGGTGCAGGTATTTTTGGCCAGCACCCGCATCACCGGCGTGCAAACGGAGGTAGACGACACCACGCGGCTGCTCGTGGCGGCATCGGCCATTATTCCAATTTTTGGCTTTCCCGATTGGGAATACAGCCACCTGGGCGAAGTCCTCATTGTGCCCGATGCCTGGAAGCTGGCCGACGACCCCACCAAGGAGGTGAAGCCGTTGCAGGGCACCCTGCTCGGCTCGGTGCAGGGTTTCCAGAACCAGCACTATATGCGCCTGTCCAAGGCCTCGCTGGAACAGGGCTTCCGCGACGGACTGGACCGCCAGAACGTGGGCATCCACGAATTTGCGCACCTGCTGGACGAAGCCGACGGCGTGATGGATGGCCTGCCCAAAGCCGCCTTGCCGGCCGAGCTTCTCCAGCCCTGGGCCATGGTGATGGAGCGCGAAATTGCCGCCATTCAGGCGGGCAAGTCGGAAATCAACCCCTATGCCGCCACCAATGCGGCCGAGTTTTTTGCCGTGGCCACGGAATACTTTTTCGAAAAGCCCGAAAAGCTCCAGGAACACCACCCCGAACTGTACGAGCTGCTTAGCCGGGCGTTCCGCCAAAACCCCAAGAAGCGGTTCCTGCGCTTCGCCGTGGACCCGCGCGAATGGCTCAAAACCCTGCGCAGCCGCCGCAAGCTTGGCCGCAACGACCCGTGCCCCTGCGGCAGTGGCAAGAAATACAAGGACTGCCACTTATAAGCCAGCGCGCAGGTTGCTAAGTGCTAAGCCAATGCCTTTTGCAGCGGCAAAAGACCCGTTTCGAGGCATGCATTACGGGGCCAGCACCCGGTCAATCACGTGCACTACGCCGTTGGTGCACTGCACGTCCGGAATGACCATGTTGGCGGGGGTGGCCGAGCTGTTGCTGGCCCCGTACTTCACCGTGAGCAGCCCGTTGGTGAACGCGCCCAGGGTCAGGGAGGTGCCCCCGGCCGCGGCTACCGTGGTGCTTTCCGGCAGCTCGGGCGTGAATTTTCCGCCCGACAGGGCGTGGCCCAGCAGCACCGCCTGCACGGCCTGCGGGGTGAGCTGATGCAGGTCGGCCGGAACATCCGCTTTCAGGTTCTTGCTCTTCAGGAAATCCTTAAACGCCTGGTCGGTAGGCGCGAAGACCGTGAACGGACCAGGCCCCGACAACGTGGTAGCCAACCCGGAATACACCACGGCCTCTACCAGAAACGTGAGTTCAGGATTGGTAAATACCTGTGCCATTTGCAGGGCCTGTGCCGACTGCACGATGTTGCCACCAGTGGCAATCAGCACCTTATCTATTGGGTGAATAAGGCCGTTGGCCGCCTTCACGTCGGTGCCCAGAATTTTGGAGCCGTTGACGTACAAGCTGCCATCGGCCCGCCGAATGATGCGGCGCGTGGAGCCCGCGGCCGCCACAGAGGCCGAAGCCGACGCGCTACCCGGCGTGAGGGCACTCCCGGCCAGGGAGCCGCTGAACACATGGTACAGCAGCGTATTGGTCAAAAACGTGGGTTGCAACGCGGTCAGGTCTGCTGCTTCGCGGATGCCAAGGCGGTTGAAAGCAGCGTTGTTGGGCGCAAAAACAGTGTAGTTCCCCTGCGGGTCGTTGGGGTTTTTGTTGCCCAGCGTCACGGCCACCCCGCCGCGAATGGCCGCGTCCTCCAGCAATTGAAAGTCCGGGTTGCTGACGGCAATGTTGGTAATGGAAGGGTCCACTTCCTTGTTCTTTGCGCAGGCGCCCAGCACCAGCAGGCTCAACGCCAGGAAGCCGCTTTTAAACAGGTATTTTTTTTTCATCGGGTAAAATCGGTTGTTCGTCCGGCATTTAACTGTGTTCCTCCCAAACGGTTGATTATAAACGGTTTTTAGAGACGTTCGGATTGCACGAAGGTAAATCCGTTTGCCGATGCTCACCCGTAAATTGCACGCCCGGCTGCCCTACAACCACTTTTGGGCAGTGGGGCAAGCAGCTTTTGCTAAAGCTATTTCTCGAATCGAATTTTCCCTATGTATGAGTAAACTTTCCTCGCTTATTTTGGCTACAGTCGCGTTTGCCAGCGCAGTTACCTCGGTGCGGGCCCAGAGCTTGGTTGGAGGCTTTATGGCGGGCAAAGGCCACGGGTCGGTGGTCGTTTCGGGCACCACCGAACGGTACGACGACGTGTACCTGGCTCCCGAAAAAATCAATGGCGTGCCCATTTTTCACGAAGTGCGCGTCAACTCCCTGAACCTGTACGCCACCTACGGCCTGACCGATAAAATTGACGCCGTGGTCAGCCTGCCCTACATCCGGTCCATGGGCCGGGCCGGCGCTACCACCATCGCCGACCTCAACCTGCTCCAACCCACGGCCGGCTTCACCAACTCCCGCCAGGGCTTCCAGGACGTGACGGCGCTGCTCAAGTTCAAGTCCTTTTCCCGCGAAATCGGGAGCAGCATCCTCGATTTGCTGGGTGTGGTCAGCTTTAGCACGCCCGTGAGCAACTACGAAACCAATACCGGCTACGGCTACATCATCGCCATTGGCAACCGTGCCACCAAGTATTCGGCGGTTGGTGTGGCTCACCTCAAAACTGCCTCCGGGGTATTTGCCACGGGCCAGGTTGGCTACAGCCTGCGCACCGGCCTGGTGCCGCATGCCCTCATCGGCGAAGCCAAACTGGGCTATGCCGGCCCCAAAAATTACTTCGAAGGCTATGCCTCGTTTCAGGAATCCAACGGCGGCACCGACATTTCGGAACAGGATTTCAATGGGTTTTTTCCCGCCACGCGCGTCAATTACATCCGGCTGGGTTTCAGTGCCTACCGGCCCATTGCCAAGGGCTTCGGCCTGACGCTGGGCGCCAGCACCTACGTGGCCGGTCGCAACGTAGGCCAGTCGACGGGGTATTCGGCCGGCGTTACGTACAATTTTTAGCTTGCACGTTCCGTCCGCATCTATTTATTCCGGACACTAGCGCGGTGTCGGGGTTGGTGTAGAGTAGCGCGAATTTTGTCGTTCGCGTCCCCGCGCCGCTAGCTCGTTCTGGCACGCGAACTACACAGTTCGCGCTACTGACCGCACGTACACGGACTTCGAAACGGCTGTAAGAGGTTGTTTAGGCAGTCGGTTCCGCCCGGTCCGACGGCGTAGGCGTCCGACCGGTGGCCGCCCGAACGAGGCGCCAACGGCCGGTGACCGACGACCGGTCGGACGCCTACGGCGGCGGACCGGCAAACGACACCCTTCCGAAACAGCTTCAAAAAAAGCAGGAGGCTCTCCTGCTTTTTTTGTGTCCATTGGGTCAGGATTTTTTAATAATTGGACTCCGCCGAAGGCAAGTCAATCAGGATGAACTGGGCATCTTTCGCAGCGCGAATCTGGACCACATCGTCGCCCGTCATGCGGGCCTGGTCGTTGGGGCCCAGCTCGGTACCGTTGACGAAAATCGTGCCCTCCTTCACGTAGATAAAAGTGAGCCGGATGGGAAACGTTTTGAATTCAATTTCTTTGCCTTCGCTCAGATTGGACCAGTACACGGTGCTGTTGGAATTCATGTACACCACGTCTTCCAGCACTTTCTGGCCGGTTACGAGGGGCACCAGCTCGTTTTTGTTGCCGCTGGTGAAGCCCAAATCCTTCTGCTCGTAGCTGGGCGCCAGGCCCTTTTGGCCCGGAATAAACCAGAGCTGGTAGAGGTGCAGGGGTTTGTCCTGGCGGTTGAATTCGGAATGGGCCAGGCCGGTGCCGGCGGTCATGCGCTGCACCTCGCCGGCCTTGATGGTGGTTTTATTGCCCATCGTGTCCTGGTGCGTGATTTCGCCTTCGAGCACCAGCGTGACGATTTCCATTTCGGAGTGCGGGTGCTGCGGAAAACCCGATTGGGGCGCTACGCTGTCGTCGTTGAAAACGCGCAACGGACCGAAATGCATGTTCTCCCGGTCGAAATAATCGGCAAAGGAAAACAGGAAGTAGCTGCTGAGCCAGGAGGCGGGCGCGGCGTGGTGGCGGTCGGCCGATGAAATGTACTTAAGCATGAGAGCGAAACTAGAGAAATGGGGTGCACCCCATACGCGGACTTCGCCCCAGAAGTTGGCACTGCCGCCAGCAGCAAAGCCCTTCCACTGCCGTGGAAGGGCTTTTGAGACAAAACGGCCTGATTGAGCTACGCCTTTCTAAGAAGCGCCACCTGCTGCTGCAGGTCGAGCACGAGGCTGGCCACGCGCTCCAGCGACAACTCGGCGATGGGGAACGTGCTGCTGATGTAGCTTTTGGCTTCCCATATTTCCAGCACGTCGTCCACTTTCACGTCGTAAGGCGAAAAATTGGGGTTGTCGGAGTGCAGCACGAACATGGCGCCGGAGCGCAGCTTGTTGAACACGCGCTTGAACACAATGCCGTCGCGGCTGCTTACCACGATGCAGGGCGTGCCGTCCTTAATGGTGGACCAGTCTTCGACGTAGCGGCCCACAATGACGGTGCCGCTGGCAATGGGCAGCATGGAATCGCCGGCAATTTCGAAGGCGCGGTACGTGCCCGTTTGCGAGAGCATGGGCAGGCGAAACTTGGGCAGCACCTCCAGGTACTCGCGGTCGGCGTAGCCGTTGAGGTAGCCAGCGGCGGCCTTTTGGGGCACCAGCTCGATGTTCTCGTTCTGGTCTTGGTCCACTGTGAAGGCCAGCACGCGGAGCTTGCCACCCGCGGGTGTGGGCGGCTCGGGCTGGTCGTCGGACTCGGGCGCGGGCAGCGAGCCGATGATTTTGGTATTCTTTTTCTTACTAAAGTCGGTGGTAACCAGCTGGTCGAGCGTGATGCCGAACAGCCGGGCCATGTTGACTAAGGTGGCGAGGCGGGGCTCGGCGCGGCCTTCTTCGTAGGCGCCCACCAGAGAGCGTTTGATGCCGAGCTTGTCGGCCATCTGGGCTTGCGTGAGGGCGAGCTCGCGCCGGCAAAACTTGAGGTTGGTGTTAATCATCGGGAGGGGGCAGCAGCCAGGAATTGCGCTGTTTGTAACGCTAATTCGGCTGGTGAAGTTAGCAACGCAAGCGCGAAGTTACTAATTCACTTAGCTAATAATTTTCTGCCCACCACTTTAGCGTCGAGCTACTTGTTTTTCAACCCACCATTCGTCGTTTTTCCAGAAGTTATTCCAGCCCACGCGGGTGTATTTGGGGTTAATTTCCACATTGCGGCCGCCTATCTCGAAGCGGGAAAGCACCTGCTGCGTCACGGCGATGCCCTGTTTCCAGAGAGCGGGCACGGTGGTGGTGGCGGCCGCCTGCTCACGCCAGACGCCTTCGAAAAGCAAGCCGCCGTTGCGCGTGGCGGGGTTGGTGGTGTTCTCTACCAAGTAGGCCCGTTTGCTGGGTCCTACCTGGAAATCGAGGGCCAGCCGGCCGCTGAACTGCCCGCCCAGCCCGTGGGAGTTGGTGGCTTGCAGGGCAAAGCTGCCCGTGGCGCAGTACGTGGGCACGGGCGAAATGCCGTTGTTGTCGTACACTTTCACCTCGGCGGGCAGGCGTTGCACCTGCTGCACCTCGATGCTGCCCCGAAACGGTGTCACGTCGCCGTAGCAGCGAAATTTTCCGCCCACCAGGTACCGCCCCGGATTTTTGGCATCGGCCTGCACGCTGGTAAACACGAATTCGAGCCGCTGCCCATCGTAGCCGAAGCAGCCGTTGAGCACGTCCTCGGTGCCGCTTTGGGCTTGGTGCTGCCAGAGCCGGCCCAAGTTGGCTTGGGCCAACAGGGTATTCCGCGAGGCATTGGAGAGCACCGCGCCGGGCGCTGCCAGCGGGGTTACCGGCGCAGTAACGGCTCCGGCGAAGGACGGCAAGCGCTGGGGCTGGGGGCTGCCCAACAGCAGCGTGGGAGTTGTAAGAAGCAAAAAATACCGCATATACCTGAAAGAAAAATGGGCATTGGAGGCCAGCTATATTGCAAGACGGCGCTTACTATTTCTCAACGGCAGCGTCGGCTATTTTAGTATAGTGTGTACTGGCACTGCAGATGAAGTCGCCACCGATTGTGGCCGTGCTGCACTTGCGGAATCAGCCCACCACTCGTCGTTTTCCCAATAGGTGTTCCAGCCAAGATGGGCGTACTTTGGGTTGATAACTACTTCCCGCTCACCAATATTAAACTCATCGAGAACGTGCTGCGACTCAACATACGACACCAGATTTTCGACCCAAACGACGGGGCGCGTGCGGTGGGTAGCAGCGCTGGTCCACCTGCCTTCGTACTTTATTTCGCCCCCCTGTGAAGCAGCTTGGCCGTTGCGCATTGACAATTCCACCGAACCGTCCTTTTGCAAGGCCCAATCAATTGCTAAGCGGCCCCGGAAAATGCCATTCCCGCGTCGGGTTTTATCCTCCCGCAACTCAAAGTCGCCGAGGGCGCTGTACATATCAGCTTCGTTGCGCAGCTCTTCGCCGAACTCTGCTTTCACTTCGGCTATTTGCTGGGCAGAATAGCGTGGCTGGCTGAACAGGTGCGTTATGGTGACGGTGCCCGCGAACGGGGTAATAACACCCTGATATCGGTCTTTTCCACGCAGGTAGTACACAGTGGGCTGCACCGAGTCGCGGCGGACTTCGGTCAGCACCATTTCAATGCGGTAGTGATTGGAGCCGAAGAAACCATTCTGGACGTGGGAATTGTATCGAGCGGTACCGGTGCGCACCGTTTGCAACAGCGACGAAAAATCGCAGCGCTGCAGCAGCGCCCAGATTGCAGGGGTGAGTTTCCCATCGGGGCTTGTGGAAACAGTATTAGCTGGGGCCACATCGATGGATTGGCCGGTAATCGTTTGTAAGGGCGGCGTTTGGGGCTGGCAAGCGGTGCCCGCCACAACCAGCACCAGGACCATAAGAGAAGATTTCATGCCGCCAATTTAGCGCGAAGCTCCGGCATAAACTCGCGCAGGAAATACCGCCCCAGCCCCGCTTCCAGCAGTAATTCGACCAGTATCAAATTGCCCACCCACGACAGCCACGTCACCGTTAGGTACGTCTCAATCGGCTTGGTTTCGAACACGTAATACATGATGTAGCTTTCGCCGCGCAGGGCCAGGGCGGCCAGCGTCACGGCGTAGGAGCGCAGCATCCAGTCGACGTGCAGGGGCCACTGGCGCTGGCGGGCGGCGCGGTAGGCCTTCCAGGTGCAGAGCCACCACACCAGGCATTGCAGCGTGAAGCCGACCTGCGCCGCCAGCCCGCCGTTGGCAAAGCGCGCCAGGATGAGGCCCGACGGCGCCGCCAGCGCCAGAATGCCAATGACGTAGCCCTTGCCCAACTGCCGATGCAGACCCGGCCCCCGCCGCGCCAGAAACGGTAAAAATTGAAGCAGCCCCAGCACCAACACCACGAGACTGGTGGTGATGTGCACGTAGAACCCGAGGCGGAACACCGGGTTGTCGTTGGTTTCGTCGCTCTTGGTGGTGAGGAAGTTAATGCCCTTCTCGAAGGTGTAGTAGGGCAGCGTTTTGGTGAGCATCAGGCCCGCGAAGGCGGCGATGAGTGCAACGACCAGAAATAGAAGAATTTTTCGAGGCATGAAGCGCA
The DNA here is from genome assembly GCF_016734815.1 of Hymenobacter rubidus. Classification (GTDB taxonomy): domain Bacteria; phylum Bacteroidota; class Bacteroidia; order Cytophagales; family Hymenobacteraceae; genus Hymenobacter; species Hymenobacter rubidus. The sequence continues at coordinate 119,338 of NZ_JAERQF010000006.1, forward strand.
GCAGTTTCGGGCGGAAACCTACAAATAAAAAAGCTCGCCATGCGTAACGGCGAGCTTTCTCATTTTATTGAAAGCAGACATTACTGCCCGCGCAGACGCTTGTGGTACAGCCCGGCCATGCGCAGCTGGAAGTAGTCGTACTTCTCGCGTAGGTGGTCGAACAGGTCGCGCAACGAAGCGTCGTTGCCAAGCTGGGCGCGGGCGGTGAGGATTTCGGCCAGCTCGGAGTCGCTCACGAAGTCTTGGATGCGCAGCTCGCGGCCCTTGGCATAGGCAGTGTAGAGGTGCGTTTTCACGGTGCTCAGGGCCAGGCCGCGGCGCTCCGAAATATCCTCCGGGGTGAGGCCCATCTGGTGGAACTGCACGGTAGCGTCCTCGGAGTCGCTCACGGGCTTGTCGGCGGACGCCGTTTTATCGGCCGCGGCCAGGCGCGGGCGGGCCGGCTCGTTGAACATGCTGTCCGAGTCGGAAGGCACGTACCCTCCGCCGCCGTGCTCGATGATGAGCTTGATGAAGGCTTCGCCGTAGGTCTCGAACTTCTTCATGCCCACGCCCGAAATGCCCAGCATGCCCACGCGGCTCACGGGCCGCTCGGCCGCCATTTCCTGCAGCGTGGCGTCGGAGAATACCACGTAGGGCGGTACGCCCTGCTCGTCGGCAATGGCTTTGCGCAAGCGGCGCAGCTTGTCGAAGAGCTGCGCCTCGGGCGTGCCCGCGGTGGCCGTGGAGGCGGCGTTGGCGGCTTTCTTGCTGGCGCGGGTGGGCTTTTCGGTCTTCTCGCTGGGCTGGAACTTGCGCAGCGGCAGCGTGAGCTGACCTTTGAGCACCTGGTGGCCGCGCTCGGTGATTTTCAGGGCGTAGCCTTCCTCGTAGGCGATGTAGAACAGGCCGTCATTTAGCATCTGGTGGATGTAGCTGTACCAGTCGAGGTAGGGCAGGTCGTTGCCCGCGCCGTAGGTTCTAATCTGGTCGTAGCCGCCTTGCAGCACGGCTTGGTTGCGCATGCCGCGCAGGATGTCAATCAGCAGGTTGATGGCCACTTTCTCGCGGCTGCGGAATACGGCCGACAAGGCTTTCTGGGCAATGAGGGTGCCGTCAAAAGTCGTGGGCGGGTTGCGGCAGATGTCGCAGTTGCCGCACTCTTCCTGCAGGGTTTCGGAGAAGTAGTTGAGCAGAATTTTGCGGCGGCAGCTGGCAGCTTCGGCAAATTGCTGCATGCGCTCCAGCTTGGCGGTGTTGAGCTGGGCCTGGCGCGCGGGCACGTCCTTGGTCACCATCTCGCGCATCTGCATCACGTCGGCGAAGCTGTAGAACAGGATGGCGGTGCTGGGCGCCCCGTCGCGCCCGGCCCGGCCGATTTCCTGGTAGTAGCCCTCGATATTTTTCGGCAGATTGTAGTGCATCACCCAACGCACGTTGCTCTTGTCGATGCCCATGCCGAAGGCGATGGTGGCCACGATGACCTGCAAATCGTCCTGCAAAAAGGCTTCCTGCACGGCGCCGCGCTGGTTGGGCGTCATGCCGGCGTGGTAATGCCCGGCCTTCACGCCCTTGGCCTTGAGCTTGGCGGCGATGGTTTCGCAGGTTTTGCGCGAGAGGCAGTAGATGATGCCGGGGTCCTGCGGGTGGCGGCCGATGTAGTCGAGCATGCTCTCCACCCGGCCCTGACCGCCGCGCACAATCAGGTTGATGTTGGGCCGGTCGAAGCTGGAGAGGAACACCCGGGGCTCGCGCATGTTGAGCTGGGTGATGATGTCGCGCTTGGTGAGGCGGTCGGCCGTGGCCGTGAGGGCAATGATGGGCGTGTTGGGGAAGTGGTTCCGCAACTGGCCCAGTTGGGTGTACTCGGGCCGAAAATCGTGGCCCCAGCTCGAAATACAGTGCGCTTCGTCGATGGCGAAGAGGCTGATATTGACCCGGTTCAGAAACTGCAGAAACCCGTCGCTCAGCAGCTTCTCCGGCGACACATAGAGCAGCTTGAGGTGCCCGCTCACGGCCGCCCGGGCGATGTCGTTCGACTCGCTCTGGCCCACGCTGCTGTTGATGTAGGCCGCCGCGATGCCGTTGGCTTTCAAGGCTTCCACCTGGTCCTTCATTAGGGCAATGAGGGGCGAGACGACCACGCAGGTGCCCTCGCTCACCACCGCCGGAATCTGGAAGCAGACTGATTTGCCGCCGCCCGTGGGCATGAGCACCACGGTGTCGCGCCCGCCGAGAATGTTCTGGATGATGTCGCCCTGCATGGGGCGGAAATTGTCGTAGCCGTAGTACCGTTTCAGGGCCTGTTGGGCGGCTTGCATGAGGGGCGCAGCGGTGGCTAGTTCGGGCATGTTGTTCGGGGTAACCTCACCCCCCGGCCCCCTCTCCAAAAAAGAGGGGGAGCCAGATGGTGGTTCTGGGTAGTTTGCTTTCAGGAAATGAGCTATGGTGGCTAAGACTTCGTCTAAGCTGGTTAGCACTTGCTGGTTGGTGAAACGCAGTTCGCGGTATCCTAATTCCGTTAGTGTGAAGGTACGGCCGGCGTCGTATTCGGCCTGCTCCGGGGTGAGGTGAATTTCGCCGTCGAGCTCGATAATCAGCTTGGCGGAAACGCAGATGAAATCGACAATAAAAAAGCCGATGGCGTGCTGGCGACGGAATTTCAGGCCTCGCTTCGAGCCTCGCAATTCCTGCCAAAGCTTGTTTTCGGCTGGAGTGGGGGCTTTGCGGTTTTCGCGGGCGTAGGCTTTAAGGCGCTTTTCCCAAGCAAGTCTGTCGGTGGTATAGATGTACTCTTGCGGGCCGCTGAGCTTGGGCGGGGTTTCCATAAATGGAAGATAGCACTGCCTGGCGTCAACCTCACCCCCTGACCCCCTCTCCAAAAAAGAGGGGGCACCGGACTTGCTCCCAATCAACACAGTGATGGAATCGTCCTCACGAACCGGTGCCCCCTCTTTTTTGGAGAGGGGGTCAGGGGGTGAGGTTTTCCGGCTGCGCCGTCCGGGGTTCCCGCCGGCTCCCGCGGTACAGCTCGTACTTCAGCAGCCGGCAGTCAATTGGCCCGTTAAACAGCGGCGTCCGCCGCGCCGGCTTCAGCCCGATGCTTTTGGCCGCTTCCAGATTACCGGTAAACACAAACGCATTATACCCTTGGAAATTCGACTTCAGCGAATCCCCAATCGTCTTGTACAAAGCGGCCATCTGGGCCTCTTCCCCTATCCGCTCGCCGTAGGGCGGGTTGGTGAGCACGATGCCGGGCTCTTCTTTGGCGGGTGCGGCAGCGTCTTTCACGTCGCGCACCGAGAGGCGGATGCAGTCTTCCAGGCCGGCGGCGGTGATGTTGGCGGCCGCCATGTCGATGGTTTTCGGGTCGAGGTCGGAGCCGGCGAGGTAGGCTTGGGGCTCTTCGAGGCGCTGGGCTTTGGCTTCTTCGCGCACCTGCTCCCAGAGCTGAGGGTCGAAGTCGTACCAGTTTTCGAAGCCAAACTTGCCCTGGTGAAACAGGCCGGGCGCGATGCGCTGGCTGATGAGGCCGGCCTCGGTGAGGATGGTGGCCGAGCCGCACATGGGGTCGATGAGCGGCTTTTTGCCGTCCCAGCCCGAGAGCAGGACCAGGCCGGCGGCCAGCACCTCGTTCAGGGGCGCTTCGTTGGTGTGCTGGCGGTAGCCGCGGCGGTGCAGGGAGTCGCCGGCCGCGTCGAGGCTGAGGATGACTTCGTTTTCCGTCATGCGCAGGTGCAGGCGGATGTCGGGCTGGCGGGTGTCGATGCTGGGCCGCTCGCCGGTGCGGGCCCGGAACTGGTCCACGATGGCGTCTTTGGTGAGCTGGGCCACGAAGAGCGAGTGCTCGAAGGTGGAGCGGTTCACCACGGGCGTGATGGCGAAGGTTTGGCCGGGACCGATGAAATCCTGCCAGTCGATGCGGCTTACTTCGCGGTACAGGGCCTTTTCATCGGGCGCGTAGAGGGCGGCGAAAGGGCGCAGCAGGCGCATGGACAAGCGGCTCCACAGCGCCGCTTCGTACAGCAGGCGGTGGTCGCCGATGAACTCCACGGCGCGGGAGCCCACGTGCGTGATGTCGGCCCCGAGGGCGTAAAGCTCGTCGGCGAGCAGTTCTTCCAGGCCGAACTGGGTGGTGGCGGTGAGGTGCATAGTCCCGCAAAGGTCGGGCGCAGAACTTGTACCCCGAATTTTCAATTCGGCCGCCGGAACGACCTCCCCGGCCGAATTGAAAATTCGGGGTACAAGTTCTTGCGGCTTCTATCTTCGCCGTATGGCCCTCGCTCCTTCTTCCTCCGCTCCCTCCGTTGCTACTGCCGCCCCTGCCCGCTCCTATACCGGGCCGATGCTGCTGATGACCACGCTGTTCTTTCTGTTCGGCGCCGTCACCAACTTCAACGACGTGCTCATGCCCTACCTCAAGGACGTGTGCCAGCTCACCGATTTGCAGTCCTCGGCGGTGCAGTCGGCCTTTTTTGGGGCTTATTTCCTGATGTCGCTCCCGGCCGGCTGGGTGCTGAAGAAGCTGGGCTACCAGCGCGGCATTGTGGTGGGCTTGCTGGTGATGGCGGGTGGCGCGCTGCTCTTCATCCCGGCGGCCGACTCGCGGGCGTTTGCGCTGTTTCTCACGGCGCTGGCCACGCTGGGCGCGGGCATCACGCTGCTGCAAGTGGCGGCCAACCCCTACGTGAGCATCCTGGGCCCGGCACGCGGCGCGGCGGCGCGGGTGAGCGTGGTGGGCGTGGCCAACAACTTCGGCGGCAGCCTCTCGCCGCTGGTGGGCGCGCTGGTGCTGTTTGGCGGCTCGGTGGCCCTCAAGGCCCGACTGGCGGCCTTGCCGCTGAGCGAGCGACTGGCCGAGGAATCGCAGCTGGTGAAAGGACCTTATATAGGTCTGGCTGTATTCCTGATGGTGCTGGCGGCGGTGTTTTTCTTCCTAGTGAAGCTGCCCGACATTGAGGGTATTCCTTCAGAAGCGGTGCGAGGTGCCGAATGGAATGAAGATGGCCAGTTGAAAGTCACCCATCGCACAAGCGCTCTACAGTTCCCGCACCTGGTGCTGGGCATCGCGGCCATTTTCGTGTACGTGGGCGTGGAAGTTGGCCTGGGCTCGTTCCTGATTCGCTACGGCGAGGCCCAGGGCATCACGCAGCTTTCCAGCTTCACGCAAAGCCTGGTGCGCGGGCTGAACGTGGCCACCAACTACGTGGGCGTGCTCTTCGGCCAGCAGCCGGCCCCGATTGATACGGCGGCGGGCTTCACCAAGGCGGTGGGCGCGGTGCTGGTGTCGTCGTACTGGTTTGGCTCGCTGGTGGGCCGGGTGGTGGGCATTCCGCTGCTGCTAAAGTTCCACAACCGCGTGCTGCTGGTGGCGGTGTGCGCCGCTGGCACGGCGCTGGTGGGCGCGAGCATCCTGAGCACCGGCGAAACCGCGCTCTGGCTCATCGTGCTCTGCGGACTGATGAACTCCATTATGTGGCCCGTCATTTTCCCGTTGGCAATTACCGGACTCGGGCCATTCACCAAGCAAGGCTCTTCCTATTTGATTATGGCCATTGTGGGCGGGGCGCTCATTCCGCCGCTCATGGGCTGGCTGGCTACGCACGGCGGCGGGCTGCGGGTGGCGTTTGTGGTACCGGCGCTGTGCTATCTGTATTTGCTGTTTTATGCACTAAGCGGGTACCGGGTGCGTTAAAAGCGACCGCGGCTTCGCGCATCATCCGAGCGGCGGCGTTATCCATGAAAAAATCGTTGTTTTTATCCACCTTTCTTCTGGTGCTTCTATTAGGCACCGTTGCCTGCGAGAAAATTGCCGGCCTGCTCACCTTCCAGGTCAACGACTCCACTTCCTTCCAGTTGCCGGCCACGGGGCCGGTGCCGCCTCCGCTGCCCGCGCCGGTCCTCAGCTTGCCGGGCGTCACGGTCAGTTCTTCGTCGAACAGCACTTTTCAAAGTAACAATTCGGCGGCTGAGTACATCAAGGACGTCACCCTCGACCGCCTGGCGCTAACCGTGACCGACCCGGCCGGCCAGAACTTCAACTTCGTGAAAAGCATCAGCATCTCGATTGCTTCTGATGCGACGGGCTCCGACAAGGTGCCGCTGGCCTCGCTCAACCCCGTGCCCACCGGCCAAACCACCATCGAGTTGACGCCCTCGGGCCAGAAACTGGACAAGTACCTGCGCAACGGCAACTACACCCTGTTCACCACCGTCGAACTGACGCAGTTGGGCCTGAGCCAGAACACGACCGTGCGGGCCGACTCGCGTTTCAACGTGACGGCCAATCCGAAGTGAGGCAGTCGGCTTAGTTGTCAACCAGACTCTGGCAATAGCCATTAAAAAAGCGGGACCTGCAGCGAGTTACGTTGCAGGTCCCGCTTTTTATTTCGAACAGTTCACGCAGCCTTGCCCCTCCGCGGTTGACTGCAAGGCTGCGCTACAGCCCGCCCAGGTACTGCGGGGGCACGGCATCCACCAGCCACACGCCATTGCCGGACTCATAGAAAACGATGCCGGCGGCGTGCATGGCGGCGGCATGCACGGTCAGGATGTGGGGCTGGCCGCGGCGGGCCCCCACGCGGCGGGCGGTTTCTTCGTCGGGCGAAAGGTGCACGTGGTGGCGCTTCATTTTGTGCAAACCCTCGCGCCGGATGGCGGGCAGTGCCGCTGGGGCGGTGCCGTGGTAGAGCACGGCCGGCGGTCCGGCGGGCGTCAGTTGCAAATCGACTTCGACGCTGTGGCCTTGCTGGGCGCGAATGCGGGTGCCCGTGGCATCGAAGGCGAAGCGCTGCTTGTCGTTGCCTTTCACGATTTCGGTCAGTTGGGGCAAGCTAATGGGCGTGCTGTGCTCCGCACAAGCGGCCAGCAAGTCGGCCACCTTCACCCAGCCGCCTGCCTGCAGCGTCAGGCCGAGGGCGTCGGGGCGGTGCCGCAGGTGCAGGCTGAGAAACTTGCTGAGCCGGGTCATTTGCTTGGAGTCCATGGGCTAAAGATGGCAAACATTTCTACCTTAACTTTTAATCTCATCGCGCAAAACCCAAAGGCCCTCTCCGCTTCTCATACACTGCAAATCGGGGCCATTCACCTTGAAATCGAAGTAAACCGGCTGGCAAAGACACCCGGAACAGCATAAAGTTCGAAATCGGAGCACAAAACCCCTTGGCGCAGCACAAAAATTCAATCAAGAGGCACAACCGTTTGGCCAGCCGTACAACAGCCGTTTCTTCGGCACAAATTCAACTGGCCAAATCAATGGCTCGCATCACATCCGACAGCAAGCCTCGCGCAGCCACCGATACCTTTGCGGCATGCTTCTCGAAGAAAACGTCTCCCTCCGCCCCTACAACACCTTTGGCCTCGACGTGCAGGCTCGGTACTTTGCCCGCTTCGCCTCGGCCGATGAGTTGCGCAAGTTGCTGCAGCTGCCTGAGGTGCAGCGTGCTGAAAAGCTCATTCTCGGCGGCGGCTCCAACTTGCTTTTTACTCAGGATTTCAGCGGCGTAGTGCTCAAGAATGAGATTCGCGGGCTGGAAATTATCTCCGAAGACGCGGACACCCAGACCGCCCTGGTGCGCGCCGGGGCCGGCGAAAGCTGGCACGGCCTCGTCGAGTATAGCCTCGACCAAGGCCTGAGCGGCATTGAAAACCTCTCGCTCATTCCCGGCACGGTGGGCGCCGCCCCGCTGCAGAACATTGGGGCCTACGGGGCCGAGCTGCGCGACACCTTCGAGCACCTCGAAGCCGTCGAAATCAGCACCGGCGCGCTGCGCGTGTTCACGGCCGGCGAGTGCGGGTTTGGCTACCGCGAAAGCGTGTTCAAAAATGTGCTCAAGGGCCAGTTTGTGGTCACGGCCGTGGTGCTGTGCCTGCACCGCCAGGCCCGGCCCAACGTGCGCTACGGCGCCATCTCCGAAACCCTGGCCGAGTTGGGCATCGAAGGCGAGCCCACGCCGCAGGAGGTGAGCCGGGCCGTCATCCACATTCGCCGCTCGAAGCTGCCTGACCCGGCCGAAATCGGCAACGCGGGCTCTTTTTTTAAGAACCCCGAAATCTCGCAGGCCCGCTTTGACCAGCTCAAAAGCCAGTACCCCGACCTGCCCGGCTACCCCGTGCCCGGCGGCGTGAAGGTGCCCGCCGGCTGGCTCATCGAGCGGGCCGGCTGGAAGGGGCTGCGGCGTGGCCCCGGCGCGGGCACCCACGGCGTGCACGCCCGCCAGGCCCTGGTATTGGTGAACCACGGCGGTGCCACCGGCAGCGAAGTGCGCCAGCTAGCCGAGGAAATAATTGCTTCCGTCAGGCAGCAGTTCGCAGTCGAGCTTCACCCGGAAGTTAATATTTTATGATTTGTTAGGACTGAGGGTTAACCGTAATTTTATTGCTGTTAATGCCAGAAACTGTAGCGTTTGTCCCGAACTTTGCAATATTGCCTCTTTTATCGGTCTGCTTATTTTGCAATTTACGATGATGAACAAACTACTCCTTACCGCTTGCTTATTCTCGGGCGCTCAGGCTTCGGTCAGCGCCGCGCCACCCGTGCCCACCGTGCCATCTGTGCTCACCGTGAAGGCGGCGCGGGCGCTGGGGGCGGGCAGCACCGTCACGGTGCGGGCGGTGGTGCTCAACGGCAGCGAGATGGGCAATATTCGTTTCATTCAGGATGCCGAGGCGGGCCTGGCGCTTTATGCGCAGGCGGCCAAGCTGCCGGGTTTTGGCGAGTTGCACGCCGGCGACAGCATTCAGGTAACCGGCCAGCTCAAGCTCTACAACGGCTTGTTGGAAATGGACCCCGTGGCCTCTTTTCACAAGCTGGGCTCCAACATGCGGCTGCGGGCCATTCAGGTACCGGTGGCGCAGGCCACCACCGCGTTTGTCGAAGCCAACGAGAGCCGCCTGCTGGAAATCAAGGGCGTAACCGGCTTGGCCACGCCGGCGGGCGCCCCGGCCACCACCTTGGCCGGCAACGCCAATTACCTGCTCAATGGCCAGCCGGGCACGCTGGTGCGCGTGATGGCCGCCAGCACCGGCCCCGAAGGGTTGGTGGATGCCGTGCCGCCGACGGCCGAGCCCTTTGACGTGCGCGGCGTGCTGAGCCAGTACGCCCCCAGCGGCACGGGCGGCTACCAGCTGCTGCCCCGCCTCGCCACCGACCTGGTGCGCGGCGGGGGCCTGCCCCGCCTCACCGAAGAGCCGGTGCCGGTGAACGTGAACGCCACCGGTTTTACCGTGGTGTTTTCAACCCTGAACCCCGGCGACACCCGCGTGCGCTACGGCCTCGACGCCAAACAGTTGAAAGAAACGCGGCTCGACCCCACGCCGACCACCCACCACAGCCTGACGCTGGACGACCTGATTCCGGGCACCACGTATTACGTCGAGGTAAGCTCGCGCAACGCGGCGGGCACGGAAACGGCGCCGGCCGTGCCGTTTATCACCGGCAACGGCAAACGCCTGCGGCCGGGCACTAAAAACTAGGCACTTGTGTTGGCCCGGCCGACCCAACCCGCCGGCGCATTTGCCCGGAATTCAGCATCTTTGTAGTCCGGCTTGCAGACCGGAAACCTCATTCCACTCCCATTACGGTTCTTTATGAAGAAACTTACCCTGCTGGCGCTGCTGGCGTGTGTCACTTCCTGGCACGCGGCTTCGGCCCAAACCGCCATTACCATCGCCGCCGCGCGGGCCCAACAGCCCACGACGAACGCCACGGCCGGGGCCACGGTCACGGTGCGCGGCATTGCCACCAACGGCGCCGAGCTGGGCCCCATCCGCTATTTCCAGGACGGCACCGCTGGTATTGCCGCTTACGGCGGCAGCGCAGGCACCTCGCCCGCCGTAGCCGCGGCGCTCAATACGGTGCAGCCCGGCGACAGCATTCTGGTGACGGGCCAGCTGAAGCAGTTCTACGGGTTTCTGGAAATTGACCCCCTCACCAGCGTCACGGTACTGGCCGGCAACCGGCCGGTAGTGCCCGTGTCGTTTCCGGCGGGCAGCATCACCCCCGCATTTGCCGAGCAGTACGAAGGCCAGCTGGTGCGCATCAACGGCATCACGTCCATCAACACCTCGACCGGCGCGCCCGTGACGGCGTTTGCTTCGGTTTCGGCCGGCTACCGCATCAACAACAACGCGGCCACGCCCCTCTACATCAACGCGGCCAGCACGGGTCCTTACGGCCTCATTGGCAAGCCTGCCCCTACCGGCCTCTACGATGCCATTGGCCTGATTAGCCAGCACATGACCAGCAACACCGGCACCGTGAACCAAACGACCGGCTACCAGCTGCTGCCCCGCCTCTATGCCGACTTCATTCAGGGCCTGACGCCCAACCTGATAGGCACGCCGACGACGTCGAATATCACCACTGCCGGCTTCACGGTTGACTACCTGACCCAGAATGCGGGCACCACCAAGGTGTACTTCTCTACCTCTCCCAACCTGCCCCGCGCCAGCACCGACTCGGTGTTCAGCACCGGCAGCGTGACAACCCACAGCATTGCCCTGACTGGCCTGCGCCCCGCCACGGTGTACTACGTGCAAGCCATTTCGGTGAACAGCGTGGGCCGCTCGCAGTCGCGCGTGGTGCCCATGATTACGGCTTCGCTCTCGACCGGCAAGATGCGGGCCTACTTCAATAACCCCGTGGACAACACGCTGGCGCTGCCCGGCAACAACGCCGTGTACCTGCCCAGCGGCCACATCGCCGACACCCTGGCCAGCTACATCAACAGGTCGCGTAAAACCCTCGACATCGCCATCTACAACTGGAACAACGCCGTGATTCTGAACGCAGTGAACGCGGCGTACGCTCGCGGCGTGAAGGTGCGCGTGATTTACGAGGACGACAACGCCAACATCAGCATCACCAGCCTGAACGCGGCCATTCCGCGCATCGGCCGCCCCAACCAGACCGGCAGCAGCAGCAGCGCCATCATGCACAACAAGTTTGTGGTGATTGACGCGGACACCAGCAACGCCAACGTGCCGTGGGTATGGACGGGCTCGACCAACTGGACCGCCGCCCAGCTCAGCACGGACCGCAACTCGGCCATTGCCGTTCAGGACCAGTCCCTGGCCCGCGTCTATACCATGGAGTTCAACGAAATGTGGGGCAGCACCACGCTCACGCCCGGCACGTTTCTGTTCGGCAACCGCAAGACCGACAACACGCCGCACTTTCTCAAGATTGGCGGCCGCGACGTGCAGTCGTACTTCTCGCCCTCCGATAACGTGAACGGCCACCTCATCGAGGTGGTGCAAACGGCCGACAACGACCTGCACTTCGCCTCGATGCTGGTGACCCGCGCCGACGTGGCCCGCGCCATTCGCGACCGGGTGACGCTGCGCGGCATCAGCGCCTGCACCGAAGGCGTGACCAACGACACGGCCGCAACCGACGGCTCGGGCAACAACTTCCGCATCGTGCGCTCGGCCATCGGCAACCGCATGATTCTGAAGCGCGGTTCCTACATCTTCCACCACAAGTACCTGATTGTGGACGCCGGCAACTCGCAGTCGGACCCCACCATCTTCCTGGGCTCGCACAACTGGACCAACTCGGCCGATAACGAGAACGACGAAAACACGCTCGTTATTCACGACAACCGCATTGTGAACCAGTACTACCAGGAATTTTCCACCCGCGTTTCGGAGCAAAACATCACGGGCGTCACCGTCTGCCGCCTGGTGCTGGCCACCAAAAGCGGCACCGTACAGGCCAGCACGCTACAGGCCTACCCCAACCCCACCACGGGTAGCTTCAATCTGCACCTGGCCAGCACGGCCGCCCGCACGGCCACCATTGTGCTGCGCGACGTAACCGGCCGCGTGGTGCTCACCCAGACTCAGGCCCTGACCGGCAACGACCTGACCATCGACGCCACTTCGCTGAAATCGGGCCTGTACCTGGTGCAGGTAACCACGCCTGAATCGACGCAGGTTAGCCGCGTGGTAGTGGAGTAATCCTCACTTGGCTTTCATAAAAAAGGCGGCTTCCGGTACCGGGAGCCGCCTTTTTTGTTGAGGAAGATTAGCGCTTCAGGCCAGCAGGCAGTTCTCCGTCAGGATTACGCTGCACTCGGGCGACGGCTGGAGTGGCGCTCAATCAGATTCAGGGCCGGGCCGGTCATGCAGGTGGTGGCCAAGGCCATTATCACCATCATGGCGAAAACCTGCGGGGTGAGGATGCCAAGGTCGTAGCCAATGTTGAGCACCACGATTTCCATGAGGCCACGGGTATTCATGAGGGTGCCAATGCGCAGGCTGTCGGACCAGCTGTGGCCTACGAAGCGGGCTGCCAGCGCACTGCCCAGTAGCTTGCCGGCCACGGCGACGGCCACGATAAGCGCGCAAATGCCCCACAAGTACCCGGTATTGAGCAGGGATATTTCGGTGCGTAAGCCCGTGAACACGAAGAATAAAGGCAGCAATAATCCTTCGGCGACGGCCCGTACTTTATTGCTCAGCCACTCCCGCAGACCGCTTTCGCCGGGCACGATGGCACCCGCCAGAAAAGCCCCAAACAAGGCGTGAATGCCAATAAGCTCGGCCGCGAATGCCGAGAGCACCAGCAGCAGAAAATAAACGGGCAGCATGGTTTCTTTAGGGCCGGTTGCGGCGCTGCTGCGGGTGGCTAGGCGCACCAGCAGCGGCCGGACCACCCGCAGCATCAGGCCCACGTACACGGCAGCTAGGGCCAGCAAGCCGAGTGCGCTGCCGGCGGAGGCGCTGCGCACCAGGGCCACCACGGCCGCCAGCAGGCACCACGCCGTCACGTCGTCGACGGCCGCGCAGGTGAGCACCAGCGCCCCGAGCGCCGTGGTGTGCAGGCCCCGCTCCCGCACAATGCGCGCCAGCACCGGAAAAGCCGTGATGCTCATGGCCGTGCCCAAAAACAGCCCGAAGGACGAAAACGCCACGCCGACCGGCGCGAAGGCACCGTAGAGAAAATACGCCAGCCCAAAGCCCAGCCCAAAAGGCAGCAGAATACTGGCGTGACTGATGACTACCGCTTGGCCAACCTTGCCCCGAATAGCCCGCCAGTCCAGGTCCAGCCCCACCACGAACATGAACAGGATGAGCCCAATCTGACTGAGCTGGCGCAGGGTTTCTAACGATTGGGGCGGAAAAAGATGGGCCGAAACCGTTGGGAAGTACCGCCCCACCAGCGACGGCCCCAGCACAATGCCGGCGGCCATTTCGCCCACCACGGCCGGTTGCCCTATTTTCCGACACAGCGCCCCCAACAATTTGGCCATCAACAGAATAGTCGCCAACTGCACCAGCAACAGCGCCAGTGGCGACTGCCACCCGTGGCGCAATGTGGCCGCAGCCGCAGCCCACGGCGAACCTCCTAACGGCGCGGCAAACGCCGGGCCACTGCTCCCCCCCACAAGCGCCAATGCCAGCACGATGTACCACCACAGTCTGTTGGGCCGAATCATATGCGGCAAATTGACAGGTGCGGCAGCTTATTTGCCCGAACAAATAGAGTGCATACAACAGTTTTCATAAGCGCGGTAGCAGCCGGAAACACAAATTTGTGCCCCACAAAAATAGCGGCGCTGGCTGTCCGACCTGACTTGCTCTGCTGCGCGATGAAACAAATCAGCTTCTCCTCTTCAATCCAAAATACTCAGCCATTCAAAAGCTTATGCCGCTTGATGGGCTTGTTGTGGCGCAGTAGCAGGGCGTGGTAGGCGGTGGGCACGTCGTTGGTCCAGTTAGGCAGCAGCACTAGAATGGCCACCATTTCTAACCGGCTCAACACGCCGAGGTAGAACGAGGCATCGAACAGCCAGTCCGAATCGCAGGTAATCATGAGCTGGACCAGCGCGGCAAACGACACCAGCACCCAAGCCTTGGCGCCCCAGGAATGCGTGGCAATTTCCTTGCGAAATTTCAGGTAGCTCACCGCATACGTCAGTCCTTCGAAGACCAGCAGCGCGAGGAGCTTCGTGGCGTGTTGGCGAAAAAAACCGGGGCAGGCCAGCCAGGTAGCGCCCACCACCGCAGCCCAGAAAACCTGGTCGACGGCAGAGTCGAGCCGGCGCAGCTTCTCCGTCGACACGCCCACATGCCGGGCAATGATGCCATCGAAAACATCGGTGAGCAAGCCCAGCGTGACCAAGCCCACCCCCAGGGCAGCAAAGTGGCTCACCCGGAGGAAATGGAGCCCGACCAGTAGCCCACCGATGAGCAACCGGGAATAAATGAGCACAATCGGCAGATGCTTCATGACCGATAAATAACGCGTTGGCACAATGCTATATCTCGACCAGTGACTACCCAGCGGAAACCTGCTCCGCACTGTCCCTTCTAAGATTATCGCGGGTGCTTTTCTGCACCACCACGGCCGCAAACAGGCTCAGCACAAACGCCATGGCATAAAAACCCTTCTCGCTCAACGACAACGTGGCGTGCCACAGCCCCACGGTCAGCAGCAGCACGGTGAGGAGCACCGACACCCAGCTGATGCCATAATAGAGGTTGATTACCGGGATGCCTTCGAGGCGGTCGCGCACGCTTTTTTGCACCGAAATGGCCGCAAACAAACCAAAAACCAAGACGGTGAAATAATAGCCTTTCTCGTTCAGCGGCATTTGGGCGTTCCAGAGCCCGATGTTGAAAGCGGCAAAGCCCACGAGCAAGGCAATCCAGGAAGCCCCGACGAAGGCGGCCGAGGGTTGCGGCGAAGGCGGCGGGTTGGTGACTGACGAATGCATGAGACAAAAAGGGGGAAGGTGAGGGCTGCGTCCGGCGCATTGACTGCGCAACCCGGAACCAGCGAAGCAAACCTACCGTCCTCCGACACCAACCGCCAGCGCAAATTTGCCTTTATCAGACTTTTAAAACCGGTATTCACCGCCTGCTAATGCGTAAAAAGCTGCATAAAAAGAAACCCAGGCCTTATTCAGACCTGGGTTGTGTACTGCTTGATGAGACTTTAGGAAGCAGTCGGCGCGGGGCCGCGCGGGCTACTTCAGTACCGCAATGGTCACCCCATCCCCGCCCCTATCGGCGTGCTCGTCGGCCACGCTGGCCACAGCGCGCTGGCTGCGCAGGTAGTCGCGCACCACTTGGCGGAGCACGCCGTTGCCCCGGCCATGCAAAAATTTGATTTCGGGCATGCCCAACATCACGGCGTCGTCCACGAAGCTCATGGTTTTGGTGAGGGCGTCCTCGGCGCGTTCGCCGCGCAGGTCCAGCGTAGGGCTGAAACCGGCCATGCGGTCGGTGATGTTCACGCCATTGCCGCCGCCCGAGCTGCCGCCGCTCAGCTTGCCGGCTTTGGCCTTGGCGGCCTGCTCCCGCTCCCGGATTTCGGCCCGGCCCAGCTTTTCGAGTTGGTTCACTTTCACCAGCGTTTTCAAGCCACCGAACAGAACTTCGGCGGTCTGGCCCTTCACGCTCACCAGTTCGCCGTGGCCTTCCTGGCCGAACAGGGCCACTTTGTCGCCGGGCTGGAGGGCGCCGGCCACGGCCCGCTCGCGGGACGCCTTGGGCTTGGGCGGCTCAATTTGCAGCTCCTTCTTCACGAAGTTGTCGAGCTTCTCGCGGGCGGCTTTGTTGGTTTCCTTCTCGGCGTTGCCCCGCCGGATTTCGCCAATGGTGGCCTCAATCTGCTGGTTGGTATTCACCAACAGCGCCTTGGCCTGCTGCTTGGCCGTGCGCAGGGTTTCGATGCGGGTGTCTTCGATGTGCTGCTTGAGGTCCTGGTATTCCTGGGCAGCTTTCTTGAGGCGGCGCTCGGCTTTGGCGGCTTCGGCGGTGCGGGTTTCCAGCTCCAGCTTGTCTTTTTCGAGTCCTTCGAGCAGGCGGTCGTAGCGAATTTTGTCCTTGCCCACCAGCTGCGTGGCGCGCTCCACCACCTCCTTCGGCAAGCCGATTTTGCGGGCAATTTCGATGGCAAACGACGAGCCCGGCTTGCCCACTTCCAGCCGGTAGAGCGGCTGCAGCTTCTCGGGGTCGTAGCGCATGGCCCCGTTCACGAGGTGCGGGGTGCGCTCGGCGAAGTTCTTGAGGTTGGTGTAGTGCGTGGTGATGACGCCGTACACGCGGGCCCGGTTTAGCTGGTCGAGCACGGCCTCGGCGATGGCGCCGCCCAGGCTGGGCTCGGTGCCAGTGCCGAATTCGTCAATCAGGACCAGGCTTTTCTTGCCGGCCAGCAGCAGAAACTGCTTCATGGCCAGCAGGTGCGAGGAGTAGGTTGAGAGGTCGTTTTCGAGACTCTGCTCGTCGCCGATGTCCAGGAAAATGTCCTCGAACACGCCGGCTTCGGAATTGTCGGCGCAGGGAATGAGCAGGCCCATTTGCAGCATGAACTGCACGAGGCCCACCGTTTTCAAACTCACCGATTTGCCGCCCGCGTTTGGGCCCGATATCACCAGAATGCGCTGCTCGTGGTTCAGCTCCAGGTCCAGGGGCACCACTTCGCGCGGGTCGCCGTTGTCGCGCTTGTGCTGGGCGAAGGCCAATTGCAGCAGCGGATGGCGCACGCCGTGCCACTTTAGCAGCGGCTTGTTGTGCAGCACCGGCAGCTGGCAATCGAGGGTCACGGCCAAGCGGGCTTTGGCCCGGATAAAGTCAATCAGCCCGAGGTAGGAATAGGCCTTGCGCAGGTCCGGAATGTGCGGCCGGAGCTGGTCGGTGAGGGCCGTGAGGATGCGAATCAGCTCGCGGTGGTAGGCGTTGTCGAGGTCTTTGATGTCGTTGTTCAGCTCAAAAACGGCTTCCGGCTCGATGAAAACCGTTTGGCCCGAGGCTGATTCGTCGTGAATCAGGCCCTTCACCTTGCGCTTGTGCTCGGCGATGACGGGCAGCACCAGCCGCCCGCCCCTAATGGTGGGCTCGGCATCGGACGGAATCCAGCCCTCGGTTTTGGCGTGGCGCAGGATGCCGGCAATCTGCCGGCGCAGCTGCCCCTGCCGGGCAATGAGCTCCTGCCGAATCTGGCGCAGCAGCGGGCTCGCGTCGTCGCGCACGGCGCCCTCGTCGTCCACCACCTTGTCCAAGTTGGCCAGCAAATTGCGGTCGACCTGCACGCCAATGCCCAAAAGGCGCAGCGTGGGGTACAGGCTTTCGTCGGCCTGGGTAAAGAACGTGAGGGCCTGCCGGATGGTGCGCAAACTCATTTTCACCTCAAAAAAGGCGGCCACGTCCAAGTAGGCGCCCGGCAGGGCGGCGCGCTGGAGGTGCACCTTGGCATCGTGGTAGTGCGAGGCTGGAAAGTCGGCCCCGGAGCGCAGCAGGTACGTGAATTCGTTGGTTTGCTGCAACAGTTTCAGCAGGGGCTCGTGCTTGGGTTGGAACTCCATGCGGGCCACGTAATGCCGGCCCAAGGCCGAGAGGCAATTGGCTTCGAGCTGCTCGCGCAGGGTGCTGAAGCCGATTTTTTGTTCGAAGTGTTGGGGTAAAAGCAAGTAGTTGGTCTTTCGGTATTGCGGGAATAGGTTACGAAGGTAAACAGCTAAGCGGGCGGGAAGATTCGCGAGCGGAGCAGCAATCGTTACTGCTTATGCCGTTGCTAAAGAATATTCGTATCTGGGCTCATCATGGCCGGATGGTCGAGGTGATACTGCGCGACGACCTGCATAAAGGCTTCCACCATTCCGACAAAACCTCCGATTGCGCCAAACAGGCTATTAGCAATCAATTTCACCCGGTTGCCATCGGCTAGTGTAAACCGCACGACGTCCCCTCCGCGCGTGACCATATACCGATAGGAAACGACCTGCTCAAATAGCACTTCAGCTGTCCGACCGGCAGCTAGGCCGCTTATCAGCACCCGGTCGGCCAAGACCGAAATCTGCGTTCCAAAAACCCGAATCCGGGCGTATCTCCAAACGATGAAAAAACCTGTAACCGTCCAGCCGATAAAAAATGAAAAGGGTAAACCTCGCAGCAAAGGCATGAGCAGCAAAGGCAGCAAGAATACTGCGCTTATTAGTCCTATGATAAACCAAATGTCAACCGGTCTGTAATCGACCAGTCGCACATGAAACCATTGATTCATCATAACACGCTTAATAGAATTTGGCCATCTGGGAGCGGGATAGCTACGCAAGTTCACAATAGGAGCTATTCCGACTCAGCCGTTAAGCAGCCGGCGTGGGCCGCTGGTTGCGCCGGTACAGGCCCAGGTACAGCGCCGTGAAGGTGAACAGGCGCAGCGACACGGTCCATTCCACGCCGGGCACAAACAGCAATACCCCGGCCAACGCCATCAGGGCGTAGCACAGCCAAGCCAAGGCGCGGCCCGCCCAGCCCTGGTAAAAGTTGGGGCGGTGCAGTGTTTCGGCGGTCGCCCCGCCGGTGGCCGCCTGGCCTTGCATAGCGCCGCTCAGCGTGAGCACGTCAACCAAGCCGGGCAATTCGGCTTCGGCCGCCGGGATGCCGCGCTTGGGGCGGTCGGCCAGTTGCAGCATGGGGCCGTGCTCGCGGTATAGCTTGATGTGACTGCCGCCCTGCGAGAGCAGTTCGCCATAGCCGGTTATCTCACGCAGCGGCACTTCCAGGGGCTGCACCCCGTAGGCAAGGCTGCGGTCGCGCGGCTCTAGGCGCAGGCTGCGAGGCGTGAGGGTGGCTAGCAGCGGCAACATGCTGCGGCGCAGCAGCGGCCAGGCCGTGGCCAGCATGAGCAGGCCCACCAGCAACAGGCCCCACCCCGTGCCGCGGTCGCCGTCGCTCAGCGAAAAGCCGGCAAACAGCAGCACGGGCAGGCTAAAGGACGGAATGAGGATGCCGGCCAGCATCAGCGGCATGCGCACCTGCACCACGTGGCTGCGCAGGGTGGTGGGGTGAGCGGAAGAAGCGGAAGAATGGGCCATTTGCACTGAGAAGCAGAAGCAGAAGCAAGTCCCGAATTTACTCCTTATCCACCCCCGCCCCAAACAGCGCAAAATCGTACTTCACCGGGTCCGTTGGGTCCAGCAGGCGCAAATTAGATGTCAACTCCTCGGCGGCTTCCCAGTCCACCAGCTTGCGACTGAGCAGGCCCAGGGGGCGGGCCTGGCGCTCGACGTGCAGGTCGATGGGCATGATGAGGTTGGCGGGCGAGAGGCGCTGCCAGAGGCCGAAATCGACGCCGTGGGCATCGCGGCGCACCAGCCAGCGCAGGTACATGTTCACCCGCTTGCATGCCGATTTGCGGGCCGGCGTGGCCACGTGCTTGCGGGTGCGCGGGGGCGCATCGGGCAGGCTGAAGAAGTGCTGGTGGAAGTTGATGAGCCGCTCGCGCTGGGTGTGGCCCACCAGAAACGCGGTTTCCAGCGTGTCGTGCTGCCCGTACCAGTGGCGCAGGAAGTGCACGAAGTACAGCAAATCGGTATCGCAGAACGTGCGGTGGCAGAAGCCCAGCAGGCGCTTCAAATCCTCGTCCTGGTGCTGGGTGATGAACTGATGGGGGGCGTCGTCCATGCGCTTCATCAACTCGTTGCATTTGCTAATGATGGTCGGGCGCTGCCCCCAGGCCAGCAGCGCCGCGAAGAGGGCCGCGATTTCAATGTCCGCCCGCTGGGTAAAGCGGTGCGGGATTTGGATGGGGTCGTTTTCAATGAAGTCGGGCCGGTTGTAGCGCTCATACTGGGCGTCGAGCTGGCGGCGGAGCTGGGCGATGTTCAAAGGGAAGAAGGGCAAGATTTGGGGAGGATGGCACAGCAATAAAAGAACGTCATGCTGAGCGCAGCCGAAGCATCTCGCGTGCTCAAGTAAACCTGTCGATTGGATTACTCACCCACGCGAGATGCTTCGACTTCGCTCAGCATGACGTTCCTTTTGCCAAGTTAGGCAAGCCCCGCCCCTACTGCGGAATGTAGTTCGTCTCGACGCGGAAGCGCGAGTCGGCGGTGCCCAGCTTTTGCACAGCGCGGGGCGAGAGGCGCACCAGAATATTGTTGTTCTCGCCGGTATCGGGCAGCTTGCCGATGACGCGCACGTACACCGACAGGCCATTCATGCTGTTTTTCACCTGCATGATGGTGCCCACGGGAGCGGTTTTGTGCAGGGCGAGGTACTTATCGGTCACGCTTTTTTCGATGGGCGCGCCCAGGCCGTTTTCCACCACTCGCGATAGTAATTCGCCGGCCCGGTTAGGGGTGCGGTCTTCCTTTTCCTCCCGCTCTTTTTCAGCGGGCTTTTCCGGAGTTACCGTCGCAATTTGGGCGGGCTTGTCGGGGGCCGGCGCGGCGGGGGCTTTCGTGGCTGGGGTTTCGGGCACGGCTTCCACCTCCACGGGGCGCACGGGGGCGGCCGGCTTGGGGGTGGCGGCCACGGGCGCGGCGGTGGCGCCCTCTTCAGCGGCCTTCAGCAGCAGCAGCTGGCCTACCCGCACGGCGCCGCCCGCCGGTAGCTTGTTCAGCCGAATCAGCTCGTCGGGGGTCAGCTGGAACTTGCGGGCGATGCCAAATAGGGTTTCGCCTTTGGCCACGGTGTAGTGGGCGGGCACGGCTGCGCCGGCCGGCGCGGCAGGGGCTTTGGCGGTGGCTGGGGCCGCTGCTTTGCCCGCCGCAGGGCGCGGCACAAACACGATTTGGCCAATGCCGAGGCCGTTGGCAATTTGGGGGTTGGCCTGCGTGAGCTGCGCCAGGCTGACGTGGTAGCGGCGCGTGAGGGCCGTCAGGGTTTCGCCCGCCGTGACGCGGTGCTTCACAAAGCGCTGGCCGCCGCGCACCTCTACCCCAATAGAGTCGGAGGGAGCACTTTTGGCCGCAGGCCCTTTGCCAGGACCGGGGCTGCCCAGGGCAAGTAGCGTGAATAGCGAAAGGAGTACAGTCATAAAATCAATCTTGCAAAATCAACACCGCCCCCGCCCAGGGGGCCGGCCAAGCAGCCAGCGGAGGCAAAATAACGCAAAAACCGCTGGGAAATTGGCCACCACCGGGGCCGGTTGGTCCCCGGGCCCGTTCTTTGAATAACAATTGCTGAAATAGCGTCCTGCTTCTCGTTCATTTTTCCCTGGTTTGCCCCGATGGTTCTTGGCCTGATTCCCGCCCGTTTTGCGTCCACGCGCCTGCCCGGCAAGCCCCTGCTCGACCTGGGCGGGCAAAGCATGATTCAGCGGGTGGTGGCCCAGGCCCGGCAAGCCAACCTGGCCCGCGTGGTGGTGGCCACCGATGACGAGCGGATTCTACAGCACGTGCAGGAATTCGGGGGCGAGGCCGTGCTCACCCGCGCCGACCACCCCAGCGGCACCGACCGCCTTTGGGAAGCCTTCCAGCTGCTGGGCAGCCCCGCCGAGGTGCACTGCATCGTCAACATTCAAGGCGACGAGCCGTTCATTCACCCCGGCCAAATCAATGCCCTGGCCACCTTTTTTGCCGATGCAGCCACCGCGCCCGACATCGCCACGCTGGTAAAACCCGTGCTCACGGACGAGGAATTATTCAGCCCGCATTTGCCCAAAGTCGTGCTCAGCCAGCAGGGCCACGCCATGTATTTCAGCCGCCACCCCCTGCCCTACCAGCGCGGCCGCGAGCCAAGCGAATGGCTGGCGCACCACCCCTACCTGCGCCACCTGGGGCTCTACGCCTATAAGCCGTCCGTGCTGGCCCGGCTCACCCAATTGCCCGTGTCGCCGCTCGAAGCAGCCGAAAGCCTCGAGCAGTTGCGCTGGCTCGAAGCGGGCTTCCGCATTCAGTGCGCCAAAACCGAGCTCGAAGCCTTCGGCATCGATACGCCCGAAGACATGGAACGGGCGCGGAAAAGGTTGAGCAGTGAGCAGTGAGCAGTGAGCAGTGAGCAGTGAGCAGTGAGCAAAAGGAAGGCCTTGCTCAACTTTTGGTTCCCAAGCCCTTATCGACTCGGTCCACCACCTGCGCTTCGGGGGTGGCTTCGTGGCGTTCTTCGCGCATTTCGCGGGACAGGAAGTAGTTGAGCGCCGTCCGAATCACGGCGATGGCGCCGAGCTTACCAATTTGCTCCCAACTGGGCGCAATGGCGGTGGACAGAATATCCGCCCCCAGCTGAAACTCCAGCGCCAGGGCCAGGTAGCGGGCCAGCGCCAGCCGAATGGCTGTAAAATCAGCCGTTTGCTGCTTGGCAAGGGCTCTCACCAGCAGCCAGCCGGCGCTCAGAATGCCCAGCACAATGATGGTGGCGCCCACGGCTTCCACGCCCAGCTTCAGCCACAGCACCGCGCTGATGACGGCATTTTCGGCCTGGCCGTGCAGGGACGAGACGTCGCGCGCAGCCTCGGGAAATGCGGAGAGTTGAAACATGGCCGCGGATGAGTTAGGGGAATACAGGCCCTGAGAAAAAGGCCGCTGATGCGTCGGCTATCCGTTAGCCACCGGCCTTCTTGGCTTTGTAGCCCTCCTTGAGCAGCACTTCCAGCACTTTGTCGCGGAAATCGCCTTGCACGACTACTTCGCCGTCTTTGGCGCTGCCGCCCACCCCACACTTGGTTTTGAGCAGCTTGCCCAAGGCCTGCAAGTCGGCATCGGTGCCCACAAAGCCGGTCACCAGCGTTACCTGCTTGCCGCCCCGCTGCTTTTTGTCGAGCTGCACCCGCAGCTGCTGTTGCTGGGGCGGCAGCGTAGTGGCTGGGCCGGGCTCGTTGGATTGGTAGGAGAAGTCGGGATTGGTGGAATACACCACGCCGGTTCGGTTCTGTTTCATGGTTATTGATTTCTGAATCAGTATTAAACGGCCACAGCCAGCGCCAACGGCAGTAGGTCAACGGTAAACTCCGCGGCGTGCCCCATGTAGTCGCCGTCTACGTGGAAGCCGATGGGTGCCTGGGCCACTACCCGCCCCTTTGGTACCCGAAAATACTCGGCAGCGTTGGTTTTTGGCAGGGTGCCCAGGGCCATGGCCAGGCTGACGCGGAAGGCCCGGCCCACGGGCAACGCATCAATTAGGCACACGTCAAGCAGGCCGTCGCGCAAGTCGGCCAGGGGCGCGATGTAGGCGTTGTTGCCATATTGCGAGGCATTGGCGAAGGCCAGCACGTAGCAGTCGGTGGCTCTTTGCTGGCCGTCCAGGTTCATTTGCACCGGCACGGGGCGGTAGCGGCGGTACTCGCGCAGCGTCACGCGCAGGTAGGTACTCAGCCCGCGCGAGCCGGCTTCGGCAAAGTGCTGGCTCACGTGCGCATCAAACCCCAGCCCGGCTGTGCAAAAAAACGGGTGGCCGTTCATCACCCCCACATCCATGCGGCTGAACGCGGGCGCCGCCAGCCGGCGCAGGGCGGCGGGCACGCCCAGCGGCACTTTCAGGTGGCGGGCCAGGCCGTTGCCCGAGCCCTGCGGCACAATGCCCAAAGCCGCGTCGGTGCCCAACAGGCCGCGTCCGACTTCGTTGATGGTCCCGTCGCCGCCCACGGCCACCACCACCCGAAAACCTTCCGTCGCCGCCTGTCGGGCCAGCTCCACGGCGTGCCCCGCGTAAGCAGTAGGCCTGATTTCGTAATCGGGCTCCCGCCCCCCAAAATACCGGGCAATCAGGGCCGGCAGGTCGTGGCGGTGGCTGGGGCCGGCCTTGGGGTTGAGGATGAAGCAGGTTTTAGGCAAAATGTGGGTTTGAGGTGAAGGAAGGAAGTGGAAATACGAAGAATGTGAGGAATGAGTAAAAAGTAAAGTGGGGCCTACGGTTTACGGCACAGCAATAAAAAAGCCTGCCACGTGGCAGGCTTTTTTATTGCTGTGCCGTAAACCGGCGCTTGCGCACATGTTCACATTCAGCATTTTGTCACGTCAAGCCCTAGCCGTTCATCTGCTCGCCGAGCTTCTGAATGAGGTCGGCGGTCCGGGTCGAATAGCCGGTTTCGTTGTCGTACCAGCCAATCACCTTGGCCAGCGTGCCGTTGGCCGAGGTCAGCTCCGAATCGAAGATGCAGCTGTGGGGGTTGCCCACAATGTCGATGCTCACAATCGGGTCGGTCACGTACTCGATGATGCCTTTCAGCGGGCCATCGGCAGCGGCCTTCAGGGCGGCGTTGATTTCCTCCTTGGTCACTTCCTTTTTCAGGATGACGGTCAGGTCGGTCATCGAACCATCCGGCACGGGCACGCGCATGGCCAGGCCGTCGAGCTTGCCTTTCAGCTTGGGCAGCACCAGGCCCACGGCCTTGGCAGCGCCCGTGCTGGTGGGGATGATGCTGTAGGCGGCGGCGCGGGCGCGGCGCAGGTCTTTGTGGGGCGCGTCCTGCAGGTTCTGGTCCGAGGTGTAGGCGTGCACCGTCGTGATGTAGCCTTTCTCGATGCCGAAGGCGTCGTCCAGCACTTTGGCCATGGGGGCCAGGCAGTTGGTGGTGCAGCTGGCGTTCGAAAGAATGGTTTCGGCGCCGGTGAGAATGTCTTCGTTCACGCCAAGCACCACCGTGGGGATGTTGCCCGTGGCAGGGGCCGAAATCACGACTTTCTTGGCCCCAGCGGTGAGGTGCTGGCCGGCGCCGGCTTCGTCGACGAAGCGGCCGGTGCTTTCCAGCACCACGTCTACGCCCATTTGGCCCCAGGGCAGCAGTTTGGGGTCGCGCTCAGCCAAGGCGGCAATGTGCTGGCCGTTCACGGTCAGGCTGGTATCATCGTAGCTCACGGTGCCGTCGAAGCGGCCGTGCACGGAGTCGTACTTCAGCAGATGCGCCAGGGTTTTGTTATCGGTCAGGTCGTTGATAGCAACGATTTCTACGTTGTCGCGGCCAAGCAACGATTTGAACGTGAGGCGGCCAATACGGCCGAAGCCGTTGATGGCGACTTTAATTTTTGCCATGGTGAAACAGGAAGAGAGTAAATGACAGCCGCCTGACTGGCGGCCGGTTTAAATGCGGGGCGAAGATAGCAGAACAGCGCGGGTTGGCGCGCATTCCGCCCAGATGCCAGACGGGTTCGATTGCCCAACAAACTGAAGTAACCCAAGAGTCCCAATTTGGGTTTTGTTCAATGCCCTATCCCACCAGCGTGTAATGAGGGAAGCAAATTTTTCAGCCTGAAAAACAGCACACTTTGGTCATCAGGCTCACATTTTTTTCTGCACAAGCCTTGCACCGAAAGATGCGCGCTGTATCTTTGCACCACCAAAACAAAAACGGTCCGTTCGTCTAGGGGTTAGGACAGTAGATTTTCATTCTACCAACAGGGGTTCGATTCCCCTACGGACTACTAAAAAGGCCCTCACAGCAATGTGAGGGCCTTTTTTATTTATTCCGTGTCAGTTTCCGTGTCAGTCCTGGAATTAATTTACCAGCTCGACTTCCTTAAACAGACGGTAAATGCCGTAGAGCAGGCCGACGCCAAAAAGGATAAACAGGACGTTTCGCCAGAAATGGCCCTCTTCCTGATAGACGACGGCACTCCCACCATCCGGCACGATGACGCCACCACTGCTCCCGGCCGGCGGGCTCATGACCACTGGCGCACTTCCGTAGGCCGGGCCGCGGTCCCGGCTCATCATGTTGTCGAGGATAACGTAGTCCATCAGCCCAAGGCCTCCGCCACTGGCCGAACTGCCGCCGTTATGGTATTGGTTGTTGACGACCGTTTTCTGCGACGAGCGGTAAGTACTCCGCGACGTTGCGGGCGCCGAGTAGCGCGCTGCAGCTGGTGCGCGGTAGCTAGGCGTTGACCGGAAGGTGAACGTGCGCGACGGGCTCGATGAAAACGAGCGATAGCCACTGGAGCCACTGCTCCGGAAGCCGCCGCCATACGACGGCCTGGAACTGAAGCTGGGCCTGCCAGGGCCGGCGTGGGTGTCGACGCTGGCCAGCGTTACGCCGAGCAGCATAAAGAGGAAGGCAAACAGGTATTTCATGGGGCAACGTTTGGGTTGGTTGAAAAAAGATGGACCCAAAGGTTTGCCGCCCGCATACCCGAGAAAAAGGACACGAAAACTACGCTGCCACGTACTTGGCCACGGTGCTCGGGGAGATGCTCAGCGTCCGGGCGATGCAGCCGTTGGACTTGCCCTCCCCTTTCAGGGCACGCGCCTGCTCTACCACTGCTGCGGATTTCGTCGGTGCACCAAGTTTGATGCCGGCAGCCTTCTTTCGGGTCAGGGCGGCCTTGGTATTCTCCGACACCTTGATGAGGTCCTGCTTGGCCAGCGTGGCCAGCATGGCAATGGCGACGTCGGCAAACGGCCCGAGCGTGTCGAGGTACGGCTCCATGAAGGACTTGTAGTTCACGCCATGGTCACTCAGCTCCTTCAGATATTTGAGCGTGGCCAGCGTGCCTTCGCGGCTGAAGCGGTCTAGGCGCCAGAACACGACCAGGTCGAATTTCTTCTGGTAGGCTTCGAGGAGCAGCAGCTTGAACTGCAGGCGGTCGGCCTTGCCGCCGGACACCTCCTCGGTGAACACTTTATAAATGGTGCCGTGCTTCTCAGCGAAGGTGCGCAGCTGGTGCAGCTGATTCTCGGGGTCTTGGCCTTTGTCGTTCGTCGACACGCGGGCATAGATGGCGACTCTCATTGTCAAACAGAACAAGCATAATCAGATAAGACCAGTAAAAAGATTGAAAACAGTCGGTGTGTTCCAACTACGTGGGTCTCTATATCCCTGCGTATTTATCATGAATCCATCAAAATTCCAGTGGGACTTTAGTTGATTATAGAAGGCTATTGACATGCACCAAGTTTCTATTCTCCTCATTAATACATCGCTAACGAATTTGTAAATGTCATCTGAATTTAAAGTTTCAAATAGATTAACTGGCACGCCTTCAATTTCAGTAACTCCAATTGGATAGCCAATTACAAGATGCAAGGCTCCTTTGACAGGTATTAGTGCAAATGAAAACGCAATAGGAACTAACCCATCATCAAGAAACTGGTGGGTTTCTAGCATGGTTTTAAAAGCACTATCCTCAATACTATTTAATGTTACGAAAGACGAACTAGTAGAACAGGCCGCTATTTCAAAATACTTCGGAAGTACCCGATGTACAAATGAAAACCCTTTAGGCTCATTAATATCATCACTAAAGACCTCTTTTTCCAACAAGTATGATACTTGTTTACTCCACCTACTGATTTCTGCATGACGAGTGAAATATTGTTGGGCTAGCAACTTCACTTCAGAAGAGGTGCTATTGATATTCATTATTTTTAAATATGCCTCATCCCAAGCTTCTGCTTTGCGCTCTAAACACATATGTGCTCGGTAAGCAAAGAGAAGATTATGCCTGTAATTGGAAAAGTCAGGTGTCTGATTCTCAATCTCACTGAATAAGCGAGCATCACAGTTGTTGTGTTTATGTCCGCAGAAACCAATAAATCCTAAAACGTCGCTCGTCTTAACACTTTTGCGAACAATTTTACGTGGATGAAAGGGCATAGCGGGTACTCGCTCCATTATCATTCCATCAGTAGAGATAGAATCCAATATGCCTCCTTTCTGCTGGAGTACATGGGAGTTAATCGCAGGCATGCCACAAGAAGGCGTGAGACATTCTCGTGGGTCATTTAGTGCTTTTTCTAATAGTTTAGAAAATCGTCTTTTGTCTTCCTTCGGTATAGCCATCTTTTCTCCTGGTTAATTCTTATAAATATACGCTATGCCCTCCAATAAACGGACGTATTCTGGAGGGTTTCGCACAGTGCCCAAACGGCCCGGAAACGCAGGTTTTCCGGGCCGCTTTTTTACACCGTTTTTTGGAGGGCTATTCTAGCGCCGAATACCATTCTCCAGCTGCACCTGCTTCCGCTCCGACTGGCCCGCCTCCAGCTCCGCCAGGTCGAGGTAAATTCCTAACCGGGACTGCCACTGCTTCACGTCCGCCAACTGCTGGGTCAGGGTCTGGAGCGCGGCCAGCATTTGTGTCTGCACGGCGTAAGTCAACTCGCCATCGGTCACCGGGGCGGCGTTGGCCGCCGGCAGCGTGACGCCGCCAGTGGCCCCGCCCTCGGCGTAGCCGCGCAGGCGCTTGGCTTCCAGCCACTGCTCGACGGCCACCACCTGCGGGTCCTGGCGCATCCACTTGGGCACCACGTACTCGTCCTCGTGCACGAGGCCGGCCACGGCAAAGCCCGAGCCGTCCTGCAGCTTGCCGTTGGGGCCCACGCTCATGCCCGCGTACTGGAGCAACTGGCCCATGGGCGAGACGGCCATGCCCTCGCCCCCGCTGGTGCGGCCGCCCTGGGCGAAGCTGAACTCCTGCAGTTTGTAGAGCCCATACGCCGTGCGGGCCACGGCCAGCGCGGTTTGCACCCCACCCAGCACGGCCCCAAATACGCCGGCGCTGGGCACGTTCTCGGGCTGCTCGGCCGAGTACTGCCAGATGGCGGCCACTTCCTGCACGCCATCGGCGATGATTTTGGCCCCGGCCAGCGCCGTGTACAGGTTGTGGTGCTTTTTGCGGGCCGCCTCGTCCTGGAAGAGCAGGTCGATGGTGGTTTGCAGCACGTCGCCGGCGGTTTTCAAGCCCTCTTTGGCCATTGCCTCCTTGGCCTTGTGGGCTTTTTTGGCATCGGCCAAGTTCTCGGCGTTGTGGTCCACCTCAGTTTTGAGCAGTTCACCATACGCTTTTTTGTACTGCTTGCTTTCTTTGCCGAAGCTGTCTTCAATCAGGGCCATCTCCCGTTCCAACGCCGCTTTCCGGGCCTCGTACTTGGCGTCGTCGAAGGCTTTTTGCGAAAGCAAGGCCGCATCAAACATCACCTGAAACGCCGCCTGTTTGCGGGTTTCGTCGGCGTCAATTTCCTCCAGCTGCTGGTCGATGAATTCTTCCTGCTGCTTGCGCTGGTCCTCGGCCGCTTTCTTGGCTGCGGCCAGGTCCTGCTCATCGTACTGCGCCTGCTTTTCCTGCTTTTTCTGCTGGGCTTCGGCATTTATCAACGCAATGGCTGCGGCCCGCTCCTGCTCCGAACCCTGCACGCTCAAGGTTTTGCGCAGGGCATCAAACTCAATGGCGCCTAATTCGCGCTCGCGCTGGCTGCCGCGGGCAATCAGGGCCGCTTCGGCCAGGTTGTAGAGCATCTCCTGGTGGTGGCGCTCGGCCTCTTCCTCTGCCTTGTGCTGCTTGGCCAGCGCCGCCTCGCGTGCCTTCCGTTCTTTTTCCGATTCGCCCGCCGGCGCCTCGCCGTTGCTGGCCGCCGTGCTGCCGTCGCTGGTTTCAGTGGTTTCGACGTTAACCGAGCGCGTGATTTTGTTATTCTTGTTGGCCTCATAGCCCTTCAGGAAGGCTTCAGCGGCCCGCTGCCCGCTGCTCAGGGCCACGTCGGCCGTGGCGCTGAGGGCCGATTTAAAGCCGGCCACGATTTTATCCTTGTCGAGGGTAAAAATCCCCACGATGATGTCGCCCACCCCGCCCAGAATTTTCAGCGCGTCGTCTTTTATCGTGGTAAACAGGCTCACGATGACGGCCCCCAGCCCGCCCAGAATGCCGCGCAGCAGTTCGCTTTTATTGTACCACTCAATAAAGTTGTCAATCACGCTGCGGCTCACCGCCAGCAGCAGGCGCAGGGGCATGAGCAGCACGGTGAGGGCCGTTTTCAATACCTCGACGACGATGGCCGCCGTGTCGGTCTTTTCGTTGAACAGACCCAAGCCCTCCAGCACGTCGCCGATTTCACGGTAGTAGGCCGCAAACTGGTCGACCAGTTCCGTGACCATGTCCACCAGGGGCTGGGCCTTGTCCAGCACGCGGCCGAGCCACTGGCTCAGCCGGGTCAGGCCCTCGCTCACGAAGCCGCCCACCGTTTCCTTCATCTCGTTCCAGCGCATGCTGAGCGTGGCCATGCCGCCGCCGGCCTGGCGGGCGGCCTCGGCCGAGCCGCCGAATTCCTTGTTCAATTCGGCCAGAATCAGCTTCTGCGCGCCGGCCGTGTCGCCGGCTTTCTGCATGGCCTTTATCTGGTCCTTCTGCTGCTCGGTGAACGTCACGCCTACGCGGGTCAAGGCTTTGAGCCCATTGGTGGGGTCATTCAGCGCCTTGCCGACCTGAATCGACGCCCCTTTCAAATCCGCCGGCCCGTCACCGCCCATCTTGGTGGCCAGGTCCTGAATGGCCGGAATAGCGTCTTCAAACACCCCCTTCTTGATGTTGGTGAAGGTGAGCAGCATCGCGCTGGCGCGGTTGGTTTCGTCGTCGTCGAAGAGCGTGACCTTGGCCCGCTCCGTGCCGATTTTCTGAATTTCCTGGGCCGTAAGCCCCGCCGCGTGGGCCGTGCTTTTCAGGGTCGCCTCCAGGTCGGCCCCGGATTTAGCGCTTTGCAGGAACTCCTCCCGGGAACTGAAAAGGAAGCCGAAGATTTGCTGCACCACGCCAATAATCCCGCCGCCGGTGAACAGGGCAAACGCATTGGCGAACGCCTGCTTCATCACGCCGGCCGACTGGCTCACGCCGCCTACTTCCGATTTAACCTCGGCCACCTTCGCCTTCATGGCGTTCAGGTCGGCAATGAGTTTGGCCCGGCCCGGGTCGTCCTGGCTCATCTTGCGCCACTGCGCGTTGAGCACGGCCACGGCCGCGTCCATCTCTTTAATCGAGGCGTTGGCTTTCTGGCCGTTGACAATGATTTCAACGACGCGTTCTTCTTTCGGCTGTCCCATCCCTTCGGTTCTCCTACGTTCAGCCGCAAAGCTGCACGCGCGGGCAACGGGAGAAAAGGACAGCCGAAACGCTTAGAACGTAACCTGCACTTCGGTCGGGCCCTGGGTATTGGACGCCACCAGGGCCACGAGCGTGCGGCCCGTTAACTCGCTCATCAACTCGCCCAGCCGGTGCTGGTCGCGGGCCAGCTGCTTGGTGCGCCACTTCTTGGCCTTGCGCACGTGGCGGTGCAGCTGGCCCTTTTCGTTGCGCAGGCGGTAGTAGTCGGCGCCCTGGTCCTGGCGCACGCCGGCGCCCAGGCCCCGGCCCACGCCCAGTTCCACGAAGACGCCCTGCACGGCGTAGGCCAGGCGCAGGCGCAGCGTGTCGCCCCCGGCCTGCTCGGCCAGCCAGCCGCGCAGGCTGCGCAGCAGCTCCTGGCTGCTGCCGATGCGCTGCTTGACCAGGTTGCGCTGCCAATGCTCGACGGTGTACTTGAGCCAGTCGAGGGCCAGCTGGCGCTCGTTGGCCCCGAAGGCCTGGCTGGTGAGGGCGATGTCCTGGCTCATAGCAGTTCCCGGTACGAAATGGTGGCGGATTGCAGGCGGCTGCCGGCGCTGACCTTTACCTGGACTTTCTCCCAGAGCAGCAGGTGCTGCTCGACCAGCTCGTGGCCGGCCGGGTCGAGGGTGAGCAGGTCGGCGATGCGAAACGGCACTTCGTACTCGCTCGGCACGGCCCGGCTGCGGAAGTCGAGCCAGGGCTTGTGCCAGGTGGCGTACAAGCCCTGGGGGCCGTCCCAGCGCAGGGAATACGCGCCCACCGACGCACCGGCGTAGTTCGTTGTGCCCGGGCTGAGCAGCCGGTAGGGCTGGCCCTGGCTATCGTTCTGCAGCCCGCGGTCGAAGAGCAGCCGCAGGCCGGTGCGGGAGTCGTCGCCCAGTTCGTACTCGGCCGAGGCGCCCTTGGCCGAGATGGCCGGCACCAGCCACTGGCGGCCGGCCGCGTTGGGGTTCTCTTCCCGCACCAGGTGCAGCGTGCCGGCCGCGGCCGTGATTGGTTCGCCGCCGGCACCAATCACCAACTGCTGCCAGCCGATGTCGAGGGTTTTGTCCAGCTCGTCGTTTGTATCCGGGTCCTGCTTGAGCGTAAAGCCGGTGGTAGCGTTGGGGCCCGCGCTGGTAAGCACCGCCCCTGGGCGGGCCGTGTAGGGGCCGCGCTGCACTACCTCGCGCAGGGCCGTGATGCGCACCTGCTGCGTGCTGGTCTGAAAGTACAGGCCCAGGCAGAACTGGTTTTGCAGGCCCAGCAGCGCTTCGGCCACGGTGATGGCCGGCAAGTGCCGGGCGGGATTAAAGGGGCTGCCCACGGCCTGCGAGGCCGGCAGTGCGCGGTCAGAGTAGATGACCAAGGACTGGATTTCGGGGTCGTCGACCCAACTGCCTGTTATCGTGTAGCCAAACGTGGCCAGGATGGCCCGCAGGGCGGGCACGAGGTAGAGCATGGGCACGTACACCTGGTTGGGCCCGGCGGCGCCCAGCCCAGGCGCGTTGAGGATGCCTTTAAAGGCCGGGTTCTTGTCGTCGAAGAATTCGGTGTTGCGCACCGGCGCCAGCACGTAGCCGGCCTGCCCCGGCCCGGTGGGGGCAAACACGAGGTCGGGCACTACCAGGTCGGGCAGCTTCACGGCGGCCAGCTGCTTGGCCAGGTCGGAGGCGTCGGCCACAAAATTGGTGCGGTACACGTTCTTTTGGGCATCGAAGCCGCGGTACACCAGGCTGCCGCGCTTCCAGCGCTGCCCGTAGAGGTAGCAATCCACCACCACCGGCGCCGGGCCGCCGGCGCCGCGCTGCAGCCGGGGCCAGCCCAGCAGCCGCGAATTGGCGCCGTCGGCCGCCAGGTCGAACGGGTAGGTGGTGATGCCGGGAATGGCGTCGGTCTGGAAGTAGGGGTTGGCGATTTCGAAGCTGATGTCGCCGCCGGGCAAACTCAGCACCTCGCCGGCCGGGGTCTGGAAGCGAATCACGGCTGCGCCCCTCCTCCCCCGCGCACCGGCGCGATGGGCCGGCCCGCGGCGCTGGCCGGCAGGCGCGGGGTGAAGCGCCGCTGGCGGGGCAGCAGGAAGTCGAACTCCAGCCGGTTCAACTCGCCCGGCGCCTCGTCGACCAGCGGCAGGGACTTGGCCTTCACCCGGCCGGGAAAGTAGGCGTCCTGGGCCTGCAGCGTCACCCGGAGCGAGAGCAGCAGGTCCTGGGCCGCCACGAGCTGGTCGCGCCGCAAGTCGCCGCTGCTCACGCTGAGCGTGAGCACGCCCGAGCGGTCGGTGGGGAGCGTGTCGCCCAGCAGCGGGTCGTAGCCGGCCGGCAGCGCCCGCTCGGTTTCCTCCACTTGCACGTCGAGCGCCGTTTTGGCGTCGCCGGTACTGGCCAGCGTGCTCACCCCGCCCAGGCTGTTGGTGTAGAGGAAGTAGCGCGGCCGGGCCACGTAGTCGGTGGCCAGCGCGTAGGTACGGCGCTCGGTCTGGGCCACGCCCGCGGCGTCGCTCACCCACACCTGCCAGCCCACCACGGCCGGCCCGGCGCTCAGGCCGCTGCCGCCCAGGCCCAGGGCCCGGTAGCCCACCGGCAGGCAGTACACCTCGAAGCGGTGCACGCCCGGCACAGTGAAGGCCGTGAGCTGGCCCGCCGTGCCATCGGCGTACAACAAGCGCACCTGCACCTGAAAATCGGTCAGGGCAAACGAGTCGGCCATGAAGTAGAGGTACTCCGGCTGGTCGGCCCGCACGGCTTTGTTATCCGGCTCCCAGGTCAGAAACGGCTGCACCCGGGCCTGGTAGTCGAACCAGGTGCCGGCCGGGGCCGCGAAGAAGTCCAGCCCGCCGAGCACCACGTAGTGCTGGGCCTGGCTGCTCAGGGCCGCGGCCACCGCCGGCGTGCCGTACTTCTCGGCGTACTTGAAATAAAAACGCCGAAACAGGCTGTCGGCTCGGCTGGGGCGGGCCTGGTTCAGCGCGGGCAGGTGCTCCGTGAGGTAATCGTCGAGCAGGGCCTGGGCATCGAAGACGGTGCGGCCGTCGCGGTCGGCGGGCTGCTCCTGCACCGGGCCGATGCGGGTGAAGACGTTGCTGCGGTACACTTCCTCCACCCACACCTCGCACACGAAGCTCAGCTGGGGCTTGGTGCTCGGGTCGAGGCGATAGGCGTCCCCGGCGTCCAGGGCCAGGGTGACCGGGTTTTTGCTCCAGTAAAAGCGGTAGGGGTCGACCGTGAAGGTGATGGCCTGGCTCGCGCCCCGGGCGTCGGTCACGGTGCAGGCGTAGGTGCCGACCGGCAGGCCCAGGCGCGTGGCCGTCGTGGGCCCATCGGTCCACTGGTAAGCATAGGGCGCCAGGCCGCCGCTGGGCACCAGCGTGACGTTGTTGTCGGTGCGGCTGACGAGCACGTCCAGCCGCGGGTCCTCGGTGATGGCCACGACCACCGTGGTGCTGGCCCCGCTCGCGTCGGTGACGGTGCACGAATAGGAGCCCGCGGCCAGGCCCGTGCGGCTGGCCGTGAGCGGGGCGCCGGCGTCGGCCCAGCGGTAGGCGTAGGTGCCCACCGTGCCGTTGCTGGCCACCAGGGCGATGGCGCCGGTGGCCGTGCCGAAGGCGCCGGTGGGCGTGTGCGTTTCGGCCACCCGCACCGGGCGGATGGTGTCCTCCGGCGTGGCGTACCAGCTGAAGCCGGTGTTGCCGTTGAGGTACACCTGGTCGCTGGACGGCAGGCGAAAGTCCCAGAAGGGGTCGTAGACAACGGCCTGCACCACGCAGGCCTGGGCCACGCCGGCGGCCAGGCCCGTGCCGTAGGCCACCGTCACGGTGTAGTCGCCGGCGATGCCGATTTGCCCCAGCCGCTGCTGCACGGCGTAGGCAAAGGCCTGCACCGTGTTGGTCTGGGCCTGGTCGGCGTCGGTCGAACTCAGTAGCGTGCGCAGCCCGAACTCGCTGGGCGTCGGGGTGCTGTTCTCCGAGATGGCCGTGAAGCGCCGGTAGGCCGTGCCCAGCCAGAGCTCCACCCAGGAGCCCACCTGCATGTTGGCGGCGTGAATAAAAACGCGTTGGGTCGCTAAACGTTCGCCGGCCATCAGGAAGAGAATTTAGTGGGGTCGTAGCACAGCTCCGGGGTGGCCGGGGAGCGGAAGGAAAAATTGAAGCGGGCCCCGTAGAAGTGGCTGCCCACCGGGCCCACGGCCTCGGCCAGCACGTCGCCCGGCGAAATGCGCACCGGCCGCTCCCGGGCCCGCAGCTGGGCGATGGCGGCCGCCATGATGTCTTCGCCGATGGCTTCGCAGGCGTCGATGACGGCGTCGCGCTGGTCGTAGTCGCCGGCCTTCACCGGCCGCAGGATCAGGAACGCGCCGTGGTGCTCTTTGCCGGTAAAGTCGCCGTCGTTGTCGCTGTAGTCGGCCTGGTAGTTTTCCAGCACGAGGCAGGCGCTGCCGTCGCGCAGGTCGATTTTGTGCTTCAGCCCGCCGTAGAACTCCTCGAAGTCCATCACTTTCTGAAGGGGGTCGGAGGAGAGAATCAGGCGCACGAAGCGCACCTGGTCGGGTCGGTGCTGCACCTGCAGGTGGCGTTCGGCCAGGGTGCGAAACAGGGTGGTGTATTCGAGGTGGCGCATACGAGGGGGTTAGTGAGGGGCGTTTTCGCGGGCCTGACGGGCCAGCTCTTTGGCGCGGTGGGCATCGTCCTGCATTTTGGCCAGCACCAGGCGGATGGGCTGCTGGGCGGTTTCCTTCAGCGTACCGAAGGCCTGGCCGCTGAGCTCGCGCAGCACCTGGCCCCAACTGGTAGTGCCCGGGGCGGAAACATCTGCTTGCTGCGAGGGCTCAAACACCAGCGGGAAGTCCGTCTCCAACTGCTCCCGGCAGCCCCGGTACCAGGTGAGCACGGCCAGCTTCTGTTCGGGGGGCAAGTGGGTGAGCCGCTCGGCCCGGCGGCGCACCAGGTACTCGTTGAAGTCCTGCCGGCGGTCGCCGCCGTAGGTCGCGGCGTGGGGCCGGTAGGGCCGGCGCTGCGGCCGGTAGAGCGTGGCCACCAGCAGGTCGAGAAACGCCGGCTGCTGGCCCGTCACGTAGGCCAGGAAGTAAGCATCGGCGAAGATGAACTCGCCAAAGCTGACGTTGCGCAGGCTTTCGCGGGGCCCCCACCAGCGCCGGCGGCGCCAGTCGCGGCGCCAGGGCAGCCGCACCCAGGGCAGCAGCTGCGTGGTCAGGCCCACCGACGCCAGCACGAAATCCGTGAGCCACTTGATTTGGCAGAGTTGCACGGCCGTGAAGCGCAGCACCACGGTGGCCAGCGGCACCTGCAGCAGCACCGCCAGCAAGCGGATGCGCAGCTGCCGCTCGTCTGGATTGGGGCTGTAGAGCACGCCCAGCACCCGCAGCAACAGCGGCCGGGTCAACTCATTCCAGGTGGAGGCCACCAGGCGAAGGCGGCCATTAATTGTTACTTCTTCCAAGGGTCGGAGCAGTTGGTTGAGCCAAAGCTCCGGCCATGGCCCAACCCAAAAAAGGACACGAAAAAGCCCCGCCTATTGGACGGGGCCTGCTATCTTTCGTGCCCTTGCATCTCTTCTGTTAACACCCGCTTTTTACTATTCCCATGGCCAGAATCAGAACCATTAACCGCGCATCCAAGCAGGTATTCGACTTCCACCCTGGGAGTGACCGTGAACCTCAGGTAATAACGGGCTGGGCCGTTGAAGTCGACGAGGACCCGAGCGACCGCTACAAAATGATTTGTTCAAGCACTACAGAAGACGGGGTGCGTTTTGTTCGCTCAAAGCCCCTGAGCGGCGGTGCCTATCAGGTTCTGGATGATACCCTGGCTGTATTACCTCAGTCCATTCACCTCTTTTCCGTCGATAACGAAGATTTGTTTTTCCATGCCGAATACCGAACTAGTCTCGGGAGCTGGGCAGTGTACAACGGCGCACAGGGCAACTCGAATGCTAATTGGGGACCTGAAACAACCGACATGAGTTGGATTCTTCCCTTTCACGCACACCTGAGACTTCTTGCCATTCCTCGGAGCGTAAAGCGCGTAACCAATCACGGCAAGCGAGCAAAGGCCAAGAAGCGGTTGGTATTTCGCCCGCGTTGAGGGTCGCTCATAGGACGGGCGTGATAAACCCGCCTTGCTGCAGGTCGTGTAGAAAATTGACCACCGAATCCGTCCGGACGATGGCGCCGGTTTGCATTTTGCAGGCCTCGGCCATGTTCTCCATAAAGTCCTCGATGCCGACCGAGTGCACCCATTGCAGGTCCAGGATGCGCAGGGCTTCGACGAGTTCGACGGGGGTGGCGGCCTCAATGTGGCCGCCACCTAGTATTTCGTATTTCATGTAGGGGTCGCTTAGCGGGTGGCCAGCGCCGTACGCCGGCGCTGGTAGTAGGTTACGATGTCGCGCTGGTTAAAAGTAGCAAATTCGGCTACGGGCAGCGCCGGGGGTACGAGGCGCTGCTTGGAGTAGTCGACCAAGTTGGCCAGGAATTTTACCCAAAAGCTGATTTTTTCAAAGTCCGTGCTGCCGCTGTGCTGGCGAAATTCGATGGTCTGCTGGCGGAAGTAGCTCTGCATATTCACCTTGTAGTAGCGGCCGCTGCCGTTGGCCGCGGCGCCGAGTTGCTGCACCGTGGTGGCGGCGAGGATATCCTGCTCGGCCTGGGCCTGGGTGCGGCCGCGCAGCAGGCCCTGGCAGTAGGTGGCGGCGTTGCCGCGGCGGGCGGCGGGCATGAGCTGGTCAATGGTGGGCTCCAGGACCAGGTAGTTGCGCACCAGCTGGCGCATATTTTCGATGGTTAGGTCGCCGGCGCCCAGGTGCACGTGCAGGCCGCAGCTGCTGTTGACCTGGGCGCCGCAGATTTTCAGGGCCCGGCAGGCGCGCTCCAGGTCGGCCAGGCCTTCGAGGCCCTGCAGTACCGGGCTGACCAGTTCGAAGGCGTTGGCGCCGCTGATGCTGGAGTCGCTGG
Source organism: Hymenobacter rubidus (assembly GCF_016734815.1). GTDB lineage: Bacteria > Bacteroidota > Bacteroidia > Cytophagales > Hymenobacteraceae > Hymenobacter > Hymenobacter rubidus. The sequence goes on from NZ_JAERQF010000006.1 coordinate 156,789, forward strand.
TGATTTTCCAGTGGGCGCGGGTGTCGTGGTTGTAGTGCTCGTCCCGGGCTTCGAGGCCCTGGGCGCGCAGCTCGGCCAGCAGGGCGGCGCGGGTGACACCGAAGGCTTCGATTTCGACGCCGAAGGTGCGGGTGAAGCGGCCCGGGGTGAAGGGCGCCAGGGCTTGGGCGGTGGCCGTGCGGGTGGGCGTTACCAGGGCCCGCTGGGCGCCGGCGGCCATCCAGGCGGCGTACACGTTCTGGGCGAAGCCGTAGCCGACCTGCATCATCGCGGCTACTTCGCGGCGGGTCAGGCCCAGGGCGAAGAGCTGCTGCATCTTCCAGGTTTTAGTCGTTCCGGTCGTGGCGAGGATTTGGGCGGCGGTCATGGCGTAAGGCGTTGTTTTGCTGTCGTTTAGTATGACAAACAACGCATCCTTCTGGCCCCCAAGTCAAGTGAATTAACTTGTTTTTGAGTCATTTAGCGCAGATTCCATGCCCAGTGGAATCGTCGACTGGCACCGTGCAATTCCCCCGCGCGGCGCCCTATCTTTGTGCCATCAACGTACCCCCTGAGAATGGTACGCTGGTGAATGTAAAAGGCCCCCGCGTGAGCAGGGGCCTTTTTAGTTATTCAGCTGCTGGGCGTTTTCGAAGCCGGGTGATGGTCGTTTCCTGGTCGGTCACCATCTCTTCCAAGGCCACAATGACCTCGACCAATTTCCGCTCCGTGTCGCTGGGGGGGTTGAACTGCAGGTTATACCGCTCAAAGCACCGCCACACATCGGCGTCCTTCACCCCGCGCACCGTCACCAGGGGCAGGTTCGGCGTGCCGTCATCGTCTAGGTCGCCGGAAGGGTCGAATGGATTCATGAGCCGGAGCAAGTCGGGGAAAATCGCTGCGAATATTCCGGACCAACGGCCCAAAGCATAGGGGTCATGCTCCCCCTCTACTTCCCCGACCGTTTTCTGACGGCCGAGGGCGGTTGGTTGTATTTCCCGGAATATTCGCGGGGCGAAGATAGGGGCTTAGGGTTTGAGAAAGGAAAAGAAGGGGATTTTGCTGCGCAACCATTCCCAGCCAGCGGCCCCGGCCACCGCCACCAGCCCGAATACCCACCAGGGCGTGCCACCCGGCTTAGCCGTCGCCTGGCTGCCGGCGCCGATGGCTGCCGCCGCGGCCTTGGTTTTGCCGGTCGCGACGGGATTGGCCACGTTGTTGTTGCCGTGCTGCACCACGATGTTCACCGGTGCCCGAATCACTATCTTCCGGGCGCTGGGCAGGGTGGCCTTAATCAGGCTGTCGGCCTCGTGGCTTAAAGGCTGGCTTTGCCAAGCCTCCCGGTTGCAGCTGCTGAGCAGGGCCAGGCCGGCCAGCAACAACCCCAGGGCCCGCAGCAGGGCTGTTTGTAAGAGATAGGGCATAGTCAATCCACGTTTTCATGTTAATGGGTCCAATCCGAGCCGGCATAGATTTCGCCCTTGCTGCGGCTCAGGCGGTGTACGCCGGCCGTGGCCCGGCTGCCGGTGTTGCCTTCGCTGGTGATGAAGCCGTTGCGGGTGCGCGCCACCACGCCGGTGGTGTGGCCCACTCGGTGCTTGCTCGGGCTCCAGATGCCGGCGTTGTGGCCCGGCTGCAGGTCGTCGACGCTGCCGCGCACGCCCTGGATATAGAACGTGCGCGGGCTGCCGGGCAGGTACCAGTTGGCCGCCAGGCCGGCCCCCGCCGGGAACGGCATGCCGCAGTGCTGGTGCCCCGCCGCCTGGTACGAGCCGCACCATTCCGTGTGGTAATTGCCCGTGACGCGCTGGTAGGCCTCGACTTGGCGGCCGTCGTTGTGGCCGGTGGCCTCCCGCACGTCGCGCTGCGCCTCGTACCACTCCAGCAGGCAGGCCACCCGGCCCGCCTGCACCGCCGGCGAAACTACGCGGATTGGCTGGCCCCATGCCAGATGATGGCCCAGGCCACCAAGTAAGCAGACCAGAGAAAGGCGAAGAATTGCATTTTTTGCCACGAGGTGAGGGATAAGAAGGTTCGAGTGAAGCGTTTTTTGAGCCAGCGGGGAAGAATGGGCAGGTTGAAGCGCATGCCCAGCCACAAAAAGCCGTGCCCGAACACGAAAACCAGGGCCGAGAGCTTGATTTTGTCGAGCTGGGTAGCCGAGAGCGGGGCCGAGTCGGGCCAGATGTGTTCCATGGCCAACTGGCTGGGGTACCAGCACAAGGCGATGAGCAGCGCCAGGTGCAGCTCGTTGTGGCGAAGAATCCAGCCCCAGGCCAGCTGGTACCAGGCCAGGTGCTGTGGGTTGCGGTCGTGCAGAAAAGCGCGCATAAGGAAGGGCTAATGGCGGGTCATTGCCCGCAGGTTGTCAATGATGAAATCCTGGAACAGCTTTTTCACGTCGGCCACGTCCTTCCCAATCTGGTCGAGACGCTCTTTGGTCCGGGCTTCGCGCTCGTCGACGCGCTGGGTCAGGTTGGCAATGTTCTGCTCGTTGCGCTGGCTCAGGGCCAGGGCCTGGTCTACTTTCTCGTCGTGCTTGCCCTGTTTGTAGTGGCTGCGCGACGAGACGATGTTGTAAATGCCAGCCGCCACGCCCAGCAAGCTGATGAGGGTGGCAATGATGCGAATCGTTAAATCCATTTTAAAAAGCCCCGTAAGCGGCCGAAGCCTGGTCATTCCGCACCACCGGGCGCGGGCCGGCCGGCTGGTACACAGCCGAAGTGAAGTAGGTGGCAAAGCGCGTGGCCGAGGCGTTGGCGTTGAGGTAGGCCCGCAGCCGCTGCAGGTACACGTGCCCGTCTTCGACGGCCGCGCGCACCTTCTGCTGGAGCAGGTCCACCAGCGGGGCCCCCGGCCGCGAGTCCGACTGCTGGCGCTCCGTGTCGTCGAAGCGGTACACGTTCAGCTCCAGGGCCGAGCCGTTGAGGCTCAGGCCAATTTCGGGCACGGCCTTGGCCACCGTCAGGTTGGTCAGCGCCGGGCGCACGAACAAGTCGAGCAGCTGCTGATTGTCCACCGTCACGTCGCGGTCCTTCACCTGCTCTTTTAGCTCCAGGTAGAAGTCGAGGCCCAGCACCGGTTCCAGGCTGAAGCGCTCCACCTTGGCCAGCGTGGGCAGCAGGGCCAGGTACACCAGGCGCGAGCGGCCGATGTTGTAGTGGGCTGAAAATTGCGCCGCCGTGTTCACGAAGTACTGGTGCGAGCGCGTGCCGGCCTCCGACGTGGCCCAGGTCGCCACCGAGGCGTCGTCCAGGTGCTGGTCGAGCACGTCGAGGGCCCGCTCCAGGAAGTTGAAGCCCTTGCGCACCCACGCCGCCCGCAACTCGTTTACCTGCCACTGGAAGGCCGTTTTCTTGTCGCCGGTCGAGCTGATGTGCACGCCCGAATCCGAGACCTGCACCTGGGCCAGGGGCAGGTTTTCGGCCAGGGCCAGGTTTACCAGCCCGCTCTGCAGGTAGCGCACCACCTCCATGAGCACCGGCCCAAGCGTGCCGGCCGCCTTCTTAGCCAGCAACTCCTGCAGGAAGGCATCGCCGAGCAGCGGCCGCAGGTCCTGGTCCTGCACCAAGTCCAAGTCGGGCAGCAGCAGCTCCAGGTCGTTGTTCACGTTCACGGCCACGTGCTCGCGCAGCTCGTCCATGGTTTGAATCAGGGTCCGGTTCTCCATATCAGTTGTGCCCGAGGCTAAAGCCGACCATAGCGGCCAGCGCGATGAGAAAAATGGCCAAGCAGAGCAGGGCCACGAGCACGAAGGCGAGGGCGCCAGCGGGGCCGCTGCCGCCGTCCTGGCGGCTTATGACGAACAGCAGCACCAGAGCCAGTACCAGCAGCAGCCACCAGTGCGAGAAATGCAGCGTTATCATTTCGTTTCCTGCTGGGCGTTCAGGGTGGCGCTCATGCTCATGGCCTTGGGAATCTGAAAGCGCCACTTCAGACGCGGGTCCCAGCCGTTGTAGGCCGCAATCAATTCCAGCGGCTCCAGCACCAGGCTCTGGTGAAAAGTCACCGTGCTGATGAGGTTGTTGAACATCACCCGGGGCTCCGAGCCGCCGCCGGCCCCGCCGCCCATGCCCTTGCCGGGCGAAACGCCCATCAGGGCCGGGGCCACGCCCACGGCCGTGTACACGTGCGAAGCCGCCTCGGCCGAGTCCTCGATGTAGAGGCCGTCCTTGAGCTTGTCGTCGATGGCCGCCACCTTAAACGCCTCGATGTCCTCCCCTTTCGCGTTGCGAATGGTGGTCGTCATCAGCGTTTTGCCGGCCCCGTTGGTGCCGGCCAGCACGTCGTTGAAGGCCTTCAGCTCCGCCTCAATCAGGCCGCGCCGCTCGTCGAGGGTTTTGCCCTCCCAGTCGCCGTACTTCCAGTCCCAGTACAGGTGGTGAATCGTCACCATGTACTTGATGGAGAGCTGGTTTTTAAACAGCATCTTTTTGAACTCCGGGATGGCCGCCATCACGTCCAGCCACCCGCTGCGCCGCACCGAGTTCCAGCTGGCCAGCTGGTAGAAGGCCTTGTCGGGGCTCGGCACGCTCAGCGGGTAGATGTACTTGAACGAATCAGTGCGGGCCTGCAAATTCCCGACCGCGTCGTAGTACGGGTCGATGATGGGCACCTTCGTGGTGTACTCATCGTCCGGATGCCCGCCGTAATCCCAGTTCGCGTTGATGTACACGAGCTGAAACTTGCCCTGCTGGGGCTTCTGGTAGCGGCACCAGATGGCTTCCTGGGCCGAAATGCCCACGATTTTCTTCCGGTCCTTGCTCAGAATCAGTTCCGGGAAAGCGTTGCCGAACACGTTGATGTCGTGCAGGGCCTCGAATCCGTACCGATTCAGGCGCGTGCGCCGGATAAACTCGTCGATTTCGGGCACCGATTGGCGCTTGAACACCTCGTTTCCGTCCGCATCGAAGCCCTCCACGATGCCGTAGACGATGCCTTCGCCGTACATGATGGCCGTTTTGCGCTCCAGCACGCTGGGCAGAATGGTGTTTTTCTCCATGTCGGCCAGCACCTGCTGCGGAAACAGGTTGTCGTCGCCCCACGGCGCCATGTCGCCGAAGGCAAAGCCCAGGTACCGCTTCTGCGGGTCCGTGGGCTCGATGTCCTGGCCTTTCGCCTTCTTGGCCTGGGGCGCGCCGCTGCCGGCGCCCATGGGCCCGGCGTTGAGCCGAAACACTGCGCCGCTCCCTTCCGCGAAGGCCATGGTGGCCTCCGGGTTCACTACAATTCGAGTCATTGATTTACCGGGCCCTTAGCCCAACACGATTTTCTTCCCATTCAGGGCCAGCAGCAGCCAGATGTGCACCTTGCGCCGCTGCGTCCCGTTTCCCACCACCACATTCCGTGTCCCGTTGGCGTAGTGCGCCGGCATGCCTGAGGCAGTCGAAGCATCTTTAGCTCCCTCACTCGCTCTTCCTTCCCTCCGCTGCCGGCCGGATAAGCGGCACCCCGTCCACTCGCGCACCTGGCCGCCGGTTTTCCGTTTCCGGTCCACCGTCACAAAGCGCAGCGTGAACGGCTCCTGTGCCGTCTCCATCATTTCCAGTGCTTCCACCAACCGCATCGTCCCTTCCATCACGGTGGCAAAACTCCCGCACCGCACCAGCGAAAAAAAGGACAGCAAACCAAGCAGCGGGCGACTGCAAAAACGCCAATCTCACTGCCAACCGCCCGCACGGGCCATTCAAGGCCCTTTTTTGCCGTTTTGAGAATTATATTTTCTCATTTTGTCTTTGGGCACCCCAACGCGCACTGTCGGCCGGATGGCAATTGCCAGGCCCAAAAAAAAGGATATATGCCAGGTAGGGCACGAAAAAGGCCCCTGCCGATGCGGTAGGGGCCTTTGAGTGTTTGGATTCTGTTTTTATCGGCAATTGCCGCCTTGGTACCGAATGGGCTGGAGGTTGGTACCTATGCACTCACGAGCAGCAGCCCGCCGCCCTGGCCAGTACTGCGGGCCACGTGCTTGTCAATGCTGAGGAAGTGCAGGTCGATGATGTCGGTGAAGTGAGTGGCCTCCTGGCCAGGCAGCGTGAGCTTGCGTTCGCTGCTTTTATCCTTCTGGATTTCGCCGCGCGTGCCCTGCTTCACTGGAGCTAGGCTCATGGCCGTGAGCGGGTCTTTGCAGTTCACTTTGTTGAAGCGGATGCGCAGCTGCCGCTCATCGGTCTCGCCCAGCAGCTCGTAAGCCAGGCGGTACCGCTCCCCGTAGTCGGGCACGCGGCCCTGGTCGAACACCCGCACCCGCCAGCCTGCCGCCTTCAGCCGCTCGGCGAACTGCTGGTTGTAAGTCAGGCTGCTATCCGGGCGGCGCGCATTGCCCCACTCGTTGTCCTGAATGAACTCGAACACTTTCACCAGGTGGTGCTGGTAGTAGCGAATGAAGAGGTCCGCCAGGTCATCGATGAGTTTGGGGTGCTTGACGTATAGGCCCTTCAGGAAGCGGTACTCGCGCACGTCAGCGTGGATTTGGGCCAGGGTGAGCGTGCTGATTTTGCTGCCCCAGTCCACGGCGCCCCGGATGGGTTGGTGGCTGCGGCAATCACCGTCCATCCGGCTGTCGTGGGCCCCCAGCTTGCGCAGGTTGAACTCCAGGCCGGCCACGTAGTCGTTGTTGGGGCACTCCTGGGCGTGGTGGGCCACGTCGAGCTTGGGATAGAAACCCGCCTCTACGGTCGCCGGCCGCTTGTTCAGGATTTCAATCATGAACACGAAATCCGACAGCTCCCGGCGCTGGTCTTCCAGGTAGCCGATGCCCACGTTTTGCAGGTTATCGAAAATGTTGGCCTCCGAATAGAGCAGGCCCTTGGGAATACTCAGATGGCCCTTGCCGATGCGCTTGGGATTCGGGTAAAACCGCAACTGGCTGCTCAACTGGCGGATTTCGGCGTATAAGTCGAGGCGTTTTTTTTGGCTGCGCGTGTCCACGAATTGGAGCTGCAGCGCAATCATCGCATCGCGGATTTTCTGAAAATCGTAGCCGTCCTCGGCGTAGTAGGCCGCATCGTCGAGCAGCCACTTGCCCGTGTCGCCCCAGGGCATCGACGAAAACAGAAACTTGCCGTGGTGCAGCGTGGCTTTGGGCCAGTAATCGACGTTGCCCCGGTTCGAGGCAATGACGTCGGTACCGAGCTTTTCGCGGTTGAGCAGCAGCGCCTCGTCGGCGATGTAGCCGTCGAGGTTCATGCCGCGCGAGCTGCCCCCGCCCCCGTCTTGCGTAATTAAGTGAAAACCGGCTCCGGTGTAGAAAATGATGAAGTTGTCGTACTTCACCGGGCGCTGAAACGGCTCGGGCCACCCCCAGGAGGGCGGTGGCTTGCGGCCGATGAAGTAGTGCACGTCCTTGTAGTAGCCGATGCGCTCGAGGCTCGCAATCGTCGAGGGCAGCGTGCGGGTCAGAATCTGCTGATACGTCGAACCTACAATGCCCCAGCAGCTGCGGGGCATTTCGGTCACGATGCGGTGAATCAGCCAGGCAATCTTGCTCGACTTGCCCGTAGCGCGGCTCCAGACCGAATTGGCACTGGAGGGTGTCGTCATGACGAAGCGCAGCTGCGGCCGGTTGAACTGCAGCGGCTTTAAATCAACATTAACGGGGCTCGTCTCCATCTTCCTCCTCGCTTTCGGTTTTGTCTAGCAGCCCGCGCATCTGCTCCAGGCTCAAATCGCTGTTCTCCACCGCGTCAATCAGTTGCGCATAGGTTTCGGGCTCGATTTTGTCGAGCGAGTTCAGGGCCACGGTTTGCGGCTGGCCGTCCTTGCCCTGGATGGTGATGTTCACCACGTAGGTCTTGTTGGCCAGCACTTCCGGGCTCAGCGCGTTGGTATCCTCCTTGTCGAGGCCTTTCAATACCGCCATGTTTTTGATGGCCGCATTCATGGCCTTCAGGTCGGGCGCCGCGTTCTTGTACTCGTCTTTGCGGCCGGCCGCCAGCTGAAAAACCTTCATCGACATCTCGTACAGGATGTGGCGCACGCCGTCCTTGTAGGCCCGCGTCACGTCGCCAAACAGCCGAATGGCCTCGTTGCAGCGCCGGTAAGCCGTGGCCCGGCTTAGCTCGTAGCGGCCCATGAGCAGCGGCACGGCCTGCTCCAGCGAGTGATAGTTGGTGAGCAGGCCGTGGGCCGCCTCCAGCTCGGTGCGCCGGGCGATGTCGGCCGCGCTCAGGCGGGCCTCCGCGCCCTCGTTCAGGTACGAGGCCCGGATGCGGTCGAGCACCGTTTCGGTGCTGCCGGTGTAGTTCGGGTTAGTAGGCGCTAAGCTCTCCATCGCTCAGTTCCTCCCCGTTTCTCGACACCGTAAAGCGCCGGTTGTTGTCGCGCATGAACTTCACCCAGCGCCGCACGTGCACGTCGACGTAACGCGGGTCGAGCTCCGCTACGCGGGCCTGGCGGCCGGTGATTTCGCAGGTCACCAGCAGCGAGCCGGAGCCGCCAAAGCCATCGAAGCAGATGGCACCCGGCTTGCTGGAGCAATTCACCAGGTACTCCAGGATGTCCAGCGGCTTCATCGTCGGGTGCTCCGCGTTGCGCTGCGGGCGGTCGAAGTTGAGCACCGTCGTCTGCTTGCGGTCGGAGCACCACGTGTGCGCCGCCCCTTCCTTCCAGCCGTAGAGAATCGGCTCGTGCTGCCAGTGAAAATCCTGCCGGCCCATCACGAAGGCCTGCTTTACCCAGATTAAGCACTGACTTAATTTCAGCCCGGCATCCTTGAAGGCCTGGCGGAAGTTGGCGCCTTCCGAATCCGCGTGAAACACGTAAATGGGCGCGCCCGGGCGCATGTAAGCGTAGCAGTTGGTGTAGAAGTCGCGCAGAAACTGGTAGAAGTCATTGTCGGCCATGTCATCGTTTTCGATGCGCAGCGCGTCCTTCGTTTTGCCCTCGTAGGCCACGTTGTAAGGCGGGTCGGTGTTCACCAGGTCGGCCAGCACGCCGGCGCCCAAGGCCGTTTCCACCACCAGCGAATCAATCGACGAGCCGCACACCAGGCGGTGCACCAGCGCCAGGCCTTCGCTCTCGAACTCGTACACGTCGCCGAGCACGCTGATGGGCTCCGCCGGCGGCGTGAGGTCTACTTCTGCCTCCTCGGCCGGCAGCGCCTGCAGGGCGGCCAGGTTGAAGGCGGCGATGCCATCCAGCAGGCTGGCATCGGCCAACGCTCCTAAATCAATATCCGCGAAGTTCTTTACCAGGCTCTCGTAGTCCCAGATGCCGGCGCCTACGTTGCTCGTTACGTTGTAGCGTTTGGCCTCCTGCTCGGTGAGCAGGCGGTTGGGCATCCGCACGTCGATGAGTTCGTCGCCGCGGCCCAAATCGAGCAGAATGCGCAGGCGCTGGTGGCCGGCCAGCACCACCTCGTCGGCGTTCACGGCCGGGATTTCGGCCAGGTCAAACTCCTCGATGCTGGCCAGCAAGCGCGCGTAGCCCTCATCCTCCAAGATGCGCGGGTTAAACTCATAGGGCACCAGGTCGCGCACGCGGCGCTGGGCGGTGTGCCATTTCAACTTCACAATTCCTACTTCACTCATGGCTTCAGCTTGGTTTCTAGTACATGGATATCGGCCAGCGCCTGGGCCAAATCGGCGGCGCGGTCGGGGTTGCGTTTGAGTTTGGAGGCCTGCGGGCGCAGGTTGGCCAGCAGCCGGCGGATTTCGCCCGCATCGGCAATGGCCGCCAGGTCGGGCCGGGGCGTGGCCACCGGCGCCGACACCGCGCGGCCGCGCTCCTGGTCGTAGCTGGCGGCCAGCAGCTGGCTCAGGTCCAGGATGCGCAGGGCACTGGCGTGGCGCTCGGCATCGGTGGCCAGCAGCTCGAGGCGGGCGTGCAGGAAGTCGCGCTCGGCAAACCAGGCGCTGCGCTGCTTGCGCGTATCAGTGGCCACCGAGCTATCTACATTATGGGACGAGCTATCCACATTTTGCAACGATTTCGTTGCGTTTTGTTTTACCAGGACATTTACTGTGTCATTTACTCTGACATTTGTGGTGACACCTGAAGGGACATTTGTGGTGACATCACCGGCAATTGCCAGCTTCTCCAACTCCCGCCTGAGCGTGGCGCGCGTAAAATCGGTAGCCCCGTACTGCAGGCTACGCAGCAGCACCCGGCTCTTGCCGTGGGCCGCGTACAGGGCCACGCCCTGGGCATAGTCCTGCCCGCCATTTGCCAACCACTCCCGTATCTCCTTCACGTTGCAAACTTTGCGCGTATCTTTCCTAGCGAAAAGGACAAAAAAAAGCGCCCCGGCCAATGGCCGAGGCGCGAAAAAGGGTGCTACCCTTGTCCCTCACGATGCTTGCTCAGGCACCCTTTTTACTTTTTGCCCTTGCGGGGGCCGTGGCGGATACCACGGCCCCCGCTTCGTCTACGGGCGGCGCTACCGGCACCAGCCACTCAAAGCCGCCGGGCAGCGCCATCAGCTCGTCGGCCTCTTCCAGACTAATCTGGGTCAGGTCGACTTCGCGGTCCAGGCGCGTGACAAACAGGCGCGTGTGGCCCGCTGCGCTCAGGGCGTAGCGGGCGGCCACTTCGGGCCGCAGGGCCAGGGTGGGCTGGTCCATCGCTTAGGGCGTCACCACGCCGGTCAGGGCGTTGATTTTGGAACCATCGGGGCGCACGATGTCGCCCTCGTAGAACTGCAGGCCGTTCTGGTAGCCTTCCACCTTGTACATAAAGCCCCGGCGGCCGCCCGAGAGCTTGCCGGTGTCGTAGCTGCCGAGCACTTCCAGGCCCAGGCCCTTGCCGCCAAACTGCAGCCACACGCCCTCGGGCGTTTGCACCAGCACGATGCAGCTGCGGTTTTTGATGATGCGGTCGAACTCGGCCGCCTGCTTCGTGTTGCCGGGGTTGAAGAACTCGCCGGTGGCCTTCTTGCCGCGGCCGTCGCGCTCGCCCACCGGGTCGAGTTTGAACTGGGCCGTGTCCTGGGTCGAGTACACCTGAATAAAGCCATACGTGGCCAGGAAGCTGTGCGAGCCGGCAATGGTCACCGAGTCGCCGGCGGCCGTGGTCGTCTTGAAGCCCTGGATGACGGCAAACGTGTCCTCGGCCGCAATGAAGATGTTGCCCTTCAGGCCCGGCGTGTTGTCCTTGCCGCCCAGGCCTGGCAAATCAAATAAATCCATGTTGGGATGAATGAGAGAGGCTGAAAAATTGATTGAATGCCGGTTCTAGCGGCTAGGCAGTGGCTTCCACCTTTTGCAGCACGCCCGACTCGGCCTCCACCAGCTGGCGCACCAGCTCGGGGTTCGCGGTCAGGCTGCGGGCCTCCACGATGAGGCCGTTGTGCTGGAACTTGGGGGCCAGCACGCGGTACTGCTCCTTGGCGTGGGTCACCACCACCGGGCCTTCGGCCGAGGCCACTTCCGCCGCCGCCAGCTTGCCGGTTTGCTCCTCGATGAGCAACTCGGCCTGGTTGAGCTCCTCCGCCTTCTCGTCGAGTTCGGTGCGGGCCTGGTCGCGCTCGGCAATGGCCTGGTCACGCTCCGACTTGGCGGCCGCCAGTTCGGCAATGGCCTGCGCACGGTCAGCGATGGCCTGGTCGAGCTGCGCCTGCAGGTCCACCGTGTTGTCGGCAGTTTGGTCGGCCGCCGGCGCCGTGTTTTGATTTTTGCCCATGACAGGGAAGAATGACTAAGTGAGAAAACGACTACGAATACCAGCAAAAAAGCCAGCCAGCCTCCCCTGCTGCAGGGAAGGCCGGCGGCCGTTCGTTACCTCACACCAAATCCTGGTCGTTGGTGAAGATGGCCTCGGGCAAGTAGAAGCCGACGCCTTTGTAGAAGTCGGTGTAGAGCTTCACCTGCCGGTCCACGTTTTCCAGCTGGAAGATGCCCATGTTCTGGCTCTTCTTGGCCAGTTTCACCGTGTTGTCGAGCGGGGTGGCCCACACCTTGGCCGAGGCGCCCATCGAGGGCAGGCCCACGAGCTTGTGCTTGGTGAACTCCACCGTGTTGGCCGTGCCCAGGAAATCGGCCACGTCGGGCGTGCCGGGCACGCGGGCGGCCATGTTGAAGTCCTTGCCGTACTTGGCCTGCTTGCCGCGGGCGTAGCGCTGGGCCAGCGTCTCGTTCACGTTCACGTACATCGGCACGTTGTAGTAGCGCTTCGAAAACGCGTCGCAGAACGCCTCGATGTAGTTCACGAAACTCACCGGGTCGGTCGGGATGGCCCCCAGCGCGATCGGCGTGGTGCGGCCGGCGCTCACAAAATCGTTGATTTTCTTGCGGATGCCGTCCATGGCCGTGCCGCTGGCGCCGGCCACGCCGGCGGTGGGCTCCACGCGCACGCCGGCGTAGATTTCGTTCAGTTCGTACTCCTCCAGAATCTGGGGAATCAGGTGCGCCTCGATGAGCCAGCGCACGAAGGGCCACGTCTTGCGGTCCAGGCTGGAATCGGCCAGAAAGCCGAGCCAGGTGGCCTCCAGCGTGTCGGGCGTCTCCTGCACGTCCACCTTCATGGGGAACTGCTGGATGCTGATGGGCGTGGCCGTCAGCGAGCCGGTCGGCGTCCAGGCGGCCTGGAACGGCTGCAACAGGCGCGAAAACGCCGTCTTGGCCATGCGCCAGATGGTGTCGTCGGTCACGATGCTGCGGAAGAGCTGCTCGGTGACGGACGGGCGGTACAGCAACTGAATCAGCCGGGCGGCGTTCTGCCCCTGGTTGATGTAGTAGTTGCCAAATTCGGTTTTGATGTCCGTAATGGTCATCTGCGTATGGGCTTAAAGTGAGAAAATGAATGAAAAAGCGGGGTGCGCAACGGCCAGGCTTAGCCCTTGAGGCGGCCGGCGAAGAGCGGGTTGTTGTCGAGCGCCTGGTTGTGGGGCAGCTCGTCGATGGCCTTCTGGGCCTCGCTGGCGGCCGTGCCTTCCTGCACGTCGTTGGCTTCTTTGGGGGGCGTGGTGCCCAGCGCGCCGGCCTGGCTGCCGAAGGCTTCGGCCTTGGCCTTCCACTCGTCGCGGCTGGCCACCAGGGCGGCCACGTCGGTGGCGCCGGCGGCGGTGAGGGCGCCTTTCACGGCCAATAGCGAGGACTCGGCCGTGTCTTTGGCCGTGGTGAGGGTGGCCACTGAGGCAGCCGCCGTCTCCAGCTGCTCGTGCGCGGCCGCCGTGATGAGGGCAGCACCCGTAATGCCCAGCTCTTTGAGCTCGGCGTTGGCGGCATCGGCTTGCTCGGCCGACACGGTTTCGGCGCCCATGAGCGCCAGCATGGCGGCCCCAAGGCTCACCTTTTTATCAAAAAGTCCCATCTTACTTGCGTTGGTTGAGGAGGTGGCGGAGGAAGTGCGCTGCTCCTGCACCAGCTGCGCGCACAGCGCGAAAGCATCCTGCAGGGAACCCATGCCGTCGATGAGGCCCAGCTCCTGGGCCTCGGCGGCGTGAAAGGTGGCGCCGGCCAGCGCGCCGGCTTTTTTGGCGGCCTTCTGGTCGAGCCGGTCGCCGCGGTTGGCGCTCACGGCGCCGATAAACTGGTCGCAGATGGCCGAGAGGCGCTCCTGCATGGGGCCGTAGTTGCCGGCCTTGGCGGCCGCGAAATCGGCGTTTTTCTGCGTCGACTGCGAGGCGTACACCTCGTGAAACACCACGCCGTCTTTCTCCAGCTTGCCCTGCTTGTCGGCCCAGCTGGCCATCACGCCAATTGAGCCAATCACGCACGTTTCGTGCGTGGCTAGGATGGCGTTGGCGGAAGAGGCAATCCAGTACGCCGCCGAGCACATCAGCCCGTCGTCGCAGAGGGCCACCACCGGCTTGCCGCAGTTTTTGATGGCATCGGCCAGGCTCTGCGTGCCATACACCTGCCCGCCGGGCGAGTCAATTTTGAGCACCAGCGCGTCGATGTCCGGGTTTTGGCCAGCCGACTGGATGTAGCGGGCGAAGGTGCTCATGCCCAGCGGGCCGCATTCCTGGTCGTCCTTCATCAACGGGCCGCTTAAGCTCACCACGCGCACCTGGCAGCGGTCGGCGCTGGCCTGGGCCTTGGTGGCCCCGCCTTGGCCGGCGGCGTATACCGGCACCGCAGTGCTGGCGCCGTGGGCGTTTACCACCATGACGTAGTCCTGGGGCTGCATTTCCGCCCGCAGCTCCGCCAGGTTCCGGCCCGCCCGCATATCGGGCATGTGGCCCTCCTGCAAGCCGAGCAGCACCGGCAGGTACGATTGGGCCACCGCCGGGCTAATCAGCCAGGGCGAGTCAAGAATTCGGGCGAGTAACGGATGCATCGGCGGCAGCTAAGTGTCTGCAAAGCTGCCGGCGCCCGGAACCCCTAAAAAGGACACGAAAAAGCCCCGCCGGATGGGGCGGGGCTTTTGTTTACTTGCCTGGGAGCATGTAAGCGGCCGGCAGCTTCCAGCAGAGGCAAACGACCAGGGCGGCGAGCAGCAGCCAGCCAAAAACTTTAAGCAGGGAAGCCATCACGGTAGGGTTGGCTATCGCCGTGGGTGATGGCTGGGCCGTTGGCCGGGTCGCCGTAAATGAAATAGGGGGCCTCGTTGGCTGCCATCATGGCGGCTTCCACCGGGCCGACCATGTCCTGCGGGCCGGCGTTCATCTGCGCCTCGTAGGCATCGCCCCGGCGCAGCAGCGGGCGGGGGTCGTCGACGATTTTCGCTCGCCACTCGGCATCGGTTTCCTGCTGGCGCTCAAACACGATTTCCCCGCCCGGCAAGGCAATCACCTCGTGGTTAGTGGCCTTGTAGGTCCGCATCCGGCGCGGGCACAAAATGGGGGCTTCCTCGCCTGGTGTGCCATCGGGCAAGGTGTGGTGGTGCGTGATGAGCACCGTGATGAGCACGGCCAGCTCCAGCCGGTCGGGGTGCTGCAAGACGTTGACGCCGATGCGGCGGGTGCGGCGCTGAAACACGACGCCGTCCCATAAGAGGGAATTCACCCAAACATCGAGGGCGGTGTGCTGGTGGGGGTATTCCATGGGGTTACGCTGGGAAGATTAGCTAATGAGAAAGGGCAGTGAGGTGTATTGGGTCCACGCATTGGGACCGGATTCGCGGTGCACTTCGACCCCGTCGATAAAAAACGCAATCTGCAAACCGGCGCCGCCGTAGCGTTGGCGAATCCAAAAGCGGATTCGGTAATAAGTGCCGGAACTGAGCAAAATGGTTTGGCTGACGCCGGCGCCGGCCAATTGCAGCACCAGGCATTGATTCGGCTGCGGTATCGGGTAGGTGCCAAACGGTCCGAACTGGTCGTGGATGATGGCGTTTCCCACGCCGGTTGGGGTCCAGTTGCTTGTGGCCGGGTCGGCCAATGCCATGCCCCCCTGGCCTTGCACCGGGTATTCAAATCCGCTATTGGCAAGGATGCCGGGCATGACATTGCCGGCCACGTCCAATATTTCCAGCTGGTCCACAAAAATGCTGTGGTCGCCGGGGTATTCCTGGTTAATCAAGGCCAGCGTCACGGCTTTGGTCGGGCCTCCCATCGAGCCGAAAAGAAGTAGGCGGCGGCGGCTCATGCGCGGGTTTTGATAAGGTATTGCACCTTGCTGGCGGCGGCCGTGGGGTGAATCCAAAAGACGTACTCGTGTTTCTGGCCGGGGATGTAGGTGCCAGAGCCTTCAAAACTGTCATCCAGGGCAATGGGCGAACAACCGGCCCCTAACAGGGCGGTGACGATGGTGTGCATCTTAAGCACCGACTTGTCGAACGTGAACGTGCCGGTGGCCAGCTCCTGGTAATCGCGGTCCTGGTCGAACTGAATCACGGTGCCGGTGCCGATGGAAGAACCACCACTGGACGCGGCCACCACCACGTTGCCATCGGCGTCGGGCGCGGTGCCGTTGATGGTTTTGACCGTGCCCATTTTGCCGTACAGCTCGTTAATGGCGGCCACCACGTTGTTCTTGGCCGTGGTGAGCAGCCCATTCACCGTGCCAAGGAAGCCGGCATTGGCGGCAATCTGCTGGGTGTGCTGCTGCTGGGTGGCCAGCATGGCGGCCGTGCCGGTTTCGTCGGCGGCCTGCTGCGCGGCAATCTCGGCCAGCGTATCCAGCGCCTCCGGCGCGCCGGCGACCAGGTTATTGAGCCGGTCGGTTTGGGCATCAATGGCCGCCTGCAGCTGCGAAACGGCCGAACTGCTGTCCCCGCCCAGCGGCACCCACACATCGGAGCTGCGGCCGGTCCACGCTAGGCAGATTTCAAACGCCGGCCGGCGCACGCCATCGGCGTCCTGGGCCCGAAACGACAGGGCCGCGGCCTGACGGTTCATCCCTTCGAATACCAGGCACGTCCGCACGGCGCCGGTGCCGCGCTCCTGGCTGCCCATCCGGATAATAAACTGCGGCTGGTACGTGCCCAGGTCGCTGTTCTGCTCGTGGTCGTGGGCCGAGGGGGCCGAAAAAATGCGGTAAATCGGGTCGCTATCGAGGCCAGTCGGTACCGGATGGCTGAAGCCCACGCTGTCGGCCTTCCACTGCACCAGGTCGGTGTGCCCGTCCGGAAAGGTGTAGCGCCGCACGTCGCCGGCGTCGTAGTCCACATCCTCCAGCACCAGCTCGTCGAAGGAGGCAATGCGCTCCAGGGCCGTGCCGCTGATTTGCGCCCACCTGGCCTTCACGGTGAGCGTGGTGGCGGGCTCGGCATCGAGCAGCGCGTCCACCGTGCCGTGCGAATCCCGAATCAGGGCGAAGAACACCGGCGGCTTGACCACGCCGGTGGCGCCGGTGGTCGAGTCCACGCCGTTGACGGCCTGGGCCTGGGCGCCGAGGATGCGGTAGTCCGGCGGCACCTGGCCCAGGTTGTCGGTGTAGGGCACCGGATACGTGCCGCCCTTGAGGCGCTTGGTGCTCAGGTGGCGCCAATCGGCAAACACCTGGGCCAGGCCGGCGAAGGTTTCGCGAAAATCCAGCTCGGTCGTATTGCCGAAGGTGTTATCAGCAAAGCGGGTGTTGACGTCGGCCAGCCAGGCCTCCACGGTGGGAGTAAGCGCGACCGGGGAGGGAACGGGAGAATTTGCTGCCATGGCGCAAAGGTGCCCGCCCACGAAGGCCCTGAAAAGGACGAAAACGGCCGTTTACGCCGGCTGCACGCGCACGTCCGTGCGAAATGGCCCCTCGATAACCACGTCGTAGCCGGCCGGCACCACCGCACGCACGTTGCCGCGGCCATCGAGTACGCGCACGCTACCGGTGCTGCCCACCGTTGCGGCAGCATTGGCCCCTCCCACGCGCAAGGCACCGGTATAAAACGGCGCCAGGCGCGTCGTGAGGCCCGAAAACAGCACGTCCAGGCCGGCGCGCGTGCCCGGGTGCTGGCCCGTGCCGGTGGGCAGCAGGCGCAGCGGCTCCTCGGCACTGCCCACCAGGCGCAGCTGCCCGTCGTGCTGGCGCACGAGCAGCACCAGCGGCCGGCGGGCCAGCGTGTCGATGCTGCCCAGCACGTTGGCCACCGCCTGCGGGCGCTCGCCCTGCAGCTTCACCTGGTAGGTGCTGCCGTGGCGCGACTCTTTGGACGTCTCGGTGAGTTTAATCGTGTGCTGGGTCAGCGGCAGCTCCTGCCACTGAAAGCCGGCGCTCGACACCAGGTCCCCGACCACCCGACCCGCGGCCACGGCCACCGGGCCCAGGCCATCGGCCCAGTGGTAGTACACGGCCGTGTAGCCGACCAGCCCGGGCAGGGCCGGCTGGCTCAACTCGAGCAGCGGTTGAGCGGCGACGCTCGGCAGGTTAGGGGTCGTTTGGGCCACCGGACAAAAGGTAAAAATTACCGGACAAATACCAGAGTAAAACGGACAAATGCGAGAGTACTTTTTTTAGGCCGCCGGGCGCGCGGCCGGCGGGGTGGGCAGTGGCCGCCGGGCCAGGTCGCGCCGCACGTTCTGGTCGGCGCGACCTGGCCGGGTGATGCGCTTGAGCTTTTTGGTGGCCTGGCGCACGCCGGCGTCGCGCTGGTAGCGCTTGTAGAGCGTCTCGTACTGAATGTCTTCCTCGCCGATGAGGCGCTCGTGCATGTACTGCTCGATGGCGTACTTGATTTTGTTGCCGAATTGCACGTGCAGGCTCACGAAGCCCATCATTTCCGTGTCGAGCACGGCGTCCACCCAGTCGTTGAATTTCTGGGCCCCCTTGCCCGTCAGCCGCAGGCCGTGCTTTTTGGCGTCGAGCGCGCCCAACTGCACGCGCCACTTCGCGCCGTAGGTTTCCAGCACGTGGTCGCGCCGCGCGTCCTGCAGCGGGCGGCGCAGCTGCGAGTAGAGGTAGGCGCCGAACTGGTCGTTTTCGCTCAGCACGTACTGTTCGCCGAGGTAGAAGTGCAGAAACTTGAGCACGTGCGGCCGCACCGGAATGTCAATGTAGTTCAAGGAAGTGCGCGTAAAGATGGAAATACCTTCAAACTTAGAACGATAGGCGCTGTGTTCAAAGTACGGGCCAAGGCGGGGCGCTCAGCCCCCTAGCATCATGGGTTGAAACGGATGTAGCGCTCCAGGTTGAGCGCCTTCTGCTGCACCTTGCCCAGTTCCACCCAGGCCCCGGTGGCCACCGGCTGCACGTGCAGCATGATGGCCACCACTTCGTCGGCCTTCAGCCGGAAGCGCCGCGGCCGCTGGCGGGGCGGGCCGATGGCATCGGCGTCGCGCTGCGCCAGGCGGTAGAGCCGCTTGGCGCAGCGCTGCAGCGCGGGCAGCGCCAGAAACAAGTGGCCGTCGACGGGCACGGGGGTCGGGTGCTGGGAGCGCAGGGCCACGCGGGTCAGCAAGTCGCCAATCAGCCAGTAGAGCTGGCGGGGCTCCCCGTACTGCAGCTCGATGATTTGGTCGAGGTGGGCCAGGTTCACGCCACCCACCCTTTCTGCGAGAGAAACCGGTGAATCTCCTCGTTGCGCTCCAGGTCGATGATAAGCGCGCTGGCCACCAGTTGCGGCCCCCACTTGTCAATCATGCGCTTGAGCCCCTCGATGCCGTACTGGCGCGGGTTACTCACCGGCCGGTTGAAGTAGAGCTCGCGGGCGAAGAACGTGCGGCCGGCCTGGCCGGGGCCGGAGATGAAGTAGACAATGGCCTTGGTGTGCGGCTGCTGGCGCTGCCAGCTGGCGGTAAGCGGAGTAGACATGAGACGTGAGATGATGAAGGGGGAAGCAATCAGGCGGCCGCGACGGGCCGGGAAAAGTGCTGGTAGAAGCGCTCCAGGGCCTGCGGGCCCAGCTGGCGCATCTTGGCTTCGTGGTAGCGGTAGAGTTCGAGCGTGGTTTTCTGCTGGGCCCGCTTGGGGGCCGTGCCCAGCGCGTGCTGGCGCAGCTCACGCCGGGCCCGGCGCAGCCCATCGGCCAAGGCCCGCTGGCCGCGGTGGGCCAGGTGGGTGGCGTACCAGGCCATCGTGCCCGCAAAGCCCTTGGCGTTCTGCGCGTCGAAGTAGCCGGCCCCTTCCACGTGCTCGGCGTAGGGCAGCGGCGGGTATTTGGCGGGGTTTCGGGCGAAGTAGGCCGCGGCCAGGCCGATACGCTCCAGCACCTGCTCGTGGTAGCGTTCCTGCTGGTGCAGGGGCCAGTCGGCCGGGAAGCCGCCGTACACGCCGAAGTAGATGGCGTTGCACGCCAGGCGTCCCTGCTGCTCGGTAAATAATTGGTTCTGCGGGGCATATAACTCGCGTTGGGCTGCCCACCAGAACTCTACTACCATGTTGCGCTGCCGCTTGGAAACGGTCGTTTTGGGCCCGTCCGGCCCCTGCGGGGCGGTTTTGGCTTCGGAAGCCGGAACCATGTCGTTCGCGCCGCCGGTGCCTTCTTTCGGCGCTTGCGCGGCCCCTGCCGGTTGGCCCGGCTGCCCCGTGTAGCCTGACGGTGTAGCCTGCTGGCTGGCTGGGGGCGTTTGGCCCCGTTGCGCAAGGTATTTATCCACCTGGCCGGTTTCTATTTCAGTAGCCTGAATAGGTTCATGAACTCCCTTAGGCGGAAAGTTTGTACCTAATGGCGGCTGAAGCGCCGAAAAAGCCGTTTTTTGAAAATGCGGTTTTTCGGCCGTTTGGGCGGGTTTCTCACCGGCTTCCCACAGAAATTGCGGGTTTATCCACACCTGGTAGTCGCGCTGCCGGCCCCGGAACTGCACGCGGGTCACGATGCCGGCCCGCTTCATCTCGGCCAGGTGGTTGCGCACCGTGCGGCCGGCCACGCGCTTGCCCCGCACATTGGTGCGGCACAGGGCCTCGCTGTTGGTCGAGACCGGCGGCGGGGCCAGCGGCGCGTCCGTCGCGGCCTCGAGCAGCAGCGGCACGCTGCGCACCTCGGCCACGGCCTTCAGCGCCAGCCGAATCAGGGCCCAGGCCGTTTTTTCGGCCCCGTCCGAGAGGATGCTGCCGCGCACCTGGTAGGCGTCGGTGCGGGCCGGCACCACGGTGCCGTCCTTGAGGGTGCGGGCCCGGAGCCGGCGCGTGCGCAGGGTTTTGGGCAGGGCCGCGCTGCGCTGGTCGATGAACTCGGACAGGGCCACGCGGGCTTTGGAAGGGCAATACGGAATCGGCAACATTCTCGGGAACGTGCTAGGGGTGAGTGGGCGATAGGGAAAGCGGTGGCGGCGCATGGGGCGAGGGGCTGTCATCCCTGCCCATGCGGCCGCCGGGTAACCGAGTCGGCTAGCCCTGTGCGCACCCGGCCGGCTGCGATGCCGGCATTGCCGTTGGGCACAAAGAATTTCCACCGGATAAGGGCAAAAACCAACGGGTCTTCGTTAGACGACGGGGCGGCTGAAAGGTGGAGTCGCCGGCGGGGCGCGGCCGCCCGGCCAGGGCGTGGGCTCAGGCATTATCCGCTCCTCCCTTCTGCGTGCCGAGCACGGTATCCAGGCCGCGCAGGCGGCTGGTGAGCGCATCCAGGTCCGCTTTCAGGCCGTTTTCGCGGCCCGCGTCGGCCGGCACGTCGCCGTAGAGCAGGCGGTCGAGGTCGTGCTGCGCATTGGTAATTTCCTCGCGCAGCTCTGCGCGCAGCAGCTCCAGGGCCTGGCGGCGCTGCGGGTCGGGGTTGGGCAGTAATTCCAAGGGCATGAGCTGCACCTGGCGGCCCAGGGCCAGGAAGAAGCCGTCGATGCCCTGGTTGGGGGCCGAGCAATACACTTTCAGAACGGACATAAGCGGAAGAAGTAGAAGGTGAATCGATGAAAAGGCGGGGGTTAGGAAGCCACGCGCATGGGCGGCAGCTGCTCGGGCAGCAGCTGGCTGGCGTCGAAGGCCAGGCCGCGGCCGTAGGCCAGCAGGGCCGAGCGCGGAATGCGCGGGTAGCCCGGCGAAAACTCCAGGGCGAAGAGCTTGAAGCGCTTGCCCTTCTCGTCGTACTTGCCCTCGGTGAGCCACTTGCGCACGGTGCGCACGCTCACGCCGGCCACCTCGGCCGCCTGCTCCAGGGAGTAGAAAGCATCGGGGGCGGCGATGACGGGCAGCGCGGCCTGGAGCAGCTTTTCCAGGTGCTCCGAGAGGGCGGTCAGGTCGGCTTTGGTGGCGATGTCGTGCGGGCTCATGGCAGGGAAAGATTAGGCAGCTTGGCGCTCGGGTAAGAGCAGTTGGAAGGTGCGGCGGTCGTCGGTGACGACGATTTCGCGGATGCCGGCGGGCAGCTGGTCCACCAGCCACATTTCAGCCCCGGTATGGCCCTCTTCGTGGGCCGTGCGCAGGTTCAGGGGCATCGAGCCGTTGACGTACACCGTCAGGTGGCCGGCCTGGTAGCAGTAGCCCAGGATGGGCTCCACCAGGGCGGCCCCCTGGGGCAATTCAGCGACGCGCACCCGCTTGCCGGTGCGGGCATCAGTGAGCGAAACGGGGGGTGCGAAGGGTGCGGCGTCCATCTTAGTGCGTGCCTTCGATGTGGTGGCGCAACTCGTCGGGCGTGCGCAGACGGCCCATCATCATTTCCAGCATGCCGAGTTCAATCGTGATGTTGCCGGCCGTTTCGGGATGCTTCCCGAGGTCGCTCACGAAGCTGGCCCAGGCGTCGGTGAGATTGCCGGCGTCGAGGTACTCGAGGGCGCGGCCTTTGGCCCATTGCAGGTGTTCGGAGCGGGTCATGCGCGCACAGGCTGGGCGTGAAGGGATGACTCTGCACTGGCATGCGGCCGGCCGGCCACGTGCAGCTCCCCGCGCAGGCGCTCGCGGCGCTGCTGCTCCCAGGCCAGCACCAGGGGCGTTTCTTCCTGAAAGTGCGGGTGGGTGGCGTTGATTTCGCGCACCCGTCGGCGCAGCTGCTTCAGGGGCGCGAGCTGCACCAGCGCCGGAGGCAGCAGCGTGGCAGTGAGGATGGCCAAATCGCGGATGCAGGGCTTACGCGGCGGCGCGGCGGGGTCGGTGTTGAGGTGCATGGAACTGAGAATGGAGGTTGGTGAAAGGATAGATTTTATAAGTGAGCGGGGGCCGGCACCAGCCGCGCGAGGGTGCGGGCATTGGCGTAGCGCACGCAGCCAAGCAGCAGCTGGCGGGCCTCGCGCAGGCGGCGCACCTGCTGGCCGGTGAACAGGGTTTCGGGCTGGGGCTGGCCGGGGTAGTGCACGCGCAGCCAGCAGGTGGCGCTGGGCACGGGGCCGCTGAGCCAGGTGTAGTCGAGCTGGAACCGCTCGCCCTGGGGGCCGAGCCAGTGGGCGGCCACGGTGGCGGTGGTGGGGCGCGCCTGCTCCACGGCCGTAAAGCCCTGGGCGCGCAGCCAGGCGGCCAGCGGCGCCGAGAGGTCGCGCGGGCCTTTCGGGGCCGTGTGGTAGGGGGCGGGCGCTTCCATCGGCTCAGGTGGTAGCGGGCGCGAAGAGGGTGCCCAACACTTTGGCCGGCAGCAGGTCGAGCGGAATGACGTAGTCGGGCAGGCCGGCCTTCACTAGGTCAATCAGCCAGGGCAGGTGAACCTTGCGGGCCTGGCGCACGGCCGTGAGCTGCGCGGCCGTGGCCTTGTGGTCGTTGCGCACCAGCGTGTCAATGGCGGTCAGGGGCAGGTCTTCGCACACCAGCGCCATGAGCTGATAATACTTCTGCCGGTCGGTGCTAAGCGGAGGATGCATCGCGTGTTTGACACGATTCGCCCGCCACCTCCTTTATTGCAGGTGCGTTGTCGTGCCATGACAAACATACGCATATACAGAGTACATGTGTCGCATTTTATGCTACACTATGCCACAAAATATCTACAAATAATAGATATTCAGCGACATAATTTTACATGCCTTCTACCAAGAATGAAAGGGCCCGTGGTCCTAAGACTGAACTCGATGAAAAATTCCTGTCTACAGCTAGACAGGTCATGAAAGCGCACGGAATTACCTCAGATAGAGCAATAAGCCTTGCACTCGGGAGAAAGGCCGACTTCATAAATCGGGTAAGTAATGGTGCTCAGTCAGCGACTCCGGAAGCCTGGGACACACTTCTCAACAAATACCCAGAGGCGCGAAGCATCACCACCACCAACGTGATGGTGCAAGGTGGTGGCCAAGCGGTCGGTACAGTCCAGGGTGACAATTTTTACATTCCAAATACCCTCGAGGCATGCCAATTGGAGCTGGAGCAGCACAAGCGCGACCTAGCCGGCGTGCGAGCCGAGAATGAGCAGCTACGGCAGCAGGTGGCAGCGCAAGCGGCCCTGCTGGAGAGCAAGGATGCGCTCATTGCGGCCAAGGATGAAACCATCAGCCTCCTGCGCGGGGGGTATAACCGGCCGAACTGATGGAACCAACAAAAGCCCCCGTGGAATCTGTCATACAGAAATGGTATGATAGAGTAAGTGCAACCCAATATGCACATTATTCCTCCTCGCGGTACTATTCTAGCCGAAACCTATGGCTTGGCGTTCCCGCTGTCGTTCTCTCAACCATTGTTGGTACCACAGTCTTTGCGTCTATAAAAGCCGAGCGTTTAGAAACATGGGCACAAATTGCTGTAGGCTTAGCTAGTGTACTTGCTGCTGTGCTAACCGGCCTTCAAACACTTTTAGGCTTCTCTACTTTGGCTGAAAAGCACCGACTGGCGGGAGCTAAGTATGGGGTAATTGGACGTGAACTAGAGTATTTGCTTGCCGTCCCCACCAACATCACTCCAGCCATCATTGGTAGCCTGCAAAAGCGCCTGGAGGACCTTGCCATCGAGTCGGTTAACAATCCTAAGTCTATTTATCGCAATGCTGTAGCCGCTTTGGAATCAGCAGAGCCAGGTAAACATCCATCATTGTAGCGTTTTTACCATGCCTACCTCCTACTCTACCTTCTGCGCCTTACCCCACATTCAGCAAGTGCCGCTGGTGTGGGCGGAGGGAACATTCATCGCCCGGCGCTGGGAGGAAGAGGACGGGGTGAGCCTCTACCACATGGATGGCGGCTTCTTCTGCGAGGTGTATCTGAATCCCGATAGCCTGGAGATTCTGCAGGTGCAGGCGTTCACTACCGATTCGGAGCGGCTGGAGGATTATGCATGCTACGTCACGCTGGACGACTTGGCTGACCCGAATCGCTGAGCAGCGAATGAAACTGAAGCCTCTTGGGTGGGGGTATAACCGACCTAACTAAGTGACCAAAACACCCTTTCTGCACACATGGCACAAATTTCTACCTACAAAGAGACTTCAGTACAAGCGCTTAAGAAACTCAAGAAGGAGATTAACATTTTGTTGGTCACCGTTACACCAATTGAGTCTAAAGCATTGCACAATTTGCTTAAACCATTGCCTGAGGAACGAGCTGTTCTAAAAGGCAGTAGTGAAAATTTAACCTATAACGTTGGAGTTTTCGGGAAATACAAGGTGTGCCATGTGGAGTCCAAGATGGGCAGCGTAGCTGTTGGCGGCTCGTTGATGACGATTCAGCAAGCCATTACTGACTGGAGCCCCAAAGTCATCATCATGTTGGGCATTGCTTTTGGGAAGGACAAGGAGAGCCAAAACATTGGAGATGTGTTGGTCGCAAGACACATTCAACAATATCAGCACAAGAAAATAACCAAAACAGGCAAAACAGAAGACCGAGGGGATAAGCACCACTGCAGTCCGACACTGCTTGATAGATTTAGCGCCTACCATGATGGTTGGAGCTACTCTATAGCTGACTCTGTTTCATCGGTAGTGCGAATTGGCGACGTATTATCCGGCGAGGTACTCATCGACAACGAAAAGTATCGTAACAAACTATTTGAACAATATTCCGAAGCCATAGGTGGAGAAATGGAAGGAGTAGGAGTGGCCAATGCAGCCCTTACGAAAGCCAAAGAGTGGATTGTTGTTAAGGGCATCTGCGATTTTGCCGATGGTGACAAAGGCAAACACAAGACCCAAAACCAACAAATTGCCGCAGGTGCTGCTGCATCACTATGCGAATTCATTCTCAATCACAGCTACGTATTCAAATCATTAAAAATCAACGCACTGCTTGAGCCACCTAAAAAACAAGAAATCCAAGCAACTGATATTGTACAGGAAATATCACCGGATGAAGTTGTTATTCCTAAAATTCTGGGCTTAACTGACAACGATATGGAAGCAAACCGAAAGTTGATTCGTGCATTCCTTAGTCTGACAGTAAGCAGCCGATTTCATATTGGCACCCTATTAGGCCTAGTCGACCCAGAAGAAGTTGAAAACGGCAACAGTGAAGAAGTTTCGACTCAGATACTAGTCAGAGCGAAGGAACAAAAGCTTTTCGGCCAGCTCTGGTCCGCCCTCTTCGACGAAAAGAACGACCCCAATCCTTTCAAGTAATTCTCACCCCCTTCGTCTCATGACCACGACAGCAAAAGACCAACTCCCCCGCTGGATTGAAGCAGTAGCCAAAAAAGAGATTCCGTCTGCCCAGCTTGAGCTACGTCAGGGCACCATAAGCAAGCTACTGGGTAAGACTCATTTACCCTATTGGATTGGCTTAATCAAGCTTTTTTCTGGGTTCAGCGATGAAGATGGACCGGAGTTTAACGACCTGATGAAGGAATTTTTTAAAGATGATGATAACTTTCCATTAAAAAACAACTCGCAGTTGGTTCGCGTGCTGGCTGGCAGCCTACTAGCCCAGAAGATAGAGTCTCGTTCGACCCTGTCTGATACGCTGATGCTGGCGCTGCTAACTGCGAATTTTGCAACGAATAGAGCTGAATTACCAATTCTTGAACTACTGGTCCAAATTGAGGCT
This sequence comes from Hymenobacter rubidus, assembly GCF_016734815.1. GTDB lineage: Bacteria > Bacteroidota > Bacteroidia > Cytophagales > Hymenobacteraceae > Hymenobacter > Hymenobacter rubidus. The sequence continues at coordinate 182,839 of NZ_JAERQF010000006.1, forward strand.
CTGTGGCTGCAAAAATGCTCAACAAGCAGAGACTTGCCTTCCGCAAATGGCATGAGCCAGCCGAAGACCACTTCGTCCAAGGCTACTCTTGTGGCTGGTGCCACGATAAATGAAAAGGTTCAAGAACACTTAAACAGCCTGTTCACCGATGTCAAAAGCCAGCACAAGTTTATCAGCTCAATTGTCACTTACCTCACTGACCTTGAAAAGAGAGTAGCTTCTAATTCAGAAGAAACCAACATTCTATCCTGGATTCTCAGGGAACACAGCCGAGAAGTCCCTGCATCTTTCACGGAGATAGGTGCAACAAGGCTGCCCTTCATTGGCGCGAAAGATTTGGCCGTGCTAACAGCCATCGCCCCTGGGCTCCCTGATGCACGCGGCATACTCCATAAGATGCTGCAAACTGTCGGTACTTCTGACGATACTATCACGTTGGCAGAAATAGTGCGTGCCTTCAAAGAAAAGTCGCCCTATACTGAGTGGGTCACTGAAACCACCAAGCTTTCGCTTATTTCGTCTGGCGAAAGCATCACCCCTCTACTGTACGCGCTCCACTGCTCACAGGAGCCGGGTTGGGAGCAAGCATTCCCCCTGAAAGCAAGTTTCCCGCTCGAGCACGAAACAACTTTGTTGAACTTTGCAATGCAGTTCTACAAAGAATGCATGCTGATGTCTATCGTCCATAGAACCTCTTAAACCGTCTTTGTGTAATGGCCACCCTGGGAGATTATAGCGACTACACCTGTGAGCAACCCCTCTGTACATTCAGCACCACGGGAGTATGCGTAAAAAACTTTACCCCAGCAAACAAATGCCCATTCTTGAGCAATGAGCATGATTTGGAAGACGAAGACCTAGAAGATGACGTGGAAGACGGAGATGAAGAATCCGCCTTGCTCAATGCCCACGACATCGATGATTTGAAAGGGGGCAGCCCTGGTGATGATGAAGACAAATCGACCCCAGTCGCTGATTCTATTTACTTCGCATCTGGCGAAGCACTGCTGGGGTCAAGCATTGAAACCATTACCTATGCCTTCCCGGCCAAACTAATTCTTATCATTGGAGGACCCGACTGCGGCAAAACCACACTGGTTTCAGCTGTGTTCGAGTCTTTTCAAAAGAGGGCACTAGGGAATTTCATATTCGCCGGCTCCTATACGCAGGTTGGATTTGAGTTAATCAGCTACCTTGCCCGGGAAGCATCTGGTAAAATTGACCCAGATACCGAAAGAACTAAGTCAGCAGAATTCCTCTACTTACATCTGTCAATTCGAGATAAATTACTTGCCCACAAAGCCCAACACCTTCTATTTACTGATGTATCAGGAGAGAGGTTTAACCTCGCTCGTGATACACAAGCTGAGATGGATGAGCTAACTATTTTAAAGAAGGCTGACCATATCTTCTATATAGTAGATGGAGAGGCCCTAAGCAACGTTAAAACCCGTGATACTACTAAACAAGACGTTATCATATTCCTCAAAAGAGCGATAAAAGCTAATCTACTTACTAAAGACAACCAACTGATTATCTTAATAAACAAATTTGACCGGGTTATTAAAAATTCTGCGCAACAGGCCGTAGAACTTTTTTTCACGGCTCAGCTCAAGAAGCTTTTTCCAGATATAATTGCTGACATTATTACTACAGTTGCAAGGCCTAAACGAGACAGCCTAAGCCATCAGACTCATAATCTGGATGTTTTCCTTGATTTGTGCACGCGCAATACAAAAATTGATAAGGAAAATCTTGTTTATTATACGTCTACAACTACTAACTCAAGAGAGTTTTCGCGCTTATTTTCTAAATAACCAATGGCTAGTTTACAAACTCCTAAAATAGTTTTACTTGGCTTACCATCAACAGGTAAGACTTCATTTTTAGCTGCGCTGCGACATTACATTGAGGTAGATACACCAAATAAAAAATTAATTCAATACGATTACTCTGAGAATGATGAGTATTTAACTAAAATTTACTTTGATTGGTTGGGTTGCGCCCTACCAACTCGCACCCCTGCAAACGCCAAAACTTATAGAAATATAAAATTATTCCTACAACATATTGAAACCGAAGAAAAATTAATTCTCGATGTGCCAGATATAGCAGGAGAGACGTTCAATCAACAATGGGAATCGCGAAGCTGGACAAAACTTTATATGAGTGAGATAGAACAAGCTGATGGTTTGATTCTTTTTATTCATTCTCAAGATGTCAGAACCCCTGTTTTTTTGCATGATATATACGCGCTAACTGAAGGTGAAGAAGAAGATTATATTAGCAAACTAGAGCCTTGGTCACCAAGAAAAGCACCAACTCAAGTAGTATTGGTGGAATTGCTACAATTCCACTTGGAACACTTCCACCGAAAACCGATGCCCGTTGCCATTGTCATATCGGCTTGGGAAAAGCTGTTGTCAGGAGGAACTGGGATTACGCCGGAACGTTGGCTAGAAAGAAACTTACCTTTGCTGTCACAATTTTTGATTGCCAACCAGGAAAAGTTACAGACCAACGTTTATGGCGTAAGTGCTCAAGGCGGTGATTTCGCAAACACAGAGGAGCGCACCAAGCTGCAGCACCTAGACGATGCCGCTGAGCGTATCAAGGTTCAAGTAGGCACTGAGCACAGCAATGACATCAGTGCCCCTATTCAATGGCTCCTTAACACATGGCAGAGTCCGTCAACCCAGTAATACACCAAACGTTGCACGGGTATGCTGACGGACATACGCTGTTGGCGTCCTCGTGCGACCTGACACCAGTCGAGAAGAAAGCCTTATTGCTTCTAAGTGACCTTTCCGGACAGACAGGCAACCGAAACTTTGATTCTTATCTAACTGGCTACCCACTTCCTGGGAAGCGCTATTATGCCCTCGCCAGAACCTGGTACGCTCCTGAGATGCCCCGCCCTGGCTGTGTGTGGACGCAAACCTTGCTACTTGCGCTTCCATTGTTAACCAGAATAAGTAACTTATCAGAACTCAATAACTTATTCGTGAGGCCATTAATTGGCCAAACAACTCCATACTTATCAGCCATTCCAGTCGATGAGTTCACTGATATTTACAAATTTATTTCTGCCTCATTATATGGCGTTAGGCCAAGCTTCTATGCCATTGCGTATCACTTATACAGCAAAACAAAGGAGGCGATTGTAGTCCCAGCTGAGAGTGCTGCAGAATACGAGGACGACATTCTCAGCATTTGGAGCCAACAGTGGCCAAGGCTGCGCCGCAGCTTTTCATTCTGCACTGGCTCACTGTCTATCAGAGAACTGGACAGCAAGCCATTAGACTTTCAGGTTGTTCCTGATTCTTATGGTAGTCGCCTCTCCCGGCAACAGACAGACAATATTGCTGTGGCAGACCTATCTGCCAAGAATAAGGTAACGAATTGGTTCAAGGTGTATGAGGGCATAGAGCCGCAGCGCCTGCAATCCTTCATGTATCATTATGGCTCCGACATCATTGGCAAACGCAGCAAGTTTGCTCCTTTGTGTTTAGCCTATGGCATACTCGATAACAAGCCAGAACCCAGTATCACATTCGAAAGCATTCTATTATTTCTTAAGCAGAATTTTAGCTCTGCTAGCGAAGCCAAAAGACTTAAGCGTGATTTAATCAACAGATTAATTGACTATACACCAGATGGCAAATATGCGTTTGTAGAAGCATTTCTTACATCTCCCAATGCAGATTTAATTCCTACACAGGAATGGGACCTTTCGGAGCTAATTATACAACTATGGTCAGAGGATAAAATCAGTTCAGATAAAATCACTAGACTCCTCGAGAAATTAGATTCAAGCAGACTGAGTGAAGCCCAAAAGTTACAATTGCTAAATGGTTTACCAGTTGAGGCGTGGATTGATATCGAATGGGTATCACATTCTTTGCTAACTGAGGTTGTCATTGCTCAGCCTCAACTAATAATCAGGTTATGGTCAGAAGGCAAAATCGACAAGAAGCAGCTTATTACACTACTTGAAGAGCTAAGTGAAGCCACTGATGCTCAAAAGCTTAAACTTCTAAGCAACTTACCCATTGAATTATGGGCAGATGTTCGATGGGTAACAGATGCCTTGATAAGGCAAATTGTTACTACTCAACCTCACGTACTTGAACAACCAATCTTTTGGCAGGGCCCAATCCCTAGTCAACTCATTGGGCTAAAAGTATTTACAAAGAACAGCGGAGATTTCTTTCATGTCGGCAGGGTAGTGGCGGCCATGATTAATGCACACAACGATAGGTGGATAGAAAACCTATCGTCTGAGCTCAACTATCTTATACTCTTCGCTGCTCTAGACTGGTTGATACATAAACCTAATGCGACGCTGCCCCAGAAGTGGGAAAATCTAGTGTGGGCATATCCAAGCGAATACCTAGAGTGGCTCGTGTCAAATCAGCACTATACAGAACGGAATACTGAGCTAATGCTACAAATACTTGTAGCAAAGAACTTTAATGCTGATAGTTTGAGTAAAGAGGATGTAAATCCGTTGCTTACCCGACTAGTAAAACTACGAGCAAGTTCTATGCGCAATAAAGCCATGGCCATCTGGCTGGCAAAAGGCCTCAATAATTTACATCCGGCTGCAAAAGAAATCACAATTATATTATTTCAGCCTATTTACAATATTCTTAAGCAAGACCAATTGGATTATGATAGTTGGTTATTCCTCAATCCAGGATTTGAAAAGCCTATAGAAAGCTTTAGCTTCTATGAAATCCCTAAAATCATTATAAAATTCTTTTCCGAAGAAAAGCCTCAATCAGACGATTGGGACAAATGCGGTCAACTCCGGCAAAAAATTATACAGTCGTGCATTCTGCTCCAATGGCCCAGCGAAGTATTGTGTAGAGCAATTACAGATAAAATCACATTTGAGGACATTACAAAATATGCTTTAAAGCTTGAAAGTGGAAGAGTACTCTTTACCAGAGTCTTGCGCTTTATTAAGGAAAACAAGAAATACAAGAACCCTGGTTATGAAAAAATAATAGAATTCGAGTTCCAGAGAATTAAAAAAGGCAAGAAGAAGCGTAAATAATTTTGCAACAGGTCAACTTATCGCTTTTGAAGATATAGAATCTGCGTTCGGAACCAGCTTAGACCATTCCTCATGCACGGCAAAAGTTATAGTGGAAGCCCTTTCAGCCAATAAGCCTTGCGGACTTGTATGCGTTTGATAGTCGCCCATTTTGAACGAGTACCTCACAAGTTCATTCTCTAGAAGTCGCTGGGTATTCCTGTACATGCTCCACAGTTTCTGCGGTTTCCGAAGCTGTAACCAAGATGTGCATCCGGCCGACAACACTGACAGAATGGACGGGATGACTTTTTCGAGCAGCTTGCCCTCACCTAGTGAAATAAAAAGCGGAGCCGCAAGAGCGCAGGCTATAGAAAACGCGATGAGGCTAAGTGATTCATTCTTGTTGTGAGAAGCCTTTCGCTTGAACTCTTGAATCTGCTCTTCTACAAACACTTTTGCATCCATACTGATATACTGCGAGTTATACACAGCTAACCTCGCTGCTAAACGTGAGTTATACGCCTGGTCAAATGTATGCTTTCTTTGCCCGCTAATGAAAGCATACCGCCAGCTCCTTACCGTGCGGGCCAGTAAAAAAGGTTTGGTTTACATCCAGCTCACTGCCTACTGGGGCCGCCTGCATTTGCGCTCATCTACCCTATGAAAATCTCCCTTCAACTTAAGATGGGCGACCTCAACAAAGCCGGCTTCGCCCCGATTCAAATGACGGTGAGTTGGGAGGGCAAGCGCATTCGGGTATCTACTGGCTGCTCAGTCCTGCCTGAGCACTGGGACGACCAGCTTCAGCTGGTGCAGGTGCGTCCCGGCACCCAGCACAGCAGCATCAACCCGCGCCTGAGCGCGGCCCGCACCGCCGCCGGCGAGGCCCAGGAGCAGGCCCTCAAGCAAAGCCGCCTGCTGCCGGAAACGGAGCTGCGCGCCGCCATCACGGCCGCGCTGGCCCTGACTCCGGCCGAAGCCCCGGCTAAGGCTGATGCCGGCCCCACCGACTTTGACGGCCTGTTTCAGCAGTGGATACCCGTGCACAGCCGCCGGGCTCGGGCGGGGTCAGGCCGCCCGCTTTCCAAAGTAGCGGTGGCGGGCCTGGTCGCCACCGGCGCCCGCCTGCGCCAGTACGCCCAGGCGCGGGGCACGGTACTCCGGCTCGAGGCGATGGACATGAGCTTCTACCAGGACTTTCGCACCTACGTCACCGAGGAACTGGGCCAGAGCGTCAATACCTTCGGCAAGCACATCGACCGGCTCAAGTCCTTTCTCACCTGGTGCGAGGAGGAACTGGATTTGCACGTACACCGGCACTACCGCAAGTTTGTGGCCCCGCGCAAGCGCGGCCGCGTCGACGCCCTCACCGAAGACGAGCTGCGCCGCGTGGCCGGCCTGGACTTCCGCGACCCCGCCACCCGCGAGCAGCTGCTGGCCCTGCGCGGCCAGGTGCGCGAGCAGAGCAACCGCCGCGAGGACTGGAGCGCCGACCGCTGGATGGAGCACGTCGAGCTGGCCCGCGACAAGTTTCTGGAGTGCTGCTACACCGGCCTGCGCATCTCCGACGCCAACCGCCTGGCCTGGCAGCACGTGCACGGCCAGATGATTGTGCTCGACAACACGGCCAAGAACGAGGCCACTGTCTACATCCCCTTCTACGACGACGACCTGTTCAAGCCCGTGGCGCTGGCCAGCCGCTACGAGCACCGCTCGCCCCTGGACCTGCTCGTGCCCGACTGCTACCGGGCCAACGAGTTCCTGCGCGTGGTGCAGCAGCTCGCCGGCCTCACCCGGCTCAAGCTCACCACCAAGATTGGCCGCAAAACCTTCGTTACCCTGAAGCTCTACCAGGGCGTGCCGGCCCGGCTCGTCATGCAGTCCACCGGCCATCAGACCGAGGAAGCCTTCAACCACTACGTGGGCATCGACGAGATTCGGCTTCTGGAAGAATACATGCGCAAATCGGCCCGCAGGCGCGCCGCCTAGCCCCGCTAATTCCGTGTCAGTTTCCGTGTCAGTTTTGGCGCATTCGGCCTCCTCCCCTTTCCGATGCCCGCCCCAGCTAAGCCGCATAGGGCCGCGCAGGCGGCATTTTAGCGGAAATACGCGGAAAGCAAAGTCACCTTTTTCTTCCCCTACGGACTACACTAAGACCCGCTAATCAACTGTTCATCAGTTAGTTAGCGGGTCTTTTGCTTGCTGGCAGTATGAACTGCGGCATGATGGGAACGAGAAGCAACACAACAACCCATGTGAGGCCCCGCCCTTCCCTCGTTCCTTTGTATCTTCGCTTATCAGGGATTTAGTTGCCAGCTTGCCCAGGTGAACGGGTCGGATGCCTTTCGAGGCGCCGGCCCGTTTTTTTATTTTTAAGGTGTCCGAAAAGTGCCCTGTCCGAAAAGTTGGACACTTGGACAGTTGGACACTTCGGACGGGTGGGCAGCGGCCCACGAAAGCACCCTACCGCGTTCGCAGCTTTTACATTCCCCCAAGCGTTGGCCGTTTGCAGCTACCCCGGCAGGTCGAATCGCACAGGTTCAGCGCATGGTTGGCAAATAGGGCAAAAGCGCCCCGTGTTGGTTATCTTGTGAAAAGGCAACTATCCACTTAGCCCCTGTTCAATGCCCCCAGAAATCAACGGAGAAAACCTAGTCCCCAACGGCGGCCTAACCGGCGCGGCCTACGTGCTCGGCACCCGTGGGCCAGACGCCCTCACGCTACTTGCTTCGGGCCAGCGCACCCGCGAACACGCCGCGCAGCAGCAAGCCACGGCCCGCCAGAAGCAAGCTGAGCAAATAGGTAAAGCCCACCAGGAAGATTTGAAATACAAGACGGAAACCGGCCGCTTGTTTCAACCGTCATTCGATGAGCACACGGCCGGGGCTTACGACGTGCTGACGGGCATCGAACGGCAACGGATGGCGGGCAAGATTGACGGCATGGAAGCCTCCCGCCAAGCCGCGCAGTACAAGCGGGAAATTGAGGCCCTACGGATTCACGGCACCGAAAAACAGCGGTATTGGGACGAGCGCACGGCGCAGGTGGCCCACGACCCGACCCGCAACCTCACTAACTACACCACGGCACTAGGTCACTCGCTTATCAGTCCCGATGGCAAGCGGGTACTGGCCACGGCCCACGACCCCGAAGCCACGGCGGCGGCCCTCGACAACGACCCCACAACCTACAACGAGCCGGCCGTAGTGGCGAAAGTGTTACATGACGTGGTGCCCACCATTACCCAAAAGGTGGCCGAAGCGGGCACCGTGGGCGGGCAGCACTACGCCGACCAGGTACGGGGCCAACTGCTGTACATGGAGCACGGCAAGCCTGTATTTAACGCCGACGGAACGCCCCGGCTCAACCTTGACGGGGGCGGCGCGGCCTTGCTCGACCAGGGGCCGGTTAAGGTATTGGCCGATGCCCGCGAAGCCGCTTACAACAAGCAGCGCGAAGAACGAGAGGCCGCCCGATTGACTGACCCCGGCTTGCCCAGCCTCCCGAAGATTAGCCGCAATGGGCACCTATCGATGATGTTCGGGCCGGCCATTGCCTACTCGCAGAGCCACGAGGAAGCCAACAACCCACGGCCCCCACAACCCCGCGCCGCTGCCAAGCCCAACCCGAACGAGGTGACGGTAACGCCTGCCGTGGGCTTTCAGCTCAGCCACTACGAACAACCCGGCCAACAACCCGGCGCGGTGGCCCGCACGTTCGGCGCGAAGCCCGGCCCGGCTACGTTGGTAGCGAATCATTACCCCGTCGTTGGGCAGTCCTTTGGCAGCCAGAAAACGCCGTTTGTGCCCGTGACGGTGGACAACGCCCGCGCCGAAATTGTAGGCCAGGACGGCAAGCCCACCCACTTGCCGAAAGCCGCGCCCAACGGCAAGATTCAGATGCAGCTCACGAGCCGGGATTATGCCCTGTACGTGAACGGCAAGCGGCTGGGGCGGTCAACGCCCTACACCACACCCGCCGAAGCGTACCAGGACCTTCTTTCCACCATTGCAAGCCTCACGCCCGAACAGGCCCGCAAGGCAGAACTACGCACCGAGTACCGGGGCGCGGTGGTGGATAAGGAGAAAACCGCTTACGACGGGGTAGGGGGCAAGCTGCAAGCCATTGGCACCAACAACAACGGCGGCCCGACCTACGATAGCGGCACCAGTGAGAAACGGTACAACGTGATTTTGCCGGCCGACCAGTACACCGACGGGCAGTTGCAGCGGGCCACCGGGGGCAAGTGGAATCCGCGCATTCCCACGAAAGAACAGCGCGCCGTGATTGATGCTTTGCGGGCGAAAGGTGGGCGGCTCGTTACGCCGTACTCGCAAGCCCCGGCCGCGCTGCCTACGCCGAAAGAAAAGGCCGACCCGTTGGGTTTTGGCGACTCCAAGCCAACGGGCGTAGATTGGGGCCGGGGCGGCAAGGTGTATCAGTGAGGTGGTCCATTTACGCTGGACAGTTTAGGGCGTTAAGTTGAAGGAGTTGTTGGTGAGTGTGATACGGCGTCTGG
>NZ_JAERQF010000070.1 GCF_016734815.1 Hymenobacter rubidus
TCGGGCACGAACTCGCGTCCTTACTCACCCTCCACTTTCACCTGCTCGATTCGCAACCCACTTCGTGACGGGTATAAACGTGCGCGAAGCGACATAGGCCCCCCTTTTGCGCGGGGCAATCGTTAGAGGCTATCTTAGCAGAATCCTGCGATTTAGGCAAAACGGCCGTGGCCACCTCTGGGCTGGGTGCAAATGCTTTCGAACAAACGCACCAGAAATCGCGTTGAGCGGTTACATTTGTAGGGGGTCGGGCAGAACTCGGTCACCCAAAATCGTAATCAGCCCACTTTGGGCTTTATTGTTTGTGTCTACTATGAGCACAATGGTCTTGGACCGTGAAGCGATGCAAGAGAAAATTGTTTCTCTTACCTCTGCTTTCCAAACCGCTTCTACTCGTGAAGCCGCAAGTAATGCGGAGATAGAGCGCCGTGTCAATAAATTCTTAGATGCCATCAATAACCGTAAGCAGTATTTACGGGAGACGGCCGACAATTTGAGCGCTCTTTTCCCCAAGTTGAGCGAGCTATCTTGGTGTCGAGGGGCTGAAGCCGATGCGGAAGCAATGGAGTGGATTGGGAAAATTGTCGACTTAATGGATAAAATGGCAGCTAAGATGATTCGGCGCTATGCCGAAACTAATGCCATTTTTCACAAAAAGGGCATCGACAAAACAGAGTTACGCAGATACAAGGAAGTTGCGGACACGATGAAGGAGATGGCTGTGGACTTACACAATCGCTTCTATGTTTTTCCTCAAGATGCCGAGATGCAAGACCTTATCAGTCAATTTGCTGATTTGTAATGACGCTTTATTGTACTGAGGAGTTTAAGCGCGAATTTGAACGGCTTGAGAAGAGCAGTTCCTATGCGGGCATTGGCGCAGTACTGGTTAAAACGTACTGCGGCGCAACATTTGATGAAGCTCGCTCAGGCGATTTGCTCAACGATTTAGTAACTGCCTTTTTTGTAAAAAAGCGCCTCGAAGGGCGCGGAGGGTTCCGATTTTACGTGCTGGCCGTTATCAAAGACGAGTCCATATATCTAACGTTTGTGCATCCTAAAACTGGTCGGCATGGCGCAGATAACATTACCAAGGCCAAACACCATGAACTGCTTAAGGAGGTGTTGCGACTACGCAAGCAAGGAGGCATAATGTACGAGCTTAAGCCAGTGGCTTCCGATTCTCAAAAGGTTGAGTTCTTACTCAGGCAAGCAGCACCAGTCATCACTACTGCTTAACGTTAACAGCCCCGGTTTATTAAGTGAAGCCGGGGCTGTTTGTTTCCCGCTCGATACAAAATGCCTTCTACTGCGGCCGGGCTCAAAAAATGCTCTTCGGCTAGTTTGGCTCAACACGTACTCGCGGGTGAAATTGCTAGGGCGCGACTGGCTGGTGCAGCGGGTGTGAAAGACAGCCTTATTTTCGGGATGCGCTTGTCGGTATTGGCGAGCCGCTTGGGGGCCGTTAGTGATGTTCCCACCACTTCATCACGGCCAAGAGCAGGGCCACGGCGCCGCACAGCAACACCACGCCAATCACCTTGCCCCACCACGGCATTCCGTCGTCGTAATCGTCGTTGAGGTTGTAGCGGCCCATGCCCGAAACTACAAAAAAGGTCTGACCCTTTGCTTGTGTGCCTAAAGTCTTGGGTACTTTCCATAAGGCCCCGCCCTCGTATGCGAAGGCTATAGGGGGCGATTCTGGCAATGGGGTACCCCAAAAAAGGAGGCCACCCCCACCTTGCGAGGTGCCGCAAAAAAAAATTGCAGTGTAGGTGCGCGCTTCGACCTACGGGGGCTGCTGGGCAAAGCGGGGGCGATGGGGAAAGTCAAACCCTGCGAGGCGGTAGGGTCCCGTCAAATGCCGCCCGCCCTACTGGAATATTACGACATTCATTCATGCTGTGGCACCCCCACGGCGGGGCATCATAGCGGGCGTACAACAATGTAGTAAAGATATCCTACATTGTTGTACAAAGCATTGATAATCAATTTATTAAATGACAAAATCCTGTACCTTTATGGGCGGTGACAGGGCGTAGGTTTGCAGCATCACCAGCCACTTGCCGCCGCGCCCGATGCCTGCCACCACTACCCAATTCCCGCCCGCCGTTGCCCTGCTGGCCGTGGCTTTCGCCCTGCCCTACGCGGAGCCCCACCACTACCGGGGCCATTACTCCGTTGCCTTTCGGGCGCGGCCGGGCTGCCTGCTGATTCACACCGAAGCCGCCCGAAGCCCCGCCATTGCCTTGCAACGCTTCCGGCAAGCTGCCCTAGCTAGTGCTCCCCTCACAGTCAATTAATCACCACACAACCTCAACCATCATGCAGACCGCAACCTTCGCCGCCGCCGCCACCAAAGACTTTCGCCCCGCCCCGTTAACGTATTCAGAGGATGAAGCCTGCTATACTGGCTACATTCCCGCCCTGCACGAGTCGGTAAAACATGCCCTTACCATCGAAGCGGATTGCCGTTCGCATAATGTTTTTGCCCTACATAGCGAATACCGCGCAGAAACTGACAGCGACTACGAAACCAACTCCAACGGTCGCTTTGCCATTGCCCGCCCCGTAGCCCGCGAAGATTGGCACACCATCAAGCCCGGCACCATCATTTTGTACGTTGCAAAGTGGGTGCCCAGCGAAGAAGAAGCGGCCGAAGGGCTGCGGCCCTGCTTTGGCACCCAAGTAGGCCCGCTTGCCCTGTTTGATGAGAAGCGCGGCATCCTCTACGCTGCTTCGTGGGAGACCACCTGCGGGAGCAACACCCCCCACGATTACGAGGCAAACAACATCTACGAAATGCACGTTATCGAGCGGTTTATTGAGGTTGAATAGACCGCTCTATGATTAGAAATGAAAACCCCGGCTGGTTGGTCGGGGCTTTTTTTGTGGCTTATATTTCTCACTGATGTTACGCATCCGTTGAGTTGGGTGGCCCGTTAACACTGCCTATGATGAGTTGCACGTTGGACCTGTACACG
>NZ_JAERQF010000071.1 GCF_016734815.1 Hymenobacter rubidus
GCGCCTCGTCGTCGAATAGGGCCCCGCCGGCCCCACGACCCAAAAAGGGCTGGCCCACCCCGGGCCAGCCCTTTTTTACGCCCTACAATGCAGGCTATAGCCATTTTCAAATTCGACAGCAAAACGACCTTTGGTTTTGTGTGAATTTTCTGACTATGGCTCACTTCTCTCCGGGAGACGCGGCTACGTCTGCGTCACGGCCTATCCATGCAACTGTAACTAAACAGCGGGGTCACTATGCATTAGCAAAACAACGCCTCCGCTCAAGCATTTTGTGGTTTGTTTGATTGTTTCGTAATTTGAACTCAGCTTTGCTGTTGTCTTTTTACTTTTTCTTCACTCGTTTCTTTTTTGTTTCCCACTTTTTCCCTTCACCCATGCTTATGCTTAAAAGCTTACAGACCCAGCTGAAACGGGCGAGCCGGTGGTTGCCGGTAGCGCTGCTACCGTTCGCGGCCAATGCGCAGTTCAACTATGCTCCGAGCAATGCGATTAACGTTGCCGGTACCTACACAGACCTCGGCACGAACGGTACGGCTATTGCCACAGCCAATACCGATGATGACAACTCAACTGCACAAACCCTGCCGTTCACTTTCACTTTCAATGGCACGGCATTCACGCAGTTTGTCTTGAACACAAACGGCATCATCCGCTTAGGCAACGCGGCGCCTTCTTCGGCGGCCGCTTTCCCCACGTATGCGCAAACGCCCGAACTTGGGCCTATTTCGGGCACCAATGCAGCCGACGTTAACTTAATTGCGCCGTTTAATACAGACCTAACCGCTGGCTCGGCGGGTGGCACTGAATACCGATTTGCCGTAACGGGCACTGCTCCCAACCGCGTTTGCACCATTCAATGGAAAAATGTTGCGGACAAGCCCCAGGCGGTTTCAGCTACGATTACAACGGTTATTACCACGCAATACGCCAACTTCTCGTTCCAAGCTAAGCTGTACGAAAGCTCTAACCTCATAGAGTTTGTCTATGGCACAGCCACGGCTGGCACGGGCACAGCCAATGCCAAATACATAGCTGTTGGCATCAAGGGTTCAACTCCAACAGCCTCTATCGTTGGCACTAAGGGTTCTACTGGCGCTTGGTCCACCACGACATTCCTGGCTGGCCCTTACCAAGCTGCCACGCTTGCCAATGCCCACAACATACGTCAGGCTGTGTTGCCAGACCCCGGTCGCACCTATCGTTTTGCTCCTACGGTAGCTAACGATGCTGCAGTATCTGCCGTGTACACCCTCACCAAACTGCCGATTCCGCAGGGTGTTCCGCACGCGGTGAAAGCCCTGATAACGAACAATGGCACTGCCGCCTTGAGCGCCCAGACGGTGACCTTGGACGTGACTGGAGCCAATACTTTCAACAACTCACAGACCATTTCCTCGCTGGCACCCGGAGCAAGCGCCGTGGTCACTTTTGCCCCTTACGTAGCGACAGCAACTGGTACCAACACTGTAACCGTATCTGTACCCGCCGACGGCAATAATGCGAATAACTCGGCCAGCGTGAGCCAGGCGGTTAATACTTCAACTTATTCCTATGCCGACGCGGTCGCACCTTCTTCGGCAGTGGGTTACCCACCTTCTGCCACGTTGGGCGACGTGGCCTTCTTGAATCGATACACAGCCAGCGGCACTTCGCTCAACGTCACGCAGGTGCGCGCTTTCTTGGTAGACGCCGGTACTGGCGCCGCCAGCAGTGTGGGCAAAACCGTCTACGCCGTCGTGCTCAACCCCACCACCGGCGCCGTGCTCGGCCGCTCGCCCAACTACGTCATCGCTGCTGCCGATGTAGCGGGCACCGGCTACACGTCCTTCACCCTCAGCACGCCCGTGGCGGTCCCTGTCAACACGGACTTCCTTGTGGGCATTGCCCAGGCTTACCAGACCGGCCAGACCACGCAATACTATGCGCTGGGCGTCCAGACCGAGAATCCGCTTCGCACCAATACATACTACCTCGCCTCCATCACGAACCCCGGTGCCCCGGTAGACATCGCCACGGGCACTACCCCCGTTACTTACCGTCCCATGATAGAAGCGGTGACGACATCGACGAGCGCGCCGGCGTGCACGCCCGTCAGCAACCTGGCCGCCAGCGCCGTCACCCTGACCGGGGCCACGCTCACCTTCACCGCGCCGGCCGGCACCTCGGGCTACACCGTGACCTATGCCATCGGCAGCGGCACGCCCGTGACGGTTACGCCGGCTCCGACCGGCTCGCCCATCGTGCTCACCGGCCTGAGCAGCGGCACGAGCTACACCGTGAGCGTGGTGGCCTCCTGCGCCGCCGGCGCCAACTCCAT
>NZ_JAERQF010000072.1 GCF_016734815.1 Hymenobacter rubidus
GTTGGGTGAAGGGCTGTCTTTCATGACATTCGAAAGATAAGACCCTATTCTGTCCAGATTTACCCGACCACCTCACAGCGCCCCGCGTTCCTGAAAACCAAACAGGCAGTTGATAGGTCGGGGGGGATGCTGGACACAGAACAACCCGACCCCAGCGGCCGCGCATGGCTGTATGAGGTAAAGCCAAAGCCCGCTATCAAAATGACCGGCGGGCGCAAAAAGCTCTAACCCCGTTCCGTTCAAACCAAACGCAGAAAGCCCCGGCGCGTCATGTGCCGGGGCTTTTTTATTCCCGTTATGAAGATGGTTCGGGATATGGACGGTTGCTTCCCCCTATTGTATAGAAATCAACGATAAGGCTTGCAATCAGAGACGGGGGTAGACCGAAACGTTTGCCTTGCTCTAGGAAATAAGCCGAATCGTCGGTTACTGTGGCCGTATCTTCTTCGTGATGATTATATGTTACAGGTAATAACGTTTCCATTCCCGACAGAAAACCGTGTTGTCCTAATCCGTTAAAACGTTCCTCAAAACTCTGAACGATTTGCGCGGTCGTATCAATGCCGACCCGATATTTAGTGGCTACAAGTACGATTATCGGGTACGTTTGCCAAGTTCTGGGGTCGTTTTTGGCTAATTGGTGCTTGCCAGCATTTAGGTCTTTAGGCTTTTGATTAGGTGGCGTAGAAGCGGTTGAATGTCCGCAGGCTGCTAGGCCAATGCAGAGGCTAAATGCTTTGATTGTTACTAATATTCTCCGCATGAGTTAAAACAAGTAAGGTAGAACCTTGCCCCGAATATAGAAGATTGTCAAGTTATTACAAGATGATAAGGATTCTTCATGATTGGGGCTCACCTTGGACCAATTCCCCCTCTAAGCTTCTATCAAACTGCATACGCCCACACGTTAGGCAGATAATGTCTTCTGGAGTTTCCCCATAGTAGACTACATTGCCGCTACAGCCTTCGCTGCACGGTTCCCGGCATACATCTGAGTCAATCCCACAATTGAGACATTGCACGGTGGTAGCCGCAGGCTTATTAGGCTTTAAAAATGCCCATTTGTGCTCATATGCGTCTAGTTTTATGTCTTCCTCCCATGCCTGCTTGCACCAGGGGCAGTAGTAAGCCCTACCGGAAATGTTGAGTGCAAAATGTTTTGCCAAACTACTCTTGCCCAAGTAAGCCCGCACGTATTCTAACCTCTCGGCAAACTCTGCTACTTCTCTAGCAAGCGAATAGTTAAGCGTTAACGGGTTGGACATATGGCCCTTCAGCAAGCTTTCCCACCAGACATCCTTGCCCCGAAAGAAAAGATATGTGTTTAGGATGCCCGCAATAAGTGCCCTAGGGGAGAGTTTGGTTGTTGAAATGCCATGAACAATTTGATTGCGAAGCCTTCTCATCTCGTCAATATGCTTGATGACAGCTTCGTCTAGTTTTGTAGATGCCGTCGCAGCATAAGTATGCATAAGAGCCTCGGCGGGTGTAGTATAGAAGTCATTAAAATCCTTGTCTTTCTGTTGTGGCATTACTGGCCATTCGGTGCGCTTGCCTTCAAGTAGTAGCAATGGACTTATACTGCAGATGCTGGCTTTCATCAAAGCTTCAATTGCTTGATGCATTAGTACTACCGCCGTGTTGAGTTTGCCATGCGAATAAGCCCATACTTCATCCTTCCGTTCAGCTCCAGGATGATTAAAAATGTATTTATCGGTTTCAAAAATTAGGTCAAATGCTTGGTTTAAGCAGTCATCCGCTAATCTTTCGAAATCGGCACTGGTAGGGATATTAACAATCATAATGGACAGCGTAGACAAGGTGTGAGCCGCAGCAGTATGCGGATAATGAGAAACTGATGTTACGCACGAAGTTGGCCGAGTTGGTGGTATATAGCTTTCAGGCCCACGGTATAGAGTTGGGCTTTGAG
>NZ_JAERQF010000073.1 GCF_016734815.1 Hymenobacter rubidus
TGAGGTGGTCCATTTACGCTGGACAGTTTAGGGCGTTAAGTTGAAGGAGTTGTTGGTGAGTGTGATACGGCGTCTGGTAGTCGATGCTGGAGTGCAGACGCTCGTGATTGTAATAGTCAAAATAGTCAGCCACGCTGCGTTGCGCGTCAGCCAAATCAGCAAAAACGGGCCGCTCGCGGAGCTCAAGCACCTCCGTTTTGAGGCGGGACCAGAGGCTTTCGGCCTGCGCGTTGTCGTAGCAGTCGCCGCGGCGGCTCTGTGAGCGCAGGGCTCCGTGGTGGTGGAGCAGTTGGCGGTAGGCGTTGCCGCAATACTGCCCGCCGCGGTCCGAGTGGACGAGCAAGCCGGGCGTGGGCGGCTGGGCCCAAAAGGCCCGTTGTAAGGCACGGGTTACCAATTCCTCGGGCATAGAGGCCATCACGTGCCAGCCGACCACCTGCTTGCTGGCCATGTCCTGAAACGCGCACAGGTAGGCCCACGCGCCGGTGGCCAGGGGCAGGCACGTGATGTCGCTGACCCAGGCCCGGTTGGCCTGCGTAGGCCTGGGCTGGTCGAGCAGCCGGTTCGGCGCGCAGCGTAGCCCGTGGGTCGAGTCAGTCGTGCGCGGGGTGAAGGCCTTGGGTTGCAGCGCGTGCAAGCCCCGGCGGCGCATGGCCACGCGCAGGCGCTGGCGACCGACGCGGTAACCTTTGCGGCGCAAGGCGACTTGGAGCCGGCGCGTGCCGTAGCGGCGTTTATGCCGACCAAAGACCTTGACCAGCGCCGTTTCCCACGCCGGTTCACGTTGCGCTACTTCTTGGTGCTGACTTTGTTGCCAGGCGTAGTAGCCACTGGCTGGCACGCCGAGCACCTGGCAGAGCAGGCGCACCGGGTGCTGCCCCCGCTGTGCCTCGATAAAACGATAGTGGCTCATGGGTTGTCGGTCACCGAGAAGATGGCAATGGCTTTTTTTAAAATGTCCAGCTCCTGCGCCTGCCGCCGAGCCAGGGCGCGCAGCTGGCGCAACTCGGCCGCCGTGGCCGGGTCCAGCTCCGCCCCGCGAGCCGCCGCTACGGGGGTAAGCGCCTCTTTTTGCCACTTATACAGCAGCTTCGGGCTGACATTTAGCGCCCGGGCGGCCGCCTGGGTCGAGCGACTCTGCTCGGCCAGGCGCAACGCTTCGGCACGAAAGGCGGCATCATAACGCCGACGTTTGTTGGGTGAAGGGCTGTCTTTCATGACATTCGAAAGATAAGACCCTATTCTGTCCAGATTTACCCGACCACCTCA
>NZ_JAERQF010000074.1 GCF_016734815.1 Hymenobacter rubidus
GCCTGTTAAGCAATATAGTTATGGTTGGATGAATGAGGGTTGTGCGAAGACTTGAGCGGGTGTTTGGCCTCCTAGGCTTTGGTGGGGTCGTCGGTGGTTGTAGTAGGCAAAGTACGCCTGTAATTGGTGGTGCAGGTGGTGGCCATCGTCGGCGGGGTTTAAGTAGATGTGTTCCCATTTGACCGTGCGCCAGAGGCGTTCGATGAAGGCATTGTCGGTGGCGCGGCCCCGGCCATCGCGGCTGATGCGGCAGCCGGCGGCCAGCAGGGCCTGCTCATAGGCCAGGGAGGTAAATTGGCTGCCCTGGTCGGAATTGAAGATGTGCGGGGCCGGAGCCACGCGCAGGGCATCGGCCAGGGCCAGCAGGCAAAAGCCCACGTCGAGCGTGTTAGAGAGCTGCCAGCTGAGCACGTAGCGCGAGTGCCAGTCGAGCACGGCGGCCAGGTAAAGGAAGCCCTTGGCCATGGGCACGTAGGTAATGTCCGTGCTCCAGACCTCGTGCCGGGCGCTCGCGTAGCAGGTAAGGGTAAGACGTCACTCCCTGGCCAGGCGCACTTAAACGGGGCTTGGGGTAAACTGGCTCGTGGCCCATCAGGCGCACCAGGCGGCGCACGCGCTTGGCGTTAACAAGATGTCCCGCCAGACGCAGGTGGTCACGCAGGCCGAGCACACCTTTAAAATTATGCTGCGTGAACTCCTCATCAAGCAGGCGCATGAGGTCGAGGTTATAGGCGCTTTCTCCGCAGGGCTGGTAGTAAAAACTGCTGCGCGACAGGCCCAGGGCCTGGCAGCGGGCCTGCACCGAACTGGCTGGGCCGGCCTGCGCAACCAGGGCGCGTTGCTGGGCTACTGACATGGCCCCAGCGTTTTTTTTAGCAGCGCATTCTCCATTTGCAGCCGGCCAATCGCGGCGTAGAGCGGTTCCACGTCCGGTGCCGGTGCGACGGGCGCCGGCGCTTCGGCAAAGACCTGGGCCGCCTGCTGGCGCAGATGTAGCTTCCAGCGACTGATTTGGGCCGGCGCCAGTTGATAGCGGGCGGCCAATTCGGCTAGGGGCTGGCGCTCGGTCAGGGCGGCCAGCGCTACTTCAGCTTTAAACTCGGCCGTGTAGCGACGGCGGGTGCGTTTGGGACTCATGGCGTTGACTAAGATAGCCCGCCTTAACTGTCCAACTATTGGGGAGTACTACA
>NZ_JAERQF010000075.1 GCF_016734815.1 Hymenobacter rubidus
CAAGCTCAGCATGAACTGTGTTTAGGAAGCAAGAGCAAGATGAAAATTGGGGTCAAAATCACGTTCGTGGGCGAGCAAGGCCCAGGCTTGGCGCAGCAGGCGGGCGGCCACGGCGCACAGGGCCTGGGGCTTGGCTTTGCCACGGGCCAGCAGGCGCTCGTACAGGGCCGCGCAGGCGGGGTTGGCCCGGCTGGCCGACCAGGCCCCGACGTAGAGCAGGCGGCGCAAGCGCCCGTCGCCGAGCTTGCTCAGCCGCGGCTTGCCGCGCACGCTGCTGCCCGATTCGTAGTGGCGCGGGCACAGGCCGGCGTAGGCCACGGCCTGCCGCCAGCCGGCAAACGCGCGCAGCCCGGGCCCGGCCAGCAGCAGCGAAAGGGCGATGCGCGGGCCCACGCCGGGAATGGTTTGCAGGCGCTGGTAATCGGCTCCGCACTGGGCCTGCGCGTCGTCCGCCAGGCTCTTTTCCAGGGCTGTGAGTTGCTGCTCGAGACGGGCCAGCTCCGCTTCCAGGGCCTTGGTGCTGACCGGGTCGGGCCAGGGCGACTGGCGCAGGGCGTGCTGGTGGTTGCGCAGGGCCGCACGCTGGCCCTTGAGCAGGTCAAGCAGGGCCTGGCGCTGCTGCAACTGTGTCAACCACAGGGGGCTGGGCTGGTGCAGCGCCGGCGTGAAAACGCGGCCGAACTGGCTCAGCAACTGCGCATCCGTGCGGTCGGTTTTGCTGCGCCGCAGCTGGCTTTGGGCGAAGCGACGCACCTGCAGCGGGTTGACGACGCAGACGGGCTGGCCGGCCTGGTGCAGGGCGGCGAGCAGGCGCAGGCCGTAGGGCCCCGTGGCTTCGAGCACGCATACGGCCCCGGCCGGCAACGCTGCCAGCAAGGCCGCGTGGCCGGCCGGCGTTTGGGCCAACTGCACCACGCCGCCGGGCAGGTCGGCGTCGACGTATTCCTGGCTGAGGTCAATCCCGATGTATTCCATAAAAAAAGGGGGAGATGTGTTCACCTGTGTCGCGTGGTACGCCTGCCTCGTCTCCCCTCATCATCCATCCGGCCTGCAACGACCACTGAACTGTTCGGGCTCACGGACCGGCGGCCCAACGGGTGCCAGCATGCTGAACGGTCTTTAAGACCAATGACAAACTGTGGCTTGGCCCAATGGGGTACCACCACAAACATATGATGACG
>NZ_JAERQF010000076.1 GCF_016734815.1 Hymenobacter rubidus
CACCTACACCGTGACCAACACCATTGCCGCGGCTGGCGGCTGCGCCGCTGTAACTGGTACGGCAACCGTCACCATCAACTCAGCAGCATCGGCGGCGTTTACCTACGGCGGCTCTACGTTCTGCCTGAGCAGCTCAAACCCCACGGCTAACGTGACGGGCACTACGGGCGGCACGTTCTCTTCGACCACTGGCTTGAGCATAAATGCCTCCACCGGCACTATCTTATTGAGCGCTAGCACCCCCGGCACCTACACCGTAACGTATAGCGTAGCCGGCACCTGCCCTGGCAGCAGCACGGCCACGGTGACGCTGACCAACGCTCCTTCGGCAACGTTCAGCTACCCAACTACTTCGTATTGCACCTCGGGTACCACCGCCCCAACGCCAACTTTCCCCTCGGGTAGCAGCGCTGGCACGTTCTCGTCGACTGCAGGTTTGACGCTAAATGCCACTACGGGTGCCATCACGCTCAGCAGCAGCACGCCCGGCACTTACGTTGTTACCAATGCCATTGCAGCAGCTAATGGCTGCGCGGCGGCTAGTGCTACTTCTACCGTAACGGTTACGGCTCCCGCCACGGCCGGCTTTAGCTACGGCAGCGCGCCGGCTTACTGCACCAGCGCCACCAGCGCCGTGGCCCCCACACTGGCCACCGGTGCCACGGCCGGCACCTTTAGCTCCATTACCGGCTTAACGCTGGATGCCACCACGGGCGCCATCACACCTTCGTCCTCGACGCCGGGCACCTACACCGTGACCAATACCATTGCCGCGGCCGGCGGTTGCGCTGCTGTAACTGGTACGGCAACCGTCACCATCACCGCTCCGCAAACGGCGGGCTTCAGCTACGGCGCCACGGCTTACTGCACCAGCGCTACTGCTGCGGTAGTTCCCACGCTGGCCACTGGCGCCACCGCCGGCACCTTCTCCTCGACTACCGGCTTGACGCTGAATGCCACCACCGGCGCCATCACGCCTTCCTCTTCTACTGCAGGCACCTACACCGTGACCAACACCATTGCCGCGGCTGGCGGCTGCGCCGCTGTAACTGGTACGGCAACCGTCACTATTACCACCCCTGCAACGGCCAACATTGGCTACGGCGCAACCAGCTACTGCACCACGACCACGGGCACCGTCGCCCTGGGCATTGGCACGGGCT
>NZ_JAERQF010000077.1 GCF_016734815.1 Hymenobacter rubidus
AACTGATGTTACGCACGAAGTTGGCCGAGTTGGTGGTATATAGCTTTCAGGCCCACGGTATAGAGTTGGGCTTTGAGGCGAAAATGGCCGATTCCGCACTTTAGTTTGAGCACCTCGAGTTTGGTGTAGGCCAGCACGGCGGCGACGAAGTGCGTGGCTTGCGTGGCCAGGGTTTTGGTGGGGGCCTTGCCCATCGAGGCGTTTTGTTTGAGCGACTTATGATATTCTTCCACTTTCCACCGTCTTTGGTAAATCGTGGTCAGTTGGGCCTGGTCCAGGTCGGTGTCGCTGCTGACCAGATACAGAATGCCTTGGCTACCGTCTTGGTTTGTAAAGACTTGTCTGGTCACGAGCACCGTCTGCTGGACGGACCGCAAATAGACGCGCAAGGGCTGCGTATCCGGAAAGACCAGCGACTGCACGGCTTGAAACCGGCCCTGGGCGCGGTCAGCTTCGCTCAAGGCCACGGTGCGGCTGCTTTCGAGGGCAAAAATGAAGTGGTGGCCCAGGGCCCGCACCAGGCACATGTTCTCGGCCGAGGCGTACCACGAGTCGGCCAACAGGTAGCGGTAGGCCACCTGTTGCTGGGCCACGCGCAGCATCTGCTGCAGGTACTCGTTCTTGGAAAACGGGCTCTGGTAACTGGTTTTCTGGGTCTTGGGGTGGTAAACGGGCACGGTTTTGCGCACCAACTCGACGGCGATGGGCACGGCCAACTTGCTGACCTGGTAGAGCAAGCTGACAAAGTTGAGGCCCTTGACGTAGCGTTGCTGGCTGTGGTCCCAATGGGTGCAAATCAGCTCGTTGGCGTCCGTATGCGCCTTTTCCAGCACCGAATCGTCCACGATGAGCACCGCGAACTCATCGGCCAGCCGCCGGGCCTCGGCTTGCCGAATCAGCGGCTTGGCTTGCCGCCACACCTCGGCCGAGCCGTAAGTGGCCTGGCTCAGCCAGCGCGTAACGTGGTCGTGGCTCAACGCCCCGTCCAGCAGCCGCGACAAGCCCGTGGCCGTGGTTGGGCCCGTCGAACTCAGCAAATAATCCGTGTACAGGTCCAACGTGCAACTCATCATAGGCAGTGTTAACGGGCCACCCAACTCAACGGATGCGTAACATCAGT
>NZ_JAERQF010000078.1 GCF_016734815.1 Hymenobacter rubidus
TATACCCGTCACGAAGTGGGTTGCGAATCGAGCAGGTGAAAGTGGAGGGTGAGTAAGGACGCGAGTTCGTGCCCGAACTCGTCGAGTCGGTGGAAGAAGCCGAGCACGGCCTGGCGAAACTGGCCCTTGGTGCGGTAGAAGGTGGTGTTGATAATCTTCTGGCGCAGGAACTTCCACAGGCGCTCAATCAGGTTCAGGTTGGGCGAATAGGGCGGCAGAAACACCTGGGTAATGGGCTTGCCTTGCAGCCAGGCGGTCAGCTCCTGGTTTTTGTAGTAGCGGGCGTTGTCGCAGACCACGTAAATCGGCGCGCCGCCGGGGTGGGCCGCCAGCAACTGCTCGTACAAGGCTTTTGTGCTTTGGGCGTTGACGCAGGCGGTTTCGTGCACGTGCACCTGCGTGGGGCAGTGCGCGTTCAGGGCCGCGTTCAGGTTTACCCGCTCGCGGCCGCTGACCGTGGGCAGGGGCCGGGGCACGCCTTTTTCGGTCCAGGCCCGGGTGCAGCGCGTGTTGTGGGTGGGGTGGGCCGCGTCGGCAAAGTAGACCACGGCCTGCCCGGCCGCCGCCTGGGCCAGCAGGGGCTGCAACCGTTCGGTTAGGAAGGCGGCCTGCCGTTCGGCATCCGCTTCGCAGGGCACGGGCGTGGTCAGCTTGTAGGCGAAGCCCAGCCGGTGCAGCAAATCGGTTAGGCCGGAAACGGTGTAGCGCACGCCGTACGCCTGTTCCAGCCAGGCCCGAATCGGGCGGCAATCGGTGTACAAGGTCCGGCGCAGCTCGCGGCACAGGCCGGCGAGTTGGGCGCTGGTGAGCAGCCCCCAGTAGCCGCGCTGCTCGTGGTGCAGGTACTTTTCCAGCCCCAGCCGGGCGAAGGCTTCGGCGTAGCGGTACACCGTGCCATCGTCCAGCCCCAAGTCCTCGGCAACACTGCCGGCCGAGCGCCCCTTGTCCAGCAACAGCACCACCGTCACCTTCACGTAGCCCTCGTCATCGCGCCGCTGCTTTTGCAACGCGCGCAACTGCTGGCGCTCCGTGTCGGTGAGAGAAACATTCATGCGGCAAGATTAACCAACTACTTTCGTTTTTCACTTCGCGAAAGGTTTA
>NZ_JAERQF010000079.1 GCF_016734815.1 Hymenobacter rubidus
GTGCTCACCGGCCTGAGCAGCGGCACGAGCTACACCGTGAGCGTGGTGGCCTCCTGCGCCGCCGGCGCCAACTCCATCCCCGTCACGACCACCTTCACCACCCTCACGCCCCCGCCGGCCTACGCCGCGCTGCCCTACGCGCAGGGCTTCGAAGGGCCCTGGGTCAACGGCTCTTCGACGCGCGACCTGCCCGACGCGAGCTGGCGCAACACCCCGGCCACCGGCGACAACTCCTGGCGCCGCGAGGACGACGGCGCCTCGGCCAGCTGGCAGTACCTGAGCTACGAGACGCCCTCGACCGGCAACCCCGTCCCCCCCTACGTGACGCGCTTCAGCCAGGGCGCCCACTCGGCCCGCTTCCACACCTTCGGCTCGGCCGCCGGCGCCCAGGGCAAGCTCGACCTCTACGTCAACCTGAGCAGCTCGACGGCCTCCAAAATCCTGACCTTCGACTACATCAACCCCACCGGCACCGACAACCTGGCCGTGCTGCTGAGCACCGACGGCGGCGCCACCTTCGGCGCCCCGCTGCTCACGGCCACCACCAACGCGGCCTTCGCCGCCAAGTCGGTCGTCATCGCCAGCAACGCGGCCACGGCCGTCATCCGCTTCCAGGCCACCTCCGACTTCGGCAACGACGATTTGGGCATCGACAACCTGCTGCTGCGCGTGGTGTCGGCCACCCGCAACGGGGCCCTGGCCGCCACGGTCGGCCTCTACCCCAACCCGGCCCGCCAGCGCTTCACGCTGGCCGTGCCGGCCGGCCCCCTGCACGCGGCCACGGCCACGCTCGTCAACGCCCTGGGCCAGACCGTGCTCACCCGGCCGCTGGCCCTGCCCGCCGCCGGCGGCACGGCCGACTTCGACGTGAGCGCCCTGGCCCCCGGCGTGTACTCGCTCGCCCTGCAGGCCGGCGACACGCGCGTCGTCAAGCGCCTCGTCGTCGAATAGGGCCCCGCCGGCCCCACGACCCAAAAAGGGCTGGCCCACCCCGGGCCAGCCCTTTTTT
>NZ_JAERQF010000007.1 GCF_016734815.1 Hymenobacter rubidus
GCCTAGGAGGCCAAACACCCGCTCAAGTCTTCGCACAACCCTCATTCATCCAACCATAACTATATTGCTTAACAGGCCCCGCTAAACTGTCCAGTTTTTGGGGAGTAGTACAATGCAACGAATTGCCCACGACGCCGGTCAGGCAGGCATCGGCCATTGCAATGCGGGTAATTTACCACCCGCTGGCCTTCTGAAAGGACTCGTTCCAGTCATTCATTTCATCAGTCGGGCCCATGACTACCGCTATCCGTTTACGTTTTATCGCGCTGGGCTTGCTGGCCCTGGCAGCTGCCTCGGGTTGTGCATCTGACAAGGCATCGTCGGCACTTCAGCCCTGCGCTGGTCCTTCGGCCTCGGCGGCTGGCCGGGTAGTGGTCCAACCGCGCGAAATGCTGCTGGCCACGGGCCCCAGCCTTGCCCTGCAGTGCCACGACGAAGTTGCGCATCCGTGCGGCAACTACAGCTTGCCGCGCACCGTGGCCCCCATCGACCAGGGCCTGCAAATTGTTTTTGGCAGCCCCGTAGCTCCCACTATTTGCCTCACATCGATTGGCTCCGCTGCCACCAGCATCGACCTGGCCAGCACGCCCACCGGCTCCTACGCCCTCGACCTGACGGCCAGCGGCCGGCACACCACCGGCACCCTGCTCATCCTCCCCGACCGCGTTGAGCTCACCACCTGCGACAGCAACACGGTGGCCGTGCGCGGCGGCGTGCTGTACCGCCTTCCCGTCAATACCCTCTTCGGGCAATTGTATGCACGCACGGCGGCGGCCCAAACGGCCGCCATTGCCCTGCTGGACTCCCTGCGTCGGGAAGGCGCCCAAGTGCTGACATTGCCAACCGGCAACTACGGCTATTTCCGCACCGACGGCAGCGGGCAGCTTATTCCTATTTCCAATTATCAGAACGGGCAGCCGGCCACGGCCATCGCCACGCCCGTGCTGATGACTTTCACGGGCGATTTCAACCGCATCAAGGGCGTGGTGCGCCGGCGGGCCCAGTACAATGACCTCTCCGTCGGCATTACCTCGGCGCGGGGCGAAAGAGCTTTTTGAGTGATACCCGAACGCAGGCGGGCAAGCAAAAAGCCGCTCTAATCTAATGTGAGAGCGGCTTTTTGCTTGGCACTGCCGGTGCAGCCTACACGAACATGCCGCCGGAAGCTTCAATGCGCTGGGCATTTACCCAGCGGCCTTCTTCGGAGCAGAGGAAAGCCACCACGCCGCCGATGTCGTCGGGCTGGCCGGTGCGGCCCAGCGCCGTTTGAGACGCCACGAAGGCGTTGAGCTGGGCATTGTCGCGCACGGCTCCACCGCTAAAATCGGTTTCGATAGCGCCTGGGGCCACCGTATTCACGGCAATGCCACGGGCACCCAATTCTTTGGCCTGGTAGCGGGTCAGCACTTCGATGGCGCCTTTCATTGCCGCGTAGGCCGAAGAGCCGGGCAGCGCGAAACGGGCCAGCCCCGAGGAAATGTTGATGATGCGGCCGCCATCGGCCAGCAGCGGCAGCGCCTTCTGCGTCAGGAAAAATGGGCCTTTGAGGTGGATATTCAGCACCTCATCGAATTGCGCTTCGGTGGTATCGACAAAGGCAGCGTGCAGGCCGGTGCCGGCATTGTTTACCAGAAAGTGAAACTGCTCGGCCTGGAAGGTATCGCGTAGCGTGGTGCGCACCTGAGCAAAAAACGCATCGAAGCTGCCGGTGTTGCTGGCGTCGAGTTGCAGGGCGGCAGCTTGCTGGCCCAGGGCCGCGATTTCGGCTACCACGGCGTCGGCGTCTTCTTTTTTGCTGTGGTAGGTAAGGAGTACGCTAATGCCTTTTTTGGCCAGGCTCAGGGCCATGTTTTTGCCCAGGCCGCGGCTGCCGCCGGTTACGAGGGCTATTTTGGAAGTGCTCATCAGTTCAATAATTGGGGTGAATGATGAGGCAAAGGTCCGGCCCGTGGCAGCGGGTTTTATGGTGAGTAGTTCAGTTTAAATGGTGACACGTTCCGCACTTGCCTCGCGCTGGGCGGCCCACTCCTGCTCGCGGTACTGCTTGGGCGTGCAGCCCTGGAAGCGCTTGAAGAACTTGGTGAAGTTGGAAGGGTCGTAGGTGAGGTTGGCGGCAATATCGGCCACCGAGCGGCTGGGGTCGCGCAACAGCTCCCGGGCCACGTCCATGATACGGGCCTCGAAAAAGTAGCACGGCGCGTGCCCGGTAGCCAGCTTAATGGTGTTGCTCAGGTGCGTGGGATGGATGCAGAGAATACCCGCCAGGTCGCGGACTTCGAACATCTCGGTGGCCCGGCCGGCCACGATATCGGCCAGGTGTCGGTCTACTTCGCGCAGAAAATCGGCGGTGATTTCGTGCTGGCGGGCGAAGAGCTTGGGAGGAATGGAGGTAGGCATGGGTGGTACTCGTTGGTATTGAAGCAGCGTATTATTCGAAGTAGAAAGGACCTGTAATGGTTATGACGTTGAATACCTTTAGAAACTTTACTTGCTAATGCCCACCGCCAAAACATGATTCTCAACCACCTCAACCTAGCCGTCAGCGACGTGCTACAAACCCAGGCTTTTTTCGAGAAGTACTTCGGCCTGCAAGCTGTCACGAAGCCCAACGCCGCCCTCGTGGTACTCCGCGACGATGCTGGCATGGTGCTCACGCTAAGCAATTTCGACCGCGCTACGGAAGTTACCTACCCCGAGCATTTCCACATCGGCTTCATCCAGGAAAGCCCGGCTCAGGTTGACGCGCTGCACCAGCGCCTCACTGCCGACGGTTTCGCCATCGACCCACCCCGCAAATTCCACGGCTCCTGGACGTTTTACCTGCGGACACCGGGCGGTATCCTGGTGGAGGTGCTGGCCGATATGTGAGCCAACGATAGTAGCGAAAGAGCCTGCCGCTTTACCAGCGGCAGGCTCTTTTGTTATAGGTTCCGAATCAGGTCTTCTAATTCGCGTTGGCTGATACTGGCTGTTTCAGCCTTATCGTAGATATAGAGTAAGCTCACCGTTTGAGTCGCTTCATCGGTCACCAGCACCGATTCTAAGTGAGTTTTGATGCGGGCTCCTCCGCTTTTGCCCCGGCCCTTGCTGCGAATGGCCAGCCGAATTTTAAAAGCATTTTGCCCCAAGGGCGTACCCAAATCCGGTTTGGCTTGCAGTTAGGCCTCCAGCAGGGCAAGGTCAGCTTTTAACGACGGATATTTCTTCAAGAGCTTCTTAGCAGCCACCAAAAAGCTCTGCGCTGTGACGATGTTAACTGGCATCGTCCAAGAACTCGCGCAACGAAAGCAGGGCCTGCCCAATCCGGCGCGCCTCCTTCACCTTGGCAAAACCAGCGCTGATGCCCTGCATAATTTGCAGCTTCTGACGCAACTGCTGTTGCTGGCGTTGCAGCTTTTCCCATTCGGCATAGGCTACGACCACGGCAGTGCGTTCGCCGGCTTCATTGGTGAGGTATTGCACGGTGCTTTTCATGGTGTTGAAACTGGAATAAGCAACGGCTGGTTCAGCCGCCGCTCAAGAACTTATTGCCCCAGCACAATGGCGAACACCAGTGGCGCGACAATAGTAGCGTCGGATTCGATGATGTATTTCGGCGTTTTCTCGCCCAGCTTGCCCCAGGTAATTTTCTCGTTGGGCACGGCGCCGGAGTAGCTGCCGTAGCTGGTGGTGGAGTCCGAAATCTGGCAGAAATAGCCCCACAGCGGCACCTCGTGGCGCTGCAAGTCCTGGTGCAGCATGGGCACCACACAAATGGGGAAGTCACCGGCAATGCCGCCGCCAATCTGGAAGAAGCCTACTTTGCTTTCTTCGGTGGCATTCTGGGTGTACCAGTCGGCCAGGTACATCATGTACTGGATGCCCGTGCGCATGGTGTGCACGTTCTTCACGTCGCCGGTCATCACGTGACCCGCGTAGATGTTGCCGAGCGTGGAATCTTCCCAGCCGGGGCAGATGATGGGCAGGTTTTTCTCGGCCGCGGCCAGCATCCAGGAGTTTTTGGGGTCAATCTGGTAATACTGTTCCAACTCGCCGCTCAGCAGAATCTGGTAGAAGAATTCGTGGGGGAAATAGCTTTCGCCGGCCTTGTCGGCCTTTTCCCAAAACTTCAATACCGAGTGCTCGAGGCGGCGCATGGCCTCTTCTTCGGGGATGCAGGTATCGGTTACGCGGTTCATGTGGCGGGCCAGCAGGGCCTGCTCGTCGGCGGCGGTGAGGTCGCGGTAGTGCGGCACCCGCTCGTAGAAATCGTGGGCCACGAGGTTGAAGATGTCCTCCTCCAGGTTGGCGCCGGTGCAGCTGATAATCTGCACCTTGTCCTGCCGAATGAGCTCGGCCAGCTGGATGCCCAGCTCGGCGGTGCTCATGGCGCCGGCCAGGGTAATCATCATCTTGCCGCCATCGGCGAGGTGCTTGTTGTAGCCATCGGCCGCATCCACGAGGGCAGCAGCGTTGAAGTGGCGGAAATGGTGGCGGATGAAGTTGGTAATGTGCATGGGTTGGGGGAAATGTTTTCTGAATTGGCTGAACGTCATGCTGAGCGTAGCCGAAGCATCTCGCGTGCCGAAGTAATTCTTACGATTGATTTACTGCCACACGCGAGATGCTTCGGCTACGCTCAGCATGACGGGTTGGCTGTTTCTGTTGCCGCCTACGATGGCGACTCAATCATCAAATTATGATTGGTGTAAATGCAGATGTCGGCCGCGATGTGCAGGCCTTCTTCCACCATCTGGCGCGCGGTGAGGTGCGGCGCGTGTTTCTTCAGCGCCAATGCGGCGGCCTGCGCATACATCGCGCCGGACCCAATGGCGGCCACGTCGGAGTCGGGTTCCAATACGTCGCCGGTGCCGCTGAGGATGAGCAGTTCGTCCTTGTCGGCCACCACCATCATGGCTTCGAGCTTGCGCAGGTACTGGTCTTTGCGCCAGTCCTTGGCCAGCTCGATGGCGGCGCGCTTGAGGTTGCCGCCGTAGCTGGTCAGCTTCTCCTCGAAACGGTCGAGCAGCATAAATGCATCGGCCGTGGAGCCGGCGAACCCGGTCACCACTTTGCCCTCGAGCAGCTTGCGGATTTTGCGCACGTTGTTTTTGGCTACGTGTTTGTCCATGGTGGCTTGGCCGTCGGCCCCCACGGCAATTTCGCCGTTGTGGCGAATTCCGAGGACGGTAGTAGAGCGGATTCTGGTCATTACAGTTTGGTTAAAAAACGGTCATCCTGAGCGGAGCGAAGGACCTTATCACGGCAGCAAGCTTCTTGAACGATTTCGTTCAATCGTGATAAGGTCCTTCGCTCCGCTCAGGATGACAACGATTTATCAATTACCTCAAATCATCAAACGCATGGGGTCTTCCAGCAGGCTTTTCAGCGTCTGGAGGAAGGCGGCGCCGGTAGCGCCGTCCACCACGCGGTGGTCGCAGCTCAGCGTCACCTTCATGATGTTGCCGATGGCCAGCGCGCCGTCCTTCACAATGGCGGTTTGCTTGATGCCGCCCACGGCCAGGATGCAGGCATCCGGCGGATTGATGATGGCGGTGAATTCGTCGATGCCAAACATGCCCAGGTTCGAGATGGTGAAGGTGCTTCCCTCCCACTCGGCCGGCTGCAGCTTCTTGCTCTTGGCTTTGCCGGCCAGCTCCTTCACCTCGTTGGCGATGGTGGCGAGGCCTTTCTGGTCGGCGTTGCGAATCACGGGCACCAGCAGACCTTCGTCCACGGCCACGGCCACGCCGATGTTGATGACCTTGTTCTGGCGAATCCGGTCGCCGAGCCACGAAGAATTCACGGCCGGGTGCGAGCGCAGGGCAATAGCCGCCGACTTCAGCACCAGGTCGTTGAAGCTCAGCTTTACCGGCGACAGCTCGTTGAGCTTCACGCGGGCTTCCATGGCCTTGTCCATGTTGATTTCCATCGTGAGATAGAAATGCGGAGCCGTGAACAAGCTTTCGGAGAGGCGCTTGGCAATGACTTTGCGCATCTGCGACACCGGCGTATCGGTGTAGGTATCGGTCGAGGCCGGGGCGCTGACGGCTGGCGCGGCTGCGGGAGCAGCCTGCGGAGCGGCGGACGGGGCGGGTGCAGCCACGGGGGCTGCTTGCGGAGCGGAAGCGGCGGCAGGCGCAGCAGCACCGGGCTGGAATTTCTCTACGTCGCGCTGCACAATGCGGCCATTGTCACCGCTGCCCACTACCTGGGCCAGGTTGATGCCTTTTTCTTTAGCAATGCTCTTGGCCAGGGGCGAAGCCAGGATGCGGCCGTTGCTGGCCGGAGCGGCGGCGGCAGGCGCAGCCGGAGCTTCGGTAGCGGCGGGTGCAGCAGCTTCGGCGGGGGCGGCAGCAGGCGCGGCGGCCGGAGCCGAACCACCGCCAAGCAGGGCCTGAATGTCGGCGCCTTCTTCGCCGATAATGGCCAGGATGCCGTCAACGGCCACGGCTTCGCCGGCTTTGGGGCCAGTGTAGAGCAGGGTGCCGTCTTCGTAGTTTTCGAGCTCCATGGTGGCCTTGTCGGTTTCGACTTCGGCCAGGATATCACCCGATTTTACTTTGTCGCCCACGTTTTTCAACCAAGAGGCAATGGTACCTTCGGTCATCGTATCGCTCATTTTGGGCATGCGCACCACGGTGGCTTTTTTGCCGTTGGCGGGAGCCGCAGCAGCGGGCGCCGGGGCAGGAGCCGGAGCGGGTTTGGGCGCTTCGGCTACGGGAGCGGGGGCTGGCGCGGGTGCAGCGGCGGCCGGAGCCGGGGCGGCACCGCCGCTCTGGCCGTTCAAGAGGCCGGAAATGTCTTCGCCTTCCTTGCCAACAATGGCCAGAATGCCATCAACCGGCACGGAGTCTTTCTCTTTCGGCCCGATGTAGAGGAGCGTACCATCTTCGTAATTCTCCAGTTCCATGGTGGCTTTGTCGGTTTCGACTTCGGCCAGGATGTCCCCGGATTTAACTTTATCACCCACTTTTTTGAGCCAGGCCGCGATGGTCCCTTCGGTCATCGTGTCGCTCATTTTGGGCATTTTTATGATTTCGGCCATCGGATATAGAAGCGCTAGAGTTGAGAAGGCCAAAATTAGCCGGAAAAGTTGGCGGGGGCAATGTTATTATAAGGAGATTGTAAGGACTTGCTCACAATATGGAGCTTGCCGACGCTGGAACACGAAAAAGAACGGTCATGCTGAGCGGAGTCGAAGCATCTCTACTGCTTCGTTGCAACGAAGCTGTTTAGAAAGTCAAAATCGTTGTCATCCTGAGCGCAGCGAAGGACCTTATCACGGCAGAACAACGCCTATTCTGCCGTGATAAGGTCCTTCGCTGCGCTCAGGATGACAGACGTGTAGGCAAATCATACTTTCTAAACAGTTTCAACAGCATTGATTACTTCTGCGGTAGAGATGCTTCGACTCCGCTCAGCATGACCGTTTTCTCTAGATGTTACCCCGAATTCACCCCGCCACCTGCAAATGCGCCACATCCAGAAAGTTCTTGATGGTGAACACCGAGCCGGTGTATTCCAGTTTATATAAACATAAGTTACTGTGCTCGAAGCCTTCCATGCAGCTGAGTGGGTAGTTGAGCAACTGGCAGAGCATGACGCGCATGGCCCGGCCGTGCATGCAAACCAACACGGTTTGTTCTTCTTCGCGGGACTTTAACAACTCAATGAACGGACGCTGGCGGGCGGCCACTTCCTCGGGGCTTTCGCCGCCGGTGAGGCGGGCGTGGGTATCGCCGGCCACCCAGCCGGCCAGCACTTCGCGGTATTCAGCGTCTTCTTCCATCGTGATGCGGGTGCCCTCACGCACGCCCCAGCTTATCTCGTTGAGGCCGGCGTGGGCTTCGTGGGGCAGGCCAAGGTCGAGGAACTGCTGCACCGACTCGTGGGTGCGGCGCAGGGCCGAGGTGTAGACTTTATCGAACGGGATGTGGCCATAGGCTGCAAAGAATTGCGCCGCCTGCCGACGACCGGTGTCGTTCAGGCTCGAATCGACGCCACTGCCCTGCACGATGCCGCGCACGTTGAAATCGGTCTGGCCGTGGCGCAGCAGGAAGATGGTCCGTGGCCTCACGTTGGGTGGTAGTTTTGTGTAGTAATCCATCTAACAATCCATCAAAGTACGGGGTTTGGCTTTTAGTTGTTCGTTGCTAGTTGTCAGTCGTCAGCTCGACCATACCCATTGGTTAAGCGCTTCAGATGACGACCAACTGCCCCCGAACAACCGACAACATACGATATGACGCTGGAAGAAGTAAAGCGCTGGACTGCCTCCCGCCCCACCCTGGCCGATGCCCTCGGCATGGAAATTACCGACGTGCACGCCGACTACCTCGAAGGCCGGATGCCCGTGGATGGCCGCACCCACCAGCCCATGGGCCTGCTGCACGGCGGGGCCTCGGTGGCGCTGGCCGAAACCCTGGGCAGCATCGCCGCCGCCCTGCGCGTCGACCGCACCAAGCAGGCCTGCGTGGGGCTGGAAATCAATGCCAACCACCTCAAAGGCGTGCGCGATGGCTGGGTGCGGGGCCGCGCCACGCCGGTGCACATTGGCCGCAGCACGCAGGTATGGGAAATTCGCATCAGCCACGAAGAAACGGGCGTGCTGGTTTGCATCAGCCGCATCACCATGGCCGTGATTGACTTGCCGGCCGCCAGCCCGCAACCCGTTTAAATGCTGGCGGGTCAACTTCGGCACTTGCCCTGGCCGGCCGCAGCGGCGGGCCTCGATGCCACGGCCCGGCTGCGCCACCTCGCGGCCGGCGCGTTGCGTACGGGCCGGCCCCTGGCCATCTGGCGCGAGCCCGGCCGGGAGCACCCGCGCCTGCTGGTGGCGCGCTCCCTGGAGGCCAGCTACACCGGCCTGCCTCCCGCCCTCGACGACCAGGCGCCGGCCGGTTTCGCCTTTTTTCCGTTCCGTGACTCTGACCACAACCCTGCCCTGTTTCTGCCCGCTGACGTGCGCTTCGATGCCGCCCGCCCCGAAACCGTGGCCGTGGCACCTGCCGCCCGCGAGCTGGTGCCGGGCCTGACGGCCTGGCTGGGCCTGCCCCCGCTGGCAGAGCTGGCCTGGCACCACAGCGCGCTGCCCGTGCCGCACACCGCCACCGAAGCCGAATACACCACGCTGGTGCGCACTGGCGTGGCTGCTATTGCCGATAAATCGGTGGTAAAAGTGGTGTCATCCAGGGCGGCCCGGCATCCCCTACCGGTTGGTTTCGACCCGCTGGCGGCCTTCGCGCAGCTGAGCGAGCAGTATTCGCGCGCCTTTGTGTCGCTGGTGAGCGCGCCGGGCGTGGGCACCTGGCTGGGCGCCTCGCCGGAAGTGCTGGCCGAGGTCACAGCCGATGGGCAGTTTCATACCATGGCGCTGGCTGGCACGCAGCCGCTGGTGCCGGGCGTGCCGCCGCAGGATGCCATCTGGCGGCAGAAGGAGATTGAGGAGCAGGCGCTGGTGGCCCGCTACATTGTGAGTTGTTTTAAGCAGCTACGCCTGCGCGAATACCACGAAACCGGGCCGCGCACCGTAGCGGCCGGCCAGCTGCTGCACCTGCGCACCGACTTCGAAGTCGACCTGAAGAACGTACCCTTTGCGTCGTCGCTTGGCACCGATATGCTGCGGTTGCTGCACCCTACTTCGGCCGTGGGCGGCATGCCCAAGGTGCCGGCCCTGGCTTTTTTGCAAGCACACGAGGGCTACGACCGCGCCTACTACAGCGGCTTTCTGGGCCCGGTGAACGTAGAAGCGCCCGGCATCTCGCGCCTCTTCGTGAACCTGCGCTGCCTGCAGGTGCGCGCCACCGAGGCCATTCTTTACGCCGGCACCGGCCTCACCATCGACTCCGACCCGGCCCGCGAATGGCAGGAAACCGAGATGAAGATGCAGACCGTGGCGGCGGTGCTGCCGGCAATTTCCTAGCGCCGGGCGGCCATTGGCGCAGTGACTGGTGCGGGCGGCGTGCCCGGCCCGGCGGGTTGGGGCGCGTGGGCCAGTGAGCCGGCAGCCGGGCGGTACTTTCACGGCATCATTTCCCTTAATTGCACCAGTCAATGAAAACCCTTATACCCGTCCGCACCGTTTTGTTGGCCTGCTTGCTAAGCTGTTGCGGGGCGGTGGCGCGGGCCCAGCTCCCGGCCCTGCTACAGGCGTATGCGCGCACCAGCGCCGTGACCGGGCGCGAGGCCGAGGCCAGCCGCTTCGTACAGGGCCTGTTCAAGGCCGGGACCGTGCAGCCGGACCGGCTGGGCAACCTGGTGCTGGTGCTGGGAAGCGGGGAGCCGCGCCGCCTGCTGGTAGCCCCGCTCGACGAGCCGGGCTACGTGGTGAGCCAGATTCAGCCCAACGGCTACCTGCGGGTGGCGCCGGTGGGCGGCGGGCAGGTGGGGCCGCTGTTTCATCAGTTTCTGGAAGGCCACGATGTGCGGATTATGAGCGAGAACGGCGGCCGCAACGCCGTTTCCTGCGTGCCTTCGTCGCACTACGACAACCAGCGGGCCGAGCCGGAAAAGACCAAGGCGCCGTTTTCCTGGCAAGCGGCGTTCCTGGACGTGGGCGCCGGCTCGGCCGCCGACGTGGCCCGGCAGGGCATTCGCCTGCTCGACCCGCTGACGCTGGAAAAAAAGCCGGTGCTCGTGGGGCAGCAGTGGATAGCCGCCCCGGCCATGAAAACAAAAGCGGCGGCCGTGGCGCTGGCCACCGTGGCCCGGACGCTGGCCGCCGGCCCGGTTAAGGGCACGGTAGTCATCGCCTGGACCACCCTGGAGCTCATCAACGGCAAAGGCTTCGAGGCCGTAGCGAACCAATACGGCCCTTTTGCCGAAGTGTACCGCTTCGAGCGCACGTTGGATGCGGCGGCGGCCGGCACCGGGCAGGTGCTGGCCAGCCCCCTGCCGCCCACCGCCCTGCCGGGGATGCTGGCCATGCCCCCGCCCCGCGCCGGCCGCCAGCCCGTGCTGCCCAACACCCGGTTGGCAGCGGCCCGCACCTACCTGCTGGGGTTGCCCGCCCGCTACGCCAACACGCCCGTCGAGGCCGTGGCGCTGGCCGACGTGCAGCTGCTGGCCCAGGCGTGGCTGGCGGCCGCGGGCAGCGCCGGCACGGCTCCGGTTACGCCCGCGCTGCCGCCGGCCGCCGGGCCCGCCCCGCTGCCAACGCCGGCCGCCACGCTGCTGGCGGGCCTAGTGGGCCAGTACGGCGTGAGCACCGCCGAAACGCCGGTGCGCGAGTTCATCGCCCGGCAGCTGCCGGCCTGGGCCCGCCCCGAAACGGACCCGGCCGGCAACCTGGTGCTCCGCTTCGGGCAGGGCCCGCGCCACCTCGTGTTCGTGGCCCACATGGACGAAGTGGGGTTTGTAGTCGACTCCGTTCGGGCCGATGGGCGGCTGGTGCTGGGCCTCAAGGGCGGGGGCTTTACCTGGCTGTGGGAAGCGCAGCCGGCCTTGCTGCACACGCCGGGCCAGGCCGACATTGCCGCTGTTTTTGAGCCGCGCGCCAACTACCTGCAGGCCACCAAAAGTGCGCCATCGGCCGCCATCACGGCTTTCGCGGGGTTCACCTCGGCCCAGCAGGCGCAGGCGGCAGGCGTGCGGGTGGGCAGCACCACCGTTACCATGCCCAAGCAGCTGCGCCCTCTGGGCCCGCAGCGGGCCGCTGCCCGCGGCCTCGACGACCGGGTGGGCTGCGCGGCCCTGCTGCTTAGCCTCCAGCACCTCGACCCGGCCAAGCTGCCCTGCCGGGTGACCTACGTGTGGTCGACGGGCGAAGAGATTGGACTGCTAGGCTCGGCCTTTGCCGCGCAAAAGCTGCGCGATGCCACCGTGGTGTACCCCATCGACACGTTTGTGTCGTCGGATGCGCCCCAGGAGTCGCCGGGGTTTGGCTACTGCCCGCTGGGGCAGGGCGCCGTCATTCGGGTGGTGGAAAGCATCAATTTCGCCCGGCGCGACCTAGTGCAAGGTGTGCACGCGCTGGCCGACCGGCAGCACATTCCCCTGCAGGAGGGCATGACCGTGGGCGGCACCGACGGGCTGGAATTCATGAACTACGGCATTCCGTCCGTGCCGCTGTCGTGGCCCGGCCGCTATTCGCACTCGCCCGTAGAAGTACTCGATTTCCGCGACATGGACAGCCTCGTGCGTCTGTTGGGAGCCTTGCTCCAGCCTGAGCCGGCGGCCCGCACCGCCTCCAAAGCGAAGGCCCGGCCGCGCAAGTAGCCCGGGCTGCTTGCCGTGATGGTGGCCCGCCGCACTTTATATCTCTGACTTCTTTTTTGCATGACGATTCAAGCCGTTTATAACATCGCCGAAATCTGCGCCCGGCACGGCATTACGGATGTCGTTTTATCGCCCGGCTCGCGTTCGGCACCGCTCACGCTGGCCTTTGCTCGCCATCCCGGTTTGAACGTCCGCGTGGTGCCCGATGAGCGGGCGGCGGCTTTTATTGGCCTCGGTATTGCGCAGGCTCAGCGGCGGGCCGTGGCGCTGGTGTGCACCTCCGGCACAGCGGGGCTGAACTACGCGCCGGCCGTGGCCGAGGCTTTTTTCCAGCAAATACCGCTGGTGATTTTTACTGCCGACCGCCCGCCGGAATGGATTGACCAGCTCGATGGCCAGACCATCCGGCAGCGCAACCTCTACGGCGTGCACGCCAAGGGCGAATTCGAATTTCCCGTCGACACTTCGCACGCCGATGCCAAGTGGCATTCAGCGCGCATCGTGAACGAGGCCATCAACCTGGCGCAGGCCGCGCCCGCCGGGCCGGTGCAGGTGAATGTGCCGCTACGCGAGCCGTTTTATCCGAAGGCAGGCGAGGGAATTGTTTATGAGAAGGATGTAAAAATTATTTACGAACACCCCTCCAATCCGACGCTTTCTCCGGCCGAAATCCTGGATTTGCGCCAGCAGCTGCGCAATGCCAGCAGTGTGGTGGTAGTGGCTGGCCAGCAGGCCAGCAACCCCGGCCTGCTGGCGGCCCTCTACGAATTCACCAAAGTCCGGCACGTGCCGGTGGTCGGCGACACTATTGCCAACATCGGCGAGGTATCGGATGCCCGGTTGCAGGACGTTTTCCTGGCCGGCTTGAGCAAAGAAGACAAGGCAGCACTCAAGCCCGATTTGCTCATCACCTTCGGCCAGTCGCTCATTTCAAAGAGCCTGAAGCTGTTTTTGCGCGATGCGGCCCCGGCGCAGCACTGGCATCTGCAGGCTGCGGGTGAAGTGGCCGATACTTTCCGCAGCCTGACCCGGGTGGTGCGGGTACCGCCCGCCGTATTTTTCCAGCAGCTGTCGGAAAGCACGGCGATGAGCGAAACGCCGGAAATCACCCGGAGTTGGCAGCGCGCCGATAAAGCCGCCGCCGCGTTTCTGCAGCAGTTTTTTGTAGACGATGCGCAGCCGTTTAACGAATTCTCGGCTTTCCGCCACGCACTAGCCCATGTGCCCGACCAAACGGCCCTGCACCTGGCCAACAGCATGGCCGTGCGCTACGTCAACATTCTTGGCCTGCCGCAAGGCCGGCAAATTGAGGTTTTTGCCAACCGCGGCACCAGCGGCATCGATGGCTGCAACTCGACGGCTGTGGGCGCAGCACTGGCCCAGCCGGAGCGTCCGGTGGTGCTGCTGACCGGCGACGTGGCGTTTTTCTACGACCGCAACGCCTTCTGGCACAACTACCCGCTGCCCAATCTGCGGGTGGTGCTGTTCAACAACCACGGCGGCGGCATCTTCCGCATCATTGACGGGCCGCGCCAGCAGCCGGAGCTGGACGAGTTTTTTGAGACGCGCCAGCTGCTCACGGCCGAGAACACGGCGCGCGATTTCAACCTGCGCTATTTCCCGGTTTCATCATTCGCTGAACTGGAAGCCACGCTGCCGGTTTTCTTTGCAGCCGAAACCGGCGCGGCCATTCTGGAAGTCTTCACCGACTCAAAGACCAACGCGGCATTTTTTGAGGAATACCGCAGTGCGGTGAAGGCCGCATTTGCTTGAATAGAACATCCATTAACTGAACGTCATGCAGAGCGCAGCGAAGCATCTTTACCGCAATAGTAAATAATTGCGTTGTGCAGTAAAGATGCTTCGCTGCGCTCTGCATGACGTTCTTTTTTTTCCATTCCAACCTATGTCAGAACCCATCAACTGGACCCCGATTAAAGAGTTCAAAGAAATTCTCTTCACGCAGTTTAGCGGCATCGCCAAAATCAGCATCAACCGGCCGCAGGTGCACAACGCCTTCACGCCGCTCACGGTGCAGGAAATGATTGATGCCATGCGCATCTGCCAGGACCGCACCGACATTGGCGTCATCATCCTCACCGGCGAGGGCGGCCGGGCCTTCTGCTCGGGCGGCGACCAGAGCGTGCGCGGCCACGGCGGCTACGTGGGCGAGGACACCGTGCCCCGTCTGAACGTGCTGGAGCTGCAGAAAATCATCCGCTCCATCCCCAAGCCGGTGGTGGCCATGGTGGCGGGCTGGGCTATCGGCGGCGGCCACGTGCTACATGTGGTATGCGACCTGACCGTGGCGGCAGACAACGCCCGCTTCGGCCAGACCGGCCCCAACGTGGGTTCGTTCGACGGTGGCTTTGGGGCCTCTTACCTGGCGCGCATTGTGGGCCAGAAAAAGGCCCGCGAAATCTGGTTTCTCTGCGACCAGTACGACGCCCAGGAAGCCCTCGACATGGGCCTCGTGAACAAAGTAGTGCCGCTCGATAAGCTGGAAGAAACCACCGTGGCCTGGTGCCACAAAATTCTGCAAAAGAGCCCACTAGCGCTGCGCATGCTCAAATCGAGCTTCAACGCCGAGCTGGATGGCCAAGCCGGCATTCAGGAGCTGGCCGGCAACGCCACGCTGCTCTACTACCTGAGCGACGAGGCCAAGGAAGGCCGCAACGCCTACATGGAGAAGCGCCAGCCGGACTTCTCGAAATTCCCAAAATTTCCGTAGCACGCTACAACTGCACAAGGAAGCAGGAATATCAATCAGCCCGTCATGCTGAGCTTGTCGAAGCATCTCTACTGCAATAGTAACTAATTGCGTTGCGCGGTCGAGATGCTTCGACAAGCTCAGCATGACGGTTAAATAAACACACTGAAAAAGCCCTGCCAGTCCGACAGGGCTTTTTCAGTGTGTTCCAAAATTGGGTTGTCCGTTTTAGAAAGCCGACCCGAATGCCTGGCAGCCTTCGCACCAACCAAAAAAGAAGCGCAGGCGCTCGTTTTTACGTTCTTTCTTCAGGGCTTTGGCCTGGGATTTTTGTTCGGGCGTACCAGTGGCGGCGGGGCTGGCGCCGGGCGCCGAAGCAGTGAAGGGCGCTACCTGGGGCGAGGGGTGGGATTGAGTCAGCATAGCGGGAAGGGTATAGTGATAAGCCATATTACACATTTTCTTTTAAAAAAGCAACCAAAAACTGGCGGCCATTCCTGCGGTGGCGCATCGGAGCGAACCGGATACCTTTGCGGCAGCTCCGACTAGGGTGCCAGCTATTGGCTTTCTTCACTTTCCCTTCCTGCGATGTTCCGTTACCTCATCAACTCCTTCAAGCGGAAGCTGGCCCGCCGCGTCACCCAGAAACACCCCACCCGCGTCGACCATTTTGAGTTGGCGGGATTGGGCCAGGTCGATTTTACCAATTGGGAAAACCCGCTGGTGGAAAAGAAAGAGATGGCCGCCGAAACGGTTGCGTTTTTCAAGCAATTTTTGCACGATGGCGACGGCGCCATCGACATCGGCGCCAACATCGGCCACATGACCGTGCAAATGGCGCTGGCCACCGGCAAAACCGGCCTCACCCTGGGCTTCGACCCCAACCCGTACGTGTATGATATTCTGGCGGAAAATGCCCTGCTGAACCCGAACAAAACCGCCA
Source organism: Hymenobacter rubidus (assembly GCF_016734815.1). Lineage (GTDB taxonomy): Bacteria > Bacteroidota > Bacteroidia > Cytophagales > Hymenobacteraceae > Hymenobacter > Hymenobacter rubidus. The sequence continues at coordinate 15,852 of NZ_JAERQF010000007.1, forward strand.
TTAAAGCGCACAACCTGGCCATTTCGGACGAGGACAATGAGTTCTTCTACAACTCGTCGGAGGCCTCGTTTAACAACGGCGGCATTTCGCTCACCAGCGACAACCGGCACGGCAAATTTGCCCTGAGCCACAAGGTAAAAGGCGTTAACCTGGAGGCATTTTTGGAGCGCGAATACCCTGGGTTTATTGACAAGCTCAAGCTCATTAAAATTGACACCGAAGGGTACGACAAGGAAATCATTAAATCCATTTCCGACCTGCTATTCAAGCACCATCCGGTGGTGATTACGGAGTGTTTTGGCAAAAATTCGCCGGAGGAAAAATTCGAGCAGTTTCAGGTGCTCAAAGGCCTGGGCTACTCGCTGTTCTACATTTCCGATTTTACGATTGATGCGGAAGTGGTACCCATTCTGAAGCAGGAAGACATGCTGAACTGGAAGCATTTCGACTTTTACTGCACCGCAGACCAGTCGCAGGCCGCCCGGCGCTAAGGCCGGCGCCGACGCGTAGTTTTGCGGCATGACGACTGCCGCCCTGCCCACCTCCCTCCTGCTCAACGGCCGCGAATTCAGCTACGCGGCCATACGCGAATACCCCGCCCGGCTCGACGCGCCGGTGAACGGCTACGAGGCCAAAATTCTGGATTTTATGCGCCAGTGGCTGAACGGTGCCCAGGAGTTTGGGCTGCACACGTCGGGCAGCACGGGCGCGCCCTCGCTCATCACGCTGCGGCGGCGGCAACTGGAAGCATCGGCCCGGCGCACGGGCGACTTTTTTGACCTGGGGCCGGGCGACCGGGCGCTGGTGTGCCTCAACTGCGAGTACATCGGCGGGCTGATGATGCTGGTGCGCGGGCTGGAGCGCAACCTGCACCTGACCATTGTGGAGCCGCACGCCGACCCGTTTGCCTACGTGGCCGCTGATGCGGCCTTCGATTTTGCAGCCTTCGTGCCCTTGCAATTGAAAATGGTGCTGACCGCCGGCCACGCCCCGCGCCTGAATCGGATGAAGGCCGTCATCATCGGCGGAGCACCGGCCGATGCCTCTTTACAGCAAGAGCTACAGCCGCTTACAGTGCCGGTGTGGCTGACGTATGGCATGACCGAAACCTGCTCGCACGTAGCACTGCGGCGGCTGAATGGCCCGCAGGCCACTACCTCTTTCCGGGTGCTGCCCGGTATCGCGGCCGGCCAGGACGAGCGCGGCTGCCTGACCCTGCGCGGCGACGTAACCGATGACCAACTCATCGTCACCAACGACGTGGTGCGGCTGCTCGACGCCCACACCTTCGAGTGGCTGGGCCGCGCCGATTTTGTAATAAACTCCGGCGGCGTGAAAGTGCCCGCTGAGAAAGTAGAGCTGGTGCTGGACGTGGCGCTGGCCGAAATCGGGGCATCGCGGCGCTGCTTTGTGGCCGGGCAGCCCGATGAGCGCCTCGGGCAAGCGGTGACGGCTTTTATCGAAGGCCCGGCTCTACCGGCCAGTCAGGAAGCGCAGTTGAAAGCGCTGCTGGCCGAACGCCTGAGCCGCTACGAGCAGCCCCGGCAGCTGCGCTACTTGCCCGCGTTTCACACCACGGCCACCGGCAAGCTCGACCGGCCGGCCACTTTACGCAGCTTGTAGCGCCATGCCGTGCCTGCTAAATCCACGGCATCGCCGACTGCTGAGGTGGCTGATGGCCCTGACGCTCCTCCTGGGTGGCACCCACGCGGCCCAGGCCCAAACCGACTCGACGGCCACTGCCGAACCCGATTCGGCGGTGGTGAATGGGGTGGGCGGCCTCACGCCACCGCCGGCCGGGCTGCCATCGGCGGAGTTCGAAACCTATAACCTGGACGGGACGGGTGTGCGCTACACGGCCGCCATCACCGGCCTCTACACCACGGGCACGGTGGAGCGGGTGTACTTCACCACCAGCCACACCGGCAGCCTGGCGGCGGGGCACTGGCAGTTCCCTGCAGCCGTCAGCTACAGCTACGGCCGGCAAAGCGGCCAGCTCAAGGAGCGGGAATTGCTGCTGCTCACCACGCCCGACTACCGCCTGGGCAAATGGAAATTTTACACCCTGGCCGAGCTGGAAACCAGCAACCTGCGCGCCATCGACCACCGCGTGGTGCTGGGCGCCGGCGCGGGCTACCAGCTCTACGCCGACTCTACCAACAGCGAAGTATCGGTGAGCACTTTTCTGCTCGACGAAAACACCTACTACGACACCGAGCCTGCTTTGGAACGCCACGTGGTGCGCAACTCCACCCGCCTCAAAGTGCGCCTGAACCGGGGCGTTTTCAGCGCCTCGACGCTGCTGTTTTACCAGCCCGCGTTGGAAAACCCCGACGAGGACTACCGCGTGAACAACTCCACCATTCTGGCCTTCAAGCTCTACCAGCACCTAGCGCTGAACCTGGCCTACACTTTCTCCTACGAAAGCGTGGTGGTGCAGAACCGCAGCCGCGCCAACGGTACACTCTCGGTCGGCTTTGCCTACAGTTCCGGAAAATAACCAAGCCACCAAGCCCCAGGCATGGCCGCAAAGAGGCTTCAACCTTTAGATAGAAGTTGTTTGATTTTACCAAGACATGAGACATTAGACACGAGACAGGAGAAAGAATTTCACGTCGTTTTAGCCCTTTTTCTCCTGTCTCGTGTCTAACGTCTCATGTCTAAAAAATAACTCAAACAGAGGCTTCTTATTCCGGCCGCATGCCGACCTGGGTGAAGAGCGGTTCCCGGTCCTTGAGCACCTTGAACAGTTCGCCCAGAAACACGTTGGCTCTCAGGTAGAACACGGGGCCGTTTAGCTCCTTTTGGATGGCGCGCGGCACGAACAGCGGCTGCCGCCAGCCCGCACCGGTGCCCACGCCCGCCCACCGAAATACCCGCAGCTGAGCAGCCATGGCGGGCTCGGCCACGCCCAGGAAATCGCGGGGGGTTTTGTCGAGGTCGCCGTCGTCGTTTTCGTACAGCACGTACACCGAGCCCAGGCCCAACTGCATGTTGGCACTGAGTTCCCAGCGCGGATTTTCGAGCAACACGTAGCCCGCGTAGCCGGCCAGGTAGCGGAAGCGCAGCTGCGCATCGGCATCCTCAGCGGCGTTGTCGGGCTTTGCCTGCCGGGTGGGCACGCCGGTGCTGAGGAAGTAAACGGCCGCGCCGGTGCGGAAGCGGTTTTTGAATTCAATGCCCAGCTTCAGGCCGTTGATGGTGGTGAACTTGTGGTTGATGATGGAATAGCGCGAGTCGTATTGCGCCACGAAGCGGTTGTGCGGCAGGCGCGGAATGGCTGGACGCCCTTTCACCGAATCGCGGCGGGGCACCCGAGCGGGTGGCAGAGCTGCATGGGCCGTTTGGACCATCAACAACAGCCCCACCACCAAAAACTTTAACACGGACATAATGTGCAGAATACGTAGCAACACGCCGCTGGTTGGCGACGGCATCCGGAGTTAACCACGTCGGGCAGTCGAGGGTTCAGCAAATTGGCATTTACTGCCCCAGCGCGGCGTTGAGGGCCGCCACGGCTTCGGGGCCGGTGCTGGGGCGCGGGGCCGTGCGGGTGATGATGCGGCCATCGCGGCCGATGAGCCAATAGGTGGGGTAGCCCTGCACCTGGTAGCGGGCGGCCACGTCGTCCTGCTCGGGGCTGCGCAAGTGAATGCTGTTGGGACTGGTGAGGTGCTCGGCGGCCAGCACCTGCTGCCACTTGTCGGCCTTGTCGCCCACCGAGATGTAGACGAAGGCCACGTCGCGGCCCGCAAACTTCTGCTTCAGCTCGTTGCTGGCGGGCATTTCCTTCATGCATGGGCCGCACCACGTCCCCCAGAAATCGAGGTACACCACTTTGCCGCGCAGGTCAGCGAGCGATACTTTCTTGCCTTCATTGTTCAGCAGCGAAAAGGCCGGCGCCAGGTTGCCCACCTTCACGGCCAGCTGCCGGCCGATGAGCATGCGCAGGTCGCGGGCCATGGTGGAGTCGTGATTTTGCGTGCGGAACGTGGGGTAAGCGGCCAGCACACCATCGAGGTTGCCCTCCATTTTCCAGTCGTAGAATATGTACATTACCTGGTCGATGGTGGCGGTGCTGGGGCCAAAGTCGGCGGTGGCCTGGGCGTAGTGCCGGCGGGCTTCGGCGGGGTCGGTGCCGAGGGTGCCGTCGGGTGCCAAGCGGTTGCTGTAGGCATTCAGGAACCACATAAGCGCACCATTGCTTTCGGTACCCCGGTCCAATTTTATGTATCTATCCAACTGCTTTAGCGGCAGTTGCGCCAGAAAATCAAAATAGTTGGCAGGCAGTTGCGCGGGGGCTTTCACTATGTTGCGGCGGTAGGCCGGGTACTCTAGTAGCTTGCGGCCCCACTTCAGGTCAATATCGAGGGCCGTGCTGCGCTGAAAATCGGCCGGCAGTGGGTGCGCTTTAGCGTACGCCGTGAGAAAGGCCTGCTGCTGGGCCCGAAACTGGTCGGCAGTCTGCCGGAGTTGCTCGGCCGTGATGGTGGGCGTGAATTCGGGGCGGGGCGCATCGCCGGCCGGGCCAAACTCGAACTTCCAAAGCGCCTGTGCCAGGTAGTTGCTTACGTCAGCACCGCGCCCGGTATAGACCAGGGTTTCGTCGAAACGGGGAAAATCGAGAGTCATGCGCACATCGTCGCCCGGCGCGAGGTAGAGGGTGGTGCGTTGGCCGGAATAAGAGAACGTAATGGCCGTGCCGCCTTTCAAATCCGGCACCGTCATCCGAAAATCGCCGGCAGGGCTGAGCACCGTTCGCACCCGTTGATGGTAGATATGCCCGTGATATTCGAGCCGCACCGAGTCGCCAGCCGGGGCGTGGTCGAGGTGGCCGCTAAGCGTGGCCTGCGCTGGTGGAGTTGGGGTAGCCAAGCAACGGAGCAGAAAACCGAAAAGCAGCGTGGGTAGCGAAAGCAGCATAAATGGGAAGATTGAAGTTGGAAGGGTTGGAAAGGTAGGATTCAGCGGTAGAATGATTGAAACTGTTTAGAAAGTTGGCCTTGGATTATCGGTCATCCTGAGCGCAGCGAAGGACCTTCTCACGCCAGCATAATCACCGTTCAGCAGTGAGAAGGTCCTTCGCTGCGCTCAGGATGACATCGGGTTTGACTTACTAAACAGCTTCATTGGTTGCTTCGCCCCATCCCAATTGCCGCCTGACCCGCCGGATTCGCCGCTTCGCCCCGGTAGCGCTGGCGGCCGGGAGCGAGGCAACGTAAGTTTGAACCAGTTATTTCAATCCATCAGCTGCTTATGCTCACGCCCGACTTCCTGTTTTCCCTGGCCAACCCCGCCGCGCTGCTGGGCTGGGCGCTGCTGGTGCTGGCCCCGCGCTGGCGCGGCACCCGCGCCGTGGTATTGAGCGGGGCGCTGCCCCTGCTGCTGGCCGGCACCTACGCGGTACTCATTGCGGCGCACTACCTGGGGCCGCACGGCCACGAGGGCGGCTTCGGCTCGCTGGACGAGGTGGCGGCGCTGTTCCGCGACCGGTGGGCGCTGCTGGCAGGCTGGGTGCACTACCTCTGCTTTGATATGTGGACGGGTGCCTGGGAGCTGCGCGATGCCCAGCAGCGCGGCGTGCCGCATTGGCTGCTGGTGCCCTGCCTGGCGCTCACGTTCCTGTTCGGACCGGTGGGACTGCTGCTGTATTTCGGCGTGCGCCAGCGGTATCCATTGCCGGTAGCGGCAGCATAAAGAATTTATTTTCAAATCGTTTCTGACAAAATACAATGAACCTGCTTCCCTAAACGCTGCTGTGGCTGCTGGTATTGAATCTGGGTGTAGCCTTCGGTGCGGGGCTATATGAAACGCGCATTGTGCTGCCGCAGTGGTTCAGCAAGACGGCCGCGGGCTACCGCGTGAACGACGAGGCCATGCGCGCCATCGATACCGGGCGGCGCTTCTGGGGCATGGTCACGACGCTGCCCCTGACGCTGCTCACGTTTGCCAACCTCGCGGTGGCCTGGTCGTCCCCGCCGCCCCGGCACGACTGGTGGCTGGCCGCCGCGCTCCTCACGCTACTGGAGCGCCTGGGCACCTTCGGGTTTTTCATTCCTACGGCCATCAAACTGCAGCGCAATGTGGCATTGTCCGAGGCCCAGGCTGGCCAATTGGCAGCGTGGTGGGTGCGCCTGAACTACGGCCGCAACCTGCTCACGCTGCTGGCGTGGCTGGCGGCGCTGCGGGCCTTTTCGCTTCCGGCCTAGGCCCGCTGCTGGCTTGGTCAAGCCATTGAAACCTGTCTCCAACCATTTATTTTAACGATAGGATGAAAACTGCCCTGCTTCCGTTTTCTGCGTTTTCAACGGCTGATGGTTCGGCCGCCCCAGAAATGGCTTTTTCGCTGCGCACCGTTCTGCGCGTGCTGCACCGCGTGAACCCGGTGCTGTCGTGGACGGGCTGGGTGAACGTGGGCCTAGCCGTGCTGGCCCTGGCCCTGCTGCTGCTCGACCGCCGCCTGGTGACCGGAGCGCTGGTCTGGGCCAAGCCCCTAAAATTTGCGCTGTCCATCACGGCCTTCTGCTGGACACTGGGCTGGCTGCTGGCCGACCTGCCCCAGGCCGCTCAAAACGCGGTGCGGGCCATCAGCTGGGGCGTGGCCGTAAGCATGTTGGTGGAGCAGGGCGTGATTTTTCTGCAGGCGGCGCGGGGCACCACCTCGCACTACAACACCCGCACGGCGCTCGACGGGGCGCTGTTTTCGGTGATGGGCCTGTTCATTCTGGTCAATACCCTGATGACGGTTTGGGCGCTGTATCTGGTGTGGCGGCACCAGCCGCACGGGCCTGTGGGCTACGTGTTGGGCATGCGCCTGGGCCTGCTGCTGTTCCTGCTTGGGAGCGTGCTGGGCGGCGCGATGATTCACAACATGCAGCACACGGTGGGCGCGCCGGACGGCGGCCCCGGCCTGCCGGGCCTGGGCTGGAGCACCCGCGCCGGCGACCTGCGCATTGCCCACTTCCTGGGCATGCACGCCCTGCAAGTGCTGCCGCTGCTGGGCTGGGCCCTCAGCAGCTGGGCGCCGCGCTGGGCCGTGGGCCTGACGTGGGCCGGGGCCGCGCTGTATGCCGGCGCGGTGGCCGCGCTGTTTGCGCTGGCTATGGTGGGCCGGCCGCTTTGGGCGGGCAGTAGCGCGAACGTTGTAGTTCGCGTCCCCGCGCTGTTTCAACGATTCGCTACTAGCGCGGAGACGCAAACTGCAAAGTTCGCGCTACAAATTGCAGCCCGTACACGAACAAAAAAACCGTCGTAAGCCCCTCCGCATGACGCAGCCCGCCCTCAATGACCGCCGCTTTGTGCTCTGGGGCATCCCACTGCTGAGCTTGCTCATTACGGCCGTCAACCTGCCCACCGGGCCGTATGGGCGCTGGCCGATGGTGCTGGTGCACTGGGCCATCTCGCTGTACTTCACCTCGGGCTATTGGGTCGTCACGCGGCAGCTGTGGCTGGGCTTGCTGCAACGCTTGCCGCGCCCGGAGCAGACGCCGCGCCGCCTCTGGCTGCTGGCCGGGCTGGCAGTGCTGGCCACCTCGGCCGCCACGGTGGTCCTCACGCTGCCCCTGCACCTGCTGCTGCCCCGCGACTTTCCGCTGACCTTCGATTTGCTGCTGCGCGAGGCTCGTTTCAGCCTGGTACCTACCGTGGCGGTGCTCACGCTCTACGAAGCCATGTATTTTTTCGAGCAGTGGAAGGACAACCTGAGCCGCGCCGAGCAATTGGCCCGCTCCCAAACCCAAGCCCAGCTCGACGCCCTCCAAAGCCAGCTCGACCCGCATTTTCTGTTCAATAACCTCAACACGCTCGCGGCCCTCATCGAGCCGGAGAATGCGCCCGCCCAGCAGTTTGTGGAGCAGCTGGCCGATGTGTACCGCTACGTGCTGCTGGCCCAGGGCCAGCCCACCGTGCCGCTGGCCGAGGAAATGGCTTTCATCGAAACCTACCTGGCGCTGCATAAAGCGCGTTTTCGGGATAATCTGGTGGTGGAAATAGCCGTGCCGCCCGCCGCGCTGGCCCGCCGGGTGGCCCCGCTCAGCGTGCAGCTGCTGGTAGAAAACGCGCTGAAGCACAACGAGGCCTCGCGTCAGCACCCGCTGCACCTACGCCTGTGGGCGGAGGCCGAAAACCCGGATTTTTTGCTGGTCGAAAACGCCCTGCGGCCCCGCACGGCGGGCCTTGCGCCCGGCACCGGCACGGGCTTGGCCAACGTGCGCCAGCGCTACCTGCTGCTGAATCCGGCGCGCCCCATCGAAATTCTGGAAGCGGCCGGCAAATTTGCCGTCAGACTGCCGCTGCTGTAACCTTGCTCATGAAAATCCTGCTGCTCGAAGACGAGTACCCGGCCGCTGAACGCCTGCAGCGCCTGCTGGCCCAGGCCGCGCCCGAAAGTCAGGTGCTGGCCGTGCTCGACACCGTGACCGGAGCTCTCACCTGGCTGGCCGCCAACCCAGCACCCGACTTGATTCTCAGTGACATTCAGCTGGCTGATGGGCTGAGTCTGGAAATCTGGGAGCAGGCCGTGGTACCCAGCCCGGTCATCTTCACCACGGCGTTTGACGCCTATGCCATCCGCGCTTTTCAGGCCAACAGCGTGGCGTACTTATTGAAGCCTGTGAAGCTGGCTGAGCTGCAAGCCGCGCTGGCCAAACTGCGCCAGTGGCCGAAAGGCGATAGTGCCCCCATCGAGCGTTTGCTCGATGCCCTGCCCCGGCCCAGCCGACCGTATAAAACGCGCTTCCTGGTGCGGCAGGGCGAGCAACTGTTGCCCCTGCCGGTGACGGAAGCTGCCTGGTTTCTCAGCCGCAACGACACCGTGACGCTGGTAGTCGCTGATGGCCGCCGCTTCGTGCTCGACTACACCCTGGAACAGCTCGAAACCCTGCTCGACCCGGCCCAGTTCTTCCGCCTCAACCGCCAGATTATTGCGCAACTGCCGGCCGTGCGCCGCCTGCACCCACATTTCGGCGGCAAGCTGCTGGTCGAATTACACCCCGCGCCGAACGAAGAAGTGTTGGTGAGCCGGGAGAAAGCCAGCGCCGTAAAGGCGTGGCTGGAAGGGTAGGTTTCGCCGTATCTTGGAGCCACATTAGCCACTGTCATTTTTTATGGATATCAAACTTAAATCTGCGGTACTGGAACGCCTCACCGACGAGGAATTCTACCAGTTCTGCATGGATAACCGCGACTTGCGCATCGAGCGCGATGCCCACCATCAAATCACCATCATGCCGCCCACCAATTCTGAAACCGGTGCCTCCAATGGCCAACTCACCCGCTTGTTAGGTAATTGGGCTGAAGACTCTGGCTTGGGCATCTTTTTCGATTCTTCCTCCGGCTTTACCCTCGATACCGGCGCCATGCTTTCTCCCGATGCCAGCTGGATAGCCTGGGAAAACTGGAACGCCCTCAGCCCCGACGACCGGCGCGGCTTCGCCCGTATTTGCCCCGATTTTGTGGTCGAGCTGCTCTCGCCCACCGACCGCCTCACCGACACCATGCGCAAGATGGAGCACTGGCTCGAAGCGGGCGCCAAGCTCGGCTGGCTCATCGCGCCGGGCACCGAATCGGTTTATATTTTCGAGCCCGGCCAACCGGTGCGGCCCGTCGTCGGGTTCGACCAGGAATTGGTAGCCGGGCCCTTGCTGCCCGGCTTCCGGCTGGAGCTGCGGCGGCTGCGGCTGAGCTAGCATGCCGCAATAACGGGCGCCTACTCCTGCAGCGCTTTTTCCAACAGCGCTGTGGTCTTGGCATCGGAAGGACGGGGCGCATTCAGGTGCATCAACCGTCCATCGCGGCCAATAATAATATAGCTTGGCACCGACCCGATGAGGTAGGCCTGCGCCGTCGCCGCCTCCCATTCGCCCCCATCCCGCAGGTGAACAGTGTTAGAACTGCGCAGGGAATAGGCCGCCAGGGCCTTTTGCCAGGCACCCTCCCGGCTGTCGATGGACACGCACAGGAACAGCACGTCCCGACCCACAAAATGCTTTCGAAGCTTGGCTGCGGCCGGCGCCTCGGCTAAGCAGGGCGCACACCACGACGCCCAGAAGTCCAGGTAAACCACCTTGCCTTTGAAGTCTGCCAGGCTCACCTTTTTGCCCCGGTCGTCAACCAAAGTAATAGTCGGGGCCGGCTGGCCGGCCTTCAATGCCTGGTGGTGCTGCACGCTGCTAGTAAGCGCCTGCAGCACGGCGGGGTCACGCGTGTGCTGCTGCACCATATCGAGCAGAGCCTCCGCGCCAGCGGGCCCATTCCGCTGAATATACTTGGCCAGGACGTAGCCCACGGCCAGGTCAGCGGACATATTTCGGCCGAAGGCCGCCCGTACCTGCGCGGTAAGCTGCGCCAAAGCTTGGGAGCCGGAAACCAACGGTGGCTCACGCTCATCCAGCGGTTGGCCAGTGGCAAAGAAATGGGAGCGGTTAAACAGCAGGTTATTGCCGTACAGTTCCAGTACCTGCTGCACCTGGTATTCCGTCAGGGCGGTATCCGGCAGCAGGTCTGGGCGTAGCTGGGCGTTGAGGCTGGGGAAGTCAAGCTTCTCGGCGGCCTGGGCGTCGTGGGCATTCGCGTACTTTACGGTGAGCGGCAGCATGAGCTGCCAGCTGGCCCACTGCATCTGAATGGCCCGCCGGGCATACTGCCTGAAAGGTGCCGGCAACGGGTGGGCCGCGGCGTAGGATTTGAGAAACGCCAGCTGCCGGGTGCGCTCCTCCGTGGCCAAACGCCGTCGCTCCTGCAGGGTGGGCACTATTTTCAGGGCCATTTGCCGCATCTGCTGCACCGAGTCATCGGGAGACTGAAAGCGTCGGTAATACTCCAGCAGGTAATTGCACGGATTAGCTGCCGCACCCTTAAACCGCATGGAGCTGGGGTAATTCTCCGCGTCGTAGCTCACTTGCAGCACATCGCCGGGGTGCAGATACAGCAAGGCCGGCTCACTGCCAATGTCAAGCTCGGCCTCGCCGGGGGTGCGCAGCGCCGGAATGGAAAGCCGGAACCTGCCATCGGCCGTAGCTCTGGCTTGCACGGCGTGCTGCCATTTGCCCAGCCGGCTGCGGTCGTAGCGCAGCACAATGTCTTCGCCATCCGGGTGCTGCGCCCATCCCGTCAGGACCACTGACTTGGGCAGCGGGGCGGCAGCCGGGGCCATCGGGTGCATCATGGCCAGCAGCCCCCCCAGAAACGCATAAACCCATTTATCCATAAAAGCCACCGGCGCTTGCACCCCGAAATATAGCATCCAACTACCTGTCCAGCCAGCTCTTGAACACGTTCACTTTCTCGCGGCTCACCAGCACCTGGGCATCGGGGGCGGTGGGCTTGAGCACGGTTTGCAGGCGGGAGTTGGTGTAGTGGATGATGTCCTGAATGGCCGACTGCTGGGCCAGATAGGCGCGGTTGAGGCGGAAGAAGCGGCGCGGGTCGAGCAGGCCTTCGAGCTGGTCCATCGTGTAGTCGACCACGAACTTGCGGCCCTCGGTGGTTTGCAGGAAGGTGGCTTTTTCGAGGCTGAAGAAGTAGGCAATCTGGTCGAGCGGCACCACTTTCAGGTGTTCGCCCACGCGCACCACAAACTGGGTTTTGTAGCTGGCAGCAGGCGGCGCGCTTTGCTGCATCAGCTGCACGAGCTGGGCCAGCAAAGCGGAGTCGAAGGCCGGTGGCGGCGCCGTGGCCGTGGGCATGGGCAGGCGCTCGCGCAGCTTCATCACGGCGGCCGTTAGCTCCTCCTCGTCAATGGGTTTGAGCAGGTAGTCTACGCTGTTTACTTTGAAGGCTTGCAGGGCGTACTGGTCGTAGGCGGTGGTGAAAATAACCGGGCAGCGCACCTGGGTTTGCTCGAAGATTTCGAAGCTCAGGCCATCGGCCAGGTGAATATCCAGGAACAGCACATCGGGCGCCGGGCCGGTTTCGAGCAGCTGCACGGCCTGGCTCACAGCCTCGGCCGTGCCGATGACCTGCACGGGCTCGGGCTGCCGGGCCAGCATATCGGCGAGGCGGCGGGCGGCGAGGGGTTCGTCTTCGACGATGAGGGCAGTTAATTTCATTTAACAATTATCAATTAACATTTAACAGTTGTTCTGGCGGCGCTTTTCAAGGGTTTTCAAATTGTCTGCAAAGGCTCGGCGAATAAGTCGTCAGCTTGTTAAATGATAAATGTTAATTGTTAAATGACCAGCAGCGGCAATGTTACCACAAACTCCCCCGCCTCCTCCCCTATTGCCAGCGGCTTGCTGGTAAGAAAGGCGTAGCGCGCCGCCAGGTTTTTCAGGCCCAGGCCCGAGGTCTCGCCCGGCGCGAGGCGGCGCGGGCGCAGGGTGTTGCGCACGGTCAAGGCAGGGGCGGCGGCATCCAGCGTCACGGCCACGCGCAGCGGCTGGGCCTGGAAGGCGGTGTTGTGCTTAATGACGTTTTCGAGCAGCAGCTGCAGCGCCAGCGGCGGCACGAAAAACGGGTGCAGCGCGGCCGGCGGCAAGTTCATTTCCACAGCCAAGGCGTCGCCGAGGCGGGTTTTCTGGAGGTACAGGTAGCTTTCGGCGAACTTCAGCTCGTCGGCCAGTGGCACCAGCTCTTGGCTCTCGCTGTCGAGCACGTAGCGGTACACCTGCGCGAGCTGCCGGATGAAGCGCACGGCCCGGGCCGGGTCGTTTTCTTCGACCAACGAGGTCAGCGCGTTCAGGGAATTGAACAGAAAGTGCGGGTCCACCTGCCGGCGCAGCGAGTCGAGGCGGGCCACGGCGGTTTCTTTTTCGAGGCGCTCGGCGCGCACGGCGGCATCGCGCCACTGAAAAAAAAACGAGCGGCTGTGGTTGAACAGCGAGATGATGACGGTGACGATGAGCGGCATCAGCACCCGCCAGTACATGGCCCCCGACCAGAGCCGGGCTACCGGCTGCCCCTGAATGAGCAGCAGCACGGCGTTCATCACCACGATGAAGAGCACCGAGCCGCCCAGCGACACGGCCAGCGTGAGCAGCAGCCGGCGCAGGGGCTGCGTTGTCCAGGGGTAGTGGCGGTTCAGCCACTCCACCACGTAGCCGTTGGTGAGCCACAAGCCCACGCTGTAGCACACGGTGTAGGCGTAAGTAACGGCGAAGGCCGTCCAGCTGTGCACCGCCCGGGGGTTCACCAGCAAGCTGATGATGACGGCCATTAGCAGAATAAGCTGCGCCGCCCGGCCCAACGAGCGCATGGACCTGGGCAGGGCCCGAAACACGTTGGTAGTTGGCGGCGGGGTATTGGAAGCAGCCACGGCGGCGGGCAGGAAAGTTTGCATCAAAGTAACGCAGAAGTGTGAAGGAAAGCCGGCGCGAACGGGGCAGTTCGCGCTCCGGGCTGCCTGCCCGGCTTTTTAGCCACGGGTATTTTTGCCCCCTTACTTGGTGGCTGCAATGTCGGCGGGGCATTGCGCCAGCATGGCGTCGTTCATTTTTTCGCCCCAGGTGGGGCTCAGGGCATTGGCGGGCCGGAAGGTGGCGAAGAGGCCCTTGGCCTTTTCGTAAAGTGGCTTGGCCTTGTCGGGGCCGCCGCCAAACATCGAAGGGGTATGAAATGCGTTATTGCCGAGCAGTAGGTACACGCGCGGGTTGTTGGGGGCGAGGGCTTTGGCTTGGTTCAGGGCTTCGGCTACCCGGCCCGCGTACACCATGCCCCGCGTCATGGGGCTCACCATGATGCGGCCCTGGTAAATGTAGGCCTGGAGCACCAGCAGCTCGGCCACGTCGGCGCCGGGCAGCTTTTTGGCCGCATCGAGGGCGGCCTGGGCCTGGTCGAACCGCTTGTCCTGCCGGTCATCGGGCTGGCTGGCAAAACCCAGCTTGAGGTAGCCGCGGGCCTGGTAGTAGCGGGGCTCCCAGGCGGTGGGGGCCGCGGCCACGGCGCGCTCCAGCTTGGCGAGGTTGGCCTGCACGTCGGCGGGCGTGGCGGCGGCGCTTTGCTCGGCAATGGTGGCTGCCATCAGGGTGGTGAAGGCATCGGAAGCGGCACTGGGCACGGGGGCAGCCGAAGCCAGCGCCGTGGTTTTGGATTGGGCGACGGCCAGCAGCGAAGTGGCGGCCAAAGCGAGGGTGAGGACGGCGGCTTTCATGGGGCTTGGGACTTGGGCTAATGTGCGGTGGTTGGTGATTCAAAGGTGGCGGCGGGGTGGGCCGGCCTTCAACTCCCCGTTGCCGAAGCGTCGATTGAGCCGGACGAAGCGTTGGATTGGCCGATGGCCCGTAGCACCCTGTTTGCCGGAAACCCGGTTTCGGCCTACCTTCCCACTGCCTGGCGGGGCCTGGTGCTACTGACCGGCATTCTCCATCACTTCTCCCCTACCCGATGAAATTGCTTCTACTCGCTGGTAGCGGCTTGCTGCTGGCCGCTCCGCTCCTGGGCCTTGCCCAAACCGCTCCCGCTGCCGCGCCCCGCTACTATGCCGGGCTGGGTGTGTACAGCAGTCACTTTCAAAAGCTGGGTAAATGGCATAACGGCGACAAAACCGGGTTTCGGCTGCCGGTGCAGCTTGCGGCCGGCTACCAGCTACGCCCGCGGCTGGCGCTGGAGCTTGGCGCCGCCTACAGCGGCATCACGACCACCTACGCTATTACCGCCGATTACAGTCACAACAGCTTTTTCAATCCCACCGGTATTACCCCTTACACTTATCAATACTCCAACACCACCACCGAAGGCCTCGTCTCTATTTCGACCCTGGCCCGATACACGCTCCCGCACCGGCTTCCCAGCCGATTGCACCTAGCAGCGCTTGGGGGTTTCACGTTGGAGCACCAATCCATTTACTCCCGTGGCTTCGAAGGCGACGACCTCTCCGGCACCCTCCAAACTGTTCCATTCTCTCGCCGCTTCTCGTTCGACAATCTACTGCTGACGGTGGGCTTGGGCCTGCGCTGCCGCCTGACTCAGAGCACCGAACTGAACTACCATTTCACGGAGAATCGCCTCATTGCCACCTCCTATCCGGGAATTGCCGTTTACACCACTACCGCCAGCCATGCGCTGGGCCTGCGCTACAGCTTCGGGCAGCACTAGCGGACGTCAGATGAGCATGGCAGCTTTTCGGTGCAGCAGCTTATGGACAAGCAATTGCAAACCCATCGCCCCGCGGCGACTAGCCTGCAATTTAGGTTAAGTAGAAGTATTCTGGTACATAAGCGCCACACTTGTCGGTCAGTTACGTATCAGGTGCGGCGCAATTTCTCTCGCTGCCTTTCTCTTTGTTTCGATATGAAAAAAAGTATCCTCATTGCCATCGTTTTTGTGCTGATTGGAGGCGCCGTGCTGGGCCGGCGGTGGTGGGTAAAATCTACGGCTGAAGTAACGGCGCTGGCGGCCGGCCCGGCCCCGGCTGCCGTCATTCCCGATTCGACGGTGCTGGAGCTCACGGGCCGGGTCAGTGCCGGGGGCACCGAGCCGGTATTGGCCAAAACGACCGGCCGCGTGCGTACCATCTTCTTTGCCGAAGGCGATTTTGTGCGGCAGGGCGCAGTGCTGGCCAAGCTCAACAACTTCACCTTCGTGCTGGCGCCGCACAGCGGCTTCCTGGTTTCGCGGCATCTCACGGCCGGCCAGTACCTCAACCGCACCACGGCCATTGGCACCATTTCGACACGCCCATACCTGCTGGTGCCGGTGGTGGTGCCGGCAACGGAGGCGGCCAGCATCCGGCCCGGCGATTCGGTGCGGGTGTGGGCGGCGGCCCGGCCCACCCGCGTGGTAACCGGCGTGGCCAGCCCTGCGGCCGCCGACGACCCGGCGGGTACCAACCTCGAAATCCGCCTCACCTCGCGGGCACCGCTGCGCATCGGGGAGCAGGCCAAGGTGCAGCTGCACCGCCAGGGCTTGGCTGCTCCAGTGGCTGATGCGGCGCCTGCGGCGCACCGCTAGCCTAGCTGTTTGTACTTGCCCTGCCGGCCGCGCAGGCTGAGGTTGTCGCTGCTGTCCACCGTCACGCCCGGCGAGCGGGCCAGCACGTCGAGCGAGGTATTGCCCGCCACCAGGGTGCTGCCTTCCACGTTCACCACGGTGCGGTCGGCCTGGCGCTCAAACAGCGGCTTTTTGCCCGCTACGGTCACTTCTTTCAGGGCCGTGGCGGTGCTGGTTGGCAGCGTCAGCGGGGGCAGCTGCTGAGTTTCGCCGCCCGCCACCTTTACGGGCAGCCAGCCGCGCACGAAGCCCACCTGCGCGGCCGATACCCGGTAGTTGCCAGCCCCCACGGGCTCAAACCGAAAGCTGCCTTTCTCGTCGCTGAACTCCGATTTAGCAGCGCTAGTAGCCTCACCCAGCGCCAACCTGCGAACAACGGCCCGGCCAGGGAGCGGAACGGGAAAAAGGAGTTGGCGACCGGGGCGGGCGAAGCAAGCGTCGGCATCCGCTTGCGACGGGAAAAGCGGGAAAGCATGGTGTCCATTTGCGTGCAGAAAAAAAGTCGTGAGAAAGAATCAAAGCCAGTAGCTGTGCCAATAGCATTCATTATTGCCAACCAGCGAATGGCTGGGTTTATAGCCCGGATGCAATCCATGGGCAATTGTCCATCGGTGGACAGGTGTTTGCAACCAGACATGCAGCTGCATGTCTCTGCTGCTACCCTGCCGGAGCGCCGCCAGGGGGTGTAAGGGCCGCTATATAGGTGTTGATGACAAAGTCGTGCGACCAGCAGGAAGGGTTGCGGCAGGGCACTACAGCGCGGCCCGCTGGTGGCGTTGGCTGCCAAGGGCACAAGCGGGGGCCGGAAGCTCGCGGCCTCAGACGCTGCCGAAAGCCGGTCATTTATACATGATACAGCATGCAATTCGCTGCCCAATCGGTTAGCTTTGCCAGTGCTTGTTCAAGGCCAGCCCGATTTTTTGCCTAAACCAACCGCCCTCATTACAATGCCCCAGACCATTGCGCCCTCGCAACCCCTCACCATCAGCAACGGCCAGTTCAACCAATACGCTGCCAACTGGTTGGCACTATTTGAGGACGGCGCCGGCGACAAATTGGCCAACAACTTCCTGCTGCCCGCCGACGGCAGCCGGCTGCCAGGCGTCAGCTTTCCGGTGATGAGCGTGGTGGATTTGGTGTCGGCGCTGGGCGTGACGCACATCAAAGCCCGGTTTTTGGCGGTGCCGGATGAGGCCGGCCAGCCCCACTTCGCCATTGCCCTCTTCGCGGCCAATGCCGGCAACGAAACTGTTTCGGCCTACTACGTTTCCGAGGGTTATTGGCAGGATGCGAACCTGGTGCCGCCCCTGCAACTGCCCGTTGCCAACGTATTGGCCCTGCACTGGGCCAACAGCTGGGCCGATGCCGCTACTTATCCCATCACCGCGCAGATGTTCAATAGCGGCACGAAGCTCACGGAAGATGACACTGGGCTACACCCGCTACAGGGCTACACCTTCGGCGTGAGCGACTTCCTGCAGCCGCTGCAGGACATCGACGACCTGGGGGCCCTGGACACGTGCAAGCTGCGGGCGTTTTTCGGCCTCCGTACCTACGCCAACGTTGGCGAGGTACCCGCCGCTATTTTTGGGCTGATGCTGCGCCTCACCGATGCCGCCGGCGCGCTCCTGCGCGGCGCCAATAGCGACGCCGAAGACATGGCGAGCCCTTGCCCACCATCGTGCTAGCCAACCCACGCCCACTATAAAACTGAGGATGGGGTGCTCCTAAGCCTGCCGCTGCTATGACCACCGATGCACATTTCTGGAACCAGCTGCTTAGCAGGACGTCGATAACGCCGGTATTCGTAGCGGGCATCATTGGGCTGCTGCGTTACCGGCAGCTTCCCGTGGTGCTGCGCTGCCTGCTGGGGCTGGTCGGTTTTGCTTCGGCCATGGAGCTGGCGGGCATGGTGTTGCAGGCCCTTCATCGGCCCAACCTGTTTCTGATTTCGTTGGACTCGGCTGGTGAGTTCTGGTTGCTGTCGCTGGTGTATGCCTGGGCCCTCGATTCGCCCGCCTTCTGGCGCTGGCGCCCGTGGCTGGCGGGCGGCTTTGTGCTGTATGTGGGGTTGAGCAAAGGACTGGTGCTGGAAGCCACCCAGTTCAGCCCCGCGGTGCAGGTGCTCGAATGCCTGCTGGTGCTGGGCTTGGTGATGAGTTACTTTGTCAAGCTGCTCAACGAGCTGCGGGTAACGCACCTGCGCCAGGACCCCATGTTTTGGGTTTCGGTGGGGCTGCTGGCGTATTTTCTCGGAAAGCTGCAACTTGCGCTGTTCAGCAACTACATGCTGCACCACTACTCGGCCGAGCTGAACTTCACCATTTGGAATTTCCATTCCTTGCTCACCTTTCTGCTGTATATCTGCTATTGCCGGGCCCTATGGATGCGCCCACAGAAGTAAGCTTTGGCCAGCTGCTGCTGGCCGCCATCGGGCTGATGCTGCTGATTGGCGGGGCGGTGGTGGTGCTGCTGGTCACCTACCAAAAGCGCTTGCTGCAGCAGCAGCTGCACCTGCGCGCCGCCGAAGCCGGCCACCAGGAGCAGCTTCTTTTGGCTGTAATCGAGGCCCAGGAGGTGGAGCGGGAGCGCATTGGCCGCGACCTGCACGACGACGTGGGCTCTACCGTGGCCATGGCCCGCATGCTGGTCGACCGCCTGGGCGGTACCATCGGCGGCGATGATGCGGCCACCTTGCTCGACCTCGCCCGCGAAGTGCTTGGTACCGCGGTTGACGAAATTCGGAGCGTGTCGCACAGCCTCTACCCCGCGCTGCTGGCCCGCGCCGGGCTGCTGAAAGCCCTGGAATATTTGGCGGAGGTGACGCGCCGCTCCGGCTCGCTGGCCGTCGTGCTCGACTTGCACTACCCGCACCCGCTGGGCCTGGCCCAGGAGCTGGCGCTCTACCGCATCTGCCAGGAACTGGTGCACAACACCATCAAGCACGCGCGGGGCGCCAGCCAGCTGCGCATCGAGCTGCACCAAAGCGGGCCCCGGCTCTCGCTCACCGTAACCGACAACGGCTGTGGTTTCAGCCCCGGCCCCGCTGCTGCCAACGGCGTTCCGGCGGTGCACGCCGGGGTGGGCCTGCGCAGCATTGGGGTGCGCGTGGACATGCTCCGCGCCCGGCTGGAGCAGCAGTCGGCCCCCAACCAGGGCACCCGTACCCGCATCGAGCTCGACCACCCCTTGCCCGCCTAAAGCAGGGGCGCCCGCGCCGCAGCAGCATAAATTACCCAACGGGTAGTGAAGGCGAAGGCATGCCGTTTACCGGCTGGCACAGTCCCTGCGCAAGGTGAGCGGGGTTATTTCGATGGCCGTTGCTTCATCGCCGCCGAATATAAAATTTCTGGCGGCATAAAAGCAGTATCTTACATAGATTTCAGTTAAATACCGCCTGCAAGCTCAGGCTTCGTTTGGTATTTAATCAATAGCTGCCTGCCGTGCTCAGCCAGGAATTCTCCTTGCTAACTCACGGGTGGGAAGGTCGCACCACACAAAAGTCAACGCTTGCCTTCCGGGTCGGCAAACCGTCTGCCATGAAGGAAAGTGAAAAGAAGTACCGCCGGCTGATTGAAGGCAGTCCGGCTTTATTGGTCACCGTGGACCTGCAGGGCCGCATCGTCGACACCAACGAGGCGGCCGTGACGCTGACCGGCGTGGAGCGCGACACGTTGTTGGGAGCGGACTTCTTCGCCTTTTTTACCGCGCCGGAATTGGTGTGGGATGCCTACCGCGAGGTGGTGGCCAACGGAACGGTTCGGAACGTGCCGTTCACCCTTTGCCACACCAACGGCTCGCTGACCGAGGTGCTGTTCGACGGCTCGGCCAACCGGGACGACCAGGGGGTGCTGCTGGGGGCGGTGATTGTGGCCCGCGAAGTGGCCGAGAAAAACTGGGCCACCGAACTGGGCATCGCCAACAAAGAACTGGCCTTCCAGCACAACGAAAAGGAAAAGCGGGCCGATGAGCTCAGCATTGCCAACGAAGAGCTGGCGTTTCAGAACGATGAAAAAGAGAAGCGCGCGCAGGAGCTGAGCGTCGCCAACGAAGAGCTGGCGTTCCAGAACGACGAAAAAGAAAAACGGGCGGCCGAGCTCAGCATTGCCAACAAAGAACTCGCCTTCCAAAACAACGAGAAGGAAAAACGGGCGGCTGAGTTGGGCATTGCCAACAAGGAACTGGCCTTTCAGAACGACGAGAAGGAGAAGCGGGCGCAGGAGCTCAGCGTAGCCAACACGGAGCTGGCGTTCCAGAACGATGAGAAAGAGAAGCGGGCGCACGAATTGAGCGTGGCCAACACCGAGTTGGCCTTCCAGAACGACGAGAAGGAGAAGCGCGCGGCCGAGCTGAGCATCGCCAACGAAGAGCTAGCCTTTCAGAACGATGAAAAAGAGAAACGGGCGCAGGAGCTGATTGTGGCCAATAAAGAGCTGGCTTTTCAGAACGACGAGAAGGAGAAGCGGGCGCAGGAGCTGAGCATTGCCAACATTGAGCTGGCGTTTCAGAACGACGAAAAGGAGAAGCGGGCCGCCGAGCTGGTCATTGCCAACAAGGAGCTGGCGTTTCAGAACGACGAGAAGGTGAAGCGGGCGGCCGAGCTGCGCGTGGCCAACTACGCCCGCGGCCTGATTGAGGCCAGCCGCGACCCGCTGGTCACCATCAGCCCCGAAGGCAAAATCACGGACATGAACCAAGCCACCGTGAACATCACCGGCATGGAGCGCGCGCAGCTGATTGGCTCGGACTTTTTTGTGTACTTCACCGACCCGCAGATGGCCCGCGAGGTGTACCAGGAAGTGTTTGCCAAAGGCACCGTGGCCGACTCGCCCCTCACCCTGCGCCACCGCGACGGCAAGCTGACCGACGTGCTGTTCAACGGGTCGGTGTACAAGAACGACGAGGGCACCGTGCTGGGCGTAGTGATTGTGGCCCGCGACGTGACCGACCAGAAACGCGTGGCCACGGAGCTGATTGAGGCCAAATTTGCGGCCGAGCGCGCCACCGTGCTGGCCGAAGAAGCCCAGGCCAAAGCCGAAAGCGCCACCGGCATTGCCGAAAACGCGGTGAAGGCGAAGCAGCAGTTTCTCAGCAACATGAGCCACGAAATCCGCACGCCCATGAACGCCATCATCGGCTTCACGAAGGTGGTGCTGAAAACCGAGCTCACCGACAAGCAGAAGGAATACCTGACGGCCATTAAGCTGAGCGGCGACACGCTGATTGTGCTCATCAACGACATCCTGGACCTGGCCAAGGTGGACGCGGGCAAGATGACGTTTGAGCAGATTCCGTTCAAGCTCTCGGCGTCGGTGGCGGCCATGGTGCACCTGTTCGAAACCAAGATTCAGGAAAAAAACCTGGCCCTGGTGATGGAGTACGACGCCAAAATTCCGGAGGTGCTGGTGGGCGACCCCGTGCGCCTGCACCAGGTCATCCTCAACCTGGTGAGCAACGCCGTGAAGTTTACCAGCGAAGGCACCATCACGGTGGGCGTGCGGATGCTGGTGCAGGACAAGGAAAAAGTCATCCTCGAATTTGCCGTCACCGACACGGGCATCGGCATCGAGGAAGCCAAGCTGGGCACCGTGTTCGATGATTTTCAGCAGGCCACCAGCGGCACCAGCCGCTTGTACGGCGGCACCGGGCTGGGCCTGGCCATTGTCAAAAACCTGGTAGAGCCCCAGGGCGGCACCATCAATGTGAAGAGCAAGGTGGGCGTGGGCTCCACGTTCAGCTTCATCCTGAGCTTTGGCAAAACCACCGAAAAAGCCGACGCCGAATCGAGCCTGATTATCGAGCGGGAAACGGAGTTTACAGACGTCAACATTCTGGTGGTGGAAGACATTGCCCTGAACCAGCTGCTGATGAAGACCCTGCTGGAAGACTTCGGTTTTGCCATGGACGTGGCCGGCAACGGCAAGCTGGCCCTCGAAAAGCTGCGCACCACCCGCTACGACGTGGTGCTGATGGACCTGCAGATGCCGGTGATGAACGGCTTCGAGGCCACCGAATACATCCGCAACGTGCTGCACCTGACCGTGCCCATCATTGCCCTCACGGCCGACGTGACGACCGTGGACGTGGAGAAGTGCAAGGCCGTGGGCATGAACGACTACATCTCGAAACCCATTGACGACAAGCTGCTGTACAGCAAAATCATCAAGTTTCTGAAGCAGGCCGACACCGACAAAACCACCGGCGAATCGGACGCGGCCGACCAGCCCCTCCCGCTCCCCACCTGCGTCAACTTCGACTACCTGAAGCGCATTACCAAAAGCGACGCCCGCATGGCCGAGATGATTGGGCTCTACCTGCAGGAAATTCCGCAGCTGGTGCAGACCATGAAAAAGGCCATTGCCGAAAAGGACTGGATTGCCCTGAAGCGCGCCACGCATTCCATCATCCCCACGTTTGCCACCATGGGCATGAGCCCGAATCTGGAGGACGTGGCCAAGTCCATTCAGGGCATGGCCGTCAAGCTGATTTCGGTGGGTGACGGGGCCAAACCCGAAACCATGGCGACGCTACTGTCCTTGTTTTTGGAGATTGAAGCCGCCTGCGCCCTGGCCGCCCAGGAGCTGGAGCAGAAGCTGCTGGTGCTGCCCCAGGCGCCGGCGCGGGCCACGTACGCCGGCTGAGAGATTGTTTGAGCCAACCTAGAGCGGTTTCGGTATCAGTGTACAGTCCGAAGCAGCGGCAGTAATAGCGCGAACTTTGTCGTTCGCGTACCTGCTCCGTTAAAGAAGGTCAAACGGCGTGGCGGCGTGAACTACACAGTTCGCGCTACTATACAGCGACCCCGAAAATGCTCTAAAACGGTTCTGCTCCGATAAGTTTAGCAGGACCGGTTTTAGCAAATTTTCGGCTAACACTGCTCCCGCTGCCCCAGAAACAAAAGAATACTGCGTGCTGGTGCTCGTTGGGGACGCAGCTGGCTTATGATAGGCACCTATAGCGCTAGCCTTGCCAGGCTTTGTTAGCGCTTCGTAGCAATCGACCAAGGCCCGGAGAAATTGAAATGGGCCAAGGCTGCAAAAGGCTGCTCCACAGGGCTTGGATGGTAAATTTGCCGCACATATATTCCACCTAAACCCAACGTGTTATGCGGTTCAATTCGGTTGGTTTCGCCCTTTCTGTCGGTATGTTGCTGATAGTCGTACTCATTGGTTTCACCCTGTTGAGCGCCGCCGGGCTGGTGGGCTTCGCGGCCGATGATGTAGAGGCGGCGCGCATCGAAATTTCCTCAAACGAAGGCCCTGCTTATCCGGTGGAAAAGGTGTCGACGTCCCGCAATGTGTTTTCGGGCGTGCAGGCCGCTGAAGTAGCTGCCGGCGACGCTCTGTTTAAAAGCAACTGCGCCCAGTGCCATGCGGTGAATGAGCAGGTGGTAGGCCCGGCGCTGGCCGGCATCACCAAACGCCGGCCCATGAGCTGGATTTTGCCGTGGGTGAAAAATTCCAGCAAAGTGGTGGCCAGCGGCGACGAGTACGCAGTGGCCATCTTCACTAAGTTTAATAAGCAGCAGATGCCCTCTTTTGCTCTTTCAGACAAAGAAATAACCTCTATTGTGGCTTATATCAATGCTCAACAAGAAACTCCGATGGCGGTAGCAACCGCATACTAGTTTTGGCTGCTGGCCGCCGAAATCAGGTGGCGGCCCCGGTGTCATGTCGAAAGCAGCGGGATTTTTCTCCAAACCAACCAAGTAAAACGGCGTAGATGCAGTCCAGCATGATGACCACAGGCATATTGGGTGGGGCAGTACTTGCCATTGGGGTTTGCTTGGTTAGCCAGGCGCAGGCTCCTATTTCGGTCAAGCCTTTTACCGAGGCCGCCGTTGTGCTCACAACGGGCACTATTTTGACGGGAACGTTGGTCCTATATCCCGAAAAGGAGCTGCTTTCGCTCCGGTGCCCGAACGACAGCACCTACACCCTCCCCGCGCATTTGGTGCGCGGATTTGCTGTTAAAGACGCCCCCGACCAGCAGCGCGCGGGCGATACCTACATTGCCTTGCAGCGCATTTTTCGGGTGTTTCCCTTGCCTGCAATCAAAGGCTCTTCCCCGGTTGCCTGGGGATTCTATGAGCAGCTCAGCCGCGGCCCCGGCGCGGTATTGTTGCGGCGCGAGCGGGCGGTAGGGTACCAAGAGCTATTGCATGGAAGTTTTCCCAGCTTGAATGGGCTTGCCGCCCGTCCTCAGCCCACGATAACCGTCTACCCCGGCGCTACCATTGTCACGCTTTATCTGGCCACGGCCGTCGGCGCGGTGTTCAAGTTGCGGAAGCCCCAGGACGTGCTCAAGTACTTTCCTGATAGGGAAACGCAGCTGCGCGCTTACGTCCGGGAAAACGGGCTAAACTTGTCTAACGACCGGGAATTGTCCTTCTTGGTTAACTATGCCAATACGCTGGCGAAACCAACGCCATGACTGTTGGTAACTGATTCGGAGTAATGGCCCCTACCGGCCTTACATTTGCCCAAATCCCAGCCCGCCGTTTCTCCCCGTGACTGACCCCGAATTCGACCTGCTCGACGAGCTCTATTTCGTCACTCCGTTCCGCACCTTGCTCCAGAAAACCGGCCTGCCCGCCGCCGAGCTCGAAGACCAGCTCCGCACCTTGCTGGAGCAAGGCCTCATCCGCAGCTACTGGCCCGACCCGGATACCGAGCTGGCCTACGAAACCACGTCCTTCGGCGCCATCGCCCGCGATGCCTCTTATCTGGCTTCCAAGGAAGGCCTGTTGCAGCACAACACCCGCTAGCCGTGGCAACCACGGCAGCACCGGCGGCGCCGCCTGTGGCGGCCAGCGCGCAGGCCGTAGCCCGCCCGCCCGGCTACTACGTGCGCCAGCGCCTGTGGCAAAACCGGCCCGCCGTGGCCGGTCTGGCGTTCATTGCCTTGTGCACACTGGTGGCCCTGCTCGGCTATTGGGTGCTGCCCGACAACTCGCCCAATGCCAACCACGGCTTCGTGCAGATTCAAAAGCAGCCGCCGGGCTTGGAGGTGCGTTTTCTGTATTTGCCAGTCGCTGATTCGGTTGCCAAAGGCCGGCAGGATGCGAATATTTTTACTACCTGGCTGACTGGGCGTGAACCACAGCGCGAAGAACTGCCCATCGCAGCTTATCGCCGCCTCAATAGCCAGTACATTGCCGTACGACATTGGACTGCTCCGGATGCTACGTTGGCTCCTTGGCAACAAATTGCGCTTAAAACACCCCTCAAGCAGCTTTTTGATACGCAGACGCACTACCGCACCTACTGGCTGGGCACCGACAAAGCCGGGCGCGACGAGCTGAGCCGGCTGCTGCTGGGCACGCGCATCTCGCTGGGCATTGGGCTGGTGGCGGTGCTTATTTCGCTGGCGTTGGGCATGGCCGTGGGCGCCGTGGCCGGCTACTTCGGCGGCTGGGTCGATTCCGTGTTGCTGGGCGTGATGACGGTGGTGTGGAGCATTCCGGGCATCATGCTGGTTATTGCCATTTCGCTGGCACTCGATAGTAAGGGCGTGTGGGTCAGCTTCGTAGCCGTGGGCCTGACTATGTGGGTGGACGTGGCCCGCGTGGTGCGCGGCCAGATGCTCAGCCTGCGCTCGGCCACGTTTGTGGAGGCCGGTCGGGTGCTGGGGCTGCCTACGTCGCGGCTCATTGCGCGGCACCTGCTGCCCAACATGCGCGGTCCGCTTATTGTGCTGGCCACCAGCAACTTCGCGGCGGCCATTCTGCTTGAAGCCGGCCTGAGCTTCCTCGGGCTAGGCGTGCAGCCGCCCGCGCCCAGTTGGGGCCTGATGGTGAAGGAAGGCTACGACCTGCTGGGCACCGAGGCCGGCCTATGGCTCACGCTGCTGCCGGGCACGGCCATTTCGGCGCTCGTGCTCAGCTTTAACCTGCTGGGCAACGGCCTGCGCGACGCTTACGACCCCAAAACGCCCGTGGCTGCTTAAGTTTGTAGCCCCGTGGGCATTTTCGTCCGCGTGCTTACCTTTCCGCATGGCTTCCGCTGCTCCTTTTTCTTCTGCTGAGCCCTCGGCTGATTTGGCCGGTCAGGTAGCCGCGCGCGACGAGCAAATCAAGCAGCTCAAGCGCCAACTGCAGCTCAAGCAGTTTGAGTTGGATACTGTGCTAGGCGTGGCCCACGACATGACCGCCCGCGACCATTCCGTGGACGAGCTTTACCACATGCTGCGCCTCACGTTGCAAGGCCAGCGCAACGCACTCCAGGTCTTGCTGTTTGCGCACGAAGGGCAGGATTTTAAAGTGCGCCTGTCGCTGGGCGTTGACATGGCTGCCGCCGAAAAATTCAAGCTCAGCCGCCCGCTGCTCGACGGCGACGTGCGGCAGCCGCAGGCCGTGGAAGACCTGAACCTGGGGCCCGATTGGGACCGGTACGAGCTGATTCTGCCCATTCTGCGGCAGCGCCAGATAGTAGCCTACGTGTTTGTGGGCGGCCTGCGCACCGACCACGACCGCCAGCAGATGATTCCCTTCATCACCTCCCTGGCCAACACGCTGATGGGCGCCGTGGAAAACCGCCGGCTCCAGGCCCAGCGCGTTGCCGATGCCGCCGTGCGCAAGGAAATTGAAATTGCGCAGGAGGTGCAGGCCATGCTGTTTCCGCGCCACCTGCCCAACGACAGCCACCTGGCTATTGAGCGCAGCTACGTGCCCCACACCGAAATCGGGGGCGACTACTACGACGTGGTGGAGATGGATGCCGACCGCCTGCTGCTGTGCGTGGCCGACGTGAGCGGCAAAGGCGTGCCCGCCTCGCTGCTGATGTCGAACTTCCAGGCCGGGCTGCGCACGCTGCTGCGCCAGGGCGTGGAGCTGGCCACCATCGTGCCCGAGCTCAACCACTTGCTGTTCCGCAACTCGGGCGGCGAGAAGTTCATCACCGCTTTCCTGGGCATCTACGACCGCCGCACCCGCCGCCTGCAGTACGTGAACGCCGGCCACAACGACCCGCTGCTGCTCGCCGACAACGGCAGCGTGCAGCCGCTCAAGCACGGCACCGTCATGCTGGGCATCATGGAAGAGCTGCCGCTGCTGCGAGTGGGCGAAATTGAAATTCCGCTCCATTCCCTGCTGCTGCTCTACACCGACGGCCTCACCGAAGTATTCGATGCCGACAACAACGAGTTTGGCGAGGAAGGCGTGCTGGCCGTGCTGCACCGCAACCGCTACCTGCCGCTGCCCAAGCTGCACCAGGAGCTGCTGCGCAGCATCAACGCCTTCAGCGCCCACAACGCGCAGTTTGCCGACGATGTGACTATTCTGAGCTGCCGGTTTAAATGAGCTGGGAAAATAGTAGGAAAGCAAAAAGCACGTCCTGCTGAGCGCAGCCGAAGCATCTCGCTCGCTTCGTTCAACGATTGAATTACTCTTGCACGCGAGATACTTCGGCTGCGCTCAGCAGGACGTGCTTTTGCTCACTGCTCATTGCTCATTGCTTACTTCATCTGTAAGCGGAGCTTCTGCCAGCCACGTGTCGGACCGTACCAACAGGGCCAGGCACACGAAAAATACCGGCCCAATCTTGTCTACTTCCACCAGCTCGTTGAGCGTGAGGTGGAAAACGATGACGACCAGGGAGAGGGTGGCCGCCAGTACTACCCGACGCACATCCGGCTGGCTGGCCGAGCGGTGATAAAGCCGTTCACCCGCCAGCAGGGCCGTAGCCACTAGGGTGAGGAACAGGACAAATCCCGGGATGCCCTGCTCGGCCAGCTGAAGCAGGAAATAGTTGTGCGTCGTTGATTTTTCGGGGTTGTCGCTTACATAGGTGCGGAAGCTTTTCACCGTGTAGCGCTTGTACTCGGGGTAAAAAGTAGCTGCTCCGCTGCCCACCAGGGGTTTGTCCCCAATCATGCGGGCGGCGGCTACCCAGCGGTACACCCGCTCCATGCCCGATACATCTTGGAGTTTATAAGTTGCCTCCAGGTGTTTTTCGAAATTTTTGCCGTTGAACACGGTGCGCTCGTAGTTGGGCGCGTACTCCATGTACCGGTCGCCGACCACCACGTAGGCCACCGACAGCGTGACGCCCACGGCCGCTGCTACCAGCACCACCCGGGTCAGGTGCAGTCGCATCACCACGTAAAACAGGCCGGCGATGGGCAGCGACAAAATAGAAGCCCTTGTGTAGGAAGTAAGCAGCCCAAACAGCAGAATGCCCAACCCCCCCCGCCACGCCCAGCGCCCCCCCGCCGTGCGTGCCGCCTGCATGGCAAACCACCCAAACGGAATCAGTAGCGCCAGCATGGCTGCGTAGATGACGTGGTTGCGGAAAAACGGGTGCAACGACCAGTTAATCTGCTCGAAGCTAAAGCCTTTGGTGGCGTGCCGGCTGGCTACGTAAAGCACGCTCAGGCAGGCCCCGGCCGCGTACACCGAAGCAAAGCGCCAGGCATCGGCCGGCCGCCGCACAATGAGCAGGGTGCCCAGCAAAAACGGCGTGATGTACCACACCTTGGCCAGCAGGTACTTAATGGACTTGATGACCACCACCGAAAAAGCCGCGTCCACAGCCGTCCACAGCAGCATCAGCCCCAGAATGACCAGCAAGGGGTGCATCCATTCGCGGCGGGGCAATGGCCCCGCGCCCAGCACCAAGGCGCCCAGCACGCAGGCCGTGATGGCCAGCATGAGCGGCTCGGAAGGCACGTCCATGCTCAGGCCCCCAAACAGGCCAATTTCCTGGGTAAACGGCAAAATGAAAAACAGCAGGTAGTACAGCCAGCGCCACTCGATGAGGGCCACCAGCAGGCCCACGGCCAGCAGCGCCGGCAGCAACAGCGCGGGCATTTCGGCCAGGGCCGCCGCCGCGCCGCCCGTCAGCAGCAGCGCGATAAAGCCCATAAACAGCAGCTGGGGCCCATCGAAGGACTGCCAGATGCGGTGCAGGCGCTCGTTTACGGGTGGGTTCACGCCGGACGCAGGGCACTCGGCCGGTTGTTGTGGCGGTACAGCTCGAGCAGCGCAATGAACACCACCGCCAGCGCAAACGTCAGCAGCATGGAGCCCAGCACGATGAGCGAGCGCACGGGCTTGAATTTCTTGGTGGCCGGATAGGCCTTCTGCACCAGGTACACGCTGGAAATGCGGCCCTTAATGCTCAGCTCGGCCGTTTCGTAGGCCGAGCGCGCCGCGATAAGGCGGCCCTGCAAATCGGCCACGCGGGTCGTGAACATGGCCAGCGAGTCGGTGCCGGCCACGTAGCTTTCCAGGTTGATGAGGTTGCCGCCGTCGGCACGGGTGAGGCCGCGCAGCGAGCGGCGCAGGCCGGCCACGTCGCCCCCGCTGGCTTCGGCCTTGCGCAGGGCCGCTTCGGTTTCGATGAGCTGCTTCACCATGTAGCGGCCCTGCATCTCCAGCCCAAAGATGCCGTATTTGCGGCGGGCGCCCACCAGCTCGCGGCGGCTGCGCTCGTAGCTGGTGCTCAGGTACTCGTAGCGCTGGCGGTAGAGGTCGAGCAGGTGCCGCCGGTTTTCCAGCGTCAGCTGCTGGTTCACCGAGTCGATAACGTGCACCAACGTGTTGGCAATCTGGGCGGCCAGGTTTTTGTCTTTGTCCGTAAACGTAAGCTCGATGGCGTCGCGCTCGTTGTGCACAATGCTCAGGTTGCCGCTGAACTCGCTGAGCACGAAATTGTCGGTGGCATCATCGCCGGGAGGGCCGGCTTTATAGTGTTTGTAGAGATTGAATTTTTTGATGACCAATTCGGCTACCGTCTGCGATTCGCCGATGGAAATGGCCCGGTCCAAGTCTTCAGCCCGGCCACCCAGCTCGAGTTTGCCCCCGTCTACCAGGCGGTCAGGGTCGGTGGTTTGCGGGTTGGTAGGTATGAACACGGCCGTGGAGCGGTACACATTGGGCAGCAGCAGCGCCACGATGATGCTGACAATGGCTGCTAACCCCACGGCCCCAGCCACAAAGTATTTCCAACGGTTGATGATGGGCCCGATGCCCACCAGGGAAAAAGTAGGTGTAGATGACATACTGAAAGGAAAGCCCAACGCTCCGACAGGTTAATTATTGGGCAAGCGGCGGAAAAAGCAGCGGGCAAAGATAGCCGGAAATTGGCCTGGATTGGTTACAAGATGCGGCTGCTCGGGCCCGGTGCGTAGCTTTGCCAACCCAACGCCGTGCGGCGCGGGGCTATTTCAGGTTTTAGCTTACTCGTCGGCATCAAACGGTTTTTTGGCAATATCAGCTTCGTCGTCCTGCTCAACCTGCTGGTGAAACCCGGCTGGGTGGTGGTCGAAAACCTGGTGCAGGACCGGCTCGGGCACGCCACGTTCGGGCTGGTGACGGCCCTCTCGGCCCTTACGCTGGTGGTGGCGGCGCTGTCCGACCTCGGCCTCACGCCCTACGCCGTGCAGCGCGTGGCTGCCGAGCCCAGCTTCCTGGCCGAAACTTTTCCGACGCTGCTGCCGCTGCGTGGTGCGCTCAACTTTGTGGCCCTGGCCGTTATGCTGGTGGTGGGCTGGGGGCTGGGCTACCGGGGCAACGAGCTGCTGCTCCTCGGCGCGGTGGGCGCGGCGCTGCTGCTGGCCCAGTACGGGCAGTTTTTGCGCGGCACCCTGCAAGCCCATCAGAAGTTCAACACCGACGCCGTGCTCTCGGTGGTGGAGAAATTTGTGCTGCTGGGCGCCGTGCTGGTGCTGCTGCCCATCGGCCTCACCCTGCCCAATTACGTGGGGGCGCGGCTGAGCGCGGCAGCCTTTACCACGGTGCTCACATATGGGCTAATGACGCGCCTTTTTGGCCGAATTAAGTACCGCTGGCAGGGCCCCGTGGCCCGCACCGCCCTGCGCGCCAGTCTGCCCTTCGCCTTCATGACGCTGCTCTATGGCGTAAACGAGCGCATCGACATGGTGATGCTGGAGCGCCTGGCCTCGCCCACCGAGGCGGGCTACTACGCCGGCGCCTACCGCTGGGTCGACGCCGTGATGATGTACGCCTGGACGGTGCTGCCGCTGTTTTTTGCCAAGTTTGCCAGCGTGCCGCGCGATGCCGTGGCCCAACGCCAATTGCTACACTTTGGGCAGCGCATTGTGGCGCTGCCGCTGCTGTTCATCGTAGCCTTCATTCTGTTTCGGGGCGAGGTGGTGTTCTGGCAGTTCAGCCACAGCAGCCCGGCCGAGGTGCAGCGCATGACGGTGTGCCTGAAAATTCTGTTCGTGAACGTGCTGGTGCACGCCTTCTTCGCCATCTACAGCACCTTGCTCACCAGCACCACCCACGAGCGGGCGGTGAGCTGGCTGGTAGCCGGCAGCATCGTGCTCAACATTGGCCTAAACCTGTTTTTGCTGCCCCGCTACGGCGCCGTGGCCGCCTCCCTCGATACGCTGCTGTGCGCCGTGGCCGTCTCCGTTGGCTACCTGGTGCTGGTGCGGCGGCGCACCAACGTGGGCGTGCCCTTCCGCCTGCTGGCCCGGCTGTTGCTGGCGTTCGGGCTGCTGTGCGGCGTGTGGTACGGCCTGCAATACGGCCTGAACGGCGCCCTAAGCTGGTGGCTGGAAGCGGGTATCATGGGCGTGGTGTTCGGATTGATTGTGCTGGGCACGGGGCTGGTGCAACGCAAAGAAATCAGCCAGTTGGTACCGAAACGGTAAATTGCGCTGTAATCATCGACTCTCAAGAACGTCATGCTGCGCTTGTCGAAGCATGACGTTCCGCAATAGTAAATCAAATTACTGCTGCGGGAGAGATGCTTCGACAAGCGCAGCATGACGTTCCGTTTAACTTCCGTTGTTCCCCATGCACGTTGCCGTCAATACTCGGTTTTTGCTGCCCGGCGCCCATTTAGAAGGCATCGGCCGCTTCACCTACGAGACGTTGGCTCGGCTGGTGGCGCAGCATCCGGAGGTGACGTTTCACTTTCTCTTTGATAGAGCTTTCGACAAGCGCTACCTCTTCGGGCCCAACGTGGTGCCGCATGTGCTGGCCCCGCCGGCGCGGCATCCGTTTCTGTACGTGGCGTGGTTTGAGGGCGCGGTGGCCCTGTGGCTGGCCCGGCACCGGCCGGCGGCCTTCCTCAGCCCCGACGGCTTTACGACGTTGAACACGCGTGTGCCTCGCGTCACGGTCATTCACGACCTGGCGTTCGAGCATTTTCCGCTTGATGTGGGCCTGTTGCAGCGCAAGTACTACCACTTTTTCTCGCCCCGCTTCGCCCGCGCTTCCGAGCGGCTGGTGGCCGTGTCGGAAGCCACCAAGGCCGACATCGTGCAGACCTACGGCACCGCGCCGGCCAAAATCAGCGTGGCCTACAACGCGCCGGCCGAGCTGTTTCGGCCCCAGCCCGCGGCGGCGCAGCACGAAATCCGGCGGCGCTTCAGCCAGGCACAGCCCTATTTTCTGTTCGTGGGAGCCTTGCAGCCGCGCAAAAACCTGGGCCATTTGCTGCGGGCGTTTGACCAGTTCAAAACCACCGGCGGAGCGGCCGTAGCCGAGGCCCAGCTGCTCATTGTGGGCCGCAAGGCCTGGAAAGCCGGCCCCATCCTCGATGCCTACGAGCAGATGCAGCACAAAGCCGCCGTGCATTTTACCGGCCGCGTGGCCGACGCCGAGCTGGCGGGCCTGTACGCTGCGGCCCGCGCCACGGTGTATGTGCCCTACTTTGAAGGGTTTGGCATTCCGATTGTGGAAGCGCAGGCCAGCGGCTGCCCGGTGCTCACGTCCAATGTCAGCTCCATGCCGGAAGTGGCCGGGGAAGGCGGCGCCCTGCTGGTCGACCCCAACCAGAGCGAAAGCATTGCCGCCGGCCTCACTCGGCTGTGGCACGATGCCGCGCTCCGCCAGCAACTGGTGGCCCAGGGGCAGGAAAACTTGCTCCGGTTTTCGTGGGCCCGCAGCGCCGAAGTGCTGTGGGAAGCCATTTTGGCGGCAACCAATCAAGGGCGCAAGCAGTGAGCGCATGGCATCCGGGCCTTACTTTTGCACCATGGCCCGTTCGCATCCTTACAATTTTGCCCATGTGCTGCTGCCCCAGCTGGCCTGGCGCCGGCCGGCCTCGGTGCGCCGCGAGCTGAGCGACCCCTACCTGGCCAAGGAGCTGCTGCACTACGTGTGGGACAAGGCCGCCGAAAACCTGCCCCCCGCCGACAAAATGGCCCCCAAAGGCCTGCGCCTGAGCTGGCACGAAGTGGCGGGCCGCGTCACGGCGCTGTTCCATTTGCCGCCGCCGCAGTCGACCATGGAGGCCTATTTTACGGCGCTGGTGTACGAAGAAGACGACGAGCCAGCCGAAACCGAAGCCGAAGAAACGCGGCCCCGCTACTTCACCCTCGAAGCCACGCTGGGCCTGAGCACCCCTGCCGGCATGCCCACCGTGGTGGGCGAATGGTCCGGCGACGTACACCGCCACTTGGGCCGGGGGCCCGCCGGGGGCCAGCCCGACACCGGCGCTTCTTTCCTGGCAGCGCTGGCGGGCGTGCTCGGCCCGCTGCCCGACACGAGCGTGCCGTTTATGCGCATCGTGCGTTCCTGATGGCCATGCGGGCCCGGTTCGAAGCGGCGGCGCTCACCCGCCCGCCCCGCTTGCTGCACGCCCTGCTGCCCGGCTGCGAATGGACGGGCCCGCACCACACCGCCGCCAGCGCGCCGGTGCTCTACCTTACCTTCGACGACGGGCCCATTCCCGAAGAAACGCCCTGGGTGCTGGAGCAGCTGACGCTTTTCAACGCCAAAGCCACGTTTTTCTGCGTGGGCCAGAATGTGGAGCGCTACCCCGAAATAGCCCTGGCGGCCCTGGCCGGCGGCCACCGCCTCGGCAACCACACCCACCACCACCGCAGCGCCTGGGCCACGGCCCGCGCCGAGTACCGGCAGGAAGCAGCCGATTGCCAGGCCGTTCTGGACGGGCTTCTGCTCAGGAAGGAACCGCCCACATCGTTGGAAAAACCGCTATTCCGGCCGCCCTACGGCCGCCTTACCTGGCCGCTGCTGCCACTGCTGCGGCCCGAGTTTCGGCTCATCATGTGGTCGGTGCTGACGCGGGACTATGACCCCGGCCTGCGTCCCGAAGACTGCCTGCGCTTTGCGCTGGCCGCCGTGCGCCCCGGCGACATCCTCGTTTTTCACGACAGCCGCAAGGCCAGTGTGCGGCTGCGCTACGTGCTGCCCCGGCTGCTGGCGCACTTTGCTGAGCGCGGCTTTGCGTTTCTGACCCTGTGAACGGCTATTGGATGGGCGGGCTGCTGGGGTTTGTGGGGCTGTGGTTGCTGGCCATGGCCTACGCCGCCTGGCGCTTTGCGGTCCGGCGCGAAGCCCGAGCACCGCTCCCAGTATCCTTGCCTCGGGTGAGCATTCTGATTGCCGCCCGCAACGAAGAAGGGGCCTTGCCGCGCTGCCTG
This sequence comes from Hymenobacter rubidus, assembly GCF_016734815.1. Taxonomy (GTDB): domain Bacteria; phylum Bacteroidota; class Bacteroidia; order Cytophagales; family Hymenobacteraceae; genus Hymenobacter; species Hymenobacter rubidus. The sequence continues at coordinate 50,139 of NZ_JAERQF010000007.1, forward strand.
GCCAGCTTGCGGCAGCTGGACTACCCAGCCGAGCTGCTGGAAATTCTGGTGGGCGACGATGCCAGTACCGACCGCACCGCCGCTGTAGCGCAGGCCGCCATGCAGGGATTTGCCGGGCGCTTCCGGGTTGTTTCCATCACCGAAAACAGGGGCCTGGCACGCGGCAAGGCCAACGTGCTGGCTCACTTAGCGCGGCTGGCTACCACCGACTTTTTCTTTATTACTGATGCCGACATCGGCCTGCCGCGCCGCTGGATTGCGGCCCTGCTGGCGCCGGCCGTGCCGGGCGTGGGCACGGTCACGGGCATCACGGCGGTGCGCGGGCCGCAGTTGTTTCACCACTTGCAGGGCATCGACTGGTTGTTGTCGCTGAGCATGGTGCAGGTGGTGAGCGACCAGGGCCGCCCCGTGACGGCCATGGGCAACAACATGCTCGTGACCCGCGCGGCCTACGAGGCCACCGGCGGCTACGAGGCCTTGCCCTTCTCCGTGACCGAAGATTTTGCCTTGTTTCAGGCGGTGCTGGCCGCTGGCTTCGACTTTCGGCAGGTGTTCAATGCCGAAGTGCGGGCCGATTCCTTGCCCGTGCCCACCTGGGCGGCCCTGCTGCGGCAACGCCGCCGCTGGCTGCGCGGGGTGGAAGGACTGCCGTTTCGCCTGCGGCTGGAACTGCTGTTTTTCAGCGGTTTTTGGCCGGCGCTGGCGGGCGTGGCGTGGCTGGCCGGGGCCGGGCCGGCGCTGGGCATCTGGGGGGCAAAGGTGGTGGTGCAGGGCGTACTGGCTTATTTTGCGCACCGCTGGGCGGGCCTGCGGCTGCGGTGGTGGCTGCTGCCGCTGTTTGAGCTGTATACACTGGCGCTCACGGTTTGCATCCTGGGTTTTCGGCTGGTGGGCGGGCCGGTGGTGTGGAAGGGGCGGCGGTATGATTAAGTGTGGCCAAAAGAACGGTCATGCTGAGCGCAGTCGAAATATCTCTACCGCAGCAGTAAAGCTGATTAGTTGCACGGTAGAGATGCTTCGACTCCGCTCAGCATGACGTGCTTTTTTGCTCGTTCACCATTCAACACTTAACCCTCAAAACTCAACCCTCCTACACAATATGCATCTCACCGATTCCCACGCCCACCTCTACTCCGAACAGTTTAAGGCCGACCGCCTGGAGGCGCTGACCCGTGCCCAGGAGGCCGGCGTGCGCACCATTGTGATGCCCAACGTGGACCACAGCAGCATCGACGCCATGCTGGAGCTGGAGGCGCAGGCCCCGGAAACCTGCTTTGCCATGATGGGGCTGCACCCGTGCTCGGTAACGCGCGATTTCGAGCAGCAACTGTACGAGGTGGAAACCTGGCTGGGGCGCCGCCCCTTTGCCGCCGTGGGCGAGGCCGGACTCGACTTGTATTGGGACAAAACCCTGCTGGCCGAGCAGCAGGAGGCCCTGAAAATTCAACTGGCAATGGCCAAGAGGCACCAATTGCCCATTGTGCTGCACACCCGCGAGGCCTTTGCCGAAACCGTGGCCCTGGTCGAAGCGGCGCAGGATGGCACACTGCGCGGGGTGTTTCACTGCTTTTCGGGCACGCCCGAAGAGGCGGAGCAGGCTATTCGGCTGGGCTTTCGGCTGGGCATTGGCGGGGTGGCAACCTTCAAGAACGGCGGCGCCGACCGGGTGCTGCCGGGCATCGGCCTGGAACACCTGCTGCTGGAAACCGACTGCCCCTACCTGGCGCCCGTGCCGCACCGGGGCAAGCGCAACGAGCCGGCCTACCTGCCGCTGGTGCTGCGCCGGGTGGCCGCGCTGCTGGGCAAAACCGAAGCCGAAGTGGCCGAAGCCACCACCCGCAACGCAGCGGCATTGTTCAACCTATAGCAGCGCGAAAGCCGGAGCTTAGAGGCTGTTTTCCAAGCTGAATAGCTGGTTTTCAATCTGGTCGGCGAAGGAGTTAATCTGGTCGAGGCCGGTGCGGGCTTCCTCGATGTGGCCGCGCTGGTAGCGGGTGGCCAGGTCCTGGCCCGTGCGCAGCATTTGCTGCACGGTGCGCTCCAGCTCGCGCACGGCGGAGACATTGCCCAGTTCGGGCTTGGCCACGGATTGAATCCACTGCCCCAGCGGATTGTCGGGGTAGGAAAAAAGGTCGGGTTCGGCTTCGCGCACGCCGTAGAGCACGGAGCGCAGCCGCGACTTAAAGAGTACCTGCTTCACGCGGGCCTGCTGAAAGTCGAAAGAAGTAAGCGGCATGCGAGAAGCTAAAAAGAGCAGGGCGGATAATGCAGCAAAGGTAGGCGGGGTTTAAGCCGAAACCTCGGCACTAGCGGCGGGGCCGGCATCGCGGAGCCGTTCCAGCTCCAGGCGGGCCCGCACAAAATCGGTCACTTCAAAAGCAAAGACCAGAATTCCGGCCGGTTGGCCGTATTCGCGGAACTGCTGGTAAGTGAAATTGAAATAGGTGTCGCGCAATACGCCGCTCGCGTCGCGCTCGAGCTGCATTTTCAGCTCCTTGCCGTAGAACGTCTCGCCCGTCTGGTACACCTTGTCCAGCAGGCCGATGATGCCCTGGTCCTTCACCTCGGGCACAATCTCGGCCACGGTGCGGCCCACCAGTTCCCGGTGCGGGAATAGCTGCTGGTACTGCGGGTTCACAAACTCGTAGCGGTGCTCCGGGCCGCGCAGAATGCAAATCATAGCCGGGGCCTGCATGAAGAGGCTTTCGTAGGTTTCGCGCTGGTTTTCGGCCTTCTGGTACAGCTGGTAAGCTTGGTCGGAAAGGGCGGCCTGCTGCTCGTTGGCCTGCAGCAGCTCCTGCACCATCTGGCGCTGCTCATGAATGTCGGTGGCGCCGCCCACCCACATGCTAATCTCGCCGGTGGCGGTGCGCCGGGGCACGGCGCGCACCAGTATCCAGCGGTACTGGCCGTCGGAGCGGCGCAGGCGGTACTCTACCTGGTAAGGGTCGCCAGTTGCCACAGACTGTTGCCAGGTGCCGCGCACGCGGTCCCGGTCTTCCGGGTGCAGGCCGTCCAGCCACTGCCAGCCGGTTTGCTGGTCCATTGGCCGGCCGGTGAAGGCCAGCCAGCGCGAGTTGAAATAGTCGCGGTGGCCCGCAGCGTCGGCCGTCCAGATGAGCACCGGCAGGTTTTCGAGAATGAAGCGGGTGCGGTCGTGGGCTTCGTCGAGCTCGCCTTGTACCTGGGCGGCGCGCAGGGCAGCGCGGTGCTGGTCGGTCACGTTCTGGGTGCGTTGCAGAATGTATTGCAGCTCGCCCTGCTCGTCGAGAATGGGGTAATGGGTGGCCTGCCAGTACCGCTCCTCGAAGCCGCCGCCCTGCTCGGCGGGCAGGGCCAAGTCGTAGCGAATGAGGGGCATGGTGTGGGGCTCGCGGAAGCGCCGCACGTGCTCGTGCGATTGAAAAATGACGTCGCCCTCGTTCTGGTCCACCGACGGATAGGCTTCGAACAAGGTTTTGCCCACCGCTTCCTCGCGCGATTTCAGCGAAACGGCAACGTGGCTGTCCGTATTGTCGATGATGGTGGCATCGGGGGCCATGAGCAGCAGGTTTTCGGGCAGGGCGCGAAACAAGCGCTGATAGTCGACGGGGAGAGGCGAAACAGGCATTTAAACAAGCTGAAAACAAACAAAACTTCTACAACCAACGCCCCGGCCAGCGGGAGCGGGGCCTAAAAATAGGGCGGCCCACCCAAACAAGCTCAACCCACCCGTGGCACTACCCCGTGCCCAGGGCGGCTTCGAGCGAAAGCAGCAGCACTTCGATGCGGTCGGCGAAGGAGTTAATCTGGTCGAGGCCGGTGCGGGCTTCCTCGATGTGGCCGCGCTGGTAGCGGGTGGCCAGGTCCTGGCCCGTGCGCAGCATTTGCTGCACGGTACGGTCGAGCTCGCGCACTTCCGGGTGTGCACCGTGCTGGGGCTGCAACACGGTGTGCAGCCACTGGCCCAAGGGATTATCGACGGGCGAGAAAAGGCTGGATTCGGCCTCTCGCACGCCGTAGAGCACGGAGCGCAGCCGCGACTTAAAGAGCACCTGCTTCACGCGGGCCTGCTGAAAGTCGAAAGAGGTAAGCGGCATACAAGGGGAAAAGACGGGTGATGAAGGCCGGTGCGGCCGCAGGCCAGGCGACTGAAGAGCCCGAAAAAGGCGAAGTGGTTGCGCGGGCTACCCAACAATCAAACCAGGGACGGGCCGTCGGGGGCGGGGCCGTTTTCGCGGAGCTGCTCCAGGGCCTGGCGGGCACGCACGAAATCGGTGACATCGAAGGCGAAGACCATGATGCCGGCGGGCCGGTCGTTTTCTTGGAACAGCTGGTAGGAAAAGTTGAAGTAGCCGTCGTAGACGCTGCCATCGGCCTGTTGGAACTGCAAGGGAACTTCGTTGCCGTGAAACGTTTCGCCGGTGCGGTACACGTTTTCGAGCAGCTCCTGAATGCCTTGGTTGCGCAGCTCGGGCAGGGCTTCGAGCACCGGGAGCCCGGTGAGCTGCCGGCCCTGAAACAGCTGCTGGTAAGCCGTGTTCACAAACTCGTAGCGAAACGCCGGGCCGCGCAGGATGCAGATGAGCGCCGGAGCCTGCATGAACAGGCTTTCGTAGGTTTCGCGCTGGTTTTCGGCTTTCTGGTACAGCTGGTAGGCTTGGTCGGAAAGGGCGGCCTGCTGCTCGTTGGCCTGCAGCAGCTCCTGCACCATCTGGCGCTGCTCATGAATGTCGTTGGCCGCGCCCACCCACATGCTAATCCGGCCAGCGGCATCGCGCCGGGGCGACGCCCGGATGAGCAGCCAGCGGTACTGGCCGTCGTGGCGGCGCAGGCGGTACTCGTACTGGAACGGGGTGCCCGCCGCCAGGGCCTGCTGCCAGCCCTGGAGCATACCGGGCCGGTCGTCGGGATGGGTGAGGTCGGCCCAGTCGATGTCCTTCATCTCGGCCAGGGTTTTGCCCGTGAAGTCCAGCCAGCGCTGGTTGAAGTAGTCGGGGGTGCCGTCGGGGCGGTTGGTCCACACCAGCACGGGCAGGCTTTCGAGGATGAACTGGGTGCGCTGCTGGGCCTCGTCGAGGGCCTGCTGGGCCTGGGCGGCCTGCTCGGCGGCGCGGTGCTCGGCGGTCACGTCCTGCGGCATTTGCAGAATGAATTGCAGCTGGCCTGCAGCGTCCAGAATGGGGTAATGCGTGAGGCGCCAGTAGCGCTCCTCGGTGCCGCCGCCCAATTCGGCGGGGCGTTCCAAGTCGTAGCGCAGCAGGGGCATGGTGTCGGGGCGCAGGGTGCGGCGCACCTGCTCGTGCGAGGCGGCCAGGTCGCGCTGGCTTTCGGGGGCCGAGGGATAGGCGTCGAAAATGTCGCGGCCCACGGCCTGGGCCCGTGGCAGCAGCGAAACCGTCACGTGGTCGTTGGAGTTGTCGAGCACCGTGCCATCGGGCGCTAGCAGCAGGTAAGAGCCGGGCAGGGAGCGAAAGAGGTCCTGGTAATCGATGGATGCCGGAAAATCAGCCATGGATATAGATAAGGAAGCGCGGGAAGCTGCCGCGAAGGTGGCAGGTACTTAATGGGGCTTTGATGAACGCCGGGCGCACCCAGCAAGCCGCCCGGTGCCGGGCAACATCAACTGGCGAATACCCAATCAGCGTAGCCATACGCAAAGCCGGCCGTAAGGATGGGGCCCGGCGGGGGTTTCTGCGGTGGTGAAGCGGGCAGGGAATGCGCCGAAAACGTCGGGCGGTGCGGAGCCGCCCGGCCGTAGCGCATCGGCTCTGCCGCGCATGGCGTTCAACTGATTTCCATACGCTAGCGCGGTGTCGGAGTTGGTGTAGAGTAGCGCGAACGTTGTCGTTCGCGCCCCCGCGCCGCTAGCTCGTTCTGGCACGCGAACGACAACGTTCGCGCTACTGACCGCACGTACACTGACGTCGAAACGGCTGTAAATGCCCAACCCGCGCTAATACCGCACATCAAACCGGCCATCGGTCACCGCCAGCGAGTCGGGGCCTTGGTACTGGTAAAGCATCCCCGAAAACGTACCGCTGACGATGCGCTGCTGCTTATTCAGCTTGCGAATGAGCAGGCGCACCGGGTGGCGGGGGCTGCTTTTGTACTCACGGTTTTCGACGTGGTTGGTTGCCGTCATAAACTCGGCCGTGCCGGGGGTGCGGGTGGTATCGGCCCCGAGCAGGCGCAGCCCGCCCAGCGTATCGGTGAGCCGGAAGGCCAGCTGGATTTGCGCGTCGTAGAATTCCTTGGAGCTGCGCACGCCCGTCATGCGGCCCGCGAAGCTGAGCTGGGTGATGCCCGAATAGGTGCCGGCACCTGCCTCCAGGTGATTGGGCTGCCAGCGCCCCCCGTAGTTCAGCCCGCTGTTATAGTGGCCCAGCACCGTCCACGTTTGCGAACCCAGCTGGCAGCCCAGGGTATTGGCCCCGGTTTCGGTGTAGGCGGGGAGCTTGGCGCGGGCAAATTCCTCATTGTTGTCGTAGTCGTTGCACGACTTGGTGCAGGCGCTCAAGGGCAGCAGCACGAGGTAGGTGAGGGCGGTGCGGAAGCGCATCATAGGAAGGAGAAAGGAGGTAGGAAGCGAGGATAATAGAACGTCAAGCAGAGCATTCGGCGCATCAAGCAGAGACGAAGTATATCGCATGTGGTAGTAACGCAATCAACAGGATGAGTGGTTGCACGCGAGATGCTTCGGCTGCGCTCCGCATGACGTTCTCGCCGCCCGACTCGTCCCGGTTTTCGACGCTTCATCCGCTTCATCCGACGCTTCAGCAAGCGCCATTTCCGGCCGCCCGGCCCGCCCGGCACCTTTGAGCCCTCAACCAACCGCTGGCTCCCGATGAAAACTGCCCTACTCCCGCTGCTCCTGCTGCTGAGCGCCGCCAACGCTCAGGCCCAAACCGCTCCCGCCGAAACTCACCAATCCACCAACTCACCAACCCACCTCACCGGCACCGTGCGCGACGCCGCCGGCCAGCCCCTGCCGGGCGTGAACGTGTTTCTGAAAACGACCTTTGACGGGGCCAGCACCGACTCGCTGGGCCGCTTCGACTTCCGCTCCGACCACGTCGCCGGGCCCGCCGTGCTGGTGGCCACCTTCGTTGGCTACGAGCCGCAGGAAACGCTGGTGACCCTAGGCGAAGGCCCCATCCACCTGCCCGACCTGAAACTGAAAGCCAGCCGCGCCGCCCTCGGCGACGTGGTGGTAACGGCGGGCGCCTTTGAGGCCAGCGACGACAAGCGCGCCGCCGTGCTCAAACCCCTGGACATTGTGACCACGGCCGGGGCCTTGGGCGACATTGCCGGGGCGTTGAACGCGCTGCCCGGCACCACCCGCAACGGCGAAACCGGCCAGCTCTTCGTGCGCGGCGGGGCGGCCTCGGAAACCAAAACCTACCTCGACGGCCTGCCCGTGCAAACGCCCTACGGCGGCGCGGTGCCGAATGTGGCGGCGCGGGGCCGGTTTTCGCCCTTCCTGTTCAAGGGCACGGTGTTCAGCACGGGCGGCTACTCGGCCGAGTACGGGCAGGCCCTGAGCGCCGTGGTGGCCCTGAACTCGACCGACCTCGCCCCCGAAACCCAGACCAGCGTTTCGGTGATGAGCGTGGGCGGCAGCCTGGCCCGCACCAAGCGCTGGGACCGCACCAGCCTGGCCCTCACGGCCGACTACACCAACCTGGCGCCTTATTACAACCTCGTTCCCCAAACTCTGAGTTGGGAAAAAGCTCCCCTGCAGTTGGGCGGCTCCCTCAAGCTGGCCCACAAAGTTGGGGAGGCCGGCATGCTGAAAGTGTACGGCACCTACAGCCGCCAGCGCCTGGCCCTGCGCCAGCCCGACGCCAACCCCGAATTTGAAGCCACCGGCCACCCCGTTGAGCTGGCCAACGATAACCTTTACCTCAACACCAGCTACCGTGCCCCGCTGCGGCGCGGCTGGAGCCTGAACACCGGCCTGGCCCTGACCCAGGACGACAACCGCATCCAACCCGATGTGCAGTCCGTGCACGACCTTGACCGCTCGGCCGTGGCCCGGCTGGTGCTCACCAACGACTCGGCCAGCACCTGGTTCAACCTCAAAATGGGCCTCGAAGGCTACGCCCAGCGCTACCGCCAGCAGTACCAGTCCTCGGCCGAAGCGCCGGCGCTGCGCCTGGGCGTGGACGAGCAACGCGCCGCCGCCTTTGCCGAAAGCGAGCTGGTGCTCACCAACAAGCTGGCCGGCCGGGCCGGGCTGCGCACCGAATACTCGGCGGCGCTGGGCCGCTTCAATGCCGCCCCGCGCCTGGGCCTGGCCTACAAAACCGGCGAGAATAGCCAGCTCTCCGCCGCCTGGGGCTACTTCTACCAGTCGCCCACCACCGACCTGCTTCGCATCAGCCACGCTTTGCAGTTTGAGCGGGCCGAGCACTACCTGCTGACCTACCAGCGTATGGTGAAGGACCGCACGCTGCGGGCCGAAATCTACCAGAAGAACTACGCCCAGCTCACCACCTTCGACGCGGCCAACCTCTACAACCCGACCACCTATCGGAACAACGGCGGCGGGTATGCGCGGGGCCTCGACGTGCTGTGGCGCGACCGCACCAGCTTCAAAAAGGCCGATTACTGGGTAAGCTACGGCTGGCTGGACACGCGCCGCCAGTTCCGCGCCGACCCCACGATGGCCGTGCCCACCTTCGCGGCCCGGCACAACCTGAGCGTGGTGGGCAAGTACTGGCTGCAGGGCATCCACACCCAGGTGGGCTTCACCTACAGCTATGGCTCGCCCCGCGCCTACAACGACCCCAACCTGCCCGGCTACAACCAGGGCCGCCTGCCCACCTACCAGGACCTGAGTTTGAACGCGAGCTACCTCACCCACTGGTTTGGCCAGTTCACCATCGTCTACGTGTCGGCCTCCAACGTCCTGGGCCGCCAGAACATCTATGGCTATACCTTCGCCGGCCAGCCCGACGCCAGCGGCCAGCTCCGCAGCGTGGCCGTGACGCCGCCCGCGCCCCGCATGCTGTTTGTGGGCGTGTTCATCTCGATTAACAAGAATACGAAAGTGGATTTCAACGAGAAGCCGGAGTAGAACCGAAACAGGACTCAAAGTCAAGAACGTCAACTTGTCCGGCCTTCGCGCAGTCGAAGCACAACGGCCTGTTTGGTTGGACTTAGCGGGCACGGGCTGCTGGCTCGTCGGCGATGAACTGGTCGTCGGCTTCCGGTGCGAAGGGCAGGTAGAGCCGCTCCCACACGTCGCCCTCAATCAGGTCCCAGGTGTGGCCGGGGCCCTTTATATCCTTCGCAATAAGGATGATGCCCGGCTCGACAATGAACGTTTCGCCGCTGCTGACGGTGAAGCGCAGCTTGCCCCGTAGCGTGACGACGTACTGCGTGCGCGGGGCGGCGTGCGGCAGGTTTTCGTAAGTGTCGTGCGTTTCCGCAAAGCAGTAGCTCACGGCCAGGTGCGTGCCGGTTGGCAAGCGGCCGGTTTCGAATGTGCAGCCGCCGTCGGGCGTGTTGAGGAGGCGGATAGCCTTTATGTAGGCCAAGGCGTCCTTTGAATGGTTCATGATTTGGGTTGACTAGTCGAATAGGTCCTTGCTGACTTGCATTAGAATCAGTAATCGAAGCTGTTTGAGTTAGTCGTCCTCGGGTGCCTATCGGTCATCCGGAGCGCAGCAAAGGCCCTTCTCACGCCTGCATAATCGCCGTTCCGTTGGGGTAAGGTCCTTCGCTACGCTCAGGATGACATCGGTCTTCATTTCCTAAACAGCTTCATCTTCTCCGGTGGCGCCCGCCCCTACTCCGCCCGCCGCACGCGCAGGTAGTCCAGCATGGCCTGGTTCACCTCGCCGTTCATGTTCTGGTTGGCGGGCTCGTAGGCCAACGTGAGGCGCTGGGTGCCTTTTTCGAGGCGCACGAGGATGGGGTTCGAGAAGCCCCAGTTGCTCCATTCCTCCACGCCGCGCTGGGGCAGCACCACGGTGCCCAGCAACTCGGCACCGCGCCGCAGCGTGCGGATGGCGCAGCGGTTGTTGGTGTTGATGGGGCCGTTGCCGTTGGCGTAGCGGAAATCGAGGGCGTAGAGGCCAGCTTCGGGCACGGTGACGGGGATGGTAATGCCGGTGTTGCGGCTGGTACTGATTTCGACGAAACCCTTGCCGGAATAGCCTTTGTAGGGCTGCGGGGCTTTGGGAGCTACGGTTTCGAGCTGCACAAGGCGTTCAGCTACCGGGCCGGACCCAACTGTTATGGGCTCGCTGGCGAAGGATTCCAATCCCTGCTGTCCCTTGGCAATGACCTGATACTCGCTATCTCCATCTGAGGTAGTAACAGGGAAGCTCAGGCTCGCCGCATTTTCGGTGTCGACGCCAAGCAACTGGCCGTTCCGCAAGATTGAATAAGAAATGGCTCCTGCAATCGGGGCCCAATGCAATGCTCCTTCCCTATAAGTGACCGTCGGCGTTTCGGGCGCCACGGCATCGGCCACACGGTTGACAGGTTGCGCGGCCGGGGCCTCGCTGCTGAGCACAATTTTCACCGCGTGCCGCCCACTCATACTGGCCGGAATGGCGGCATCGGCCAGCGGTTGGCCATCCAGCGTGATGCTTTTGATGGCATTGCCGAACCCATCCATTTCCATATCGAGCACGGCCTTGCGGTACTTAAAGCCCGTGAGGCGGCGCGGCCCCGCAAACGCCTGCGGCACGAAAGGCCGGAACACCAGCCGGTCGCCCTCGTACTGCATCCCAAACAGCACCTTGTACACCAAACCCATGCTGCCCGACAGGCTCCAGAGCATGTTGGAGGAGTTGATTTGGGTGCCGGCAAAGTCGCCGTTGCGGGCCACGAAGTTCTCCTTGTTGGTGAGGAACAGCGCCGCCGGCCGGTAGATGGCGGCCATGCTCTCGGTGAGCGAGGCTTCGTTGCCGGCCCGGGCGGCCGCCAGCGCCCAAAAGCTTTGCACGAAGGGCCACACGGCGTCGTTGTGGTAGGCCGGGATGCCCGGAATTTGGGGGTAGAGGCACGAAATGCCGTAGGGCGTGGTGGGCGTGCGGCTCACCACCTGCTGCGCCCGCTCGCCCTCGGCCACACCGAAGAGTACGCACAGCGCTTCGCCCAGCGCCTCGGCTTTGGGTGAGCGTACAAGGTGAATGCGGCCGTAGAGGTACTGGCCGTAGTAGCCCTGATAATCCAGCCACAGGTGCTCGTTGATGGCATCTTTGATGACTGCGGCCTGGCGCTTGTGCTGGGCCGCGGTGCCAGGGTCGCCGAGCCGGGCGGCCATCTGGGCCAGCACGATGTTGGCCTGATAATGCACGGCGTTGGTGCCCAGGTTTTCGGACTGGTAAATGTCAACCGGCTGCATCCAGCGCGGGTAAGTCTGCTCGCGCCAGTCCAGAAACGACGACTCGCCGCGCACCAGGCCGGTGGCGGGGTCGTAAGCATTCTGCACGTCGTCGGCAATGCTTTGCTTGATGATGGGGTACACCCGGCGCAGCCAGGCTTCGTCGCCGGTGGCCTGGTAGATTTCCCACGCCGCCGTGGCCCAGATAATGCGGTCCGTCGAGCACGGGTAGGCGCCGCCCGTGCCGGTGTCCTGAATGATGCGGCCGTCCTTGCTCACCTTGCGCAGCAGGCTGTTCATGGCCACTTTGGGCTGCAGGGTGGCCTGCGCCAGAATGATGCTGTAGCTCACGTCGCGGGTCCAGACGCCGGCCCACTCCTTGCCGGTGCGGAAGGTGCTGTCGGGCTCCACGGCGCGGCGGGCTTCCTCCAGGGCCAGGTTGTAGAGGGCATCGGCCAGCGGGTAGTCGGAGCTGTACTGCGGAAAATCGTCGGTGTTGATGCTCTTTTTCCAGCGCTGGGCAGTGGTTTTGGCGGCGGCGGGCTGGTTCAGGGTTAGCGTCGCTTCGTAGATGCCGTCGCCGTCTGGGTCTTTCAGTTCCAGTTCGGGCTTGTTGGTCAGGTTGTCGAAATCCCAGCTCAGCGGGGCTGTGCCGCCGGCCACGTACACGTGCTTGAAATCCTGCTGATACAGCTTCTCGCCCTTGAACGTGGTGTAGAATCCCTGCTTCTTGAACGCCGCCAGCACCGGCCGCAAATCGAGCCGGATTTTTACCGACGTATTGGGGGCCAGGTAGGTGGTGGAGGTGGCGGGTGTGGTGTCTTCGTAGCGCTGGCCAAACACGATGGGCGGCGTTTCGATTGCGCCACCGCCCGGCCGGGGCACGGCCAGCAGCAGGTGGTTGAGGCCGGGCGCCATTTCGTTGTCCTTGCCATTGATGCTGAACTTGAACTCGACGCGCGGACTCTGCTGGTCGTTGGCGGGGCTCACGTAGTTGGAAACCAACTCGGTGTTGGACAGGGCGCGGGCTTCGTACTTGCCCTGCACCACTTTATCGCGGTAAAGCGAGTAGGCGTCGGATTGCCAGATGGGATTTTGCACGGCGGGGATGGGGGCAATGGTTGTCACGGCGGGCTTCGGCGTCTGGCAGGCATTGAGTAGGCCCAGCGTGAGCACGAAGCTGGTAGCGAGGATGGTGGATTTCATAGGCAAGGTGCGGTGGGAATAGCGAGGAGTGCAAACTTACGGGGGTTCGAGTTCAGCCGGTTGAAGTAACGGCGGATGCACGCGCCGCCACTTTCGCATCCCCTCGTATATCAAGGCATGAAAAGCGTCCCCCTTCTCGCACTGGTTCTCTGCCTGAGCGTGCTCACCGCCCAAACCCTCAAACCCGTGTCTCTGGAACAAACCCTGCGCGCCAGTCACTGGAAGAAACGGGTGCTGCTTATTGCCGCCCCCACTGCAGAGCAGTCCGAATTCAGGACCCAAAAGGCGTTGCTGGCCACCGACAAAGCGGGCCTGGCTGAGCGGGACTTTCTGGTCGTAGAAGCACTCTACGACCAGCTCTCAGCGACCGACAAACAGTTTCTGGCGCAACAAATGGGCCTGAAGCAACAGTCATTCGCCGTCGTCCTCATCGGCAAAGACGGCGGCGTGAAAGAGAAAAGCAGTCGCCCCATTCCGCTCGCCGCCTTGTTCAACATCGTCGACAAGATGCCCATGCGGCGCCAGGAAATGCGCAAATAGCACCAGTACCGCGAAATTTCATTTCGCCTCGCGTCTGGTTTATGCTGATGCGAGGCGAAATGAAGAAGCTGTTTAGAAAGTCAAAATCGTTGTCATCCTGAGCGCAGCGAAGGACCTTATCACGTCAGAATAGGCGTTGTTCTGACGTGATAAGGTCCTTCGCTGCGCTCAGGATGACAGACGTGTAGGCAAATCAGCCTTTCTAAACAGCTTCGAAATTTCGCGGTACTAGTGCTGCTATCCCAGCGACTTCGTAAACCCGACTTTAATCTTCAGCTGAAAGTCGGCAATTACCTTGAAAATCTCTTTCAAGGTCACCTGCTCAACCTTGGTCAGCGTTTTGGGGTCGAGGTAGTTATCCGGCATCACGTTGTCGCGGATAATCTGCACGGCCTGCTTTTTGAGGCGCACGCCCATGAGGTAATAGTAGGACTGCAGCAGCTCCTGCGCCTCGCTTTCGGTGAACACGCCCAGGGTTTTGAGGATTTCCAGCCGCTCGCCGGTATTGGTGGCGAAAATGCGGTGCTTGAGGGCATACATGCGTACTAGGTCCACAATGGGCGACATGGTTTTCTTGAGGTTGAACACCTGCTGCGAGCCGTGGGCGAAGGTGCGGATGTTGCGGAAAAACGTGAGCGGCGGCTCATATTGCAGCGCGTTCACGGCCATGTAATGGAAGAAGCGGTCCACTGGCTTTTGCAGCTCCACGGCCAGAAACTCGTGCAGTTCGTCCATGATGGTGGCGTCGCCGTAGAGGTAGCGGCAGTCGAACGAGGCGGCGAACTGCATGCCCGTTTCGGGGTTCGAGTCGGTCATCCACTCCACGTAGTTGCGCTTCCAGTGCGAGAGCGAATGCGTCCACTTTGGGTTCTTGGCCATGAAGCCGCCCTCGCAGTAGCTGAAGCCGATTTCGTTGAGCTGGTCGCTCACCATTTCGGCAAATTTCAGGAAGTAGTCGCGCACCAATTCGCGCTGCTCGTTGGCCTTGTCTTCGTAAATAATGGCGTTGTCCTGGTCCGTGAGCAGGGTTTGCTCCTTGCGGCCCTCACTGCCCAGCACCATGTACACGAACTTGGCCGGCGGCGGGCCCAGCTCGGCAATGGCGCCCTCAATCAGCTTGATGGCAATGGTATCGGAGACGGTGGTGATGACCTGGTTCACGATTTCGGGCTTCACGCCGCGGTCCAGCAGCTGGTACACCATTTCGGGCACCTGCTCCCAGCGGCGCTTCAGCTCGGGCACGGCCTGGGCCTGCTTCACCGACTGAATGAAGATGAACGGCGACTGCGCCTGGTCGTCGGTCAGCAGCTTGTTGCGGCTCAGGAAGCCCACGTATTCGCCGTCTGTTTCCACCAGCAGGTAGCGCGTCTTGGTCCTGAACATCAGCAGAATGGCCTCGTACACAAACGCCCGCGAGCTGATGCTCACCACCGGCGCATCCACGATGGTGCCCACGGGCTGGCTGGCGTCGGCGCGCAGGGCCACCACTTTGTCGCGCAGCGTGATGTCGGTCACGTAGCCGATGACGTGGCCGTTTTCGTCGGCGCTGGTGATGAAGTAGCAGCTGGTGCGGGCGGCGGCCATGCGCTGCGCCACGTCAAAAATGGGCGTGTAGGCCGCGCACAGCACCACGGGGCGTAGCTCCAGCGTCTCGATGCGGCGCGAAAACAGCTGGTCCGAGGCCAGGTAGCTTTGGCCGGCGCTGGTGGCGGGCCGCACAAAGTGGGCGTACTCCTCATTCAGCATGCGCTGGCCGTAGCGCGCCGTGAAGAAGTGAAAAAAGTCGTCGTAGGCTTGGCACAAAGCCAGAAACTCGCGCCGGTGCAGGAAGTACACGCGGGTATCCTTGCGGGCCACCACCGTGCGCAGCGAGCGTTTCTTATTCAGCAGCAGCGAGATGCCACCGTAGCATTCGCCGCGCCGGGTCTGCTCAATCACGCGGCGGTTCTGCTGGCTGTCGTAGAAAAACGTTTCGTATTCGCCCTCCACAATGATGTCGAGCCCGCGCAGCTTGGTCGCATCCTGGTAGTAGATGATGGCCTCGCGCGGATGGCGCACTTCTTCCAGGCCCTCGGCTACTTCGGCCAGCACCTCGGCGGGCAGGCGGTTGAAGGGTGTGACGGTGCGGAGAAAATCGAGTTTTTCGCTCATGAGAAACGGGCAGGCAGTGGGCGAGTAAAGTTACTTGAGCTTGTCTGTCATGCTGAGCGCAGCGAAGGACCTTATCACCGAAGTACACAGCAAATTCAATGGCGCGAGGGTGATAAGGTCCTTCGCTGCGCTCAGCATGACAGCCATTACCGCCCCCTCACGCAATCAGCAGAAACGCCAGCAGCACCAGCAGCACCCCACCTACTACCAGCCACGGGGCCACGCCAATCTGGAGCTTGCGGGCGGCCGTCATCGGTTGCTGCAGGCCCACCGGCGGGCCCTGGCTGGCCATCGTTTCCTCTGTGATGGTGCCCTGGCGGAGCATTTCGAAAAAACAGCGGGCGGCGGCGCGAGCATCCACCAGCGCATCGTGGGCGTTTTCCAGCGTTTTGTGAAACAGCCGCTGGTAAAGGTCGCCTAGGCGCAGGAAGCCTTGGGTGGAATGGCGCAACAGCGGGCCGGTGGCGCGCATGGTGCAGAACACCGGCAGGCCCAGCATGGGGTTGGTGAGGCCGGCGCGGTGGAAACCGACGCCCACCATGTGGAAATCGAGCTGCATGAAGTGCGCCACCACCAAGGGCTTGTAGCGAAGCAGGTCGCGGTGCAGAAGTTGCATCACGGCATGGCGCGACTCGCCGTTTTCGCGCAAAAAATCCAGCGTCAGGCCGTGTACGCTGCCCGCTTCCGGGTCCATGTCGTAGTCGTTGGGCTGGATGTAGTGGTTTTCCACCTTCACTTCCCGGCCGTCGGGCGTGCACACGACCCAGGCCAATTGGGCGATGTGCGGCCAGTTGTTGCGGCTGGAATACGGCTTGTTCCAGTCGCGTGGAATGCCCGACGTTTCGGTATCAACAAACAGCAGGTAGTCTCTCACAGCACAAGCAGCAGGGCGAAATCAGACCACAAAAATCAGCAGGAATTAGCTGACTTCCTGTGCGTGGATGAGGAAAATCTTGAATGATTCACTTTAGTAGAACGTCATGCTGAGCGCAGCCGAAGCATCTCGCTCGGCTCGTTGCACTCGTTGCAATAGCATTGATTACTACTGCACGCGAGATGCTTCGGCTGCGCTCAGCATGACGTTCTGGTAATGAGCTTACCATTACTGCTCTCAACTCCCCGCCCGCCCGGCCCGCGACGATTCGCGGGTCATCAGCGTGGGTTGCACCACCACTTTGCGGGGCTGGGCGGCGGGGCCTTGCTCGTGCACCATTTCCAGCAGCATTTGCATGGCCGCGCGGCCCATGGGCTCGCAGCACTGGTCCACGGAAGTCAGCCGGGGCTCGGTGAGGGAGCAGAAGCTTTCGTTGCTGAAGCCGGCCAGGGCCACATCCTGCGGAATGCGCAGACCCCGCTCCTTGAGCACCAGCATGGCGCCTACAATGGTGAAGTCGCTGGCCGAAAACACGGCGTCGGGCGGGTTGGGCAGGGCCAGCAGCTGCTTCATGCCCACGTCGCCATCTTCCTGCCACATATCACTGAAAATCACCAGCTCATCCTCCACCGGCAGGCCGTATTCGCGCAAGGCCTCGCGGTAGCCGCCGAAGCGGTTGATGTAAATCTGGAGGTGCTGGGGGCCACCAAAGTGCGCAATGCGCCGGCAGCCCTGCTCCAGCAGGTGCTTCGTGGACTGGTAGCCGCCCTGGAAGTCGTCGAGCTCCACCGCGTTGAACGCCGGGCTGTCGACAATGCGGTCGAAAAAAACCAGCGGAATGTCGCGCTTAGTGATTTTGTCGAAATGCTTGAAATCGTGCGTCGAGCGCGACACCGATACCAGCACGCCATCGACCTGCGCGTTTATCATCGTGTCCACATTCTTCTGCTCCTGCTCGTAGTCTTCGTTCGATTGGCACAGCAACACGTTGAAACCCGCACGGTTAGCCACGGCCTCGGCCCCTTTCATCACCTGCGAAAAAAAGTGGCCATCGATGTGGGGCACAATGACGCCGAGCGTGTTGCTGCGCCCTTTGCGCAGGGCGGCGGCCAGGTGGTTGGGTTGGTAGTTGAGCTCCTCGGCCAGTTTCCACACCCGCTGTCGGGTGCTTTCGCTGATGCGCGCATGGCCGCTCAAGGCCCGCGAAACAGTGGAAACCGCAAGGTTCAACTCCTTGGCGATGTCCGAAATGGAAGCACGTTTTTGAGTCAAGATGCGGGAATGGTTGGTGGGTGAGATACCAAAAGTAAAGCAGAAGTTCGCTATGCCTAACAATTGTTTAGCAGCGGCTGGCGCCAGCGCGTGAAGCACCAGGCGGAGTACCCCGAAATTCCATTTCGGCCCGCGCGGCTGACCATGCGGGCCGAAATGGAATTTCGGGGTACTCCGCCTGTCAGCGCAAGAACGGACCGTGCTTTTTACAGGCCCATTGCCCCTACTCCTGCCACACGGCCACGCCGCCGGGGGCCACCTCGCGGGTGCCGACCAGCAGCTTAGCCCCGGCCGGAGCGGGCACGGTTTGCTTCTCGGAGGAGAAATTGGTGGCTACCCAGAAGCCATCGCGCCAGTTCACCACGAATTGGTCGGCTAGATTTTCGACAGGCACGTTGGCGGCGGCATACACGCTGCGCAGCACGTCGCGCTCCAGGTCGCCGGCCAGGGATTCTACGCCCACGTAAGTCACGGTGCCTTTGCCCAGCTTGCGGGTGGTGGCGGCCGGCGTGCCGGTGTAGAACTGGTCGGCGTAGTTGGCCAGCGCGGTGGTGCTGGCGCTGGGCGTCAGCAGTTCGCCCCAGGAGCCCCAGCCGTAGTTCTTGCCGCTGAAATTGACTTGGCCTGTTAGCTGGCCAGGCAGCATGTCGAAGGGCCGGTCGTTGAATTTTGCGCCTATTAGGTCGAGGATGGGCGCGGCCCAGGGACCTTCCCAGAGCATGCCGCGGCGGTCTTTCTGGCCGGTGCGGGCGGTGAGGATGAGGTGGCCGCCATTCTGCACGTAGCTGGTCCAGCGGTCTACCAATGCCTTGTCGAGCAGTTGGTAGGCGGGGGCTACGAGGAAGGGGTATTTACTGAAATCTTGGTCTTCGGTAATGACGTCGACCGGGCAACCCATCGTTTTGAGGGCTCCGTAGTAGCGGAACAAGTGCCCCATCGTGTTCCAGCGCGTGGTGGACGGATGGTTGTCGAGGTCGTAGCGGTTGTCGTAATTGTAGAGCACGGCGGTGCGGCGAGCGGCGTAGCGGGCCGGCATGGCGGCGTTGGGCTTGCGCAGCTTCCGCAGCTGGTTGATTTCCTGCATGGCCTGTGCGTATTCGAGGCCGCCGGGCAGGGGCGTCACGCCATCGGGCCCCACGAAGCCGTAGTGGTACAGCTCGCTGCCGGCGCGGGGCTGGCGGTAACGGTACGAGCAAATCAGCTTCGCGCCAGAGCCAAAGCTGTGCATCAACCACATGTGCACCGCGCCGGGCAGCGGCTGCGGGTTGATGTCGCCCCAGTTCACCTGCCCCGGCTGTAGCTCCATGATGCCCTCGTTGCCGTTGAGCGGGCGCATGAAATCGTGCATGAAGCCCAGCATCGAGCCATTGCCCAGCCGGTAGGCCAGCGGGCCGTTTTGGGGAAATATTTCCCCGTGCACCGGATACACAGTCCAGGTTACGAGGTCCATGTCCTGGCGCGACAGGGCGGGGTTGATGTCGCGGTGGGTGGCCATGTGGTTGGTGGTTACCCATTGGTTTTTAGCGTATTGGCGCAGCGTGGTGGCCTGGTCGCGGATGTAGTCGGCGGCCTCATCGGCAAAAAAGCGCTCGAAATCGAGCAGGGCGTGCGGGTTGGGGTCGGCCACCAACTCGGCCTGGTTGGGAATGCGGACCTGCTCAAAATTCTGGTAGAGCTGCGACCAGAAGGTGTTGCCCCAGTCGCGGTTCAGGTTGGAGATGGTGCCGTATTTCTGCTTGAGCCAAGCCTGAAATTTGGCTTTACTGAAATCATCGTACGAAAACTGGCGGCCGTAGTGGCTTAGCTCGTTGTCAATCTGCCAGCCCACCACGGCCGGGTTCTGGCCGAAGCGCTGGGCCAGTTGGGCATTGATTTTGGCCACGTACTGCCGGAATACCGGCGAGCTCCAGTTGCCCTGCTGGCGGGCGCCGTGCTGCTGGCGGCGGCCCTGTGCGTCCACCATCAGGATTTCGGGATGGTTTTCGGCCAGCCACACCGGCGGGGTGGCGCTGGGCGTGCACAGCACCACTTTCAGGCCGGCTTTGCTGGCCAGGCTAACCGCCCGCTCCAGCCAATCAAGCGTGTATTTGCCTTCTGCGGGCTCGTAAAGGCCCCAGGCAAACTCGCCCATGTGCACAAATTCCAACCCCAGCTTGCGCATGTTGGCGAAGTCGCGCGCCCACTGGCTTTCCGGCCACGCCTCGGGGTAATAATACACGCCGATGGTCATCATGTCGGCCGCCGGGAAGTAGTCGGGGGCAGTCGTGGTGGCAACGGTGGCTTTAGTAGCCTTAGGGGCTTTCTGGGCTGAGGCGGCGGGGGCGCTCAGCAGCGCGAGGCCGGTTAGCAGGGTGCCAAGCGCGCGGTAATGGTGGGGCATGGGGTGGGTTTTTGCAGATTCAAAAAGGCCGTCATGCTGAGCGCAGCCGAAGCATCTCTACCGCGAAGAGTAATTCAATCGACAGAATTTACTGCTGCGGTAGAGATGCTTCGGCTGCGCTCAGCATGACGTGCTTGGGTTGGCGCCTAGCGCCCGGCCGCGCCGCTACTCCGCCGGCACGCCCTTGTAATGCGTTTCCGACTGCTCCCGTAGCCGCCCGGCGCTGAATTCCGGCGTGATGTCGCGCTGCGGGTCGCCCAGCATTTCGTAGCCCACCATAAACTTGCGCACCGTGGCCGAGCGCAGCAGCGGCGGGTAGAAATGCATGTGCAGGTGCCATTCGGGGTGTTCATCGCCATCCGTCGGGCGCTGGTGCAGGCCGGCCGAGTACGGGAAGCTGATGTTGAACAGGTTGTCGTAGCGGATGGTGAGGCGGCGCAGGATGTCGGCCAGGGCGTCACGCTCCTCGTCCGTCAGCTGGGTAATGTCCTGCACCGGGCGGCGGGCGATGACGATGGTTTCGAACGGCCACACGGCCCAAAAGGGCACCAGCACCACAAAATGGGCGTTTTCGATGACCACCCGCTCCTTTTTCTCCAGCTCGATTTTGAGGTAATCGGCCAGCAGGGTGCGGCCGTGCTCCTGGAAATAGGCCAGTTGCTGCACCGTTTCCTTGGCGGGCTCGCCGGGCACGGTGCGCTGGGCCCAAATCTGGCCGTGCGGGTGCGGGTTCGAGCAGCCCATCATCGGGCCCTTGTTCTCAAAAATCTGCACGTAGTTGATGTCCGGCCGGGCGCCGAGGGTCTGGAATTCGGTCACCCACAAATCCACCACTTTGCGGATGGCGGGCGTGGTCATTTGGGGCAGCGTGAGGTCGTGGCGCGGCGAGAAGCAGATGACGCGGCACACGCCCGACTCGGCCTCGGCCCGCAGCAGGCCGCCTTCGTTGATGCCGCCGGTGGGCACGTCGGCCGTCAGCGCGCCGAAGTCATTATTAAAAACAAAAGTATCCGTGTACTTGGGGTTCACTTCGCCGCCTACGCGGGTGTTGCCGGGGCAGAGGTAGCAAGTGGGGTCGTAGGCGGGCCGGTTGTCCTGCTCGGTCTCCTCCTGCTGGCCCTGCCAGGGGCGCTTGGAGCGGTGCGGCGACACCAAGACCCATTCGCCGGCCAGGGCGTTGAAACGGCGGTGCGGGTGTTCGGTTGAATCGAAAGAAGCCATGAGTTTAGTTGTTAGTTATTCGTTGTCAGTTGTTAGTCTGCATTTGCTGATTGCCGGTCAGGGATTGAACATTTATTTGCGACTAACAACTGACAACCAGCAACTGACAACTATATCACCCCTACCCCATCCACAATGGTGGTCTGGTACGTCTCCAGCTTCAGCCCGAACTTCTCCTCGTACACCTTGCTCACGCTGGCAATGAATTCGTCGACTTTACCAGGTGCGACCAAATTGATGGTGCAGCCACCGAAGCCGCCGCCCATCATGCGCGCGCCAAACACGCCGGGGGCGGCCTTCGCGGCTTCTACCAGCACGTCGAGCTCGGCGCAGCTCACTTCGTAGTCGTCGCGCAGGCCGGCGTGCGAGCCGTACATCTGCTTACCGAACCCGGCCAGGTCGCCGGCGTTGAGGCACTGGCAGGCGGCTTCCACGCGGGCATTTTCCTGCACCACGTAGGCGCAGCGGCGAAACACGGTGCCGCCCAGTTCACCCTTCACGGCTTCGAGTTGCGTCATGGTGGCATCGCGCAGGCTGCCGATGCCTTCGTAGTGCTGCTGCAGCACTGATACGCCACGCTCGCATTCCTGGCGGCGGGTGTTGTACTCGGAGCTGGCCAAGCTGTGCTTCACGCCCGAGTTGCAGAGCACGATGCGGGCGGCGTTGGTATCGAAGGGAAAATATTCGTAGGCCAGCGAGCGGCAGTCGAGGCGCACCACCTGGCCATCGCGCCCGAATAGGCTGGCAAACTGGTCCATGATGCCGCACTGCACGCCGGCGTAGGTGTGCTCGGCAAACTGCGCAATGCGCGCCAGCTCCATCTTTTCCAGGTTGGTTTTCAGGAACTGGTTGAGGGCGAAGGCCAGGCCGCACTCCACGGCGGCCGACGACGACATGCCCGCCCCCATGGGCACCGTGCCGGCAAACACGCAGTCGAAGCCCGGCACGGCGTGGCCGCGCAACTGAAACTGGCTGGCCACGCCCAGCAGGTAGTTGGCCCAATGCGTGTCGCCGGGGCTGATTTCGGCGGCGTTGGGCAGCTCAAACTCTTCGCCAAGGTCGTGGGCCACGAGGCGGATTTTTTCGGTTCCGTTCAGGCCCACGGCAAAGGTCATTTCCTTATCCACAGCGGCCGGCAGCACAAAGCCGCCGTTGTAATCGGTGTGCTCCCCAATCAGGTTGACGCGGCCGGGCGCCCGCACCAGCAGCGGCTCGTAGCCAAAACGTTGTTGAAAATCGGCCAGAACCGCTTGGGCAAGAAGGAAGGACATGGTGGAAAGAAGAAAGATGAAGTAAAAAATAACGCCAGACTGACGGGAATTCAAGTACGCAAAATAAGCCAGGCCAGTCCGGGCTTCCATTTCAATGGCCAAAACTAACCCAATCCCAGTACTTTGTGCAAACGTTTGCTCGTATTCATCTGTTCTTTATATCCCTGGCCGCATTGTGAATGGGCAACGCAACGGGCCCCGCGCCACAGCCCACCATGGCCGTCCTGTTTTTTCGCACGCGTCGATGCCACACTTGATAAACCGCGTAGCCCGGACACTGCGGAATTTATTGCCCCATCAGTAGTCACTAAAACCGCCTCATTTTCAGATTTCATACGCCGGACACACCCCGGCTCTGACTCAGGCCCACACTTCGTGTTTTTCGCCCTCAACCGGGCTGCCTTCGTACAACTTTCGCGGCATAGCCCTGGTGGCCGGCCGGGGTGAGTAGGGCCATGCTCCAAAACCTGCACCTGTCTTACTCGCGAAGCAGTTGCCGGGGCCACGCCTGAGCCTGCCGAAGCACGCTGTTGCAACGCATTGCCGTTTTTGACTTCTTTACCATTCTTCCTTTTCCACTTCCTTTTCCACTTCCATTTTTACTTACCCCTTCCATGAAACCACTACGTACTCTTTTAGCGATGAGCGCCTTCGCGGTGACTTCGCTTACCGCCAGCGCGCAATTCACCATCGACGGGCAGGCCTCGACGAATGAAATTGGCTCGGGCGTCGGCAAATACCAGTTGGCCGGCACCTACAGCGGGGGCCACCTCGACACCGACCGGGGCTTGCGCTCGCTGTACGTGGGCTACACCAGCACAACGCTGAACCTGATGCTGGTGGGCTCGGGCGAATCGAGCACTGCGGGGGCCTACCGGGCCTTTATCATCTACCTCAACACCCCGTCGCGGCCCGGCGCCCCTGCCCGCGTGCAGTTGCCCGGCGGCCTCGATGCCAACTCGCCGCTGGCTCACCGCCCCACGCTGGATATGGAAGCCGACTACGGGTTTCGGGTAGTGGTCGGGCCCGCGCTTAGCGACGTGTTTTTCAGTGCGGTGTCGTACGTAACCGGCGGGGGCACCGCGCCGGTGGGCACCGACCCCTACATTGGCCAGGGCTACAAAACGGGAACCGCCGTAACCGCCGCCACGGCCGTCCTGACAGGTTCGCGCTTCGCCTACAACAACAGCGTTTCACTCACCACCAACACCCTGAATACGGGGTTTGAAATTGAGATTCCGCTATCGACCATGGGAACGGTTCTGGGCGTCGGCAGCCGCATCGACCTCTTTGCCGCCTTCACCGACAGCAACGGGCAGTTCGTTACCTCCGACATTATTCCGCAGGTAGCAGGCCGTACCACGGCTTTCGGCACCAACCCCGATTTCACCACCATTCCCGGCACGCAGGCCGTTGGCTTTGTGCTGGGCACCGGGGTGCTGGCCACGCAAAATGCCGTAGCCAATGGCCTCAATTTCCAGGTGTACCCCAATCCGGCAACGGCTGATGCCACGGTGGCCTACACGGTGCCGGCCGGCCGGCAGCCGGTGTCGCTGGCAGTCTACAATGCCCTGGGCCAGCAGGTGCGCACCCTGGCCACGGTTGAGCAAAGCGGCCCGCAGCAGTTTCCGCTGGGCAGCCTGCCCGCCGGCGCCTACCTGGTCAAGCTCCGGGTTGGCGACCAGCTCACCAGCCGCAAAGTGGTGGTGCAATAGGTTGCCCAATTCCAACAACAAAAAAGGCGATTCCATGCTGGAACCGCCTTTTTTGTTGCCTCTCATCGGCAGTTTACTACGCCAGAGGTTGAATCTCGAAGCCGGCTGCTTCCACCGCCTGTACTACCTGGCTGGCAGTGGCCTGGGTAGATTTTATAGTGAGGATTTTGTCCGGGTTGGCGGTGTCTACCTGCCAGTTGTTGGCCCCAACCTGCTGGTTGAGGGCGGGCGTGACGGCTTTGATGCAGCCGCCGCAGTTAATGGTGGTTTTGAAACGAAGCGTTGACATATTGGTACTATTCAGAAAGGAAAAATCCCCGCGTGGACCGGGTCAGGAAATGGCCGTATCACTTAGCGGCTGTTTGAATTAATAAGAACGGTCATGCAGAGCGCAGCGAAGCATGACCGTTCTTATTAATTCAAACAGCTTCTTAGGAAATCAGCCAGGTAAAATTACGCTTCCCCAGCCCGCAGGTTGGCACAGAATTGCCGTAGAAACCTGCATAATTATGGGATGGCTGGGGCTGCTGAAGCATTGGCCGTTGTGCAGAGTACAAACAAAGTATCCGGCTCAGCGCCAGATGTCTACGACTTTTTCACCAGCTCCATCTCGCAGACGGGGCACTTGCCGGGCTTGTTGCTTTGGCTGCCTGCGCAGCCCATGGGGCATTCGTAGCGGGCCTCCACGGCGGCGGGCGCGGCCACTTTCTGCGTGGCGGGCTTTTGCTGCTCGCAGCTGCTCAGGCCCAAGGCCGCGGCTCCAACGACTGCAAAAAGAAACGGACAACGGGGAAGACGCATGGCAAAAACCGGGTTAAAAATCGCCTGCGATAAAGCGTACAGCACCGGCGAACTACAAATTTAGCGCGCGTTCCCGAACAAAGCCCGCTGCGGTAGTGGCCCAAACTCCGTCGGCCACCTCCCCTATTCAAAGCCCCGGCCGCCGGCATCGTCCGGTTGCTCGTCCTTGCGCTTGGTGCGCGGGTTGTCGCCCGCGTTGCCGAAGCGGTAGGTGAAGCCTAAGTACACCACCCGCGACTCGCGCTTGTTGCGGGCCACCGACTCGAAACCGGGACCGGCAGCATTGAAGTTGAATTGCAGGGTATTGAAGATGTCGGACACGCGCAGCGAAATGCTGCCCTTGTCCTTGAGCACGCTTTGCTTGGCCGCGAAGTCGGCGTTGAACTGGGTGAGGCGCTGGCCCTGGGCCGATACCACCGGCGAGCGGTAGTTGGCCGAAAGCTGCAAATCGAGCTTTTTGGTGGGCGAAACCGTGGTGTTGAGCCGGCCCGTGTACACGAGGTTGCTGTTGTTGAAGTCCACGTTGGTCGGCACCGAGCCCTTGATGATGCGCCGGAAGGCCGAGGCATTGGCATTCACTTTCCAGCTGCTGGTGATGGGCGCCGAGGCCACCAGCTCCACGCCGTAGTTGGTTTCCTGCCCCACATTGAGCCGGGTGGTATTCGTGACGAAGGCATGCGCGAGGGTGTCGCGGAAAAACGGGTTGCGGATGTTGGTAATCGTGTTTTCCTCCAGCCGGTAAAACGCCGTGGCACTTAGCGAGGCATTGGCGCCGAAAAACCGTTGGTCGCCCAGTTCCAGCGAGTGCACAAACTCGGGAAACAGCGCCGGGTTGCCGGTGCGCAGGTTCAGCGGGTCCGAGCGGTCGGTGAAGGGGTTGAGCTCGTCGGCGTTGGGGCGCTGCACGCGGCGCGAATAGCTGAGCTGCACCCGGTTTTCGAGGTTCAGGTCGTAGGCCAGCACAGCGCTCGGAAACAGGCTCAGGTAGCTGCGCGTGAAGTGCGCGTTGGGCACGTCCGTCGACTGGTCGCCCTGGGTGTTGGTCTGCTCCAGGCGCAAACCAGCCTGGTAGCTGAAAGCCCCCGCCGCGTTGGCATAGGTACCATAAGCGGCCTGAATGTACTCGTGGTACACAAAGCGGTTCGAGGGGTCGAAGGCCAGCGCTGGCAGGCTGCTGTAGCGGTAGTCGTTGTCGTAGCGGCGCGAAATACTTTTGGCGCCCAGCTCGTAGCGGCCCTTTTCGCCCAGCGGCATCACGTAGTCAACCTGCGCCGAGGCCAGGTCGGCCTGGTTGTCGAAGCGCTGGTTCTGGAAGCCGGTGGTCCAGGCCACATCGTTGCGGTAATCCACGTTCGAGCCCACCCCAATTTGGTACTGCGACGGCGTGTAGATGGCATTGGCCGTGAGTTCGCGGCGCTTCTGGGCGGCCCAGGTGCGGCGGTAATCCAGGCTGACGTCGGCCTGCTTGCTGCTGCCGGTATTCAGGTTGGCGCGGTTGGTGTTGCCCAGCGCAATGGGCGTGTTGGTGGTGATGTTGTTCTGGCTCGAAACAATGTCCTCGGTGGAGCGCTGCGAGTTGTAGCGCGGCTGCACAGCCAGGGTCAGGGTTTGCTCGGGGCTGATGGCATAATCGAGCCCAATGCGCACCGCGTGGGCGGTGCTGTAAGACACACTGGTGCGGTCCTGGTTGAGGGCCACGGTGCCGGCCGCCGTGGTGGTGCGCTGGCGCACCGAGCCGTAGCCCGTGCGCCGGTCCTCCCGAAAGTCATAGCTCCCGAACACGTTGAACTTGCCCTGGTGGTAGTTCAGGCTCAGCGAGGTGTTGTACTTGCCGCCGGTACCGGCCGTGGCATTGGCCTGGCCGTTCCAGCCGTCCTGGCGTTCCTTTTTCAGCACGATGTTGATGATGCCGGCCGAGCCCTCGGCGTCGTAGCGCGACGATGGGTTGGTCACCACTTCAATGTTCTGGATGCTGCTGGCCGGCAGTTGGTCCAGGGTCACGCTGGTGGGCTTACCGTCCACGAAGATTTTCACGTTGCTGGAGCCGCGCAGGCTCACCACGCCGCTCTGGTCCACGGTCACGCTGGGCACGTTTTGCAGCACATCGGCCGCGGTGCCGCCGGTGGCCGTCAGGTCCTTGGTCACGTCAATGACTTTCTTATCCAGGTTGTCGCTCACGATGGCGCGCTGGCCCTTCACCACCACTTCGCCCAGCTTGGTGGCGGCCGTGCGCAGGCGCAGCGGGCCCAACTCCAGGCCGGGCGTGGCGGCCGAAAGCGTCACCGCCCGCCGCCCAATGCGGTAGCCCACCACGGTGGCCTTCAGCACGTAGTTGCCGAAGGGCACTTTTTCAATGGCAAAGGCCCCGCTTTCCAGGGTCTGGGCTCCGGTTACAAAGGTCGAATCGGTGGCCCGTAGCAGCAGCACATCGGCAAAGGGCAGCGGCTGGTTGGTGGCCGCGTCGAGCAGCTGTCCGCCAATACGACCCGTGTTCTGCGCCGCCGCATCCGGCGCAATGGCCAGCAACAAAAACGCTGCCGAAAGCAGAAACCCAGCAAGCCGAGCCGTGTTCCAGCCCGCCCGTAAAACACAAAAGCCCCCCGTGGGGGCCGCACCACGAAGGCAGCCGTTCCGCCCCTTTTCTACAACAATCATCAAACTAGCTTAAAACCTGAATTTCGGCCCATTCCCCTACTCGCTTGCCGGCCTTGGGCACCAAAATTACCGCCTAAACCTGTGGCAAATCTGTAACAATACCCAGCGCATCACTACATTAAAGTATGCAAATTTTTATTATTCCGAATGCACGTGGTTCGCTGGCTTCGGTGCTGCTGGTGGTTTTGTCCTGGCTAGTTGCCTGTTCCGGCCAGGCCCAGGTGCGTCCCGACTCTGTTCTTACCGCTGCTGGCCAGGCCGGCCGGCCTACTCCTGCCCCGCTAGACAGCGCCCAGGCCGTGCAAAAGCTTTTTACTAATCAGCGTCGGCAAGTCCGGGAATTCGTGGGCTTCGGGTTGGGCGTGATGCTCTTGTCGCCCATCATCGGCCTGGTAGCCAACGGTATTCCGAGTGGAACGCACGCGCCCAGCAACGCCGTCCCGATTACCATTGCCTCTCTGGCCGCCGGCTCAGTGGTGTTTGGCATTGGTAAAAAATCCGCTTACACCCGCACCAGGGAAAAGGCCATTCTGGAAGCCTACGCCCAGGGCCATCCCTTGCCCGCCGAAATCCGCCAAAAGATTATCCGGCGTGCCCGTCCTGGCACCCCTTGGTAGCCCCTGCGTGGCTAGGCGGTGCGAAGCAGCAAAAAAGGCAACGGTCCTGCTGGGCGCAGGGCCGTTGCCTTCTTAACTATCCAACTATCCCAATCAGCCTAGTTGGGCTTGGAAAACCGCGGGTCCTTCGTGAAGGTGGTATCGGTGAGGGTGCGCAGAAACGCCACTATCTGCGCCTTCTCGGTGGCGGTCAGGTCCAGCGTGCGGCTGCGCTGGAGCGGGTCGTTGGTGGCGTTGGCAATGAGCGGGTCCAGGTTGGGGCTGTTCAGCGCCACGTGCTCATTGTAGTGGCTCACCACGTCTTCCAGGGTCGTGAAGCGGCCGTCGTGCATGTAGGGGGCCGTCAGGGCCACGTTGCGCAGCGAGGGCACCCGAAACTTGCCGTTGTCGGTGGCCAGGCCGGTGACGGCGCCCAGCCCCAGGTCGGTAAACGTGGCGTCGAGGCCGTTGTTGCTGAAGGTGTGGTTGGTTTGCAGGTCGCCGCTGTGGCAGTCGGCGCAGTTGCCGCCCCGCTGCTTGCCGTTGGGGTGCGTAGCAAAAAGCAGCAGGCCCTGCAGCTCGTAGCTGCTCAGGGCCGTGCGGTTGCCGCGCTGGTACTGGTCGTAGCGCGAGTTGCTCGAAATAAGCGTGCGCTCGAACTGCGCCAGGGCTTTCAGCGTGTTGGCTTCGGTAATAGTGCTACTGCCAAACGCCTTGCGGAACAAGGCCGGATAGGTGCTGGTGGCTTGCAGGCGGGCCACGCCGGCGCTCAGGCTCTGGTGCATTTCCACCGGGTTTTCGATGGGAATGCGGGCCTGGTTTTCCAGGCCGAGGGCCGAGCCGTCCCAGGTTAGCTTGGGTTCCCAGGCCAGGTTGGCCAATGACATCGAGCTGCGCGGCGTGGTGCCGCCGTTCACGCCCTGGGCGTGGGCCAGGCCATCGGTGAACGCCAGTTCCTGCCGGTGGCAGGAGGCGCAGGCCACTGTGTTGGTGACCGACAACGCCTTTTCGTAAAATAGCTGCCGGCCCAGCGCCACGCCCTCATTCGTAAGGGGATTGTCGGCGGGCATGGCCGGCAGGGTGGGAAAATAGCTTGGTACCTCCAGGGTGTAGGCCGTGGGCGCCACCACCGGGCCATCGGGGTCCACGGTGTCGGCGTCGTGGGTGCAGCTGGTCAGGCTCAGCAACAGCCCCGCCCCAAGTAGTGTTAGCGTTGATTTCATAACTCCTGATGACTGGCGGACGGACGTATCGGGGGCAAAAGTTAAGGTGCAAATGTTTAGTACATCCGTGCCATCGTATGACAGAAGCATTAAAGAAACGTCATGCAGCGCGCAGCGAAGCATGACGGACGGATGCTGTACTAAACGGCTCTAATTGGCGTGAATGTGCTCGACGGTAAACATGTTGGCCGCGTAGTTGTCGGCCACAGTGAGGGCTTTGGGGTCGCCGCTTTCTACCGAGTAGGTGGTAGCGAAGTTGATGTTGTTGGCCGGCGTGGCGCTGTTGAACAGGCCTTCTACGTGCGCATACATATGAATTTCGGGCACATGCCCCATTTTCACAGGCAGCGTGAGGCCTTTGAAGGCGGGCGTGACGGTGCGCACCACGCCCGCTCCGCCAATGTCGAAGGTGAGGCTGCGGCCGGCGGGCGCCTGGGCCGACGAACCGGCCATTTTCAGGAACACGTATTCCTTGCTCCAGTCCCAGTACAGGTCGTTGTTGTGGTTAAGGGCCCCGCTCACGAAGGTGCCGTTGTTGTGGGCGTCGTCCACGCCCAGCAGGAAGCTCAGGCCCGTGTAGTCGCCCAGCGGCACCTGGTCGATGACGATGTGAAAGGTTTTGTCATCGGCCGCATCCACGAGGTAATAGCCGTCGGGCACAGCGTAGGAGGTACCGTCGCCCTTGGTCAGCTTCAGGCCCGAGAGCAGAAACTTAAACTTGGAAACCGTGAACGTCTGGCCGTCGGCCTTGGTGTAGGTGGCGGTGTTGAGCACCAAATCGTCGAGGCCCACCACGGGGTCGATTTCGAGGGCGAAGCTGCCGGTGCTGGGCTCCACAGTTTTCTGGGCACAGCCGGCGCCCAGGGCCGCGGCCAGCAATACCGCCCAGGACAAAGAGGCCAGCGGGCCGAAGGAAAAGTAGCGGTGAAGCATGAGGCGCAAACGGGCGTAAAAATGAGCGGAACAGGGTCGGCTTATTTCCCCTGACGCACCAACGCCGGGAAAAGTGCCCGCCGTGCGCCGCCGGTCCTAAAGGCAGGGCCGCCCCCGCGCTATGGGCACAAATATCAGGCCGAAACCTTGCTCAATAGGCCAGCTCGAAGCTGATGATGGTGCCCCGGCCCAGCACCGAGTTGATGGACAGCTCGCCGCCCAGCAGGGCCACGCGGTTGCGCACGCCGGCCAGCCCCATGCCCGCCAGCGGCTCAGCGCTCAGCCGGGCCGGCTCAAAACCCCGGCCGTTATCTTCCACGCTCACCACCAGTCGGTTGGCTTCGCGGGCCACGTGCACTTCCACTTCGGTGGCGTGGGCGTGCTTCATCACGTTGTTGAGCAGCTCCTGCACCACGCGGTACACCGTGATTTCCACTTTGGGGTCGGAACGCTGGTCGAGGTTGGTGAGGTGCAGGCGCACGGGCAGGCGGGCCGGGGCAATGCGCTTCACCAGCTCTTCGAGGGCCGTGCGCAGGCCAAAGTCTTCCAGAATGCCGGGCGTGAGCTCGAAGGAGATGGTGCGGGTGGTGCGAATGGCCTCGTCCAGCAGCTTGAGCGACTCGCGCGGGCGGGCCGGCGGGTTGCGGTCCTCCAGGCTCAGCTTGGCGGCGTAGAGCAGCTGCCCCAGGCCGTTGTGAATGGCTTCGGCAATGCGCTTGCGCTCGGTTTCCTGGGTGGTGAGGATGGCGGCCAGCACTTCTTGCTGCTGGCGCAGGCGCTGCTGGGTCACTTCTTCGGCCAGGCGGTCGCGCTCGGTCACGTCCCGAATGATGATGAGCACGCCGCTGAGCTGAGGTTTGCCGTCGTCGGTCAGGGGCACCAGGTAGGCATCGTAGTGGCCGGGGCGCACCACAAAGGGCTGGTGGCGGCACACGGTTCGCTCACCGGCCAGGGCTTGGCGCACGGCGGTGTGCGCTTTTTCCTGCATAAACGACAATACTTCGAACACGGGCCGCCCCAGCACCGCAGCCGCCGGCTGACCGAAATAGCGGGCGGCTTCGGCGTTCCAGGACGTAATGCGGCTGTCGGAATCCAGAGCAATAATGCCGTCGATGGTGTTTTCGAGCAGGCTTTCGGATAATTCCTTTTCCCGGCGCAGGGCCTCTTCGGCCTCGCGGCGGGGCGTCACGTCGCGCATACTGCCGATGAAGCGCTGGGGGCGGCCTTCGGCGTCGGTCAGCACTTTGCCCAGCGCGGCCACGTAGCGCACGCGGCCATCGGGCCACACAACGCGGTGCTCCAGGTCGAAAGACGGCGCGCCGGGCTCGGAGGCGCGGCGCAGGCCCGCCGCCACGGCGGCCCGGTCGGCGGCGTGAATGGCGTCGCTCAACACCTCAAATGACACCGGCACGGGGTTGTAGGCGAGGCCGAACATGGCCTGGGCCTGGGCATCCCAGCTGAGCTCATGCGTGGCTATCTCCCACACCCACACCCCGCTGGCCGAGGCTTCGAGGGCCATTTGCAGGCGTTCCTGGCTCAGGCGCAGCTCCTCGGCGGCGGCGCGGGCGGCCGTAATGTCGCGCCACAACACGTGCACCAACGGCCGGGGGCCGCGCACCTCAATGGGCGTCAGCACGGCTTCCACCCATATTTCCTGGCCGCTCACCTTGTGCATCATGGATTCGCAGCGCTGCGAGCCCGTGCGCACGGCCTGGGCAATGCTGTCGCGGAACAAATCGACGGTGCGGCGGCCGTCGGGCTGGTACTCGGGGGTGTGGGCCCAGGCGGGCTGGCCCACCAGCGCCTCCCGATGGGTGGCGCCCAGCAGGCGCAGGGCGGCGTCGTTGCAGTCCACGTACTCGTGGCCTTGCAGCAGGGCCACGGCATCGGAGCTGTCGGTGAAGAGCTTGCGGAAGCGGGCCTCGCTGGCCTTCAGGGCATCGGCGGCCTGGCGGCGGGCGGTGGTGTCCACCAGAGCCATCCGGCACACGTCGCCGTCGGGCGTTTCCACGCGCAGGGCCTCGAGCTGGCCGTAGAACAGGCTGCCGTCTTCGCGCTGCAGGTGCAGCTCCCGGCTCTGGGTACCGTCGGACTGAAACACCCGGGCCAGAAACTGCCCGAAGTCGTGGCGCTGGTCCGGGGCCACAAACAGGGCAAAGCGCCGCCCCACCAGCCGCTGCCGCACGCTGCCCAGTTGCTGGCTGCCGCAGAGGTTGAGCTGCACCACCAGGCCGGTTTTGGTGAGGGTGAAGTAGCCCACGGGGGCAAATTCGTAAAGGTCGACGTACTGCGCACGGGCGTCCTGGACTTCGACCTGGGTCAGCAGCAGCTCCTCGTACTGCATTTCCAGCTCTATCTGGTGCACCTGCAGCTCCTGCACCAGCCGCTGCACCTCTTCGGGCGTGTGGTGCTCGGCCGCTTGCGTCACCAGCTGGCGGCGCTTTTCGGCGCGGGCACGCAGGGCCAGCAGGGCGTCGTGGGGGCTGGCGGCTCCCCCGGCAGCAAGGGGATAATCGGACGACGGCATGGCAAGGGAACTACGAGCAGTGAAGGTATGGCCCTTTTATACGGCAATGCCACGCGTCGTAGGCAGCCCGGGCCATGCCGGGTGGCCCCTGCGGCCCCGCCCCCACGCCACCGGCATCCCTTAGCCCCTGACGGCCAACCGCCCGCCGACAGTAGGCGCGTCAATTGGTGCGGCGGCGCCTAAAACTACGTAGGAGCAGCCCGGCAAAAACCCGTATTTGCCCATGAGGTAATGCGTGAAACCGGTGACGAAATTTGTAACACCATCCCTCCTATTCCACTGTCCCGTTATTCGCATGTCGTACGACCCACGTTTTGGGCCTGCTGCCCAAACACCGGTTCAGCGGGCCAACGTACTCCGTCAGCTCCTCACCACCTACCCCAAGCTGGGGGCTGCTACCCCGGCCCTGGCCCAGCAGCTTTTTGCCAGCTACGTAGCCGGCGAGCTGAGCTGGTGCGACGTGCGCCGCGCCCTGGATGGGGCCACGCCCGAACAGGCCCCCAAGCCCCTGCGCATGGGGGCGTAGCCGGCCACAGTATGCAGGCCGTGCTGCTGAGCACAGCCGAAGCATTTCTACCGCGCCGTTTGTCATCCTGCGCGGCGCGCAGGATGACAAACGCCGCAAAAACTCCCTTTCCCCACAGTTGCATTACGGCGTTCAACACGATTCAAATTACGCCTGCACCGGCCCTAAGCCTCCTTGTCGGGCTGGGCCAGCAGCCAGCGCATGGCCTCGCCCTCGTCGGTGAAGGTGCGCAGGCTGAACGCGTGGCCAGGGGCGTAGGCGGCTTCCATCACGGCGCGCAGGTCGGCTTCGGCCCGCAGGTGCTCGGCGCGGGCGGGTGGCACCAGAAAAGCCAGGCTAAGGCGGGCCGGCCGCACCAGACCGGCGGCGCGGGGCAGCCAGTCGGTGGTGACCCAACGGGCGGCGGTGGCATCGGTGGTGGGGCGGCGGCGCACATCGAATAGCCAGCGCGGGGTGCGCGGAGCATCCGGGGCGTGCAGCAAGGCCTCGTACTCGACCGGCGTTGTGGCCAATTCCGAGGCCGTGAGCCAGCGGCAGGTAAACACGTTCAAATCGGGCCGGAAGCTGAGTTGAAGCGAGAGCGATGCAAACATGGCGGGGAAAGAAGGCGAAGGCCAAATCTACGCCCCGGCGCGGAATGGCGTCCGTAACGACCTCTCCCTACTTGGTCACTTCCACGCCCAGCAGCAGGCGGCCCGTCTGGCTGCCGTGGCTGGTGATGGCCCGGCCGTAGAGCCGCAGCTCGCGGTGCCTGGCGCCCGGGAACTCGGCCGTGAAAGGCAGGTTCTCAAACGCCTTGTCGGGGTGGCGCAGCACCTCGTCGAGGCGCTGGCGCAGCTCGGTTTGCTGCCACGCGCCGCCGTCCAGCTCCCGCAGGGCCTGGCCCTTGGCCGCGGACGCATCCAGCCCGAACAGCTCGGCGAAGGCCCGGCTCATGGCCAGTATCCGCTGGCCGGCGTCGAGCACCAGCAGCGGCTCGCGCAGGGTTTCCACAATGCTTTCGGCCATGCGGGTGCTTTCCTGCAGCTGGGCTTCGAGGGTTTTGAGGTCGGTGATGTCGGTGAAAGTGATGACGGCCCCGCTGATGTAGTTGTCGAGGGTGCGGTAGGGCAAGATGCGCATGGCGTACCACTCGCCGTGCGTGGTCTGGATGTTGGCCTCCACGGTCACCAGGCGGTCGAGCACCTGCTGCACGTCCTGGGCCAGGGTTTCGTGGCGCAGGGTGTTGGCAAAGTGCGTGATGGGCCGGCCCACGTCGGCGGGCAGCAGGCTCACAATGCGGTGCACCGGCGGCGTGAAGCGCTTTATCACCATGTCGTTGTCCAGGAAAATGGTGGCTATTTCCGTGGCATCGAGCAGGTTTTTCATGTCGTTGGCGGCCTGGCCCAGCTCCTCGGTTTTGCTCAGGTACTGCATGTTGAGGGTCATCAGCTCCTCGTTCAGGCTCTGCATTTCCTCCTTGTTGGTCATGGCCTCCTCGTTGGTGCTTTGCAGCTCCTCGTTGGCGCTTTGCAGTTCTTCGTTGGTGCTTTTCAGTTCCTCCACGCTGCTTTCCATCTCCTCAATGGTGGTCTGGAGGCGGTGCTTGGTGTACTGCAGCTCCTTTTCCAGGGCCTGCGCCTGGGCGTCGGGGCTGTCGGCGCGCCCGGTTTTGCCGCGGCGCACCTTGCGGGACGTGGGCTGGTCTTCAAACACCACCAGCAGCAGGCCGGCCAGCTGCTCGCTCTCTTCCAGGGGCTTCACCGTGAGGCGAATGAGCTGCACGCCGCTGTCGAGGTGCAGCTTCACGCCTTCAACCGTCACGTCCTGGCGGGTGGCGGTGGCTTTGTGCACGGCCTCGCTCAGCTCGTAGTTCAGCTCTTCGCGGGCCATGTCGAAGATGTTCATGCCGCTGAGACCGGGGGCGGGCTCCAGGTAGCGGCCGGTGCGGCCGTTCACGTACAGGATTTCGCCTTTGGCATTAATCACCACCGCGGGCGGCGTGTAGTGGCGCAGCAGCAGGCGCTGCACCAAGGTGGCAAACGCGCCTTCTTTGCGCGAAGAGCTTGAACTCATGGAATCGGAAGCGGGAGCGGGTGTGGGAGAAGCATGCTGCCGGGCCAGGGCAAACGGAAAACTAGCCACCCGCGCCACCGAGGACGGGGTTTCGGTGCGGCGCGAGATTTTCCACTTCACGTCCAGGGCCTGAAACAGGTCCTGCGAGCCGGTCAGGTTTTCGCTGGGGCCCAAAAACAGCACCCCGCCGGGGTTGAGGGCGTAATGGAAAATGGGAATGAGGTTTTTTTGCAGCTCCGCGCTCAGGTAAATGAGCAGGTTGCGGCACACCAGCAGGTCGAGCTTGGTGAAGGGCGCGTCCTTGTTCAGGTCGTGCACGGCAAACACCACCACGTCGCGCACTTCCTTCTTGATGCGGTAGCCCTGCTCGCTTTTGGTGAAGAAGCGCCGCAGCCGCTCGGGGCTCACGTCGGCCACAATGTTGTCGGCATACAGCCCAACGCGGGCGAAGTCAATGGCCTCGGCGTTGATGTCGGTGGCGAAAATCTGGACGTTGAGGTACTTCGAGCGTTCCACGCCGTCGAGGCATTCCAGCAGCGTCATGGCCAGCGAGTAGGCTTCCTCGCCAGTAGAGCAGCCCGGCGCCCACGCCCGCACGGTGCTGTCGGCGGGTTTCTGGCGCAGCAGGGGCAGCAGCCGCTGCCGCAGGTGCTCAAACGCCTCCCGGTCGCGGAAAAACTTGGTCACCCCAATCAGCAGCTCCTTGAACAGGGCCTCCACCTCCAGCGGCGTTTCCTGCAGAAACCGCACGTACTGGGTAAACTCCCGAATCTGGTGCGCATTCATGCGCCGCTCAATGCGCCGAAACACCGTGTTGCGCTTATAAAACGAAAAGTCGTGCCCGGTCTGGGCCCGGATGAGGTGAAAGATTTTCTGGAGCGCGTGGGCGGGCTTGGCCACGCTTTCGGGTTCTTCGCGGCGGGGGCGGGTATCGGGGTGGCGCACGTATTCCAGGAGCTTGGCCGGCAGCTCTTCCGCCGGCAGCACGTAGTCCACAAACTCGGTGGCCAGGGCCGCGCGCGGCATGGCGTCGAACTCGGCCGTTTCGGGGGCCTGCACCATCACCATCCCAAAATTTTCCATCACCATTTTCAGGCCCAGGCTGCCGTCGGCACCCAGCCCCGAGCACACCACGCACACGGCCCGCTCGCGCACATCCTTGGCCATGCTCTGGAAAAAGAAATCGATGGGCAGCCGGCGGCCCGGCGCCTGCGTGGGCGCAAACAGCAGCAGCATGCCGTGCAAAATGCTCATGTCGCGGTTCGGCGGAATCACGTACACGTGGTTGGGGCGCACGCGCAGGCCATCGGAGGCTTCCAGCACCGGCATCTGGGTGAAGTGCTGAAGCACCTGGGCCAGCTCCGAATCCTGGTCGGGCGAAAGATGCGTCACCACCACAAACGCGGCCCCGCTGTCGGCGGGCATGGCCTGAAAAAACCGCTCAAAGGCCACCAGCGAGCCGGCCGAGCCGCCCAGGCCCACCAGCGGAAACTTGTCGGCGGCGTCTTCGGCGTGGGCCGCTTCGCGCAACAGCGTGGGCGTGAGGGGCTCATCGGCATCGCGCGGCATGTCTCCGGCGGGCGTGATGGAAATGGCGGGCTCCTCGGCGGCGGACAGGATTTCGTTGGGGTTCATGGAATGGAAAACGGCAGAATGACCGATGGGGCGCCGTTACTACGCAGTGGACGCGTTGTGCCCGCGGCGGGGCACAAAAACGAGGGGCGACAGTCGTCAACAAAATTACCCGCAAAAGGCCCGGACGCTTCACCCCGCCCTGTAAATTCGCGCAACCCGTTTCGGCTCCTTTCCCTTCCCAATGCCTGCTCCTTCGCACCTCATCGTCATTGCCACGTCTGCTGGTGGCGTGCCGGCCCTGGTTCAGCTCGGCAACCTGTGGCAGGCAAACGAAGGCCGCGTGCTGCGCTTCCGCTGCCACACCGGCCACGCCCGAAGACGAAAAGCCACGCTCGCGCATCACATCAAGCCCAGGGACAAGGCACTCCGTTTCCGGGGTTCGTCGGCCGAGCCGGCGTGTGCATTGCACAACGGCAACGGCTCAATAAGTTGCCGCTGCAAACCAATTCAGGTGAATCGCATTTTTTCCGGCTACCCTTTCGCTTGCACTCAGCCAAGGTAGCGGCATGACACGGCATTTAGGCAAGCACAACGCCAATTGGCAAATTACACCCACAAAGTATGAACAAATAAAGTATATTTGTGAGCGTTCCTATAAAAATTAAACCTACTTTTTCACAAGGCAGAAATTAGTATTTAAATAGGAATATCGCAGTCTCTGAATAGACTTGCCATTTAATTCGTACTTCATCCACTGCTTATACAGCCGCCGTTATTTCATGCGGATAAATGAAGTAGCCTAAACAGTCCGCAACCACTTGGATTGGGAATCCAGAAAAGGAAATTTATTTCTTCGCTTTTTGAACCCTCACGCCATAGCAGCTAGCAAATGAGGAACAACGCATGAAAAATACGAAATACACACGAGTTGTTTTCCTACTATCTGGTTTGCTGCTGTGCTCAATGCAGCATGCGGCAGCCCAGCGCACGCAAATTAAAGGATTTGTAGATGTGTCTTCTTATTACCAAAAGGGCAAGCTAAACTTTGGTCTTGGCGAACAAGACTTGTTTATCACCTCCGAGATAAGTGAGCGACTCTCATTTCTGGGCGAAACCGTTTTTAAATATTCGCCGGAGTCTTCTACTGATTTTGATATCAGCATCGAGCGCATCATTTTGAAATACAATTATGCGGGCAACCACAGCGTATTAATCGGAAAGCACCACACCCCCATCAATTACTGGAACGATACCTACCACCACGGCCGGGTGTTTTTTCCAACCATTGACCGGCCGCTGCTCTTTGCGCAGGGCTTTATTCCGCTTCATACCACGGGCATGAGCTTGCAGGGGCAGAACCTCGGCCAGGTCCGGTTTGGCTACGATGTGATGGTAGGCAACGGACTCGGGTCAGGCGATACCGGTGATAATGACCTGTTTAAGTCGCTCACCCTTGCCATGCACATAAAGCCCAAGGATGGCTTGCGCGTTGGGGCTTCGCTCTACCACGACGTTATTTCCAAAGGAAGCGTGGTGCATAATCACTCTACCGGCACCACGCTAGTGGCGCACAACAAGATAGACCAGAACATTCTAACGGGTTCGGTTTCGTACACCGATTCCGTTTTTACGAAACGATTTGAATTGCTGGCGGAAAGCAGCCTGGCCTTCAATAAATCGGACAGTTTGGGGGTGCAAAACGCAGTGGCCTCTTATGCTTACGCCGGCCTGCGGCTTACCGACAAGTTTATCCCGTATGTACGGGTTGACGACATCCGCTACCGTAACAACGAGGTGTATTTCGCAAATAACAATATTCAGTCATTCGTGGGCGGTCTACGATACGAATTGAACTACCTGGCGGTGTTTAAGCTTGAATACCAGCGCTCAAAAAGTCAAAAATCTGATGTCGCAGATAAAATAATTTTTCAGGTAGCAGTAGGCTTTTAAAATAACACGTGTATGGCTTGGGTTTGTCGGTTTATTTTCTTCGTTTTCACCATTAGTATAGCCTGCTATTTGCCAGCACGTTCGCAAGACATGAACCTGGTGGTAATTGGTAACAGCAAAGGTGTGCCCTCTGAGATGAAGATGGTCCAGCTGAAATCAACGATGCGGGGGGAGAAATTGCGCTGGCCGGATGGCAGCAAAGTGACCATTGCCCTCCTCAAAAGCAACACGCCCATTGGGGTAAATACCAGCAAAAAGATTTACAACATGAGCGCAAATGATTTAAATAAATACTGGCTTGCGCTGGTTTTTCAGGGCAAAGCAGATGCGCCCAACTTCTTCAACTCCGAAGCCGAACTGGAAGAGTTTGTTTCGCAGACAAATGGGGCCATTGGGGTAGTCAATCAGCCTTCGGCCAACAGTAAAACCATTGTCATCGACGGGAAGAAATTCCTATAACTGCTAACTACCTTTTACCTAAGGTATACCACTAATCCATCCTCTCGCATGCTAATCAGGCTGTACAAGTTATTACTATCCCAGCATGCCATACCCGTACGCTTAACGGTCAAGACTAAAATATGGATGGCGGTAACAAGCATTGTACTGTTATTCTCTTTCTTCGTTCTATTTTATCTGCCCGCCATCCAGACACAGAACCTTCTGAACAACTTCAACAAGGAAGTTCAGAACCGGGCAAGCACCGTGGCGCTGGGGGTAAAAATTGCGATGACTGAACAGAATTTCCAGGGCGTTCAAACCGCCATGGATTTTGTTAAAAAAGACCCATTGCTAAAGTATGTGAGCTTGTTGCAGACCGACACGGTTCGGGATAAAAGCGGCAGCCGTTACCACGTAAACCGAACGGTTTTTAAAACCTACCCTGAGCAAAGAAAGATAGATGTCAACGCTGAATCAGACGATTCAACCGTTGTGAAGCGAGCGAGCTTCAGCACCCCGGTCATGAAAGGCGAAATCATGCTTGCTTTCTCCACTAGAGAGATTATCCAGAGCAAACGACAAATTCGCATCACCTCCCTTTTCTTTAGCTTTCTGGTATTTAGCGTGGGGATAATCATTGGCTTTGGCCTGGCCCGGAATATTTCCGTGCCCGTGCTGCAGCTTCGGGATGCCGCTACCCGCGTGGGCCGCGGCGACCTTACCCAGCGCGTGCTGAGCAGGTCGCGCGATGAAATTGGCGAGCTTGGGGTGGCCTTTAATAAGATGGTCAATGATTTATCGACGGCCCGCCAGGAATTAGAAGCCCGAACCGGCGAACTGATAACCGAAAAGAAAAAATCGGACGACTTATTGGAAGGCCTGAAGAAAACGCTTTTCGATTTGAAAGAAACCCAGGAACAGCTGATTCGTCAGGAGAAGCTGGCTTCCATCGGCCAGCTGACGAAAGGCTTGGTTGACCGGCTCCTTAATCCGCTAAACTACGTTAGCAATTTCGCGAATATATCGATTGAGCTCCTGGGGGAAAGCAAAGAACTGCTGGCGATTGACAAATATGCCTCCGATGAATACGTTCAGGAAGAGCTGATGCCCCTGCTTGCCATGGTTGAAACCAATACTGAAAAAATCAAAGAGCATGGCGTCAGCCTGACCCGGATAGTAAGGAGCATGAATAAGCTTCTACAAGTTAAATCCGACGTTTTTATCGCCACCAATCTAAATACCTTTCTTGAGAACCAGCTCATCTCCTATAAGACCGAAATAGACAAAACCTATAGCTACATTCCGCTGGAACTAATCAAATGCACCGAGCACCAAGACGTAACCGTAAGCATTTTACCTGCAGAAATGAGCTTGGTACTTTTCAGCCTGCTGAATAATGCCATGTATTCGGTGCACGAAAAATCTTTGGCCGACGCAAGCTTTAAGCCCAAGGTGACGGTTGAAACGTCCTTTTCCGACGATTTTATGGAGATACGAATTCAGGACAATGGGAAAGGAATTTCGGAGGTTGAGAAAAAACAGCTTTTCTCTCCGTTCTTCACCACAAAACCTACCTCCAGGGGCACCGGCTTGGGCTTATTTATCAGCCAGGATATTGTTCGGATACACAAAGGGAATATCTATGTTGACACAAAACTGGATTCCTTTACGGCATTTGTTATTACGCTGCCTCTGTCAACCTCGCCCGTCAGCTGATAATTCGAGAGCCCTTCCTGAGCATACCCAACCCCGGCAGTTGCCGGGCACGCATTGCGTGAGCGCCCAGGCGGGCACGCCGAAGCCCAACGGTTCCTACTCTTTCCGGGCTTGCGAAGGGGCGTTTGCGGTTAGCCTAACGCATCGGCGCTTGTTCCGGCGGCCGATGCCCGCCGCTGGAACAAGCGCCGGAAACTGTTGTGCTCCTGCGCGGTTTGCCGCCGGGCTTCGTCCATGGCGTGCGACAGGCTGGCTTCGCCCCGCACGTAGCGCTGGAAACAGGCCGTGGTTTCCGCATTAGCGGCGTTGCCGGCCTGGGCCTGAATGGCGAGCGTGTTCCGGGCCGTTTGCTGGCGCCGCATCCAGTGGGCGCGCTGATTGGCCGTGAGGTTTTCGGGTATCGGCACGAACGATAAAGTAGTCATTGGGCAATGCAGATAAAGGTGGGAAAAGGCAGGTGCAGGGGGGTAATCGTGATGCGCGGCAACGGCTGTTTGCAGCAGAAAGCTGCTTCAGGTTGTGGCACCGCGCCATCCGGCTTGTCGGGCGGCATCGAGCAGGGAGGGCACCATCACTGGCGCGGGCCCGAGTTCGTGGGCCAGCAGTTCCCGCTTCACGCAGTCGGGCACGTGCACCAGCACCAGTTGGGCGTGCTTTTGCTGTAGCTCGTGGTGGGAGGCCCACAACAGTCCGGCGGCCTCCTCCGATAGTGAGTTTAGCAGGCTGCAATCGACCCATACCGCGGGTTTGCCGCTGCGCTTGGCGCAATGCAGCGAGTGCGCCAGGGCGGCTTCTGGCGCATTGCTGGGGCTGGGAGCTAAAATCAGCAGGTAGCTTTCGGGCAATAATTCGTGGTAAACCGTAGTCATGGTTGGAAAGAAAGGCGTGGGAATTTAGAGAGGAGCTGCGAGGGGCACGGGAGCAACAGCTTGCGTTAGTGGCAGAACAAGCGGGGGAGAGCCTTTTTACCTGCCTCCACAAATTTAGCTTTTTCTATATGCTGAAGCTAGCGAATAAGTACGGGTTCTGCAGGGAGGAAATACGTAATTTTTACTTTCCACAATCCTATTTTGTTGCTCCGCTGGCCCTGCGCCTGTTGGCCTGCGCGCACTCGTGCCAGCAGGAAGGGGGCTTGCGTGAGCAGCACGCCGAGGCCGGCCGCAAGGGCGGCATAGCCAGCAAGGGCGGCAACCGCTATCCGGTAGCCAAAACATTCATCCCAACACAAGCCCGGTCAAGCAGTTGGCTCGGGCTTGCTGCACAATGAGCAACAGAGCATAAACAACAGCGGGCCAGCCAAACCCCACAGGGCCTGCTGGCTACGCCGGCCCCCGTTGGCTTGGTTGAGAAGCCAACGGAGGCCAGCTGCCACGGGGGCCGGTTCTCCACCACGAAGACCGGCGCCAATGGCGGCCCCGCTGCTCTGTGGGAGAAGCGGCTGGGTTGCCGGCGCAAATAAGGCTCCGCTTGGCGGGCAGCACAATCCGGGGCCGCCGGTATTTCTTTCTCCGGGCTGGCCCGGACTGCAGCCATGAAATAGCTGGCCTTGGTGCGCTTGCTGGCGGCTCTGTTCTTTTAGCCAATCACCGTAATTGCGTAACGGAGTGGCTGGTTTTTCTGATGCTCTTCGTGGCCAAGCCGAACCATTGCCGGCCGATTGGGTTAGCTTCACATTCGGTGGGTGCCACCGACTTTCCACTGCTTTTTTATGAAAATTCTCTACAGCTACCTGCGCAACTACTGGCCGCTGCTGGTGCTGGCCCTGGTGCTGGCTGCCGTCAACCAGATATTCTCGCTGCTCGACCCCTACCTGTTCCGTCGGCTGGTTGACCATTTTGTGCCCCGCAACAGCACTGTGCTGGGGCTGCGGCTGGTGCCGTTCGGGCCGTTTTTCCGGGAGGCCATCCCCTACATCGGCATGATGCTGGGCGTGGCCATGGTGTCGCGCATCGCCAAAAACTTTCAGGATTATTACGTCAACGTCATCACCCAGCGGCTAGGCGCCAAAATGTATTCCGACGGCCTGCGCCACTCGCTGGAGCTGCCTTACCAGGTGTTTGAGGACCAGCGCTCGGGCGAGACGCTGGGCAAGCTCCAGAAGGTGCGCATCGACGTAGAGAAGCTGATTCAGGCCTTCGTCAATGTGCTGTTTACAGCGTTGGTGGGCATTATTTTCGTGATGTGGTACGCCATTACGGTGTACTGGCCCATTGCGGTGGGCTATTTCCTCACCATTCCGCTGCTGGGCATCCTGAGCTTTGCCCTAAGCAAGCGCATCAAGGTCATTCAGAAGACCATTGTGGCCGAAACCACGGCCCTGGCCGGCTCTACCACCGAAAGCCTGCGCAACATTGAGCTCATCAAAAGCCTGGGCCTGGCCCAGCAGGAAACCGAGCGCCTGAACGGCATTACCGGCAAAATCCTGAAGCTGGAGCTGCGCAAGGTGCGCTACCTGCGCTCGCTGAGCTTCGTGCAGGGCACCTTCGTGAACCTGTTGCGCAACACCATCATCCTACTCCTGCTCTACCTGCGGGTGCAGAACCACATCAGCCTGGGCGAGTTTTTCTCGTTCTTCATCTACTCGTTTTCCATCTTCGGGCCCTTGCAGGAGCTGGGCGCCATTATCGGTATCTACCGCGAAACCGAGATTTCGCTGGGCAACTTCCAGACCATCCTCGACACGCCCAAGGACGTGAAGCCGGCCCACCCCAAGTCTGTCGCACACATCGACAACCTGGCCTTCGACCACGTCAGCTTCAAGCACCTCACGGCCAACAACCAGGCCCTGACCAATATTTCCTTCACCACCCAGCTGGGCCAGACCATTGCCTTCGTCGGCCCTTCCGGCTCGGGCAAAACCACGCTGGTGAAGCTGCTGGTGGGCCTCTACCCTCCCCTCTCCGGCCAAATTCTCTACAACGGCATTCCCGGCTCCGAAATCGACCTCGACGAATTGCGCGAGCAAATTGGCTTTGTGACGCAGGACACCCAGCTATTTGCCGGCACCATTCGCGAGAACCTGCGCTTCGTAGCGCCCCAGGCCACCG
This sequence comes from Hymenobacter rubidus, assembly GCF_016734815.1. Taxonomy (GTDB): domain Bacteria; phylum Bacteroidota; class Bacteroidia; order Cytophagales; family Hymenobacteraceae; genus Hymenobacter; species Hymenobacter rubidus. Next base: position 94,137 of record NZ_JAERQF010000007.1, read on the forward strand.
ATGAGGAATGCCTCACCGCCCTGCGCCAAGCGGCAGCCGACACCCTGCTGGCCCGCGCGCCGCTGGGCCTCGATACGGTGATTGGCGAGGGCGGCGTGAAGGTGTCGGGCGGTGAAAAGCAGCGCCTCAGCATTGCCCGCGCCCTGCTCCGCAAGCCCACCCTCATGGTGTTCGACGAAGCCACTTCGGCCCTGGATTCGCTGACGGAGGAAGAAATCGGCAAGACGGTACGGGAGCTGTCCGGTTCGCGCCAGCACATGACCATTCTCATTGCCCACCGCCTGAGTACGATTCTGCACGCCGACCGCATTTTTGTGCTCGAGCGCGGCCACATTGCCGAACAAGGCCGCCACGAGGAATTGCTAACCCAAAAAGGCCTCTACTACGCCATGTGGCGCCAGCAGATTGGCGAGCGGAAGGAGGAGGAAACCAGCGCCGTATTGGCGTAGTTTCGGCAGGATTAGACAAGCTGCTACAGTGGAATGCTTGTCTGCTACAACACTCACAAATGAATTGTTACTTGGTCGATGAAAATCCAGATATCAGGTTAGTGTCGAGTAGAATTTTTCGCTATGATAAACGACACATTTGAAGCCTGTATACTTGGAGGAGCAATTGGTGACGCATGGGGAAGCAGTGTCGAAAATCAAGTTGTAGTTAATGACACTAAAACGTATTATTTAGGAGGCAAAGTATTAACGCCTGCAACTTGGTTCATAACTGATGATACTCAATTAACTTTAGCAACGTGCGAAGCATTAACAGAAGCTGATTTTAATCCAGAAATACTGGCCAAAAAGTTTCTAGAGTATTATAAGCAAAAAAAGATAACTGGTATTGGCACCAGTACTTTAAAAGCGATTTTGGACCTTAAGGCAGGAATCCATTGGACACTAGCAGGGCGCCAAGGAGCATACGCAGCAGGAAACGGCGCGGCAATGCGAATAGCACCATTTGCCTTTTATTCTGGCACAACAAGAGAAAACATCCTAGATGCTTGCAGAATCACGCACAGAAATGATGATGCTTATGTAGGGGCGCTAGCAGTTTATTTATCAATAAAAGCAATTATAAATCGTGATTGGGACGGAAGGACTAACCTCCTCGACCTCATTATTCCAGAACTCCCTGACACGAATGTGAAAGACAGAATGATTGAAATAAATAACTACCCTAAAAACACAACTATTTCAGACATAGCTAAGCTCGGGAACAATGGGTATGTAGTTAACTCGGTTCCATTCGCCATTTTCTCCGCAACAAAAATTCTTGAGTTAGGATTGACAAAATTGCTCCGGTCGATTATTGATACTCACGGTGACACTGACACAAATGCCTCTATTGCAGGGCAGATTTCAGGTGCACTAATAGGCATGAGTGGAATACCAAATCAATTAGTGGAAAAATTGAAATTCCTTCCTGATTACCTGTGGATTAAATCAACTATTGACAAAGCAAATACTAGTATTCATTAACACCATAGCTGTTAATTCACAGCTTTACAACAGCTACCCAATCACTTGCGCTTTCACGTCGAAATCCGGCTTGGGTGGCTGCGGGTTCATGGCTTCGAGCACGGCCACCACAATTTCGGTAATGGCCAAATCGCGGGCCCATTTGTGGTTGGCGGGCACCACAAACCACGGCGCATCGGACCGTGAGCAGTGTCGTACGGCGTCTTCGTAGGCGGCCTGGTAGTCGTCCCAGTAGGCGCGCTCCTTCAGGTCGTTGGGGTCAAACTTCCAGGTTTTGGCGGGGTCGTCGAGGCGGGCTTGCAGGCGCTCGGCCTGTTCTTCCTTCGAGATGTGCAGAAAAAACTTCAGGATGCAGGTGCCGCTGCTGGTTAGCAGCGCCTCGAAGTTATTGATGTGTTCGTAGCGCTCCTTGCACACGTCCTTGCTCACAAGGCCGTGCACGCGGGTTATGAGCACATCTTCGTAGTGCGAGCGGTTGAACACGCCGATGTGGCCTTTTTTGGGCGTCTGGGCGTGAATGCGCCAGAGAAAGTCATGGTTTAGCTCCTCCAGCGAGGGCGCTTTGAAGGTGGAAACCTGCACACCGGCCGGGTTTACCCCCGTGAGCAGGTTCTCGATGGCGCCGTCCTTGCCGCCCGTGTCCATGGCCTGAAAAACGAGCAGTAGGCTGCGCTTGTGCTCGGCATAGAGTAGCTCCTGCAACTGGCATAGGCGCTTACGGAGAGCCTCCAGGCGCGGCTGGGCCTTGTCCTTGCTGTCGTATTTGTGGCTCATCGGCTCCGTGGCATCGGGGTCTACATCGGCCAGCCGGAAGGACTTGTCTTCGACTTCTACAGCGGGGGTTTTGGGCAACTCTAATGTCTTCATGGGTGCAGGTGAGAATACTTATCCAGTGAGGGTTTGGCCGAGCTTTAGGCGCCGCCTACCAGCCGCGCAATGCCAAAGGCGGCGGCCGCAGCCAGGGCCCCTACCACGGCCATTTTCAGCGCGCCGGCTACGGGCGGCTGGCCCGTCAGGCGGCTTTTGAAGTAGCCGAACACCAACAGGCAAACCAAGGTAATGGCGGCCGACCACGCCAGCCCCTGGGCCGGCGTATCGGTAAGGAAATAGGCGCTGAGCGGAATCAGTCCGCCCACCGCATACGCCGCGCTGATGGTGAAGGCACTTTTAGGAGCCTGTTTGGGGTCGGGCTCTTCCAGGCCCAACTCATATTTCATCATGAATTTCACCCACTGCTCCGGGTCGGCGGTGAGCTCGGCCACGGCTTGGCGGCGCGTGTCGGCCGAAAGCCCCATATCGGCCAGCAGCTCATCAACTTCGGCGCGCTCTACTTCGGGCACCTCGCGCACCTCGCGGCGTTCGCGGGCCTGCTCCGACTGGTAGTGCTCCACTTCGGTGCGCCCGGCCAAGTAGCCGCCCAAGCCCATGGCAATGCTGCCCGCCACTATTTCGGCCAGCCCGGCCGTGATAACCAGGCCCGACGACGACACCGCCCCGCTCAGCCCGGCCGCCAACGCAAACGGCACGGTGAGGCCATCGGAAAGGCCAATGACGACATCCTGCAACATGGCGGAGCTGCTGAGGTGGTGCTCGGGGTGGAGGTCGCGCGGCAGCTCAGTGGTGGTAGTGGGCTCGGTCATGGACGGTTTTTTACGGTGTTGGGCTTAACTCAGCGAAGTGCTTTACGTACGCAGATTTAGATTTTTCGTCGCCGGACGACTTCGGTTTTTTTCTTCACTTCAAGTATTTCTCCCTTATGGCATCATCCGCCAAAGCCGCTGCTCCCAAAGCTGCGGCCACCAAAAAACCTGCCGCCGCCCCCAAAGCAGCAGCCCGCAGCAACGGCAAAAGCACCGCTAGCGCCAACACCGGGAAGGGCGCCGGTACCAACGCCGCCGTCGATATCCAGCCCGTGCTCAACCAGCAAAACCACGCGCCCGCCCCTACCCAGCGCTACGGCACCGTGAGCCAGCGCCTGCCCATTGGGCTGGACGAAAAAACCCGCCAGCAAAGCGTAGACGGCCTCAACCAGCTCCTGGCCGACACCATTACGCTGCGCGACATGTACAAGAAACACCATTGGCAAGTGGTGGGCCCCACGTTCTACCAGCTGCATCTGCTCTACGACAAGCACTACGAAGAGCAGTCGACCTTGGTGGATGCCATTGCCGAGCGCATTCAGATTCTGGGCGGCGTGGCCGTAGCCATGGCCCACGACGTAGCCGAGCTCAGCAGCATTCCCCGCGTGCCGCGCGACCGCGAAGAAGCGCCCGTACAGGTTTCGCGCCTGCTCGATGGCCACCAGCGCCTGCTGAAAAACTGCCACGACTACGCCGACAAAGCCGATGAAAACGGCGACGACGGCACCAACGACCTCATCGTAAGCCAGCTCATCCGCACCAACGAAATGCAGGTGTGGTTTGTGTCAGAGCACGTTGTCGACTCGCCCCTCATCCAGGCTAAGTAAGGCGGTGAGGTGCGAAATGGTGAGGTGGTGAGTTCGTTGTTTAGACTGCGCCAAATGCGCAACCCGAACAGCAAACTCACCACCTCGCCATTTCACACCTCACCTATTCCGAGTGGGCGGCCAGCTTTTCGTTGTGGTTGTCCTCGGCTTCCTCTACCGAATGCGTCTTGCCCAAGTCGTTATCCTGTTTAGCCATTTCGGCCAGCGCGCAATAGAAGTCGTGCAAGGTCCTGATTTCTTCTTCCGAAAAATCCTGGGCATTGATGAGGCGGTTGCTGGCGCCTCGCGTAGCAGCAATCAGCTCGTTTAGCTTGAGGTGAAGCACCAGTGAGTCCTTGTTCTGAGCCCGCTGAATAAGAAAAACCATCAAAAAGGTGATGATGGTAGTGCCCGTGTTGATGACCAGTTGCCAGGTTTCGGAGTAGTGAAACAATGGCCCCGTAATGCCCCATACCAGCACTATTCCCGCGGCAAGCACAAAAGCCATCGTAGAGCCTGAGAACTTGGTAATTTTCTCTGCCATGCGGCCAAAGAAGGAGCCAGGGACAGAATTTTCGGGTGAATTCATGGCAAATAGTAGGTAAAAGTGACCGAATGGTTCGTTCGTGCTTTACGGAAAGGCAAGGTAAATGATTGAATGATGGAGTCTTGGTGAAAAAGCAGGCGCCAGGGTTGTATAGCCCAAATTCACCGGCTATCTTTGCACCCGCTTCGCCGCCTCAGCGACGCCGGCCTCGGCCGAATTGCCCGGTTTGGTTGCCTTTTGCGCACGTGGTGAAACTGGTAGACACGCCATCTTGAGGGGGTGGTGCCTTCGGGTGTGGGAGTTCGAATCTCCCCGCGCGCACGCAAACGAAAAAGCCCGCTGTAAGCAATTACAGCGGGCTTTTTCGTTCCTTACTTGGACAAGACAGAAAGTACAGAAGTCCGGTCATGCAGAGCGTAGCGAAGCATCTCGCTTGTGCTAGTAATTCAATGGTATTGATTAGTGGTGGCACGCGAGATGCTTCGCTACGCTCTGCATGACCTGGCTTTTCTGCGCGAAACGGCACAGCACTTGCCCCGCCCTTACTCTCGCTCGAACGGGTTGCCGGGCTGCACCAGCACCACCCGTTCGCGCTCAACTACTACCTGGCCGGGCAGGGCGCCTTTGGGTTTGCGCACGTATTTTTTGGGCGTCACCGTCACGGGGCACAGCGTGTCGTGCTGCCGGCGCGAATACCAACCGGCCAGCTGCGCAGCGTGCTCTATCACGGGCTCGGGCACGGGCTGCCCCGCCCGCTGGCGAATCACAACGTGCGAGCCCGTCACGTCCTTGGCGTGTAGCCACAGGTCATCTTTGTGAGCATATTTCTGGGTGAGCAGGTCATTATTGGCAGCATTGCGGCCCACCAAAATGGTGAAGCCCCGGTCTTCAAACACCTTGAACGGCAGCTCCGTGGCGGCTTTAGCGGCTGTGGCCACGGGGTCGAGGTCGTGCTGCTTGCGCCAGGTGCGCAGGCTGCGCAGCTCGGCCAGCGCCGGTAGGGTGTCCAGCTCTTCCAAGCGCTCCAGGGCTGTCAGGGCTTCGGCTTCGCGGCGGGCGATGCGCTCGGAGAGCTGCCGTTCTTCAATCTGTTGATTTTTGCCTTTGCGGTAGAGGTTTTCGGCGGTGAGCTGCGGCTTTTCGGTGCGCTTCAGCTTGATGAGCTTGGGCTGATTGGTGTAAAAGTCAAGCACTTCTATCTCCGTGGCCCCGGCCGGAATCTCGTGCAGGTGCGCCATGATGAGGTCGGCGGTGTGGCGGTAACCAGCTTCGTGGGCCAGGGCGTGGAGGCGTTGCCGGGCATGGGCGGCAGCAGTACTGGCTTCGTCGGCGCGGCGCTCCAACAACTGGCGCAGCTGCTTGGTTTCCATTTCCAGCGCACGGCGCCCCAGGGCCATGGGCACGAAGCGACGCAGGGCCGCAATGGGGGCATCGCCGGGGAAGGTTTCCAGGATGTCGCCAAGGGGCAGCAGGCTCAGGCGGGTGCGGCCATCGAGCTGGATGATGTAGTAGTGCGCCGGCTTTTCCAGCTGCGCCAGCACCTGGTTTACCTGCCGGGTTTTGCTTTCGGACTGGGCAGTGTCGTAGCCGTGAGCGCGCAGGTAGCGCAACGGCAGGTCGGCGAGTGGCGGCGGGACCGCAGATTTAACGGATTTGACGGATTCTGCAGATTCTGGCGGCTTACTTTCTGCTTCTAAGGCGGCTGGTGCCGGCTGTGCGGACGGCGCTGACTGGGGGCGCAGGTCGGCATCGGCTAGCAGCTTTTGCTGGAAAAGCTGCGCGGGTGCATCGGGCGCGCGGCGGAAGATGGCGTTCGGGCGCGGGCCGTAGAGCTTGAACACCAGCCGGGCCCCGCTGTGAAAGTTCACCTGCAGCACCCGGTCCTGCGGCCAAGCGACTATGCTTTCAACTTGCTGGCCCAGCAGGTCAGGAAAAAGGTCAACTGAATTGGCGCGGGCGCGTTGGAATGTCTCGGGCAGGGCCAGCGCGGGGAAAGTGGCCCCCAACTGCGCCTTTAGCCAAAACTCTTTCGTGCCATTGGTGAGGCCGATGACCAGCTCGTCCTTTTCCTGCGTGAAGCACACGGCCACGCGGTAGCCCCGCAGCTGCTCGTTGAGCGCGGGAGCTAGCTGGCGCAGGAAGTAATAGTTGGTGTGCATGGATGTTAAAGCCCAGTAACCTTAAAAGCTTTTGAGCGGCTTGAGCAGCAAAAGCTCCATCAGATAGGGCCTAGACTTACCGACTACCGGTCGAAAAAGGACAAATCATGTTTAACGCAGAATTGGTCGTCGCCAGAACAATTCCCAAACGACCGTCGAACAACAACCGGTCGGACGCCTAGGGCGTCGGACCGGGCAGAGCCGACTTCCTAAACAGCTTTATGCCATATACGCTACACTTCCACCTTCAACCCGTCATACGCTAGGCGAATCCAGGATGGCAGTTCCGCCTCCACGTCGTGGTGGCGGCCCAGCTGGTGGCTGATGTGCGTGAGGTAGGCCCGCTTGGGCGCCGCCTCTTCCAGCACCTCCACGGCCTGAGCCAGCGTGAAGTGCGAGATATGTTCCTCGCGGCGCAGGGCGTTGAGCACTATTACGTCAGCGTCGCGGAGCTGGGCGCGGGTTTCGGGACCGAGGTGGTTGGCATCGGTGAGGTAGCAGAAGCCACCGAGGCGAAAGCCCAGCACCGGCAGCCGGTGGTGCAGGGCCCGGAGCGGCAGCACGGGCACACCCAGCACGTCGAACGGCTCATCGTCGCGCTCAATGGGGTGCAGGCGCACGCGGGGCACGCCGGGGTACTTGTGCTCGGCGAAGATGTAGGCAAACTCGTGCTGCAACTGCTGCAACACGCGCGGCTCGGCAAACACCGGCATGTCGGCCTGCTGCCGGAAGTTGAACGCCCGAATGTCGTCCAGCCCGGCGGTGTGGTCCTTGTGCTCGTGGGTGAAAAGCAGCGCATCGAGCTGCACAATACCGGCGCGCAGCATCTGCTGGCGGAAATCGGGGCCGGAATCAATCACCAGGCTGCGGCCGTCCACCACCACGTGCACCGACACGCGCAGCCGTTTGTCGCGGTGGTCGAGCGAGCGGCACACCTCGCAGGTGCAGCCAATCATGGGCACCCCGGAGGAAGTGCCGGTACCTAAGAACGTTACAACCATTTTTTAATGAAGAATGAAGAATGAGGAATGAAGAATTAGAAGCCGCGTGGGCAATTCTTCATTCCTCATTCTTCATTCCTCATTTTTTCTAGCCAACATACTGTTTCACCACGCGCACCAAGGCGTCGAAATCGAGGGGCTTGGGCAGGTAGTCGGTCACGCCGGCTTCGCGGAACTGGTCCATCGAATAGTTATTGGCGTTGCCGGTAATGGCAATGATGGGGAGCTTGTTGATTTTGGGGTCGGCGTGGGCCCGGATTTCGCGGGTGCACTGCATGCCGTCCTTCACCGGAATGTTGATGTCCATCAGCACGCAGTCAATGGGGTTGCTTTCCAATTGCTTCAGCACCTCGCCGCCATTCTTGGCCAGGACAATTTTATATTTCTGCAGCTCCAGAATTTTGCGGGTGAGGTTGAGAATTACCGAGCTGTCTTCGGCAATCAGAATGGTTTTCGACTGGGAATCGGCGGACATTGGCGGGGGGGTTTGGGTTGGGTTCATCGGGTAGACGGATAGGATGGACGGCCCTGGGTTAGAGGGCCGGGGCATTGGTAGCTCGTTCAACAGCACCGGGGTATTCGGCCACGAACTGTGCAAAGTAATGTTCTAAAAGTTGAAAACCCGCCGCACCTTCTTCCATTCGTCCTTCTTTGAACTGGCGTTCGAGGTGGCGCGCCTGGGCAGCCAGCACCACACCGCCCAGCGTCGCGGCCGTGCCTTTGAGCTGGTGCAGCATGGGCAGCAACTCGCGAAAAGCCCCTTCGGCCGCCAGCGGGGCGGCATCGCGCAACAAGTCTCCGGCTTCCTGCTCAAATTCTTGGTACAGGTCGGAAGTGAATTCGGGCCCGCCCAGGTCCACGAGCTGGCGCAAAATGGCCTCGTCGAGATTGGGTTCGTTGGCCACAGAAGCATCGGGCACGGGCAGGGCCGCGGGCGGCGCGGGCGCGGGGGCCGTTGCGGCCGGTTTCAGCACATCGTCCTCGTCCTCCGCAAAGGTGCTGTCGAAGGCCGGGCGCGAGGTGCGCGGGCGCAGCCAGCGGTGCAGCACCTCGTAGAGGTGGCGGCTTTTCACGGGCTTGCCTACGTAGTCGTCCAGGCCCTGACGCATGAAGCGGCCGGCATCTTCCTGCATGGAATACGCCGTCATGGCCACTACCGGCGGGCAGTAGGGCCCCAGTCGGCGGCGGATTTCGGCGGTAGCGGCCACCCCGTCCATGTCCGGCATCTGGATGTCCATGAAAATGATGTTGTAAGAGGCATTGGGCGCTGTGGCCAGTTTGATGGCCTCGGGGCCGCCGCCGGCCACGTCCACGGTGCAGCCCAAGCGCGTGAGCAGGCGCAGGCCCACCTTCTGGTTGATGGTATTGTCGTCGACGAGCAGCACGCGGGGCGGCGCCTCGAAGGGCTGGAACACAGCCTCGTTGCGCACCGGGATGGCCGGGGCGAGGTCCTCGGCCTGGGCCGCGCGGGCGCTGATGGTGAACCAGAACACCGAGCCCTCGCCCTCGTCCGAGAGCACCCCGATTTCGCCGCCTAGCAGCTCCGACAGCTGCCGGCTGATGCTCAGGCCCAGACCGGTGCCGCCGTAGGCCTTGCTGGGCGTGGTGTCGAGTTGGGTAAAATTGGTGAAGAGCAGGCTGGCGTTATCCGTCGAGATGCCGATGCCGGAGTCCTGCACGGCAAAGCGCAGGGTGTGCAGCTCGCCGTCGGTGCTCACGCTGCTCACCACAATGGCTACAGTGCCTTCGTTGGTGAACTTGATGGCGTTGGCCACCAGGTTGGACAGGATTTGCAGGAGACGCACCTCGTCCGTCACCACGTAGCGCGGCGTGTGCGCCGTGATGTGGTAGGTGAAGCGGATGCTCTTCTGCTCGGCCCGGTAGATGAACAGGGCCCGGATGCGCTCCATCACGGCTTGCAGCTCGATGGGGGTTTCGTGAATCTGGAGCTTGCCGGCCTGGATTTTCGACAAATCCAGAATGTCGTTCAGGATGGTGAGCAGGGCGTCGGAGCTCTTGCGCAGCGTGTCCACGTAGTCGAGCTGCTCGTCGGTTTCCACCGTCTGGTCGAGCAGGTCAATCATGCCGATGATGCCGTTCATGGGCGTGCGCAGCTCGTGGCTCATGTTGGCCAGGAACTGGGTTTTGGCTTCCAGGGCGGCTTCGGCTTCGTCCTTGGCCTTGCGCAGGTCGTCCTGCATCTGGCGGATTTCGGTCACGTCGCGGGCAATGCCTTCCACGCCGCCGTCGCCGTCCTTCACCACCCGGGCATTTACCAGCACACTCACGGGGTAGCCGTCCTTGTGCCACATCTGGGTTTCGAAGTTGCGCAGGCCGCCGTTGCGCTGGATTTCGGTGCTGGCCCGCGGCCGGTCGTCGGAATCGACGTAATAATTCACGACGGGCTGCCCAATTACCTCTTCGGGCTCGTAGCCCAGCACCTCCCGCACCGAGGGGCTCACGATGACGAGCAGCCCGTCCTGGTTGGTGCGGTAATAGATATCCTGGAACGACTCGAAGATGGAGCGGAATTTCTCTTCCTGCGCCTCCAGGGCCAGCTGGGCGCGCTTCTGCTCGGTGATGTCGTGGGCAATGGCCGAAATTTCCTCAAACGAGCCGTCGCCGAGGTAAATCGGGTTCAGGTAGATGTCGGTCCACACATCGTAGCCCCGCGCGTCGCGCAGCCGCATTTCAAAGCGCTGGGCCTGGCCCTTGGCGGCGGCTTCGTAGTGCTCCACAAACACGTTGCGCTCGGGCTCGGGCATGTGGGCCAGGTCGGCTTCCCACAGGTTGAGGCCGCGCATGGGGTAGGTGCCGTTGCGCCGCAGAAACAGGGCCGCGTAGTTGCGGTTGAAGTTCATGAGGTGGGCGCGGGTGTCCACGGTCCACATCACGTGCGAGCCACTCTCGAAGATGGCGTTCAGGCGGGCCGTCTGCTTGCCAATCTGCTCTTCGTTGCGCTTGCGCTCGATGGCCAAGGCCACCTGGTTCGAGATGAAGTGCAGCACGTCGAGGTCGCCGGGCGTGTAGGCGTCGGCGCGGTTGTAGTCCTGCACGGCCAGCACGCCGATAATGCGGTCGCCGATGCTGAGCGGCGAGGCCAGCATCACCTCCGGCACCTGCCCGTACACGGTGATGCTGCCGCTGCGCACCAGCTGCTGAAAATCGGTGTGGGTGAGGTAGCGGGGCTGCCCGCCGGCAATGATGTACTCCGACACGCCCGCCGAAAACGGCCGGGCACCGTGGGGCCGCGTCTGCGGGTGCTGGTCGACGTGGTACACAAACTGCAGCTGCGTGCGGGCGTCGTCGCAGAGGGCAATGAACAGGTTGCTGGTTTCAATAATCTTGCTCAGTTCGCGGTGAATGGCGCCGTAGAGGCTGGGCAAGTCCTTAGCCGAGATGGCCAGGTTGGCAATGCTATAGTAAACTTTCTGCAGGCGCTCGGCCTTGATGCGGTCCGTAATGTCGTGCAGAATGGCGCGGCTGCTCACCGGCTGGCCTTCCTCGCGCACCACGCTCATGCTCCCGATGAGGTGCACGGGCTTGCCCACGCTGGTCAGAAACACGGTTTCGACCTTGTTCACGGGCTCGCCGTCGTAGAGGTTGCGGAGCTGGTAGAGCAGCTTGGCCTTGTAGTAGGGGTGCACCACATCGGCCAGGGTGCGGGTGGCCAGCTCGGCATCGGTATAGCCCAGCTTTTCCTTCCAGGCCTTGTTCACAAACAGGAAGCCGTTGTCGGCGCTCAGGTGCTGCACCAAGTCCTGGGCGTTGTCGAGAAAATCCTGCAGGTGGTTGCTATCGCCGGTGAGGGCGGGCGCGGGCAGGCGGCGGTCGTCGGGCGTTTGGCCGCTGGCCCAGGCCCCCGTCACGGTGCCGGCCACGTCGCGGGTGAAGCCCGAGTGCCAGGTGAGCTGGCGCGGGTAGCCACCCTGCGTGATGATGGTGCGCTCGGCAGTGGGCTCCAGCGTTTCGTGGGCGATGTGGTCGAGAAAGTCTTTTTTGCGCGCCGCGCGCTCGCCGGGCGGCGTCAGCAGCTCGTAGCTGCGCTGGCCCACCACCTGCTTGCGCGAATAGCCCGTGAAAGCCAGGAAGGTTTCGTTGACGTCGAGAATGGTGCCTTGCACGTCGAGCAACATATACACCTGGCCCAATTGGTCAAGCAGAGCCGCCACTGGCGGTGCCACTGGACGTGTGGAAGGTGCTGCCGGAAATGAAGCCATAAACGAATGCGTACTATTCGGGTGATTTTCCTGCTAATATAGCCACCTTGCGGGCCGGCGGCGGCGTAAATTTGGCCAAAATATAATTATGCGGGCCGGCTTGGCGCCGCTGCTTCCGTCCCTTGCCGCCTGCCTCCGCCCCGCTGCTGCTTTTCACCGTCACCACCGACCTGTGTTTCGACCAGCGGATGCAGCGCATTTGCGGCAGCCTGGCCGCTGCGGGCTACCGGGTGCAGCTGGTGGGCTGGCAACGGCCGGCCTCGCCGCCGCTCACTGCCCAGCCCTACCAACAGCACCGCCTACGCGGCTGGTTTCAAAAAGGCAAGCTGTTTTACCTGGAATATAACCTGCGGCTGTTCTTCTATCTACTCGGCCAGAAAGCGGCAGCCTGGTGCGCCTGCGACCTCGACACCGCCCTGCCGGTGTGGCTGCGGGCCCGGCTGGGCGGCCAGCCGTTTGTGTACGACGCGCACGAGCTGTTCACGGAAGTGCCCGAGGTGGTGGCCCGGCCGGCGGTGCAGCGGGTGTGGCGCTGGGTAGAGGGTTTTGTGGTGCCGCGCGCCCGGCTAGCGTACACCGTGGGACCCGCGCTGGCGGAAGTATTTGCGCAGCGCTACGGCCGCCCTTTTGCGGTGGTGCGCAACGTGAGCCGCCTGCGCCCGGCCGACTTGCTGCCCGCCACCGCCGCCCCGGCCAGCGGCTACACTCTCTACCAAGGGGCCCTGAACGTGGGCCGCGGCCTGGAAAACCTGCTCGAAGCCATGCCTCAGGTAGCGGGCCGGCTGGTCATTTGCGGCGAAGGTGACCTCTCGGCGGCCCTGCGCGCCCAAGCCGACCGGCTGGGCTTGCTGGCAACGGGTCAGGTCGAGTTTCGCGGGTTTGTGCTGCCCGAGGCGCTGCGCGAAGTCACCCGCCACGCCGCTGTGGGCATCATGCTGCTGGAAAATATAGGCCTGAGCTACTACTACTCGCTGGCCAATAAATTCTTCGACTACGTGCACGCCGGCATCCCGCAGGTCCTCATCGACTTTCCCGAATACCGCGCCCTCAACGAGCAGTTTGACGTGGCCGAACTGGTGGCTAACATCGAGCCGGCCACCCTGGCCGCTGCCCTCAACCGCCTGCTGCGCGACGAGCCCGCCCGCTACCAGCATCTGGCTGAAAACTGCCGCCGCGCCGCTCCCCAGCTCAGCTGGCAGCACGAGGAACGGGTGCTGCTGGCGCTTTATCAAGGGCTGATTCCCTTGGCTTAGCGGCTTTGCGACAGGCTTTGGTTCGAAGAATAATCAAGCCACTTTGCCTAACCTGTGAAAATCCGCCTCGACAGCACGCATTTTTCGTTGGAAAAATCGTTTGTGGCATTATTTCGTCGTAATTGCTTCCCCTTGAACTGCAATTCGCGGTGTGGCATCGGGCCAACTGGCCTGGCCTCCCTTGCTGCCAAACCCCTAGCGCAGTTCTTTGTGTTTCCTTGCGTGCTTCCCTTGCCCTGCCATTGCGGCTTATGAATGTTTTTCTGACGCTGGCCTTGCTGCTGCTGAGCCCGGTGGCATTGCTTGCGCAATCGGGTGGAGTGCCGGCCGTGTACACCGATGCCCTGGCCCGCTACCAGCTTACGTACCCCAGCGCTTGGCAAGCCCGCCAGCAGGGAAGTGCTGCGAATGTGATTTTCGCGCCCGGTGGTTCGGCAAGTGCCGCACAGGTAGCCGTCACGGTGCTGCCGCTGCCCGATGCCCAGAGAGACCAAAAGCTTACCACCAAGCCCGATTCGGTGCTGCAACGGCTGCGCCGCTTGCCCCAGGCCCAGGTGCTGGGCTTCGAGCAGCGCGACCTGGGCAGCTACGACGAGCTGCGCTACGACTACATTTTTCTGGTATCGGCGCCGGGCGCCCCACCCCGGCGCCTGCACGTAACGGGCCGCCAGGTGTGGCGCGGCGGCTACGAATTTCGGGTAGAATACCGCGCCGAAACCAGCCAGGATGGCCGCTACCTCGCCGAAGGCCAGCAACTGGTGGAGTCATTTACGTTCTCGACCACCCCATTTGTAAGCCGCCGCTACGCCGACCAGCGGTGCGACAACAAAATGTACGGCATCGCGGCCTTGCGCCAGCACGACGGCCAGTGGGAAGACGATTGCCGCACGATACACGAGTTTTCCGTTACCGATGCCACGGCTCGGCCGGTGGTACACGCCCGGGTGCTGCCTTTTCAGTCTTATGCCCTGGCCAAAGGCTTCGACAACTGCCTGTACTCCGTGACCAAAGCGCCCACCAACGCCCCCGAGCTGGTGTACCGCTACGACCCCGCCACGCGCCAGGGCCGCTACACTACCTGGCAGCTGCCCGCCCAAGGCCCCGACATCGTCTGGATTTCGGCGGCTACTGACGAAAACGGGGACCTGTTTTTCCTCACTTCCGATGCCAACCAGCTGGTGAAAGTGAGCCCCTACGATGGCACCGTGACCGTAGTCTGGAAAACCGACCCCATGCGCCAGGCACCGTTTTTTCCCATCATTGGCTTCCCGGGGGCCGGCACCCACGGCAACTTTTGCCTCGACGATGCCAACACCATGTACATGGTGTACAGCACCGATGGCTCGCTCCTGAAGGTGAACCTGAAAAACCTGAAGCCCTGGTCCGAACGCATGCAACTCACCGGCCTGCCCACCAAAGGCGGCTACAGCGACCTGCTGCTGCAAAACGACGAAGCCGGCCGCCGCCGGTTGTATCTGGCGGGCCCTCATGCGCTCTACGAAGTCGACCTGGCCCGGCACCGGGCCACCCGCGTACGCAGCGGCACCTACACCGATTTGGCGGGCTGTAACCTGTTTCGGGTGGGCTACCACCCCGCTCCGGTGCAGGCTCCGCCGCCGCCGCCCACGGCCGCCTGGCAGGGCCGCGTGCTGGACGCCAGCACCGGCCGCCCCCTGCCCGAAGCGCAGCTCCGGCTCGACCAGGCCACCGTATCCACGGCCTTGCTGCTCACTGGGCCCGCCTCGTTTTCCTACGTCACCACGCCGGGCCGCACCTACCAGTACCACGCCCAAATGCCGGGCTATTTCCCCACCGACAGCACCTGGAAGGCCAACGCCGGCCCGCTAGTGCGCGATGTGCTGCTGCGGCCCCTGGCAGTAGGCACTACCCAACAGCTGGCCAACGTGCAGTTTGAGCAAAGCCGGGCTGTGCTGTTGCCTTCCTCCTACCCCGCCCTCACCAAGCTGGTCGAATTACTTATTGACAACCCCAGCCTCACCATCGAGCTGCGCGGCCACACCGACAACGTGGGCCCGCCCGAAAAAAACGTAGTGCTCAGCCAGCAGCGCGCAGCGGCCGTGCGCGCCTACCTTGCCGACCACGGCGTATCGGCCTCCCGCATCACCAGCCTGGGGCTGGGCGGTGCCGAGCCCGTTGCCAGCAACGAGCAGGAAGTGACCCGCCGTCTCAACCGCCGGGTCGAGTTTCGAATACTGAGCTTGAAGTAGAAAACTCAACCTATTCTACCCATTATCACATTCTTTATCAAAGATATACACCGGTCATGCTGAGCGCAGCCGAAGCATCTCGCATGCAATAGTAATCCATTTACTTACGCAGAACCTATTTAGGAAGTCGCTGGCGCGCGTCTGCGACGCGTGCCGACTGGGTCTGAGCCGTTGGCTCGGGTTAGCCATTCCGCCCCGAACGTATTCAGCGCCCGAGCCGGAGGCTCGAAAGCAGTCAGCACGCGTCGCAGACGCGCGCCAGCGACTTTAAACAGGTTCGCAGTAGAGATGCTTCGGCTCCGCTCAGCATGACCGGTTGATTAGCGGCGGGCACTTGTGCCTGAGCGCTTAATTTTGTTCTTCTGCCCCACTCCTGCTGTGTCCTTACTGCCCTCATCTATTCTTGCTCAGCTGACTCCCACGGCTGCCGACCCGCGCCCGGTGCTGCTCACCATTGCCGGGCCCACGGCCGTGGGCAAAACGGCGCTATGCGTGCAGCTGGCCCAGCAGTTCGGCACCGAAATCGTGTCGGCCGATTCCCGCCAGTTCTTTCGGGAGCTGAGCATTGGTACGGCCAAGCCCACTCCTGCCGAAATGCAAGGCGTCCCGCACCATTTCATCGACAGCCACAGCATCAGCGAGGACTACAGCGCCGGGCGCTTCGCTACCGACTGCCAGGCCCTGCTCGCGGAGTTGTTTGCCCAGTACCCGCTGGTCATCCTCACCGGTGGCTCCGGCCTCTACGTGCAGGCCGTAACCGATGGGTTGGATGAATTGCCCAGCGTGCCGCCCGAAGTACGTGCCCAGCTCCACACCGAGCTGGCGGCCCACGGCCTGCCCCACCTGGTAGCCGAGCTGGCCGAAACCGACCCGGTGGCGCACGCCCGCATCGACCAGCAAAACCCGCAGCGCGTGGTGCGGGCCCTGGAAATTACCCGCGCCACGAGCCGCCCGTTTTCGAGCTTCCACACCGCCGGGCCACCGCCCGAAAACCCGCTGTTTCGCAACGTGAAAGTGGCCCTCACCCGCGAGCGCGAAGAGTTGTACCAGCGCATCAACCTGCGCGTGGAGCACATGCTGGCCGCCGGCCTGCTCGAAGAGGTAAAATCCGTCCTCCCCTATCGCCACCACCACGCCCTGCAAACCGTGGGCTACCAGGAGATTTTCGGCTACCTCGACGGCGAATACGACTGGAACGAGGCCTTGCGCCTGCTCCAGCGCAACACCCGCCACTACGCCAAGCGCCAGCTAACGTGGCTGCGGCGCGACGCGGCGTATGAATGGGTCAATTTAGGGTAGACACTGCCAAAGGCACGTCATGCTGAGCTTGTCGAAGCATCTCAGCCGCAACACCATTCCTTATCAATTGGGATTAGTTACGCAGTAGAGATGCTTCGACTGCGCTCAGCATGACGTTTCAATTGCTTCTAGCCTCTCATAATTAAACCGAGAGGATTTCCACCATCCGCATAAAGCTCTGGTTGATGAGCTTTTTCTTGTTGATGGTATCGGTAAAAGGCGTGTACACCAACTTTTTATCGATGATGCCGGCCATCACGTTGCGCATGCCATTCATCAGGCCCTCAACGGCGGCAATGCCGAGTTGAGAAGCCAGAAGGCGGTCGGCGGCGGTGGGCGAGCCGCCGCGCTGAATGTGGCCCACAATGGTTACGCGGGTATCGAGCTGCGGAATGGCTTCCTTCACGCGGGTGGCCACCTGGGTGGCGTTGCCCGGCTCGTCGCCCTCGGCCACAATGACGATAAACGAGGTTTTGGAGCGCTGCCAGCCCGCTTGCAGCGTGTCAATCACCACGTCGGTGCTCATTTGGGTTTCGGGAATCATCACGATTTCGGCCCCGCCCCCAATGGCGCACGGAATGGCAATGTAGCCCGAGTCGCGGCCCATTACTTCCACAAAAAAGCACCGGTCGTGCGAGTCGGCCGTGTCCCGGATTTTGTCGATGCACTCCAGGGCCGTGTTCACGGCCGTGTCGTAGCCAATGGTGTAGTCGGTGCCGTAGAGGTCGTTGTCAATCGTGCCCGGCGCGCCCACCGTGGGAATGCCGAACTCCTCCTCAAAAATCATGGCTCCCGTGAAGGTACCGTTGCCGCCGATGGCAACCAGGCCTTCAATGCCGTTGTTCACCAGTTGGTCGAAGGCCTGTTGGCGGCCCTCCCTGGTCATAAATTTCTGGCTGCGCGCCGATTTCAAAATGGTGCCGCCCTTCTGCACGGTGTTCGATACGGAAGCGGAATCCAACCGCACAAACTCGCCTTTAATCATGCCGCTGTAGCCGCGCATGATGCCGTAAACCTCAATTCCATGGTAGGTGGCGGTGCGCACCACGGCCCGGATGGCCGCATTCATCCCGGGCGAATCGCCCCCACTGGTAAATACTGCAATTCTCTTCATCGGAACGTTCTCTAGAAACAGGCGGGCGCGCGAATTGCGCCCAAACCCCGCAAAGTTGGCGAAATGATAACAAACCCACGCCGTAGTCACCGTAAATAGCTGTGAAGCGGTGATTATCTTTTTTTTACTCTGCTGCGTATTCAAGCATACAACCAGCCGGTTTTTCGTGTACCTTACTCAACTAATCGGCTCATTGGCCCCAAATCCCTTTTTCATCACTTAATTCCCACGTTTATGTTCGGTTTCTTCGAGAATGAGCAGGCAAAAAAAATCAAAAGCCACTTGCTGAACCTGGCGGCCCTGGCGAAAGCCGACGGCCATATTGACGCGCGGGAAATGAATTTTATTCTGGCCGTCGGCAAGAAAAACGGCATTAGCTCGGACGAGGTGAATGCCTTGGTTTCGGGCTCGAAAGGCGCCAGCAACGACCTCCCCAGCAACGATTCGGAGCGGTTTGACCAGATTTTTGACCTGGTGGACATGATGCTCGCCGATGGCGTAGTCGACGAGACGGAGATGGACTTCTGCATCATGATGGCCGAGAAGCTGGGCTTCCGCAAGGCCATTGTGGGCGTGCTGGTCCGCAAAATCTCGCAGGGCGTGAAAGACGGCCTGTCGCGCGAGCGCATCAAAGATGAAAGCAATTCGTTTTTGAACTACAACGAATTGCCACGCCCTAACGTGGCGGTGTAGCTAGTAGGCCATCTCCTGATAAAAGAAGCCTGCTTGAACGACCGTATGGGTCGTTCAAGCAGGCTTCTTTTATCAGGAGATATACTTCGAAGCTGTTTAGAAAGCCTGATTTGCCTGACCCGTCTGTCATCCTGAGCGCAGCGAAGGACCTTCTCACGTCAGAATAGGCGTTGTTCTGACGTGAGAAGGTCCTTCGCTGCGCTCAGGATGACAACGATTTTGACTTTCTAAACAGCTTCTTTACTTAGTTCGTCATGCAGAGCGCAGCGAAGCATGACGGGCTGAGGACCTGCCTCTCACACTTTCGTGACGTGGTCAATTGCCCGGAGCAATGCCGCGCACGCCTCATCAATCTCGGCCTCACTGATGGTGAGCGGCGGGGCCAACCGTAGCGAGTTGTCGCAAAACAGGAACCAGTCGGTCAGGATGCCTTCGTGCTCCAAGGCCCGGTCGATGATGGGTTTTAGCACGGCGAAGGAATCAAATTCTACCGCCATCAGCAGCCCGCAGCCCCGCACGGCTCGAATAGCCGGGTGCCGTAGCTGCGCCCGAAACCGCGCTGCTTTAGCGGCCACGCCTGCTGGCAGCTTTTCCTCCTGCATCACCTGTAGCGTGGCCAGGGCTGCCGCGCAGCTCACCGGATGCCCGCCGAAGGTGGTGCAATGGCCCAAAATGGGGTTGGTTTTGAAGCCGGACATGATTTCGGTGCTGGAAATAAAGGCCCCGATGGGCATGCCGCCTCCCATGCCCTTGGCACACACCAGGATATCGGGCTCGATGCCGAATTGCTCGAAAGCCCACATGCTGCCAGTGCGCCCGTAGCCGCACTGAATCTCATCTAAGATGAGCAGGGCGCCGACTTCGGTGCAGCGGGCGCGCAGAGCGGGCAAATACTCTGGGCTGGGCACGCGCACGCCCGCCTCGCCCTGCACCGTTTCGATGATGACGGCGGCCGTGCGCTCGGTGATGAAGGCTAAGTCTTCCAGTAAATTATGGCGAATGTGGCGCACATCGGGCAGTAGCGGGCGGAAGCTGTTTTTGAAGCTCTCGGAACCCGTGATGGACAGCGCACCGTGCGTGGAGCCGTGGTAGGCATTGAAGCAGGAAATGAGCTCGGTGCGGCCGGTGTGGCGCTTGGCCAGCTTCAGCGCGCCTTCGATGGCTTCGGCTCCGGAGTTGGTGAAATACACCGAATCGAGGTGCGCAGGCAGGGTTTGATGGATGGCCTCGGCCAACTGCGCGGGCACGGCCTGCACCAGCTCGCCGTATACCATCAGGTGCAGGTACTTATCGAGTTGGGCCTGAATGCCGGCCAGCACGCGCGGGTGGCGGTGGCCCACGTTGCTCACGCCGATGCCCGAAATCAGGTCGAGGTAGCGGCGGCCATCGGGGGCGTACATGTACACGCCTTCGGCCCGCTCAATTTCCAGCAGCAGCGGAAAATCGGAGGTTTGGGCTTGGTGGCGCAGGAAGAGTTGGCGGGACGTGAGCATCGGGGAAGCAGTCGAATTTCGGGGCGAACTCCTCTGTCATCCTGAGCGCAGCGAAGGACCTTACCACGTTGAACACAATTGTGCGGGCGTGATGAGGTCCTTCGCTGCGCTCAGGATGACAGACGATAAAACGGTCTTTACTAAAACCAGCAAAGGCCACTTTCGATTATCCCACAAAAGTAAAGAGGCCGCTGCGGGGGCAGCGGCCTCTTGGCATAGCTCAGAAAGCAACGGGTTCAGTCGGTGCCGGTAGCCGGTGCGGCCCCGCCCACCCCGGCCACGCGCTTAATGACCTCCTTGGTAAAATCACGCTCGGCCTGAAACAACTGGGCTACCTGGCGCAGGGAAATGACTTTCTGGAACTTGTCGAAATAATCCTTTTCCAGATTCAATTCCTGCTGGCGCGAGGCAAAGCTCTGGGTGAAGGTGTCCCGGATTTGCTGGTCCGTCATGCCCTCGGTGATGTCGCGGCGCAGCAGGCGGCCGTTGCGGTTGAGCTCGCGGCGCTTGGCCGCAAACTCGTTGTAGAGGGGCCAGAATTTCTGGGCCTGGTCCTGCGTGAGCGACACGCGATTGGTAATAAAGGCAATCTTGGCGTTTTCGAGCTGGCCCAGGCGTTGGCCTTTGCGCCCCCCTCCGCCCTGCCCATCCTGGGCCTGGACAGCCGGCGCTGCGGCCAGCAGCAACACGGCCAAAGAGAGCATACGGAACATCATTGAAAAAACAGACATGATACTTAAATAGGAACTATAGATAGGTAGCGTCTTCGGAAGGCTGCGCGTCCAGCGCATCGTTCACTTCATCTTCCGAAACGTGCAAAAAGCCCTTGGCAATGCCGGGATGAGCAGCCGTGAGCACGGCCAAATCGGAGTTTTCGACGCGGGCACCACTCGTGAGCAGGTAGCCCACCAACTCGGTACGGGGCACGGCATCGAGGGCAGCCGTGGGCGCCGAGCGGGGCACCAACGGTGCCGAACCGCTCATGTAGAAGGACGCCGCAAAACCGCCCAGCACGGCTACCGAAGCAATTCCGGTGCGGAGCGCTGGCGTCAGGAAGCTCAGCCAGCGCCAGCCCGGCGTGGCCGAGGCTTCGGCCTGGGGCAGCCGGGCCATTATTTGGGTAGGGAGTTTATCGAAGTAGCCAGCGGGCGGCTCGCTCAGCAGCGGGCGGGGCCGCCGGGGATGCGCGTCTAGCTTAAAAGCAGTTTTCATGATGGTAAGATGAAATAGCAGAGGCGGCGTTTAATGACGCCGGTAAAAATTGTGCGGGGCGGGGTTATTCTTCGGTATGGCGGGTCACGTATTCTTCCACTTTTTTCACGGCATGGTGGTAGCTGGCTTTCAACGCGCCCACGCTGGTGCCCGTTACTTCGGCCATTTGCTCGTAGGGCATCTCGTCGTAATAGCGCAGGTTGAAGACGAGGCGCTGCTTGTCGGGCAGGCGCAAAATGGCCTGCTGCAGCTTTAGCTCGATGGCATCGCCGGCAATAGCGGGGTCGGCTTCAATTTTGGCGGCCAACTCGGCGCCCACGTCATTCAGCGGCAGCAGAAACTTGCGCCGCTTGCTGCTCAGGAAATTCAGGCATTCGTTGGTGGCAATGCGGTAAATCCAGGTGAAAAGCTGGGAATCCTGGCGGAAGTTTTCGAGGTGCTTCCACACCTTCACAAACACGTCCTGGGTGAGGTCGTCGGCGTCGTCGTGGTCCACCACCATCTTGCGTACGTGCCAGTACACCTTGCTCTGGTACTTGCGCACGAGCTGGTTGAACGCCAGATTACGGCTGGCAGGGTCTTGGAACTTGGTGAGGATTTCGTGGTCTTCCAAACGCGCGATACTGGCAAAAACGACTCCTTTGAGGGTTTAAGGTCGGCAATGTTTAATTGAGGGAGAAATATTCTCCATATCCAGCAATTATCGGATATACATTAGTCTTTCTTCCAATTTACTGAACGCCCAATAAAACATAATACTTCAATGACACATCCACCGAGGCGCTTGCGAAATAGTCAGTATAGTCATTGTATATTGCAAGCAGCACCAACAAGCAGCACTAATACAAGCATTAACTGACACTACTGAAATGAAAGAGAATAAAGCATCTATAGTGACAAACTATTTTATTTTGGGCGAGGGCTCAGACGGAATATATTCTGACATTACAATCGAAATAAGTCCATCAACCACCGCAACGCTGAAAAGAGGAGATAAAATAGAAATTAAGGACGAGAGACTACTTGAGAGAATAGAATCTGAGTTTCAAAATAAATGGATAAAACCATACAGTAAATCAGGCATTTTCTTATCCATTCGAATTCTCAACATTGGGATTGACAAGTCGGGAAGAAAGTATGCAGTAGAGAATTCAGTAGGAGGACTGATGCATGATGCACTTCCTAAAATAGGCATTAAGCCACCACAAATATTTAGGCTATAAGAGAGATAAAATCCGCCGCTTTCATCTAAAGATTATGCGGTAATTACTTTCACGAAGCAGAGTTAGCTAACTAGCACACAAAAGCCCCGCAACTGCTGAAGTTGCGGGGCTTTCTGCATGTAAAGAGAAATTACTTCTTCCGCTTCATCACCGCTTCCACCGCTTCCACAATGGCTTTATCGGTGAGGCCGTATTTCTCCATCAGCTGGTCGGGGGTGCCGCTTTCGCCGAAGCTGTCGTGCACGGCCACCATTTCCAGGGGCAGGGGCTCTTCGCGGGCCAGCAGCTGGGCGATGCTGTCGCCGAGGCCGCCGTTCATCTGGTGCTCTTCGGCCGTCACCACGCAGCGAGTTTTGCGCACCGAGGCGAGGATGGCTTCGGCATCGAGTGGCTTGATGGTGTGGATGTTGATGATTTCGGCATTGATACCTTTCTCGGCCAGGAGCTTACCGGCGAGCACGGCTTTCCATACCAGGTGGCCGGTGGCGAAGATGCTCACGTCGGTTCCTTCGTTCAGGGTCCAGGCTTTGCCGATTTCAAACTTCTGGTCGGCGGGCGTGAAGTTGGGCACCACGGGGCGGCCGAAGCGCAGGTACACGGGGCCTTCGTAGTCGGCGATGGCAATGGTGGCGGCTTTGGTCTGGTTGTAGTCGCAGGGGTTGATGACGGTCATGCCGGGCAGCATTTTCATCATGCCCAGGTCTTCCAGAATCTGGTGGGTGGCACCGTCTTCGCCCAGCGTGAGGCCGGCGTGGGAGGCGCAGATTTTTACGTTCTTGCCCGAGTAGGCAATGCTCTGGCGAATCTGGTCGTACACGCGGCCGGTGCTGAAGTTGGCGAAGGTGCCCGTGAAGGGAATTTTGCCGCCAATGGTCATGCCGGCGGCCACGCCCATCATGTTAGCCTCGGCAATGCCGACCTGGAAGAAACGGTCGGGGTAAGCCTTTTTGAAGGCGTCCATCTTGAGCGAGCCGGTGAGGTCGGCGCAAAGGGCTACCACGTTGGGGTTAGAGGCACCCAGCTCGGCCAGGCCAGCGCCGAAGCCGCTGCGGGTGTCTTTGGATTCGGTGTAGGGGAAGTCTTTCATGGAAGTATTGAAGAGATTAAGACGGTCAAAACTCCCCTCCTTTTTTAAGGAGGGGACATTTTCACGAAGTGAAAATTGGGGTGGTTAAGTCGTTGAACGACCCGCGCCACAAAAATTAAGTAGTGTGAAATTTGCTTGCAATCGTCTGCAACACATCATCCAGCGCAGACCAAATCAGTTTATTTTCAAATCGAATTACCTGGATACCCAGCGTATTGAGGTAATCCGTGCGAGCGGCATCGTGCAGGCTACCCGCAACGGTGAAGTGGCCGGCACCATCCAGTTCTACAGCTATTCTTTCTTCGGGGCAATAGAAATCCAGAATATACGCGCCGACGCTGTGCTGACGGCGAAACTTGCGCCCGGCTAGCTGGCCACCTTTTAAGCATTTCCACAGGGTTGCTTCGGCAGGGGTTAACGTATTGCGGAGGGTGCGGCGGGCTTCTTTCTTTTGCGGCAGGTTGTGGTAGTTGTCCATTGCTACTTGGTGAAAGAATTTGCTTACCTGGCGCGAGTCGTTCAACGACTTAACCACCCCAATTTTCACTTCGTGAAAATGTCCCCTCCTTAAAAAAGGAGGGGAGTTTGACGTTCTATCAATTCCCTGCTGACACGTCATTTTCCGAAAATAGCCACCGAAGTCGTTTGTCCGCTCCGAATACTAAAATTGCGCACGTCTGTGTACTTGCTGCCATTGCTGGTGGCGGTGCGAAATACTAACCGGTAGGCGCCCGGCTGCATGGGCAAATTAATTTTGCTGCTACTGCCTTCGGGCAGGCTGTAAATCCAGGTCTGCGACTCATCATCATTCAATTGATAGATGCTGCCATAGCCTTTCAGGTCGGAAGTGACGTTGAGGGTGCCGGGCGACTCGTAGGTGAAGGTGTATTCCTGGCCTTGCTTGATGGTGATGCGACGCACGGTGCGCGGCAAGGTCAGGGCCTCGATTTCGTAGTTGCCGGCCAGCAGCTTCTGGCGGGTACCGAAGACGCCGGTGGTGACCGTGGCTCCGGCCTGACTGCGCACCACCGCCCGAACAGTGCCGTAGGGGTTAGGCGTGAGCGGCGGGTTTTGCAGCCAGAGCGTGCCCTGGGGCGTTTTGTAGGTGAGGACATTGGCCTTGCCGGGCACGATGGGGATGTTGGCCTGGCGCACGGGCGGCACGGTGTTTATCACGAGGTCGTAGCTCTGGAGGGCGTCCACGTCCAGCACGTCGGCCTTGCCCTGCGCGTCGCGGTAGTGCACGTAGTTGTATTCCGGCTGCCCGGTCACGTTGTTCACAAACGTCATGTTGACGTTGCTTTCCACGGGCCGGCCGGTGGCATCAGTGAGGTTCACTGCTACAGTGGTTTTGCTCAGCGTTTTGGCGATTACGTCGTTCATCACCGTGCGGAAGGTGGCTACTTCGGCCGCGTTGTAATACTGGCCGAGGCATTCGAGCTGCTTGCCAAAATCCCGCTCGGCCCCGATGCCGATGACGAAGGGTTTCAGAAAAACGTGCTTGCGCTGCAAGGCGATGGAGGCTGCGCAAGGGTCGCGGTTGCACGATTCGAGGCCGTCGGTTATCAACAGCAGCACGTTGCGCGACGACTTATCCGTTGGGAAGTCGTTGGCCGATTGCAGCAGCGAGTACGTGATGGGCGTGTTGCCCTGGGCCTTCAGTTCGGTCAGCTTTTTCTTGATGGCGGCGGCATTGCGCGGCGCAAATGGCACCTCAAGGCGCGAGTCTTCACAGTTCTTTTCCGAGTTGGGGTACTGGTGGCCGTACACGCGCAGGGCTACCTCCAGGTTGGGGTAGGTGTTGAGCGAGTCGACCATTTTGCTGAGCATGCGCTTGGCCACGTTCCAACGGGGCTGGCCTTCCCAGGGCGCCATCATCGAGCCCGAGGCATCGAGCAGGAAGAGAATGCGGGTGACCTTGGGCTTTTCGGGCGCGGCATTCTGGGCGTGGCTTTGGAAGCTGAGGAGCAACAGTAGCACGGCCCAAACGGCAAACCTCACCCCCGGCCCCTCTCCAAAAGAGAGGGGAGCCTGACGATTACCGTTAAGGTACAACAGGTGCCCCCTCTCCACGGGAGAGGGGGTCAGGGGGTGAGGTCGGCGTGAGGGAAGCATGCTAGTAGTCGCCGTCGGTTCCTACTTTCAGCTCATCGAGGGCGGTGGCCAGCTGTGCATCGTTCGGAGCGACGCCGTGCCACTTGTGGCCGTCCATCATGAAATCGACGCCGAAGCCCATTTTCGTGTCCATGATGAACATGACGGGCTTGGCTTTGCCGGCGGCGGCTACACAGTTTTCGAGGCTGGGGATGAGGGAGTCGAAGTGGTTGCCGTCGCCTTCGATGACGTGCCAGCCGAAGGCTTTGAACTTGGCCGCCACGTCGCCGAGGCCGCCGATTTCGTCGGTCGAGCCGTCAATCTGCTGGCCGTTGCGGTCCACGATGGCAATGAGGTTGTCGATTTTGTGGTGGCTGGCGTAGAGCGCGGCCTCCCAGTTCTGGCCTTCTTCCAGCTCGCCGTCGCCCATCAGGACGAACACGCGCTGCTTGTCGCCGTTCATCTTTTTGGCCTGGGCGGCACCGCAGGCCACGCTCAGGCCCTGGCCCAAGGAGCCCGACGCTACGCGAACGCCCGGCAGGCCCTCGTGCGTGGTGGGGTGGCCCTGGAGGCGTGAGTTCAGCTTGCGGAACGTGGCCAGCTCGCTGATGGGGAAGTAGCCCGAGCGGGCCAAACACGAGTACATGGTAGCCGAGGTGTGACCGTTGGACAGGAAAAACAGGTCCTGGTCCTTGCCGTCCATGTCGAAAGGCTCGGGGTGGTGCTTCATCACCTTGAAGTAGAGCGCGACCAGTAAATCGGTGATGCCGAGCGAGCCGCCGGGGTGGCCCGAATTCACGGCGTGCACCATGCGTACGATGTCGCGGCGCACCTGGGTGGCTATTTCCTTGAGTTCCTCAATGGATTTCTCGGGTTGGTCAACGGTTTTGGCGGTGGTGGTATCGGCCATAATGTTCGGAAGAAGTTGGGTTCAGTGGGTAAAGGTAGCAAACGGCGGCATCCGCCAACCGGCGTTTTTTCGGCCCGGCCTATTGCAATCGGTTACGATAGTGCCCGCCGGAAAAATCAGGTGCTGGCACACGCCTGCCTACAGCAGCTGGGCGGCGTGCTCCTTGGTGTCAACCTTCTTGATAATCTTCTCCAGCACGCCGTTTTCGTCAATCAAAAATGTGGTGCGCACGGTGCCCATGTAGGTTTTGCCGTAGTTTTTCTTTTCCTGCCACACACCGTAGGCCTGCACAATGGTCTTATCGGTATCCACGAGCAGCGGGAAAGGAAGGTCGTACTTCAAGGCGAATTTCTTGTGCGCGCCTTCATCGTCGATGCTCACGCCAATGACCTGAATGTTGCTGGCTTTCAGCTCTTCCTGGTGGTCGCGTAGGTTGCAGGCCTGGGCGGTGCAGCCGGGCGTGTCGTCCTTCGGGTAAAAGTAGAGGGCCACTTTCTGGCCGCGGAAATCGTGGAGGCTGATGGTGTTACCGTCCTGGTCCTGGGCGGTAAAATCGGGAGCGGGTTGACCGGGTTCGAGAGGCATTATTTTAAGAGTTGAGGGTTAATAAAACGTCATGCTGAGCGCAGCCGAAGCATCTCGCTCGAGGGAGTAATCCAATCGCAAGAAAAAAGTTAGCTGTAGCACGCGAGATGCTTCGGCTGCGCTCAGCATGACGTTCTTTCCCACTGTCACCTTCTCCCCTATAGGCTCAGCGGAATCACCCGCTCGTTGCCGGCCTGGTCGGTCAGGCGCAGTTCGGCGGGGCCGTGCAGCCTGGGGCCGAGGGTGTCGCTGGCCACGGTAAAAAGTAACGCCTTCTTGTGCTCGAAGCGCAGCAGCCGGAATTTGCCGCCGATGAGCAGCCGGTAGGTAGCCAGCCCGGAAAGGTCGTCGCCCACGCTGAATGACAGCTGCCCGCCGGCCCGGCTAATGAGACTGGCCTTGGGCGCAATGGTATCGGTGAGGATGCGATAGGAGGCAAACTGGCGAATAGGAGCCGTAATCTGGCCCTGCTCGTCCCACTTGCCGCCCACGTAGGCCCGGCCGCCCTTCAGCGTGGCCGCGTAGATGGCGGTGCGCGCCGGGTCGGCGGGCGGGGTGGCGGGCTTGAGAGTGAGCGTCGCGGTTTTGTAAAGCGGCAGTAGCGGCGAGCCCACCGTCCAGAAGCCGCTACCGGTGGGCTCGGGCTTGTAGGCGGTGCTCAGGTAGAGGTTGTTGAACAGCGTTTCCTTGCCAAATACCAGGTTGAGGTGGGCCGTGGCGTAGCTGAATTCTTTGCCCACCGGAATCATTACCTGGCGGTCAAATTTCTTGGTGATGTCGCCGAACCGGATGGAATCGGGTAGGCCGGCGCGCAGGTCGTAGAGGTACACGTTTTCGCTGTTCTGGGTGTAGCTGGGCCGGATTTCGAGGCGACGGTTGCCGCGCAGCAGCACCAGATTGGCCCCTACGGAATCGGTGCTCGGGTCGGCCGCTACGGCTTTCAGCAGGTTGCGCGTGACTTCAAAGCGCAGACCGGGCCGCTTCACCACCGCCGAGCGGGTTTTGAAGTAGGCCGGCTTTTCGCCGCGCAGCACCAGGTGCACCGGCGTCTGGTTGTTGTAGGAGTCAGCCAGGGTGATGTCGATGCTGTAGACCTTGCCGGCCTCCACGGTCAGGCGGCCCTTGGTGGGGCCGGTAGTATACATCTGCAGGTCGTTGCCGTCGTCTACCCACAGCTTTTGCAGGGTGCGCCCTTGGGTTTGCTGGTAGAGGAAATCGACAAAGTTGCCCACCTGCCGGGTGCCCGTCGGAAACGGCACGGCGTCGATGGTGTGCTGGTAAAACGGCTGCCCATTCACCTTCACCGTCACCCGCTGAATGCCGTTTTTGTTCCAGGCATTGTCAAACCTATCGAAGCCCTGCACCAGCAGGCCTACCGTACCAAAGCAGCTGATGGTATCGGCCCAGGTGGTGGCCACGCCCGGCCCCGGCAGCACCTTGGGCACAAACAGGGCCTTGGCAAATACCTGCTTCACCCGCGCCTCAATGCCCAGCGGCTCCAGCGCGAAGGCCTGCAAGGTGGGCGCCACGTGGTCCTGAATTTCCGGAAAGCCTCCCCATTGCAGGGGGTTGTACTGCCGGTCCTGGGCGTCGCGCACTTCCCAGTGCATGTGCGGGCCGGCCGAGCCGCCGGTGTTGCCGCTCAGCGCCACCAGTTCGCCCCGCTTCACCGGAAACCGGTCCTTCTCGAAAAAGGCTTCCAGCTCGTAGCTCTGCTTGTCATACTGCCGGCGCAGCAGCTCGTCGGCCACGGCGCCTTTGAAGGCGTTGAGGTGGCCGTACACGGTGGTCAGCCCGTTTGGGTGCGTGATGTAGAGCACGTTGCCGTAGCCAAACGACGACTGCTTGAGGCGCGAAATGTAGCCATCGGCGGCGGCAAACACGGGCTGGTTCACCCCGCCGCCGGTCTTGATGTCGAGCCCGCCGTGGAAGTGGTTGGGTCGCAGCTCGCCCATGCTGCCCGCCAGAAAGCCCGGCTGGCCCGGCGCAATGGGAAACATGAAATAGCCCGGCGCCACCGTGGGCCGCCCAGCGTTCAGCAGTTCACTCAGGCTGTGTTCGTGGTCACTCGAATCGGCCTCCTGGCCGCCTACCGCACCCGGCCGCCCCGCCAGTAAGGTCAGGGCCAGACCGAAAATCAACTTCGCTTTATTCTTCAAAATCTCAATAGTCAAAAAGCACGTCATGCAGAGCGCAGCGAAGCATCTCGCTTGCTTTACCTAACTCAATCGTCGCGGGGCATTATATACTGCCACAAGCAAGATGCTTCGCTGCGCTCTGCATGACGTGCTATTATAAAATCAATCTACCGCACGCCCAATTCCAGCAGCTTCTCCCCTTCCAGATACCCGGTCAGCTGGTCGCCGATTTTTACGGCGCCCACGCCGGCCGGTGTGCCGGTAAAAATCAAATCTCCCATTTTCAGCGAGATATATTTCGACACGAAGCTGATGATTTTGGCAAACGGGTGCAGCATCAGGCTGGAGTTGCCGGTTTGGCGGGTCTCCCCGTTTACGTCGAGGTGGAAATTGATGTTGGCCAGGTCGGCAAATTCGGCCACGGGTTTGAAGGTGGGCGAAATCGGGGCCGAGCCGTCGAAGGCTTTGGCCAGCTCCCAGGGCAGGCCCTTCTTCTTCAGCTCACTTTGCAGGTCGCGGGCCGTGAAGTCGATGCCCAACCCAATGGCGTCGAAATACGTGTGGGCAAACTGCTCGTCGATGTGGCGGCCATTCTTGCTCACGCGCAGCACCAGCTCCAGCTCGTGGTGGATGTCCTGCGAAAATTCGGGGATGAAAAACGGCTGGCCGCGTTGGAGCAGCGCCGTTTCGGGCTTCATAAAGATGACGGGTGCGGCCGGCACTTCGTTGTGCAGCTCGGCAATGTGGTCGGCATAGTTGCGGCCGATGCAAATGATTTTCATAGGGGACGGAAGGCAAGGCGGAAGGAAGTCAAAACTACGCCTTAGCGGCCGCTTGCGGCAACTGAAAGGCCGGTTTTCGCGCCCGCCGGACTGCCTCAACTAAACATTTACCCGGCCTCCCGCCGTATAGGCGGCAACCACGGGCCATCAACCTGGGCCCGTAGTTACCCGCCGCACCGCCGGTTATTCCCCTACTTCTTTCCCTTGTGCCATGTTCAAAAAACTCACCCTTGTAGCCAGTCTGGCTTTTGTGGCGGCCTGCTCCACGGTGCCCATCACGGGCCGCCGCCAGCTCAGCCTCGTCAGCGATTCCGAAATCAATACCCTGGCGGCCACGCAGTACCGCGAAGTCATTGCCAAAGGCCCGCTCTCGAACAATTCGCAGCAGGTGGCCATGGTTCGCACGGTGGGCCAGCGCATTCAGGCGGCGGTCGAGTCGTACTTCCGGCAGCAGAACCAGTCCGACCAGCTGGCCGGCTACCAGTGGGAGTTCAACGTGATTGAGGACAAGCAGGAAAATGCCTGGTGCATGCCCGGCGGCAAAGTGGCCGTGTACACGGGCATCCTGCCCATTACGCAGGACGAAAACGGTCTAGCCGTGGTGATGTCGCACGAAATTGCGCACGCTGTGGCCAAGCACGGCTCCGAGCGCATGAGCCAGGGGCTGGTGCAGCAACTGGGCGGGCAGGCGCTGTCGGCCGCTTTGTCGACCAACGCGCCGGCCACGCAGCAGCTGGCGCTCCAAGCCTTCGGGGTGGGCTCGCAGCTGGGTCTGCTCCGCTACGGCCGCAACCAGGAATCGGAAGCCGACCACCTGGGCCTGATTTTCATGGCCATGGCCGGCTACAATCCCGATGGCGCCATTACGTTCTGGCAGCGCATGGATGCCCGCGAGAACCAGGCATCCCCGCCCGAATTCCTTTCTACCCACCCCTCCAACGGCACCCGCATCGCCGATATTCAGCGCGAGCTGCCGGAGGCCCGCAAATACTACAAAGCGCGATAAGTTGATGAATGGGTGAATGGCTGGATGGTTGAAGGGTTGATTGGGCTAGCACTGCCGCCATGCGTATTCTAGTCCACCCATCTAACCATTCAGCCCTTCAACCGTCCAGCCATTCAACCATCCAGCAATTCACCCATTTAGCCATTCCATGAGATACCTGCCCCGTGTACTAGGTTTAGGCCTGCTAAGCCTGCTTATAGCCATGCTCATGTCGTGTGAAAGCACCAAGCCCGGCAAAAGCGAGTTTGGCAGCCCTACCCGCATCAAAGGCGAGGCCATTGCCAAGCCCGAAAGCCGCCAGATAGTGCACTTCACCGATACCACCACGGAGTACAAAACGCCCCGCAATGAGTTGGCGCAGGCATTTATCCGGCAGTTTGGCGATGGTACGGTGGTCGATAAAATTCAAGTTCGGAAAGCACCGGGCGCGTCCGGCAGCTACTACCTTATCGGCCTGGGCCTGCGCAATGGCATGTTCCGGGCTATGGCCCTGCCGCTGAATGGCGGGGGCGACAATACCTACTACCTGCGGCCCTCGGCCGAGCGCTATATTCTCACGAGCGTAGGCTGCCCGGCCTGCTTCTTCAATTTTGAGAATGGCCGCATTGTGGGTACTTCCTGCTCCGAAAATTCCGGCGGCAGCCACTGCGACCTGAAAATAGAGGCTGCCAACGAATTATTTGCCGCCCAATGACTACGCGCAATAAATGGCTGCTGCGTCTCGGCCTCACGGCCCTGGCCTTGCTCATCACCACCGACCGTAAACGGCCAGTGGCGCCCCCAACCCTAAAAAGCCCGCCGAATAGCGGGCTTTTTTAATGCCACTCAATCGCCTGAATGTTTTATACCGGGTGCGCCATGGCGAAGCTCCGTATGCGGTCAGCCAGTCCGACGGCATCCACTCGTTCGAGCGGGTGAGGCGTGTTGGGCAGTAATTCGTGCCGCGCCTGGGGCAGCAGTGCCGCCAGCTCGCGGCCGGCCGGGCTCCCGGCCGTGTGGTCGGCATCGCCGAGCAGCACCTGAACGGGCACCTGCAAACCAGCCAGGGAGGCCGCCGAAAGCGGCGGGTCGTCCGCGGCCGTCAGCATCAGGGCGGCGGTGGCGCGCACCACGGCAGCCCAGTCGGAAGGCGCGTGGCGCTGGCGCAGCACCTCGGCAAAAGCAGGCACCTTGGCCTGCATCTTGTCGGGGTCCAGCAGGCGGGTTTCGGCTGTTGCGCTTTCCAGCGTCCAGTCCAGCTTGGTGCCCAGCGTGGTGATGGAGGCAAACAGCGCAGGCGCCTGGCTGGCCGCCAGCAGCGCCGCGTAGCCGCCCATGCTGTAGCCAAACACATGCGCCGGCAGCACCTCGTGGGCGTCCAGAAAGCTCACCACTTCTTCGGAAAAATGCGGCAGTGTGAACGTTTCGGGCCACACCTCGCGGCCACCATGACCGGCAAAGGCGAAGCTTTTCACCTCAAAATCTGTCCGCAGCAATTCCGCCAGGGGTTCCAGGGTGGCCGGGCTGCCTAGGGCCCCGTGCAACAGCAGCAGCGTGGCCCTGGTCATGAGGCGGTTATTTCAGTGGCCAGCGCCGTGAGGTCGAGCCCATCGAACGTGCCCGACGACATAAGCAGCAGGTTGGCATCGGTCCAGTTCTGGGCCCGCAGGAAAGCGGCCAGCTCCGCGCTGTTGGTAATCACCTTCAGGTCGGGCCGCTGGAAAGCTTCGGCCACGGTAGCGGCGGCCAGCGACGGCAGGCGCTTGTGCTCCAGCACGTGCGGGTTGAAGTACACCACGGCCACGTCGGGCGCATCGAAGCAGTGCGCGTACTGCGGCAGGAAGGCTGGGTTGAGGCTGCTAAACGTGTGCAGCTCCAGGCAGGCCACCAGGCGGCGCTGCGGAAACTGCTTTTTCAGGGCCGTGGCCGTGGCTTTGAGCTTGCTGGGCGCGTGGGCAAAATCCTTGTACACCACCGAGGTAGCGCCCTGCCGCACCAGCTCCAGCCGCCGTGCCGCGCCGGGAAACGAGGCCACCGCCCGAAAAAAGTCCTTGCCCTTAATTCCCAGCTGCTTACACACTTCCTTAGCCGCCGAAATGTTGCGCAGGTTGTGCTCGCCAAATACCTGAATGGGCACTTCTTCGTCCTTCTTGTTAATCAAAAACGTGCGGCCGTCCCGAATCACGTTTTCGTGCGGCCCGTAGCCGATATAGGTCACGTCGGGGTTGGTGGGCACGGCAATGAGCTGGGTCTGCTCGTCGTCGCGGTCGTAGATGAGCACGCCAGCCTTGGGCGTCATGTCGGCGAAGATGCGGAACTGCTCGCGGTAGATTTCCTCGGTCGGAAACACGTTGATGTGGTCCCAGCTGATGCCCGAAATCACCCCGATGTGGTGCTGGTAGAGGTGAAATTTCGGCCGGCGGTCCACCGGCGACGACAGGTATTCGTCGCCTTCGATGATGATGATGGGCGCATCATCCGTCAGCTGCACCATCAAATCGAAACCCGTCAGCTGGGCTCCCACCGCGTAGTCGAACTTGCGGTTGTGAAACCGCAACACGTGCAGAATCAGGGCCGTGATGCTGGTTTTGCCGTGCGAGCCGCCGATGACGATGCGCTGCTTGTCGCGGCTGGCTTCGTAAATGTATTCGGGAAAGGAGTAGATTTTCAGTCCCAGTTCCTGGGCGCGGAGCAACTCGGGGTTGTCGGGGCGGGCGTGCATGCCCACTATCACGGCATCGAGGCCGGGGGTGATGCGGGCGGCGTCCCAGCCCTCCTGCGCGGGCAGCAGGCCGGCCGCGGCGAGCCGTCCCTTGGCGGGCTCGAATATTTCGTCGTCGGAGCCGGTGACGTGGGCCCCGCGCCGGTGCAGCGCCAGGGCCAGGTTGTGCATGATGCTGCCGCCCACGGCAATGAGGTGAATGGCCTGGCGTGCGCCGGCGTGCTGTTCGGGATGGACGGGACTGGTGGCAGATTCCAAATCGGGGGAGTGGTTAATGGGTCGTTGTCAATTATCGGCGAAACGTGTCAGCAAGGTATCCTCGAAATTGACCGCAGGCACCCTATTCCCGACAATTGACAACGAGTAACTGACAATCAGAAAGCAAGGGCGCGAAAGTACAAAATCCCGGCCGCCGCCGCCATTCCATAGCCAAAAGAATCTGTTTTTCCACCCAATCTTTTCCCCTTCGTCGGGGTTAACTTTGTAAGTACTGCCTACCGTACTCGCAGCACTCACCACTATTGCCAGATTTTTAAGCGGTTCTTTAGAAACGGCTTATTTACTCTGTTTCAATCCATAGAATTCCCTGACCCACACTATGCAAGACCGGATGGACGACCGCCTGAAACAATCCGCCGCCCGAGCCAAAGCGGCTTTGGCGAACCGCGGGGCGTCCGGGCTCGTGCCCTTCAATGCCAACGCGGCCGGCAAGCTGCCGCCCCAGGCCCCCGAGCTGGAAATGGCCGTGCTCGGGGCCCTGATGCTGGAAAAAGACGCCCTTACCTCGGTCATCGACCTGCTTAAGCCCGAAAGCTTTTACAAGGATGCGCACCAGCGGATTTACCGCGCCGTCATTCGGCTGTTCGACAAGTCGGAGCCCATCGACCAGCTCACCGTGGTGCACGAGCTGCGCGAAATGGGCGAGCTTGAAGCCTGCGGCGGCCCCTTCTACGTGGCCAACCTCACGCTGAAAGTGAACTCGGCAGCCAACGTGGAATACCACGCCCGCATCATCACCGAAACCGCCATTAAGCGCGAGTTGATTCGAATTTCGAGTGAGATTCAGCGCGATGCTTTCGAGGACACAACGGACGTTTTTAAGCTGCTTGATGACACGGAATCGGCCCTGTTCGAGGTATCGGAGTCGAACATTCGTAAGAACTTCGATGACATGCGCAGCCTGATGGGCAAGGCCATCAAGGAACTGGAGGAGAAGAAGAATCAGAGCGACGGCCTGACGGGCGTTCCCACCGGCTTCACCGCCCTGGACCGCGTCACGAGCGGCTGGCAACCCTCTGACCTGGTGATTATTGCGGCCCGGCCAGGGATGGGCAAGTGCCTCGGCAAAGGCACCAAGGTGTTGATGTTCGACGGCGACCTGCGCAACGTGGAAGACGTGTTGCCCGGCGACCTGCTGATGGGCGACGACTCCACTCCGCGCCGGGTGCTGAGCATTGCGCGGGGCCGCGAAAACATGTACTGGGTACGCCAGAACAAGGGCGACGACTACCGCGTGAACGAGAGCCATATTCTCTCGCTGAAACGCTCGCGCAATGAAGGCCCGCACCGCCACGGCGACGTGCTCAACATCACGGTGAAGGACTATTTGGCCAAGGGGCCGAAATTCCGTTCCAACTACAAGGGCTACAAAGTGCCCGTAGAATTCGAGGCGCAGGAGCTGCCCGTCGACCCCTACTTCCTGGGCGTGTGGCTGGGCGACGGCTCTTCCAAGGACTGCCGCATTACCGGCCAGGACCCGGAAATTATTGACTACCTGCACGAGTACGCCGCCGTGCTCAACATGCAGGTAACGGTGGGCGTGGTGGAAAACCGCTGCAACAGCTACGGCATCACCAAGGGCCGGCAGGGTGGCAATATCGCCGAATACTCCTTGCAGGACGAGCTGCGCCAGCTGGGCGTGCTGGGCAACAAGCACATTCCGCGCGCCTACGCCATCAATTCGACCGAAAACCGGCTGCGCCTGCTGGCGGGCCTGATTGACAGCGACGGCCACCTCGACCCGGTTTCCAACGGCTACGAAATCACGCAGAAAAACCAGCGCCTGGCCCGGCAAATCAAGTTTCTGGGCGACTCGCTGGGCTTCCGCACCTCGCTCACGAAGAAGCGGGCCACTATTTCCAGCATCGGCTACGAGAGCGAAGTGTGGCGCGTGCGCCTCTACGGCGACATTGAGCGGGTGCCGGTGCGCGTGGGGCGCAAAAAAGCGCAGCCCTGGGCGTCGCCCGTCGATTGGCGGCAGACGGGCATCACCGTGGAGTTCGACAAAGTCGATGATTACTACGGTTTTGAGATTGACGGCAACCGCCTGTTTCTGCTTCAGGACATGACCGTGACGCACAACACGGCCTTCGTGGTTTCGGCTATGCGCAATGCGGCGGTGGATTTCAAGAAAGCCGTGGCTATTTTTTCGCTGGAAATGTCTTCGCTGCAGCTAGTCAATCGTTTGATTTCGGCCGAGGCGGAATTAGATTCCGAAAAAATCAAGAAAGGCAGCCTTGCCGACCATGAGTGGCAGCAGCTCAACCACAAAATCACCGCCCTCTCGGCCGCGCCGATTTACATTGACGACACGCCGGGCCTGAGCATCCGCGAGCTGCGCACCAAGTGCCGCCGCCTGCGCTCACAAAAGGACGTGCAGATGATTATCGTCGACTACCTGCAGCTGATGAGTGGCAACACCGACGGCCGGGGCGGCAACCGCGAGCAGGAAATTGCCAGCATCTCACGGGCCCTCAAGGGCATTGCCAAGGAACTGAACGTGCCCGTGCTGGCCCTGTCGCAGCTGTCGCGCTCGGTGGAAACCCGTGGCGGCGAGAAGCGCCCGCAACTGAGTGACCTGCGCGAATCGGGCTCCATCGAGCAGGACGCCGACATGGTAATCTTCCTCTATCGCCCCGAGTACTACGGCCTCGACCAGGACGCCGAAGGCAACTCGACCCAGGGCGTGGGCGAAGTCATCATTGCCAAGCACCGAAACGGCTCGCTCGAAACCGTGCAGCTCAAGTTCATCGGCCGCTTTACCAAATTTGCCGACCTCGACGGTGTCGGCGCGTTCGATACCGGCGGCTACCAGCCCATGGGCCTGCCCGCCAGCACCTTCGACAGCGAGCCGAGCAGCTTCGCGCCGAACACCATTCGGCTGGGCTCGAAAATTAACGAGTCGCCGGTACCGTTTCCGAAAGGCAACCTGAACAAGCACGAGGACCCGCCATTTTAACGCTTCGCTTAATGAGGAATGAAGAATGAGGAATGATGCAACCGACCATAAGGCCGATTCTTCATTCCTCATTCTTCATTCCTCATTCTTCCCCTATGACGTTAGCGCTACTTTGTTTTTTCGCTTTTCTGGCCGGTCTGATTGATGGCATGGTGGGCGGTGGGGGCCTTATTCAGCTGCCGGCGCTGCTGCTGTTGCTGCCCGAGGTGCCGGTGCCCACGGTGTTGGGCACTGGCAAAGTGGCCAGTCTGGCGGGTACATCGGCTTCTGCGTTCCGGTATTTGCGGGGGCTGAAGGGGGTGCCCATTCGCTGGCGCACGGTGGCGGTGGCGGCTGTAGTGGCGGGCTGTTTTGCGCTGTTGGGTGCGCGGGCCGTGAGCGGCCTCAACAAGGAGCTGGTGAAGCCGCTGGTGCTGGCCCTGCTGGTACTCATGGCCGCTTACACCTTCTGGCGCAAGGATTTTGGCAGCCTGCACGCGCCGCGCCTGCACGGCAGGGCGGAGCTGTGGACCGGCGTGGCGCTGGGGGCCAGCATTGGGTTCTATGACGGATTTTTCGGGCCGGGCACGGGCAGCCTGCTGCTGTTTGCCTTCGTGGGGTTGTTTGGCTACGATTTTCTGGCGGCCTCGGCTTCGGCCAAAGTGGTGAACGTAGCCACCAACATTGCCGGGTTGGCTTATTTCATCTCGACTGGGCAAGTGCTTTACCAAGTAGCCCTGCCCATGGCGGTGTGCAACGTGCTGGGCTCATTGGTGGGGGCACGGCTGGCGTTGCGGCAGGGCACAGGCTTCGTGCGGGTGCTGTTTCTGGTAGTCGTCACCGGCTTTATTCTGAAGCTGGGCTGGGAGACGTTTTTCTAACGCTGAAGAAAAGGAGAACCCCGAGATAAAACTTCGGTGCTCTCCTTTTCTTCAGCGTTATGCCACTTGCAGTTGGTGCTTCCGGCGCTGCTTGCGGGTGCGGTTCAGCCACATGATGGTGCCGGTGATGGGGAAGGTGGCGCCGAGCAGGCTGATAACCAAGGCCAGTATTTTGGTGGGCCAGCCGAAGATGGCACCCGTGTGAACCGGCTTAAACAGCCCCCGAATCCGCTGGCCTGCCGGCCGCTGGGCATAGAGCTGGCTGCTCAGCAGCTTGCCGGAATACTGGTCGAGATACACCTCATCGGCTGCATTCTCGGTGATGGCGCCGGGGCGCAGCACGGCCACCCGGATGCTGCCGGTGGGCTCTTTGGGCAGCTGTAGGGCATACGATTCGGCATCGGGAGCCTGCTGGCGCGCCAGGGCCAGCACAGCATCGGCCGCGAACGGAGCCGTTCCGGCTGCAGCTGGCGCGGCCGATGCCGGCGGTTCGGGCCTTTTCAGCGGCGAGTGGGTGAGCTTGTTGATGCCCTGCCCCACCCAGTCGAACGACATGCCCACGCCCGTCAGGGCCATGATGAACAGGAAGACGGAAGCATAGAAGCCCAGCGAAATGTGAAAGTCGTGGTTGAGCCGCTTCCAGCTGCTGCCCCATTTGATGGTGAGGCGCGACGTGAAGGCTTTGCGCGCAGTAGGCCACCACAGCACCAGCCCCGTGCCCAGAATAAAGAGGAATAGCGAGGCGTTAATTCCCATCACCAGCTTGCCGATTTTGCCGGCTACCAGCCCCCGGTGCAGCTGTTCTACGGTGTGGAAGAACGAGTCGCGCGGGTTCATTTCGCCCACGACTGCGGCCGTGTAAGGATTCACAAAAACGCGGGGACCACCGCCGTCGCCTTTGCCCTTGCCGCCCTGGCCGGGCCCCGCGCCGGCTGGCCGACCGCCTTGGCTACCGCTAGCCGCAGGGCCATTCCCCATACGCTCTTCCCCCATCCGGCCACCGCCGGGCTTTTCGCCAGGTTTAGCAGCGCCAGCCAGGCTCACTTCCACGGTGCGGGCCGGGTCGGCGTAGAGTTTGAAGCCGCTGATTTTAGCCTTGGGCTTGTAGGCACGGACGGCGGCGGCAAGTTGGGCCAGCGTGAGGCGGGGCGTGGTGGCGGGCGCCACAAAATAGCGCTCCGAATGCCAGGCCTGCTCGATTTCCTTCTCGAAAACCAGGATGGAGCCCGTCAGGCATACAAAGACTACGAACAGTCCCGACACCAGGCCCAGATAGAGGTGAATGCGGCGAAAGAAGGTTTTGGTCGGGCTCATCAGATTACAGCTTATAGGTCAGCGTGGCCGAGAAGTTGCGGGGGGCAATGGGGTTGATGCTGTTGTCGTCGTGCGCGTTGTAGCTCAACTCATCGAGCAGGTTGGCCAGCTTGAGGCGCACCGAAAACCGCTCGTAGGAGTAGCCCAGCGAGGCATCGAAAAGGAAGTAGTTGGGCAGGGAAATGAGCTTGAAGGCGTCGGCAATGGGCTGGCCATTGGCATCTACCCAGGGCTTGCCGGTGGCGGGGTTGAGAGAGCGGCTGTTGCGGCCGGCGAGGCGGTCGCCCACGTAGTAGGCCGTCACACCGGCATTCAGGCCGCGCAGGAAACCGTTGTTGGCGAACAGGTTGCCGAAGCTGTAGTACAAGCTGCCGTTGGCCGTATGGGCCGGGTTGTAGCGCAGGCGGCTGCCGTCTTCGTAAATGTTGCTTTTGGTGTAAGCCGTGTAGTTGTAGCTATAGCCGGCAATGAACGAGATGCCGCTCACGGGGCGGCTCTGCACGTCTACCTCCACGCCTTTGCTGGTGACCTGTCCGGCCAGTTCCATGGGGCTGGTGGTGGATGCGGTGGTGAAGCGCGGGTCGGTGGGCAACACGCTCTGCGCCTGGTTGCTGTTCACGATGCGGTAGGCCGTGACGTTGGCCGACAGCGCCCCGTTGAATAACTCGTTTTTAATGCCCACCTCGTACTGGTCGATGAGCGACGGAGCCAGGGAATTGCCCTGCAAATCGAGCCCGGTGTTCGGCGTGAAGGAGTTGGCGTACGAGGCAAACAGCGAGGTCGTCTTGATGGGTTGGTACACCAGCCCCAGGCGCGGCGAAAACGCCTGGTCGTAGCGCCGGGCTTCCACGTAGGTGTTGGCCGTTTTGGCGGTCACGTTGGCAATGGTGTTGTAGTTGAACACGTCGCTGGGCGTTTCCTGGTAGCTCCAGCGCAGGCCGGCCAGCACCTTCACCTTATCGGACAGGCTGAGCAAATCCTGGGCGTAGAAGCCGGCGCGGCGGGTGTTGCCCTTGGTCAGCGAGTTGCGCACCAAGCTGTTGAAGCCCGCCAGCCGCTCCGTGGGCTGGGCAATTACTTTGCTGGGGTCCAGCACGTTGATGATGTCGTAGGCAGTAACGGCCGTGGTGGGCTTGGTGGGCGAGGCCGGGTTAGTATAGGCCACCACGTTGCTATCGTACTGGTCGGCGTCGGCGCCCAGCAGCAGCGTGTGGCCTACAAAACCCGTGCGGAAGGTGCCCGTCAGGTCCAATTGGCCCAGGAAGTAGTTTTCGGCCGTTTCGGTGCGGAGCAGGCCGCGCGTCCAGTTGCCATACGTAGCGCCGGGCGTGCTGATGATGGTGCTGGGACGGGCGGCACTGCGCAGGTCGTTGTCGTAGCGCTGAAACGAGCCCACCGCCCGCACCTGCCAAGTCGAGTTGAGGTGCGAAGTGAGCGTGGCCGTGGCGCTGCTCTGGTTGGTGGCGTTGCGGGCATCGGCCACGTTCAGAAAGCGGCTGCGCGAATCCTGAATCTGGTAGTCGATGGCGCCGATGCCGTAGTCGGGCGTGCGGTTGTCGCGCAGGTAGTCGCCTTCAAGCAGCAGCTCTGTCCTGGGCGTGAGGCGAAACAGCACCGACGGGTTGACATACACGCGGTTGCTGGTTACGCCGTCGCGGTAGCTGTCGCCGCGCTCGTAGGTGCCATTCAGGCGGAAAGCAACGTTGTTGCTCTGCCCCACGGCGCCGTACACGTCAAACTGCGGCTTCACGAAGCCAAAGCTGCCCACCCGCAGGCCTACCGAGCCGCCCCGCTCAAACTGCGGCTTTTTGGTCACCAGGTTCAGCACGCCGCCGGCGGCCACGTTGCCGTACAGAATGGCGGCGCTGCCCTTCAGTACTTCCATGCGCTCCAACGAGCTTACTTCCGGAATGATGCCGTTGTTGAAACGCACCCCATTTTTGAAGGTGTTGGCACTGGTGTAGGCAAAGCCGCGGCTGGCAATTTCCTCCTGCGTGCCGCCGGTGGTGCCCATCACGTACACGCCGGCCACGTTGGCCAGCACGTCGCTCAGGCGCAGGGCCTGCTGCTGCTCCAGCACCGCCCGCTCGATGGTGACGGTGCTTTGCGGGTTGTCGAGTGGCGCGATGGGCATTTTGCCGATGCTGGTGGTGCGCTGGTTCAGGCTTTTGGCGCCGGTCACAGTCACTTCGCGCAGCTGCTGCTCGCCCGCGGCCAGCCGCACGGGCTGCGCTTCCACCCGTTGGCCGGGCTTCACTTCCACGGTCACTTCCTGCGGCGTGCAGCCCAGGCAGCTCACCGTGAGCACCTGCCAACCAGCCGGCGCTTGGATGCGGAAAGTGCCATCGGCGGCCGAATTCACGCCCAGCGACGTGCCCTTTACCCGAATAGAAACCTGCTCAGCCGCCTGCCCATCAGCCAGTTCGATGCGGCCCACTACTTCGCCCATCAGGTTGTGGCGCTTTTCGTGGTGGCGGTGCGGGTCGTTGGATTGAGCGGCACTAACCAAGGGCAGTAAGCTGCCAACAACAAAGAAAGAAAGAAGAGCTGAGCGCATAGCTTATTTAGACAGATTCAAAATATGACACAAAGGTGCGGTCTATTTAGAATCATTCCAAACAATTCAAGAATCAAAAGCAGCTTTCCTTCAGAATTACCATTGTGGTTTTTCCCACTTGGTGCTTAACTGATTGATTAGAAAAGAAAAAAGCCTAGCACAAAGGCCAGGCTTTTTTGCAGCAAATAGCGACGCTATTTAGGCAGTGTGTCGCTTGCCGGTCCGACGCCCTAGGCGTCCGACCGGTCGTCGAAAGCACGACTCCCAATTGACTGTCAACAAACAACCGGTCGGACGCCTAGGGCGTCGGACCGGGGGAACCGACTTTCTAGGCCAGTACGGCCTCTTTCTGCAAGGTCGGCGCGGGCGTCAGGGCGAAGACTTCGGCCAGCAGCTCGTAAGAACGGAGGCGGTCCTGAAAATCGGCGGTAATGGTGACGGCGGTCACCTCGTCAACTCCGTAATCGGCGGCCATTTTGGTGAGTTGGGCGTGTACCTGCTCGGGCGTGCCGCTCACAATGCGGTTGCGGTGGTGCAGCAGCTGAACCTGGTCTTCGGCCGTAAACTGGTGGCTGTGCACTTCCTCGGCCGTGGGGAAGGTGCGGAACTCGCCCTTGTTGAACCGGATTAACTGCCAATCCATGGCTTTGCGCAGCTCCTGGGCTTTCTCCTCGGTATCGGCGCACAGCGTGAACACGGCCACGTTGGCCATCGGCGCGCGCAGCTCCTGGCTGGGCCGAAACCGCTCGCGGTAGGTGCGCACGGCCGCCGGGCCGCCGTTGCCGTTGATGAATTGGGCAAAGGAAAACGCCATGCCCAGGTGCGCGGCAAACAGCCCGCTCTGGCCGCTGGAGCTCAGTATCCAGAGTTCCGGCGCGGCGGGCGCCTGCGGAATGGCCATCACTCGCTCGTGGATGGTATCGGGCACCTTTTCATCGCGCAAGTAGGCTTGCAGGTCCATGAGCTGCTCCACAAAATCCTGCTCGCTGAAGGTGTTGTGCGGATTGAGGGCGTGGGCGGTGAGGCGGTCGGCCCCGGGGGCGCGGCCCATGCCCAGGTCGATGCGGCCGGGAAACAGGCTTTCGAGCATCCGAAAGTTTTCGGCCACTTTCAGGGCCGAATAGTGGGGCAGCATGATGCCGCCGGAGCCCAGGCGAATGTGCTGCGTGTGGTTGCCGAGGTGGGCAATGAGCACCTCCGGCGTCGAGCCGGCCAGGGTGTTGGTGTTGTGGTGCTCGCTCACCCAGAAGCGGGTGTAGCCCAGGCGGTCGGCCAGGCGGGCCAGCTCCACGGTTTCGAGCAGGGCCTGGCGGGCGGTAGCGCCCGGCCGGATGGGCGACTGGTCGAGCACGTTGAGGCGGATATCAGAAGGAGTTTTCATAAGCAATAGCTAGGGATAGAACTGCCAAACCACCGGCAAGGCCATCCGGTTCGAGAAGGCTTTTTTCGGATGAGCTGGCCGTTAGTATACGGGGGGCAGCAATGAACAATTTGCGGCTGGGCTGTTACGCACCGAACCTTCCCAACTTCTCACCGAATCAATGAGTGACCAGAATAGCACCGTCCTGCCCGTGGCCGACGGCACCGAAATGCACGCCTACACCGCCTTCCCCGACAGTACTGGTCCGGTGCCGGGCATCATTCTGCTACAGGAAGCCTTTGGCGTAAACCCGCACATCCGCAGCGTGGCCGACCGGCTGGCGGCGGCCGGCTACGCCGTGGTGGCGCCCGAGCTTTTCCACCGCACTGCCGTACCGGGGCAGGAATTTGCGTATTCCGACTTCGCCAGCGCCGCGCCGCACCTCTACGGCGTTACCGTGGAGGGCCTCTCCGCCGACCTGCAGGCCGCGCATGCGTGGCTGACAGCCCAGCCGCTGGTGATGACCGATAAAATTGGCAGCATCGGGTTCTGCCTGGGCGGCCGGGTATCGTTTTTAGCCAACGCGGTGTTGCCGCTGGCGGCGGCCGTTTCCTACTACGGCGGCGGCACCCACCTGCTGAAGGACCGCGCCAAGGACCTGCACGCGCCGCACCTGTTCTTCTGGGGCGGCCTGGACACCCACATCAGCAAAGCGCAAATCGGCGAAGTAATTGATGCCGTGGAAGCTGCCCAAAAGCCCTACATCAACACCGTTATTTCCTACGCCGACCACGGCTTCCACTGCGACGCCCGCCCCAGCTACCACCCCGAAGCCGCCAAAGAAGCCTGGGCCCTGACGCTGGCGTTTTTCAAGGAGAAGCTGGGGGCGTAGGGTGGGCTTGGCGTACCTAGAAAAAGAAACGTAGCATTAAGAACGTCATGCAGAGCGCAGCGAAGCATCTTGCGTGTGATAGTAATTCAATCGATTATATTACTTCGGCACGCGAGATGCTTCGCTGCGCTCTGCATGACGTTCTTCTTTGACGTTCTGCCGTGGCGTTCTGCGGACATAATGGCTCGGCTCCCGCTAAACAGCTACTGCCGGCTCTTGCTCCGTCTGCCGGCCTATGTACTGCGCCATGCTGCTGGCCAGGATAATCTGCAGCGCGTGGTAGAGCATGAGGGGCAGCAATAAAAGCCCGGTAGCGGCGCTGGCCGGAAACAGCAAACTGGCCATGACGCTGCCGTGTACCAACGACTTCTTCGAGCCGCAGAACACGGCCACAATCTGGTCGGCCCGCGAAAACCGCAATGCCCGGCTCAGGCCCCACACCAAGGCAAACACCAATAGGTAGAGCGCCACCATGCCCGCGCCCAGCTTCGCGATATCAGCTGGTAGAAAGCGACTGAAAATGCCTTCGGCGAAGGAGTCGCAAAAAGCCGTAAATACGATGAGCAGAATGGTTATCTGGTCGAAATAACGCAGCCCGGCTTTATGGCGCTCGGCAAAAGCGTTGAAGCGGGAATTGAGCAGTATCCCCGCTCCCACCGGCAGCACCACCTGCCACAGCAGTTGCACGGCCAGGTTCCACAGCTGGCCGCCGCCGGTGCCCGTGTGCAGCACCAGGCTGGTGAGCAAAGGCGTGAGGGCAATGCCCAGCAGGCTGGAAATGCTGGCGTTGAAAATGGCAGCCGGCAGGTTGCCGCCAGCAATGCTCACCATCACCACCGAGGTGGAAACCGTGCTGGGCAGCGCGCACAGAAAAAAGATGCTCTGCCAAAGCAACACGCCACCCTCGCCCTCAAAAAACGGCCTCACCAACAGCGCCAGGGCCGGAAATAGCGCAAACGTAGCCAGCTGCACCAACAGGTGCAGCCGCCAGTTGCGCAGGCCCGCGTGTAGTTGGGTAAAGCTCAGTTTCAGGCCATAAAAAAAGAAGACCAACGCGACCCCAACGGTCGTTATGGTCTTCCAGGGCACAGGGCTGGCCTTGC
This sequence comes from Hymenobacter rubidus, assembly GCF_016734815.1. Lineage (GTDB taxonomy): Bacteria > Bacteroidota > Bacteroidia > Cytophagales > Hymenobacteraceae > Hymenobacter > Hymenobacter rubidus. Next base: position 139,127 of record NZ_JAERQF010000007.1, read on the forward strand.
TGCCCAGGCCCGGCTGCCAATAGGCCAGCGCCACCACGCCCATGAGCGCCAGCAGAAACCAATCGAGCCCGGCACGGGCCAAGAGCGCAACGAAGCGGTTGGGAACAGGTGCGGACGGAGCGGGTTTCGGCATGGCCGCAATACGCGGCAACAGCCCTTTCCGATACAGCCAGCGCACCAAAACGCCTCCCCAACGTAGCCGGGCGCCGGGCTTCAGCCCCCTGCTAGGCCTATGCCCAGCTGAACATGGGGTCTCCGCTTATTGGTCGCCAGCACCGCCGCCACCCAGGCCGGGGGCCGCATTGCCCTGGATGCCTTGCGCGTTGGGCACGCCCATTTTTTCCTCGCGTTTGCGCTGGTATTTGTCAAACTGCGCGGGGTTGAGCACTTCCTTCAGGGCTTCGAGGCGCGAGCGGCCGGCATTCTCAATAATGCCCGCCAGCTTGCGCGGGTCTGCCTTGTAGCGCAGCCGGCCAGATTCCACCATTTCCACGCCCCGGCGGTTGATGACTCGTACTTTTTCGGTTTGCTGCGGGGTCAGGCCCAGGTTTTTTTGCATGTTGGCCGTGAGGGCATTGGTTTTGGCATCCACCATCGCGGCATTGGGCAGCGGCGCAGGCTCCTCGGCAAAGGGCGCGGGCTGGGTGGTTTTGGTTTTGACGCTGGGCTGGCCCGCCGCCTTTACTTTGGTTTTGACAGTGGCCTTGGCGGGAGCCTGCGCCAGCAGAACGGGCGTGGCAGTCAGCGCCAGCAGCGCCGAGAGCAGCAACGGTTTCATCGGAAGGGGGTGGAGAGGCATTGCGAACACAGAAAAGAGGTGGCTTAACGGAAGAGTAAATATCGGAGAAAAACCCTTCCCGCTTCGTCCTATCCCTCGTCTCATTCACGTTCCGTGCCAAGGCCATTCGAAAATTCAGGCAGCCTCCCGCATCCGTGCAACCTTTCGGCCGGTTTTGGCATACAATCCCTCATGAAGCACGACAAACGCACCAACAAAAACTGGCTACTGGCCGCCGGCCTCGGCGCCGCAGCCCTGGCCGCTACCCTCTGGGGCAACCGTCGCGGCTCCTACGACCTCAACCAGCGCGTGGTGCTCATCACCGGCGGCTCGCGCGGGCTTGGGCTGGTGCTGGCCCGCCAGGCCGTGGCCGAGGGCGCCCGCGTCGCCATTTGTGCCCGCGATGAAGCCGAGTTGGCCCGTGCCCGTCAGGATTTGCTGATGGCCGGGGCCGCCGAGTCCGACGTGCTTACTCTGGCGCGCGACATCACCAACGAAACGGAAGTGCGCACCATGGTGGCCGAAGTGGAGAACCGGCTGGGGCCCGTCGATGTGCTTATCAACAACGCCGGCATCATCACCGCCGGTCCGCTCGACAACATGGACGCCCGCGATTTTGAAGATTCCATGGCCGTGCATTTCTGGGCGCCGCTGCACGCCATGCAGGCCGTGCTGCCCAGCATGCGCCGACGGGGCGTGGGCCGCATTGTCAACATTTCTTCGCTGGGTGGCAAAGTGGCGCTGCCGCACATGGCCCCCTACAGCGCCAGCAAATTTGCCCTGGTAGGTTTGTCCGAAGGCTTCCGGGCCGAGCTGCGGCAGCACGGCGTATCGGTGACCACGGTGTGCCCCGGCCTGCTACGCACCGGCAGCGCCGACCACGCCATGGTGAAGGGCCAGCACGAAAAGGAATTTGCCTGGTTCAGCATCGCCGACTCGCTGCCCGGCTTCACGCTCAGTGCCGAGCAGGCGGCCCGCCAAATCTGGAACGCCTGCCGCCGCGGCGATGGCGAAATCATTCTTTCCCTCCCGGCCAAGTTCCTAGCCGCTTTCCACGGCCTGCTGCCCGGCACTACCACCGACATTTTGAGCTGGATGAACCGGGCCTTGCCCGCCACCGGCGAAAGCCCCGCCGCCAACGTGCGGCGCACCGGCTTCGAAAGCGAATCGGACCTGACCCGCTCGCCGCTCACCGTGCTCAACCGGAAGGCCGCCGTGAAAAACAACGAAGTATAAGCGAAGCCGCGCCTGAACGGTAAGCGGTGGACGCAGCGCTGCGCACCGCCTACCCTCAGGCGCGGCCAGGCCGGCGCCCGGACCTACAGGGTGCCCCGGTGCTTCTTGCCAACCGAACTGCCCGACACCTTGGTCTGGCGGCTGTTGTGAATGCCTAAAAAGCCGTTGTGAAAGATGCCGTGATGCCCATAACGCCGATAAATCGGGTGATGGTGCCCCGGCAATATTTTGCGGTTGGGGTCGCGGAAAGAGTCAAACGGCGAAGCAAATGCGCTGGCGGTGGTCAATAAACTCAGCAGGCCAACTAACGCTAAAAAATTGCGGAGCATAACAGGTACAGTTAGTGTGAAAAGTAATTTCTCCAGCTAGCAGCGCCCCTCTGCAGCAAGGCGCCTTCGGGGCAATAACCCCGACAACACGGGAAATATTGCTTCACAGGCCCTTTTTTCGACGGTTTGCCTCTTTTATCCGACTAAATCCGGGTTTCAAACCCGCTTATCCTGCTGGTTTCAGCCCCGCCCCTGTCCCGGATTCCCAGCATGCGCTCCAGCAACCTAACTGGCTGCTGAAACGGGTGTTGGCTGGCATTTCGGACAGATATAAGTAGCCCGGCCGCCAACGTAATACTTCTCAATTTTCACCTTGGCGTGGCGCGGACAAAAAGTATGCGCATCGGTGCTGCCGGGCATAGCCGGCGTGTCCCATTCGCGGGCATGGATGAGAAAGGAGGCCGGAAAATGCCGGTAGTTAGCCTCTTGGCTAATGGCAGTGTTGAGCACCGTTTGCACGGCGCTGTGCAGGGCACCGCTTTCCTGCTCGGTGAGCGAAGAGCCCAGCCGCTCGGGATGAATTTTGGCCTGAAACAGCACCTCGTCCACAATCCAGTTGCCCAGGCCGGCGGTGATGCCCTGGTCGAGCAACAGCGGTTTCAGCAAAGTCTTGCGGCGGCTGAGTTTCTGGTGCAGCTCGGCGGCGGTTATTTGCAGGGCATCGGGGCCAATTTTCTTGGCTTGCTTATGGGCGGCAGCGCTTTCGGCCAAACGAATGCGGCCAAACTTGCGGGGGTCGATGAACGCCAGACGCAGACCGGAACCCTGTAGGTGCAAGGCCACGCGGGTGAAGCGGGGCGCGTCGGGCGCGTCGCGGTAGGCGCCTACATCGCCGGTCATGCCGAAATGCAGCACCAGCACCCGGCCGTTGTCCAGCTCCAGAAAGCAGTTTTTGCCCAGGCGGCTGGTGCCCGTGATGGTGCGGCCCAGCAGGCCGGCGCGCAACTGGTCTTCGGGCGTGGCCAGCACATGGGCATCGTTTACCTGCACGGCAGCAATGGTTTGGCCCACGGCCAACTCGTCAATAAAACGGCGGTAGGTTTCGACTTCGGGTAATTCGGGCACTGGAGCAGGAAGAGGTGAAAGGAATGCAGCCGGGAAGTTGGCTGGCCGTACAGGAGGTCTTTTCTAACAGCACGCGCTTGAGCAGAGTTGCATCGTTCAGCTTCCGGCCAAAAGGCCAAAGCGACGGCAGATGGCAGATGGCAGAAAACTTACGTGAGGAAGCCAGGAACCCCCTTCTTGAAAGGCAACTGGACACTACATATTATTTTAACTATATTACCAGCGCCTTACCATAAATATTCTGCCCCTCAGAAGCTTTTGCTTTTGCGGCTGCGTCTTGTACTATCGAGGATGCCCAAGTCCCGGGCGCTGTTCCTTTCTATGCCAGCCACCACCGACCTCGACGCCCTGCTTGCCCGTTGTCTGCGCCGCGAACCAGCGGCCCAGCGGGCGCTGTACCTGCGCTACGCGGGGCGCATGCTCGGCATTGCCCGGCGCTACGCCTACACGGTGCCGGAGGCAGAAGACATTTTGCAGGATGCTTTTGTGAAGGTATTTGCCCATTTGGGCGACTACCGGGCCGGGGGCACCTTGGAGGGATGGATTCGGCGCATCGTCGTCACCACGGCCATCAGCCACTGGCGTAGCGGGCAGCTGCGCCACGCCAGCGAAGCCCCTCCCCTCGACGAGCCTCCGGCGTCGATGGCTGTTGATGGCACCGCACTCGAAGGCCTGAAAGTGACGGAAGTGCTCAAACTGATTGAACAGCTGCCGCACGGCTGCCGCGTGGTGCTTCTGCTTTATGCCGTGGACGGCTACTCGCACAGTGAAATTGCCGAGTTGCTGGGCATTCAGGAAAGCACTTCCAAAGCCCAGCTCAGCAAAGCCCGCAAACAGCTTACCTATCTCTACAAACGCCAAAACGACTTTATCCGACTATGAGCACCGACCCCGAAGAACATTTGCTGGACCAGTCGCTGCGCGATGCTTTCCGCGACTACCACCTGCCGCCCGCCGGGCACATGCACGTGTGGGACCAGGTAGAAGAGCGCATCGCAGCCCTGCCGGCGCCCCGAACGGGACTTTCCTACCGGCTGGTGTTGCCACTCACGGCGGCGCTGGGCGTGGGAGTCGCCGTGGGGTGGCTGTTGCCGCGTCCGGCCGCGCCACCCGTCGCTCCGGCGGCGGCTCCGGCTGTGCACGCCACCACTTGGGTGGCTCCCCAGCACGCCGCGCCTAGCTGGGCCGCGCATGTTGGTGCGGCCTCTACCGTGGCCTGCGCGCCTGTTCACCGATTAGCTTCGAAAACGGCCGGCCGGAACGCCGCCAGCCATTTATCTGTGCAGCTCCCCAAGCAGGCCGCCTCTAACCCGGTGAAGCCGGCTCGGCCTTCGAAGCCTATACAAGCTGAACAAGTAGCTAGGGTATTGCCAGACTCAGCCACCCAGCCAACGGCCCGGTTGACAGCTCTTGCTCCCGCGCCGCTTGCAGCTGATAGCAACCGTGAAAATAATAACCTTCCCGCGCCAGAACTGAGCACCGCAGCTTCTGCGCTTCCGAAAGAAGCGCCTGCTAAAGCCGCTTCTGTGGCTCCAGAGCACGCAACGGCTCACCCGGCCAAAACGGCGAAGCAAGAGGAAGTCAATGAGAAAATGCTGTATCGGAAGCCAACCCACCGCCAGCCGGAGCGAGGGCTCGGGTGGCGGCGTTGGGTGACACACTTGAGCCAAGTCGTGCACCGCATTCTGTAAGCGAGGCCAGCCTACGGGCTTAACAATTATTTATTTGGCGCCCACCCGCCACCAACGAACATATTTTCTAACGAAACAACCTATACAATGGATTTACCTGAAAATCAGTCGGCTGGACCACCCATGCCTGACTCCAACACGGCCAGCTATTGGCTGTGGCTGGGAGTCTTGCTTGTGCTTTTGGTACTGGGCCGTACGGCAACCCATCCGTCGGTAGCCCGCCCTATACGGCACACGCCGGCTACCAGTATCAGTCCTGCTCCCAACGAATTGGTTGGCCAGAAATCGGCCTTCATGCCCAGCTTGGTAGGCCAGTGATTGAAGGTCACGCATAAGCAACCGTACCGTAAAAGGCGGTCCTGCTGAGCGGAGTCGAAGCACCTCTACTGCGCGGATAAACCGCGGCATGCATGCGGCTTGCCTTTCAAGCCAACTACTCCTTTTACCTAACTTTAAATCCCTACGAAGGGTCATGCAATTTGGCTACGCGCTGGCCGGTTTTGTCGTACACATCGCCGCGCGGGGTAATGAACAACTGCCGCTGCTGCCCATCGGTAAGAATGTACGGGAATTTTTCGCTGGTAGTGCGCGTGACCCGGCCCACTACTTCGGCGGTGTCGTCGGCATCGACCCGCACCACTTTCAGGGCGTTGGTGAGGTAATAGCGTTGATTGGGGTCGTTGCGAAACGTGAACTGGCCCACCAGCCGCACAGCATCACCGGTGTTCTGACTGATGGCCACCAGCTCGCCGGAGGTATCGGTATCGACGGGTGGAACAACGGGGGCGCGACGCACAGCGGCCACGCCCGTAGGCCGCACCGGGGCAGCAGCCACAACAGCCGGAGCATTGGAGGGCGCAGCCGCGTGAATGCTGGCCACAATCTGGTCGTTGGCCCGCTGCCACCCTTGGCTGATGGCGGCAAGGCGGGGCGTACGCCCTGGGTGTGTGGCCGACCCCTGGTCATCGGACACGGAAGCCATGGCTGCCTGGGCCTGGGCCAGGCTGGCCCCCAGCTTGCGCAGCACGAACCCCGAAAACTCGTCGGCCTCCAGCTCGTCGGCGGGCTGCGAGCCGCCGCCACGCAGCGTGTGCCCGTTGAGGTGGTGGCCCATTTCGTGGGCCAGAATGCTGATACCGGCCCAGTCGGTGTGGCCGGCGCGGTTCACGGCATTCAGAAAGTCGGGGTTGTAGAGCAGGAAGCGCTTGCCGTCGTACACCACGGCCGCCGCGTTATCGACCTCGCGGGTGGCCCGAAGCTCGAAGCGGGCTTTGAGGCCCACGGCATCGGTAATCTCGTGGATAACGTCGGTAGGAGCCGGCGCCGTTTGGGCCGAAACCGGCGCGGCAATAAGCAGGGGCAGCGCCAGCAGGAGCGGCGCGGCCAGGCGGCTAACAAAACGAGGGAGGAAACTCATAGCAGAAGGACAAAGGATGGATACTGCTTCCCTGAAAGCAAGGCAAGCACGATGCCAGATATGGGGCAACTCAACCAAACACACTACTTAAAAAAACCGCGCCTGCCCGCCTTCCTTCTCCGTTTCTAACCCGGCCAATGGGGTGGCTTTGGCAAACAACGAAACGCTCCTTTCTACATTGCGGCACCGCCGGATAAAAGCAGCCTGCTCAGCGTGACAAGGACACCGAAACAACGATTTTAGCGCAATGGCAGTTCATTTACTTCACCGCTTGAGGCCTTGCTTTTTACTTCCTGCCCGCCGGGGCAGTGTAGCTTTGCAGCCTGTTCTGTACCGGGACTTGTCCTGCCACTGTTTTCACAATGAACCAAGCTCATATTCACCTCATTGTGAACCACGCGCCCATCCTGGGCAGCTTGTTTGCACTCGTACTGCTGGGCATTGGGCTGTTGCAAAAAAACGACGTGCTTACCCGAGCGGGACTGGGTGCCGTTCTGGTGGCGGGCCTGCTGGGCTTGCCCGCCCAGCTTACAGGAGAAGGAGCCGCCAAAATCGCGCAGGACCTGCCCCGCGTGGGCCGGGCCCTGATAGCCGACCACTCAACGGCCGCCGAACAAGGATTGTGGGCTTTGGAGGGCGCGGCCGTCCTGGCCCTGCTGGCCCTGATGCTGCTGAAGCATGCTTCTCCCCGCGCCCGGCTGCTTGCGATACTGGCGCTAGGCACTGCCCTGCTCAGCTTTGGGTTGTGGCCCGCGCCGGCTACCTCGGAGGCCAGATTCGGCACCCCGAGATTCGGCCCGGATTTGGCACCCTGGACGAACTGTAGGGCGCAGAGGTGCAAAACCCAGCCTGCCCCGGCCATCGGCCACGTCACCTGGGAACTGCCCTATTCCTGAAAAAACCCTTTGCTTGCCCACCCACGCTACCAGTTAAAAATTATGGCTTTCCCTTTCTTTGGCGATGATAAATCGACGGTGGCCCGGTTGCTTGCCACCCTGCCCCAGCGCGGCCGTTTGGAATGGATTGGGCAGCGGCCCGTGCGCCGCGCGCCGCTACTGGCCGTGCCGGAAGCCGAATTGAAAACGGATTCGCACCTGCTCGGCGACCACGCCCGCCCCAAAGCCGGCGGCAAGCGGCAAATCACGCTCGTTCAGCACGAGCACCTGGCGGCGGTGGCCGGCTTTCTGGGGCTGGAAGGCCCCGTGGCGCCCGGCCGCCTGCGCCGCAACCTGGTGGTGAGCGGCCTGAACCTGCTGGCCCTGAAAAACCGTCAGATTCAGATTGGCGAGGAGGTGGTGCTCGACATTACCGGCGAATGCCACCCCTGCTCGCGCATGGAGGAGGAGCTGGGGCCCGGCGGCTACAACGCCATGCGCGGCCACGGCGGCCTCACGGCGCATATCGCGCAGGGCGGCATCATCCGGCTGGGCGATGTGGTGCGGGTGGTAGCTTGAGTAAAAGGCTTACGTTCAGCAGCAAATGCTATTTCACAATTAAGCTTTTTGGCTGCACCAATGCATACTTGCCTTAGTTTATCGGCATTAGTGACCCTATTTTTCATCCGAAATCGATTGGATTATCGTATCTGCTACATTCCAACTCCGGGCACTTTCTTCTTCCTGCTTTAGTTCAGGGACTTATTTAATAAACCTCATTTTTTTAGATGGTATGTCTACACCCCTACAGCCCCCGTTAGCACCAGGTCGCCTGCTTCGGCCATTGCTCTTGGCCGCCCTCCTGCTTGGCAACATAGTTGGAGTACGGGCCCAACAGTTTCTTTACGGCATAGGTACGTTGAGCCGTACCATTGATGCGTCGGAAGGCAACCCGTTCCTCCCAACCGGTGTCACCTATGAAGCCGGCACGCAAGGCATTTTTAGAATTAGCACTGTTCCGAGCACTTTTGGTAGCCCGGCAACGCTGGCCACCCCGATAACTGGGTACACCACTCCTACTACGGCGACTCCGCGCCAAAGCATTATCGGGTCCGATTACCGGACCAGCAATGGCCTGCTGTATGCCCTGGGCTATACTCCACCTAGCAATGCCACGCTGCCGGGCTCGGCGCAGCTCTACACACTGGCACCAACCACCGGGGTCCTGACCCCGGTAGGAACAGCCCAATCTTTGATACTAGGCACAAACATTACGCATATCGGATTTGACTTTAACCCGGTTGAGGATTTGATTCGGGTAGTGGGCTTATCAGGCAAGAATTACCGTTTAAATCCAGCGACCGGAGCCATCGCAAGCATCGATACAGACGTGGCGTATGCAGCTACCGATACCCGCGCGGGCATAACGCCAGGCATTGGCACCGTGGCCTACACCAATGCCTACATTGGCGCTACCACCACGCAACTGTACGACATTGACGAAGTCAATGGCGCCATACTGGTGGGGCAGAATCCGCCCAATGCCGGCACCCTCAACAGCATTGCCCCCATTACCAACCCGCCTAGCTTCGTCAATTTTTCTGTAGCACAGGGCCTGGATATAGATATTTCCCATATTTCCGGTGCGGATGTAGCGTATTTGATAGAAGTGTCGGACCCGGACTTGCGGCCGACAGTGACTGTTTTTGGCACCACTATACCGAACCCCAATTATGGTGCAGCGGCCAGCAACCTGCAAATTCTGAACCTGACCGATGGCACCGTGACTAACCGGACGAACGTAATTCCGGCGCGGAACCTCACTCCCTTCAACATCTACGACATTGCGGTGCCCATGCCCAATCCGCTTATTTCGGTGCGGCAAGGCATTCTTACCTTAGCCAACGGGGCTACCTATTCCGGCTTCCCCAATACCCAGGTGGGCAGCACGTCGGCCCCGGTTACGTTCACCATTTCCAATGCCAGCACAACCGACCCGCTGACGATTTCAGGCATCAGCACCACGGGCGAATTTGCTCTGAGCGGCACGGCACCCACCACGGTGGCTCCCGGTGGCTCGGCTACGTTCGACCTCACGTTTACGCCCACGGTGGCTGGCACCCGCACCGGTACGGTGAGCATCGCCAACAACAGCCCTGGCAACACGCCGTACGTCATCAACCTCAGCGGTGTGGGAGTTGCCCCCAATCCGCTCATCAGCGTAAGCCAGGGCGCTACTACCTATGCCAATGGCAGCACGTATAGCGGCTTTCCCACCACGGCCCAGGGCAGTACTTCTTCGCCGGTGACGTTTACCATCACCAACAGCAGCACCACGGATGCGCTGACCATTGGCGGCATTACCACCACGGGCGACTTTGCCTTGAGCGGCGCGGCCCCTACCACGGTGGCTCCGGGCGCCAGCGCTACGTTCAACCTCACGTTTACGCCCACGGCGGGCGGCACGCGGACGGGCACGGTGAGCATTGCCAACAACAGCCAGACCAACAACCCCTACGTCATTAACCTCAGCGGTCAGAGTCCCGTCAATCCTTTGATTGCGGTGAGCCAGGCCGGTACGCCGGTTGCAAACGGCAGCACCTTCTCGGGCTTTGCCACTACCACCCAAGGCAGCAGCTCCACGCTCACCTTCACCATCACCAACGCCAGCGCCACGGATGCCCTGACACTGGGTGCCTTCACCGTAACCGGGCCGTTTGCCGTGAGTGGCACCGCGCCTACCAACGTGCCAGCCAACAGCACCGCCACCTTTGACCTCACCTTTACGCCTACTGCAATTGGGCTCAATACGGGCTCGGTAAGCATTGCCAACAACAGCCAGGCCAACAACCCCTACGTTATTACCTTAAACGGCCAGGGCACGGCAGCCGCGCCCGTGGACTTGGTGGTAAGCACCACGCAGAACGTGACCGGGACATACCGCAACGTCACCATCTTGGGGCCCAATACCGTGGGCGGCACCTCCAGCAGTGGCATTGCCAACCTGACGGGCTCCCTTTCCTACTCGGGCGCGCTGGTGGTACAGCCCGGCGGCGTGCTGCTGCAAAACTGTCAGTCTATCACCGGCAGCGGCAGCTTTGAGTTGCAGGCCGGCGCTGCCATCGCCATCTGCGACCCGGCCGGCATTGTAGCGGGCACGGCCTTGAGCGGCGCCGTGCAGGTAACGGGAGGCCGCAGCTTCAGCCCCGATGCCAGCTATTTGTACAATAACAACACCAATACGCCGCAAGTAACGGGCTCGGGCCTGCCCAGCCAGGTCCTGAACCTGGGTGTCCTCAACACGGGCAACGTGACCCTTAGCCAGGCTGTGGGCGTGAAGCAGGTACTGCGCCTGCAGGCGGGCAACCTGAACACCGGCGGTCAGACGCTCACGTTGCTTTCTTCTTCTGCAGGCACGGCGTTGGTTGATAATACCGGCACAATCGGCATTGGCGGCGTGGTGAATGGCACTGCCACAGTGCAGCGCTACATCACGCCCAATCTGAACGGCGGCCTGGGCTACCGGCACTACAGCTCGCCGGTGCAAAGCACCACCGTGGCCGACCTGACGACGACCGGCTTCACGCCCGTAGTAAATCCGCTGTATAACACGCAGGGCAACAGCGTGACGCTCTTCCCCACTGTGTATAGCTACGACCAATCCTTCGTCAACGTCAGTACCGGCGCTGCCAACGCCGACTTTGACAAGGGCTGGCGCTCCCCCAACACCACGGGCGATGTACTGGTGCCTACCCTGGGCTATACCGTGAACATCACCGCCTCGGCCAACGTGGACTTTGTGGGCACCCTCAACAACCTGACCCTTCCGACGGGCAGCCTGCTGCGCGGCAGCCAAACCATGAGCGGCTACCATCTGCGGGGCAACCCCTACCCGTCGCCGCTCAACTGGTCGTCGATTCTCAGCAACAACCGCGCCCCCGGCATCGAGAATGCCCTGTATGTGTTCAAAAGCAGCGGCCAGTACTCGGGCACCTACACCAGCTTCGTGAACGGCCAAAGCACCAATACGGGCACCAATATTTTGCCGCTGGGGCAGGGCTTCCTGGTGCGCACGGCGCCTGGCCAGACCGGCAGCATTACCTTCGATAACGTAGACCGCATCACGACCTTCGACCCCACGCCCTTCCAGCGCGGCGCCCGCGATACCCGCACTCAGCTCACCATTGCCCTGGGCAATGCCAGTGTTCGCACCCAAGCCGTAGTCTATTTTGAAGCCGGGGCCACTGCAGCCTTCGATGCAGCCTTCGATGCCCACACCCTGCCGGCCCCCAATGGCCTGCTGCTGGCCACCGAAACACCGGCCGCCGAGCCGTTGTCCATCAATGGCCTGCCGCTTCTGACCGCGACCGATGTATTGGTGCCGTTGGAAGTAGCCACTGCCGCTGCCGGAACCTACACCCTGAGCGTGGACAACCTCACGAACCTCCCCGCCAACTACCACGCCTACCTGCGCGACGCCCTCACCGGCACCTACACCGACCTGGCCACCACGCCCTCGCTGAGCCTGACGATGGCGGCTTCTGGCCCGCCCAGCGGCCGCTACGCCCTGCTCTTCACCACCCAGGCCCGCGTGCTGGCTACTGCCCCGGCCGCTTTGGCTAAGCTGGCCAGCGTGTACCCCAACCCGGCCCATGGCACCGCTACGCTGCTGCTGCCCGTGGCACTACGCGGCACGCAAGCCACCACCGTGGCAATCGTCGACAACGTGGGACGCACGGTGCTCACCCGCACGCTGGCTGCCGGTGCAGTAGAAACGCTGGACCTGCCCTTGGCTGGTTTGGCTCCCGGCATCTACTCGGTGCAAGCCCAGACTGCAACTGGTCTGGTAGCCAAGCGCCTTGTGGTGCAATAAGTGCGTCTCTGCCGCTACCGGCAACTAACAAAAAGGCCCCAATTAGACAATTGGGGCCTTTTTGTTTTTCCTTCAGAATACCTTTTTACTTAAAAAAACCTCCCGCCAGAAGCGAGAGGCTTTCCGAGCTATGAAAACAACTGTCCCCTGTGGAGACACGCTGTAAATACGCTGAATGCCGGGTGGTTGGATTGTAAAGCCCATAATTTTATGCCCCGTCCATCCGCACAATTTTCGGGGTGAACGAGCCTAGCACATCCACCAACTCGCGCTGGCTGGCCATTACGGCACGAATGTCCTTATAGGCCTGGGGTGCTTCGTCCAATCCGCCGCCGATGAGTTCGATGCCGTGCTCGGCAAGGTACTTGCGCACCTGGCCTTCGCCCAACTCGGCCTTGGCGCGGGTGCGCGACATCAGCCGCCCCGCCCCGTGCGAGGCCGATGCCAACGACTCGGCCACGCCCCGGCCGCGCACAATGAAGCCAGGGGCCGTCATCGAGCCGGGGATGATGCCGAGCACACCCGCGCCGGCCGGCGTGGCGCCCTTGCGGTGGGTGATGACCTCGCGGCCGTCGGCCAGCCGTTCTTTCCAGGCGAAGTTGTGGTGGTTTTCCACTTTCGCCAGGGGCTTTTCGCCGAGGGCGCGGGCCAGGCGGCGGTGAATCTGCTCGTGGCAGGCCGAGGCGTAGTCGCCGGCCAGCGTCATGGCGGCCCAGTATTCCTGGCCGGCTTCGGTGTCGAGGCCGAGCCAGGCGAGGTGCTGGGCTTCGCCGGGAAGCTGGCACACGTCCTTGGCGAGCTTGGTGTAGCGCTCGGCAATGCCGGCGCCCAGGCCCCGCGAGCCAGAGTGCGAGAGCACGCCCAGGTACTGGCCCACGGGCACGCCCAGCTCGTTTTCCGCCTCCGTGATTTCGACGATGCCGAACTCCACAAAGTGGTTGCCGGAGCCGGAAGTCCCGACTTGCTCAGCAGCTTTATCGAGCTTATTTTTCAGGAAGGGAATTTCCCGGAACTCGGGCCGGTCAAGCACGGCGTGGTCGAGGCGCTGGCCCCGCTCCCAGCCCCGGCCGCTGCCGAAGCGGGTGTTTTCGAGCAGCAGGCTGCGCAGCTCCTGAGTGCGCTGGGCGAGGTATTTGGGCGGCAGGTCGAACACCGACAGGGCCATGCGGCAGCCGATGTCGACGCCCACGGCGTAGGGAATCACCGCGTTATCCGTGGCGAGCACGCCGCCGATGGGCAGGCCGTAGCCATGGTGGGCGTCGGGCATGAGCGCGCCGGCCACGGTCACGGGCAGTTTCATGGCCGTTTCCATCTGGTGGATGGCGCTGGGGTCGATGTGCTCGGCCCCGAACACGGCGTAGTCCTTGCGCTCCACCAGGGCAATGTGGCGGTTGGGCGGGGGCAGCAAGGCGGCGGCCGTGTGGCTCCAGTCGAGGTGGGTGAGGTAGTTGTTGGGATTATTCAGAAGTTGACCTAGCAAAGCCAGCTGGTCGGTTTGGGAGAGTTTTTTGAGATGCTTGCGCTGCAATTGCGCCAGCGCGAGCCCAATGGCACGGCCTTCGGGGAAACCAAGGTTTCGGAGGTCGTTGCCGCGTAGTGAATTGGCCATGGGAATGGTCGTTGCACGAGGGTGAGGCGCTTAGTTGGGCCTCATTCGTTGATGATGAAAAAGAAATAAAACGGGCCGGGCAACAGACGCAACGCCCAATGATGTGCTCTAACCGACTGAGCGACCGCGAGCCAAAGCCCACGGGCCGGCCTCGAACCGGCGACCCCATCGCCCCTAGCGAAGTAGGGCGGTGCTACGGCACCGGCGCGTTTTATTCAGAAAAAGCCGGAGCAACAGGCGGCTTGCATTGGGCCAAAAGGCGACTTAACAGGTCGAAGAACGCAAGCCTACGGCATCCGGCCGTGTGGCGTATAGAGACGCAATATTTTGCGTCTCATCGTTGAACGAATCGCCGGACGATTTCCAGACGATGAGACGCAAGTGTCGCGTCTCTACCGCAATTTCAAATTCCGCCGGGGCAACAAGCGCCCGGCCTGCTAGTCCTGCTCTACCACTGAGCTACGAAAACGGCCTCATGGCTATTTCCGGCGGGGTTCAAACCCGCGACCTGGGCGTTAAAAGCGCGAAGCATGGCCGGACTACGGCGCCCGGACAGGAATTGAAATCAATGCATTGGGGCAAAAAGCGGCGAGTGACTAGAACGGTATTGCGCTTTCGACCACTCAGCCACTTCAGCCGTTGCCAGCTGAAGGAGGGATTCGAACCCCCGATTCCAATCGGAACAACATAAACGAAGGAACACTCGCCTACGGCACCCAATGCAAGCTTTTGTTTCCGGCTGGGGCAACAGGCGCCGGGCCAGTTGGGGCGGCCCTACCGATGCGCATTCGCGCCGCCTCGCGGCGGCACTTCGGGAGTCGAACCCGCGACCACCCCTCATTTGGAGCGAAGAACGGCCCGGCTACGGCACCCATCTGGAAACGGATTGTTTAACATACCTCCCGAAAAATTCAGGGCAACAAGCGGCGGGCGTGTCAACCGCAACCGAAGCTGCGGAGGGGGAATCAAACCCGAGAAAGGTCCCGAAGGGCCATTCTTTCACCAAGCGAAGTAGCGCCCGCCTAAGGCACCCGAACCAGGCGGAGCTGGCCGAGGTGGGACGTGCCACCCAGTTGGGGGCCCCGTCCCGGTCGGCGACTGCCCCGAGTGGGCAGCCGTCTTCCTCATGTCAGCAATTTTTAAACGTAAGTCATGTCTGTTTTATTTTGAAAGCGCGGTAAGCAAGGGGAATGAGCGGCAGGCCACGTTTGATGAAGGGAGTCGAACCCTTGCCGCTGAAGCGGCCACCAAGCACCCGCGAAGTAGGCCATGCCTACGCCACCTTGCACCGCGCGGCCGGGGGTTCCGCTTTATTGCCCGGCCGGGTTTTCTAATTTATTCCATTTGTCATCGTAACCGTCTGCCATCCTGAGCGCAGCGAAGGACCTTATCACCGAAGAACGGTTTGCAGTAGTCCAATCGTGACAAGGTCCTTCGCTGCGCTCAGGATGACAGACGGTTACAATTATGACAGACGCTGATTACAGCTCTATTTTCTCGATTTCCGTCAGGGCCGAGCCGCCGTTATCGAGCGCGCTCAGCACGTCGAACACCTTGTCGGACCAGCCGGCGATGAGGGCCACGCCCGTTTCGGGGCGCAACTCCAGCGGGGCGGTGCCGTGCCCGGCCAGGTCGAAGAGGTAGAGGCGGGCGTTAGGGGCCACGGTGCGGCGGTAATCGGCCCAGATTTGGCTGAATACGCCTCCGCCGTTGGCGCTGTTCCAGAGCTGGCAGTCGGTGAATAGCAGCACCTTGTCTACCACCTCACGGCGCAGCAACAGCTCCTGCACTACCAGGTGGCCGTTGGTGGAATAGCCTACCTCGCCTTCGCGCTGGTAGAGCTCGTCCACATTGCGCAGCACTGGGCCGCGGGGCAGGCTGATGCGCTTCCAGATGTTGCCGAACATGCCGGTAACTACGTTCTGGCAGCGGCTCTGGAGCAACATGCTCAGCACCAGGCCCACGTCGTAGAGCAGCACTTTGCTACGGGCCGAAATGGGTTGCTGCATCGAGCCCGACACGTCGCAGGCCAGCACCACGCGGGTGTCGTGCCCGAAACCGCGCAGGTTCACGGCGCTGTGCGCAATGGCCGTTTCCAGGGCCGCCAGCACGCCGGCCACGTGGCCGCTCTGCAAGGCTTTCACCTCGCGGTAGGCGGCCAGGAAGCGGAACGGCAGCTGCTTGCTGCGCGCCACCGCAAACCGGTCGGCCAGGGTGTCGCACACCCGCTCCATCGTCGCGGCCGAAACGTTGGCTTCAAGGATGTTGCGCAGGTTGCGGAGCAAGGCCATGTAGCCCAGCTTGCCGCTGCCAATGAGCGTTTCCCAGGTGGCGCGGACGGCCGTTTGCCGGTCCGCCTCGGTGGCGTAGGTGCCCTGCCCTACCGCCGATAGCTCGGTTTCCCAGGTGTAGGGCGTGGGCAATTCGCCGCGCACCAGCTGGTTGAAGAGGGCTTGCTGGGCCTCGTCTTTCGCATTGGGGTGCACCAGGAAGAGGGCATCGCGCAGGCGCACAGCGCCGTCGCGGTCGTACTTGGCCAGCTGGTAGCCGTCGAACCGGTTGAAGCTGAGGGCCAGGCCTTTTTGCAGCTGCTTGGAGAGGCGGTTGAGGATTTTGGTCCCGCTCCGGGCGTTGGCCTGGGCGTAGAAGGCCAGCAACTCCGTGATTTCATCGGGACGTTGCACCACGCGGGCCACCAGGCGGCTCACGAGGTTGTCGCCGCGGTGCAGGCGGGCCAGCTCCACGCACAGCACCAGCGGCACCGAGCGCAAATTCAGGCTTTCGCGGGCATACACCGCCAGTTGCGCCACAAACCGCGGCTCGTTCTTCGCCACCAAGTCCCGCAAACGCTGCAAGCGCGTGTCGGCTTTTTCGTAGAACTGGTCGCTGAGCGCGGCGGTGGCCACGGCGGCGTACAGCTCCACCTGGGGCGTGAGCGTGAAGGCGGGTGCGCCTTCGTGGTTTACCGTGGGAGCGGTGTTTCGGGAGAAGAAATTGAAGCGCATAGTGCTGGTTATTAATGATTTTACTGGTTTATTGGCGCGACTGGCGGAACCTCACCCCCGGCCCCCTCTCCCGCGGAGAGGGGAGCCACGGCGGCGCAATCGCATACAGTCTTATGCAAACGTCAGGCTCCCCTCTCCGCGGGAGAGAGGCCGGGGGTGAGGTTCCGGCGTCAGGCGACTACTCCCACTCAACCCCGACGTGCTTCGACAGCACCAGGCGGGACTGGCTGAGCCACTGAATTATCCAGGCGTGCTCCTGCGGCGTCATCCAGCGGTTGTAGCGGCCGCGGACCTGCACCACGGTGCGGTGGGCGTTGACTTCGATGGTCAGGCCACGGGTGCCGTCTACGGTCAGCGAAAAGATGCCGCAGCGGCCCGCCAGGCACGCCGCATAGAGCTGCGCCAGAGGCGAATCGACGCCCAATGCCTCGTAAAGCGCATGGGGCGAGCCGAAGGAAAACAGGTATTCTACTTGCTTAGACTGGGGCCAATTGCGCCAGTCGATGTGCCGCGCGAGGGCGGCACCGGCCTGCTGGCAGCAGTAAGCTTCTGCCGAAAGGGGTTTGTTACGATTTGCCATAAAGCGAGGGCCTGCCCGCAGACAGTGCCTAGCTAGGTTTTCGATAAGGAGAAGTGGGTGCCCGCAACGGGCGGCCCGATTTCAGCCGTTTCAGGGTGCGCGCCGGGCGCAACCAATGGGCCGCTGGCTGGAGCGGCTGGCCCGCAGCAAGGGGCCGATAAATGGGCGGAGGAGCTAAGAAGCGCATGGCTAAAAAAGGGGAATTAGAAGGGTGAAAAATTGAAATTAATTAGCAAATTGGTGCGCAATAATTATTCGAACCAGTAGTCATTTTTAATTCAATTTGAATTAGACATACTTTTCCCGTTCAAATAAAAATGCGTTTTTATTTGACAATTAATAACACGAAAAAGCCCGGCTTTTGCGGGCCGGGCTTTTCTATTTCGCGGAAGCTTACGCCGAGGTTATCGACGACTCCAACCAGGAAGAAAAGCGCGACCGTGCCAATCCAGCAAGCCACCATCGGGCCGGAACTGGTACTGTTTGGGCAGGTAACTGGGGCGGATGTTGTGCATGGATTGAATGAGGTAAGCGGTTGATAACCGGCTAAAAACAAAAAACCCGAGCTGATGGGCCCGGGCGGTGTCAAACTTCAGCGGGGGCTGAAATCAGGCAAACGTACCGAGCAGGAACAGCCGTTCTGGCTGCTTCTTATCCGAATTACTGATGAGGGTTATGTGGCGGTACATGGTTGTTTGCTTTTAGTAAGACAAAGGTTGAGGATTAATTTTAATTGCGCAAATTATTTTTAAAACAATGGATAAATATTTTTTTGAACACGAATTAAATCATGAAAAGGACTTCGTTTAAATCAATTGAAACGTCATGCAGAGCGTAGCGAAGCATCTTTACTGCTGCAGTAATCCAATCAACAAATTTAGTATTGCGGTAAAGATGCTTCGCTGCGCTCTGCATGACGTTCTAGTGCTGCCATATTGCGCTACTTACAACCGCGCAAAAACCCCACCCACTCATTCGCAGTACCTGCGGCGTATGCCTTGCCTCGCCACTTCCGACCATTACACCCTCGACCTGCCCGCCGGCCACCGCTTCCCCATCGCCAAGTATGCCCTGATTCGGGAGCAGCTGCTGTGGCAGGGCATTGCGGCGCCGGAGGATTTTTACGAGCCCGGGCTCTGCGCCGAGGAAGACGTGTTGCGCGTACACACGGCCGGCTACTGGCACAAGGTGCGCGACTTGCAGCTTTCGGCCCGCGAGGTGCGCAACCTGGGCCTGCCGCAAAGCCCGCAGCTGGTGCGCCGCTCGCTGAGCAGCAGCGCCGGCACCCTGCAATCGGCTTTGCGGGCCCTGCGCGACGGCATCGGGCTGAACCTGGCCGGCGGCACCCACCACGCTTTTGCCGACCGGGGCGAGGGCTTTTGCGTGCTCAACGACCAGGCCATTGCCGCCGCGCACCTGCTGGCGCACAGGCTGGCCCGGCAGGTTCTGATTGTGGATTTGGACGTGCACCAAGGCGACGGCACGGCCAGCATTTTCCGGAACGAGCCGCGCGTGTTCACGTTTTCGATGCACGCCGGGGCCAATTATCCGCTGCGCAAAGAGCAATCGGACCTGGATATGCCGCTGGCGCTGGGTACCGGCGATGCCGACTATCTGGCGCAGCTGGCGGCCACGCTGGAGCCGCTGATGGCGCAGGTGCGGCCCGATTTCATCTTTTACCAGGCGGGAGTGGATGTACTGGCAACCGACAAGCTGGGCAAGCTGGCCCTTACGCCCACCGGCTGCCGGCAGCGCGATGAGCTGGTGCTGGGAATGTGCCGAACGCGGGGACTGCCGGTAGCCGTGAGCATGGGCGGCGGCTACTCCGAGCGGCTGGCCGACATTGTGGATGCGCACTGCAACACGTTTCGGGTGGCGTTTGAATTGTGGCCGTAGGAACGCGCCATGGCGCGTTCAATCGTTGCCGACTTGCGGTAGCATAACCCGTTTCCAACGCCAGACGAATACGCTGCAATCGAATGCGCCATGGCGCGTTCCTACCTTTGCCATTAAATGAAAAAAGCCGATTCTGCGCACCTCGACCGCATTACCGTTCCGGTTCGCACCAACGAGCTGCCCACAGGCACGCCCGCGCAGCAGGCCTTCCGGCAGGCCATTCTGGACGTAGAAAATCTGCGGGAGCGGCTGCGCGACTTGCGCACCGAGCAGGCCGAAGCGCGGCGGCGCTACTGGCAGCAGGTAGGACCGGCCGCCGGAGCCGTGGTGGGGGCCCGCCACGCCCTGTACCCCGCGTTGGAAGAAGCCCTGTTGCTGAGCTACTTCAGCCGCTTGGAGGAACAGCAGATTTTGGGCCTGATTCTGGGAAATGCCCGCTCGCTGGAGAAACGTTTTGGGGAAGATGAGGGCGAAATCATTCGCAAGTACGCACCGCCCAGAAACCGGAACGAAGCCGCTTCCGAAACCACATCAACCGAGAAGCCCACCCCAAAAGCCGAGGCCGAGTTCATCCCCGACCCTACTCTGCCGCCGCACGCGCAGGCTGCCCAAGCGGCCAAGGCGCGCCGCAAAACCAAAGCCCAGCGCCAGCAGGAAGCCGCCGAGCAAGCCGCGCAGGCCGACCAGAAGCAGCTCGAATCCAACACCAAAACCATCTACCGCCAGCTGGCCCGCACGCACCACCCCGACCTGGAACGCGACCCCGCAAAGCAAGCCGCCCGCACGGCCCAGATGCAGCGCATCACCGAAGCCTACGAGGCCGACGACCTGTATACCCTGCTGCAGCTGCTGGCCGAATCCGGCCCGGCCGACTCGGAAACCGACGACGTGCTGGCCCGCTACACCCGCGCCCTGCTCCAGCAACAAACGCAGCTGAAGCAGGAAATGAACGAGCTGAAATACGGCCCCGACGGCTTTATTACGGGCTCCGGCAAAAAGCAGGAGCTGGAACTCCGCCAACTCAAGCGCGACCTGCGGGCTGAGGCGGAATACGTGCAACACATCGGCCGGCTAATCAGTGAGCCCGATGGCATGCGCGAGGTATTGCGCCAACTGGCCGCTGAAGGGCTGGAAACAATATAAATCCAGGCCGCCACTATTCGCTGATAAACGTTACAGCGGATTGCACCACAGCAGCATCGCGCAGAATTCGGTTGTGGCCGAGGCCGCGCGTGGCTTGTAGCACGGCCCCAGGCCAGTCGGCCACAATCTGCACTCCTTCGGCAAAAGGAATGATTTCGTCGCTTTCGTCGTGCAACACCAGCACTTTTTCGGCCCCGGTAGCGGGTCCGGCGGCCGCCACGGCGAAGGAATCGGCGGGCCGGCCGGTTTCCCGCAGAATGTGGTCAGCAAAGCGTGTCACCAGGTTATTGGGCAAACCCAGGAAATCGGCGAAGCGGCCGGCTACCACGCGGGGGTTCAGCGGCGCGCTTATCAGCACGAGGCGCGGCAGCGGGGCAGCATCTGGCAGCTGCACCGGCAGCCCGGCCACCGAGGCCGCCCCAAACGAATGGGCCACGACGGCGCGCACCTCCTCCACCGTATCCACCACGGCCTGCACGGCGCTGCCAAAATCGATAAGCGTGGTTTGCCGGCCACTGGAGGCGCCGTGCGCCGGACCGTCCAACGCCACCACGCGGTAGCCGGCCGCCAGCAAGGGCTGCACCCAGGCCCGCCAGAAACTGGCCCGGTGCTCCCAACCGTGCACCAGCACCACGGCCGGGGCGGTTGGTTCACCCCATTCATACACGGCAAGCTGGCCGGTGCTATGCGCCACGGCTCGGCGGCGAGCATCGGCCAGCGCGGGCGCTTCCCAATCCTTGACAGGCAAGCGGCGCGGCGTAGTAAAAAGCCGCCACGCCTGCCGGAAAGCCAACGCTGGTGTCACGGCCCACAGCGCTTGCAGCTGCCAGCGCAGCCACCGCAGGCCCGGCGGCGGTGAGGGATAACGCACCGAAGGCGCCACGGGCGTGGGCGGCGTTTCGGTCGTGAATAGTTCGTGGGCGGGCGAATAGGTATTGGTCATGCGGTCGCAGGGTTGTAGCACATGCTGCAGCTTGTGCCGGGGTGTGCTAAAATCAACCATTCAAATGCACAGGCCAAAGCATGTGCTCCAAGCATTTACGAAGCAAAAAGCTCCAGCCGCAGTTGGCCCACTATCACCTGGAACGGCGTTTCATCGTGCACCCGCGCTACCTGCAAGGCCCCCGCCAACGTGGTAAGCACTTGCGCCGCCTTGGCCGCCGGGCTGCCCACAAAGCGCAGCGTGCCGGTGGCCCGGCCCACGGCCAGCACCTGGGCCAGCCACTCGGTCAGCTCACGGTTGAAGGTGCGCAGCTCGGCCTGCATGGGGGCGGGCAAGGTGCGGAAGTCGGCCGCCAGCGAGCCAAACAGGCACACACGGCGGTCGTGGCCGAGGTGGTTTTCATACACGGCCAGCAGGGCTTCGAGCTGTTGCTGAGGCGGCAGGTCGGCCACGCGGGGCAGGTCGCGCCACTTGCGCAGGCGGCGCAGCTGGCGCGCTACCAGGGCCGTGCCCAGGTCGTCTTTGCTGGGGAAATGGTAGTGAATAGCGGCCGGCTTCACGCCCAGCTCTTTGGCCAGGTGCTGGTAGCTGAAGGCGTTGAAGCCGCGCTCCAGAAGAAAATCTTCCGCAAGGTCGAGAATGCGCGTGCGGGTATCGGGAACAAGCGAAGGAGTAGCAGGAGTCAGCATATCGGTACAAATATACCACTTACTTACTAGTTAGTAAGTAAGTGGTATATTTTTTAAAACAAGGCTCAACTAGAGCAGATTCGGAGTTAGTGTATATGCGACACCATGTAGGGGCGGGGCCTGTCCCCGCCCGTCGTTGCACGGAATCGTTGAGACGGCGCCACTAGCCGGGCGGGGGCAGGCCCTACATGGTGTCGCATACACACTAACTCCGAAAGCGCGGTAGACTCATTGTTATGGCCATTCCTTACTTTGAACCAATGATGAAACGGTACTGTCTGCTCGGGCTACTTGCCTCGCCTCTTGGGCTTTGCGCCCAGCCTCGTACTGTTCCAAAGCCCCAGACGTCGGCATGGCGCTTTGCTTTGCCGGTGGCGACCTCGGGCCGGGTGACGTACCGCGACACGGCTTATGCGCCGGGCGTTTCGGCCAAACAGCTGCTCGATGCCGCCTACGACACCTTTGCCCGGAACCTGCTTTACTTCGATTACCCGCTCACGCCAGCGGATACGCTGGGCATGCCGCGCCCGCACGAACCAGCTGCGCCCGGCGAAACCATCTTTACCGGCTCCGTGCTGGTGTTTGACCCGCAGTCGCCCCCGCCGGTGTACGTGGCGGGGGTGAGTCCTCCGCTCGACCCCAAGGGCGTCTACCCGATGCTCCGGTACGCCGTTTTCACGCTCCGGCTCAGGGCCGAGGAAGGCATTTGCATCATCTCCATCACCGACCTGCGGCTGCGCAGCATCCCTTTCGACCACCAAATGAAGCGGATGCTGGCTCAATACCCACAGAAATCTGGCGCGGCTCCGCCCCTCACCCACCGGCTACCGGGCCAGGCAGTTGAGGCGTTGTATGCCCGTTGGCTGTCCAATGCAATACCCCGCAAATCGGCGCCTGCCAAATCCGCTCATTCTGCCGCACCCACCGAAGCCGAGGTCCGCCGCCTCGATGAGACCATGCGGAGCACCGCTTACCTGCTGCGAAAACAGATGCAGGCCCAAGCTCCCAAGCCGCATTAAATGCGGGGTGACGTTTTTGCAGCTGCAACTTATTCGCCCTGGCCCAGCGCATTTATGGCCGCTTGCACCGCCTCGGCACGGTAGGCGGGCGCGGTACCAGGTGCTTTCAGCAAGCGCAGCAGGTGCTGGTACTTTCGGCGTCCTTCGGCCAGCATTTGCTCGCTCACTTCAATGGTAAACACTCCGAAGGGCTCGTTTTTCTGGACGCCTACCAGTAAAAATCGGTCGGCACTCAAGGCGTCGGTGTAGAAGGCAGCCTGGCGGTCGTAGTCGTAGGCCGAGCACTGCCAGAGGAAGTGGTCGGCATCGCGGGCGTTGGTGGTTTTGAAGTCGATGATGGTAAAGGGCTGGTCGGGCTGGTTCACCACCAGGTCGGCGCGCAGCTTGCAGAAGGTTTCGGTCTGGGGTTCCGTGAACAGGACGCTCATTTCGGGCTGGCCCTGCTCTAGCAGCTCGGCCAGGCGGGCGTTGAGCTTCACGCCTTCCACCAGCCACCAGACCAAGGTATCGTTCAGGCCGGGCTGGCCGGCTACGTAGTCGGCCGGCTCGAGCAGGGCCGTGTGGAAAGCGGTGCCAAAGCTGAGCGCGCCCTCGTTCGATGTCGATTGGGTTCGTGGGGGCCGGCCGTCCAGGGCATCGCGCAGGCGCGAGAGGTCCGAATTGGCCACGGCGGGCAGCGCACGGTAGGTGTCGTAGTCGAGGCGAAGCAGGTCGGGGCGGCGGGTGGGCGTGGTGGACATATGCCTTTAACAGCAAAACCCCGCATTTGGTGGCGGCGCCCGCCCACCAGCGCCGGGCTGCCCGCTGAATGACAGCAGACAGCCCGGCGCTTCGTTTTCCAATAACTCGTTGTTTTTCGTGAAATTATCCCTTGCCAGCACCGCCGCAGCAGCCAGCAGCTGGGGGCTAATGATTCAGAAAATACAAGGCCAGCTTCAGGCGGTTTTCGTTGCGCTTGGGGCCCCCGAGCACCACCCGCTCCGGGCTGGAAGCGGCCGAAGAAACCAGCAGCACCCCGTTGTTATCGAGCGTGTGGTTGACCACGGCCTGGCAATAATCGGTGATGGCAAATTCGTAGGAACCGGTATCGAGGCCCGTGAGCTTCGACACGCCGTACTGGTAGGGAATGCTGACGGTGAGGCCGCTGCTGTTGGCAATGGGCAGGCCCTGCTGGTTGCCCCGTCCGCTCAGGTAGGGCGTGAGGGCGGTGGGCGGGGCCAGGTAGCGCGTGCTGGAGCCCGGCACCACTTCCAGCGTCAGGCTAGCCTGCACAATGCTCACCAGCGAGCCAAAGCTGCGCAGGTCGTTCAGGTATGGAATTTCGACTTTGGTTTGCAGGCCCAACACGCCGTCAATGTAGCTTTCCTGCGCGGTGCGGGCCACGTCGAGGGCTTGCAGCGACGCAGTGAGCGGGGCCAGCAACGTGCCCGTGCGGTCCACCGTGACTTGGTAGAAATGCTTGGCCCCGGTAGACAGGTCAAAACCGCGGGAAATAACCGTCAACGGGTCGTAGGGCAGGTGCGTGTAAATAACCAGGCCCCCGCCCTCGGTACTGACCTGACTCCGAATCAGGGAGGCATTGTCGGTGGCGGCGGGCGTTAGCACGAGGCCTGCCAGCCGGTCGTACAGCTCGGCTTCGGTGGTGAGGCGGCCGGCCTTGCCGGTGGTCAGCAGCTCCTGGCCCAGGGCATCGGCCAGGCGCAGGCGCAGGGTGCGCCGGCTGGGCTGGGCCTTGAACGGGCGGGCGCTCGGGCCTTGGTTGAGAACAGTTGCATCGTAGCCGAGCTGGCTGAAGGTGTAGTAGGTTTTCGCATCCACCAAGGGGTCGCGCAGGCGGTGCACTTCCAGGCTTTGCAGCTGCGTGGTGTCGCCGTAGCGGTAGGCATCGGGCTTCAGCACCAGCACCAGCGAATCGAATACTTCGTCGGCATCGGGCGCGTAGGCCGTGCCCAGTCCCACGCGCACGTAGCTGCGGGCCATGATGGTGCCCAGGCGCGGGTCGTGGTAGCGGCCCACCAGCAGGTTGTCGCCCGAGGAGGTAGCCACCGAGTCGTGCCACACCGTGGCCAGCCGCACCGTGAACGTGTCCACGTAGTAGGCATTGCTGCCCGTGCTGGTAGCGGGCACGCCCACCGTGATGTTGCCCACGGGGTCGCAGGCGGTGGCGGCCAGGGCCAGCAGCAGGCCCACCGCCCAGCGCCATCCGGTCCCCAGGTAGGCCGGGCAAGCGGGCCGCATCTCGTCGGAAGCGGCCCCTCGAAGCGGGCGCTTAGTCCACATCGGCATCGGGCTCAAGCTCCCAGAGGTCGTCGTAGCGGGTGCTGCCGCTGGCGCCCAAGGCGATGTAGCCGTAGGTGCCTAGGCCAAACGCGACGGCCGCCGTCCGCGACGAGCCCCCGAAATCCGTTTTCTGGTACCAGTTGTCGTCCGACGGGCTGTAGGCCCAGCAGTTGCCCAGCTGCGTGTCTTTGGTGCCCAGGGCCACGTAGCCCATGTTGCCGATGTTGAACGCCACGCCATTGGTGCGCGGCACGGCGCTGAAGTCGAAGCCATCGCCGTTGGTGGCGGTGCCTTCCAGCTTGCGGTGCTCGGTCCAGGTTTCGGTGCCGGGGTTGTAGCTCCAGTTGTCGGTTTCGTAGGTGCCGTTGTCGAGGCCGGTGCAGATATACCCCTCGTTATTCACCACAAAAGCCACGGCGCCCATGCGCTTATTGCCCCCGAAGCTGGGTTTTTGCGTCCAGGTATTGGCGAGCGGGTCGAACTGCCAGAAGTCCTTTTTGTAGTTGCCGTCGTAGCCCGTGCCCACGTAGCCTTTGTCGTTGAGGCCAAAGGCCACGGCACTGTAGCGGGCGGTGCCGCCAAAGTCGGCCTTCTGAGTCCAGACATTGGTGGCGGGGTCGTACTCCCAGAAGTCCTTCAGGCGGTTCAGGCCGTCGTAGCCGGTGCCCACGTAGCCTTTGCCGTTGGCCGCAAAGGCCACCGCGTTGTAGCGGCCCACGCCCGGAAACGAAGCCCGCTGCTTCCATGTATTGGTGCCGGGCGTGTATTCCCAGAAATCCGTGTACTTGTCGGTGCCATCGGTGCCGAGGCCCACGTAGGCTTTGCCGTTCAGCACGAAGCTCACGGCGCCACTCCGGGCCAGGCCTTCAAACTGCGAGCGACTGTACCAGGCCCCCACCACGTAGTCAATGGTCGTAGAATCTTTGGTGCAGCTGTTCAAACTGGCCAAAATCAGCAGCAATACTGCCAGTAAGCGTGTTTTTTTCATAGGAAGATGAATGGTGTTGTATGCCTGAAAGAGGCCTTTCCCGCGAAGTCTGGTTGCAAACCCGTCCTGCCGACCGCCTCTATTTCATCCCAAACCACGTTTCCAGCCCCCTCAACCGGCAACTAACATCGACCAATCTCCCATCTTCCTAGCCGACTTCCGGTTCCTGGCGTACTGCCTTCCCAAGCAACTGTACCACTTCATTATTCCCTCATTCCATGTGGATTCCCTACGCCCTGCTCTCGGCCTTCTTCGCCGCTCTGACCGCCATTTTTGCCAAAATCGGCATCAAAGGCGTTGATTCCGATTTGGCTACGGCCATTCGCACGGTCGTGATTCTGCTGCTGGCCTGGGGCATTGCCATTGCCCGCGGCGCCACGGCGGGGCTGCCGGCGCTCACGCAACGCACCTGGCTTTTTCTGGTGTTGTCGGGCCTGGCCACGGGCGCCTCATGGCTGTGCTACTTCCGCGCCCTCAAGCTGGGGCCGGTCAGTAAAGTGGCTCCCGTCGATAAGCTGAGCGTCGCGCTGTCGCTGTTGCTGGCCGTGGTGTTTCTGGGCGAAACCCTTTCGGTGCGCGGCGCGCTGGGCGCGGGCCTTATTCTGGCCGGCACGGTGGTGTTGGTGTGGGCCTAAACCTAAAAAGCGGGCGACTTGGAATGCCAAGCCGCCCGCTGCCTGGTGCCCACCGTTGGTTATGCTTCCGATGGTTTAAACAGCGGGCTCTGGTCTTTCCAACGTGCTGCCTTGGCCGCAATTTCGACCAGCCCCAGATTGTGCACGCTGCCTAAGTGCGTGGTTCGAAATTCGCGGTGCGGCACGTAGCTGCCGTCTTCCACGGCGCGGCCTACCTGCTGGTAAGCATCACGAAACGGAACCCCGGCAATGATGAGCTGATTGATATTCTCGACGGAGAAAATCGGGTCGTATTTCGCCTGCTCAATCACGCCGGGTTTAATCTTGATTTCGGGCAGCGCAAACAGCAGCATATCCAGCAGGTCGGCAAACTGCACCATGGGCCCAAACAGCAGCTCCTTCAGCAGCTGAAAGTCGCGGTGGTAGCCGCTAGGCAGGTTGCTGGTAGCCAACATGATGTCATTGGGCAGCGCCTGCAGGCGGTTGGCGTGGCCGCGCACCAGCTCAAACACATCGGGGTTTTTCTTGTGCGGCATAATGCTGGAGCCCGTGGTGAACTCCTTCGGCAGCGTCACAAAACCCAAATCCTGGCTGTTGTACATCACCAAATCATACGCCAGCTTGCCCAGCGTGCCCGCGGCGCCCGCAATGGCGAAGGCCAGGGTTTTCTCGGTTTTGCCGCGCAGCATTTGGGCACCCACGCTGCTCACGGCCACACTGCCAAAACCCATCTCGCGGGTGGTCATCTCGCGGTCGATGGGGAAGCTGCTGCCAAAGCCCGCGCCCGAACCCAGCGGGTTTTGGTCGGCTACCTTGTGCGCCGCCTCAAACAACGCCAGGTCCAGCAGCAAATGCTCGGCATAAGCCGAAAACCACAGCCCAAAACTGCTCGGCATGGCCGCCTGAAAGTGCGTATAGCCCGGCAGCAGGTCGTTTTTGTGCGTTTCGGCCTTTTGCAGCATCACCTCGGCCAGCGCCAGCATCTGGGCTGCTGTGCGCTCGGCATAGTCCTTTATAAACAGCTGAATAGCCGTCAGTACCTGGTCGTTGCGCGAGCGGGCCGTGTGGATTTTCTTGCCTGCGTCGCCAAATTTTTCGGTGAGGTAATACTCAATCTTGGAGTGCACGTCCTCAAACTCCTCGCCGATGGTGAATGTACCGGCCTCAATCTCAGCGGCCAGTTCATCCAGCCCCCGCTGCAGCTGCTGGTTTTCGGCTTCGCTCAGCAGTCCAACCTTCGCCAGCATGTTGGCTTGCGCCTTGGAAGCCTGCACGTCGAACTTGGCCAGATAAAGGTCCAGTTCCCGGTCGTGCCCCACGGTGAACTGCTCGATTTTCTTATCAACGGCAATGCCTTTCTCCCAGATTTTCATGCCGGCAAAGGTAGCGCCGCCTCTTTCAGTTGCCCATAAGCACGCCGCCCAGCACCTGTGTGAGCCTGCAAAACTTGGCGCAAATGCCCCGCAACTTGCCGCGTTTATCCAGCCCATCGGCCCTGGCCAAGCACTACATTTGGCCAAACTTGCCCCAAAGAAAGCCATGCAGAAAATCACCACCTTCCTCACCTACGTCGACCAGGCCGATGCCGCCACCAAGCTCTACACCAGCCTTTTTAAGGATTCCGCCATCCTCAACACCACTTATTACGCGGAAGGCGCTCACCTGCCCGTCGGCAGCGTGATGACCGTTGAGTTCGAGCTGGCCGGCCAGCGCTACGTGGCCATGAACGGTGGCCCACACTTCACTTTCACCGATGGCATTTCGCTGGCGGTGAGTTGCAACAGCCAGGCAGAAATTGACGAATTGTGGAATAAGCTCACCGCCAACGGCGGGCAGCCGGGCCAATGCGGCTGGCTCAAAGACCCGTTTGGCGTGTCGTGGCAAATCACCCCAGCCAACCTTGGCCAGTTGCTGCGCAGCGACGACCCCGCGCGCGCTAAAAGCAAAATCGCGGCCCTAATGAAAATGCGCAAAATCGAAATCAGCGCGCTGGAACAGGCCTGAGCCTACGGCGCCAGCCCGCTTAATAGTTCGATATAATCCCGAATGCCCGCTCGAATTTCACTCACCAGAATAAATTCATCTGGCGTATGTGAGCGGGCACTTTCGCCCGGCCCCATTTTCAGGGTTTCAAACGGCATCATCGACTGGTCCGACAGCGTCGGCGAGCCGTAAGTTGCCTTTCCCATGGCCAATCCTTTGCGTATCAGCGGATGGTTTTCGCTGATGCGCGAGGAGTTTAAATGCGTTGAGCGCGGCACAATTTCCGACTGCAATTTGCTGCGCAGAAAATCGACAATTTCCTGGTTCTGATACAGCTCATTCGTCCGCACGTCAATCACAAACTGACAGCGGTCGGGCACCACGTTGTGTTGCGTGCCGGCGCTTATCTGCGTCACCGTCGTTTTCACGGGCCCCAGCAGTGGCGACACCGCCGGAAACTGAAATTGCCGCAGCCATTGAATATCATCCAATGCCTTATACAAGGCATTTTCACCTTCATCGCGGGCAGCGTGCCCCGTTTTGCCGTGCGCAATAGCGTCCAGCACAATCAGGCCTTTTTCGGCAATGGCGAGGTTCATGCCCGTGGGCTCGCCCACAATACCAAGGTCAATTTTCCCTAATTCCGGCAATACGCTGCGAATACCGTTTGGGCCAGAAATTTCCTCCTCAGCGGTGATTGCGCAAATTAAATTAAACGCGTTAGGCTTATCCTGCAAATACAGAAATGTTGCCAGTAAGCTTACTGCCGAAGCACCTGCGTCGTTGCTTCCCAATCCGGTCAATCTATCGCCTTCCAGCACCGCTCCAAAAGGGTCGTATTTCCAACCCGCGCCGGCTTTCACGGTGTCGTGATGCGAGTTGAGCAGGATAGTGGGCTTGTTGGCATCAAATTGCGAGGAAACCGCCCACACATTGTTCTGCTGGCGCTTTGCCGCCACGCCGTGCGCGACGAGAAACTCCTGAATCAGGGTAGCAGTGGCCGCTTCTTCGCGAGAGAATGAAGGGGTTTGAATAAGCCGAATTAATAAATCAACGGCTTCGTCGCACAATTGATTTATCAGGTCAGGCATAGCGTTGTTTTCAGGTTATCGTTGATGTGCAGCGCGTGCTCAATAATTACTTTATCGACGCCAAACTGCAACGCATCAAATGCATTTTCCAATTTCGGCAGCATGCCGTCGGCAATAATTCCGCTTTCTTTTAATTCGGCATAATTCGCAAGATTGATTGTTGGAATCACCGAATTTTCGTCATGCATATCTATTAACACGCCACGCTTCTCGAAGCAGAAATGCAGCGCTACAGCGTATTGCTTGCTCAGAGCCTTTGCCACGGAAGCAGCAATGGTATCGGCGTTGGTATTTAATAATTGGCCGTGTCCGTCGTGATTTATCGGGCAGAATACCGGCGTCAGCCCCAGCGCCAGAAACTGATGAATCAGGTTCGTATTCACGCTGGCTTCGCTCAAATCGCCTACAAAACCATAATCAATTTCGCGCACCGGACGCTTCACGGCCTGAATAACATTGCCATCGGCACCGCTGAGGCCCAGCGCGTTGACCCCGTGTCGTTGCAGCGCCACCACAATTTGCTTATTGGTTTTGCCGGCGTAGAACATGGTTACCAAATCCAGTGTGGCGGCGTCCGTAATGCGGCGGCCATTCACCATGCGCGGGGCAATGCCCAGGCTTTTCATCATTTCGCTGGCGCCTTTGCCACCGCCGTGCACGAGAATTTTGGGTCCACTTATTTCGGAAAATAACCGCACGAATTCCAGCAAATCGGATTCGTTGTCAATTATGCCGCCGCCAATTTTAAATATCTTCAACTCGGGCTTCATCTCAGCTTCACTAGCGCGCAACCCTCAAGGCCGACAGCGGTTAATTCAAAAATAATGCGGGAAATGTTGTGGGCAAAAGTAGGGCCTTTTACCTTTGCGGCAGAATTGAACCACTTGGTTCGCGGCTTCGTTACAGCGCCGAATCGACTTAGTTTCCGCCATGCCCCTCCCCGTTTCCACGTCTTCGATGCTCCCCACCGCCGCTCGGCTGGGTGTAGCCGGCGTGTGCCAAACGACTTGCGCTCTGGTGCGACGACCCTAGCGGCTTCAGCAGCCGCATGTTGGCCCCTTGGCCAGCCCTTTTGAGCCGGGCTAGTATCCGCTCTACTTACAGACAGGTTTGGGCTTTAGCAGGAGATTCCCGTATAAACGACGAACGGGTTTTCCGGACAGCCACGTATCTATCCCTAAGTTTTTAATAATCAATGACAATTCGGGTTGCAACGGAGGCGGACGCGCAGTACGCTGACTTATTATGCCAATGGTACGTTGAGTCGGCCAAAACGCGGGGCACCGGCATCGCCAAGCGCGAGCCGGCTTACGTGGCCCAGAAAATGGCCAGCGGCGACGGAATTATTGCATTCGTCGACGACCAGCTCGCGGGCTTTTGCTACATCGAAACCTTTGACGACAAGACCTTTGTCGTCAACTCGGGTCTGATTGTGAACGCCGAAATCCGCAAGGGCGGCGTGGGCAGGGCCATCAAACAGGCCGTGTTCGAACTGTCGCGCACCAAGTACCCGCAGGCCAAGATTTTCGGTATCACGACCAGCCTGGCCGTGATGAAAATCAACACCGACCTGGGCTACGAGCCTGTGACTTTCTCGGAGCTGACCAACAGCGAAGACTTCTGGAAAGGCTGCAAAAGCTGCAAAAACTACGGCATCCTGATGGAGAACGAGCGCAAGATGTGCCTTTGCACCGGCATGCTCTACGACGCCGCCGACAAGCTTGTGCAAGTTCAAGTGCCGGATTTTGCCGCTCACCTCACCCCACCGCTGCCCATTGGCACCGACCCTGCTCCTACTCCATCCTCTGCAACCGACTCTGCATCCTAATGAAGAAAAAAGCCATTCTCGCCTATAGCGGCGGCCTCGACACCTCGTTTTGCGCCGTGTATTTGTCGCGCGACCTCAACCTGGAAGTGCACACGGTAATTGTCAATTCCGGCGGTTTCACGGCCGATGAATTAGCCGCCATCGAGAAGCGTGCCTACGAATTGGGTTCGGTAAAGCACGAGGTAATTGACGTGACCACGCGCTTTTACCACGATTGCCTGCGCTACCTGCTGTTTGGCAACGTGCTGAAAAACGACACTTACCCGCTAAGTGTGAGCGCTGAGCGCATGTTTCAGTCGCTGGCTATTGCCGAGTATGCCCGCGCCAACGAGGCCGACTACATCGTGCACGGCAGCACCGGCGCCGGCAACGACCAGGTGCGTTTCGATGTGGCTTTCTCGGTTATCGCGCCCAAAACGGAAATCCTCACGCCCATCCGGGACCTGAAACTGTCGCGTCAGGCTGAAATCGAATACCTGCAAAAAGCCGGCTTCGAAATGAGCTGGGAAAAGGCGAAATATTCCATCAACAAAGGCATCTGGGGTACCAGCGTAGGCGGCGTCGAAACGCTGACTTCGCACGAGGCCCTTCCGGAAAGCGCCTACCCGTCGCAATTGCAGCGGCAGGATTCGGAGCGGGTGGAAATCACCTTCGAAAAAGGCGAGCCGGTGGCGCTGAATGGCGAAAAACTAGAGCCGGTGGCCCTGATTCAGAAGCTGAACGAGTTAGGCTCGGCCTTCGCCATCGGCCGCGACACGCACGTGGGCGATACCATCCTAGGCATCAAGGGCCGCGTGGGTTTCGAGGCCCCCGCGCCGCTTATCCTTATTAAGGCCCACCACTTGCTGGAGAAGCACACCAGCACCCGCTGGCAGTTGCTGCACAAGGACTACATCGCCAACTGGTACGGCACGCTGTTGCACGAGGCCCAGTACCTCGACCCGGTGATGCGCGACATGGAAGCCTTCCTTGAATCGTCGCAAAACCACGTTTCGGGCAAGGTATTCGTGCAGCTCAAGCCTTATCAATTCGATTTGCTTGGCATCGAGTCGAAATACGATATGATGCAGTCGAAAGTGGCTACCTACGGCGAGGAAAACAACGCCTGGGATGCCCGCGACGCCCGTGGTTTCATCAAGATTTTCGGCAACCAGCTGAAAATTAGCGCCAGCCTGCACGATGAAAATTAAGGCCGGCATCGTGGGCGGGGCCGGCTACACCGCCGGCGAGCTCATTCGCATTCTGCTGCACCACGAATTTGTGGAACTGGGCGGCATCGTGAGTTCTTCAAACGCCGGCAACCCGGTTTCGCAAGTACACGACGACCTGGTGGGGGAAACCGATTTGGCTTTCACCTCCGAGTTGGCCGGCGATGAGGACGTGGTATTTCTATGCCTCGGCCACGGCAATTCCAAAGCTTGGCTCCAGAAAAACACCCTGCCCGAAACCACGCATGTCATCGACCTGAGCAACGATTTCCGCCTGAATGCGGATGCCGAGTTTGAAGGCCGCGAGTTCGTGTACGGTCTGCCGGAGCTGAACAAAAGCCGCATCCAGCAGGCCCAGAGCATTGCCAATCCCGGCTGCTTCGCCACGGCCATCCAGCTGGCGCTGCTCCCGCTGGCGAAGGCCGGTAAGCTCACCGATGACATCCACGTCTCGGCCATCACCGGCTCGACCGGCGCGGGCCAGAGCCTGTCGGAAACGGTGCATTTCTCGTGGCGCTCGAACAACGTGTCCATCTACAAGCCCTTTACGCACCAGCACCTCGGCGAAATCGGCGAGAGTCTGGCACAACTACAGCCGCAGTCAGAAGCTGAAATTCACTTCATCCCCTACCGCGGCAATTTCTCGCGGGGCATTTTCGCCAGCGTCTACACGCCCTCGGATTTGACGCAGGACGAGGCCAGGGAGCTGTATAAGCAGTTTTATGCTGACGCGCCGTTCACCACGGTGTCGGACAAGGAAATTCACCTCAAGCAGGTGGTGAACACCAATAAATGCCTGCTGCATGTGCAGAAGCAGGGCAAGCAATTACTAATTACCTCGGTGATTGATAACTTGGTGAAAGGCGCGTCGGGCCAGGCAGTGCAGAATATGAACCTGATTTTTGGCCTGCCGGAGACGACGGGCCTTAATCTCAAGGCCGGGCTTTTGTAATACACTCTCTGAACGTCATGCCGAGCGCAGCCGAGGCATCTCGCTTGTGGAAGTAATCAAAATCGTTGCAACAATTGAATTAGTAATGCACGCGAGATGCCTCGGCTACGCTCGGCATGACGTTCTTATTTCAGCTTAAACAGCTAATAAAAATGGAGCTTTTCAACGTTTATCCCCTCGTCAACATCACGCCTGTAAAGGCGCTCGGCGCCAAGCTGTGGGACGACCAGGGCCAGGAATACCTGGATTTCTACGGCGGCCACGCCGTTATTTCCATCGGCCACAGCCACCCGCACTACGTGCAGCGCCTTACCGAGCAGCTGCAAAACATCGGCTTCTACTCCAACTCGGTGCAGATTCCGATTCAGACGCAGCTGGCGCACAAGCTGGGGCAGGTATCGGGCTACGAAGACTACGCGCTGTTTCTGTGCAACTCGGGGGCCGAGGCCAACGAGAACGCGCTGAAGCTGGCCTCCTTCCACACCGGCAAAACCCGCGTGGTGGCGTTCAAAGGCGCGTTTCACGGCCGCACCTCGGGCGCGGTGGCGGCTACGGATAACCCGAAAATCGTCGCGCCCTTCAACGCCGGCCACGCCATCAGCTTCCTGGAATACGACCTGGCGGCGGTAGAAACCACGCTGCAAGGCGGCGACGTGTGCGCCGTCATCATCGAGCCGATTCAGGGCGTGGGCGGCATCATTATGCCGTCTGATGAGTTCCTACAAGGCCTGGCGGCGCTGTGCCAGCAGTACGGCGTCATCCTGATTGCCGACGAAGTGCAGAGCGGTTACGGCCGCAGCGGCAAGTTTTTCGCGCACCAGCACGCCGGCATCCGGCCCGATATCATTTCCGTGGCCAAGGGCATGGGCAACGGCTTCCCCATCGGCGGCATCCTCATTGCGCCGGAGCTGAAAGCCTCCTACGGCCTGCTGGGCACCACTTTCGGCGGCAACCACCTGGCCTGCGCCGCCGCCCTGGCCGTGCTCGAAGTCATTGAGCAGGAAAACCTGCTGGCCCACGCCGCCGAAATGGGCGACTACCTCCGCACCGAGCTGCTGGCCCACGCCGGCGCCGAAGAAATCCGCGGCCGGGGCCTGATGGTGGGCATCAAGTACGACTTCCCCATCAAGGACGTGCGCGACAAGCTGCTCTCGGAACACCACATTTTCGTGGGCAACGCCTCCGACCCCACGGTACTCCGGCTGCTACCGCCGCTGAATATCAGCAAGGTAGAGATTGACCGGTTCCTGCAGGCGCTGTATGTGCTGACGGAAAAATCGGTAGAAATTATTCAACAAGCCTCGGCACTTGACTAATTTTTTTGCTGCGCCGCCGCATCTTTGTGGTGCGAAGTCGAATCTGACTTAGCCACCTGCCCCAATGAAACCTTCAACTATGGTCATCATTATCTGCTGCTGCTTGTCGGTCGGATACGGGCTTTATTTGAAATACTTCGTTGGGGCTTACAACACGTTCAATCGCATAAGCCGGGTGAGCCAGGCCCAAAAAGGCATGACGCGGCAGCAGGTTTTGCAGACGCTATCGACGCCTGATTCTACCTATTGGGAAAAATCAAAGGCCGATTCCTTGCTGGTAATGGCCTATCAGCTGCCTGATACCGATGGCAGTATGATACTAGTAAAGCTGCTTAACGACAGCGTACGGTCAGTAAAATATCAACAATAGGAAAAAGGCTGAAGCGCTTCGCATTCAGCCTTTTTTTTAATCTTAATACTACCTTGGAAAATACGAAACAGGTCAAACTCATCCTCGAAGACGGCACTGAAATCGAGGGCACTTCCTTCGGCGCCTTCACCTCCGCCGCGGGCGAAGTGGTATTCAGCACGGCCATGACCGGCTACCCCGAAAACCTCACCGACCCATCCTTCGCCGGCCAGATTCTGGTGCTCACCTACCCCATGGTGGGCAACTACGGCGTGCCCGGCGAGGAGCTGTACGAGTCGATTTCGAAGATTTTCGAGTCCGACAAAATTCACATTGCCGGGCTGGTAGTGAACTACTACTCCGAGGAGCACAGCCACTGGAACGCCGCCAAAAGCCTCGGCGACTGGCTCAAGGAGTACAACATCCCCGGCATTTTCGGCGTCGATACCCGCATGCTTACCAAGAAGCTGCGCGAGAAAGGCGCCATGCTGGGCAAAATCGTGGCCGAAACCGATGTGCCTCTGCACGACCCCAACCTCGACAACCTGGTGGCCCAGGTGAGCCCCCCCGGCGTGCAGCACTACGGCCACGGCCAGCACAAAATCGTGCTCGTGGACTGCGGCACCAAAACCAATATCATCCGCTGCTTCCTGGAGCGCGACGTGGAGCTGATTCGGGTGCCCTGGGACTACGATTTCACGACCCTCGATTACGACGGCCTGTTCCTGAGCAACGGCCCTGGCGACCCTAAAATGTGCGAAGCCACCATCGCTCATCTTAAAAAAGCCCTGCAACAGGACAAGCCGATTTTCGGCATCTGCCTGGGCAGCCAGCTCATGGGCCTGGCGGCGGGCGGCGACACCTTCAAGCTGAAATACGGCCACCGCAGCCACAACCAGCCCGTGAAGCTCACCGGCACCCAGCACTGCTACATCACCAGCCAAAACCACGGCTTCGCGGTAGATACCGAAACGCTGCCGGCCGAGTGGGACATGCTGTTCGAGAACCTGAACGACGGCACTTGCGAAGGCATCAAGCACAAAACCAAGCCATTCTTCTCCACCCAGTTCCACCCCGAAGCCGCTGGCGGCCCGCAGGATACGGAGTTTCTGTTTGATGACTTTTTGAAAGCGGTGGTGGAGTATAAGGAGACGCAGGCCAAATAAGAACGACAAAACCAGAGCGTCATGCAGAGCGCAGCGAAGCATCTTGCCCGCTTCGCCTGCATCAATTCTACCGAAACCCAGGATTTGCTTGGTAACCTGATTCATTGAAATACATTGGTACAGTGAGTTTCTCGCCTTTGTAATCAGCGGCAAACTCCACCATGTATTCCACTTTCATTGTTTTCATTTTCTTCCTCCTGCGATTCGCTCTGATTTGCTTAGGAAACCAAGTAATCTCCTTATACGCTCTTCCTACACCTTGCGCATTCACGCCGTTTTGCGCA
Organism: Hymenobacter rubidus; assembly: GCF_016734815.1. Lineage (GTDB taxonomy): Bacteria > Bacteroidota > Bacteroidia > Cytophagales > Hymenobacteraceae > Hymenobacter > Hymenobacter rubidus. The sequence continues at coordinate 176,355 of NZ_JAERQF010000007.1, forward strand.
ATTATATTTTGAGTTGGTTTTGGCAATTCTTCAATTGGGATTTCCAATTTTAATTCAACAGGCTTACCATCTCTATCATAGGACGCATTTACCACCCGGTTATTCTGCATTGAATAGAACATGAATTCGCCTTCTGGGTTTGCATCACCGCCATACACATAGCACGAATCAATCTGAGCTTTCGGATAATTCTTTTTAAATTTTCTAACTGCAGCATCTGGGACTGGAATCACGCGAGTACGCATTGAATTCTTTGCCTGATAAGCCTGCGCTAGCAATTGATTTGTGATTGTGCAGAAGAAAATAAGACCTAAAAGCTTTTTCATTTAGCAACTTTTTCTCGGTTCAACAGAAACTCTAAAGTAGTTCGCCTTTTCTGCTTACTATCCCCGACGTTCCTTTTGAACAACTTCCTTAGAATGAACAAACCCAACAAAGTTCTCATCCTTGGTTCCGGCGCGCTGAAAATTGGCGAGGCCGGGGAGTTCGACTATTCCGGCTCGCAGGCCCTCAAGGCGCTGAAGGAGGAAGGCATCCGCACCATCCTCATCAACCCCAACATTGCCACCGTGCAGACGTCGGACAACATTGCCGACGACGTGTACTTCCTGCCCGTGACGCCCTACTTCGTGGAGGAAGTCATCAAAAAGGAGCAGCCCGATGGCATTCTGGTGGCCTTTGGCGGCCAAACGGCGCTGAACTGCGCCGTGGCCCTGTACCGCGCCGGCGTGTTCGAGAAGTATAACGTGCAGGTGCTGGGCACGCCCGTGCAGAGCATCATCGACACCGAGGACCGGGATATTTTCAAGGAGAAGCTGGAGCAGATTGGCGTGCTCTCGGCCCGCAGCGTGGCCGTGACGACGATGGACGACGCGCTGGCGGCGGCCGAGAAAATCGGGTTCCCCATCATCGTGCGGGCGGCGTTTGCGCTGGGCGGCCTGGGCAGCGGCTTCGCCAACAACATGGACGAGCTGCGGGCGCTGGCCCAAAAATCCTTCACCACTTCCGACCAGATTCTGGTGGAAGAATCGCTGAAGGGCTGGAAGGAAGTGGAGTACGAAGTGGTGCGCGATGCCTATGATAACTGCATCACCGTCTGCAACATGGAGAACTTCGACCCCATCGGCATCCACACCGGTGAGAGCATCGTGGTGGCCCCGTCGCAGACGCTAAGCAACCGAGAGTACCACAAGCTGCGCAGCATCGGCATCAAGACCATCCGCCACCTGGGCATCGTGGGCGAGTGCAACATTCAGTACGCCCTCGACCCCGTTTCAGAGGATTACCGCGTGATTGAGGTGAACGCGCGCCTGTCGCGCTCCTCGGCGCTGGCCTCCAAGGCCACGGGCTACCCGCTGGCCTTCGTGGCCGCCAAGTTGAGCTTGGGCTACTCGCTGGCCGAGCTAAAAAACAGCGTGACGCAGACGACTTCGGCCTTCTTCGAGCCGGCGCTCGACTACGTGGTGGTGAAGCTGCCGCGCTGGGACTTGGGCAAATTTGCGGGCGTTAACCGCCAGATTGGCAGCGCTATGAAGAGCGTGGGCGAGGTCATGGCCATCGGCAAATCTTTCGAGGAAGCCATCCAGAAAGGCCTGCGGATGCTGGACACCGGCAAGCGCGGCTTCGTAGCCAACCGGCCCGAGGAGGACCTGGATAACGCCGCCATCGACCAGCTCCTGAGCGAGCCGAACGAGGAGCGCATCTTCGCCATCAACAGCGCCTTCGAGGCCGGCTACACGCTGGAGCAGGTGCACGAGCTGACCAAGATTGACCACTGGTTTTTGCAGCGCTTGTCCACCATTTTCGAGCTGGGCAAGCAGCTGGCCGCCGGCCGTAGCGCAGGCGTGGATGGGCTGGAAACCAAGCTGCTGCGTGATGTGAAAAAGGCCGGTTTCTCGGACCAGCAGATTGCCGTGAAGCTGCTGGGCGAAGGCGACGTAAAGGCCGACGAGCTGCGGGTGCGCGCCCGCCGCAAGGCGCTGGGCGTGCTGCCCGTGGTGAAGCAGATTGACACACTGGCAGCCGAATTTCCGGCCAAAACCAACTACCTATATACCACTTACCACGGCACCGAAAACGACCTGACGCGCGAAACCGCGCAGTCGGTGGTGGTGCTGGGCTCGGGCGTGTACCGCATCGGCTCGTCGGTGGAGTTTGACTGGTGCGGCGTGCAGGCCGTGCAAACGGCGGCAGCCGAGGGCTACAAAACCATCATTATCAACTACAACCCCGAAACCGTTTCGACCGACTACGATGTGTCGGACCGGTTGTATTTCGAGGAGCTGAGCTTCGAGCGGGTGATGGACATCCTGGACTTTGAGCAGCCGGAGGGCGTGATTCTCTCCACCGGCGGCCAGATTCCCAACAACCTCGCCACCCGCCTGGCCGACGCCAACGCGCCCATCCTGGGCACCGCGCCGGCCCGCATCGACGAGGCCGAGAACCGCCACAAGTTCAGCAGCATCATGGACGAGCTGGGCATTGCCCAGCCGCGCTGGAAGGAGCTAACCTCGCTGGATGCCATGTACGAGTTCGTGCGCGAAGTCGGCTTCCCGGTGCTCATCCGGCCGAGCTACGTGCTGTCGGGCGCGGCCATGAACGTGGTTTCTAACAACTTCGAGTTGGAGGCCTTCCTGCAAACCGCTGTGGAAGTAAGCTCCGAATACCCGGTGGTGGTGTCGGAATTTATTCAGGAAGCCAAGGAAATTGAGCTCGACGCGGTGGCCGACCACGGCGACATTGTGAGCTATGCCATCTCGGAACACGTGGAGTTTGCCGGCGTGCACTCCGGCGACGCTACCATGTACTACCCGCCCCAGCGGGTGTACGTGGGCACCATCCGCAAGCTGAAAATCATCGCCGAAAAGATTGCCAAGCGCTACGAAATCAGCGGCCCGTTCAACATCCAGTTTCTGGAGAAAAACGGCGAAATCCGCGTGATTGAGTGCAACATCCGGGCCTCGCGCAGCTACCCGTTCGTGTCGAAAGTATCGGGCAACAACCTCATCAAAAAGGCCACCCAGGTGCTGCTGGGCAAACACGTGGAGCGCGACGAAAGCGAGCGGGTCTACGACCTGCCCTTCGTGGGCGTGAAGGCCCCGCAGTTCTCGTTCACCCGCCTGCCCGGCGCCGACCCGGTGCTGCGCGTCGACATGGTGAGCACCGGCGAAGTGGGCTGCCTGGGCGACACCGCCGAGGAAGCCCTGCTGAAATCGATGCTGAGCGTGGGCTACAAAATCCCGCAGAAATCGGTGCTGATTTCTGGCGGCCCCATCATCTCCAAAGTGGCCCTGCTCGCGCCCGCCGCGCTGCTCATCAAGAAAGGCTACACCGTGTACGCCACCCAGGGCACGCACCGCTTCTTCGCCGAAAACGGCATCCCCAGCAGCCTCCTCTTCTGGCCCGACGAGCTGCAGGAGCCCAACGTGCTGACGTACCTGAAGGAAAAGAAAATTGACCTGGTCATCAATATTCCCAAAAACCTGTCGAAAGGCGAGCTGGATAATGACTACAAAATCCGCCGCACGGCCGTGGATTTCGGCGTCGGTTTGCTGACGAATGCACGGCTGGCGAAGGCGTTTATTCAAGCCTTCTGCTCGCTGGAAATGAAGGATTTGAAGATTAAAAGCTGGAACGAGTATAAGGCGATGTAGTCTTAGGCCAACTTGCCTGTAAACAGCAGAACGTCATGCTGAGCTTGTCGAAGCATCTCTACCGCAGGAGTAATCCGCCGATTCAACGAAGCGGTAGAGATGCTTCGACAAGCTCAGCATGACGTTCTATTTTCCTAATAACCCGAATGAAAAACTTCACCTCCTTCGCCGATGCCGGCGACTACAAAGCCCTGTTGCAGCAAGCGCTAGAAATCAAGGCCAACCCCTATGGCTACCAGCACATCGGACGCAACAAAACCGTCGGCCTCATCTTCTTCAACCCTAGCCTGCGCACCCGCCTCAGCTCGGTGAAGGCGGCCTACAACATGGGCGCGCAAGCCTGGGTGCTCAACGCCGGCGCCGACTCCTGGACCCTGGAAATGGCCGACGGCGCGGTGATGAACGGCGGCACCCAGGAGCACATCAAGGACGCCATCGCGGTGATGAGCCAGTACTGCGACGTGCTGGGCGTGCGCACCTTCCCCACCCTTAAGGACAAGGCTGAGGACTACGGCGAGGTCGTGTTCAATAAGATTCTGCAGTACGCCACCGTGCCCGTCATCAGCCTAGAAAGCGCCACCCTGCACCCGTTGCAGTCGTTCGCCGACCTCATCACGGTGGCCGAAACCAAGCAGAAGGAGCGCGTGAAAGTAGTGCTTACCTGGGCCCCGCACGTGCGCGCCCTGCCCCAGTGCGTGCCCAATTCCTTCTGCGACTGGTTCTCGGAAATCGACTGGGTCGACTTCGTCATCACCCACCCCGAGGGCTACGAGCTGGACCCCAAATTCACCAAAGGCGCCCGCATCGAGTACGACCAAAAGAAAGCCCTCGAAGGCGCCGACTACGTGCAGGCCAAGAACTGGAGCAGCTACCTCGACTACGGCCAGGTGCTGGGCAACGACCCCGCTTGGATGCTCACCCCCGAGCACATGGCCCTGACCGACGGCGCCAAATTCCTGCACTGCCTGCCCGTGCGCCGCAACGTGGAAGTGTCCGACGCCGTGCTCGACGCGCCTGGCTCGCTCATCATCCAGGAAGCCGGCAACCGCACCATCTCCATGCAAACCGTGCTGCACGAACTGCTGAAGTAGCTGCTAGCCATTGTCATCCTGAGCGCAGCGAAGGACCTTATTACGTTCGAAAAGCAGTTGTTCAGCTGTGATAAGGTCCTTCGCTGCGCTCAGGATGACAGTCGGTTTTTGCTTTGCCAATTTCAGAAACAACTAATCAAAACCTGGCGGCAGCTGGACCCATCAAAACGAAAGCGCCCCATCCTGTTTTCAGAATGGGGCGCTTTGCTGTGATCCCGCTGGGATTCGAACCCAGGACCCGTACATTAAAAGTGTACTGCTCTACCAGCTGAGCTACAGAATCGGTACCTTGTCACTTCAAAAGGCGATACCTTTTTTGTGGGCACAAAAGTACGACGACCTCCCGAATTACACAACCTTGATTCAAAAAAAAGTCTCTTTTCTTCCAGTGCGGCCTCTTTTGCTGGGATTAATCATGCTGCCTATCTGGGCATTGGGTGCAAAAGGGCCTGAAAAAAAAACCTCAGTTGCGGCCAAGGTTGGTTCGCCCTTAAGCCTGCGTATGGCCGATTCACTCTTTGCCGCGGGCCAATACGCCGCGGCGGCTCCCGTGTATCACCAGCAGGTATGGGGGCAACAGCGGGTATCGGCCGCGCTGCTGCTCAAAATGGCGTACGCGCAGCAGCAGCTAGGGCATTACCCGGCCGCCCTGCTTTATTTGAGCTTTGCGCAGGCCAGGCAGCCGCGGGTGCATACCTGGCGGCAAATGGCGGCGCTGGCGGCCCAACACCGGCTGGTGGGCTACCCGGCTACCTGGCAGCAGGAATTGCGCGTACAGGCGCAGCGCTACTATTACCCCGGCTTGCAGGCGCTGCTGGCGGGCGCAGTGGTGGGCGCCATCTGGCTGCTGTGGCGCCGGGGGCCGCGCGGCGCCTGGCTGGGCTATGCGGCGTATGTGGCGCTGCTGGGGACTTACCTGCACGCCCTGCGGCCGGTGCCCGCGGGCCTGGTGGCGCGTTCGGGGGCGGCCCTGATGGCGGGACCGGGGGCCGGCGCGGCCTGGCTGAGCACGGCTGCCCTGGGCGACCGGCTGCCGGTGTTGGGACGCCAGGACATCTGGTACCGCGTGGAGTGGCAACGGCGAGTAGCCTTTGTGCGGGCCGCCGACCTGCTGGTGGTGGAATAACAGCGGGCGGGGCGTTAATTTATTTAACGCTCAGTCCAAGCGCTGGATGAGCCCGAATTTTCCCTTTCGCTGGGCCGTCATTGCACCACTTGGCCCGATACCGGTACTTTTGCGGGCATGTCTGCTTCCCTCACGCTCACCGGCCTGTACCTCTACCCTGTTAAGTCCCTGGGGGGCTACGCCGTGTCCGAGGCCGAGGTAACGGCCCGCGGCCTGCGCCACGACCGCCGCTGGCTGCTAGTGGACGAGCGCAACCGCTTCCTGACGCAGCGGCAGCACCCGGAGCTGGCTTTGCTGGCGGTTACGCCGGCTTACAACGGCTTCCTGATTTCGCACCGGCAGCGGCCCGATTTGCTGCCGCTGTACATTCCTTTTGAAGCCACGCCCGACCGAACGCTGTTTGTGACGGTGTGGGACGATATTCTCTGGGCCTGGCGCGGCACCCCGGAGACCGATGCGTGGCTGGCCGAAGCCCTGGGCCGCCCTTGTCGGCTGGTTTATATGTCGGACATGGTGCGGCGCGATGTGGAGCCCGCGCTCAATCCCGAAGGCCAGCTGGTGAGCTTTGCCGATGGCTACCCGTTTCTGCTGGCGGGCGAGGCGGCGCTGGCCGATTTGAACACCCGCTTGGCCGAGCCCGTGCCCATGAACCGCTTTCGGCCCAACCTAGTGTTCGAAGGCGGGGCGGCGTATGAGGACGATGACTGGGAGCAGTTCCGCATTGGCGAGGTGCCGTTTCGGGCGGTGCGCGGCTGCGGGCGGTGCGTGCTCACCACCATCGACCAGGCCACGGCCACCAAAAGCCCGGTGGGCGAGCCTTTGCGCACGCTGGCCACGTACCGGAAGGCTGAAAACAGTACGCTGTTTGGCCAGAACGTGACCGGGCCCACTGCGGGACACCTGCGCATAGGCGATGCCCTAACGGTACTCAGCCGCAAGTAGAATGGCGCGGTTGCTATTGCGGCAACTCCGGGCGCCAGTGTCGCGTTTTGGCGGTTCCGGGCATTCACCGGAGCTTTTGCATGGAACTTGACTTTCTGCTGGATTTTCTGGCCCGGCTCGCGGCCAATAACAACACGGCCTGGATGGCCGCCAACCGCCCCGACTATCAGCGCGCCCGCGCCGCCTGCACCGAGCTGGTGCGCCAGCTACTGGCCCGCGTGGCAGCAACCGACCCCGACCTGGCCAACCTAACCACCGCCGACGTGATGTTTCGGCTGCACAAAAACGACCGGGCCCACCGCGACCCCGAGCCCTACAAGCGCCGCATGGGTGCCGGCCTCAAGCTGGGCGGGCGGCACGCGCCACGGGCGGGGTATTTCCTAGCCATTCAGCCGGAGGGAAAGAGCTGGTTGGGCGCGGGCACCTTCCACCCCACGCCCGAGATGGTGACGGCCATCCGGCAGGAAATCCACTACAACGGCGAGGCGTTTCACCGGCTGCGGCAGGCGCCGGAGCTGCTGCGCTATTTTCCCGACGGGCTCGATACCACCGGCCCGCAGCTGACCCGGCCGCCGCGCGGCTACGCAACCGATGACCCCGATTTGGCTTGGCTCCGCCTGAAGACATTTGGAGCGGGTCGCTTTTATTCCGATGCCGAAGTGCTGGCGCCCGATTTTGTGGACCAATTGGTGGCGGCCATTGCGGCGGCACGCCCGCTGGTTGACTTTTTCAATGAAGCGCTACCCAGCGCAGAGTAACCGGCTGATTGGCCGTAAAAGGAGAACGTCATGCTGAGCGCAGCCGAAGCATCTCGCATGCATTAGTAAACCCAATCAGATGGATTACTACCACACGCGAGATGCTTCGACTGCGCTCAGCATGACGTTCTTTTTAGACTGGAGTCAGCCTGCTAAAACAGGCCGAACAGCGTGTTATTTATCTTGTCGATGATGGTGCCGAGGTCTTCGGGGTTGCGCACGTAGTCGAGTTCGCTCACGTCCACAATGAGGGAGCGGCCGGCGTTGTAGGTGCCAATCCACTTTTCGTAGTGCTCGTTGAGGTTCTTGAGGTATTCGATGCTGATGCTGTTCTCGTAGTCGCGGCCGCGCTTCTCAATCTGGCTGATGAGCTTGGGCAGGTCGGCGCGGAGGTAGAGCAGCAGGTCGGGCGGCGCCACCAGGTCCACCATCGACTCGAACAGGGCGTAGTAGTTGTTGTAGTCGCGGGTTTCGAGCAGGCCCGATTCGTGCAGATTGGCCGCGAAGATGTGGGCATCTTCGTAGATGGTGCGGTCCTGGATGATGCCCCGGCCGGCCTTTTGCAACTCCTTGATGCGCTGGGTTTGGCGGAAGCGGCCGTTGAGGAAATACACCTGGAGGTGGAAGGCCCAACGGGGCATGTCGTGGTAAAAATCCTTCAGGTAGGGATTGTCATCCACGTCTTCCAGAAAAACTTCCCAGCGAAAATGCTGAGCCAACTTATGGGCCAGCGTGGTTTTACCGGCCCCAATGTTGCCGACGATGGCAATGTGCATGCGCTACGAACGAAAAAAGACGAGTGAAAGCAGAACCCCAAAGGTAGTATCTGGGCTGAATAACAAAACGTTTATTAACCGCCTTATATATTTGACCCATCCTATAGGTTTTGCTGCACCCTATTATGGCTATGGCTTCTCCTCTGCCCACCAAGCTCCTGACCCTCGAAGACACCCACGGCGCAGCGCTGGCAGAATATTTTTATTACCCCAATGCCGAGCTACTGTACGTGCGCTGGCACGGGCAGCTAACGGGGGCCGAGGTAATTCGGGGCGTGCAAAACGGAGGGCGCTGGCGCAATCAGCTCACTTACTCGCTCATCCTGAACGACAAAAGCGACACTGGCGGCGACTGGAGCGACGCCCTGCCCTGGCTGCAATACGAGTGGCTGCCCCTGGCTCTGGCCGCTGGGGTGAAAGCCATGGCTTATCTGTTTTCGCCCGACCGCGAAAACCTGTTCGCCAGCCACCAATTTGTGGCCGCGCTGCGCCCGTACATGGCCATTGAGCAGTTTGAGGATGTGCACGCCGCGCTGGCCTGGCTGCAAGCGCAGGGCGGTGGGACGCAGCCCAAAGGCCCGCTCCTGGTCCCGCAGTAAGAGGCTGTCTTGTTAGGCGGTCATGCTGAGCGGAGCCGAAGCATCTCTACCGCAATACTACAGCCGTTTCGACGTCAGTGTACGTGCGGTCAGTAGCGCGAACTGTGTCGTTTGCGTGCCAGAACGAGCTAGCGGCGCGGGGACGCGAACTACACAGTTCGCGCTACGGTACACCAACCCCGACACCGCTCTAATTAATTACTTGCGCGGTAGAGATGCTTCTGTAGGCTTCCCCTCGAAGTAGGCCAGTGAAAAGTAGAGGAAAGGGGTATATTTTCTCACTCTTTCCCTACTGCCCC
>NZ_JAERQF010000080.1 GCF_016734815.1 Hymenobacter rubidus
CAAACCAGTTTTTAGCGTCCTGTTCGCTTATCCATTCCGTGGCGGTCTGGATAACGCTTTCCAGCGCCTCTCGGGTGCGGGCCTGGGCGGTACGCAGCCAGGTTTTGAGCTTGCTGAAGGCCAACTCGATGGGGTTAAAATCGGGCGAGTACGGCGGCAGGTACAGCAGGCGGGCCCCGCGGGCTTCGACCAACTCGGCCAGCCCGGCCACTTTGTGGGCCGGCAGGTTGTCGAGCACCACCACGTCGCCGGGCACGAGCGTGGGGCCGAGCACCTGGGTGAGGTAGGCGGCAAACACGTCGCCATTGACGGCCCCGCTCACGGTCATGGCCGCTTGCAAGCCGTCCGGGGTCAGGGCGGCCACCAGCGTCACGTTCGGCCCGCCGTGCAGGGGCGAGGCCTGCGGGGCACGTTGCCCGCCTTCGGCCCGGGCGTAGCGGCGGCAATAGGTCAGGTTGGTGCTCGTCTCGTCCACGAACTTGAAGCAGGTGAAATCTTCGGCCTGCACGGCCTCGAGAAAGGCCGCCCGCAAGCCCCTCACCCGCTCGGTGTCGCGCTCGGCGGCGTGGACACTCTTTTTTTTCGCCGCCAGTCCAGCGCCTGTACCGCCCGCCAAAGCGTGGATTGGCTCACGGCGGGGCCGCCGAGGGCGGCCAACCAAGTGCACAGCTCCGCCAACGTGGCGTCGGGTTGCTGGTGCAAACAAGCCCGCAATTCCGCCCGAGCCCGGGCATCCAGGTCTGGGGCAGGCCCGCTGCGAGGCGGCAGCGCGGCCACCGAGCCCGTGGTGCGCTGGCGGTGCAGCAGCTTTTCCACGAACGAAACCGACACGCTGAACTGCGCAGCCACCAGCGGCACCGTGCGCCCGGGCTGGGCGCAGGCGGCCGCCACTCGCTCGCGCAAATCAAACGAATAAGCTTTCATCGGCAGAAGGTACGTCCAAATCCGTAAACTATCCTGAAATCCGCTCTA
>NZ_JAERQF010000081.1 GCF_016734815.1 Hymenobacter rubidus
GCCTCGGTGCGCGACATCGTCAACATGGCCGCCATCGCCGTGGTGGATGCCCAAACCGGCAGCAAGGCGCTGTGAGTTGTAGGGGCATCATGACAACGTACAAGTCAAACCGTTAAGTCCCACAACAAGCCCCGGACGAATGCGGCGCTTGTTGTGGGACTTAACGGCTTGGCGACTAATGGATGAAGCCCACGGCCAGCGCGCCGGGCAAGTCGGCAATTGTCACGTTGCCCTCCAGTACCGGGCCCGTGTTGCCAATGCACAGGGCGCAGGCTGCGGCAATACGATTGCTGGTTTGGGGGCGGTAAAGCGTTACGCCTTTCAATTCAGATAGGCCTGCGCTGTCGCGCTGAGCTGCCGGGCGCATTGGCAAGGGACAGGCCGGCCGACGGGGTGCCGGGCTATGGGTGCACGCCCGTAAACGTACCGTCGGTAACGGCCAGGGTGGCGGTTGTGGTGCCGGGCGCAGCCGCACCAGAGAAAGTGCCGGAGTAGCTTCCATTCGCTTCCCGGAGCGTCGCGTTTGCCAGGGGAAAGGTTACGTCCACGCCTTTGGCTGTCCGGTAGCTCATCAGGGTTAGCTGGTAAGCAGTGGCGGACTGGCCCTATTTTTTGGAGAATGTTAGAAAAACCAATTCGGAGCCACTGGCGGGTTGCGGAGTGGAAAAAAGGAGAACATCCAATTGGTCGTAAGGCTGGCTCCCGACCACGGGGTAGGACTCGTTGGCCTGAACTTCGCACGTTTTATACCCGTCACGAAGTGGGTTGCGAATCGAGCAGGTGAAAGTGGAGGGTGAGTAAGGACGCGAGTTCGTGCCCG
>NZ_JAERQF010000082.1 GCF_016734815.1 Hymenobacter rubidus
TTCGGGCACGAACTCGCGTCCTTACTCACCCTCCACTTTCACCTGCTCGATTCGCAACCCACTTCGTGACGGGTATATAAAATAATCACCGAAAATACTGTCGCAGAACTTCGGCTAGAGCAGTTTCGTAGTCAGTGTACATGATAGCCGCAGTAGTTAAACCAGCTTTGGGCATCTTGGGTTGTTATGCAGGCTAGCCCCGCTTGCAAGGCGGCGGTCGGGCCCTAGCAGGTGCGGGCAGCAGCGGTACGCCGGTGGGTTTTGAGCTTGCGGAAGGCCAGCTCGATGGGCGTGAAGTCCGGCGAATAAGGCGGCAAATGCAGCAGCCGCGCGCCCCGTTTGTTGACCAATTCCGCCAGCCCGGCCACCTTGTGCATGTGCAGGTTGTCGACGACCACTACATCGCCCGGCTGCAAGGTTGGGCTCAGCACCTAGTCCAGGTACCCGGCGAAGCCGGCCGTGTTCACGGCCCCGTCCAGCTCCATGACGGCCTCCACGCCCTGGGCCGAGAGGGCGGCCACCACCGTCACGTTCGGCCCGTTGTGCAGCGGCACGGCCGTGTCCACCCACCGTCCGGCCGGGGCGCGGCCGTGGCGGCGGGTGTAGGTTAGGTTGACGCCCGTCTCTTCCACGAACTTGAAACGCTAAGTCGCCGCGACCCGTTCGCGCAAATCAATGCAATACACTTGCATGAAGAAAAGTACGCTTAAAAGCTAAACACTGTACTACTCCCCAAAAACTGGACAGTTTAGCGGGGCCTGTTAAGCAATATAGTTATGGTTGGATGAATGAGGGTTG
>NZ_JAERQF010000083.1 GCF_016734815.1 Hymenobacter rubidus
CCAGCTTCGCCACGCCGCCGGGCCGGGGCGACCAGGCCGCTGGCCCGGCGAACGATGTGGTGGTGGCGGCACTGCTGGCGGTGGTCAAGCGCCATGCCGGGTGGGGCTTTTGGAAGTACCATTACCGGCTGCGCAAAGACGGCTTGTTGGTGAATCACAAGCGGCTGTGGCGGCTGTATCAGGCCCACCAGCTGCAGCTGAACCGGCGGCGCAAGAAGCGCCGTTTACCCGAACGCATCAAGCAGCCGCTGACCGTGCCTGAGCACCCCAATCAGTGCTGGTCGATGGACTTCATGAGCGACGCCTTGACCGACGGGCGGCGCTTCCGGACACTGAACGTGGTCGAGGACTGGAACCGCGAAGTGCTTGGCATCGAGGTGGATTTCTCCCTGCCTGCTGCCCGCATCGTGCGCCTGCTCGCGCAACTAGTCGAGCGCCACGGTCTACCCGCGCGGCTGCGCGTCGACAACGGCCCGGAGCTCATCAGCCACCTGCTACAGGACTGGTGTAGCCAGCAGGGCATCGTGCTGCACTGGATTCAACCGGCCAGCCCCACCCAAAATGCCTATGTGGAACGCTTCAACGGCTCGTTTCGCCGGGAGCTACTCAACGGCTACCTCTTTGCTACCTTGCAGCAGGTGCGCGAGCACTGCCGCTTGTGGCAGTACGACTACAACCATCTACGGCCCCACCAAGCCTTGAACTTCATGACCCCAACCGAGTTCCGTCAAGCCGCCTAACCTCTACTTTTCGCTGGCCTACCTGACGGGGAAGCGTACA
>NZ_JAERQF010000084.1 GCF_016734815.1 Hymenobacter rubidus
TGTCTCGTCCGGCTAAAGGTTGACAGGTATAAGGCCCCGTTCGGATTTTCCGGCGGGGCTTTTTGCTGGCTGATGGACGTGGTTGGGGGTTAAGTAGTGCAGGGCCAGGTGCGGCCGCTCCTCGTTGTAGAGGTATACGGCTTGCTGGACCAGCAGGCGGGCCTGGGCCAGGTCGTCGGGCCGCACGAACAGGAATTCGTCTTTGAGGATGCCGTTGACGCGCTCGGCCAGCGCGTTTTGGTAGCAGTCGTAGCCGTCCGTCATCGAGCAGCGCATGCCCGCCGCTCGCAAGGCGGCCTGGTAGGCGTCGGAGCAGTACTGGCTGCCGCGGTCGGAGTGGTGCAGGCAGGTGCGGGCCGCGGGCCCGGCTTGGCGCACCGCCTGCGCCAAGGCCACCAGACAGCCTGCCGTGTGGAGGCTGGGGTGGACGTGGGCGCCAACGATTTTGCGCGAAAACGCATCCGTGACCAGGCTCACGTAGACGGTGCCTTGACGGGTGAGCAAGCAGGTGATGTCGCTCACGTAGCGCTGGTTGGGCGCCGTGGGCTTGGGCGCGTCTTTGACCAGATTGGGGTGTTGGCGGAAGCGGTGGTGCGAATCAGTGGTCTTGGTGAAGCTGCGTTTGCGGGGTACGAGCAGCTGGCGGCTGCGCAGCAGCGTGAAGAGGGCATCGCGCCCGCAGGCCACGCCCTGCGCCCGTAGGCGCGGAGCGATTTTGTGCAGCAGTTTGCGCGTGCCCA
>NZ_JAERQF010000085.1 GCF_016734815.1 Hymenobacter rubidus
ACGCTGGCCGAGGCCATGCAGGGCGCCGACGTGTTCCTGGGCCTGTCGGCGGCCAACGTGCTGCCGGCCGAGCTGCTGCTGCGGATGGCCGACCAGCCCATCGTGTTCGCCCTGGCCAACCCCGACCCGGAAATTGCCTACGAGCTGGCCCTGGCCACCCGGCCCGACATCATCATGGCCACGGGCCGCTCCGACCACCCCAACCAGGTGAACAACGTGCTGGGCTTTCCCTACATTTTCCGCGGGGCGCTGGACGTGCGCGCCACCGAAATCAACGAGGCCATGAAGCTGGCCGCCGTGCACGCGCTGGCCGCCCTGAGCAAGGAACCGGTGCCGGAAATCGTGAACAAAGCCTACGGCGACAACACCTTGTCTTTCGGCCCGGCCTACCTCATTCCCAAGCCCCTCGACCCGCGCCTCATCACCAGCATTAGCCCGGCCGTGGCCAAAGCCGCCATGGCCAGCGGCGTGGCCCGCCTGCCCATCGAGGACTGGACGGCCTACGAGGACCAGCTCCGCGCCCGCCTGGGCGTGAACCAGAAGCTGATGAACCGCATGACCTCGGCGGCCAAGGCCAACCCCAAGCGCGTGGTCTTTGCCGAGGCCGACAACTACAAGGTGCTCAAAGCCGCCCAGATTCTGCGCGACGAGGGCATCTGCTGGCCCATT
>NZ_JAERQF010000086.1 GCF_016734815.1 Hymenobacter rubidus
CGGGCACGAACTCGCGTCCTTACTCACCCTCCACTTTCACCTGCTCGATTCGCAACCCACTTCGTGACGGGTATAACATTTCTCATCATGTCCTTCCGCCTCGACCGCACCGCCCACCACGCCGGCACCCACGAGCAGGCTGCCGAATACCACGCTCGCTGCCAGCCCGCCACGATGGCCGAGCACCTGCGCGCCGCTGCCTACCTCAACAGCGTGGCCTACGGCTACGCCCTCGACAACCCGCCGCGGCTCGACCGGACGGCGTTTGCCACGCGCCAGCACGCCCGCCGCGATGGGTAATATGTTTAAACCCGATTTCCGGGATTTCCTACAGGCGCTGCGGCTGCACGAGGTGCGCTACGTGCTGGTAGGCGGCTACTCGGTTATCATGCACGGCTACAGCCGCACTACCGGCGACCTGGCTCTGTGGGTGGAAAAATCAGCCGAAAACTACGAGCGGCTCGTGAAGGCCTTCCATCATTTCGGCATGCCGGTTTTCGATATGACGGCGCATAATTTTCTCGATAATCCGGCATTGGATGTTTTCACCTTTGGCCGCCCGCCCGTGGCCATTGATATTATCACACAACTTAGAGCGGATTTCAGGATAGTTTACGGATTTGGACGTACCTTCTGCCGATGAAAGCTTATTCGTTTGATTTGCGCG
>NZ_JAERQF010000087.1 GCF_016734815.1 Hymenobacter rubidus
ATCACGGTGAACCCGGCCACGGGCCTGACCATCGATGCCACCGGCGCCATCACGCCCTCGACCTCGACGCCCGGCACCTACTTCGTGACCAACACCGTGGCCGCTTCCGGCGGCTGCGCCGCCGTTACCGGCGGGACGACGGTGACCATTGCAGCCCCTGCCACCGCCGGCTTTGGCTACGGCAGCGCGCCCGCCTATTGCACCAGCGCCACCAGCGCCGTGGCCCCCACGCTGGCCACCGGCGCCACGGCCGGCACCTTTAGCTCGGCCACGGGCCTGACGCTGAACGCCGCCACCGGCGCCATCACGCCTTCGTCCTCGACGCCGGGCACCTACACCGTGACCAACACCGTGGCCGCAGCGGGCGGCTGCGCGGCCGTGACCAGCACGGCCACGGTGACCATCACCGCTCCGCAAACGGCGGGCTTCAGCTACGGCGCCACGGCTTACTGCACCAGCGCTACTGCCGCTGCCGTTCCCACGCTGGCGACGGGTGCCACGGCCGGCACGTTCTCCTCGACCACGGGCCTGACGCTGAACGCCACCACCGGGGCCATCACGCCTTCGACCTCGACGCCGGGCACCTACACCGTGACCAACACCATTGCCGCGGCTGGCGGCTGCGCCGCTGTAACTGGTACGGCAACCGTCACCATCA
>NZ_JAERQF010000008.1 GCF_016734815.1 Hymenobacter rubidus
GGCTGTAATCGCGCTGGCTGCGTCTAACTCGTTTTTCTTCGGGCTCTTGCATGACAACTTTGGGAAAAGTGTCAACATATAACCGGACGAGACATAGAAATAAAAAAGGCCCGTCTGATGATTCAGACGGGCCTTTTTTATTTCTAATCCTGAATTGAGTAAATCAGTTGCCTTCCTCGTGGTAAGTCACCAGGTCATCAATAGGGGAGCGAATAATTTTGCCGACTTCCATGCCGTGGCCTTTTGCCACCTGGGTCAGCACGTCGCGGAAATTGTAGCCCACCGAGCCCACGCAGTTGAACGAGTACTCCTGGAAGCGCGGGTAGTGCAGCACCAGGTTTTGGAAGAAGGTTTCGAAGCCTTCCACCACAATGTCGCGGCAGTAGCTCACGTTGTTGTGGTCGTAAGCAAACTTGGCGAAGTTGGCCAGGAAGCGGTTGGGCAGCGGCTGGTTGTAGAGCCGGTCCAGAATCTCGTTGCGCGAGCCCAGCCCGTAAGTTTCGCGGAAGGCGTCCTGCAGGCCGTCGGGGAGCAGGTCGCGCAAGTAGTCGCGCAGCAGGCGCTTGCCGAAGTACGAGCCCGACCCTTCATCGCCCAGGAAATACCCCAGCGAATCCACGTTGTAGGTGATTTTTTCGCCGTCGTAGATGCAGGAATTGGTGCCCGTGCCCAGAATGGCCGCAAAGCCCGGCTTGCGGCCCAGCAGGGCCCGCGCCGCCGCCAGCAGGTCTTCGGTCACGTGGGCCTTCGTGTTGGGAAACAACTGGCGCAGGGCCCCGGCAATCACCTCCGCCTTTTGCGCCGACGACACGCCCGCGCCGTAGAAATACACATCGCGCACCTGTTCGCGGGGCAGCGTGTCGGGCAGGTTCTGGGTGAGGGAGGCCGCAATGGCCGCCGTATCCATGAAATCGGGGTTGTACCCTTCGGTATTAAAATAAACGCGGTTGTGGGCGTCATCGAGCTGGCACCAGCTGCATTTGGTAGAGCCGCCGTCGGCAATTAGTATCATACAAGTTGGGGGGAGTGACTATAGGAAGACGAAAGTAGCAACTTACCCGTAAACCCATCCGTTGGTCGGGTTTGCACAAACGTTTGCCGTGTTTTTTTGTGCGCTTGCCGACTATTTTTCTCCTTGAAATGCGCGAAATCGTGCATCCATAGCTACTTTTGCTACGTACCACAAGTGAGTCCTCACTCTTGCTGCAATTGTCTATAAAAGCGTTTCCCATTACAACAATTCTCACCATTTTTCTCATTTCATTCCCATGAAAAAAGTCTTTACCCTAGTTACCGCTGGCGCATTGGCAGCGGGCGCCCTCACCGCCCAGGCCCAGGTAACGGTCGATGGCCAGCTCACCGCCGCTGAGCTCACCGCCGGCAATTATGTGCTGCTCGGCAAAAGCGACAACTTCACATTTACTTCGCTTACCTCGACACCTAACCAGAACACCGGCCGCCCATTCGGCAACAACGGTTTGCTGGGCCTCTACGTGGCCAACACTGCTTCGAAAATCTATATTTTTCTGGGCGGTACGATGGAAAACAGCGGCAACTCGTTCCAGATTTACCTGGACCTGCCCGGTGTGACGGGTGCTCCCGCTGCCACCTTCCTGCCCGCTGGGGCTGCGGGTACCTCCTTCGAAAAAATTACCCGCATCAAGCTCGACCAAAGCGTTGACCTGGCGCTGGCCCTGCGTGCCGATGGCAGCCCGGTGGGCACCGCCCCCCAGCCGTACAAGGCCGAAGGCGCGGTATTTACCTCTGCTACGGCCGTGCAAAGCCGCCAGCTGACGACCACCGCCGGTCCTGTGCTGGGCGATGGTACGGCCCTGACGCTGGCTTCTACCGTTACGGTAGCGCCTTATGCAGCCCTCAACTCGGCTCGCATGGCCTACCGCAACACCACCACCGGCCAAATTGGTACCAACCCCGGCAACGCCACCCTGTACAACACGGCTACTTACGGCGGCGTGGGTTCCTACGGCTGGGAGATTGAGTTGGACCGTGCTGCTTTGGGCGCTACGGCCAACGGCGGTGCCTTCCGCATTTTCGCTATTTACAACAACGGCAACGGGGGGTATGCTTCCGGTGAATTCATTCCCAAAGCGGCCACCACTACTTTGCCCGCAGCCTTCCCAAGCCCCAACCTGGGCGGTGCCGACAACGGTACGCCCAACGACGTAGACTTCGGCATCGTTCCTGGCCTGCAGTCCGTGGGCTTCGCGCCGGGTGCTTCGGGTGTGCTGTCGGCCAAAGCGGCTGATGAAGCTGCTGTGGCCATGTCCGTGTTCCCCAACCCTGCTGCCGGTGCCGCCACCGTGGCTTACAACGTAGGTACCCACGCCGACCATGTCAATGTGGTGCTCACCGACCTGCTGGGCCGTGAAGTGCGCGTATTGGCCAATGGCCAGCAAGCTGCCGGTGTGCAAAACACCACCGTAAGCACCGCCGATGTAGCCGCTGGCACCTACATGGTGCGTGTGCAGGTAGGCGACAAGGTTTCGACCCGCAAGGTGGTGCTGCTATAAGGCATACACTAACGCACAAAAAAGCCCCGTCGCATGTGCGGCGGGGCTTTTTTATGGGCAGATATTTGGGTGGTTCGGGCAGTGGTCTACGGCTTAGAGGCTGTTTGAATTAATAAGAACGGTCATGCTTCACTGCGCTCTGCATGACCATTTCATTGAATTTTTAGCTAACTCAAATAGCTTTTTAGTTTGGTTACCTTACCTTGTTTGAAGGCAAGGCGAGGTAGTAACCAAAAAAGTGAACGGGCCACGGCACCGTTTATATCCTGACGCTGTCAATGGGGCCTGCTTTGAGGCCCTGGCCCGTACTCGCAGCAAGGGCATGCGACCAATATTAACTTAGCGCGGTGTCGGGGTTGGTGTAGAGTAGCGCGAACGTTGTCGTTCGCGTCCCCGCGCCGCTAGCTCGTTCTGGCACGCGAACTGCAAAGTCCGCGCTACTGACCGCACGTACACTGACTTCGAAACGGCTCTAACAACAAGGTTTAATTGTGCGCTCTGAACCCGCACGTAGGACGGTAAAGCAAAAGGAGCCGCTGGTATTCCAGCGGCTCCTTTTGCTTTACCGTCCTACGTGCACCAAGTCTGTATGGAGCAAACTAGGGGGTAACAGTAACCGTACCACCACTAACGCCCGTACCGCTGCCGTTTACTACCAGTTTTACAGTATAAATACCGGCAGTGGCAATGGTCAGGTTAGCACCGTTGAGCGTCAGTGGCGCGCCTTGGGTCAAATTGCCGGAACCACCTAAGTTGATAGTCCAAGCTTTATCCTTGCGGAATTTAAAGTCCCCGGCGTTCAGGTTGGCACGCACCGTATACGCACTCAGGGCACAGTTCCAGGTCATGGGGAGGCCTGCTTCGGAGTCGGTCGTGCCACTGGGCCAGCCCTTTCCGGCGGGGCCCACCAAGGCCCAGGTATCGGTGTTGGGGGCAATGCAAGCAGGATACGCCTTGGCGGTAAGCGTTACGGGCGCCGATGCGAACGTGTGGGTATCGGAACCAGTGACAGCTACTACGCGGGCGTAAACCGGGCCAGCCGTTGCGGTATTCACCCCAATTGCATTCAGCGCGTTGTTCAAATCATACACCGTAATTGCTTTCGTTGTATTTGTGCCCGCATCAATCACGGCAGGATAGCCAAATCCATCGGCGGCTTTAGCAAACTGCAACTGGTAGGTAACCGCCGGAGTCTTGGTAAACTCGGTGCCGCTCAGCGACTGCTGAATAGCATTCCAGGAGTAGGTAATGGCCGTTTGGGCGTCGTTTAGCTGCGTGAGGACAACCGAATTGGTGGAACCCGTGAGCGACAGCGTATTAGACGGGCTCACGGTCACCTTATCCTCGTCCTTATTGCACGAAGCCAGCGTTGTCATGGCAAACGCTAAGGCTAAGGCTGGAGTAAGCAAATTTTTCATGATGGGATTTTGAGTAAAATGGTGAGTAAAAGGGCTGAATGTACTTTGAGCAACAACACGATGGGCGTACCAAAAGTGTCAGCAAGCGTGCTCGGTAATGGTCGTTAAAAGTCAGGCCCTTGCGCAGTAGAGAAAAACAAGATGCTGAGCCGATGCGCATCGGCTCAGCATCTGCTTACCATAATTAGTACCCGTCGTTTTGTTTCAGATTCGGGTTGGCCGTGAGGTCAGAGGCCGGAAGCGGGAACAACTTGTACTTGGCATTTACGCCCTGGCCACCGGCAACACCGCCCTTCCAAGGCCACAGGTAAGTGGATTCGGTAAACTTGCCGTAGCGGATGAGGTCCGTGCGGCGGGAGCCTTCCCAATGCAGTTCACGGGCGCGCTCGTCCAGGATAAAATCGGTCGTCATCTGGGTATCGGTGATGTCGGCCACGGCGCTGGGGGTGGCAATGGGCAAGCCAAAGGCCCGGCGGCGAATCTGGTTTACGTAGCCGAGAGCGGTGGTGCGGTCGCCGCTGCCACGGGTAGCAGCCTCAGCGTATACCAGCATCATGTCGGCCAATCGCAGCATCGGGAAATCTATACTGGAGAAATTCAGCGAAGCACCCTGCGCCGCACCGGCCGAGTTGACGTTGCGGAACTTGAGCACGCCCAGGCCTTGCGTAAATTGGCTCAGGTCGGTGATGGCCAACGTCTGGCCACGGGTGTAGAAACGGCCGCGACGGTCGCGGGCCGTGTCGCCACCGGCCAGGAAGAATTTATCGAAGAGCGCACTGGTGGTGCGCAGGCCGCCCCAGCCCGTGGTTTGGCCCACCAGGCGTTGCCAGATGGCATCAGCCCCACTGGTGGAACCGTTCACCAGGAAAGTGGTCCCGCCGTAGCTCTGCACACTGTTGACGTCAAAAATCACGGGCCAGATGATTTCATTTTTGACCGGAGCCAGATTGTTATCGGCCAGAAACAGGCGGCCGTAAGCGGAGGACACCGGCGCCGCGGCGGCCGTGTTGAGCGAGTAGCCTGCGTCAATCACAGCCTTTGCTTCGGTTGCCGCTTTGGCATATTGCGGGGTGCCGGTATACACGCCGGCATTCAGGTAGAGGCGGGCCAGGAAGCCGTGGGCGGCAGCCTGGTCGACGCGGCCGTACTCGTTGGTGCGGGCCGGGGCCAAATCAGCAGTCAGGGCCAGCAATTCGCTTTCTACGAAGTTGTAGAGTTGCTGACGGGTGTTGTAAACCGGCAGGGGGCCGCCCACGGGGTCTTTCTCCGTGACGAAAGGCCCGTTGCCGAACAAGTCGATGACGTGGTAGTAAGCCACGGCGCGCAGGAAGCGTGCTTCGGCCCGGAACAGTTTGCCCTGCTCCATCTCACCGCCCGACAAGCGGCTGCTGAGCTTATCGTCGGTGGCTTCGCGCAGGAACTCGTTGCAGGTAGCAATTTCGTAGTAAAGGCGGCTGTAGAAGCCCCGGGTGAGCGGGTCGCTGGCGTCCCAGTTCATCTTGTGCCACTCCTGCACGCCGGGGTCGTTCCAAGCAATCACCGCTTCGTCGGTCGTCAACTCCTGGGCGCTCCACCACTGGCGAATATAATCCGAAGTACCAGCGTCAATGCCTGAAATATCGCCCGAGCCGGGCCCCGAGGGGCCGGTGAGCGCAAAGCCCCCGTAGAGCTTGGCCAGCACCTGCTTGTAGCCGGTCAAGCCCACGTACACCTTGTCAGGGGTAAGTTCGTACTTCGGCGTCTGGTCCAGGTCCTTGGTGCAAGACGTGCTGAGGCCAACCAGGGCCGTGCTCAGCGTGAGGGCCGTGAGCCCCCGGTATAATACTTGTTTCATGAGTGGTGGGAATTAAATGCCGAGAGCGATGCCAAGAGTGAAAGTGCGGGCACGCGGGTAAAAGTTCGTATCGATGCCACTAAATACTTCCGGCTCAACCCCTTTGTACTTGGTTACCAGGAAGGCGTTCTGCACGTTGGCCGTTACGCGAAGCGACGAAGCGCCGAGCACTTTGCCCACGTTGTAGCCCAACGAAACGTTCTCGCAGCGCAGGAACGAGGCGTTCTGAATGTAGTAGTCGGAAAACAGCTGCTGGCGGGTGAAGCCGGTGTTCAACACGTCGGGGCTCAGGTTACTTACGAAAAGCGTGGAGCCTTGGGCGTTGGCATAAGTGCCAAAGTTCGCGGCGTTGGCGTTGTACACGTAGTTGCCCAGGTTGCTGCGCAGGGTGAAGGCAAATGCCAATTTTTTATACGTCAGGTTCGAGCTGAAGCCCAGCGTCACGAGGGGAGCCGGCTGCTTGTAAAAGTTGTAGTCGAAGTCGTTGATAACGCCGTCGCCGTTTTTGTCCACGTACAGGCCTTCCACGGGGCGGCCATCGGTTCCGTACACCTGCTGGGCCACAAAGAAGGAATTGATGGGTTGGCCGATAGCATTAATCTGAATGGTGTTGCCGGTGCCGCCGCCAATACCACCAACCTTATAGCCTTTAAACCCTTCCTGTTGCTGGCCAAGGTCGGTGATTTTGTTGACGTTGTAAGCACCGTTCACGTTCACGTCCCAGGTAAGGCCTTCGCTGCGCAGAATGCCGTAGTTGATTCCCAACTCGATGCCACGGTTGCGCATGGTGCCGATATTTTTGTTGAGAATATTCGTGAGGTTGGAGCCGGCCGATTGATAGACGCTGGCGAGCAGGTCGGTGGCGAGGCGCTGATATACATCCACTGTAGCGGTCAGGCGGTTATCGAAGAAACCCAGGTCCAGGCCGGCGTTGTAGGTATTGGTATTTTCCCAGTGCAGCAAGGCGTTATAGCCCTGCGGGCTGTAGGTAGGAACCGTGGTGGCCGCGGCCGTGCCAAGCGGATAGGTGGTAGAAGAGCCGCTGATGACGTAGCGGGGCTGGGTATCGTAATAGCCGCCGATTTCCTGCTGGCCGGTGCGGCCGGCGCCCAAGCGGATTTTCAACTCCGAAAACAGCGTGCTTTCTTTCAGGAAGTCCTCGTTTTTAACGCGCCAGGCAAGGCCCAACGCCGGGAAATAACCGCTCCGTTGGTCCTTCGCAAAGCGCGAAGTCCGGTCATTCCGAATCGTTGCCGTCAGCAAGTACTTATCCTTCACGTTCATTGTGGCACGCCCAAAGTAGGACAGTATCACAAGCTTGCCGTAATAGCCCGGCACCGTCAGGGTATCAGCCTTATTGATTTTGGTGGTGCGGTCGTAGCGGTAGGTCAGGTAGTTTGGGCCCTGCGACACGAAAGTCTGATAGGCGTAGCCACCCTGCACATCGAACTTGGTGCCACCTACCTGCTTACCGTAGGCTAGATAAGCTTCCAGAAGCTTCATGTCTTTGTCCTGGGCGTATTGGCTATAGGCACCGTTCAGGCCGGGATTGGTAGCTGCCGCCGCGGCCGTGTTGTAGTTGCCGAAGTCGGTGGGCTGAATAATGTTGCTGCCGCGCCCGCGCGACACGTCAAGGCCCAGGTTGAGGTTGGCGCGCAGGCCGTCAATGCCGTGGACTTTATAGTCAAGCTGCACATTGCCAATGAGGCGCTTCACTTGGCTGGTGTTGTTCGAGTTGTTGATGGCGGCAACCGGGTTGGAGGGCGCATTGCCCAGCGGCTGGCCCACCGAATTGGTGAATTGGTAGTAGCCGCCGTAGCGCGCGAAGCGGCTTTCCGTGGAGGTTACCGGCTGGGTGGGGTCGTATAGTGCCGCATTGGCCACGTAGCCGTAGTCCACAAACCGGTTGTCGACGACGCTGCCTTTGGCATTCACGTCGATGCGCAGGTGATTGTCGAGCAGGGTAGGGCTTAAGCTCACCGAGCCCGAGTTGCGCTTTAGCAGGTTGGTGATGACAATGCCTTCCTGGTAGAGGTTGCCATAGGACACGCGGAAAGGGACTTTCTTTGCCACGCTGCCAATCACGCTTACGGTATTATCGAACGTGCGAGCAGTGCGGAAAATCTCCTTCTGCCAATCGGTGTTGGCCGTGCCCAGTGTAGCCGCCTGAGAGGGCGAACCGTTGGCCTGAATCAGGCTGCGGAACTGGTCGGCGCTCAGCGTTTCGTACTTGCGCGCCACCGTCGAAACGCCGGACTGCGAGTTCAACTCCACGCGCAGCTTTTCGCCT
Source organism: Hymenobacter rubidus (assembly GCF_016734815.1). Classification (GTDB taxonomy): domain Bacteria; phylum Bacteroidota; class Bacteroidia; order Cytophagales; family Hymenobacteraceae; genus Hymenobacter; species Hymenobacter rubidus. The sequence goes on from NZ_JAERQF010000008.1 coordinate 8,074, forward strand.
TGCAAACCCTTTTTAGTGGTAATGAGGATAACGCCGCCCGAAGCCCGGTTGCCGTAGATGGCCGTAGCCGAGGCGTCTTTGAGCACCGTGAAGGTTTCGATGTCGCTGGGGTTAATCAGCGAGAGCGGGTTCGAGGCGCCTGCGATGCCATCCTTGTCTACCGGTACTCCGTCAATCACGTACAGCGGGTCGCTGTTGGCCGTCAAGGACGTATTACCCCGAATACGAATAGTGGTATTTGTTCCTGGCGCGCCGCCGGCAGCGGTGATGCTTACGCCCGCTACTTTGCCCTGAATCAACTGTTCAGGGTTGGTGACCTGGCCCTGCACAAATTGCTTGGTATCGACCGTAGCCACGGCCCCGGTAATGTCCTGGCGGCGTTGGGTGCCGTAGCCTACTACCACGGCTTCCGCCAATTGGGTGGCGTTTTCGGTGAGGCCAGCCGATACTTCGGTGTTTTGGCCGGCTACGACCGTCACCGGCCGCCGCACCGAATTGTAGCCGACAAACGAGATAACCAGGGTGTGCGGGCCGGCCGGCACGCCCTGAACGCTATAAGTGCCGTCCACGTTCGAAGAGCTGCCCAACGAAGTGCCTTCCACGAGCACCGTTGCACCGGGAATGCCTTCGTTCTTGGAATCGGTTACCCGGCCACTGATGGTACCGGTCTGCGCAAAGGCTCCTGAAGGGAAGCCAAACGCCGCGAACAATAGCAGAAACAAGAGTTTCGCTAGATAGGAGTGTTTCATGGGAAACGAAGTGAAAAAATGGGAATGGTGGGATTTTTAAAACTTTGGGGCTGCAAGTTACCGAAAAATGGGCTCAGGGACGCTGTAGAACCGCGTTTTTCAGCTTTTGGACCGCTTGGATAAGCAACCAATAGGGGCGTGGTAAGTTCATTGTTTTTTTGGGTTTTTTTACACGAATAAAAATATTTTTTTTGCACACCTATATTGTTGATAACTAGCGATATGTGGCCGTAAAATATAGCGCTGTTTCGGAGGTGAATTTTGTGCAAACGTTTGCGAATCAGCGTGTAATTTTTTTTGGTTAGGAAATCCTCACTCATGGTTTTCGGGCGTCTTTTCGGCTCGATTTCCTAATCAAGCGGGCATTGCCTATATTCCTGCCCGCTGCAATTGCCAAATAAGTACTTTGAAAACCGGACTGCGGCGAGTCGTATTGGACAATTTTCTATGCCTTTTACTTATCTTCCGTCCCGCCAGCGCACGGGCCAGAAATTTGCGTCAGCTTCCACCCCGCTTAAGGGCTGTTTGAGTTAGTCAAAAGCCATCCAACACGTCCTGCTGAGCTTGTCGAAGCATCTCTACCGCAGCAGTAAATGAATCAGTCCCCCGGGATAGATGCGTCGACTGCGCTCAGCATGACCGTGTTGGTTAATTCAACAGCTTCTAAGGGCTGTGCCGAAGTGTAGGGCTTCCATACAATTATAGTATTGGTGTGGGCTGCCTTGGGCAGCTGCCGTTTTGCGAGGGCACACTCCCCTTGTTACTTTTGGCTTTTCCTTAGATATGAAAAAGCGTATTCTACTCCTTGCGTTGTTGCTGGCCACTACCCTGGCCAGTGCGGTGGCCCAGTCCCGGCCGGGCACGCGCAAGCCGGTGCCCAAAGGCAAGAGCAAGGCAGCACCCGGCGTGCGGGGGGCTCCCAAGGCGGCCCCGGTCTACACGCCCATTGTCACGCAGGGCGCTGGTGGAGAAGATGCGCCGCCGCCGGTGGTGGTAGGCAAGATTAAGCTGAAGAAGCCCGTGCTGGTGTACTACGAGGAGCCGGCGCCGGGCCGGGCCGTGCAACAGCTCATCATGGCCGAAGAAAACCTGGGCCTGCTCAAAACCCTGGATTTGGAGCACCTGATGTCCCGGCGCGAAGTCTTTGTGGACGGGCTGGGCAACATGCCCTTGCCGGGCAGTGACATGAACAAGTTTCGCTTGCTGGGCACCAGCGCGGTAGCCGAGGACAACCGCCGCCCCGCCGGCGACGGCCGCAGCTTCTATTCCCGGCTAAAACTGCCATCTTCGGGCCTGCTGTACGTGGTGCGCGAGTCGGCAGAAGAATACCGGCACTTCGTGAAGGGCTCGCAGAAAAAAGGCTCCTTTCTGGATTTCCAGGCCAATGGTCTACCAGGCATCGACTCCGTGCGGGCCGTGTACACGCTGCGCAAAATGGACGCCGCCGAACGCGGCGCGGGCAGCGGCGAAACCATTCGATGAACAAGCAGACCTTACTGCTGAAAACAGCACTGGTGGCCAGCGCCTGGGCCCTGGCACTGCATGCGGCGCGCGCACAAACCGTGCTGACGCTGACCCAGGTGCCGGCCACTACGCCCGTCGGGGACTCGCTGTTTGTGGCCGGTTCTTTCAACAACTGGAATCCGCACGCCCCCGCGTATGCGTTGCAAAGAAGCGTCGACGGCACGTACCGCCTCCGCCTGCCGCCCGGCCTGGGGCCGGTCGAGTACAAGTTTACGCGTGGCAGTTGGGCCACCGTTGAAATCGACGCGCACAACCAAGGCATCGCCAACCGGAAAGCGGACCTGAGCACGGCGCGCGAAATCAAGCACCAAGTGCTGGCCTGGGACGACCAGCGCGGAACCCGCCCGGCTCCCAAAGCCCACACGGCCTCGCCGCAGGTGCGGGTGCTGAGCGAAGCGTTTGTCATGCCCCAGCTCGGCCGGCGGCGCAGGGTGTGGGTGTACCTGCCCGCCGACTATGCCCGTAAGCCGAAGCAGCGCTACCCGGTGCTCTACATGCACGACGGCCAGAACGTGTTTGATGCGGCCACCAGCTTTAGCGGGGAGTGGGGCGTGGACGAAACCCTCGACCGCTTGCACATCGCCGGGCTCGACCCCACCGGCACCATTGTGGTGGCCGTCGACAACGGCGAACAATTCCGCTCCGATGAGTACATCCCTTGGCGGAGCGCGGCGCTGCAAGACCAGCTCCACCAGGGCGGCCAAGGCAGCGAGTACGTCGATTTCCTGGCTAATACCCTGAAAACATACGTGGATGCGCATTACCGCACGCTGCCCGATGCTGCTCACACGGGCATTGCCGGTTCCAGCTTGGGCGGGCTGATTTCGGTGTACGCGGCGCTGAAATACCCGAAAGTGTTTGGCGAAATAGGGGTGTTCTCCCCGGCGTTCTGGGTGTGTAACGATTCGCTGAAGGCCTTTGCCAAAAGGCACCCGGCCGCCCGCACGGCCCGCTTTTACTTTGTGTGCGGACCCAAGGAATCGGAAACCATGTTGCCGCTGATGGCGCAGTGGCGCGACGAGCTGCGGGCTGAGGGCGTGCCGGCGGCCAACCTAGCTTTTCATGCGCCGGCCACCGGCGAGCACAAAGAATGGTTCTGGCAGCGCGAGTTTCCGGCAGCCTATCAGTTTTTGTTTCGTTCGACTTTGAAAACCAAGGGCCCCAGCCGTTAAGAAGCGGTTTGAGTTAGTCGAAAACCATCCAGCCGGTCATGCTTCGACTGCGCTCAGCATGACCGTTTTGGTTAGCTCAAACGGCTTCTAAGCAAAAGCAGCGAGCGGGTTGCGATATAAATGCAATTGCCATTATAGCCAATCTGCCAACCTATTTTTAGCTTAATCGTATGCAAGACGAATGGAAATTGCTGAAATGACAAAAATATTGTTCTATCTTTGCAGCGCGCTTCCAGCAAACGCATTCTAATGATGACTTTCAATCGTACTTCCCAGGCTTGGTGGTGGCAGTTCCGAAACCTCGGACCGGCCTGCCTGTGCGCTTGGTAAAATCACGCCTGATTTTGCTTTAAACCACAAAAAGCCCGGCCCACGCCGGGCTTTTTTCGTTTCACCCCCAACGCCGGCCAAACCGTTGCCGCGCTTCCCCAACTTGTTGCCCTGTGCCAATCCACCTGACTACCCGCACCCGCCGCCTGCTTGCCGATACCGTGACGCCCGTAGGCCTGTACCTGCGGCTGCGCGACCACTACCCCAACTGCCTGCTGCTGGAAAGCGCCGACTACCACGGCCAGCAAAACGCCTTCAGCTACCTGGTGTGCGAGCCGCTGGGCACGTTTGAGCTGCGGCGCGGCGGGGAGCTGCGGCAAACCCTGCCCGGCCACCCCGAAACCCGCGAAACCCTGGGCCAGCCGCGCGAGGCCTTGGCCCGGCTGCGCGGCTTCGCCGCCGCGTTCGAGCCCGACCAGGCAGCAGCCAAGTTCCCGTTCATCAGCACCGGCTTGTTTGGCTACATGGGCTACGAGGCCGTGCAAGGCTTCGAGGACGTGACCCTGGCAACGGCTAAAGTGCCGGCCGGCGACATCCCGCTCATTCGCTACGGCGTGTACCGCTACGTCATTGCGTTCAACCATTTCCGGCAGGAGTTGCACTTGTTCGAGCACGGCGTGGCCGGCGAAGCCCCGGCCGCAACCGACGGGCTGGACCGCCTCGAAAACCTGGTGCGCCACCCCAGCGTGCCCACGTTCGGCTTTGCCACGGTGGGCGAGGAGCGGAGCAACCAAACCGATGAAGAGTTCCTGGAGCGGCTGGCCAAGGGCCAGGCCCACTGCCGGCTCGGCGACGTGTTCCAGATTGTGCTGTCGCGGCGGTTTCAGCAGGGCTTTTCCGGCGATGAGTTCAACGTGTACCGGGCCTTGCGCTCCATCAACCCCTCGCCCTATTTGTTCTATTTCGACTACGGCGACTACAAAATTTTCGGTTCCTCGCCCGAGGCGCAGGTGCTGGTGCAAGGCCGCGAAGCCAGCCTGTTCCCGATAGCCGGCACCTACCGCCGCACCGGCGACGACGCGGCCGATGCCGCCGCCGCCCAGCGCCTGGCCGCCGACCCCAAGGAAAATGCCGAGCATGTAATGCTGGTCGACCTGGCCCGCAACGACCTGGCCCGGCACGGCACCAAGGTGCAGGTGCGCACGCTGCGCGAAATCCAGTTTTACTCGCACGTCATCCACCTCGTGAGCAAGGTGACGGCCGAGCTGGCCGAAGGCACCGACACCCTACAAGTAGTTGCCGATACATTCCCGGCCGGCACGCTGTCGGGTGCGCCCAAGCACCGCGCCATTCAGCTGATTGACGGGCTAGAGCCCACCGCCCGCGGCTATTACGGCGGCTGCCTGGGCCACTTCGGCTTCGATGGCAGCTTCAACCACGCCATCATGATTCGCTCGTTTTTGAGCACCGGCAACCAACTTTATTTCCAGGCCGGCGCGGGCGTGGTGGCGGCCTCGGAGGTGCAGTCGGAGCTGCAGGAGGTGCACCACAAGCTGGGGGCCTTGCGGGCAGCTTTGCGCGCTGCGGCAGAGGTGCGGTAATTGTCATGCTGAGCGCAGTCGAAGCATCTCTACCTCAATACTAAATCACTTGCTGGCGCAGTAGAGATGCTTCGACTGCGCTCAGCATGACGTTCCTTATCACGTTCAATACGCATGAAAATCCTCGTTCTCGATAACTACGACTCCTTCACCTACAACCTCGTACAACTTTTGCGCGAGCTGGGGCACGGACCCAACCTGACCGTGACGCGCAACGACCAGCTGCCCCTCGAAGCCGTGGATGCCTACGATGCCATATTGCTGTCGCCCGGCCCGGGCCTGCCCACCGAAGCCGGGCTGATGCCGGCCATCATCCAACAATATGCGGCCACGAAGCGCATTCTGGGGGTGTGCCTGGGCCACCAAGGGCTGGCTGAAAGCTTTGGTGCCGAGCTGTATAACCTTCCGGCCGTGCTGCACGGCGTGGCCAACGAAGCCGAAGTGACGGTGCCCGATGAGCGGCTTTTTGCGGGCTTACCCCGTAAGTTTCAAGTAGGACGCTACCATTCCTGGGCCGTGCGCCCCGAGTCGGTTCCGGCCGTGCTGGAGGTGACGGCCCGCGACGCCAACGGCGAAGTACTGGCTTTCCGGCACCGCGAGTACGATGTGCGCGGCGTGCAGTTTCACCCCGAAAGTATCCTGACCGAGCACGGCGCCCACATGCTAGCCAACTGGCTGGCATGAGAACACTGTAAAAAGGCCGTCATGCTGAGCGTAGTTGAAGCATCTCGCGTGCCATTGTAATCAAACCGTTGAACGATGCGAGCGAGATGCTTCGACTACGCTCAGCATGACGTTCTGAAAATAAAAACCACTTTGAAACAGATTCTCACCAAGCTTTTTGACCAGCAGCCGCTTACCCACGCCGAAGCCCATGCCGCCATGCGGCAACTGGGCGAAGGCGGCGCCAACCCGGCCGAAACAGCGGCATTTCTGGCCGTGTACCGCATGCGGCCCATCACGGTGGCCGAACTGGCCGGCTTCCGGCAGGCGCTGCTCGATTTGAGCCGCGACCCGGAGCTGGGCACCCACGCGGTGCTCGACATCGTAGGCACGGGCGGCGATGGCAAAAACACGCTTAACATCTCCACGCTGGCCTGTTTCATCGTGGCCGGGGCGGGGGAGAAGGTGGCCAAGCACGGCAACTTTGGGGTGTCGTCGGTGTCGGGCGCGTCCAATGTGCTGGCGCATTTCGGCTACTATTTCGAAGCTAGCTCCGACCAGCTCCGGCGGCAGCTTGACCGCGCCGGCATTTGCTTTTTGCACGCGCCGGCCTTTCATCCGGCCATGCGGCATGCCGGTCCGGTGCGCCGCGAGCTGGGGCTGCGCACGTTCTTCAACATCCTCGGTCCGCTGGTGAACCCCGCCCGGCCGGCTGCGCAGCTGCTGGGCGTGTTTAGCCTGGAGCTGCAGCGCGTGTATCACTACCTGATGCAGCCCACCGGCGCCCGCTACGCCGTGGTGCACGCCCTCGATGGCTACGATGAGCTGGCCCTCACCGGCCCGGCCAAAGTGGTTTCCTCGTTCGAAGGCGAGCGAATGCTGAGCGCCGAAACGCTGGGCCTGCCCGCCTGCACAGCCGCAGATTTGACCGGTGGGAGCACCGTGGCCGCTGCCGCTGAGCTTTTTCGCCGGGTGCTACTGGGCGAGGGCACCGCTGCCCAGCGCAACGTTGCGACGGCCAACGCGGCCCTTGCGTTGCAATGTGCCCGCCCCGGCCTGGGCTGGGACGAGGCGCTGGCCCACTGCCGCGAATCACTGGATTCGGGCGCTGCCAAAAGGGCGTTTGAAACCATGCTTTCCATCAATTAAGATTGAAGAATGAGGAATGAAGAATTGGCATTTAGTACGGTTCCACTTTCCGTTCATCAACCAATGATTCCTCATTCTTCACTCCTCATTCCTCATTAAAAAATGCCTACCATTCTCGATACCATTGTTGCCCACAAGCGCCGGGAAGTAGCTCGCCGCCGCGAATTGGTGCCGACCAAGCTGCTCGAAACCAGCTTGTATTTCAACTCCGTGCCACTGTCGCTGCGCAAGTACCTGCTGCGCGAAGAGGGCAGCGGCCTCATTGCCGAGTTCAAGCGCAAGTCGCCTTCTAAGGGCTGGATAAACCAGTATGCGCCGGTAGAACGCACCACGCTGGGCTACATGCAGGCCGGGGCGGCGGCGCTGTCGGTCCTCACCGATGCCGAGTTTTTTGGCGGCAAAAACGAAGACCTGACCACCGCCCGGCGGTTCAATTTCTGCCCCATTCTGCGCAAAGATTTTGTGGTAAACGAGTACCAGATTCTCGAAGCCAAAAGCATTGGCGCCGACGCTGTGCTGCTTATTGCGGCCGTGCTCACGCCCGCCGAAATCAACACGCTGGGCCGCCTGGCCCGCTCGCTGGGCCTGGAGGTGCTGCTCGAAGTGCACGACGCCGAGGAGCTGGCCCGTGCGGCCAATGTCGACGCGGTGGACTTAATCGGCGTTAATAACCGCAACCTGCACGACTTTAGCCTGAGTCTGGACACCTCGCTGGCCCTGGCGGAAGCCATTCCCGAGGCCTTCGTGAAGGTGTCGGAAAGTGGCATTTCCACTGCCCGCGCCATCGGCCAGCTGCGCGAGGTGGGCTACCGGGGCTTTCTGCTGGGCGAGGCCTTCATGCGCCACGCCCGGCCGGAACGCGCCTGCGCCGCTTTGGTGCAGGAGCTCAGAACATACCACCGGGGGGTGGCGGTTGGAGAGTAAACACAGCAACACGATGGAAACCATACTGAACGAAAAACCACTGCTCATCAAAGTCTGCGGCATGCGCGAGCCTGGCAACATCGCGGCCGTGGCCGAACTGCAGCCCGATTTTCTGGGCTTTGTTTTTTACCCGCCCTCGCCGCGGTACGTCGTGGGCACGCTGCCCACGGAGCTGCTGCGCGCCCTGCCCGACAACGTGCGCAAAATCGGGGTCTTCGTCAATGAGTCCACTGAGCATATTCTGGCCACGCTCGCCAGCTATGGCCTGGACGGGGCCCAGCTGCACGGGCAGGAAACACCGGCGCAATGCGCCGAGCTGCAGCGGGCGGGTGTGTTGGTTATCAAGATGTTTTCCGTAAACCATGGGCTGGATTTGAGCGCGCTGCTGCCGTATGAAGGCGTGTGCGACTACTTTGTCTTCGACACCTTTGGGCCTGCGCCGGGCGGCAACGGCACGGCCTTCGATTGGGAAGTATTGCGCGACTACGAGCTCGAAACGCCGTACCTGCTGGCCGGCGGCCTGGGGCCCGAAAACATTGACGCCCTGACTGCGCTGCGGCTGCCCGGCCTCATCGGTGTCGATTTCAACAGCCGCTTTGAAACGGCCCCCGGCCTCAAAGATTTTACGCAGCTGGCCAAAGCGTTTGCTTCCTTACGCCCGCGCCGGGCCGGCAAATCAGCCCGCCGGACGGCTTAATTCCCCCCCCTCTTTCCTTGCTGCTCGCATGACGACTTCCTTCCAACAACCCACGGCTCGCGGCTACTACGGCGAATACGGCGGCGCTTTCGTGCCCGAAATGCTGTACCCCAACGTGGAAGAGCTGCGCACGCAGTACCTCGAAATTCTGGCCGACCCCGCCTACCAGGCCGAATTGCAGCTATTGCTGCGCGACTACGTGGGCCGGCCCACGCCGCTGTTTGAAGCGCGCCGGCTATCCGAGAAATACGGCACCCGCGTGTTTCTGAAGCGGGAGGACCTGTGCCACACCGGCGCCCACAAAATCAACAACACCGTGGGCCAGATTCTGCTGGCCAAGCGCCTGGGCAAGCAGCGCATCATTGCCGAAACCGGCGCCGGCCAGCACGGCGTGGCCACGGCCACGGTATGCGCCCTCATGGGCCTGCCCTGCGTGGTGTACATGGGCGCAACGGACATTGAGCGCCAGGCGCCCAACGTGGCTCGCATGCGCCTGCTCGGGGCCGAGGTGCGCCGCGTCACCAGCGGCAGCCAAACCCTGAAAGATGCCACCAACGAGGCCATCCGCGACTGGATTGCCAACCCCGTAGATACGCATTACATCATTGGCTCCGTAGTTGGCCCGCACCCGTACCCCGATTTGGTGGCGCGGCTGCAAGCCGTTATCAGCGAGGAAATGCGCGCCCAATTATTGGAAAAAACCGGCTCCGAGCTGCCCGCTTTTGTGGTGGCCTGCGTGGGCGGCGGCTCCAATGCGGCCGGCGCGTTCTACCATTTTCTCGACGAGCCGGCCGTGCGCCTGGTAGCGGTGGAAGCAGCCGGGCACGGCATTTATTCGGGGCACTCCGCGGCCACGTCGGTGCTGGGCAAGCCGGGCATCATCCACGGCAGCCGCACGCTGCTCATGCAGGACGAGCACGGCCAGATTACGGAGCCGTATTCGCTGAGCGCCGGGCTGGACTATCCCGGCATTGGGCCGCTGCACGCGCACTTGGGCGCCGTGGGCCGGGCCGAGTTCATGTCCATTACCGACGACGAAGCGCTGGCCGCCGTGAGCGAGCTGAGCCGCCTGGAAGGCATTATTCCGGCCCTGGAAACGGCGCACGCGCTGGCTGCGCTGGGCCAGCTGGGCGCCGGGCCCGATGACGTGGTGGTGGTGAATTTGTCGGGCCGCGGCGACAAGGATTTGGAGACGTACCTCAAGAATATGGACAAACTCATTTAGCGCAAGGTTTCGCGAAGTTTAAAACTTAAGTTTCGCAAAGCGTTGTCGTTCAAAAATATACTTAGCGAAACCTTGCGCTAGATGAACAGAATAACCCACGCCTTCCGGAGCAAAAAGAACCTGCTCAACACCTACTTCACCGCCGGCTATCCCAGCCTGCACGACACCATTCCGCTGGCCAAAGCATTGGTCGAGTCCGGGGCCGACATCCTCGAAATCGGCATGCCCTTTTCCGACCCGCTGGCCGATGGCCCGGTTATTCAGGGGAGCAGCACGGTGGCCCTGGCCAATGGCATGAACCTGCCCGTGCTGTTCGAACAGCTCCAAAACCTTAGAACGGCCGTGCCCGATGCGCCGGTGCTGCTCATGGGCTACCTCAACCCCGTGCTGCAGTTCGGCGTGGAAGCTTTCCTGAAACGCGCTGCCGAAGTGGGCGTCGATGGACTGATTCTGCCCGATTTACCGCTCGATGAGTACGAGGAAACCTACCACGCCCTTTTTCAGCAGCATGGCCTGAAAGCGGTGTTTCTCATCACGCCGCAAACTTCCGAAGCGCGAATCCGGCGGCTCGATGCCCTGTCCGATGCCTTCCTTTACCTCGTGTCGGGACCCGGCACCACCGGCGGCACCACCCGGCCCGATGCCGACGCCCAGCAACAGTACTTTGAGCGAGTGGCAGACCTGAACCTGAAAAATCCGCGCCTCATCGGTTTCGGTATTGCCAATAAAGCCGGTTTTGACCGCGCTTGTCAGTATGCTGATGGTGCCATCATCGGTTCGGCGCTCATCCAAGCTCTCCAAGAGGTGGACGATGCGCCCGCGGCCGCCGCGCGGTTCGTGCGGGGTATCAAGTCGTAGTTTTTAACAGAAGGACGTCATGCTGAGCGCAGTCGAAGCATGACGTTTTTATTTAACCTACCCATTACGTGATAATTCAACTAGAAAATTCGGCTTCCGTGCCCGCCATATCGGAGCACCTCCGGCAGCACGGCTACAAGGCCACCGAAGTCACGACCCAACACGCGCACTACCTGGTCGCCATTGGCAAGCAGGATGTTGACTTGCGCACCATTGGCCAGCTGCCGGGCGTGTGCGACGTGCACCGCGTGAGCGACGACTACAAGCTGGTGAGCCGCAAATGGCGCGTGAAGCCCACCGTGCTCGACCTCGGCGATGGCGTGACGATAGGCGAGGGGCAGCTCGCCATTTGCGCCGGGCCGTGCAGCATCGAGAGCGAGGCGCAGATGGAAAAGGTGATGACGCATCTGGTCGAAAACGGCGTGCGGCTGATGCGCGGCGGCGTGTTCAAGCCCCGCTCGTCGCCCTACGCGTTTCGGGGCCTGGGCATGGACGGCCTCAAAGAGTTTCACCGCATGGCGCGGGCGCACGGCCTCAAAATCGTGACCGAAGTAATGCAGGTGTCGCAGGTGGAAGAAATGCACGACTACGTGGACGTGTTCCAGGTAGGCGCCCGCAACACCCAGAATTTCAACCTGCTGGATGCCTTGGGCGGCGTCGATAAGCCGGTGCTGCTCAAGCGCGGCATTTCGGGCTCCATCGAGGAGCTGCTGTCCTCAGCGGAGTACGTGTTTTCGGGGGGCAACGAAAAGCTGATTCTGTGCGAGCGCGGCATCCGCACGTTCGAAACGGCCAGCCGCAACACCCTGGATTTGAATGCTGTACCGATTTTGAAAGCCAAAAGCCACCTGCCGGTCATCGTCGACCCTTCGCACGGCATTGGCATTCGGGAATACGTGCCGGCCATGGCCCTGGCCGGAGTAATGGCCGGGGCCGACGGCATTGTGTACGAAACCCACGAGACGCCCGAAAAGGCCGCTTCCGACGGCGCCCAAACGCTGGATTTCGACGAGTCGGCGCGGCTGATTCGCAACCTGCGGCGCGTGTACGAGCTGCGAGGGCAATTGGAATAAACAAAAAATTAATCTTGCCATTTGCTTGTATTCCTGAATTCAGTTCTTAAATTCGTCTCACTCATGCGCCACCAATTCGTCAATTGCATTAAAAACCTGCTGACCTCCCCCAAACAGGGCGAGCAGGGGCTGCGATTGGCGCTAACGGAGTACACGGCATGAAGCCCGAACTTCTCTAGAAACCTTCAAAAGCCCGATTCCACCAGGAAGTCGGGCTTTTTTTTCGCCAAAACCGCTATGTTCACCAAACGCACCATCCCCGCTACCGCCACCCAGGACCAACTGGTCTGGAAAATTCTGTTTGACCGCCAGACGGCCCTCTTGCACCGGCGCGCCGCGCCCGTTTTCAACCAGGGGCTGGCGCGGTTGGGCTTGCGGCGCGACGTAGTTCCCGACATCGGCGAACTGAGCGCCACGGTGCGGGAACACACCGGATGGCAACTGGCGCCGGTGGGGCGGCCCTTCGAGCCCGCCGCGTTTTTTGAGTTGCTGGCCGAGCGCAAGTTTCCCATCGTGACGCGCATCCGGCCCATGCACAGCTTCGATTTCAGCCCTGAGCCCGACCTGTTCCACGACCTGTTCGGGCACGTACCCATGCTGCTCGACGAAGGCCTGGCCGATTTTCTGCACGCACTGGGGCAGGCGTATCGGGCGCAGCCGGTGGGCTCGGCTACCCGGGAACAGCTGTGGGCGCTGTATTTTTTTACGGCCGAATTCGGCCTGGTGCAGCACGAGGGCAAGCCCATGCTCTACGGCGCGGGGCTGTTGTCGTCGGCGGGCGAAATCCACCACTGCGTAAACGAGCACACCCCCCGGCCGGCGTTTGACCTGGCCACCGTGCTGCGCACCCCCGTTACCGGCACGCGCTACCAGAACCAGTACTTCGTGCTGCCCGCCTGGCAGCAGCTCAGCGACTGCGTTGATGAACTGGCCGGCATCCTGGCGGGACGCTGCGCTTAACGGAGAATGAGGAATGAGGAATGAGGAATTTTGGCTTTGACTGCTAATTCCTCACTCTTCATTCCTCATTCTTCATTCTTCATTAAGCCGCAGGCGTTAATACCCCCAGCCCAGGCGGCGGTAGACGAAATGGAGCAGCCACAGCGGCCCAATCAGCAGAAACTGAAGGTCTTTGAGGAAGCTGGGCTTTTTGCCTTCTACTTTGTGGCCCCAGAACTGGCCCACCCAGGCCAGGGCGAAAATAACGAGGCAAATGGCCCAGAGCGGGAGGGCTGCCGCATTGGCTACCACGTGCAGGGCAGCGGCCATGGCCACCCACACCAGCACCATGCCCAGGGCCAGCCGGCCGCTCAGTCGCACGTAATAGAGCAGGGCCAATGCCATTGCCAACGTGCCCCAGTTCAGCCAAGAGCTGATGTGCGCAATGGCCGCCGGCACCGGAACCGACCAGAGCAACCCAATAAGCGAGAACATTATCAGCGGTACGCACACCCAGTGCACCAGCTTGTTGGTGGGGTTTTGGTGGCTTTCTCCGTATTCGGAGAGGAGTGCCGTGAGGGAGGCCATGCGGTGGGATTTTTGGGAAAGGCAAGAGCAGTGAAGAGCCGACAAATTAGCAAGAAAAAAAGCCTTCCCATGTGGGAAGGCTTTTCTAAACGGCTGTCATCCTGAGCTTGCGAAGGACCTTCTCATGGTTGCTCCGATTGAATTGCTGCAAATTGTTTTTCGGTGAGAAGGTCCTTCGCTGCGCTCAGGATGACAGACATTGAAAAAGCTGCGACAGCGGCAACTGCCCGCTATGCTTTCGATTTGAACCGGCCGCGCAGGTAGGCCAGTGCCTGGGCGTGGGCTTTGGCGGCGTCTTCCTTTTTGTATTTGGGGTTGGAGGGGTTGGCAAAGGCGTGGTCGGCGTCGTAGCTCTCCACGGTGAGGCTTTTGCCGGCGGCGGCCATGTCCTTCTTAAACTGGCCCACCACTTCGGGATTAATCCACTTGTCTTGGCTGGCAAAAATGCCCAGTACGTCGCTGTTCAGGGTTTTGAGCTTGGCCACGTCCTTCTCGGGCATGCCGTAGTACATCACGCAGCCCACGGTCTGCTTGCCGCCGAGCAGCGCCTCCTGCAAGCTCCAACCGCCACCAAAGCACCAGCCGATGCTGGCAAACTGCGCCTTGGGGCCGGCGTACATTTCCACGCCTTTGAGGATGGCCACGGCGCGCTCGGTTTTCACCTCGCCCATGAATTTGCCAGCGTCTTCGGGCGTGGTGGCCACTTTGCCGTCGTAGAGGTCCACGGCAATTACGTTGACATCGGGCAACTCCTGGGCGAAGGTGCCGGCTTCCTTCTTGATGTAGTCGTTCAGGCCCCACCACTCGTGTATCACGAACAGGTACTTGTTGCTGGGTTTGGCGCTCTTGATTTCGAAGCCGTGGCCGGGCTTGCCGTCGGGGGTTTTGAACTCGATTTCCTTGCCCATGCCTTCGTAGTGGTAGGGCAGGGGCGCATCGTGGCCACCCGAGAAATCCTTGTCGGTGGCCAGCATCGCAAAAGCTTCGGTGGCGGATGCCGACAGGTTGCCGGCCGGGCGGGCGCAGCAGCTGGCCATTTTCTGGGCCGAGGCTGAAAACGTGAGGCCGAGCAGGAGGGCGCCGAGCGTAAGGGATTTGGTCATGGGAGTTATAAAGAATTGAAACGAATGAGCCTACGCAACAGCCAACCTGGCAAAACTTCCCGGCTCATGTAGCAAAGTTTTTAGCAATTCTGGAAAATAGCTTTGGCAGGCAACGGCCGTTTGCCTCCACGTCAACCGAAGGAGCTATAGCAATGAAGCAGTTAGCCCGCGCCCCCGGCGGGTATTCCGGTGTTGATGCTTGCCCCCAACTCGGTAAGCAGCGCAAACAGGCCCACGTAGGTCCGGTTGAGGTAAATAAAGTGCTCGGAGCCCCGCGGCTCGCGCTGCTTGCGCAATTCGGGGTCGGCCATCAGGTCGTCGCCGAGGGCGTAGAGGGCCGCCATGTAAGCGGGGTCGCCGAAGTCGAACGTGGCCTGACGAAAGGGACGGCCCACCAGTTCCAACGACACCTGCATGGTGCGCAGGTAGAGGGCCTGCATAGCCGGCGCATCGGTGGGGCGGAGCACATTGGCCTGCGTGAGCAAGGCCGTCAGGCGGGCTTCGTCGGCGATGGTTTCGGGGGCCAGCAGGGCGGTGAAGAGACGGTACACGTCCCGCGGCACTTCTTTCACGCAGCCAAAATCGAGCACGCCGAGGGTACCACCGTTTTCGGTTCGCATCAAGAAATTGCCGGGGTGCGGGTCGGCGTGCAGGCGGTGCAGGGTGTTGAACTGGAACTGGTAAAAGTCCCACAGCGCCTGGCCCAGCTGGTTGCGCACGGCCTGGCTGGGATTAGTGGCCAAAAACTCCTTCAGGTGCTGCCCGCTGAGCCAATCCATGGTGAGAATGCGGGCGGTGGAATACGCCGGGTAGTAACCGGGGAATTCCAAGTGGTTAATTCCCTGGCACTGAGTTGCGATTTCCTGTCCACGCCGCAACTCCAGCTTGTAGTCGGTTTCTTCCAGCAGGCGGGTTTCTACTTCTTCCAGGTAGGGGCGGACCTGGGCCTCGTTCAGACCCATCACGCGCAGGGCAATGGGCTTCACCAGCCGAATATCAGACTTGATGCTGTCGGCCACACCGGGGTATTGCACCTTGACGGCCAAGGCTTTGCCCTCTTTGCGCGCAAAATGCACCTGCCCGATGCTGGCCGCCTGCCGCGCTTCCGGCTCAAACTCGTCGAACAACTGATAAGGCGACTTGCCAAACGCATCCCGGAAGGCCTTCACCACCAGCGGGCCGGAGAGGGGCGGCGTCGAATACTGGGCTTGGGCAAACTGCTCGGCGTAGGCCGTGGGCAGCATGTTTTTCTCCATGGCCAGCATCTGAGCCACTTTCAGCACGGAGCCCTTCAGCTCGCTCAGCGTGCCGTAGAGTTCGGCGGCATTGGCGGCGTGCAGGTCGGCAGTGGTCGACTCGGCCCCCACGGCCTTCTTGGCGTAGTGTTTGATGTAGTTGGCGCCCACGTTGAGGCCGGTTTTGGCAAAACGGGCAGCACGGGCCACCTTAGTGGTGGGCAGGGAGTTTTGGGATTCGTCGGACATAGCAGTAGGCTGCCGGTTATAAAAATTAAACGTCATGCCGAGCGCAGCCGAGGCATCTCGCGTGCTGAAATAATTCAATCGAAAGAGTTGCGCACGCGAGATGCCTCGGCTACGCTCGGCATGACCGCCATAACAGCCGTTAGCGCCGCACCAGAAACCGCACAAAATCCACGGCCGAATCAATCGTATTGCGGCCCACCAAATCGAAGCTAAGCGTCACAGCCTTCTCCACGGCGGCGTCGGTGCGCTCGAAGTTGAGGGAATCGTCTTTGGCAAAAAAAACCAGCACAAACAGCACTTGTTGCCAGAAGAAGCGCGGGTAGCCGTCCTGCACCAGCGGCCGGTTGGCGATTTCGCCGCTGGCCCGGCCTTCGCTGAGCAAGTCGCTCACAAACACCTCAAAATCCTGCCGGAAATCATCGAGCACGCGGGGCGACAGGGCCGGCACCCGGTGCAGCGAGCGGCGCAGGCTCATCAGCGCATAGGAACGGTTGTTTTTCAGGATTTCGAGCAGGGTAAAATAAAAGGCCAGCAGCTTTTCGCGGCTGCCGTAGCCTTCCCACACCGGTTCGCCGGCGGCGGTTTCGCACGCCTGCCGGCCAAAATCGGCCCAGATTTCGCGGTCGATGGCATCGAAATTCGGGTAGTGCTGGTAGAATTCCGGCTCCGCGATGCCCAACTGCTGGGTGAGCTTGAACACCGATTGCGGCGGGTGGCCTTCGTTGAGCACGAAGTCGAGATAGGCTTGTTTGATGCGGTCCTTTTCCATGGCAGTATAACCGGCACGGCAGGGGTACGGTTCAGGCAGTAGCGCGAACTTTGTAGTTCGCGCTACTGCCTGAACGTCAATCGTCAGAATAGCGTGGGTACGCGAACTACAAAGTTTGCGCTACTGTCCAGCCGCCGTCCGCGCTGCCCGAATAGCTTCCACGGCCCGCTCCCGGGCAAACTTGTGCTCCACAATGGGCTTGGGGTACTTCGCCGTGCCCACCTCCGGCACCCAGCGCCGGATGTATTTCATTTCGGGGTCAACCTGCGCCTGCTGGCTCTCGGGGCTGTACACCCGAAACCAGGGGGCGGCAATGGCGCCGGTGCCGGCCATCCATTGCCAGTTGCCCACGTTGTTGGCTAGGTCGTAGTCGAGGAGCTTGTCGGCAAAATACCGTTCGCCCCAGCGCCAGTCGATGAACAGGTGCTTCACCAGAAAGCCCGCCACGGTCATGCGCACGCGGTTGGGCATATAGCCGGTGGCGTTGAGCTGGCGCATGCCGGCGTCCACCAGTGGGTAGCCGGTGCGGCCCTCGCACCAGGCCCGAAACTCGTCCTCGTTGTTGCGGTAGGGGATGTGCCGCATCTTGGGGTCGTAGCTCTCGGTAGCGGTGTGGGGGAAGTGCCAGAGCAGCATCATAAAGAAGTCGCGCCAGATAATTTCGGCCAGCAGCTTCGGGTTTAGTGCCTTGGCCTGGCGCATCACCTCGCGCACGCTCAGGGTGCCGAAGCGCAGGTTCAGCGACTCGCGGGTGCTGCCGTGTTCGTTGGCGGGCGTGTCGCGGGTTTTGTGGTAGTGGCGCACCACGCTTGCGGCGGGCAATTTCACCGGCGGAAAATATTGTTCCTTGCGTTCAAACCCCATGCTTTTCAGGGTTGGGCGCGGCCCGGCGTTTTCTTCGGAAACGTGGTGCAGATGCGCCTTCGTGAACGGCTTTCCGGAATCGCAGGGCTCCAGCAACTCATCCGTCAGCTTCGCCGTGTAGGCCTTTAGGTAAGCCCCAAACACCTTGGGCACGGTGCCCGATTTGGTCATGATTTCGTCTTTGGCGAAAACGACCTGGTCCTTGTAGGCGTGGAATTCTACCCCATGCTTCTCCAACATCTTGGCCACGGCCGTGTCGCGCTCGGTGGCGTAGGGCTCGTAGTCTTCGTTGGTGTGCACGGCCGCTACCTCGAAGTCCTGCGTCAGCTGCTCCAGCACCTCCAGCGGCTTGCCGTAGCGGGCCAGGAAGGTGCCGCCGGCCGCCTCGGTTTCCTGGGCCAGCTTCTCTACCTCGTCGTAAATGAAAGTGAGCCGGGCATCGGCTTTATCCGGCAGCTGGTCCAGAATTTCCTGGTCGTAAATGAACAGAGGCAGCACCGGCAGGCCGCTGGCCAGTGCCGCCGCCAGACCCAGATTGTCGTGAATGCGCAAGTCGCGCCGGTGCCAGAAGAGGCAGATTTTCATGCTTTTTTAGTTGTCAGTTGCTCGTTGTCAGTTGCTCGTTGTCAGTTGATAGCCATTCGGCCTAACAACTGACAACGAGCAACTGACAACTAAAAACCTTACTTCAATTTCCCCATGCCGCCGTCCACGGCCAGCACCTGGCCGGTCACGAACGAGCTGTGGTCGGAGAGTAGAAACGACGCGGTGTAGGCCAAGTCTTCGGGCTGGCCGATGCGCTGCAAGGGGTGGCGCTTGGCGCCGGCTTCCACCTTCTCGGGCGAGCTGAGCAGGGCGGCGGCCAGCGGTGTGTTGGTGAGCGAAGGCGCGATGCAGTTCACGCGCACGCCGCTGGCGGCGTATTCGGCAGCCAGGGCGCGGGTGAGGCCCTCCACGGCGGCCTTGGCGGTGGCAATGCTGGTGTGAAAGCTCATGCCCGTATCGGCCGCCACGGTGCTGAACAGAACGATGGAAGCCGCGCCCTCCGCCTTCTTCAGGCGCTTGATGGTGGCCTGCACCACGCGCACCGCGCCCAGCACATTCAGGTCGAAATCGGCCTGGAAATCCTCGGTGGGAATGCGCTCAAATGGGCGCAGCTTGATGCTGCCGGGGAAGTAGGCCACGCCGTGCAGCACGTCGGGCAGGCCATCGAAGGCCGTGTTCACCGGCTGGGTGGCGTCGTAAGCAATGTGCGTGGTCCCCAGTGCCTCCAGCTCCGGCGAGAGGTGCCGCGAGGCGGTAAACAGGTTGACGTGCAGCGTGCGCAACAACTGGGCCGTAGCCAGGCCGATGCCCGACGAGGCACCGATAAGCAAAATATTTTTATTGGTAAAGTCCATGCAAAGCGACTGATGTAATAGTCGAAGCACAACCCCACGGTTGAGCGAAGGTTTCGCCGGTAGAAGTTGCTCCAGGAGAATAAAAGACGATTATAATATAATTTTTTATATATTTAAAGTAAATCATTTGCCATACTTCCATTGCTCAACATTCCCACCGCCATGAACAGAGCCCTACTATCCGTATCCATTTTTCGAGTGGTGCTGCTTGGCGCCTTGCTTTGCCTCGGCCTCACCACCTGGGCCCAATCGGCCGAAGAAACCAAGGCCTACCGCACGGCCATCGATGCGTTTTACCCCGTTATGATTGCGCACGTAAACGCCGGCCGCCTCAACGAAGCGCGGTTGTTGTGCCAAAAAGCCATCGAATGGGACCCGCAAAACCCCGTGCACCGCTACAATCTGGCGTGCATCGAAAGCAAAGCCGGCAACAACGACAAAGCCATTGCCGCCCTGAGCCAGGCCACCGCCCGGGGCTTCAACGACCCCAACTCGCTCCGCACTGACCCCGACCTGGCCGCCGTGCGCGCCGACGCCCGCTTTGCCGGCATGGTGCAACTAGCGGCCCGCAACCGCGGCGAAGTCCCGGCCACTGCCGGCCTAGCGGCTACCCCCGTTCGGGCGTATGCGCCGGCAGCACCAGCCGTGGCGGCCACGCGCCGGGCCGCCGCCCCAGCGGTGCGCGCCGCGGCCCTGGGCCCACTCACCAACCCGGCGCCCGCTTCCTGGACCGGGGGCAAACTCACCGGGCTGTACTTCATGACGCGGTTTTGGATTTCGAGTGGTTCGCTGGAAAAGGCCGTGTGGTATTTCTCGCCCGACGGCCGCGTGTACCACAACCCCACCGGCGGCTTTGCCCCGGCCGTGTTGGCCGCCGGTGCCGAGCAGAAAGGGACGTTCAGCCTGTCCGGCGGCAAGCTCTCCATTGCCTGGTCGGATGGCAAAAAGGACGCGGCCGACTTCACGCCCAATAGCACTTCGTTCTCTTGGAACGCCGGCATTTTTGTGCCCGTGAAGTCGTTTGCCAACGCCGGCGCATTGGTGGGCCGCTACGAAGGCGGCAACTCCATTTCGGGGGCCTCCTCGTCGAGCACTATTGAATTGCGGGCCGACGGGACGTACTCGCAATCCGGGGCCGGCTCGGTGAGCAGCACCACCAAGGATACCTACGTATCGGGCGGCGCCAGCAGCCGCGGCGGCGGGCGCTGGCAACTCACCGGCTACACCCTCACCCTCACCGATGGCCAAGGCCAGGCGACCCAGGGCATAGCCTTCCCCTACGACGACCCCAAAACGACCCTGTACCCCGACCGGTTCTATTTCCTGGGCGTCATGTACAACAAAAAGCAGTAGGGATAAGAAGCAGTAGGAGGCCCTCGGCCCCATCCATGCCACCCACCAAAAAAGGCCGCCCCAAACCGGGGCGGCCTTTTTTGGTGGTACGCAGCACACGGGAGAGAGGCGCCAGGCCGGAAGGGTGGCGCACGGAGTAGATGCCGGTGCGGCCGGGCTAGCTATAGCTACCGCCCGCACCGGGCGGCCGGCGGTGGGGTAGGGCCGCTATATTTAACAACACCTTTTTCCTTTTCCTGATGAAATCTTTTTCCTCTTTCTACCCCGTGGGCCTGCTGGCCCTGCTCTTACTAGCCCTGCGCCTGCCGGCGGCGGCGCAGGCCCCGGCCTGGCAGTCGGCGCGGGCCGTGGCGGTGGCGACGGCGGTAGCAACCAGCAATGCCTCGGAAGTGACGGCAACGGCCGTCGATGCGGCGGGCAACGTGTACCTAACTGGTCGTTTCACAAATACGGTGGTGCTGGGCAGTACCACGCTCACAAGCCTTGGAGAAAATGACGTGTTCGTAGCCAAGTTCAATCCTGCCAGCAACCAGTTCGTGTGGGCGCAGCGGGCCGGCGGCACGGGCTCCGATGGGGCCTCTAGGCTGGCCGTGAGCGGCACGAGCTTGTACGTGGCCGGGAATTTCACCAGCCCTACGGCGAGTTTCGGTCCCACCGTGCTGGCCAACGCGAACGTGAATGGCACGAATGACGTGTTTGTGGCCAAGCTCACCGACGCGGGCAGCTTCGTGTGGGCGCAGCGGGCCGGCGGCACGGGCAACGACTATGCTCAGGCGCTGGCCGTGAGCGGTGCGAGCGTGTACGTGGCCGGGGAGTTCACCAGTCCCACGGCGGGTTTCGGCCCCACCGTCCTGTCCACTGCGGGCTCGGCTGACGTGTACGTGGCCAAACTTACCGACGTGGGCAGCATGGGCAGCTTCGCCTGGGCGCAACGGGCCGGCGGCACAAGTTCCGACGCAGCCTACGCGCTGGCCATAAGCGGGACCAGTGTGTTCGTGGCCGGGGCTTTTTATAGCCCCACGACCAACTTCGGCACCATTAGCCTCACCAACCCGTACCCGAACCCCTACAAACCCCTCGGCTTCCTGGCCTCGCTGACCGACCCGACCCTGACGACCACGGCCCCCGCCGACCTCCGCGAACCGGCGTCTCTCTATCCTAACCCGGCCCGCCAGGGGGCCACCCCGGCACCGCCCCGCTGACGCTGACCGACGCGCTGGGCCGCGTCGTGCGGCGCTACCCCGCCCCGGCCGGCCCCGAGGCCACCCTCGACCTGCGCGGGCTGCCCGCCGGCTGCTACCTGCTGCTCGGCGCCGGCCCGGCGCATGGCGGTGGAGTAGGGCCGCTGCCGAGGTTATATAAGTGAAAAAAGGGGTGGGCCAGTGGCTCGCCCTTTTTTATGCCTTACTGGCAGCTTTTTGCCTACTTTCGCCCCATCCCGCCATTCGCTCACCGTTTTCTATGAACATCACCAAACTCCTGGTCGCCAACCGCGGCGAAATTGCCATCCGCGTGATGCGCGCCGCCACCGAGCTCAACATTCCCACGGTGGCCGTGTACACCTTCGAGGACCGGTATTCGCTGCACCGCTACAAGGCCGACGAGGCCTACCAGATTGGCCGCGACGACGAGCCCCTCAAGCCCTACCTCGACATCGAAGGCCTGCTGCGCATCGCCAAGGAAAACGGCGCCAACGCCATTCACCCCGGCTACGGCTTCCTAAGCGAAAACGCCACGCTCTCGCGCCGCTGCGCCGAGGAGGGCATCATTTTCGTGGGCCCCCGCCCCGAGGTGATGGAAGCCCTCGGCGACAAGGTGCGCGCCAAGGAAGTGGCCCAGCAGTGCCAGGTACCCCAAATTGAAAGCAGCACGGCCGACCTGGTCGACTTTGAAACCGCCAAAACCGAGGCCAACCGCATCGGCTACCCCGTGATGCTCAAAGCGGCCAGCGGCGGCGGCGGGCGCGGCATGCGCGTCATCCGCGACGATGAGCAGTTGGAAAAGGGCTTTTTTGAGGCCCGCAACGAGGCGCTGAATGCCTTCGGCGACGACACTGTTTTTTTGGAGAAGTTTGTGGAGCGGCCCAAGCACATTGAGGTGCAGTTGGTGGGCGACCACCACGGCAACCTGGTGCACCTCTACGAGCGCGACTGCTCGGTGCAGCGCCGCTTCCAGAAAGTAGTGGAAGTGGCCCCGGCCATGAACCTGGCCGACCACCAGCGCCACCTCTTGTACGAATACGCCCTGCGCATTGGCCGGGCCGTGGGCTACGACAACGTGGGCACCGTGGAGTTTCTGGTAAACCCCGAGCAGGACCGGATTTACTTCATCGAAGTGAACCCCCGCATCCAAGTGGAGCACACCGTGACGGAGATGATTACGGGCGTCGACCTCATCAAAACCCAGATTTACATCGCGGCCGGCTTTCAGCTCAGCGACCCCGAAATCGGCCTGGGCCCCGACGTGGTGCCGTTGCGGGCGGGCTTTGCCATGCAGTGCCGCATCACCACCGAAGACCCCACCAACGACTTCAAGCCCGACTACGGCACCATTCTGGCCTACCGTTCGGCGGGCGGCTTTGGCATCCGGCTCGACGAGGGCTCGGTGTACCAGGGGGCGGTGGTGTCGCCGTTTTTCGATTCGCTGCTGGTGAAGGTGTCCACCCACGCGCCCACGCTGCTGGGCGCGGCCCAGAAAATGCGTCGGGCGCTGGCCGAATTCCGCATTCGGGGTGTGAAAACCAATATTCCCTTCCTCGACAACATCGTGGCCAACCCCGAATTCCGGGCCGGCGATGCCACCGTCGACTTCATCAAGGACCACCCCGAGCTGTTCGAGTTCAAGCCGCGGCTGGACCGGGCCACGCGCCTGCTGGGCTTCATCGGCGAAACGGTGGTGAACGGCAGCCCCGATGTGCGCCACCTCCTCGACCCGCGCGCCACCCCGCGCCGCCCCCACCTGCCGCACTCCGACCACCACGCCCCCGCGCCCGGCACCAAGCAGAAACTGGACGAGCTGGGCCCTGAGAAATTCGCGGAATGGCTGCGCAACGACCCACTCATTCACTACACCGACACCACCCTGCGCGATGCCCACCAGAGCCTGCTGGCCACCCGCATGCGCACCTGGGACATGCTGAAAGTGGCCCGTGCCTACGCCCAGCAGCACCCCCAAACCTTCTCGCTCGAAGTCTGGGGCGGCGCCACGTTCGACGTGGCCCTGCGCTTCCTGCACGAAGACCCCTGGGAGCGCCTGGCCAAGCTCCGCGAAGCCATCCCGAATATCTTGTTGCAAATGCTCATTCGTGGGGCCAACGGCGTGGGCTATAAGGCTTATCCGGATAACCTCACGGAGCGTTTTGTGCAGCAGGCCGCCGAAACCGGCGTCGACGTGTTCCGCATTTTCGACTCGCTGAACTGGATGAAGGGCATGGAGGCCTGCATCGGGTTCGTGCGCAACAAAACCACGCGCTTGGCCGAAGCCAGCATCTGCTACACCGGCGACATTCTGGACCCCAGCCGCACCAAATACACCCTCGACTACTACTTGCGGCTGGCCAAGCAGCTGGAAGATGCCGGTGCCCACATCCTCTGCATCAAAGACATGGCGGGCCTGCTCAAGCCTTACGCCGCCACCGAGCTGATTCAGGGCCTGCGCGATGCTGTGAAGCTGCCCATCCACCTGCACACCCACGACACGTCCTCGCTGCAAGCCGCCACCTACGCGAAGGCCGTGGAGGCTGGCGTGAATGTGATTGACGTGGCCATCGGGTCGCTGTCGGGCCTCACCTCGCAGCCCAACTTCAACTCGGTGGTGGAAATGTTCCGGGGCACGCCGCGCCACCGCGAGTTCAACCAGCATTCGCTCAACGAGTTCAGCAACTACTGGGAAGCTGTGCGCGAGATGTACTACCCGTTTGAGTCGGGCCTGAAAGCGGGCACTTCGGAGGTGTTCCAGCACGAGATTCCGGGCGGGCAGTACTCCAACCTGCGCCCGCAGGCGGCCTCGCTGGGCCTGCTCGACAAATTTGAGGAAGTGAAGCAGCGTTTTGCCGACGTGAACATGCTGTTCGGTGACATTGTGAAGGTAACGCCCAGCTCAAAAGTGGTCGGCGACATGGCCTTGTTCATGGTGAGCAACAACCTCACGCCCCAGGACGTGATGGAGCGCGGCGAAACCCTGAACTTCCCCGAATCGGTGCGCGAGCTGTTCCGCGGCGACATTGGCCAGCCCGAAGGCGGCTGGCCAGCCGAGCTGCAAAAGCTGATTCTGAAAAACGAAACGCCGTTTACCGACCGGCCCAACGAGCACCTCGCGCCCATCGATTTTGACCAGGAATGGCCGAAATTTCAGGAGAAATATCCCCGTGCGAAGTTCACCGACCTGCTTTCTTCGCTGCTCTACCCGAAGGTATTTGATGAATATTGGGCCTTCCGCATGCAGTTTGGCAACGTGAGCAAGGTGCCTACGTCGGTGTTCTTCTACGGCCTGAAACCGGGCGAGGAAACCATCATCGAAATTGCGCGCGGCAAGTCGGTCATTGTGCGTCTGGAGTCCGTCGGCACGCTCAATGAGGAAGGCATGCGCACCATTTTCTTCACCCTCAACGGCCAGACCCGCAACCTGCAGGTGCGCGACCAGTCGGTGGAAGTGACCAAAATCAGCAACGCCAAAGTCGACAAAGCCAACCCCCGCCAGCTGGGCGCCCCGCTGCAAGGAATGCTGAGCAAAGTGCTGGTAAAACCCGGCCAGGCGGCACCCAAAAATACGCCGCTGTTCGTCATCGAAGCCATGAAAATGGAAACCACCATCACCGCCCCGCAAGACCTGACCGTGGCCGACGTGGTGCTGCCCGAAGGCACCCGTGTAGCCGCCGACGACCTAGTGCTGACCTTAAGCTAAGCCGCCATGAAACTCCTGTTCCTGCTGGCCGCCCTGCTGGTGGCCGGGCCCGTCGTGGCCCAGAAAAAAGCCGCGAAGCCTGCGGCCAAAGCCGCCAGCGTTTCGGCCGCTACCGTGACGCGGGTGGTGCGCACCCTGGCCGCCGACGATATGCAGGGCCGCGGCACCGGGCAGCCCGGCGGACTGAAAGCCGCGCAGTTTTTGGCCGCCGAATTCAAGCGCATCGGCCTGAAGCCGCTGCCCGGTCTGGCCAGCTTCGAGCAACCATTTACCGTGTACAAAAGCCAGCCCGGTCCCATCACGGCCGTCCTCAACGGGCAGGCCCTCGGCCCGCAGCAGGTAATGATGGCTTCTGGCCTAAGCACCCTGAACTGGAGCAGCGAAGATGCCAAGCCGGTGGAAGTCGTGCGCGTTGGGCCCGGCGAAAAGGCCAAGCTGGGTCGGCTACTGCACCCAACGGCCAACACGCTGGTCATTGTGGACACGACGCACGCACGCGAGTTTGCTGGGTTAGCCAATTACCTGCGACAGGGAACCATGAGCGGCGAGGCGCCCCAGCCCTTTGCCACCGTAATCGCGCTGGCCTCGGTTCCCGAAAAATTCACGTACCGCATCGGGGCCACCGCTGCCGTGCTGCCGCTGGAGCAGCGCAACGTGGTGGGCCTGCTGCCCGGCCACAACCCGAAGCGTGCCAAAGAAAGTGTGGTTTTCGCAGGCCATTACGACCATTTGGGCTACCTCAAGCCCACAGCGCAGGGCGACTCCGTTGCCAACGGGGCCGACGACGACGCCAGCGGCACCACGGCCGTGGTGGCCTTGGCGGAGTACTTCAATAAGAAAAACGACAACGCCCGCCCGCTGATTTTTGTAGCCTTCGCGGCCGAGGAAGTGGGCGGCCTGGGCTCCCAATATTTCTCCAAACAGCTCGACCCGCAGCAAGTGGTGGCCATGTTCAACATTGAAATGATTGGTAAGGAAGCCAAGTTTGGCCCCAACACGGCGTTTATTACCGGCTTCGATAAGTCCGACTTTGGCAAGCTGCTGCAAGCCAACCTAGCGGGCAGCAAGTTCCATTTTGAGCCCGACCCTTACCCCGAACAAAACCTCTTTTATCGCTCCGATAATGCCACGCTGGCCCGCCTCGGCGTGCCCGCCCACACCATCAGCACCGACCAGATTCCTACGGACGGCCTCTATCATTCCGTCGACGACGAAGTGGAAACCCTGGACCTGACCAACATGACGGCCGTCATTCAGGCCATTGCCCAAAGCGCTACCGGCATCGTAGCCGGCCGCCAAACGCCCACGCGCATCCCCCCGCTCACCGACGACAACCAGCGTTAGCAGCTGTGGAGGTGCATAGGAAAAGTGTTAAAAAAAGGTCATGCTGAGCCTGTCGAAGCATCTCTACCGCGCAAGTAATTTAATGTGTCATCCTGAACAAAGCGAAGGACCTTCTCGCCGCTGAATCAATAGTTCAACGGTAAGAAGGTCCTTCGCTTTGCTCAGGATGACAGACGGAGCGGGCAAAATGCTGCGCCGGTGCTCAGTATAACAGGCTTACTTCAAAAACCTGATGCCAGCTTACCGCCCTATTTTCAACGTGAGGCCGGCGCCTACCGTGGAAGTGCCAGCGGCCAAGCCACCCAGTACCTTACCAGCGGTTACATCGAGCCGCACGGCAGGCACAGGACGGACGTAGAGCCCGGCTGTGGTGCCCGTGTTGAAGGATGAATTGCCGACGCCGTAGGCTTCCACAAAGAAGCCGGCCATGTTGGTGATGGGGCCATTCAGGGCCAGCGAACCCATGAACTGGCCGTTGTCGGTGTCTTTCAAGGTGATGCCGCGCTGGCTGAAGCCAAAGTTGGCCTCCAGGCCAAAGCGCTGGCCAATTTGCTCGCTCACCAGCAGGCGGCCGCCGGGGCCCCAAGTAGTAGCCCGCAGGCCCTGGCTGCCCGTGCCCGGCACCGCCGACTCCACCAGAATGGCGACCTGGGTGCGGGTGTTGTAGTTGGGCGAGAGCATGAACTTGGCGCCCACCACGGCCGGGGCCCAGCCGCTGGAATCGACGCGGCCGGTTTCGGTGAGGTAGGAGGGGCCGTTGTGCAGGAACGGCTGGGTCACGCGCAGCTCCATGCTGTTGAAGAAGCCGATGCGCAGCGTGGCGGCGCTGATGCGTTGGGCCAGTCCCACGCCACCGGTTTGGCGCTGGAAGCCGCTTTCCAGCTGGATGCGGCCGGGCTGAAGAACCTGGGCGGTGATGGTTTGTCCCGGACGGTCGGCGCGAATGTTTCGCACGAAAGGAGCGTCCACGTTGGGGTTGTTTTCTTCCGGCGTGTTTTGGGCCAGGGTGAGGCCGGGGACGCCCATCAGGGCGGCGGCGGCCAGCAGAGTGGTCTTGCGCATGACCATACTACCAAAGCCGCTACGACATCGTTCAATTTAGGTTGCGTTTTGCGTAATTTTCATCAAAAAATGCCATATTATTTCTAGATACTACCACCTGGCAACCGCTTTTCGTACCTTTGCGTACAATTGCTCAACTTATGAAAGCATCTCTGATTTGGGGCCTCCTCGGCCTTTCCCTTCTTGCGTCGGGGGGCGTGCTGGCCCAGCCCAGCCAGCAGTTGTTTCCGCTCTACGCCGGCACCATTCCCAATTCGCAGCCCAGCGCGGTGCAGGAAACCAGCGTCACGATACCCGCCGGCGTGCGCATATCAAACGTGGTGCAGCCTACACTCACGGCCTTTCTGCCGGCGCCGGGCACGGCCAATGGTACGGCGGTCATTATCTGCCCCGGCGGCGGCTATACCCGCCTGTCCATCGACAGCGAGGGCTACGATGTGGCCAAGCGCCTGAACGAGATGGGGGTGACGGCTTTCGTGTTGAAATACCGCCTCCCCAACGACCAAACCCAGACCGACAAAACCACCGCGCCGCTGCTCGATGCCCAACAGGCCCTGCGCCTGGTGCGCCAGCAGGCCGCCAAGTACAGCGTGAACCCTGAGCGCATTGGCCTCATGGGCTTCTCGGCGGGCGGGCACCTGGCGGCCACGGCGGGCACGCATTTCGCGCAGCCGGTGGGGGCAAATCCGGGGCCGGTGTCGGTGCGGCCCGCGTTTCTGGTGCTGCTGTATCCGGTCATCAGCTTCAGCGACAGCCTCAAGCACGGCGGCTCGCGCGATAACCTGCTGGGCAAAACGCCACCGGCCGACCAGGTCCGGCTTTACTCCAACGAATTGCAGGTGTCGGCCCAAACGCCGCCCACGTTCCTGGTGCACGCCCAGGACGACAAAACCGTACCTGTGAACAACAGCATCGTGTTTTACCAAGCTTGCCTGCGCCACGGCGTGCCGGCCGAAATGCACCTCTACCCCAAGGGCGGCCACGGCTTTGGCCTCAACAACAAAACCACGAAAGACCTCTGGACCGACCGCCTGCGCAACTGGTTCGACGCCAACGGCTGGCTCACGAAGTAATGCGCAAAAAGATTGTAGCGGGGCTGCTGGGAGTGACGCTGGCGGGCTGCGACCAAAAAATGCATTCCACCGCCTCCGACACGCCGGCCCTGCCCAGCGTGTCGGTAGCCCCGGTGCCATTGCCGCTGCCCGCCGCCCCAGCGCAAGCCAAGCCCCAGCCCAAGCCGCCGGACATTCCCGGCTGGGCGCCGCCGGTGGCCACCGATACGCTGGTGCTGCTCAACGGCCAGCCCCACCACCTGCGGATGGAGGCCGAAACGGATTCGACCCGCCGCCTCAGCGCTACCTACGAGGACACCCCCGGCCACGCCGAACGGGTGCACGGCTTTGAAGGGCGCTACACCCTGACGCTGCGCGACAACACGGGCCGGCAGGTGTTTCGCCGCCAGTTGCACAAGGCCGCGTTCTTCAAAAAAGCGGGAGCCGACATTGTGACCGAAAGCGAAGCCTATCAGCCGCAGTTTTTGGGGTATAGCCGGCCGCTCGGGGCGCTGGCCTTTACCCTCGATTTTATGGTGCCCGACAGCGACGTGGGCGCCCAGGTGGTGCTGCTGCTCGATATGGCGGGCAACGTGCTGCGCCTCAGCGACGGCCGGGGCCCCGGCGTGGGGGCCGAGTGCGAGCCCGCTCTCTCGGCCGACGGCACGGCCCTGCTCACCGGTTCGGAGCTGTTACGGGCCGGCCGCCCGCCCCTGCGCTTCGCCCGCCCCGATGCGGAACTGGTGGGCGCCTCTTTCCTCACCGATTCCACGCTGCTGGTGGTGTATGCGCCCGGCAAAGCCCACCCCATCCGCTTTGCCGACGGCATGGATGGCTACGGCCGCACGCCCACGGCGCAACAGCAACAAGCCCCGAATGCCTTTGTGCGGCACATCCGGACCGGGCGCGTGCTGCGCCGCTTCCGCTACCACGGCTATTACGAGGAGATGGGATATACCATTCCCGGCTTTCAGCTGCGGGCCACGGCCACCCATTACCTGCTTGATGAGAAGCGAGGGCTTTACCTGCTCCCGCTGAGCGGCGTGGGCGTGCCCGTTGAGATGCGCTTCGCTACCATGCCCCGCTTCACGCCGCCCAAGCGCCTGGCCGAGGTGCGGGTAGAAGTGAGCAGCGCCGAAAGCACCTTTGCCTTTTACGTAGACACAATTAGCCGGCAGCCCCGCATCCGCTACCAGCGGCTGGCAGAGTAGCACCGTAGCGCGAACTTTGCAGTTCGCGTTCCCGCGCCGGTGCAACGATTGTCGCTCCGGGACGCGAATTACAAAGTTCGCGCTACAGTGCCAGCGCTGCGCTCACCTCCGCAAACAGGGGCCGCGCCGATACCTCCGGCTGCACGCAACGGCGCTGCAATTCCCAGAGCGCCGGCGCTTTGTCGGCCTCGTCGCAGTGCGTCAGCAGCTCTTCCAGCAGGCAGCCGAAGGCCCGGATTTCCAGGCGCTGCAGGGCGGTGGCCAGCTCCGCATCTTCCGCGTC
Source organism: Hymenobacter rubidus (assembly GCF_016734815.1). Taxonomy (GTDB): domain Bacteria; phylum Bacteroidota; class Bacteroidia; order Cytophagales; family Hymenobacteraceae; genus Hymenobacter; species Hymenobacter rubidus. The sequence goes on from NZ_JAERQF010000008.1 coordinate 38,333, forward strand.
AAAGAAACAGGCGGCTCCAAAATCGCCCAGCAGGGCGTTGCCTTCAATGGTGTTCAAAATGTTGTGGGCGTATAAATCGCCGTGCATAATGCCCTGCGCGTGCAAATGCCCGGCGGCGGCGGCAATGCCCTGGGCAATGTTCAGGGCCGTTTCGAGACTGAAAGTGGTGCCGGGCTTGTACACGTCGCGGGTGCAGGTGGCCAGGCTGGGCGGGCCGGCCAGGTTGCCGAAGGCCTCGTCAATCAGCTCCAGTACCAGGCCCTCGGCCCCGGCGGGGTGCTGGCTCACGCGGCCCAGCACGGCAATCAGGTTGGGGTGAGCGCCGGCCTTGATGGTGGCCAGCATCTCGCAGTGGGGCAGGCCGTCGCTGGTCACGGCCCCTTTGAAGAGCTTCACAGCCACGTCCTCATCGGCCACATTGGGCTGCTGCCACAGGGCGCGGTAAATCACGCCCGACGCGCCTTCGCCCAATTGCTGGGCAATGGTCAGCTTGTCCCAGGCAATGACGCCGATGATGTGCAGCTTCTCCGCGGCGGCCTCGGCCGGGGCCGAGAAGGGGTTGCCGGCATAGGCCAGCCACGAGAGGCGCGGCAGGGCCAGCAGCCACGCGGGCAGCGCGGTGAGTTGGTTGGCGGCAATGCGCAGCAGCTCCAGCTTGGTGCACAGGGCCAGGGTGGCGGGCAGGGCCGTGAGGCGGTTACCGGCGAGCATCAGCTTCTGCAACTCGGGGCACTGGCCAATTTCAGTGGGCAATTCTTCGAGTTGGTTATCGGTGAGGATGAGCCAGCGCAGGGCAGGGGTGAGGGCCGCCGCCGGCAGCGTTCGTATCTGGTTGGCCTTGAAGCCCACCATGCTCAATTGGGGACACTGGCCCAGCACGGCTGGCACTTCGGTAAACTGGTTATCGGAGCAGAACAGCACGCGCAATTGGTGCAAGCGGCCTAGGTCGTCGGGCAGAGCGGAAAGGGCGTTGCCGGACAGGTTGAGGATTTCCAGCGAATCGGCGAGGGCAAAAATTTCCTGGGGAAACTCGGTGAGGCCGGCGCTCAAGTCGAGACGTTTGAGGCCGTGGAGCTGGCCGGCGCGCAGTTGGGCAAGGGTGTGCATAGGGGCAAAGGTGTAGCGCGAACTTTGTAGTTCGCGTCCCGGAACGACAAACGTTGTACCGGCGCAGGGACGCGAACTACAAAGTTCGCGCTACATCAAAAGCTCTCCTTCCGGAAGCCCCAGCTCCGCAATTTGGCCTCGAACGTATCCGGATAATTGGCCTTCAGCGCGTACGCCACGGCTTGCAGCATATTGCGCATCCCCAAGCCGCTCGACAACTCCAAACTCAAGGTGACAAGGGCGCCCGCGCATTTTTTCGGACCGGGTGGCCCGTCCGCCCATCTTCGCCCCCACGCGTAGGTAGTCCCCGGCCAGCGGTTGCCCCTAAAAAGGCGAACCCCCGGCTATTGGAGTAGTCGAGGGTTCAGGAAGCGGATTTACAGCAAAACCCTTACTTCATATTCAATGAAGCAGCGACTCAAGCTGCCTAGGACAGCGCGAAGAAGCTAGTGCACAAGGTCGGTTCGCCGCTCTTGTTGGAGTTCTTGAAAGGTGTGGCAAAAGGCTTAGGCCTGCTGCTCATCTCACAATTAATCCGGTAGTTTCGGTAAGGGGCCGGGCCGGTAGCTTGGCCCTTTATTTTTTCTTGCTGCGCCAAATATACAAGCAGTTGCGGAGAAAAGTTGCGGGGGTTGGTGAGGTCAAAAGCTGGGTACTATGTGAGGTTAGGAAAATTATTTTAGCATCTTGAGGCTCATACATCCTCCATCCCCATCAGCATCTATAATTGCTTCAATAGTATCTTCCTTATTGATATACCGAGCTTGATTGCCTTGACGTACCCAATTTTTCATCAAATATTCAAACTCTCCAATGCAAGAGCAAGGATTTCCACTTAGCAGTGCCAGTTGTGACTTGCCGTTTATGAACACAAAACAGACTTGTTGTTTCTCGTCAAAGAAGTTGATAAAAATCCATTCTGGATTATCACTGTCACCTCGAAATATTGCTTGATACTTCAACGAAGATTGAGAAAAACCAATAAGGACATCTGCAATAGGCTTGTTCATTAACGCGACCACATTTCTAAAATGCTCCGGAACAGGACATTCAGCAGTCTGCGCGAAAGAAGAAAAGGAAGCGCAAATGAATAGAGCAAGAGCCAAAAACACTTTCATGTGTGCAATCTAATTAACTTCTCACACCTCCACCACTTCTCCCGTCCCGAAATAATAAATAAGCCCGCGCACCTCCGCGTACCCCAGCTGCTCAAATAGCGTGGCGTAATTCCGCAGCAGGCGCTTGTGTTTCTCCTGCGGCGGGGGCAGACGGAAATCCATCAGCGTGACGCGGCCACCCAGACGGTGGTGTTCTTCGAGGGAAGGTTCGAGCACCACGCGGTCGGGCTTGTAGTCGCGCAGCTTCACGCCGCCCACCAGGATTTCGCGCTCCGTTTCCACGCTCAAGTGCGGGGCGAAGTAGGGGGCCAGGCGCGGGTCGCTTACCAGCGTTTCGAGGCTCTCGACCAGCGCGGGCCGCTCCTTGGCGCTCAATATCCCTTCGGCCACGAGCTGGCTGGCTATCCGGCCCACGTCGGCGGCCGTGAGCAGGCGGCGCAGGGCGAAGTGTAGCTTGCGGTTCCACTCGCCCTGGGCCTTTTGCTCGTCAAAATCGAAGAGCGTGGTGGCGTGGCGGCGTAGCTTCAGGCGCTCCTCCCAGGGCGCGGCGGCGAGATTGGTTAGCTCGTAGTTGTTAGTTGTTAGTTGTTTGTTGTCAGGTTTCTTAGCGGCTGGGGTGCCTTTTGATATTACAAAAGACACCTGTTCTTCCTGCCATTCGCCGCGGCCCAGCAGGTAGCCGTGGAGCAAATCGGCCACGGTACGGGCGGCTGTGGTGGGTGCCGAAACTTCCAGCTCATCGGTTTTGGTGGTCTTCTTGTCCTCCGGCCGTTTGCTGATGACGTAGAGGCGGTGGCGCGGCCGGGTGAAGGCCACGTAGAGCGTGTTCAGCCCTTCGAGGAAGGTTTTCTCGCGCTCCTCGTCGTACTGCCCGCCCAATACCGTCTGCTGAATGCCCTTGCTCAGACTCACCACCGCCACGTCGGGCATCAGCTCGATGGGCTTCTGGCCGGCTTCCAAATGCCCCCACAGCAGCGTACCCCGGTGCGGTTCCAGGCTCCAGTCGGCAAAGGGCACAATCACCACGCCATAGGCCAAGCCCTTGGCCTTGTGCACCGTGGTGATGGTGATGGCCGCCCGCCCGCCCGGCGCGTTGATGCTGATGCGTCCCTTGCGCTCCTCCCAGTGCGTGAGGAAGTTGCCCAAGTTGTTGCCAAATTTCAGGCTGTATTCCAGCGTCAAATCGAGGAAGCGGAACAGGTACTCGCTCTCCCCATTCCGCCCCAGCAGCCCGAACAGATTCAGCAGCCGCTCGGCCAGCTCATACAGGCCCAGGTTGCCGGTTTCGGCCTCGTTCACATCGTAACCCAGCGCCCGCAACTCATCAAAAAACGACGTGCCGCCCGCCGCATTCGCCACCGTTGCAATGTGCCGCGCCCGCGCCGGCGTGGGGGCCAGCCCGCGCACCACCTTGTCCACGAGCAGCAGGGCTTCGGCCCGCGCCAGTGTATCAGCCGGCTGGTGCAACACCCGCAAAATGCTCACCAGCAAGTTCACCACCTCCGCAAATTCCAGCGCCAGCGAGTCGGCCGAAATAATGGCGTAGCCGCGCTCTTTCAGGAACTTGGCGATGATTTTACTGGCGTAGCGCGTGCGGCACAGCACCGAGATGTCCTGTAATTCGTAGCCGTCGCGCAGGGCTTGCTCAATTAATTGCAGCGTGAGGTAGCAGGTGCTTTCGTCGTAGCCCAGCAGCGCCTCGGCCGCGTGGCCGGGGAGGGGCTCTGCGGTGTATGTGCCGGTGGTGGGGTCGAAAATCAGCGCCGGCGCATCCTTTTGGGTGAACAACAACTCCACGTGCCCCTGCTGGTCGGCCCGCTGCCATTCGGGCACCTGCTGCCCAAAATGCGCGTCATAAATCCCCGTCACCAGCCCCAGCGCCTCGTGCCGGGCACTCACCGCCTCAAAAAACGAGTTGTTAAAATCAATAATCTCCCGCGCCGACCGGTAGTTCACCTGCAACGCCCGTGGCTCCAGCTTTCCGCGAAACGCCTCGTAGCGCCCCCGCAGCAGCTCGCGCATTTCCGGCTCGCGGGCGCGGGCAGCCAGCGCCTCCGTGTTGCCCTGGTGCAGCCTGAGAATCTGCTCCATCTCGCCCCCGCGCCAACGGTAAATGGCCTGCTTGGCATCGCCCACCGCCAGACTTGAGTGCCCATTCGCCAGCGTATTTTCCACCAGCGGCAGCAAATTATTCCACTGCAATACCGAGGTGTCCTGAAACTCGTCAATTAGAATGTGCTCGTATTTCTCGCCCAGCCGCTCGTATAAAAACGGCACCGGTTCGGTAAGCACAATGCTAGCAATTCTTCGGTTGAATTCCGATATCAACACCACGTTGCGCTCGCGGCTAATTTGCTCAACAATCTTATTTAATTCACTCAACAACGAAGCGTGAAATAAATAGGGCTGCATCGCCGCCAGCAATACATAATTCGGCAAATAATCGGCGCGCAATTTATCTAGTGTCGCTACTAATTGGCTGAGCGGCTCCTTCACCGCATCCACGCGCTCCCGGTCGGCGGCGGTTTTTATTTTGCCGCTGTACCATTTGTCGTCGGCCAGCGTGGCGCGCACGTAGCTGTTCGGCCCCGCGTCGGGCGCCAGCAAATCCACGCCCTTCTGCACGTAGCCAAAAATGCCGCGCTTACCCTGGAAAAAGTCGGCTTCTGTAGCTTCTGCCGCGTCCAGCACCGCCAGCGCCACCTCGCGCGTCTGCGCAAACGCCGCCTCAATCTCCGCCCGCCGGGCCCTGATTTCCTTGTCCAGCCGCCGGAAATCGGCCAAACTCAACTTGTCGAGTTGCGCCACCGCCTCCTGCACCGTCTCATTAAACAGCACCCGCCCGAAGCCCGCCAGCTCCTCCGGCAGGCGGCTCCAGCTCTTGCCTTCGTCAGCCTGACCTAGCGCATATTCCGCCAACGTCTGCGACAGCAATTTGCTATTTGGGTCGCGGTTCACCTTGTCCAGCAGCGCGGCCACGGCGCTTTGCAGCACCGCATCGGTATCCAACTCCACCTCAAACGTGGCCGGCAAGCCCAGTTCCCGGGTAAAGGCCGTCACAATTCGCTGTACAAACGAATCAATCGTGCTCACCCCAAAATCAGCGTAGTGGTACAGTACCAGCCGAAATGTCTCCGCTGCCCGCCGCCGCACCTCCGCCGCCGGCAGCTTCAGCTCGGCCGCAATATCGGCCAGCAGCGCATCCGGTTTGCCCGCCGCCGGGTAGGCAAAATTCCGCAGCGCATCCACAATGCGGTGCTTCATTTCCCCCGCCGCATCGTTAGTAAACGTAATGGCCAGCACCCGCTTAAAATACGCCGGGTCGTCGGCCCCCAGCGCCAGCAGCAGGTATTCTTTCGTTAATTGGTACGTCTTCCCCGAGCCAGCCGAAGAGGAGTAGATGCGGAAGGAGGGAGGCATGAATATTTGACGAGAAGGTTTTGTCTAACTTTAAATCTGCGTAATGCTATCTGCGTAATGCTAACAATACAAAGTCATGATGTAGAGAAGAGTTTACTGACAAAATATGCGCTTTTGATTGGTGCCGTTTTTCTTGCTCTAACATTTATATTTTACGATTATTTCATAGCGCTTTTATCGTGTTACATCGTGACCTTTATTCTGATGTTTATTAGGGTTATTGGTAAACGTCGTGTTACCAAGATTAAGATTCAAGCCAAAAGAGTGGATATATATTTTGGTGGTTCTTTGAAGACGGAGATAAAATCGTTTCAGTTGGCAGAGTTGCAAGGGCGTCTTTCGGAGGTAAAAGATATTTTGGGCGGCAAGTATACCATCCTGGAAATTGCGCAAAATGGCAATACGGTTTGTGCAGTTGAAACAAGGGATGGATTTGAAGAGAGTAGGCTTAAAATGCTTATCTCGCTACTCAATCGGGTTGAGTAAATCCAAGCCATTTGTCAGCCAACTCACCATCTCCGCCGTCACCCGTACCGGCCGGCCGCTTTTGGGGTCGAGCAGCACCCAGGTCGTTTCTGCCTCGCACAGCAGCACGCCATCGGCGGCGCGGGTGAGGCGGGTGTAGCGAAGCGACGTGGCCCCGCTGGTTTCGCCCACCCAGGTGCTGGCCCGCAGCGTCTCGCCCGCGAAGGCCGATTGCAGGTAGCGAATCCGGTGCTCGCGCACCACCCAGATAATCTGGTCGCGCAGCTCGGCTGGGCAGATGCTCATCCAGTGCGCCCCCGCCACGTCCTGCACCCAGCGCACGTATTCCACGTTGTTGGCGTGGCCCAGCGCATCAATGGCGCTGGCCGGAACTTGAAAATCGTGCGAAAAAGCGTGGGCGGGCGTGTCGGGCATGGGGGAGGCGTTGTGCATAATTAAGAAAGCCAGGCACAAAAGAACGTCATGCTGAGCGCAGCCGAAGCATCTCGCGTGTGGTAGTAACCCAATCGTTCAACGACGCGAGCGAGATGCTTCGCTGCGCTCTGCATGACATGCGAACGGACTCATAACCTCGCCTACGTCCATCGAAAAAAATATCTATCGACTTGGTCATTTGGAATTTCTGCCTATCTTTGACGCAACCTAAGAAACCAAGCCACGGTGGCCCAAACGCTTAGGGAAACTCCACAACCAACCACCATGCCCACCGGAACGGTAAAATTCTTTAATGACACCAAAGGCTTTGGTTTCATCAAAAACGACGAAACTGGCGAAGACATCTTCGTTCACATCAGCGACCTCCAGGTTAGCTCGATTCGCGAAAACGACAAAGTTCAATACGAAGTAGCTCAGGGCAAAAAAGGCCCGAACGCCGTAAAAGTATCGCTGGTTTAATTCAGCCGCAGCTTTGCAACTCTAAGAAAGCCCGCCTCTGGCGGGCTTTTTTTTGTGCCGTTTGGAGAGGTCAGAAGGAAATTAGAACGTCATGCAGAGCGTAGCGAAGCATCTTTACCTCAATAGTAAACCAATCGTTGCGGTCGCGTTGTGCGGTAAAGATGCTTCGCTACGCTCTGCATGACCGGTCAAAGAAGTCCACAACCAACATGTACGTCTACATCCTCACCAACACCAGCCGTACTGTCCTCTACATCGGCGTAACCAACGACCTCACCCGCCGCCTGTATGAGCATAGCACCGGTCGGGGTGATGCTAACAAATTCACCGGCCGGTATCAAGCTGATTTGCTGGTCTATTTTGAGCAGTTGCCTGACGCAGGGCAGGCCATAGCCCGCGAGAAAGTGCTGAAAGGATGGTCACGAGCCAAGAAAGACGCGCTGGTTACAGCGTTCAATCCGGAATGGAAAACGATTGATTTGGATACGTGGGATGGTTAAAGCAACGAAGCTGTAAAGATGCTTCGCTGCGCTCTGCATGACGTTCTTCCAGAATCATGTTCAACCAACATTAGCTTTTTCAAAATAAAAATCCTACCTTTGCACCCGCATTTGAGGACGGCCCAAGCCCGCGCAAGCCTGAGAGAGGCGCTAACGCATTGGCCGCGTAGTTTTTTGGTTGTTTTTTCCCGCCTGATTGTGACAAGGTAGTAGGAGGGGAAACGTCGCTGAGTACGGCTGTTTTCAGAGCTATGTCTCTTTTCCCCCTTATCAACTCCACTCATGGAAGCTGAAAAAATTGTAGTTCGTTTCGACGAACTGAACCTCTCCGAGGAAGTACAACGCGCTATCACCGAGATGGGCTACGAGGAAGCTTCGGCCATTCAGGCCGCTGCCATTCCCGTGCTGCTCGCCGGCAAAGACGTTATCGGCCAGGCCCAGACGGGTACCGGCAAAACCGCTGCCTTCTCCATTCCCGCCATCGACAACATCGATACCGAGAGCAAAGACGTGCAGGTATTGGTGCTCTGCCCCACCCGCGAACTCGCGGTGCAGGTATCGGGCGAAATCCAGAAACTGGGCAAGTACAAGCGCGGCCTGATGGTGGTGCCCATCTACGGCGGCAGCCCCTACGACCGTCAGCTCCGCGCCCTGGAGCGCGGCGTGCAGATTGTTATCGGCACCCCCGGCCGTGTGATGGACCACATCGAGCGCGGTACGCTGAAGCTGGAAAACACCACCAAAATCATTCTCGATGAAGCCGACGAGATGCTCGATATGGGCTTCCGCGACGACATCGAGTTCATTCTGAGCAAAATGCCGAAGGAGCGCCAGACGGTGTTCTTCTCGGCTACGATGAGCAAGCCCATCATGGAGCTCACCAAGAAATATCAGCGCGAGCCGCAGATTGTGAAGGTGAACCACCAGACGATGACGGTGACCAACATCGAGCAGAGCTACTACGAGGTGCGCGGCCCCCAGAAAAAGGACGTGCTGACCCGTTTGCTCGACATGTTCAACCTGAAGTCGACCATCGTTTTCGCCAACACCAAGCGCATGGTAGACGAAATCGTGGCCGACCTGCAAGCTAAAGGCTACTTCGCCGAAGGCCTGCACGGCGACATGGGCCAGCAGCAGCGCCAGAACACGCTGGATAAATTCCGCAAATCGACGCTGGAAGTCTTGGTGGCCACCGACGTAGCCGCCCGCGGCATCGACGTGGATAATGTGGAAGCCGTCGTAAACTACGACCTGCCCGCCGACGAAGAATACTACGTGCACCGCATCGGCCGCACGGGCCGCGCTGGCAAGTCGGGCAAAGCCTTCACGTTCGTGAGCGGCCGCGACATTTATAAGCTGCGCGACATCATGCGCTTCACCAAGGCCCAGATTAAACTGGAGCAAGTGCCGTCGTTTGCCGATGTATCGGAAGTGAAAACCACGCTGTTCCTGAATCAGATTAAGGAAATTATCGAGAAAGGCAACCTCGAGAAATACGTGGGCCGCGTGCAGCGCCTGCTCGACCAGGGTGAGGAAATCACTTCGCTCGACATCGCCGCTGCGCTGCTGAAAATGACCATGAAGGAGGACAAGAGTGCTCAGCAGAGCCTCGACGCCAGCAAGGCAGCCGGCCAGGCTCGCCCCGGCTACACCCGCCTCTTCGTGACCATGGGCAAGAAAGACCGGATTCATCCCCGCGACATCGTGGATTTGATTTCGGAATCGAGCAACCTGACCGGCGCTAAAGTGGGCGACATCGCCCTCTACGACAAGTTCAGCTTCGTGGAAGTACCGTCGGAATTTGCCGATGAGATTGTGAGCAAGCTGGGCCGCACCAGCATCCAGGGCACGCCGGTAAGCTTCAGCATCGCAACGCCGGTGCAGGACGCGGCGGCCAAGGAAGAAGGCTTCAACCGCATGGGCGGTGGTGGCCCGGGCGGCTTCGGCGGCGACCGTGAGCGTCGTCCGTTCAACGGCGGCGAGCGTCGTGAGGGCGGCTTCGGCGGCGGCTACAAAGGTGGCAACCGCGGCGGTAGCAGCTTTGGTGGCGGCGAGCGTCGCGAAGGCGGCTACGGCGGCGGCTACAAAGGCAACCGCGACGGCGGTAGCGGCTACGGCAACAAGCCCAGCTACGGCAACCGCGAAGGCGGCACCGGCAAGTCGGGCTACGGCAACCGGCCGAGCTACGGGGATAAGCCCAGCTATGGCAACAAGCCCAGCTACGGTACGCCCCGCGAGTACGACACACGTCCCGGGCCCCGTGCTCCCCGCAACGAGAGCTTCGACGAATAAGGACCGCAGATTTTAACGGATTTGACGGATAAGAACGGATTCGGTCGGCTTGTTATAAACTGGCCGGTATTCACAGTGCATCATTTTAGTTAATTGGCGATTGTATAGTTATTGTTTGTTGGTAATAATTAGCAAAGCTATTTATTAAAGTTAATGCTATAAAAAAGGCCCCTCGATTAATCGAGGGGCCTTTTTTATTCTAATTCAGCGAATTCAGTTACAAGGAAAAATAAGCTTACTAGAACCCGTTCTTATCCGTCAAATCCGTTAAAATCTGCGGTCCTTACTTAGAGGAATCGCGCAGGGCTTTGATTTTGTCGTGGCCTTCCACAACGCCTTGGTATTGTTTTTCGATAACGGCTTTCAGGGCGGAGGGCAGGCCTTCGGCTTTCAGGGCAGTTTGGTAGGCTTTCTTGGCGTAGTCTTCGCCGCGCTCGCACTCGGCGAGGATGCTGTGACGGTCTTTGCCGGTTACGGCCGATTTCAGGTCAATCCAGGCGCGGTGCACGGCACCGGTGATGGAGCCTTTGGCGCCTTCGTCGGTGTCGGGCTTGAGGTCCAGCTTGAACATCTGGTCCTCGATTTCGTTGAGGTAGCTCGAGCGCTGGGCCGCAAAATGCTTGAAGGTATCTTTCAGGTCTGCATCTTCGACGTCGGTCATGGCCTCGGCGTAGCCTTTTTGGCCGTCTTTGAGGGTTTCAACCAATTCGTTGAGCAGGGCTTGGGTTGCTTTGGCTTCCATTGGAAAAGGGAATTGTTTTGAGTTGAAAAATTACTCCCTTCTTTACTGGCTGGCCGTTCGTAAGGTTACACTAGCGCAGGGGTTAGGCTGGCCATCGCTCTGCCAGCCAGAAAGCCGGTGGTCCAGGCGGCCTGGAAGTTGAAGCCGCCGGTAATTCCGTCGATATCCAGCACTTCGCCGGCAAAATAGAGACCGGGAACGCGGCGACTCTGCATGGTTTTTAGGTCGACTTCATCGAGGGCAATGCCGCCGCAGGTCACGAATTCGTCTTTATACGTTGTTTTTCCGCGCACCGCCAATGGCAAGCGGAGCAGTAGCTCCATCAAAAGGTTCTGAGATTTTGCGGGGAGGTCGCTCCAACGGGTTTCCGGGCCGATGCCGGCTTGCGCCGTCAGATTGCGCCACAGCCGTTGGGGCAAGCCGAATTGTGGATTGCTGGCCACAGTTTTTTTACCGTTTTCCTGGCGGAACTGCTGCAGCCAGGGCCGCAGCGTTTCGTCGGTATAAGCAGGAATCCAGTTGACAAGCGCCGTGCCGACGTAGCCCAACTCGCTCAGGCGCCGGGCCCCCCAGGCCGAGAGCTTGAGCACGGCCGGCCCGCTCACGCCCCAGTGCGTAACCAGCAGTGGCCCTTCGTATTGCAGCTTTTCGCCGGCCAGTGTCACGCGGGCATGGGGCACGCTCACGCCCATTAGCTCATTCAGGGGTGAATTGGGCACGTTGAACGTGAACAGCGATGGCACCGGCTCGGCCACGCGGTGGCCCAGGGCCCGCAACCAGTCGTAATTGGCGCTTTTGGGGCTGCCACCGGTGGCAATGAGCAGACGCGAAACGCGGAGGGTAGTACCCAACTGGGCGCTGCCGGCCCCACTTAGCTTCAGCTCAAAACCACCCGCTGGAAGCGGCCGAATAGCATCGGCCCCGACGTTGGTAACGATGCGAATGCCGGCATGGCGGGCAGCGTCTTCCAGGGCCCGGGCAATGGTTTCGCTCGAGTCGGTGGCGGGGAACATGCGGCCGTCGGCCTCCGTCTTCAGCGCCACGCCTCGCTTGGCAAACCAGGCAATGGTGTCGGGCACGCCAAATTGCTGGAAAGCGGCTTTCAGCTGCTTGCTGCCGCGCGGGTAGTGCGCCACCAGTTGCGCGGGGGTATCGCAGGCGTGGGTCACGTTGCAGCGCCCGCCGCCCGAAATCCGGACTTTGGCCAGCAGCTTGCCGGTTTTTTCCAACAGGATGACCGGTATGTGGGGGGTAGCCTCGGCGCAGGCGATGGCCCCAAAAAAGCCGGCGGCCCCGCCGCCGAGCACAACCACGGGGGCTTGGGCGGCATCATTTTTCACCCAACAAAGATACGGCGCGGCCAAGCGCTGTACTTGCTTAGCAGTATGCCAGCGCGGCCAGCAAGTCGTCGTGCTTGAACTGGTAGGGCAGGATGCTGCGCACCAGGCGGCTGTCGATGGTTTTGCCACTCTCGCCATCTTCCTCCTTAAAAGTCGGTTCCTGTAGCTGGAGGTGGCGGGCCGCAGCCGGATAAAAATCGCGCCGCAGGGGATGCTGGGCTGCACATACGTTGAAGGTGTGCCCCCAAGCGCCTTGTTCGATAATGCAGCCCAGCACGCCCACCACGTCGGTGAGGTGCACCAGGTTCACGGGCGCGTTGCCCTGCGTCAGGTTGCTGCGGCCCGCCAGGAAACGACCGGGCGCGCGCTCAGGCCCGATGAGGCCGCCCAGCCGCACCACAGTGCTCTTCCACTGCCCGTAACGGGGCACGAAGTGGCCTTCGGCGCGTAGCACATCAGAGGCCGCATCGCGGGTGCTTATGGCATCTGTTTCGCGCATCAGGCGGGGCTCGTCGGGGTACACGCCGGTGGAACTCACAAACAATACATGCCGAGTGCCAGCCGTGGCCACCGCCCGGTGCACGGGCCGCAGCAAATTGGGGTAGGCGCCGGCGGCGGCGGCGCGGGGCGGCACGTTCAGCACCAATACATCGGCCGCGCTGAGCAGGCGGTGCAACAGGGCTTCGCCCGCCGCGCCAAAGTCGGCTCCCAAGCGCAGCAAGGCGGGTTCGATGCCCGCACCCTGCATGGCCGGGAAATTCTCGGGTGAAGTGGTGGTGCCCAACACCCGGTGGCCGCCCGCGGCCAGCGAACGGGCCAAAGCCATGCCCAACCATCCGCAGCCCAACACTAATACGGTTGGGGGCTCCGCTCCCGATGTCGCACTTGAGGAGCCCCCGGAAATGGAAGTTGTCATTTTTAAACTAAATCAGCGCAATTTTCGCCTTCTCGTAGCGAAGGTGCGAAGAAAAAGCGAAACGCTATATTAACTACTTGAAATAATTAATCGAGCCAATGCGTCTTGCTGGGCTAACATTCGCAGCAGCAGCATAGTACCTTCGGGGCGCGGAGTACGCCGCATTTCCCACCCTTTACGTCCTTATTGAATGACTGCTCCCTACACCCAGCCCATGCTGCGCGACAACGCCCTGGCGGGCAAAACCATTATTGTGACCGGCGGCGGCACCGGCCTGGGCCGGGCCATGACCACCTACTTTTTGCAACTGGGGGCAAACGTCACCATCAGCAGCCGCAAGCTGGACGTGCTGGAAAAAACCGCGGAAGAATTGCGGCAGCAAACCGGCGGCAAGGTGCTCGCCATGGCCTGCGACGTGCGCAAATACGACGAAGTAGAAGCCATGCTCGAGCGGACCATTCAGGAGTTTGGTGGGGTGGATGTGCTGCTCAACAATGCGGCCGGCAACTTCATTAGTCCCACCGAGCGGCTGAGCCACAAGGCGTTTGATGTGATAGTGGACATCGTGCTGCGCGGTTCCTACAACTGCACCCTGGCCGTGGGCAAGCGCTGGATTGCCGATAAAAAGCCCGGCACCATCCTCAACATCGTGACTACGTATGCCTCCGTGGGCTCGGCTTTCGTGGTGCCCTCGGCCACGGCCAAAGCCGGCGTGCTGGCCCTGACCCGCTCACTGGCCGTGGAATGGGCCAAGTACGGCATCCGTTCCAACGCCATTGCCCCCGGCCCGTTTCCCACGGAAGGCGCCTGGAGCCGCCTTTTCCCCGAGCCGCTGGCCAGCAAGCTCGACCCCGCCGCCAGTGTGCCCCTCAAACGCGTGGGCCAGTACCAGGAACTGGCCAATCTGGCTGCCTACTTGGTGTCCGATTTCTCGGCGTATGTCAACGGCGAGGTCGTAACCATTGATGGCGGCGAGTGGCTCAATGGCGCGGGTGAATTCAATAAACTGGAAATTCTGACGCCCGAAATGTGGGACCAAATCGAGAAAACCATGCGCCGCTAGGTGCATGGTTGAGGATTGGGATACCTGGTTGCAGCAGCGCCTAACGCTGGCCCAGATAATACAGGTGGCGTGGCTTTCCGGCGTATTCTTTGTGATACTTCTTGCAATTCAATAAATAAAAAATGGAAGAGCAGAAAAAAGACCTAACAAACATCCTTTCACCTAACGAAACAACCCCTAAGGTGACCGGAATTGGCGGCATTTTCTTTTTGTCGGACAACCCGCATAAAACCAACGAATGGTATGCTAAGAATTTAGGGTTCGAAGTCAACGAATGGGGCGCAACGTTTGAATTCAGAAATGCTGACCGACCAGACGGGTTAAATCAACTTCAATGGAGTGCTTTTAAAAAAGAAAGCGACTACTTTGCCCCTTCCAAAAAGGAGTTCATGATTAACTACCGCGTTCAGAATATCGAAGGACTTGTGGCCAAGCTCACAGAAAATGGAGTAACCATACTGGATAGCATTGCGAGCTACGACTATGGAAAGTTTGTCCATATCATGGACGCCGAAGGCAACAAAATTGAATTGTGGGAACCCGCTTGACGGTAGGAGGTAAGCACGTAAGCTCAGCACCTTGGGTTTGTCCAGATTCGGAAGCTGTTTGAAGGTTGCAGCAAGCCCGTCGGAACGTGATGCAGTACGTCGGGAGCAAAATTCCGGTGAGCTTTGCCAATGGCTTTTATTTGGCGTATGGGGAGTCAATTTAACAACCCAATTACCCGCAATTACAATTTGTATTCTTTGTAATCTTTGCTGAATTCCTCCAGCGGAATGGGTTGATTAGGAATTACGTCTGAAAATTCGAATTTCTCGAACAATCCCTTCTCGTCGTTTACCTGCACCAACGTTGGTAAATAGGTCTTGGGGTCGATGCAGAGGATGGTTTTGCGCCCGTAGCTGTTGGGCACTTGCAACACTTTGCCTTCCGGTATTTTTTCGCCGATGGTCAGGCCATTGCGTTCAATGACGCGAAATTCACCGCAGCCAAACCGCTCTGCTACTGTAGCTATGGTTTCGTTTTTGCCGGCTTTATAGCTCACGTAACGGTATTGCGGAAAATCGGAGCGCAGCACATAATTCGGGTGGCCTAGCAGCGTGGTGTCGCCCGCATAGCGGAACGAACGGCTGTAAGAATTGTCCTGGCGCAGAGGAGTATTGCGCAGGAGGTCGGAAATGGTGCCAAATCCTGCCTGCAGCGCAGTATGGTGCTGGTTGCTTCGCATGAGCTTGCCGTTGGGGTCGAGGCTCAGGGTGACGTAGGGGAAACTGGCGGGATACACCCAGGCGTCGCCACCATTTTGGCCGGCCACCCAAAGCACTTCCACCCCTTTCGTGTTTTTAATGTAGATACGTAAGGGCTTATACGTCAGCTTCATAATGCTGCGCGCTTGGTGGATGCTGCCTTCAATGCGTTCCTGCGCCTTCACGGTGCAACGCAGGTATTTGAGCCCCTCAATGGCGGCGCTCATGCGCGAAGTAAGCTGCTCGGTGGTGGGCGGTGCAGCCGGAACTGCTCCTAACAACCCCAAGGCCGCCAAAGGAGAAAGCAACGGAAATAAAATGCGGGAATGCGTAGGAAAAATGGGCATGTAAGGGGCCAATTGGAACCGACTGAGTGCGCTATGCGGCACTAGTTCAGGCTGATATGCGGAAAGCGGGAAGCTGCGCTGTCGAAAATAAAGAGTTCGTTAATTTCCACTCCGTGCAGGAAACGGTAGAGCGGAAATTGCTCCAGCACGGCTTGCACAGCGGCTTCATCGTCGCCGTTAATGGTGACCCAGCCCCGGCTCCGGTCGCTGCTGATGGCATAAACTTCAACTATTTTCTCGTTCAGCAACCGATTAATAAAATCGCGGTGCCTCGGAATGAGGGCAATAAATTCCTCATCAAAGGCATCGGGCAAACGCATGGAAACAACAAACGTGGGCATACTATACAAAGTCAGACGGTTGGCCGAAATCGGCTCTCGTCACAGAAATTACTACCAGTAGTTAAACGGCACTTTTTCATTTGGCTACCTGCTGAGCCCCCTTCTTGGGCGGATGAAGTATGAACCGAATGCGGCATTGGAAAAGTGCGCGTTATGCGATATTACACACTTTTTCCGACCGGAAGCCGCTTTTGTGGTCGCAAGTGGCGGTGCTGCGAATAAACCAAAGGTCCGGTGACCGGTACATCGAAAATGGCGCAACGGCTACGAGTGGCCCAATTCGGCAATGCTGGGCTGGGCGCCGTCGCTACGGGCGGGGATGGCCCGAACATCCGGCCCGGCTGCAGAACTGGTTTGCAGGCCGCGGCCGGTTTCTTCCCACTCCCGAAACTTGGTGATTTCGCTCTGAAATTTGTCCACAAACCAGCTGACCAAACTTAAATCGTCGAGAAAGCCAACCACCGGAATGAAATCGGGAATTAAGTCGATGGGCGAAAGTACATAAAGCAGCACGGCCAAGCCCGAAATAATAGTGCTGGTGGCAATGTTGCGGTATTCGCCGCTGATGTAGCTGCGCACCAGCCGCACCAGCGTGAGGCCAACATCAAACAGCTGCCGGAATTTGTTGTCTTTGCTTTTCTTGTCTGTCAGCTTATCGGCCGTTTCATTCAGAATGGTAACGACTTTGAAGGGCTTGCCCAACAGTTTGGTGGCCCGGCCAATGAATACATTGAACAAGGCGTTTTTGGATAATTTGAGCCCTTTTTCGGAGAGTGATGACATGGTGGCAAGCTGAAGTGGAATGAAGCGGGCTTTACGCGCAAGCACCGGCCCGCGTTGCTGCTGGCTTGCAAGGCTTACCGCTCAAACAGGGGCGATGTGCCGCCCACCCAATCTTTGTCCTTGTTGAAGTCAACCCCAATCATTTCGCCGCGGCTCAAGCGGCTCAGGCCCGTTAGTAGTTTGGGCTGTGCCTCGCCAGCCGGCCAAATGTAGAGCAGGCGAATCTCGCATTTCACCAAGCCGTCGGGCGATTGCACAACGGGTTCGTACGTGACTTTGCGCTGCAATAAATAATTGTGTTTGTCCGTCAAGGCGTCCAAATCGGCGGCTGTCACGTGCAGGCGTACCCCCGCTCCGGCAAACGAAAACAGCGGTTTGAGAACATAATTTTCCAGGTTTTCGGGATATTCAGCTAATTCGTGCAAATAATAGCTTGGCGGCACAAAAGGCCCGTGCAAGAGCGGTAGGGTGTATTTGCTGATGCGGAAAAACCAATTGGGGTGGCCTACCCAGGTAACGTCCACATCATCAGTAAGGGTAAATTCGGTTTTTAAGTCAGGATAACGGGCTAATTCATCGAATATAATTCGATTATAAATGCGTTTAATTTGAATTTGTTTTCCGTCTTTCTCATAGAATAATTCGCGTCCTTTTTTCTGAATTTTCGTCAGGCAAACGGCTCCAATTCCCCAGAATTTTTTAGATAAAGCGAAATCAATACGCGTTTTTTGCTTCTCGGGAAAAAGCTCTAATAAAATTACGTTTTCAGCGGCTTCCTTGCCCAAAATAAGCTGCCGCATCTGCTCCTGGTAGGCCTCAAAACCTGAGACTTCCAGAAATGGCGTCACGGAATCAGCAATTGGAAAAAACCGACTAAACTCGCCCGGCAGCCAGGATTGGAACGCGTAGAGGGAGGGAAACCCTTGCATCTCAATTAGCTGTGGCTCCAACTCGCCGTTGGCGTGGCGGCACACCGCAAAATCAAACGTTAAGAACTCGGGCCGGCCTTCGGGGCCGGGCACCCGCTGGTGGGCGGGAATGGCTGCTTCTGTTAGCGCCGCAAAATCGGGCCGTTGAATTACTTCGATAATGTTTTTGCCGGCCGCAATGAGTTTATCGCGCAACACGGCGGGCACAAAAACAGGTGTCTCGGCAACCCGAAAATCCAGCTGCCCCGGCAGCTGGCGCTCAATATCGGCGAGCATTTCGTGGTAGCGGGCCGGGCTGAAGGCGGCATTGTAGCGCTGGCGGTGCTCAGGAATCATGGGCAGGGACTGGCGGCAGCGGCCAGCGGCGCTTAGGCGGTGGCAAGCTGGCCCAACTGGGCCAGCGCACGGCGCAAAAAAGTAGGGACAATGATGGATTCGGTGTGCTCAATGGTGTCGGGGTTGGCCAGCAGGCGCACCATCTCTTCGTATTTGGCTTCGCCGTAGGCGGTGATTACCTGCTGCTTACGCTCCTCGGTGAGCATGTAGCGGAGCATGCCTTCGCCGTCGGCCTCGGGGTGAAACTGGGAGCCAAATACCTCCGGCGTAAACCGAATGGCCATGATGGCGCGCGCCAGGGGCACATGCGGACGCTCCTTTTCCAGGCAGAGGATTTCAGCGCCCAACTCTTCGATGCGCGCCAGGTTGAGGTCGGCCAATTGGTAGTCGCGCGAGTCCACGATGTAAAAAGGGTCGGGTAGGCCTTGCAATACCGGCTCGGCCAGCCCCGCCGGGGTGAGGTGCACCGGCAGCACCCCAAACGAGGTAGACTTGCGCCGGCTGACGTGCCCGATGCCCAAATGCCGGCTCACCAGCTGAAACGAATGGCAAATCAGCAATAGGTGTTTTTTCTGCTCATTGGCCTGGTTATAAGCCAAAAACGAGTCAATAAAACGGAAGTAGTGCGCCTCCCAGGGCTCATCGGAGGGGAGGGGGCTGCCGGGGCCGCCGGTCGAAACGTAGATGTCGTACTCCAGGCCGGGAAGCTCGTTTTCGGCGCGTACGTTGAACGTATCGACCTGAAACGGGATGCCGTTTTCGGCAGAACTCCGGGCCAGCAACTGCCGAATGCAGCGCATGCCTTCGTTGCGCGCATTATCGTACATGTCCAGAATAGCAATGCGAATAGCCTCCATAAAATCTTAACTAAAAGGGCTCGGAAGCCCAGAACCCAACAAAATCCAAGCCCAAGCTCGGCTTAAAAAAGAAACAACGCCAACCGGAAGGCTGGCGTTGCAAAGGCAAAGATACTTCACTTACAGTCCGTACGTGGTTTCGGCCAGAATGTAGTCGACTACTTTGTGCAAGTCGCCGGTTTCGCGGAACACCTGGAGCTGGCGGTCGGCGCCGGTGCCCATTTCCAGCATTTTCAGCACGTATTCTACTTCGTGGCGGCTTCCAAGGTCGTCCACCACGTCATCGATAAAATCCAGCAGCTCCAGAATAAGCTTGCGGGTGGGCACCTCCTCCTGAATACCGAAATCAATCATGTCGCCGTCGAGGCCGTAGCGCGCGGCGCGCCACTTATTCTCCTTGATGAGGGCGCTGCGGTAGATGCGGAAATTGAGGTTCTGCGCCTTGAGCTTGTAGATTTTGGCCACCAGGGCCTGCATGATGGCCGCCACGGCAATGGTTTCGTCGGCGCGCATCATCATGTCGCAAATGCGGTATTCGATGGTGTCGAAGAAGGGATGCAGGCGTACGTCCCACCATATTTTTTTGCCGTTGTCGATGCAACCGGTTTTTATCAGCAGCGCGATAAATTCGTCGTAGTCGCTGGCGCTATGAAAAAAGCCGGGAATGCCCGTGCGTGGAAACCGCTCAAACACCTTGGTGCGGAACGACTTATAACCGGTTTCGCGGCCTTCCCAAAAAGGCGAGTTGGTGCTGAGGGCAAACAAGTGCGGCAAAAAATACCGCAGCGTGTTCATCATGTACACGCCCATCTCGCGGTTTTCGATGCCGATGTGTACGTGCATGCCAAAAACGAGGTTGGAGCGAGCGGCCTCCTGCAGTTCTTCCACTATTTTATCGTAGCGGGCATCGGGCGTAATGGGCTGCTCCTGCCAGCGCGAAAAAGGGTGCGTACCAGCGGCCCCGATTTTAAGCCCCTGCTTATCAGCCAACTCAATAACCTGCCGGCGCAGGTGCAGCACTTCGGTCCGGGCCTCCTGGATGTTGTGGCAAATATTGGTGCCAACCTCCACTACGGCCTGGTGCATCTCGGCCTTCACCTGCTCGTGCAGCGTGACCTTGCCTCCTTCCACAATTTGGGAAAGGTGCGAGCGCAGTTCCCGGGTTTCCGGGTCAATGGTCTGAAATTCTTCCTCGATGCCGAGGGTAAACGTGGGGGTGGCCATGGAAGAAGATAACTAATAAGGAAAAGTTGGTCGAACCTGCCGCCGCAGCAGCAACGGCAGGTTCGGCGCTACTCAAATGGGGCTATTCGGATTTTTTAGCGGCTGGTTTCTTCGCGGCCGGGGCCTTTGCAGTGGCGGCCTTGGCAGCCGGCTTTTCGGCGGCTGGGGCTTTGGCAGCCTTGGGGGCAGCCGGAACTTTGGGGGCAGCAGCGGCCTTGGGCGCGGGAGCCGCTTTGGCCGCGGCCGGCTTCTTGGTGGCCACTTTCACTTCTGGCAGCTCCGCCACCGTGAACTCCGTGGTGTGGGCTTTGGCGCGGTGCGGGTGCACAAACGTGCCCCAGGTCAGGTTGTCCTGGCCGGGCTTTTGGGCAATGGCGCGCTCAATGGCCATGTTGGCAGCTGCTTCCACCACCCATTCAAAGTTCTTCTCGCCCACCGAGTTGATGTCGGCATCGGGCGCCGGGTTGCCGAAGTCGATGGCCAGCGGAATGCCGTCGCGCACGGCAAACTCTACGGTGTTGAAGTCGTAGCCCAGGCCTTCGTTCAGCTTCAGCACATACTCCTTCATGGTGGCGAGCAGCTTTTCGCCGGCTTCGCCCGTGGTTTTCATCTCTGTGGCGTAGCGCAGGTGCGGCTCGTTGCGGGGCTCGTAGGGCATGATGAGCACCTCCTTGCCACCGATGCAGTAGCAGCGGAAGTAGTCGGTGAAGTCCACCGATTCCTGAAAAAGCATTACCAGCTGGCCGGTTTCGTCATACGCCCGGAAGAAATCTTCCGGCGAGTGCAGCTTGTACACGCTTTTCCAGCCGCCGCCGGAGTGGGGCTTCATGTAGGCGGGGAAACCGATGTGGGCAAAGGCCGCTTCCCAATCCATCATGGCCAGGTTGCGGAACGAGTTTTCGCTGGTATCGGTGGGGCGCTCTTTGCTGGGCAGGAGCAGGGTTTTGGGCACGGGCACGCCAAGGCGCACGGCCAGGGCGTTGTTGAAGAATTTCTCGTCGGCCGACCACCAGAAGGGGTTGTTAATCACGGCTGTCCCCATCAGGGCGGCATTTTTCAGGTAGGCCCGATAGAAGGGCACGTCCTGCGAAATCCGGTCGATGATGACGGCGTAATCGGGGGCGACGTGCTGCTCGACCTGCTCGATGCTGACAAACTCGGCGCGGATATCGGCCGGTGCCTTGGCATTGACGCGGTCGACAAAGGCTTGCGGAAAAGTGTTTTCCTGTCCGAAGAGTATACCAATTTTTTTCATAATGATTGTTTTGCAGCGTTTAAGCTACGGGTGAAGGTGAAGGGGAAAAGTGCGGGCTAGTTAGCCGATGGTGCTGAGGTATTGGGGAAACATGTCGCGCCACACGGGCCAGTCGTGGGTGCCGTAGGGCTTCACATCCAGCGTGTGACGAATGCCTTTCAGGCCCAGCAAATGCGCCATGTGCAAGTTGGCGCCTTTGCAGAAATCATATTCCGACGTGCCCAGGATGATGTTCATCCACTGAAAATGCTCGCTGTGGGCGCCCGGAATGTACTCGGGCGGGTTGTTGTAGTATACGTTGTCGTCGTGGTAGCCGTCCACAAACTGCCGAATGTCGAAGGCGGCGCCCATCGTAAACAGATGCGCCACCTGGCTAGGGTGGCGAAAGGCGAAATTGAGGGCATGGAAGCCGCCGAAGCTGCAGCCGGCCACGGCAATTTTATCGACGTGGCACTCGTGCTGCAGCATGGGCACCAATTCCTCGCTCAGAAATTTGTCATAAAAAACATGGTTCCGGACCCGCACATCGGGCGATAAGTGCTTGGCGTACCAGGAGTGCTGGTCGATGCTGTCGATGCAGAATAGTTTGACGCGGCCGGCTTCAATCAGGGGGCGCGCCGCCTCAATGAGTTTGAAATTGCGGGCTTCGTCGGCGTGGCCACCCGAAGTAGGGAAAATAACCACCGGGTAGCCCCAGTCGCCAAATACCAGCATGTCAATGTCTTGGCCAAGATGGTGCGAATAAAAGCGGCGGTGTTGTTCGTGCACGGGCGGGGGGAATAAGGGCGGTGAAACGCGGCCATTCTGGAACAGCAGCGCGGCAAACTAGTCAAGAAATAATTGAACCGCCACATGTAGCCGGTTTTAATTCCATATTTGGGGTCAACTCCGGCCAGCGGCCTTACTTTGTTTGATGTTTTCAGAAAGAACCGATTCGTTGCCAGTTTCGCCGGGCACCCGGCTGGCCCGCGAAATTCTGACCTCCCGGTTTCTCGGGCGCGAGGTAGAACTCACCCTTCTACTCCCGCCCGCCACCGCTGCGCCCCCGTATGCCGTGCTCTACCTCAACGATGGGCAAGACGTGGAACGGCTGGGCCTGCAAGCCACCCTCGATGCCTTGTATAGGAGCGGGGCGGTGCGGCCGCTGCTGGTGGTGGCCCCCCATGCCAATGAGCAGCGCGTGCAGGAATACGGCACCGCCGCGCACGCCGATTTCAACGGCCGCGGCAGCCTGGCCGGCGCGTACACCGATTTCGTGCTGCAGGAACTATTGCCTTTTGCACAAGCCAATTACGATGCTTCCGCCGACCCGGCCGAGGCCGTCATGGCCGGTTTTTCGCTCGGCGGGCTGTCGGCGTTCGATATGGTGTGGCACCACCCCGAGGCGTTTTTGCGCGCCGGGGTTTTTTCGGGCTCGTTCTGGTGGCGGCAGCGGGCCGTGGGCGCGGGCTACACGCCAGCCGACCGCATCATGCACCGGCTGGTGGGGCGGCGCTGGGCGCATCCAACCCACCGCTTCTGGCTCCAAACCGGCACGCTCGATGAGCGCGGCGACCGCAACGAAAACGGCGTGATTGACTCGATTGAAGACTGCCTCGACATCATTGAAGAGCTGATAAAAGCTGGCATGGATGCGCAAAAGGCCATTCGCTACGTGCAGGTAGAGGGCGGGCACCATCACCAGGATACCTGGGGCCGGGTTATGCCCGATTTTCTGATTTGGGCATTTGGCCACGACGCAAGCGCGGCCCGGCTCACCGCGCCGCTGCCAGTGGTGCGCCTGCAACTTAATCCGGACCTGGCGCCCAGCATTTTCCTGCCCACCGACCCGCCCGAGTCCCCGACCGAACCGCCCGCATTTGTGTTGCCCTAAGCCGCGGCATCTGCGTCGGTGCCCGTGGTATTTACTTGCCTATCAGTTCCTAATCCCTAGTCCATGTCTGCAACCCGCCCCAGCCCCGGCGATTTTTTGCCCTATGCTGCTACTTACATCAATCTGATTCCGGAGGGCAGCGGCCCCCTGATGGCCCTGCGCGAACAGCCCCAGGAAATCCATGCTGCTTTCGGCACCCTCAGCGAAACCCAGGCCGAAAAGCCCTATGCGGCCGGCAAGTGGACCCTAAAAGAAATGCTGCTGCATCAGATTGATAGCGAGCGGATATTTGCCTACCGCGCCCTGCGTTTTGCGCGGGGCGACAGCCAGAACCTGCCCGGTTTCGAGCAGGACGACTACGTAGCCAATAGCAATGCCAACGCCCGCTCCCTCGCCAGCCTCCTGGCCGAATACGATGCTACCCGCGCTGCTACGCTGGCGCTATTTGAGAGCTTCACCGAGGAGCAACTGAATCGGCGTGGCACCGCCAACGGTGGCCCGGCCACGGTGCGGGCCTTGCTTTACATGGTGTCGGGCCACGAGCGGCACCATCTGCATATTTTTCGCGAGCGTTACCAGCCCATTTTGTAGCGGTTTTCGGTAAAATTTCTACCTTCGCCCGGCACAACACACCGGTCCGCCTGTGCGTTGAAACCCATAAAACGCCATTCCTCACCTAAAACTTCTTTTCAATTATGGCCAAAGCCCAAGACGCCCGCAAAGAGAAAAAGAAAGAGCCCGTTAAATCCATGAAGGAGAAAAAAGCGGAGAAAGAAGAGAAGAAAGTAGCCCGCGCCCGCAAGCAGGAGTAGTCTGAACCGCGGATTTATCGGATTCAGCGGATTGGTCGGATTTTGTGACTGACTCGTATTAGCTTTCCAACTAAAAAAGGCCACTTCTCTGAGCGGCCTTTTTCGTCAGGAAAAATCTCCCACAAAATCCGACCAATCCGCTGAATCCGATAAATCCGCGGTTCAGAGAGTGTAGTACACCTCTTTCTCCTTATCGTGGTGGCGGATGTAGCCGTGCAGTACCAGCTTTATCAACGTCTGATAGGCTCGGCGCTTGCCAAAATTGACCAGCTTCATGTACTGCGCCAGGGTGATGCGCGGGTGGGTTTTTAGATAATCGATAACGGCCAGTTCCTGCTTGTTGAGCGGGATTTTTTCGAGCCGGGCCTCGGGTTGCTGGCGCTCCAATAGTTTCTCGGTGAGGCCACTGGTTTGCACGCTGGCATCGCGCACGCGCACGTAGCCGCGCCAGTCATTGGGAGCGACCTGGGCGCGGTGGGGTTTATTAATGCTCTCGGGTACAGTCACGATGAGGACGGTGCGGCCGTCGGTTTCCACTTCCTGGAAGCGGAGGGTAGTGAGCGGTGGCTCGACGTAGTGCTGGGCGGCCTCGCGGAGCACGTATAATTCTTCTTCCGGGTCGCGCACGCCAAGAATGCGGCCGGCATCGTCGACGCCCACCAGCACGGTGCCGCCCCGCGTATTGGCCAGCGATACCAGCGTGCGCGAGATGCGGCTGGGGTGCGTCGTCTTCTGCTTGAATTCCAACTCTTCGCCCTCGCCCTGCGCAATCAGCTCGTGTAAATCCATGCCTAATTATACATTAATCGGGCATAAAAAATGCCGCTCCGGCGTTCCGGAGCGGCATTTTTTGTGTTGCAGCTAACAGCCTTAGAAAGGCAGGTCGTTGTCGTCGTCGCTGGCGATGGGCGCGGCCGAAGGCTGAGCGCGCAGGGTCGGGTTCTGGTTCTGAGCGGCGGGCCGGGGAGCGGCCTGCTGGCTGCTGCCACCACCGTAGCTGGCACCACCGGCAGCCTCAATTTTCCAGGCTTCAAGGTTGGTGAAGTAGAGCATCTGGCCGTTTTTGTTGAAGCCACGGCCGCGCAGGTTGAAGGTAACCTTCACTTCATCACCTATTTTGTAGGGGTCTATGAGGCTGGTTTTGTCTTGAACCATTTGAAACTTGATATGCTCGGGATACTGGCCGTCCTGGACTTCGAGCACAAACTCGCGCTTGCGAAATTTCTCGCTTACTTGCTGTTCGTCAAATATTTCGTGCAGCCGGCCGGTTACGTCGTATGCCATAAAAGTAGGGTGTTTTGATTTTGTAGACTTGAACATCAAACCTACGAAAAAAAACGCAAGCGGCCGGCCGGCCGTTCCCTCAACCTACCTTTGCAGGGCTTTTTTGCCCGTTTTTCTCATAAAAAATATGTTTGCACTCGCCATCCACGGCGGGGCCGGCACCATTGCCCGCGCCTCCCTTACGCCCGATGCAGAACGCGAATACCGCGCGGCCCTCGAAGCGGCGCTAACCACCGGCTACGACCTGCTGCGCAACGGTGCCGCCGCCCTCGATGCCGTGGAAGCCGCTGTGCGTAGCCTCGAAGACTGCCCCTTGTTTAATGCCGGGCGCGGCGCTGTATTCACCCACGACGGCCACCACGAAATGGACGCCGCCCTCATGAATGGCCACAACCGCTTGGCCGGGGCGGTGACTGGGGTGCGACAGGTGCAGAACCCCATCCGCGCCGCCCGGCTGGTGATGGAGAAAACGGAGCACGTATTATTAGGCTACCCCGGCGCCGACGAGTTGGCCCGCGAATACGGCCTGCCGCTGCAGCCGGCCGAGTATTTCTTCACTCAAAAACGTTTCGACCAGCTTCAGGAGGCCATTGCTTCCGGCAAAATGCAGCTCGACCACGCCGCCGACCCCAACTGGAAAAAGGGCACCGTGGGGGCGGTGGCCCGCGACCAGTATGGCCACCTAGCGGCCGCCACCAGCACCGGCGGCATGACTAACAAGCGCTATTCCCGCATCGGCGACACGCCTATCGTTGGGGCGGGAACCTGGGCCGATGAGCGCTGCGCCATCAGTTGCACCGGCAATGGAGAGTATTTTATCAGGGCTGTGGCGGCTTATGACGTGGCGTGCCTGATGGAGTATAAGGGCTTGTCGTTGGAAGAGGCCGCCCGCATCGTAGTGCAGGACAAGCTTGCGCCGGTTGGCGGCGAGGGCGGCCTGATTGCCGTGGACGCGGCCGGCAACGTCACCCTGCCGTTTAACTCGGAGGGGATGTACCGCGCCAGCCGCGTTGAAGGAGGGGAGGCGCTGGTGGCTATATATAAGGAGTAGCCTCGTAGTAGGCAGAGACAAAAATCAGCAGGACGTGCTGTTTGTGCTACATATCGCCGCGATTACCAACTATAATGCACAAGAGGACGAATCCGGCGGCCATAAATCTCCCGTACGGCCTGCATTTGCTCAACTGATAACGCCGGTAGCTCAGCCGCTTGCAGGTTCGAGAGAATCTGCTCGGGGCGCGAGGCGCCGGGGATGACGCAGCTGACTTCGTCGAACATCAAAATCCAGCGTAAAGCATAAGCCGCGAGGGGTTGATTGTCCGGAAATACGGCTTTCAATGCTTCAACAGCAGCCAGGCCGGTTTCGTAGTCTACGCCGGAGAAGGTTTCGCCCCGGTCGAAGGCTTCGCCGTGGCGGTTAAAGGTGCGGTGGTCGTCGGGCAGGAAATGGGTTTGGGGCGAGAGTTTGCCGGTGAGCAGGCCACTGGCCAGGGGCACCCGCACAATGAGTCCCACGTCGCGGCGGGCAGCTTCTTTAAACAGCAGTTCCGGCGGCCGCTGGCGGAACATGTTAAAAATCAGCTGGAGAGCAGTCACATTGGGAAACTCAATGGCCTTGAGGCCTTCTTCTACTTTCTCAACGCTGACGCCCAGGTGCTGGATTTTGCCTTCTTCCCGCAGCCGGTCAAACAGCTCGAAAATTTCAGGCCGGTAGTACACGTCGGTGGGCGGGCAGTGCAGCTGCACCAGGTCGAGGGTTTCCAGCTGCATGTTGCGCAGGCTGTCCTCCACAAATTGGCGCAGGGCGGCGGGCTGGTAGGCATCGGCCGTGTGCGGCTGCAGGCGCCGGCCGCATTTGGTGGCCACCACAAGGCGCTCGGAGCGGCTGCGCACGAGGCGGCCCACGGCCTTTTCGCTTTCACCGTCGCCGTACACGTCGGCCGTGTCAATGAAATTGATGCCGGCATCTACGGCCGCGTTCAGGATGCGGTCAGCGTTGTCGTGGCTGAAGGGGGCACCCCATTGGCCGCCCACCTGCCAGGTGCCGAGGCTGATTTCAGAAACGGAATAGCCGGTTTTGCCAAGCTTGCGGTACTTCATGCGGTGGGTTGGTTATAAGGTAAGGGGAGGGAATGGGGGCAGCGCCGGCTGTCGGTACCAAGGAATGAATGCGCAGCGCCCAGATGCTGGCAGCCCGCCGGAAGCCTGCTCACCGAGGCATTAAGCAGACTTCCGGCGGGCTGCTGGACCCCATTACTCGGCTGCAGAGCCAATGGTTTCGGTGACAGGGGGGATGGGCAGCGCGTCTTTGCTCACGTAGAATTTGCGTTCGCGCAT
Source organism: Hymenobacter rubidus (assembly GCF_016734815.1). Taxonomy (GTDB): domain Bacteria; phylum Bacteroidota; class Bacteroidia; order Cytophagales; family Hymenobacteraceae; genus Hymenobacter; species Hymenobacter rubidus. Next base: position 65,836 of record NZ_JAERQF010000008.1, read on the forward strand.
ATCATAGACGTTGCCTTTGGCCAGCACGTGCATCGTTACGTTTTCAATGGACAGCACGGTGCCTTTCTTGGCGGCAGCGGCATTGTTGTGCTGAATGTTGTGCCCATCCAATATGATAACCAAGTTAGAGCCAATGGTTTCCACCCAATTGCCTTTGGTAATGAGCACGCCGGTGTCTTCGCCCAGCCCAATGCCGATGAGCTTGGGATGGAGCGCCACCGATTCGATGAGACGCCCGAACCGGCCGCGCTTCACGAAGTGTGAATCGACAATGGCCGCTGGCAGTAGCCCCAGACCGGTGCCCATTTTTACGGCCCCTTTCAGCAAAGCATCGGGCACGGAGCCGCCCCGAATCATGTGCTGCGACATGGCCATAGCCCCGGCGCTGGTGCCGGCAATCACGAAATTGGGCTCGGCGTAATAGCGCTGAATCATGCGGTCGAGGAAGTCGGTTTCGCCAAACATCTCGCGCAGGCGCGACTGGTTGCCGCCCGAGAACATGACGACGTCGGCGGCCAGCAGGCGCTCCAGGTAGTCGGGCTGGCGGGCGTCCTCGGGCGTGCGGATGTCCATGATGCCCACGTTTAGGCAGTTGAGCATGGCGAAGGAACCGGTGTAAATGGGACCTACTTCGGCCGGAATCATCGAGGCCGTGGTGATGACTTCGATGCGCGGGTCGGGCTTGCCGGTTTCCAGCACAATGCGTTTAAGGATGCCCAACTCAAAAAAGTTGAGGTAGTACTTGCGGCGGGTCTTGGGGTTGGGGTAGGTGCCCTTATCCTCGTTGCCCCCCACGGCGATGAGCTTGCCGAGCGGAATGATGGTTTTCAACGGATAGCAGAAGTAACTGAGAAATACAATACGGTCAGGCGCCGGCCTGTGGCCGGGCGGGAGCAAAGTCCCAGACAAAGTTCGGGCCGGAAGACCTATTATATACGGTGCGTTATTTCTGTTCGGCCAGCAGCGCATCGAGGGTGCTGGTGGCCACGGAGTGGTAGTTGGGCCGCGCTTCGGCATAAATGGCGCGGGCGAGTGCCGGGCCATTCGGCCAGGCCAGCAGCGCCTTGTAAAGTGGCACCAGAAATTTGCGGCGCCCTACTTTGTGCAGAAACTTTTCAAGGGCGGGAACGGCTGGCGAATGGCCGGCTCGGAGGGCAACGGGGAACCACGCCGCCAGCATCTCGGCGTTACCGGATTTTGTAAAATGAAAGGCTTCGTCCAGTTTTGCTGCCAAAATACTCGAAAGCGTGGGCGGAAGGCCGTGCAGAAAATGCACCCACTCGTGGCTGCTCCAGCCCGCAGTGCCAGAGCGCAGAGCCGCGGGGGCGGCCCCGGCCTGGAGTTGCGCCAGGGCCTGGTCCACGGCATCGAAGCGGTGGGAGGTGAGCGCGGGGGCGTTGGCCGGCAGGCCGGGGCCTTCTACCCAGGCGGCCAGGTTGAGCCGGGCTTCGAGTCCCGGCGTCCGGTCCAGCAACTCGGCGCGGAGGTAGTGCAGAAACGTGGCCGTGTCCATGGCCTGAAAACTGAAGCGGGCAAAGTACCTCTTGATAAAGGCATCGAGCGGCGGCCGGCCTACCAACGACTCCAGCGTGAGCAGAAACGCGCAGCCTTTCTCGTAAGCAATTTCGGTGAGGCCCTCGTCGGGGTCGCGCCCGGCCAGGGCCAGGTGCAGATGAGTGTCGGGGCTGGCCGCGCCAATTTCCTCAATGGTGTGGTGCAAGGCCGCCCGGCCCAGCACCTGCAGCATGTCGGCATACTCGCAGCCGTACAAATGTTCCATAATGCGCCGCTCGAAATAGACCGTAAATCCTTCGTTGAGCCAGAAATCGTTCCACGTTGCATTTGTAACCAGGTTGCCGGACCACGAATGCGCCAGTTCGTGCGCCACCAAACTGGTGAGGCTGCGGTCGCCGGCCAGGATGGTGGGTGTTACAAATGTTAATCTGGGGTTTTCCATGCCCCCGAATGGGAAGGAGGGGGGCAGCACCAATAAATCGTAGCGCTCCCAGCGGTAGGGACCGTAGAGCTCTTCGGCAGCGGCCACCATATTTTCCAGGTCGGCAAACTCGTGGGTAGCCACGGGCAGCGTGGCCGGCTCGGCGTAGATGCCGGTGCGGTCGCTGAGTGGCGCGAAAGCGAGGTCGCCCACAGCCAGGGCCATGAGGTAGGCCGGGATGGGCTGCGTCATGCGAAACCGGTATTCGCCGCTGGGGCTCAGCTGCTGCGGATTCTCGGCGCTCATCAGGGCCAGCAAATGGGCCGGCACGCGCACCGTCGCCTCGTAGGTGAAGCGGATGCCGGGCGAGTCCTGGCACGGCAGCCAGGTGCGCGCCAGAATAGCCTGCGACTGCGTGAACAGGAACGGCTCGGGGCCGGCCGTCTGTTCCGGGGCCAGCCACTGCAGGGCGGCGGCCGTAGGGGCCGTGCGGTAGCCGATGCGCAGCGCCGTGGTTTCGGGCTGCAGCGCGATGCGCAGGGCCTGGCCCAGCACGGCATCGGGGGCACCGAGCGAAAAGGCCGCGGGGGCAGCATTTCCGGCCTCCGTCAGAATTTCCACACCCTCGATGACCAGGTCACGGGTATCGAGCACGACTTCGCTGGCCGAGCCGGGGTTGGCCAGCTGCCAGGTGGCGCTCCCGGCCAGCGTGCGGGTTGCAAAATCGACGGTGAGCGCCAGGGCCAGGTGCCCCACCCGAACGGGGCTGCCGCTGGCGAAGCTGTGCGGGTCGGTGGGTAAAAGGATGGACGGGGATTCAGCAGTAGGCATGGGCGAGGTGTTCAAAAAATGTTGCGACCCCAAAAGACCAGAAAAAATACCGGATGCCCGAGGGGAGCCCGTCGAAAAGTGGGGCCGGCCCCTAGGCGTTTTTGTTGCCGTTCCTGCGTTTGGCAAGCCTGCCAGTGCAGTGGCCGGACTTGGATTGGCCCTCACCACCGCTTGGGTCGGAGCGGGCTTGCCCCATAAGTGTCGCGAAAGCCGGAGCCTGTACCGGGCAGTTGGCAAGATTCTGGCTGTGGTCTGCGTTGGCTGTGGGCCGTGGTGCCGTACTTTGCGGCCGGGGGCTTTCAGGGCCCTGGTGCAACCCCGCTTCCGGCTTGGCAGTACAACGCCCAGCTTCCGGGGTTGCCGGAAGCTTTTTCCGCTCGCTTCACTTTCCCCAATGTCTTTTCTGTTTCGTTTTACTTCCTTCCTGTGGGTGTTGCTCGTCATCGCCTTCGGCGGTGCCTCGCTGCAAGCCTGCGGCTCCGACCAGAGCCAGACCGGCGAGCACGCTACGGCTGATGCCGCATCTACCGCTTCTTCCGGTACGGCAACTGCTTTAGGCCCACAGCCCCGGCTCGACAGCACCTATGTCATCAAGACGTTTCAGGCCGAACCGGCTTTCAAGCCGCAGCTGCTTGCGGCCAGGCGATTCTACCGGGAGCGAGGCTTTCGCTTGGCGTGGTTCAAAGACCATCAGCCAGTGCCCCAGGTCGAAACCTTGCAGCAAATTATAGCTAAAGCCTCAGATGAAGGGCTGGACCCTAAAGATTACCAGGTCAAAGACTTTAAGAAGTTGCTTGCCGACCTGGATAAGGTTAAGACCGATTCGGTAAGCCACAATGCGTTGGAGCGACAAATTGACGTCGCCCTTACCGGCGTGTACATGAAATGGGCCAATGATTACTATCGGGGAGTGGCCAATCCGCGCGATACCAAAAGCACATCTTGGCAGGTCAAGCCCAATAAAATCAAGCTCAATAAAGCGTTGCTGACCTTCCTGGGCGAGCGCAAAAGCCGGTACAATTACTACGAGTTTGCCCCGCTGCACCCGGAGTACGACCAGCTCAAAAAGGCCCTGGCTACCTACCGTGCCCAAGAGCGGGCCGGTGGCTGGCCCACGTTGCCGGCCACCCTCACCCTGAAACCGGGCGACACTTCTCCGGCCGTAGCAGCCCTTCGCAAACGCCTGCTCGATAGCGCCGGCGGTGCCGCTGCCAGCACTCCTTCCCCTGCTCCAACCACGGCCACTGCGCCCGGAACCACTCCCGGAGCGGCCCCTGTGGGGCAGAAATACGACGATGAATTGGTTAAGGCTGTGAAACTCTTCCAGGAAGATGCGGGCCTGAAACCCGATGGCATTGTGCGTGGCGAAACCCTGCGCCAGCTCAACGTGCCCATCGGCTCGCGCATCGACCAGCTCATTCTGAACATGGAGCGCTGGCGCTGGCTTCCCAAAAAGTTTGAGGAAAACTACCTGCTGGTGAACATCCCGGAGTACACGCTGCACGTGATTGAGGGTGGGAAAGAAGCCTTCAATATGCGCGTTATTGTGGGCAAGGTGCTGCACGAGACGCCGGTTTTCAGCGACAAAATGGAGTACGTGGTGCTCTCGCCCTACTGGAACGTGCCCTTCAGCATCATCGACAATGAGCTGCGCGACAAGCTGGTGGCCAACCCCAATTATCTTGACCGCCTCGATATGGAGGTGGTGAAGGGCGTGGGCCGCAAAGCCAAGCTAATAGACCCGGCCACCATTGACTGGGCCAACGTGACGCAGGAGACCTTCAAATACACCCTGCGCCGCCGCCCAGGCCCGAAGAATGACCTCGGCGATGTGAAGTTCATTTTCCCGAATTCCAACGATATCTACCTGCACGACACGCCCCACGACGAGCTGTTTTCGCAGAGCAACCGCAGCTTCAGCCACGGCTGCGTGCGCCTCTCCGAGCCCATCAAACTGGCCACTTACCTATTGCGCGATAGGCCCGAGTGGGACAAGCAAACCATCCTCGACAGCATTGCCACCCGCCACGAGAAGTACATTACCCTCAAAGAAAAGCTGCCCGTGTACCTGGTGTATTTCACCGCCTGGGCCGATGCAGATGGCCACCCGCACTTCCGCGACGACATCTACGGCCTCGACAAAAAGCTGGCCCGCGAGTACTTCGATTAGGCTTCTTCCATACCATTTCCAGGCTTCGGACAGGCCGTAGTCTAAGCAATTAGCCCCTTGTTGGACGCTGCGAAAAGGCCCGCTGACCATGAGGTCAGCGGGCCTTTTCTATATAAATGACAAAGACAATTCTGCAACCATCTGTGATTACAATTGTTTGAGGACGGGATAACTCAGCAAGTGCTGTCTATATTGTTTACTATTGTAATAAGCAGGCGTCAGTAACTGTGTATTTTTGTAAACAACGCCTTTCTGGGGCGGGAGCCCAAAGATAAATTTATTGTTCTACATTTGTAATCAAACTAATTGCAATGGTAGAACGCATCCGCACGCTGCTGGAAGCCCGTCAGCTTACCCCCACCCAGTTTGCCGATGCTATTGGCGTGGCTCGTCCAATTGTGAGCCACATCCTTTCGGGGCGCAATAAGCCCAGCTTGGAAGTGGTCCAACGAATTTTGGCCGCCATGCCCGACCTGTCAATGCCGTGGCTCCTGAATGGAACCGGGCCCATGCAGAGCCTCAGTCCAACTGCGCAACCACCAGCCTCGCCGGGAGCCCCAGCCCCGGCTGCCATACAGAAACCAGCTGCACCCAAAGCGCCCCCCGTACTGGCCTCTCCCCCAGAGCCAAAACCGGCCGCGCCAGCTGATACGCCGCGCGTGGCCGCACCGGTTTCCGGTCCACTGGGCAACTCTGTTGCAGAGCAAGGGGCTAAACCCGTTACCAAACGGGCTTTTCAGCGCTTTTTGCCAGGAGCAGTCCGCCTTATGCCCCCTTCCGAAGCGCCTGTGCAGGCGTCTGTATCAGAAGACCCGTTCACACACACGCTACCGGGCGGCTCCCTGCCGGAAATACCTGCCATCCCTGAGCCAGAAGCGCCGGTTGCGCCTGGTTCGGGCCGGCAGGTTGCTTCGGCACCTACAGTAGGCAGCACAACTCCCGATGCCGCAACGGCTTTGTTTGCCGGGGCTGAGAAGCCAATCCGGCGCATTGTGATTTTCTATCGGGACGGTTCCTTTGCCGATTACCAACCGGAATAGCAACTCGGCTTACGCCTTGACGTTTTCGAATGCAATCCAGAAAATAGGACCGGTGTAGAAAGAGGCATCTCTTCTTACGCGCGCCGGCACATTGGTGCACTTCTGAGCTGAGTTGCGAAATAGCAACTTCTCACGGCCAAACTTTTTCACATGGGGCTACTATAGAACACGAGCATCAGGGCGCTCGTAAGAGTAAGCACTCGTTTTTGCTTGTACAAAGCATATCCCCAGATGCAAGAACTGATTTGGGCATGGTTGAAAGGATTAATACAATTTGTCAGTCCCGATAACTGATGCTTTTATGTTTCTGATGCGTATGCCAAACGCCCGCTTGCTCCTCCTGTATGAAACTTCGTGAGTTGCTGCGGAGTGCTAATGGGTGTAGATTTATGGTAAAGACGATTTGGCATTTGTTTTTTTAATCATAAGTGCCAGTATTTCATTTGTATATGCACGACTAATGAAAGTGTTACATTGAATTGATTGGTGCTGTGTTAGTATGTCTTTTACCTGTTTTATGGTACTGTCAAAGCATGCGCTATTAAGGATTTTCGCACTAATATTCTGGACCTTTGGTAGTGCAGCATGCTAATGTAATTGTCCGGCATGCTGGTAAGAGTAGTCTGGGTATAAGGCAAGATGGGTAGGGGTGATTACTAATGGACTAGGGGTAAAATATGGCACTGCTGGTTGCCATTTATCCCGCGCTGCTGCGTGAAAATTCGCAACTTATAGCGCCGGGCTGGTCACGTAGTTTGGCATACGGCTTTACGTTTCCAGATTAGGAGCAGCACTTGGGTTTCGTGGTTTGTTGTCAAATGTAAATGCGTGAAAGAAGCCTTGGGTAATGGTGTTGGAAGGTGTTCTAGCACCATTGCCCAAGGACTGCATGCACGTTTGAGGCGAAATCCGGAGGGCAGTGAACTGGTTTGCGGTTGTTCATTTGACGGCGACGGGCTACCTTCGTGGCATGAAACTGACTCGCACGAATCTCTGGTTGGCCGCCGCTGCGGCAATGCTCCTGACGGCCTCATGCGCCCAGGCCCCCGATGCCGCTGAGGCGGAGAAAGACCCCTCGGCCGATGCGGCCTACAAGCGCGCTCATCGCGCCGAAGGCTACCGCGAAGCCCAGCGCTCCAACGTGACCCGCATCTGAGTGCCGCCATCGGCTTAGTACGCCCTGGTACCTCTTCTTGAAAAAACAAAGCCCCCGCCAGCATGCTGGCAGGGGCTTTTTGCGTTGGGTTGCACTTTGATTGTGCGGCATCTAGCGCACGGCTACCAGCACCGGGGAGAAGCTGGGCGACTCCAAGCATGGCAGGCGGATGCCAGCCAATAAGTCACGCTCCAGCAAGTCGGCCCAGGTGCGCAGGTAAAGCACTACATCGTCGCGCTGGTTGTGCCGGAGGGCATTGCGGCGCTCGAAGGGAATCTCCCGGCGGATGCGGGCATCGGACAGACGTTCTAAGTGGGTCAGGTCGTGGCGCGTAAAGCCCAGGGCCAGCATTTCATCGATGGTTTGGTCGATGGGCAAGCCGCTGGTGGGACAGTAGTCAATTATCTGACGCTCCCAATCGCCGTAGCGCTGCATAGCGCGGGCGTGGATTTCGGCCTTCGTGAGGCGAGTAACCGTTTGGGCGAGGTGGCCACAATTGCAGCTGCCCATGTGGCCCCACTGGTAGGGCGCTTGGGTGGCGAGGCGCTGGGCCGTGTCGCGCAGAGCTTGGATAACGGGAAGCGTGGGCTGAGCCATAAGAAACGGGAGAAATTATTTGCAGATGAAGCAAGTAATCAGCCCTAAAAAGCAGAATGACCCGGAAAAAGTTTTCCGGGTCATTCTGCTTTTTGTTGAGTTGTGCTCATTGAAAAGGGCCGTCATGCTGAGCGAAGTCGAAGCATCTCTACTGTGCAACTACAGCCGTTTCGAAGTCAGTGTACGTGCGGTCAGTAGCGCGAACGTTGTCGTTCGCGTGCCAGAACGAGCTAGCGGCGCGGGGACGCGAACAACAACGTTCGCGCTACGGTACACCAACCCCGACACCGCGCTAATCCTGTCGATTGGATTACTCCCTCAGTAGAGATGCTTCGACTTCGCTCAGCACGACAGCATAACAAGGCTACCGCTTAGAACGAACCACGGCGCGAGCCGCCGGCATCGCCCCGGCGACGGCCGCCCTGGTCACCGCCTTCGCGGCTGCCGCCCACGTTTACGCGGGCCCCGCCGCTGCCGAAGCGACGGGCGGTATCGGACTGGCCGTTGCTGGCCGGGGCGGCTGGGCGGCTGCGCTCGCCGCTGGGCCGGCCACCCCCGTTGCCGCTGGGACGTCCGCCGCTGCCCTGGCCGCCGGAGCGTCCATTGCCTTGGCCGCCACCTGAACGACCGCCGCCACCGCCTTGGCCGCCCTCGCGGGGGCCGGAGCGGGCCGGACGACCGGCCGGCCCCTTGGGCCGGACGATGCGCTCGTTGCCGTGCAGCATCACGGGCTTGATGCGGCCCGATACGAAGGGGTGCTCAGCTTCCACGTCAATCTGGCGGCTGATAAGCTTCTGGATATCCTGGAGATAAGCGCGCTCCTCGTCTTCCACGAAGGAGAAGGCGGTGCCGAACGCCCCGGCCCGGCCGGTGCGGCCAATGCGGTGCACGTAAGTTTCGGGCTCGTTGGGGATTTCGTAGTTGATGACGTGGGTCAGCTCGTCCACGTCGATGCCGCGGGCGGCAATGTCGGTGGCCACCAGTACGCGGGTGCTGCCGGCTTTGAAATTGGACAGGGCACGCTGGCGGTGGTTCTGGCTCTTATTGCCGTGGATGGCTTCGGCCGGAATAGCGTTAGCAGCCAGCGCCTTTACTACTTTGTCGGCGCCGTGCTTGGTGCGGGTGAACACGAGCACGCGCTTGATGGCCTTGTCCTGGAGGATGTGGCGGAGCAGGGCAGGCTTGTCGTTGTTTTCCACCAGGTACACCGATTGGGTAACGGTGTCGGCGGTGCTGCTAACGGGCGTGACGGCTACGCGCACCGGGTTGGGGCGCAGAATGGTGCTGGCGAGCTCCTGAATCTGGCCGGGCATGGTGGCCGAGAAAAACAGGGTCTGCCGCTTGGCGGGCAGCTTGGGCAGGATGCGCTTGATGTCGTTGATGAAGCCCATGTCGAGCATGCGGTCGGCTTCGTCGAGCACGAACACTTCGATTTGGCGCAGGTCCACGAAGCCCTGGTTCATGAGGTCGAGCAAGCGGCCGGGCGTGGCAATGAGCACTTCCACGCCGCGCTTGAGGGCGGCCACCTGCGCGCCCTGGCTCACGCCACCGAAAATAACGGTGTGGCGAATCTGGCTCAGATGGCGGCCGTAGGCGCCGAAGCTTTCGTTGATTTGGATGGCCAGCTCGCGGGTGGGCGTGAGCACGAGGCAGCGAATGGCTCCCCGCGGGTGGCTGGCCACCTGGGCGGTGCGGTGCAGCACTTGCAGGATGGGCACGGTGAAGGCGGCCGTTTTGCCGGTGCCGGTCTGGGCCACGCCGAGGAGGTCTTTGCCTTCGAGGACGTGGGGAATGGCTTGCTCCTGAATGGGAGTGGGGGTGGTGTAACCTTCTTCCTTAAGGGCTTTAAGAATCGGGTCAATTAGATTTAACTCGTCAAACGTCATGTGGGGGGATGTGAATTTCGGGGCAAGGCAGCTATTGTTCCGGCTGTCCTGCTGAGCTTGTCGAAGCATCTCTCCCGCGCAAGTAAGTCATTTACTATGGCGGAAGAGATGCTTCGACAAGCTCAGCAGGACGTTCTTCAGAATTCGGTATTGCCCCTGAGAAATGGTTGGCGGACAGTCGTCCACAAAATGAGTGGTTCAGCCTACGGCGTGGCATAGGCGGGCATGGCCACGCTGGACGAGGCCGGGCGTGGGCGGGGGTTGATGGCTCGTCGGAGGCCGTCAGATTCCCTGAATAAAGAGAAATGGGAGTGAGGTGCGCTTACTTCGCGGAGACAGCCGAGGCGCGGGGCTTTGCCCGACGCAGCCGGGCAGCGGGCTGCTCCGACGGCGGCCCTGGGTTTTGCAAAGGTACAACATATCCGTGCCCCATGCACGGTGGGACGGTTCGGCCGCGGGCTGGGGAGTTCGCCCCGGCTTCGTTGGCCATGGCCAGGGGCCAGAACGGCGGCGTGTCAGGGGGCGGGCTCAACGCAAGCCCTGTGCGTGCCCGAACCGCTGCGCGGTTATTTTATTAATTTTACGGACATCTTAATTAAGATTCCTCCTTTTCCTCCGGGGCATGAAACCCTGCCGGAAAAAGGCCCGCGTTGTGCAGCGGTTTCTTCGGTAAGAAGCGCCGCTCGGCCCACTAAGTTCGTTTCACTGGTATTCTGCGAGTAATTGGACAAGTTAACAGTCAATCGGTTGAAGCTGCTGGCGGCCTGGCTGCTCGTTGCGCTGCTGCTGGCGGGGTGCGCGCAGCCGGCCAAGGCGCCGCGCTACCGCATTGGGTTTGCCCAGTGCAGCACCAACGGGCCGTGGCGCAAGGCCATGCTGGCCGGCATGGAGCGGGAGCTGAGCTTCCATCCGGAAGTGCGGTTGCAGATGCTCAATTCGCACGACAACAGCGAATTGCAGAAACGACAAATCCGCGAGCTTATTCAGAGCGGCATCGACTTGCTCATTGTTTCGCCCTACGAGTCGGAGCCCGTGACGCCGGCCGTGGAGGAGGCCTACCGCCGGGGCATTCCGGTGGTGCTGCTGGACCGGCGCACGGCCTCACAAGCCTACACCGCCTTCGTGGGGGCCGATAACCTGGAAGTAGGGCAAACGGCGGCCCGCTACGCGGCCCGCCTGCTGCACGGCCGGGGCAGCATGATGGAAATATTGGGCTCGCCGGGCTCCTCGGCAACTTCGGGCCGGCACGAGGGCTTTGTTGTGGCCCTGCGCGATTATCCAAATCTGCAAGTGGTGAGCCGGGTAACCGGCGACTGGACCGAACGGCTGCCGGAGCCGGCCCTTACCGCCGCGCTGAAGGCCCATCCCGAGGTGTCGCTGATTTTTGCCCACAACGATGGCATGGCGCGCGGGGCCTACCTGATTTGCAAGAAGCTGGGGCGCGACCGGCAAATAAAAATTATCGGGGTGGATGGCCTGGCGAGCGAGGGGGAGGGCATAGAACTGGTGCAGCGGCGCCTGCTCCAGGCCTCGATTCTGTATGCGCCCGGCGGGGAGGACGCCATTCGCACCGCCTTGAAAATCCTGCGCAAACAACCCTTTAAGCGGGAAAATACCTTGGGCACGATGGTCATCGACTCGACCAACGTGCTGACCATGCGGCAGCAAACCGATAAGATGGTGAGCCAGCAGCAGGACATCGAGCAGCAGCAGAGCCTGTTGCAGCGCCTGCGCGCTACCTATGCCAGCCAGCAGGTGGCGCTCTACGTGTCGCTGGCGTCGTTGCTGGTGGCCCTGGCGCTGGGCGCGCTGGCCTGGCACTCGGCCCGCAAAAACCGCCTGATTAACCTGCAACTGGCCTTGCAAAATGCGGAAAACGACAAAATCAACCGCCAGTTGACCCAGCAAAACGCGGAGAATGACAAGATAAACCGCCAGCTGACGGCTCAGAACGAGGAAATCAGCTCGCAGCGCAACCAACTGGAAGTGATGGCCGAGCGCGCCCGCACCGACACCGAAGCCAAGCTGCGCTTTTTTACCAATTTCTCGCACGAGCTGCGCACGCCGCTCACCCTCATTCTGGGGCCGGTGGAGGAATTGCTGAGCAACAGCGCCACGTTCAGCAGCGCCCAGCGGCAGGACCTGAGCCTGGTGCGCCGCAACACCCAGCGCCTGCTGCAGCTGGTGAACCAATTGCTTGATTTTCGGAAGATTGAGGTGGGCAAGATGGCCGTGCACGCCACCGAGGGAAATCTGGTGACGTTTGTGCGCGAAATCGTAGACGCCTTCGAGAAACCCGCCCAGCTGCGCGACGTGCGCCTGCGCTTTCTGGCCGCCGAGCCGGTGCTGACCGCGTGGTTTGACGGCAATATTCTGGATAAGGTGTTCTTCAACTTATTGTCCAACGCCTTGAAATTCACCCCGGACCACGGCCAGATTACCGTCAGCCTGCAGGCTGCCGACCAGGGCCGGGCGCTGCAGGTGAGCGTGGCCGATACCGGCCTGGGCATCAGCGAGCAGGACCGGGGGCACATATTTGAGTGGTTTTACCAGGGCGACCAGGGCGCGGTGGCCAAGGGGTCGGGCATGGGCCTGGCGCTGGCGCAGGGCCTGGTGCGCTTGCACCAGGGCCAGCTTTCGTTCAGCAGCCAGCCGGGCAAGGGCAGCACGTTCACCGTGCGGCTGCCCCGCGAGCTGCCCGAGGCCCTGCGCGCCGACGAGCTGTTCCGGCCCGTGGTTTTCTCGCTGGACGAGCCCGAGCCGCTGGCTGTGGAGGCTGTGGCCGATGTGCTCCCGGCCGAAGCTGCCAGCGAAACCCTGGTGCTGGTGATTGAGGACAACCAGGAGGTGAACGACTTTCTGGTGCGCAAGCTGGGGGCGGCCTACCGGGTGCAGAGCGCCACCGACGGCCATTCCGGCTTCACCATGGCCACCGACCTCATCCCCGACCTGATAGTGTGCGACGTGATGATGCCCGGCCTGAACGGCCTGCAAGTGGTGGCCCAGCTGCGCGCCGACTGGCGCACCTCGCACATTCCGGTGATTATGCTCACGGCCCGCGGGGCGCCCGACCAGCAGGTGGAAGGCGTGCAGGCCGGCGCCGACCTGTACCTGACCAAGCCGTTCAACCCGACGTTTTTGCTGGAGAGTGTGCGCACACTTCTCGCCAACCGGGCCCGCCAGCGCGAGCACTTTCGCCGCGAGCTGAGCGTGGACACGACGGGCGCCACCACCCTGGCCGACCAGAAATTCCTGGCCGACCTCACCGCCATTGTGGAAGCCAACCTGACCAAAACCGACCTGAGCGTGGAAGACGTGGCCCGCAGCCTGGGCGTGTCGCGCATGCAGCTCTACCGCAAAGTAAAGGCCGTGCTGAACACCGGCGTCACCGACTTCATCCAGAGCCTGCGCCTCACCAAGGCCCGCGAGCTGCTGCTCGACGACACCCTCACGATTGCCGAAATTGCCTACGAGCTGGGCTTCTCTTCGCCCTCGTACTTCACGGCCAGCTTCCGCACCCGCTACCAGCTCACGCCATCGAAGTTTCGGACCCTGCACGCTTCGTCGGCGCACTGAAATATTTTCTTGAATCGTGTGCTAAAAGCTACACTCATCCGGTAGGGGTAATCCTTTTTATTTTATTTAAACTGTTGATAATCAAATTGTATATTCGGAATCTGTTTGCTGAACGAAGATTGATACAATTGAGATAGTGATGTGGATTTGAGGCGGTGACATTTGTGGAAAGCTTCTGCAAATATGACCTTGCCGGCCCCAATCGTTTGCATCGGAGAAATGCTCTGGGACGTGCTGCCCACCGGCCGCCAGCCGGGCGGCGCGCCTCTTAGTGCCGCGCTGTACCTGCACCGGCCGGGCCCGCCCGTGCAGCGCACCCGCCGGGTGGGCAACGGCGAACCGGGCCGCGAGCCGCTGGCCTTTGGTGCGCACCAGGGCCTGGCCACCCAGCTCATTCAGCCAAGCCCTGCGCACCTCACGGGCGTGATGAACACGTTGTTGCGGTGCCCCGGCGCGGCTCACACCGTGCTGCCCGGCATTGGCCGCAGCAATGCTTTGCGGGGGGGCCTGCGCACGGGCCTGCTGGCAGGGCACGCCCCCGCCCACTGCCTGCGGGAGGCAAGCGCGGCCGCGCGGGCTCATATACGCTTTTCCGACCACCTGGGCCGTAGTGCGGCGGCAACGCCAGCCGACTCCTTACCCGCGCCCTGACGGGGCGGGCAGCCCGTTTTGCCGCCCATTCACCAACCTAATTTCTTTACTTCCCACCCAACTCACACCAATCCATGTCAACTCCTTTACCATTCTTACCGGGCCCTGGGCCCTTCCGGAAGGTGCTGCTCACGTCTGCGCTGAGTGGCACCTTGCTCACCGGTTTCGGAGCCGCGCAGGCGGCAGCAGGCTTGCGCCTGGTTCCCCAAAAAACGGCCCGGCGCGACATTCCCGTTACGGGCCGCGTCACAAACGCTGCCGGTGAGGGCTTGCCCGGCGTGACGGTGCTCGTGAAAGGCAGCACCACCGGTACCTCCACCGATGTCAACGGGGGCTTCTCGCTGACCGTGCCCGAGGGCAGCACCCTGGTATTTAGCTCGGTGGGTTTTGTGCGGCAGGAAGTGGTTGTGGGCACCACCACCACTTTCAACATCAAACTGGCCGACGACCAGCAGTCGTTGAAAGAAGTAGTAGTGGTGGGCTACGGCACCCAAGCCAAGCAGGACCTGACCACGGCCGTGTCGTCGGTGAGCGGGGCGGCGCTGACTCGCCAGCCCGTGGCTAGCTTCGACCAAGCTTTGCAGGGACAGGCGCCCGGCATTCAAGTGACCAGTAGCTCGGGTGCGCCCGGCGCGGCCTTTAGCGTACGGGTGCGGGGCAGTGCCTCCGTCAGCCTAAACGGCTCGCCGCTGTACGTGATTGACGGCATTCCAATTCTGCCGACTTATAACCAGGAAATCAACAACAACAACCAGCGCCTCAACCCGCTCTCTACCATTGACCCCAACGATATTGAGCGCATCGACGTGCTGAAGGATGGGGCGGCGGCGGCCATTTACGGGCTGCGGGCAGCCAATGGCGTGGTGGTGATTACCACCAAGCGCGGCAAAGTGGGCCAGTCCCAGCTAAGCCTGAACGCTTACTTCGGCCGCCAGTCCCTGCGCAAGAAGCTGGACGTGCTCAATGCCCGGCAGTTTGCCCAGGAATACAACGAGATTCGGACCAATGCCGGCCAGGCGCCCGGCTACCCCGACCTTAACAACCTGCCGCCCTACGACACCGACTGGCAGGACGCCATTTTTCGGTCCGCCAACCAGCAGAACTACCAGCTGAATGCCTCCGGCGGCACCGAGAAAACCCGCTATTACCTGGGCGGCGGCTATTTCAAGCAGGACGGCATCAACATCAACTCGGGGTTTGACCGCTACAACTTCAAAATCAACGTCGACCAGCACATCAACGACCGACTGCGGATTGGCACCAGCCTCAACGCCAGCCGCAGCCACACCAACGGTACGGTGCGCTCGGAGTCGGCGCTGGGCAACTCGGGCACGGTACTGGGCGCTCTGACGCAGATTCCGACCGTGCCGGTGAAAAACCCCGACGGCGTGACGTACGGCACCAACCCCTTCACGCTGAGCGACAACCCGGTGGGCAACCTGCTCGAAACCAGCAACCAAGCCGTGGTGTACCAGCTCCAGAATAACCTGTACGGTGAGCTGGACATTCTAAAGGACCTGACGTTGCGCTCCACGTTTGGCATCGACTACCGAGGCGAGAACGGCAACTCGTTCTACAGCCGAAATTACCCCGGCACGTCGGCCGCCGACCCCTCGACGCGGGGCTCGGCCAGTGTGGGCAACTCGTTTCAGCTGACTTGGATTAACGAGAATACGCTGACGTATAACCGCACCCTCGGCGACCGGCACCACCTCACGCTGCTGGGCGGCGAGTCGATGCAGAGCTACGACCGGGTTACGAACGGCGGCAGCACCAAAGGCTTCCCCTCCAACTCGGTGCCTTACCTCAGTGCCGGCGCCACGGCCAACGGCATTCCCTACAGCTTCGAAGAGCAATGGGCGCTGTTGAGCTATTTCGGCCGTGCCATCTATAACTACGACGAGCGGTACCTGGCCACCGTCAGCTTCCGCACCGACGCCGCCAGCCGCTTCAGTGGTAAAAACCGCTTCGGCTACTTTCCGGCGGCTTCGCTGGGCTGGCGCATCTCGAAGGAGAGTTTCTTCCCTATTCAGAACGTGGTGTCGGATTTGAAACTGCGGTTGAGCTTCGGCGCCAACGGCAACTCGGAAATTAATACGTACAGCCGCTTCTCGACTTACGCACTGGGTTACAACTACCAGGGCAGCGGCTCGGCCATTCTGGGCGGCATTTCGAGCAGCGTGATTGGCAACGACGTGCGCTGGGAAACCACTCGCCAGTACAACGCCGGCCTCGACGTGGGCCTGGCCAACAACCGCATCAACCTCACGCTGGACGTGTACAACAAGCACACTTCGGACCTGCTTACGCAAGTGCCCATTCCGCAGAGCACAGGTGCCGGCACGCTGAGCGTGATTCAGAACGTGGGCTCTATTGAGAACAAGGGCGTAGAGATTGGCCTTGTCACCACCAACGTGACGCCGGAAACCGACGGTTTCGGCTGGACGTCGAACTTCAACGTGACGTTCAACCGCAACAAGGTGCTGGACCTGGGCACCACGGTCGACGCCAATAACCAGCCGATTCCCCGCACCATTGTCGGCGATAACATCGTGCAACCCGGTTCGCCGCTGGGCGCGTTCTACGGCTACCGGGTGGTGGGCATTGTGCAGTCGGACGCCGAAGGCCAGAACCTGCCCAAGCAGAACAGCTTGTCGCCCAAGGCCGGCGATATCCGCTTCGAGGACGTCGACGGCAACGGCGTCATTAATGCCAGCGACCGGGTGGTAATCGGCAACCCCAACCCCAAAGCGTATCTGGGCTTTACCAACAACTTCACCTTTAAGGGGCTGGAAATGAGCGTGTTCTTCCAGAGCTCGGTGGGCAACGACATCTACAACCAGAACCGTACCGTGACGGAAGGCCAGACCACGGCCCTGAACCAGAGCACGGCCGTGCTCAACCACTGGACGCCCACCAACACGAACACCGACATTCCGCGCCCGGTGTTTGGCGACCCCAACGGCAACAACCGCTTTTCGACGCGCTTCGTGGAAGACGGCTCCTACGTGCGCCTCAAGAACCTGACGCTGGCTTACACCATTCCGGCCAGCATCTCGAAACACGCGGCCCTCAAGAACCTGCGCATCTACGGTACGGGCTACAACCTCGTGACCTGGACCAAGTACTCGGGCTACGACCCGGAGTTGAACGCCGACCCGCTCTCGAACACCTCGGTGGGCCGCGACTTCGGTGTGTATCCGCAGGCCCGCACCTACACGGTTGGGCTCAACGCCACTTTCTAATCTTTCGCTCCTGACTTGAATTCCCAATGAAAAAGCTATTTATCCTGTCGATGGGCGGCCTGCTGATGCTGGCCGGCTGTGACTTCCTGCAGAAAGACCCCCTGACCAGCATCACGAACACCAACTTCTTTGGCTCGCCGGATGACGCCGAAGCCAGTATCACGGCCGTCTACGATGCCCTGCAAGGCGCCGGCCTTTACGGCCAGGACTACTACACTATTGGCGAGATGCCGACCGACAACTGCACCAGCGCCAACGGCGACGTGAACGCGCTCCGCACCATTGCCTGGACGCCCGGCACCTCGCAGGTGAGCAACCTGTTCCGGCAGTGCTACCTGGGCATCAACCGGGCCAACGTGGTGCTCAAGTACGTGCCCAACGTGACGATGGACACGACCCGCCGCAGCCAGATTCAGGGCGAGGCCCGCTTTGTGCGGGCGCTGTGCTACTTCAACCTGGTGCGGGCCTACGGCGACGTGCCCCTGCGCCTGCAACCCACCGAAACCAGCCAGCCGTCCGAAATAAACCTGCCCCGCACGGCCGCCGCCGACGTGTACAACCAGGTAGTGGCCGACCTGCAGCGGGCCGCCATTCAGATGCCCGCCTCCAACCCGAACCGGGCCAGCCGCAACGCCGCCAATGCCCTGCTGGCCCGCGTGCAGCTCACCCAGCGCAACTGGGCAGCGGCCCAGACGGCCGCCAACAAGGTAATTGCCAACAATATTGCCCTGAACGCCACCTTCAAGTCGCTGTTTCCCGCCGAGAACAAGGGGGCCGAGTCGCTGTTTGAAATTCAGTATGCCGGCTCGGCCGACGGGGGCAACCTGATTGCCGACGAAGTATTGCCGCTGCCCGTGGCCACTTATTCCTATGCCAAGTTCAACATCCCCACGGCCGAGCTGATTGCTTTTGCCGATACCGTGAACGACCGGCGCTGGGCTTTTAACGCACTGGTACGCAACAGCTCCAACCTGCTGATTGGCCGCGACCACGTGAGCTACATCGATGCCAAAAACATCGGGGTTTCCGGGGCCAATGCCAACGACCGGGGGCCTTTCGTGTACAAGTGGACCAGCATCGGCAACGGCTTCAACTCCGTGGACAACTGCTACGTGCTGCGCTACGCCGAGGTGCTGCTGAGCTACGCCGAAGCCGTGAACGAGCAAACCGGGCCCTCGACCGATGTGCTGGCCAAACTGAACCTGGTGCGCCAGCGGGCCGGCCTGGCCGCCCTCACGCTGAGCTCGGCGCAGGCCGCTACCAAGCAAACCCTGCGCGCCGAGATTGAGCGCCAGCGCCGCCTGGAATTTGCCTTCGAGGGCGAGCGGTGGTGGGACCTGGTGCGCTACGCCCGCCACACCCTGGCCGATGCCAGCGCCACGCACACCATCACGGCCCTGGACCTTATCAACACCAAGCGCGGCAGCCGCGACCAAAACTACCTGGTGTTCCCCATTCCGCAGGCCGAAATCAACACCAACACCCAGCTCAAACAGAACCCTGGGTACTAACCTTAGCTGTCGTTTCGGGGCGGAAGCGGGCGAATGGTGGGAACAGTTTTCTGCTTTTGCCTCGGAGCGACATGCTATCGGCCAGTTAGAGCCGTTTCGAAGTGAGTGTACGTGCGGTCAGTAGCGCGAACGTTGTCGTTCGCGTGCCAGAACGAGCTCGCGGCGCGGGGACGCGAACGACAACGTTCGCGCTACTCTACACCAACCCCGACACCGCGCTAAATTATTTATTCAGTTGAACGTAATGCGGCTGGCGGGCCCGGCAAAAGTTCGCCAGCCGCATTTTTTACCAAGCGCATGAATCCGGTTTCGATATTCCGCTGGGGCACGGCGGCCCTGCTCACACTCGCGCTGCTGCCCGGCCACGGCCAGGCCCGCAAAGGCGCGCCCAAAACCCCAACCAAAACCGCCGGCATCGCCTGCTGGATGACCACGCCCGACCAAACCCAGCTGTTGCAAAGGCAGCCGGGCGCTTTGGCCTTTGCGCCCGCAGCGGCCACCGGCACCGTGATTGAGGTTGACGACAGCCAGCGCTTCCAGCCCATCGACGGCTTTGGCTACTGCCTCACCGGCGGCAGCGCCGAGCTGCTGCACGCCATGAGCCCGGCCCGGCGCACGGCCCTGCTGCGGGAGCTGTTTGGCACCGACGCGCAAGGCATCGGGGTGAGCTACTTACGCCTGAGCATTGGGGCTTCTGACCTCGATGCCCAGGTTTTCAGCTACGACGACCTGCCCGCCGACCAGACCGACCCCGCGCTGGCCAAGTTCAGCCTTGCCGAGGACGAAAAGCACCTCATTCCGGTGCTGAAGGAAATTCTGGCCATCAACCCCGGCCTCAAGCTCCTGGGCTCGCCCTGGAGCCCGCCGACCTGGATGAAAACCAACGGCGCCACCAAAGGCGGCTCGCTCAAGCCGGAATTTTACCCGGCTTATGCCCAGTACTTTGTGAAATACCTGCAAGGGATGAAGAAAGCCGGCATCCGCCTCGACGCCGTTACGGTGCAGAACGAGCCGCTGCACCCCGGCAACAACCCCAGCCTGCTGATGCTGGCCGAGCAACAGGCCGAGTTCATTGGCAAGCACCTGGGGCCGGCGTTCAAGGCGGCGAAGCTGGACACCAAAATCATTTGCTACGACCACAACGCCGACAAGCCGGAATACCCGCTCACGGTGCTCGGCGATGCCACCGCCAACCCGTACGTCGACGGCTCGGCCTTCCACCTCTACGCCGGCCCCATTGAGGCCCTGAGCAAGGTGCACGACGCGTACCCGCAGAAAAACGTCTACTTCACCGAGGAGTGGGTGGGCGCGCGCAGCCCGTTTGCCGGCAACCTGGGCTGGCACGTCAAGAACCTGTTTGTGGGCGCGCCCCGCAACTGGAGCCGCAACGTGCTGGAGTGGAACCTGGCCGCCGACCCGCACCAGAACCCGCACACGCCCGGCGGCTGCAAAGAGTGCCTCGGCGCCATCACGCTGGCCCACGACACGGTGAGCCGCCACGTGGCCTACTACACGGTGGCCCACAGCAGCAAGTTTGTGCGCCCCGGCTCGGTGCGCGTGGCCTCCAGCGCGGTGGCCGGCCTGCCCAACGTGGCCTACCGCACGCCCACCGGCGGCCACGTGTTGCTGGTGCTCAACGACCAGGCCACGCCCCAAACCTTTAGCCTGCGCTACCAGGGCCGCTCCGCGCCCGCCACGCTGCCAGCCGGTGCGGTGGCTACCTACGTGTGGTAGCATGTACATGTACGACTGTGACCTAAAAGGCCGGCCTGCCTCGGCTACGCCCGGCAGGCCGGCCTCGCAATTCTCGGCATGACGTCTCAACGTTCCAATTCCTCCTTCCTCCCAATGAACGTTCCCACCCGCTTTCCCTACTTGGCCGCTTTGTTTCTGGCGCTGCTGCTGGGGGGCTGCAAGAAAGACGCGGAACCGGCCACCCAGCCCAGCACCCCCACCACGCCCAGCACGACGGCCCCGTCGCAGGTAGTTGAGTGGTTGACCACTCCGGATAAGACAACCCTGTTTTACCGGCCCAAAGTCAGCCTGGTTTTTGGAGCCAACACCAACTCGGACCCCACCATTGTGGTCGACACCACCCAGACCTTCCAAACCATGGACGGCTTCGGCTTCACCCTCACCGGGGGCAGCGCCTACGTGCTGAGCCTGATGTCGGCCAGCAGCCGGGCGGCGCTCATCCGCGAGCTGTTTGCGACGGACAGCACTTATGTGGGCGTGAGCTACTTGCGCATCAGCATCGGAGCATCGGACCTGAGCAGCCAGGTATATACCTACGACGACGCCGGCACGCCCGACCCCGGCCTGGCCAATTTTAGCCTGGCCCCCGAGCAGGCCTATTTCATTCCGGTGCTGCGGGAAATTCTGGCGGTAAACCCGGCTGTTAAAATCCTGGGCTCGCCTTGGACGGCGCCGTCGTGGATGAAGTCGAACAACAGCCCCGTTGGGGGCAGCCTGCTGCCGCAGTATTACGATGCCTACGCCCGGTATTTCGTGAAATACGTGCAGGGAATGCAAGCCGCCGGCATTCCCATCGACGCCGTGACGCTGCAAAACGAGCCGCTGAACCCCAACAACAACCCCAGCATGGTGATGACTGCCGCCGAGCAAGCCGCCTTCATCAAGAACAACGTGGGGCCGGCCTTCCGGGCCGCAAACCTGGCCACGAAAATCATTGCCTACGACCACAACCCCGACCAGGCCGGCCTCAACTTCGTGACCTCCGTGCTCAGCGATGCCGCCGCCAGCCCCTTCATCGACGGTTCGGCTTTCCACCTCTACGGGGGCGTCATCGGTTCGCTGGATGGGATTCACAACCAGTTTCCGACGAAGAATGTGTACTTCACCGAGCAGTGGGTGCAGGCGCCCGGCACCACGTCCTTCGGCAGCGACCTGAGCTACCACGTCAATAACCTCGAAATCGGGGCGCCCCGCAACTGGAGCCGCAACGTGCTGGAATGGAACCTGGCCAGCGACCAGAACTATGGGCCGCACACCAACGGCGGCTGCTCGCAGTGCCTGGGCGCGGTCACCATTGCGGGCAATACCGTGACGCGCAACGTAGCCTACTACACGGTGGCCCACAGCAGCAAGTTTGTGCGCCCCGGCTCGGTGCGCGTGGCCACCAACACGCCCACCAACCTGCCCAACGTAGCCTACAAAACCCCCAGCGGCAAGCGGGTGCTGGTGGTTCTGAACAGCGGAGCTACCCTGCAAAACTTTAATATTCAATACAAAGGCAAGGTGGTCAACACTTCGCTCTACGGCGGCTCGGTAGCAACTTACGTATGGTAGGCGGGGCTGCTTTGGCCAGGCCACAGACTTACGGGCGGCCCTGGCTGCTTGCGACGGCCCTGGCGGGCCTCGTTCCCGCCCTCGCTGTTGCGCAACCCGCCGCGGGCCCCATCGGCCAGACGCAGGCCGGGCGGGTGCAAGGCGCGCGCGATACTTCGGGTGTGCTGGTATTCAAAGGCATAGCGTATGCCGAGGCGCCGGTAGGGGAGATGCGCTTCCGCCCACCGCAGCCCCTGCGCCCCTGGGCCGGTGTGCGGCCGGCCACCCGTTTTGGGCCGCGCGCGCCGCAGGGCGGCAACGCCGGACCCCAAGGCGATGAAAACTGCCTGACGCTGAACGTGTGGACGCCCTCGCTGCGCGCCGCCCGGCCCAAGGCGGTGGTGGTGTGGGTGCACGGCGGCGGCTTCACGGGCGGCTCGGGCGATGACTTTCCGGGTCAGAATTTTGCGCGCCGCGACAGCATGGTGGCCGTGAGTCTCAACTACCGGCTGGGCGCGTTCGGCTTTTTGCAGCTGGGCCGCCAGGTGGGGGCTGCCTACCGGCCGGCCGGCAACGCGGGCCTGCTCGACGTGGTGGCGGCCCTGCGCTGGGTGCACCACAACATTGCCGCCTTCGGTGGCGACCCCGGCCGCGTGACGGTGATGGGCGAGTCGGCCGGGGCCAAGCTGGTGAGCGCCGTGCTGGCCGCGCCCGCCGCCGACGGCCTGTTTCAGCAGGTGATTCTGGAAAGCGGCGGCACGCAGGCCGTGCGCGACACCGCCACCGCCGCCACCGTGACGGCGCGGCTGCTGGCCGCCCTGGGCCTGCGCCCCGACCAGGCCGCGCAGCTGCTCACGCTGCCCGCCGCCGACATCATCCGGGCCCAGCAGCAGCTGGCGGCCGGGCCTGGGGGGCTGCAGCTGTTTGGCCCCGTGCTCGATGGCAGCACCATTCCCGAAGCCCCCTTGGCGCACCTGGCCCGCCCCGGCCGGCCCAGTGTGCGCGCCCTGGTTGGCACCAACCGCGACGAAGCCGGCCTGTTCATGGGCTTCTGGCCCGCGTTGAAAACGCCCAACCCGGGTGTGCTCACCGAGCTTTTCGGCGCCAACGGCGACCGGGTGTGGCGCGCCTACGAGCAGGCGCAGCGCACCCAGCCCGCCGACCAGGCCTGGCTGCGCATCACCACCGACTACCTCTACCGGCTGGCCTCGTACCGGCTGGCGGGCGCGCTGGCCCAGGCCGGCCACGCGGTGTGGCTGTATCGGTTCGACTACCGGACGCCCGGCGGCAACGGGCCGGTGCACGCCCAGGAGTTGGGCTACGTATGGAACACGCTGGGGCCCAAGGCGGCGCGCTCGCCTGCGAGCCGGGCACTGGCCCGCCAAATGCACGGGCGCTGGGTGCGCTTCATCGCGGGGGGCGCGCCGGGCCCGGCGTGGCCCGCCTACGAGCCGAAGCGCCCCCAGGCCATGGTGTTCGACTCGGTGAGCCGGGCCCGGCCGCTGCCCGCGCCTTATGAGGATGCGGCCTTTCCCAACCAGGCTTTTCGGCTCTGATTCCACGATTTTTCTTCTATCCCACGCTTTTATTTAAGAACTTATCATGCTGTCCTTCTCCAATACGCTGCCCGCGCTGCTGCTCACGGCCCTCGCGCCGGTGGCGGCCAGCGCCCAAATGGCCGCCGCGCTGGCCGAGCCGGTCGGGTATTCGGCCGCGGGCAAAAGCGCGCGGGTGTACACCACCGCCCAGGGCACCGGGCAGCACCTGACGGCCGGCGCCGCGTTGTCGTTTCAGCCGTCGGCGCAGCCCCTCGAAACCCAGGTGTGCGTGTTCGTGGACCCCTCCAAAACCTTCCAGACCATGCTCGGCATCGGCGGGGCGATAACCGACGCTTCGGCCGAAACCTTTGCCAAGCTGCCCAAGGCGCAGCAGCAGGAATTCTTGAAGGCCTACTACAGCCCGACCGACGGCATCGGCTACACGCTGGCCCGGACCAGCATTGCCAGCTCCGATTTTTCGAGTGGCAGCTACGATTACGTGGCCGATAACGACGCGGCCCTCAAGACGTTCAGCGTGAAGCACGACGAGCAGTTTCGCATTCCGCTCATCAAGCAGGCCACGGCGGCGGCGGGCGGCAGGCTGCCCCTGTTTGTGAGCCCCTGGAGCCCGCCCGCCTGGATGAAGGACAACCACGACCGGCTGCACGGGGGCCACTTGCTGCCAAAATACCGCCAGGCCTGGGCCGACCATTACGTGAAGTTCATCAAGACCTACGAGCAGCTGGGCCTGCCCATCTGGGGCCTCTCGGTGCAGAACGAGGCCATGGCCACCCAAAAATGGGAGTCGTGCCTGTACACCGGCGAGGAGGAGCGGGATTTCATCAAAAACTTCCTCGGCCCGACGCTGGCCAAGGGCGGCCTGGGCACGAAGAAGCTCATTGCCTGGGACCACAACCGCGACCTGGTGTACCAGCGCGCCAGCACCGTGCTCGACGACCCCGACGCCGCCAAGTACGTGTGGGGCATCGGCTACCACTGGTACGAAACCTGGACCGGCAGCCCCATGCTCTTCGACAACGTGCGCCGCACCCACGAGGCCTACCCCAACACCAACCTGATTTTTACGGAAGGCTGCGTGGAGAAATTCAGATTCGACCAGGTGAACGAGTGGCGGCTGGGCGAGCGCTACGGCAACTCCATGATTAACGATTTCAACGCCGGCACCGTGGGCTGGACCGACTGGAACATCCTGCTGGACGAAACCGGCGGCCCCAACCACGTGGGCAACTTCTGTTTCGCCCCCATCATTGCCGATACTAAAACCGGCAAGCTCATCTACACCAACGCTTATTATTATATCGGCCATTTTTCCAAGTTCATCCGGCCCGGCGCCAAGCGCGTGTCCAGCACCAGCACCCGCGGCTGGCTGCAGGCCACCGCCTTCCGCAACCCCGACGGCAAGGTGGCCGTGGTGGTGATGAACAGCGGCGACAAGCCCCAGGAGTTTCAGCTCTGGATAAAAGGGCAGGCGGCGGCCACCACCAGCCCGGCGCATTCCATTGCTACCTACGTGATTGACTAAACGGGCAACCTCACCCTCGGCCCCTCTCCCGCGGAGAGGGGAGCCTGACGATGGCAGACGGTCGCGCCGCCGTGGCTCCCCTCTCCGCGGGAGAGGGGCCGGGGGTGAGGTTAGTCAAGCGCTGCAAATCCCTGTTTTTCCCATCCCACCCGCGCATGAAGCTTCTGCCCGCCGCTTTCCTCGTCCTGCTTTCCCTCGCCACGCAAGCCCAAACGCCGTTTCTCCACGCCGACGGGCCCAAAATCGTGGATGCGCAAAACCACGAAGTGCTGCTGCAAGGCATGAACCTGGGCGGCTGGCTGTTGCAGGAAGGCTACATGATGAAGCCCGGCTACGGCGGCACCCAGGGCTCGGTGAAAAAGGTGCTGTACGGCGCGGGCCTGACCGACGCGGCCGTGGAGAAGTTCTACCAGCAGTACCGCGACAACTTCATCACCAAAACCGACATCGACTTCATTGCCCAGCAGGGGTTTAACTGCATCCGGCTGCCGCTGCACTACGACCTGTTTCTGACCGAGAAGCAGCGGGCGGTGCGCAACGGCGTCATCCGGGGCACGGTGCCGTATGCTGATTATGTGGCGAAGCTGAAAGAATGGCAGCAAAAAGGCGAGCTGTTTCGGGAGCCGCAAAAACTGGAAGCTATTCGCATCATTGACAAGACCCTGGCCTGGTGCGCGGCCAACAAGATGTACGTGGTGCTCGACCTACACGCCGCGCCCGGCGCCCAGGGCACCGATTCCAACATTTCCGATGCCTTGCAGCCGCTCGACTTCTGGAAGGAGCCCGTGTACCAGGACATCACCAACGGGCTGTGGGCTGTGCTGGCGCGGCGCTACAAGAACGACAGCCGCATTGCGATGTACGACCTCGTGAACGAGCCCAACCACGTGCCCGGCGACAACCCGCCCATCCAGGCCATGCTGGAGCGGCTCATCAACACGGTGCGCGCCACCGGCGACCAGCACCTGCTGCTGCTCGAAGGCAACGGCTACGGCAACAACTACAACGCCATCGAGCGCCGGACCTTCACGCACCCCGAAAACCTGGTGTACAACGCCCACCGCTACAACATGGCCAAGTACCCGCTCAGCAACGCGCCCGATGCCAGCAACCCCGACGCCAACCAGCTCGGCACCATCGGCAACCTGCTGCGCTTCCGCGAAACCCAGAACGTGCCGGTGTGGGTGGGCGAAACCGGCGAAAACACGCCCGTGTGGATGGGCGAAGCCGCTCGCAACCTCAACAGCGCCGGCATCGGCTGGTGCCAGTGGACCTACAAGCGCTTCAACGACAAGCCCATTGCCGCCCTGCTGCGCATCAAGCCGCCCTACCTGGTCGATGTGAAAAGCGCCGCCGAGCTGCCGCAGATTCTGGAGAATATTCGGTTCAAAAACTGCCTGCCGAACCCGGATGTCATTGCCGCGCTAAAGGCGGAGTTGAAGAAGTGAGATAGGAAAATTGAATTGGAAAAGAGGAAGAAGAACGTCATGCTGAGCGTAGCCGAACCGTAGGTCGCCGTAGGCAAGCATCTCTACCGAGGCACTAATTCATTCGCTGCAACGATTGAAGCCGGAAATCTTCGCGGCATGGTTTGGTGAGTGCCAGGCCACGAAGCGGTAGAGATGCTTCGACTACGCTCAGCATGACGTTCTGGCATTTTCCGGATTGAAACCCGAATCCAAGCATGAAAAACCTGCTGCTCCTGCTGGTGCTGCTGCCCGGCAGTCGCCAGCTCACGGCCCAGACTGCCCCACCGCCCGCCAGCCGTGTCGTCGTCACCTACCTCGATTCCAAGCTGCTGCGCGGCAACCCCGGCGGCGAAAACCCGCGCCGCCGGGTGAGCGTGTACCTGCCCGCCGGCTACGACGCCGCCCCCCGGCAGCGCTACCCGGTGCTGTACTACCTGCACGGCTTCACGTGGAATGACAGCCTGATTTTCAACCAAGACGGCATGAAAGCCCTGCTCGACCAGGCCATTGCCGAGAAGCAAATCCGACCCCTAATCGTGGTGGTGCCGAATGAGCAGACGCGCTTTGGCGGCAGCTGGTACGTCAACTCGGCCACCAACGGGCCCTGGGCCGACTTCACGGCGCACGAGCTGGTGACGTTCATCGACGGGCAGTTCCGGACGCTGGCCCGGCCCGGCAGCCGGGGCCTGGCCGGCCACTCCATGGGCGGCGGGGGCACGCTGCGGCTGGCCCTGCAATACCCCGGCAACTGGGCCGCCGCCTACGCGCTGAGCCCGGCCCTGGCGGGGCCGCACCCCAGCTACCTGCCCGGGCCGGGGCTGCCCACGGCCCTGCGCGCCACCGGCCCGGCCGGCTTGCAAAGCAGCCACCCGGCGCAGTCCACGGTGGCGGTCGCGCGCGCCTTTTCGGCGAACCCGAAAGCGCAGCCGTTTGGGGCTGACCTGCCCGGCTCGCTGGGCGCCGACAGCCTGGCCCGGCGCGATGCCGCGCTGGCGCGCTGGGTGGCGGGCACGCCCACCTACCTGCTGCCCACCCATACCGCCGCCCTGCGCCAGCTGCGGGCCCTGGCCTTTGACTGGGGCGCGCAGGACGAGGTGCGCCACATTCCGCCCACCTGCCGCACGTTCAGCCAGTGGCTCGCGGCTTTTGGCATTCCCCACACGGCCGAGGAATACGAAGGCACGCACGGCAGCCGCATCATGGGGCACGACGGGCGAATGTTCCAGCACGTGCTGCCGTTTTTCGACAAGTATCTGGATTTTCAGCCCTAGTATTAGCCAAAAATTCGCCTCTTGGCTTCTCCCGAACCCCTTCCATGCGCTACTTCTGCCCCCTGCTTCTGCTGGCTTTTGCGATGAAGCTGACCGCCGCGCCCGCCGCCAAGCCGCCGAAGAAACCGGTGGTCATGCTGTTCGTGGGCAACAGCTATTTCCACGGCGCCAAGCCGCCGATGCTCAACTACAACGCGGCCGCCATTACCGACGAGAACTTCACGCCCGACCGCCAGGGGCAGCGCCGCCGCATGTACGTGAACGAGCCCGGGCCCTGGGGCGGCGTGCCCGGCATCTTCAAAAAGCTGACCGACGAAGCCGGCCTGAACTACGAAGTGCACATCGAAGCCATCAGCGGGCAAACCCTGAAGTTCCACTACGACAGCGCCTTGGCCATCATCCGGCAGCCGCGCTGGAACAAGGTCATCATGCACGACCTGAGCACCGGGCCGCTGCCCAGCCGCCGCGGCGGGCAGCCTGAACGGTTTCGGGAATACGCCACCAAACTCGAGCAGGCCATCCACGCGGCCAACCCCGCCGCCCAGGTGTACTTCTATGAAACCTGGGCCGGTGCGTCGTCAAACTACCCGCCTAACTCTGCTTACGCCGGCTTGCCACTCGACTCGATGACCCAGGACTTGCATCATGCGTATTATGGCCTGGCGCAGCAGAACGGCCATTTTGCCGGCGTGGCCCCGGCCGGCGATGCCTGGCTGCGCGCCATCAAAGCGGGCCTGGCCATGCCCAATCCTTACGCTCCCGAGCCCGACAAAATGAACCTCTGGGAAGCCGACCACCGCCACCCCAGCCGCTGGGGCGCTTACCTCAGCGCCTGCGTCGTGTTCGGCGAAATCACCAGCCGCGACCCACGCAAACTGGGCCCGGCCGAAGAGGCAGCGGCCACCCTCGGCATCACGCCCACGCAGGCTACCGCTTTGCAACGCATTGCATACGAGCAGCTTCGGGCCGCCGGCCATGCCCCGCGCAGCCAAGGGAAAGACCGGAAAGCCACCGGCGCAAGGCAATAACCGGCGTTTCTTTGCGCAAGAGCTTGCCAGCTGCGGCTCTTGCGCAAAGAAACACCCGGGCATCATGTCGCTGAACTCCGAAATACCACCGCTCTCGACGCCACCGCTGACCACCGTCCTTTTCGATTTGGACGACACCTTATTCGACCATATTGCCACGGCCCGAGCCTCGCTGCGGACCAGTGCCGCGCCGCTGCCGTTTTTTCAGACGGTTGATTTTGAGTCTTTTTATCAGCTTTATAGTGAGTTGCTCGAGGAGTATCATGTCCTGCTGATGGCCGGGCGCTACTCCTACGAAGAGGCCCGGCGCCGGCGCTTCGAACGCCTCCTGGCGCCGTATTGGCCGGCCGCCACCGCGTCGGAAATCGACGATTTTGTGCGGGCCAACCACACGCATTACCCCCTGATGCGCCAGCCCGTGGCCGGTGCCGTGGCGCTGCTGCACGCCCTGAAACCGCACTACCGCATCGGCGTCGTGACCAACAACCGCACGGCGGAGCAAGAAGACAAACTCCGTTTTCTGGGAATGACGGACTTGGTCGATGCCCTCGTTACGTCCGAAGAAGTGGGCGTGCCCAAGCCCAGCCCGCGAATTTTCGAAGTCGCCCTGGAGCGCCTGCAGGCCCGCGCCGAAGAAACCGTATTGGTCGGCGATAACTGGCAGGCCGACGTGCTGGGCGCGCTGGCGGTTGGCATTCGCCCGGTGTGGCTCAACCGGTTGGGCGTGGCCCGGCCACTGCCGCACGTCACCGAAATCACCAGCTTCGAACCCCTGGAAGATGCGTTGCAAAAGATTATCAACGCGAAATAGGAGCCTGGTTTGACGCAGGGCAACCACCGCCAACAGGTAGGAAATATCCGTTCAACCGTTCTTTGGCTTCAGAAATTCTCACCCCACCGCTTCTCCTCATGCAGATTATCGAGCGCAGCCGCGTTTTCAACGGCCACTACAAAGTCAACCAGCTAATAGTGCAGGACGGCGACCACCAACTCAAGCGCGAGCAGTTTGCGCCCGGCAAGGCCGTGGCCGCGCTGGTTTACGACACGGCCCGGCAGGTATACGTCCTCACCCGCCAGTTCCGCATCGGCCCGGAAGCGGAAATTCTGGAAATTGCCGCCGGCATGATTGACGGCGACGAAGCCCCCGAAACCGCCGTGCGCCGCGAGATTCACGAGGAGCTGGGCTACGAAATCGACAAGCTGGAAGAAATTGTGTGCATTTGGCCCTCGCCCGGCACCAGCTCCGAGGAAATCACCGTGTACTACGCCGAGGTGAGCCACCGCCCCGGTGCTGGCGGCGGGCTGGCCGAAGAACACGAGCACATCGAAATGGTGGAGCTAAGCTGGGAGGCGCTAATAGCCGAGCCGTTGCGCGATGCGAAGACCTTTATTGCCGTGCAGTGGGTGCGGCTGCGGCGGTAGGAGCACCGTGCCACGGCGTCATCGTCTCGGCGTGGAGCAGCAGTGCCTCCGCCAGCGGGCTGACGGATAAATCCACGAAACGCACGCGGTAGTGCAGTTCCTCCGGCGTTTCTACCTCGCGGCTGCCGAAACGGATGACGCGGCGCAGGCGCTGGGCGTTGCGCCAGTCGCCCAGGGCCACGGCGTTGCCGAAGGCGAAAGCGTTGGCTGGGATGCTGTAGCCCAGAATCAGCGGGCCGCTGTCGACGTCGCCTGCGCTGGTTTCGTAGCTGCCGGCCCGCTCGTGGTAGAGGCGAATGGCGCCGAAATTGGTGCTGAACTGCTCTTGGTAGCGCTGGTATTGTTCGGCGGCGTAGGCCGGGGCAAAGCGGCAAAGGAAGAAAATGCTCCAGCCCAGGTGGGAGCCGCGCGGTTCTTCCGCTTCCTGGTGGCGGGTGGCGGGCTTGGAGAGCAGTAGGCCTGTTTTGGGGTCGGTGAGGTGCTGGCGAGCGTAAGCAACCCATTGCTGGCAAAAGGCCCGGTAAGGACTGCCAGTCAGTTCGCTGTGGAGTTGCAGCGAGGCCAGGGCCACGGTATTATCGGGTATCCACACGCCGCCGGGGTAAGATGCCAGGCAGTGGTTGGGTGCGGTGGCGAGCTGGCGGTGCAGGGTGGCGGAGAGAGAATCGTGCAGGGCCCGGTAAGGCGATGCGGAGTCAAGCAGACGGTGGCAACCCAGCATCAGGTTGAGGTGGCCGAGGTAGAGCACCGAGGTTATCGAGTCGGCTTCAATAGCCGCGTTTGGGTTGCGAAATGCCCTGGCACCGCTGCCCGCCAGCATTTTGCCAATGGCCAGCTGGGTGTAATGCGCAGCTTCGGGCCGGAAGGTACTATCCAACTGCGCCATGTTCGTGAAAGCATACACCGCATACGACAGCGAAAACAGGGACCATTCGGCATTCCCCAACGCCGTCAATTCCGAGGCTTCCGCTTCTGGCGTCCGAATGATGCGTTCCAGGTAATGAGCTTTTCGGCGCAGTGCTGCTGGGTTGGGATAATGGTAAGTGGGCCAGCTCAGGGCCACCCATAGCCCCAGCAGCAAGCCACTGAAAACGAGGAAAAAGGTACGCTTCACGCAGTTTCAGCTTGGATAAAGAGCATAGGTGCCGGGCGGCGAAATCCGGCGCTTCCAAAAAACAAAACCCCAGCGGGGCGACCATTCATCGGATGAGTGCCGCCCCGCTGGGGTCAATGAGCTGCCCATCGAAATTATTCCGCTGTGGCCGCCGGCAGCGCCAGGGTGTAATCAAACGTCTGATACAGCTTGGCGTCGCGGATGCTTACGTTCAACTCCTGAGGCTCCATTTTGGGGAACGGAATGACGGCTTTGGCCTGGTAGAGGTCGCGGCCGAAGAAACGGCCGGTGCCGTGGGGCGGCGTGTGGGCGAAAATTTCCTTGCCGGTTTTGTCGGTGACGGTAAGGGTCAGGTTGCCCAAATCAGCATTTTTAGGGCCCTGGCGGTGAATGGTGACCACCAAGGCACCGCCCGCTGGAATGGCCGCTACCCGGCGCTGGTAGGTGGTGTCGGCCCAGTCGTGCAGCTTCTTGAGGGCACTGATTTCGGTGAGCATGTCGGCGTAGGAACGGTAGCCGAGGCGAGTGAAGGAGCCGTCGACATCCTGCTCTTCGTCGGTGTTTTTGGTTACGTTCTGCACGTAGGGCGACTCCGAATCCCTTTGGGCGAAGGTGTAGCGCTTGCGGCCTTTGGCGGCTTTGCCGGTGGGCTGGGCCAGGGCAGTGCCGGCGCACAGGCCCAGCAAGGCCAGCACGAGAAAATGACGGGTCAGAAAAAGCATGTTGGGGAAGGTAGCGGGCTTGCTATACGGGACGGGAAAGAAAATAAATTCGGGCCGACAAAGTAACGGGGTACGGCCCAAAGTAACGGAAGTGCCGGGTACTGAAATTGGACTGCATGGCGGTGGCGCAACTTGACGTAAGGGTAATGCGACCGTAATCAAGCCATAATGGGAAAGCTTGAACTTTGAAAGCAGGATTTTCACTGGGTCTAACCTTTTCCGCCATGTATTTCCCGACCTTGATTTTGGGGCTGCGCCGCCTGGGGCGCTGGCTCGTCTACGAGTTGTTTCAGTTGGCGCTGTGGGCGGCGTTTGGGCTGCACACGCTGGGGAGTTTACGGTCGGCGTTTGGGGGCGGGGGCGTGCTGGCCGGGCGGCACGGCGGACCGGCCATCCGGCCGCGCCGCAGTGCCGGGACCGCGCGGGGCGGCCGGTTCACCCAAGCCGCTGCCGCGTGAAGAGCGCGCCCATTGCCTTGAACGAAAGCGAAATAAGTGCCCTGCGCGTCCGGTCCCGTCGCAAGCGCCGGGTGCAGGTGGCCGTTATCAGCGACGTGCACCTGGGCACCTACGGCTGCCACGCCACCGAGCTGCTGCGCTACCTCAAAAGCATCCGGCCGCAGGTGCTGGTGCTCAACGGCGACATTGTGGACATTTGGCAGTTTAGCAAAAACTACTGGCCGCCGGCCCACATGCGGGCGGTGCGCTACCTGGCCGGTTTGGCCGCCAAGGGCGTCAAAATTCACTACCTGACCGGCAACCACGACGAGCTGCTGCGCAAATTCGCCGGCCTGAAGCTGGGCAATTTTCGCCTTGCAAACAAGCTGGTGCTCGACCTGCCCCACGGCCGCACCTGGCTGTTTCACGGCGATGTGTTCGACGTGACCATGCGGCACTCGCGCTGGCTGGCCAAGCTCGGCGGCCACGGCTACGACTTGCTGATATTGATAAACCGCTTTGTGAACTACGTGCTGGCCAAAGGCGGCCGGCCCCGCGTGGCCCTGAGCAAGCTGGTGAAAGAGCGGGTGAAAACGGCCGTGGCCGCCGTGAGCAACTTCGAGGCAACGGCCGCCGCCATTGCCGCCGACGAAGGCTACCGCTATGTGGCTTGCGGGCACATTCACCAGCCCGAAATCAAAACCCTGAACACCGAAAAAGGGGAGGTGACTTACCTGAATTCCGGCGATTGGGTGGAGAATTTAACGGCCTTGGAATACACGCCCGCAGCCGGCTGGCAGCTTTACTATTATAACGACGACCCGGCCATGCAGCAAACGGCCGAAACGGAAGCCGCCGATGCGGCCGAAGCACTCGCCGACGCCGACCCGGCCGCGCTGCTGGAGGGATTATTAGCCGAGTTTAAGATGAAGGCGTAAGCAGTTACTATTACGAAAGAACGTCCTGCTGACCGCAGGCGAAGCAGGACGTTCTTGCAATTCAATTCAGATTTCCATTAGATGGCCCGCATACTTTACGCCATTCAGGGCACCGGCAATGGCCACCTCAGCCGCGCCCTCGACGTGGTGCCCCTGCTGCAGAGCCGCTGCGACCGGCTGGATGTGCTGGTGAGCGGCCCGCCCGCCGACCTGCCGCTGCCCTTTGCGGTGAAATACAAGGCGCAGGGCATGGGCTTTGTGTTCGGCAAAAAGGGCGGCATCAACTTCGTGAAGACGTTTGTGCAGTTCAATTCGGCCAAGTTCCTGCACGAGGTGCGGCACCTGCCGGTGGAAGACTACGACCTGGTCATCAGCGACTTCGAGCCGGTGAGCAGCTGGGCCTGCAAGTTGCGCCACGTGCCTTGCGTGGCCCTCAGCCACCAAAGCGCCGTGCTGCACCCCGCCGCCCCGCGGCCCGACAAGGAAGACCCTGCCGGCCGGGCCGTTCTCAAACACTATGCGCCCAGCACGGCGCAGTACGGCTTTCATTTCCAGCGCTATGCTCCGGAAATTTTCACGCCTGTGATTCGGCAGCAGGTGCGCGAGCTGAGCCCCACCAACGAGGGCCACTACACGGTGTACCTGCCGGCCTACGAGGAGGAAATTCTGGTGGAACGGTTGCAGCATTTGAGCCGTAGCATTCGCTGGGAGGTGTTCAGCAAGCACAGCCACGAGGCCGCCAAATACGGCAACGTGCGCGTATGGCCCGTGAGCGGCCCCGACTTTCTCGACAGCCTGTCCCGCGCGGCCGGGGTGCTTTGTGGGGCGGGTTTCGAAACGCCCGCCGAAGCGCTTTACCTCGGCAAAAAGCTGCTCGTGATGCCCATGAAGCAGCAATACGAACAGCAATGCAACGCCGCCGCACTGGCCAAAATGGGCGTGCCCGTCATCAAAAATTTTAAAGACAAGAACCTCGACAAAGTAGACCAGTGGCTGAATAACGCCGAAATCGTGCCCGTGAATTATCCTGACCAAACGGCCGCCGTAATTGATAAGCTGCTGCGGGAGCAATTGCAGCAGAATAGCGTTAGGACAGCCAAGCGCCATCATTAGAACGTCAATTGCAGCCTTCATCCATTAGAAACCCCGCGCCCCGCGCATGATTGAGCTACCTCCCCGCTACGATGAACCCCTGCCGGCGGCTTTTTTTCCGGCATCTGCTCCGGCAGCATTTTCCCGTACCGATTTTGGTTCGGACTTCCATTGGGGAGCTTCTGCTGCGGCTTACCAAACCGAAGGCGCCTGGCAGCACCAGGGCAAGGGCCCCAGCATCTGGGACGATTTTACGCGCCGCAAGGGCGCCATCCGGCGCAACGAGCACGGCCGGGTGGCCGCCGATTTTTACAACCGCTACGAAACCGATTTGGACCTGGCCAGCGGTTTGGGTCTGACGGATTTTCGCTTTTCCGCCGCGTGGTCGCGGGTGCTGCCCGAGGGCGTGGGCGCGGTCAATCGCCGGGGGCTTGACTTCTACGACCGGCTGGTGGATGCCTGCCTGGAGCGCGACCTGCGCCCCATGCTCACGCTCTACCACTGGGACCTGCCCAGTGCCCTGCAAGCCAGGGGCGGCTGGACCAACCGCAGCATCGTGGGCTGGTTTTCGGAGTATGCCCAACTCATGGCCCGCCGCCTCGGCGACCGGGTGCCGCACTGGGCCGTGCTCAACGAGCCCATGGTCTTTGTGGGCGCCGGGCACTTGCTGGGCATTCATGCGCCCGGCCGGCGGCACCTGGGGGCCTTTCTGGCGGCGGCCCACCACGCCACGCTGGCCCAGGCCGAAGGCGGCCGCGCCCTGCGCGCCCTGCTCCCCAATGCGGCCCGGATTGGCACCACGTTTTCGTGCTCATACGTCATGCCCCACCGCCCCGGCAACCGCTTCGACGAAGCCGCCACCCGCCGCGCCGACGCCCTGCTGAACCGCTTTTTTGTGGAGCCCACCCTCGGCCTGGGCTACCCCACGGCCGAACTGCCCGCCCTGCGCTGGCTGCTGGAGCGCTACCAAAAGCCCGGCGACGAACAGCGCATGGCCTTCGATTTTGACTTCTGGGGCATTCAGAACTACACCCGCGAGGTGGTGAAATTTTCGCCCTGGCTGCCGCTGCAATGGGCCGCCCTGGTGCCGGCCAAGCAGCGCGGCGTGCCCTACACCGACATGGGCTGGGAGGTGTATCCGGAATCGATTTACCAAATGTTGAAACAGTATGGAGCCTATCCAAATGCGCCAAAACTGCTGATAACGGAAAGTGGCTCAGCGTTCCCGGATGTGGTAGCGGAGGGGCGGGTGCACGACGCCGCGCGCCGCGCCTACCTGCAGGCCGCCATTGGGCAGGTGCTGCGGGCCAAGCGTGAGGGCGTGGACGTGGGCGGCTATTTCGCCTGGAGTCTAACCGATAATTTCGAATGGGCCGAGGGCTACGGCCCGCGCTTCGGCCTCATCCACGTCGATTACGAGACGCAGGAGCGGATTTTGAAGGACTCAGGGCGCTGGTATAAGAAATTCCTAAGCGGTGCGGCAGTGGTCAATAGCGCGGAAGTGGCATTGCGCACTGGCGCAAATACGGTGCAGTAAGCCTGGCCATCATGCCGAGCGCTGCCGAGGCATGACTGGCGGAAAGCGCGGACTTGCAGAGTCCACGCTACATCACAGCAGCATATCGCGGCAGCTCAGAAACTTCTCAACCAACTGCTCTGGCCGCTGCTCGTCAAATTCCTCAAAGCCCAGCACGAAGGCCGGCGCGGGCTGCACGAATTTGATGGCCTTGTTCACCGCTTCCAAGTAGGCGCTGATGCGGTTTTTGCTGCCTTCAGCGGCGGCAAACACGGCATCCCAGCGCAATGCCTCCGGGTCTTTGCGCACCAGAAACGGAATGACGAAAGGCACAAAGCGTCCGAAAATCGGGTTTTCGTCGGTAGTCAGGCGGGTATCGGGCCAAATGTGAAATTCGGCGAACGAGACGGGCGGCACTACCACGAAAGAAGTCTTTTCAACGGTCATTTCCGCGAATAACTCCAAGCGGTTGGGCTGGGTGTAGAACTGGGCGTAGGCCGCATACCACACCGTCACCCCCACTTGGTTCACCAGCTGGTAGGGATGGAACGTGCTGGCAATGCCCAGTCCGCCGTGGTTGCCGATGACGAGGTTATACAATTCGCCAAACTTCGCTAAATCAGTAGATTGCTGGTAGGGGTAATTGGTGAGGCCATAGAGATAAAAGCTGGCGAAGTCATTGAGGGAAGGGCCGGTAGGCGCGGCGGGAGGGGTGGTATCGGACAAAACAGAGTTGGCCGGTGAAAATTGGTGCGGCTGGGACAAATTTCGGGAAAGTACTCGTTTGCAGCGCTGTCAGGCACGTAAATCACGAAATCCAAAGCTCTTCCGCTTGTTTGATATGCCAATTGCCGTTGGTTTTTTCCACCAGTAAAATCTCTCCAAAACCACACTTGCTTCCACAACTCATATCGTACCGAAGTAATGCTTTGGTTTGCGTTGCGTTGAATACAATTTTCGAAAAGCGAACGGTAGTACGCTCCCAATTAAATCGCCTTTTGCTAGTTGAGGGGCGTGAAATAATTTTTGCCGTGCAAAGTTGAAAATCAGTTGGTAAAATATCCGATTGCAGGGCATTGAGTTGATGAATAGCGTCAGCGGTGTCACTCCGAACAACCTGAGAAAACAGCAAATTTATTCGGATATTTAGTTGAGAAAATGCGTCAGGGCTTTCTGTAGCTTGGGATGCTGGGGGCAAGGTGAAGGGATGAATTCCTCGACGCAAATCCGTATCCAGATAAATTGTCTTAAATCGTGCACTGTCACCGAAAAGCCGGTTCTGCTGAACTGCCTCTAATTCTTTTCGAACTGTCTCATATCGCCTGAATTCCTCAGTGCCGAGCTTAAAATCGGAACCTTGCGGAAACTGTAATTGGATTGCCTCCCGGATTTGCTCGTTGGCGCTATCAGGCAAATAGCTGCTGTAGAAACGCTGCTCAATTAGCTCGGTCAGCACTTGGTTATAAAGCCGCTTCTTCGGGTCGGTATGCGTGCAGGGGCATTCCCTAAAGCTGGGCGGCTGTGGCTTGGCGCACATCGTGAGCAGCAGGAGCAAAAGGAAAAGTGGTTTCATAGGAAGTTCAGGGTTTCTGAGCGGCAAGAGAAGCTTATGTAGCTTGCCGAAACTTGTGCGCTGCCTCCCAACGCTGCGCAATCCGTAATAGTCTATGCTCCTCACCATCTCCACCACCTACCAGCCCGCTACCGACCTGGGCTACCTGCTGCACAAGAACCCGGCGCGCCTGCAGAGCATCGAAGTAGCCTCAAGGTCCCCGAACTCTCCCTTATCCTCCTCATTGGCAGCACGGGCGCGGGCAAATCCACGTTTGCGCGGCGCCTGTTCAAGCCCACGGAAATCGTGTTGTCGGATGCCTGCCGGGACCTGGTGGCCGACGGAACCGGGCGCGGTCGGCTCCTTGTTTCTACCTTGCCGCTCTAAATCATGCGCCCATGAAGCCTACTATACCCACTGCCCGCCAAGCCGCCAAGCGCCAGCAAATTGCCGAAGCCATGCGTGCCTCGTTCCGTATCGAGGGCATCCAGGTATCGGCCGAGCAGGCGCAGGCCGCCTTGCGCAAGGTGGAAGCTAGCCTGGGGAAAGCGTCCGCATAAGGACCTGCATGGGCGCGTAGTTGCCCAGGCCGCTCTGTTGCACGCCCGCCACGTAGCGCGGGAAGGCGGCGGCGTCAATCAGTTCCCAGCGCAGCCGCTCGTATCCTTGCTGTTCCAACATCAGGTTGGCCAGCAGGCGGGCGGTGCGGCCGTTGCCTTCCCGGAATGGGTGAATGAACAGCAACTCGCCGTGGATGGCACCCACCCGGTCCAACAAAGCGTTGTGGTCGGCTGGCAAGGGCTCGCGCAGCCATTCCTGCTCAAACTGCTGCATCGAAGCGGGCAAAAACCGGGCGGCCGGAAAGGTAAAGCCGCCTTTGGAAATATTCACCTCACGGTAGCGGCCCGCGAAGGCATAGAGATGGCCCAGCGCCAGCTGGTGCATTTCCAGCAGATAGTTCAGGGTGAATTTGGTGGTGGGCATGAGGGCTTCCGTCAGCACGATATCGGCCCGCAGAAAACCTTCAAACTCGGCCAAGCCAATGGCTGTGGCATCGGTCAGGCCCAGCAGATTTGGCAGGATTTCGCTTTCGTGAGCAGAGGCGCGGTACTTATCCATGCGGGAAATTATTCCTCAAGCATTCGTTGGCTGATTAATCCTTGATTTGATTTCCGGGCTTTTTTGCGGTCCTCCGACTTCTCCCAATTGAGGTAACGATTTCTGCTGTCGGCATGGAAATGCATATTTCTATCTGACAAAAGAGAAGCTTGTTTAAACATCACGCCATTAAATGGACAGGTGACATAAGGGCAGTTGTGTTTAGAATAAATACCAAAGTTGCGGTATCTTATTTTTTTGTTTTCTAGTATTCGTTGCTGATTTGCTTTGATATCTTCCCAGGCTTGATGCTCATCAGCTAACGTCAAGTTTTCGCCCAGCGTATTCACTTCAAAATACGTCTGTGGGTCTTTCAATTGCAGAAAGTCAAACGTCTTCGCAAACGCTGCAACCGCCACTTTCCGTAGCTCAAGTTTCTCTTCGAGGCTGAGTTTCGTAGTTTCCACGATGGAGCGAAATAGCCCCAGCGTATTGAAATCCGTGAACTTCTTGTGGTTCTCAATCAGGTGTAGATACTCCCCGAAGGTGAGCGTGTTGAATTGCTTGCCGACTTTCATTCGTGAGGCGTTATTTAGTTAATGCTGTTGGGCTTCGTGTTTGAACGCTGCAAACTCTTCTTCAAACGCCATTCGGGACGGGGAATCTGGCTGGCCGTATTGCGCGGTAAGATGGTCAGCAAAGGAAGTGAGCGGAGTTTTAAGCGATTCTTGCAGTTTGGTTTGAACAGTGAACAGCTCGTTGGGACGACTCAAGTCGACAACAATTAGTCGGTCGGCTACCTGACGGGTGGTTAGCCGAGCTATTTCTGCTTGAAATGGATTGTCATCAACCCAATAGAAATCAGATTCCAACTCAATAGCTTCGGTTTTGAGCGCGTCCCAGTTTGTGGAATGCACAGCATCTTTAAGCTGCTCAAGTGTCGAGGGAAGCAGAAATTGCGAGAGATATTTGAGCGCGGACTGGCTGTCGCCTTTGCAATGCGTGGTCAGCCAGTAGCAATCAAATTGTTGCGTGACGAAAGCAACAAACGCATCAACGCCGGGCGCAGCTCGCGTATTTTTTGACGTAAGCAAAACGCCGTCAATGTCTAAATAGAGCTTCGCCATTGGGTGGAGTCATCATTTGCCCGAAACAATGCCCCAAGATACCCTCAAGGTGCCCGAACTCTCCCTTATTATCCTCATTGGCAGCACGGGCGCGGGCAAGTCCACGTTTGCGCGGCGCTTGTTTAAGCCCACGGAAATCGTGTCGTCGGATGCCTGCCGGGGCCTGGTGGCCGACGATGAAAACGACCAATCGGTCAGCAAAGACGCCTTTGAACTGCTGCACTACCTGGTGGCCATGCGCCTGAAGCGCGGGCTGCTCACCGTGGTCGATGCCACCAACGTGCAGGAGGAAGGCCGCAAGCCCCTGGTGGCCTTGGCCCGCCAATACCACGTGCTGCCCGTGGCGATAGTGCTCGACGTCGTGGCCCAGGAGCGCAACGCCCAGCGCCCCGACCGCCGCCATCTGGGCCGGCACGTCATCGCCAGCCACCGCCAGCAGCTGCGCCGCAGCCTGCGCAACCTCAAGCAGGAGGGCTTCCGGCACATCCACCACCTGCGCAACGTGGGCGAAATCGACGCCATCCAGTCCATCACCCGCGACCGCCTCTACAACAACCGCCAAGAGGAAACCGGCCCCTTCGACATCATCGGCGACGTGCACGGCTGCTACGAGGAACTGCGCGCGCTGCTGGAGAAACTGGGGTATCAGATTACGGAAGAGCCGATTACGGACGTGCGGGATTTGGGCGTGCGGGTGGCGCCGCCGTTGGCCGTGCAGGCGGGCGCCTCACCCCCTGACCCCCTCTCCGAAAAAGGAGAGGGGGCACCGGACCTGCGCAGTCATGCATCCGTTGAACGCACCCCCTCTCCTTTTTCGGAGAGGGGTCAGGGGGTGAGGCGCCCGCCCGAACGACCCGCAAGGCCATTTTCCTCGGCGACCTCGTGGACCGCGGCCCCGCCTCCCCGCAAGTCCTGCGCCTGGTGATGAGCATGGTGCGCGACGGCACCGCCCTCTGCGTGCCCGGCAACCACGACATCAAGCTCCTGCGCCACCTCAACGGCAAAAACGTCACCATCAACCACGGCCTGGCCGAAACCCTGGCCCAGCTCGAACCCGAGCCCGAAGCCTTCAAAAGCGAAGTGCGCCGCTTCCTCGACGGCCTGGTGAGCCACTACGTGCTCGACGGCGGCAAGCTGGTCGTGGCCCACGCCGGCCTCACCGAGGAGATGCAGGGGCGCGGCTCGGGGGCCGTGCGAGCCTTCGCCCTGTTTGGCGAAAGCACCGGCGAGATTGACGAATTCGGCCTGCCCGTGCGCTACGAATGGGCCCGCGAGTACCGGGGCCGCGCCATGGTCGCCTTCGGCCATACGCCCGTGCCCGATGCCGAATGGCTCAACAACACCATCGAACTCGACACCGGCTGCGTGTTCGGCGGCCGCCTCACCGCCCTGCGCTACCCCGAGCGCGAGCTCGTGGCCGTGCCCGCCGCGCAGGTTTACTGCGAGCCTGTGCGCCCGCTCAACTACCGCCGCAGCACGACAAGTAGCACGGACTCTGTAGTCCGCGAGTCAGAACAACCCGCAGAGCCGGGGGCGAAGGCATGGTGGTGAAGCCCTACGACTTAATTCCCCAGGGCAAAGGCGGCCTGCTCCAGCCCGCCCTCAAGTGCCGCGGCCGCGAGTACCTGCGCATCATCTACGGCCCCGACTACCTGCTGCCCGGCCACCTCGACCGCCTCCGCCAGCGCAACGTGAAAGCCAAGCGCAACCTCGCCCTGCGCGAGTTCGCCCTCGGCGTCGAGGGCCTCGAACGCTTCGTGGCCGGCCAACCCCTGCGCCGCGTGCACCAGTGCGTCTTCGGGGTGCTAGCGCTGGAAAACGAGGCGGTGGACCCGCGGTTGTGATTTGTTTCCAAGTCAAAGCAACAAAAAAGCCGCTTCAACAACGGCTTTTTTGTTGCTTGAGTAATTTATTTAGAAAAGTTCACCTTGAATTTTTGCGTCAACTTTACAGCTGAATTTGATTTTTAATTCCCTGACAAGCTGAAAATCATTAATCCAACGGACATTCATATTGTCGCAAACATTCGGGATTTTGATTCTATTGGAATTTGCTGCTGTAACTTTTATTTCCTTGGTAACAACACAAGCATGTGCTTTGATAGCATGAGCAATTAGCCAAGGGTCTGCCAACGAACGTTGTTTAGTGTTATCTACAAGGTATTTGTGTGATTCGTTGGCGGCATAAATCTGCTTTAGAATCTCAGTTACGTTACCGTCAATTTTATCAATAGGGATTTTGCTTTTCTTCAGCCATTTGCCTAAGTCGTCTTCGGTATCGGCGACTTCATTATAGACCATTTGGGGAATGAAAACGCGCTTCTGTACACCAAGGTCATTGAGGACCTGCCAATATAATGGGCAAAAATCAGGAGAGTAATAGCTTTGCCAAGCTTGAATCAGCACGTTGGCATCGAGACAGTACGACTGTTGATTCATGCTTATTTATAAAGGAAATCCTCAAATTTGGAAAAGCTGGTCACTTTCGTTTTCAATAAGTTGCTGGCTTGAGCGGGTGGAAGTGAGCCACTTCGAAAAGCATCTAGTACAACTTGCGTAAATAGACGCCCATTCTTGTTCAAAAGCAACAGATAAGGATTAGGTCCTCCTTTCTTGTCTTTCTGGCGTTCTTTTGCTGCGGCTTCTTTCTTAAGGAACTCTCTAAAATCAGCGTCAGCAACGTGTTTGAGTTCTCGATATTTATCTAAAGAAATTAAGTTTAGTTCAAGTGCCCGAACTAGGAAGGCAAACGAGCTAATTCCAATAGTCTTGGCTGTTCTAAATACCACACTGCCTGACTGAAAGGTGTTTTTAGGCAATGCTCGCATTAGTTCAGAAGGCATCAGAGCATTAGCTGCCACTTCGTTGCAGAACAATTCGACGAGATGAAATTTGTCTTTTCCGCGCACTAATGAATCAGTAGCGTTTGAAATGCCTGATTGCGCAATCCAGATGTGTGCTAGTTCATGAACTAATGTGAAAAGCTGAGGCGCATCCCAATCGCCTGAATTGATAAACACGAACGGAGCATAAGAGTCAGCAATAGTGAAGCCCTGCAATTCCTCACTGTCAATTTTCATTCGAGTGTGAATGAAACTGGTTCTTGAAATGAATATGCCCCGCTGCTCAGCTTTAGATATCCATTCTCTTATAGGATTATCCGTCGAATAGAAGGAAGGATTGATTTCAAGTTGTGAAAGAATAGACTTTGCAACTTGCTGCGGCGAAGATGATAAAGTGAAACTTCCTACAAAAGGCAGCGGCTTTTCTCCACTCTCCTCATACACGTCATGTAGCCAAGCTTGTTTCTGCTGCATCTCACGAATGATAAAAACAGAAGCCGTGCCAAGGGGCGAAGCATTTTTAGTCCGGAAGTCTTGAAGTGGCTGAAAGTCTCGGGGGATTTCAGGAAGAAAGAACAGCGCGAAAGGACGGCGATAAGCCTTAGCCAAGGTTTCAGCTTGTCGAACCGTTGGTTGCTGAGTACCTTCTTCCCAATCGTTCAGCTTTTCAGGCGTAGTCGGAACCTTCGCTGCCGCTGTTTCCAGGGACATACGAGCTGATTCGCGCGCCCACCTAAGAACCTTAGGTGTTATAAAAGCCTTGTCTGCCACCTTTTAGCCTAACTCGTAGGTTTTTATCTAATTTGTTTAGCACAAACATAGGACGAAAAGTTCGCCCTATGGCTTTGGGCTAGTGTTTGTGGCCCTTGCAATTAGTCATTACGCGGCAAATGGATTCATGTCTGCTTTCAGGCATCCTAGCAGCTACTCTCGCATCCCCCTACAAATCCGCGAAGCTGCCGCTACCCAACGTGCTTCCCATCAGCTTTTTCCACCAGCGTGCGCTCGATGCGCCGGTCGGGGATGAGCCACATCAGCGCCACGGCCACGTAGATGCCGCCCGCCACCCACGGCTGCCAGAAGCTGGCCGCGATGCCCGCCAGGTAGAGCGGGGGTGAAGCCTTTCCCTTAAAGTCGCGCCCGACGGCGCGGGCCAAAGTAGCGTGTGGACCTTCGATGGCAATGATGCAGTTCTGAAGCACGAAGTAGGCCACGCCGGCCATGAGCAGTATCACACCGTACACGGCCAGCGTGGCGGGAGCGAAGTGGTTTTCACCCATCCAGCCCGTCACAAACGGCACCAGCGACAGCCAGAACAGCAGGTGCAGATTGGCCCACAGGATGCCGCCCGATACTTTGCTCGTGCTGGCCAGCATCATGTGGTGGTTGTTCCAATAGATGCCGATGTAAATGAAGCTCAGTACATAGCTGAGCACCACGGGCAGCAGCGGGCGCAGGGCGGCGAAATCGGCCCCGTGCGGCACTTTGATTTCCAGCACCATGATGGTGAGGATAATGGCCAGTACGCCATCGCTGAAAGCTTCGAGTCGTTGTTTATGCATGCGGGGTTTGCGGCGGACTGCCGGGCAGTGCGTGAGTTGCGAAAGTAGTGCGACGCAGCGCCCCCTACTACTTTCGTGGCGTATACTTCGTTGAACGTCATGCTGAGCGCAGCCGAAGCATCTCTACCACACAACTAATCCTGTCGATTGGATTTGCTGCTGCGGTAAAGATGCTTCGACTGCGCTCAGCATGACGGCCTACCAGATAATTTCCACATGCAAACCCGCATTTCCACCGCCCTGCGCCAACTCGAAGCCACCCACGGCATCCGAATCCTCTACGCCTGCGAGTCGGGCAGCCGGGCCTGGGGCTTTCCCTCGCCCGATTCGGATTTCGACGTGCGCTTCATCTATTGTCATCCGCCGGCCTGGTACCTCACGCTGGACGAAGGGCGCGATACGCTCAACT
Organism: Hymenobacter rubidus; assembly: GCF_016734815.1. Taxonomy (GTDB): domain Bacteria; phylum Bacteroidota; class Bacteroidia; order Cytophagales; family Hymenobacteraceae; genus Hymenobacter; species Hymenobacter rubidus. The sequence continues at coordinate 110,403 of NZ_JAERQF010000008.1, forward strand.
TCCCCATCGATGACGAGCTGGACCTGGCCGGCTGGGAATTGCGCAAGGCTTTGCGCCTGCTGCGGGCTTCCAATGCCGCCCTGTTTGAGTGGCTGCAATCGCCGGTGGTGTACCACGAGGCGCTGGATTTCCGGGCGCGGCTGGCCTCGCTATTGCCCGCCGCCTTCAATCGCAAAGCCGGCCTGCACCATTACCTGGGGCAACTTCGCCACGGGGTAGAGGATGATTTGAACAGCGAGGAAATCCGTCTGAAACGCCTGTTCTATGCCGTGCGCTCGGCGCTGGCCGCCCGCTGGATTCGGCAACGACCGGCGTTGCCGCCCATGGAATTTGCGCCGCTGCGGGAGCTGCTTCCCAATGCCTTGCAGGCCGATGCGGACGAGCTGCTAGCCCGCAAAGCCACCGCCGACGAGAAAACCCGGATACCGAATCCAGTGGCACTGGTTAGCTTCCTGCAAGCCGAACTGGCGACCGGGCAAGCTGCCCGCGAAACGCTGCCAGTGCTGCGCCCCGGCACTGTAGCCAGCGAGCTGGATGCAGTGTTTCAAGCCTTGCTTAGCGAAGCATTTGTGAAATAAGTCAGCAATTTGCCTAGCATTAAATACCTTTCCATTTTGTGCCGGGTGGCTTTTATTTTATCTGCACACCAGCGTCAATCAACATGACTATTGCCGACCTGCGCCGCGAAAACCTCATTCTCTTCGAAGCCATTAGCGGCAGCCGCGCTTACGGCACTAGTTTGCCGCATTCCGATACCGATTTGAAAGGCGTATTCATTTTGCCCGAAGCCCGGTTTTATGGGCTCGATTATATACCGCAGGTGGCCAACGACACCAACGACGAAGTGTTTTATGAGTTGCGCCGCTTTGTGGAGTTACTCCTGAAAAATAACCCAACGGTGTTGGAATTATTAGACACCCCGGCCGACTGCGTTGTGTACAAACACCCGCTTTTTGAGCAGTTTAAAGCGGTTGATTTTCTCTCAAAAATCTGCCGTCAAAGCTTCGCCGAATACGCCGTGGCGCAAATTCGCAAAGCCAAAGGACTCAACAAGAAAATTAACCATCCCGAGCCACCAGCCCGCAAATCGGTGCTGGATTTCTGCTACGTAACGGTAGGTGCGGGCGCGCAGCCCGTGGCCACCTGGCTGGCCCGCCACGGCTACACTGCCGGGCAATGCGGTCTGGCCAACGTGCCGCACCTCAGCGACTTATACGCCCTGTTTGTGGATGACACGCTGGAGCGCCGCTGCGGCTACCGCGGCCTGGTGCGCGACCCGGATACCTCGCAGGAGGTCGTGCTTTCTGCTGTGCCGAAAGGCGAGGAACCGGTGGCGTATTTGTCCTTCAACCGCACTGGCTACAGCGTGTATTGCCGCGCCTTTCGGGAATATTGGGAATGGGTAGAGACGCGAAATGCCGAGCGCTACCAAAACACCGTGCAGCACGGAAAAAATTACGACGCAAAAAACATGCTGCACGTTTTCCGCCTGTTGCAAATGGCAGAAGAAATTGCCAAGGAAGGCCGATTAAACGTGCGCCGACCTAATCGGGAATTTCTGTTGCAAATTCGACGCGGCGAATTTGAGTACGAAGAATTGGTTGCCGAAGCAGAGAAGTGGGTTGTCCGGGTCGAAACGACCTTTGCCGCATCCCAGTTGCCCGACGCTCCTGACAAAGCTGCGGCTGAAAACCTCCTCATCAAGCTGCGAAAACAATTTTATGCACATACAGACACTACCGAATTGACTCGGTAATGGCCGTGGTAAATGACCACCCCACGTCAGTGCCTGCGGCTTCGTATGCTCTGGTCGACAGCATGTTGCGTTGCATTGAGTTTCTCGCTGAATAATTACCGGCAGGCATCCGCCGCTACAGGCTCCTTACAGGCACTATTTTCACGCCCGTATACAGTTTCGGATTATCGACAGCAGACATGGGCTCGATGCTAAAGCGCTTGTCGAACTTGCTGACGTTGGCCAATTTCAGCAACGTGGTGTAGTCCGCCGCGTGTCCGCTCTTGGTCTTGACAAAGAAGCTATTGACACGCAACGTTGCCGGGTCATAGCTCACTTCCAGGGCCGTTGTATCGCGCCAATACGTGTAGAGGGCTTCGGTCGTGCCGTTTGCCGACGCGCGGGGTGTTTGGTCATGGTCGGGCCGAATAGACTGGCTAATCAGTGGCCTTGCGATTTCATTAGCATTGAGCCCCAGCAACGCCGGAACATCAAAAGCTCGTTGAACCGTCGGTTCAGTGGCTACAGTGGGGGTTTCTACAACCGTCTGGTCGGTTGTAGCACAACCCAGCAACAGAGCTAGCGGAAGAAAGAATGGATATCGCATTTTCAAAGCAATTTAAATGAACTTGTGTATACGATAACGCTTCTAAAACAGCTAATCTTTATGAGGTATATGCCTTAAAATTCCGTTGCGTTTAAATTCCTGCGATGCTGTTCTGACACACGGTTGAATTCAGCTTATTTCTCTGCGCTGGCTGGGCGCGTGTGCGTGACTGCCCACTGCGCTGCTGCCCGGCAACGAATCGGCCTGACTGGAAGTAGACGACCAGTGGGCCCGGCTACAGTGCGCCCACCGCGGCCGTTCCGGTCCTGCCTTGTGCGCTTCAATCAGTACCACGAATTGGACGAGTGCGAAACCCTGCACCGCCAGGGTGCCGGTTTTCCCTGCCAATTCCCGGCTCCGTGCTGCCGCCATGCAAACCCTCAAAAGAACTGCGCGCTCCAGCGCGGAAGCAGCAGGAGCGAACGCCGGGATTGCCGGCGCCGTCGAACTCCATTTACTTGCCAGCAGGGGCGTGACAGTTGGCCGATGTCAGCGGTGGGCCCGGCCGTGGCAGTGCCAGGGAACCTGTTTAGGAAGTCGCTGGCGCGCGTCTCCGACGCGTGCCGACTGGGTCTGAGCCGTTGGCTCGGGTTAGCCATTCCGCCCCGAACGTATTCAGCGCCCGAGCCAGAGGCGCGAAATCAGTCAGCACGCGTCGGAGACGCGCGCCAGCGACTTCCTAAACAGGTTCAGGGTATCCAAACGCCGTTTCAGACCAACTCAACGAAGAAAGTAGTGCCTTCGCCCTCGCGGCTGTCGAGCCAGATGCGTCCGCCGTGCAAGCGCACAATTTGCTGGGTGATGAACAGGCCCAAGCCGGTGGTGGTGTCGCCGTAGAGCCCGGCGCGCTTGGCGGGCGTAAACTTGTCAAACACCGCGGGCTGCATCTCCGCGGCAATGCCCACACCGGTGTCCTGCACCGCGGGCAGCGCCCGGCCGGCCTGTTCGCTCACGCGCACCCACACGTGGCCACCGGCGGGGGTAAACTTAAGTGCGTTGCTGACCAGGTTGTGGACCACCCGGCCGAAGTAGGCCCGGTTGAGGTTGGCCTGGACGGAAGCGGGCGGCACTTCCACGGCGAGGGCAATGCCCTTTTCCTGCGCAGCAAGCCGGTGCACAACCAACTGCGCCTCCAAAAATGCCCCCAGGTCCGTGCGCTCCTTTTGCAAGCGGGCCGCGTCGAGCTCCCCGAGGTAAAGCAGGTCCTTGAGCAGAACGTGGATGTCTTCGCACGCGCGCTGAATGAGGGCAAGGTACTGGCCGGTGGCGGGCAAAGCCCCGGCGGGCAGCGCAAGCTCGCGCCGCAGCAGGTCGGCCAGCAGTTGGATGTGGGCGATGGGCGTTTTCACGTCGTGCGCCACCAGGTGCAGGATGGTTTCCTGTGCATCATACAAGCGCTTGTGCCAAATTTCCAACGACTTGCGGTCGTCGATGTCTTCCACCGTGGTGTAGCCCAGCTCCTGGCCCTGGTCGTCGAAGAGCACCGACGTTACGCGGCACCAGAAGGACGACCCCTCGGGGCGCACCAGGCAGGTTTCGAGGGAAAACGAGGGCAGCTTGTGGGTCCAGAGGCGCTCTTGCAGGTAGCGCCAATCGTCGCGGTGGTCGGGATGAGCAAACTCAAGCAGGGCGCGCCCGAGCAGTTCGTCGGGGTGGGCCATGCCCAGCATGGCGGCCACGGCGGCATTGGCCTGCCGGATGGTGAGCGTGGCGTCAATGATTTTTTGGCCTAGGGGCGACTACTCGAACACGGTCCGGAATCGCACCTGGCTTTGCCGGTACGCCTCGGCCAGCGCGTGCAGTTCGGCCGTGGCGCGTTGCTCGGTGCGCAACGCGTGGTTCTCGGCTTGCAGGGCCTGCAGGTCGGTGGGCAGCGGAGCAGGCGGCGGAGCGGAAGACATGGCGGTAGAAAAACGGTGCGCGCAAGGTAGCCATTCTGCAAGGGGCAGAGCCGTGCCGGTGAAAAATAGGCGACGCCCTCAACCCGCCCGCCGCAACATCGCTTGCTTGGCAGCGCCGCATTGAGCAACTGATGAGGCCAATGGGCACTTGCAGAGAAAGTCTCTTTTTTCTAAACGGCGGCCGTATTCCATATTCCAGAGGACATTTACTAATGGCAAAACGGCCCGGAAACGCAGGTTTTCCTTGAGTAATTCAGTGCTCATTTAACGGTGGCAAAAATGCTCCTCAAAAATGGCCTTTACAGGTTGACTTTCGAGGGGCACTTTTCTCCCCATTAATCATCCGTTTTTTGGAGGGTTCGCGGTTCACGAAACTCATCCACTTTACGCGTTTCGTAAACTTTGATTCGTAGACGAGTTTCTTAAACTCGCCAGGTGCTGGAGCGGCCTGTTGGCTATCTTTTACCGAGCTGCGATTGTAGTTTAGTAAACCGAGCCTTACATTGGCAGGTCGTTGTTCTTTTGATGCACTCTTGCTCTATGCGAATACATGTGCTGGCTTACTGGGGGCTTTGCTGTGTTTATCCGTTGGCTGGACATGCCCAGCAAGTTGCCGACCACTTAGAACCGAGCAGGGGCAGTCTGTTCGAGGACAAACGCCTCCAGCCCTTCTATTCGGCCCTCCAGCAAGTGTTATTTGCCGGCCTCTCCGACAAGCCCCTGGCGCGTATCGTCGTGGTGCCCTCCTTCGCGCCCGAATACCTGGTCTCGGTGGAGCAGAACGCCGGCACCTATACCCTCATCAGCCGCGTCTGCCAGCAGCAAGTCCAGGCGGCGCTCCGGGAGCAGCCGGCGCGGCGCGTGACAGCGCAAACCCGCACGGCTCCATTGCCCGAGCCGCTGGCGACGGCCGTGGTGGCCGTCATCCGCCAAGCCCTGGCACAGACCCAATACCCTGCCCCCGTCCCGCGTTACCAATTGGACGGCACGGCCTACTATTTTATGGCGTTTCAACGCTGGGCGGGGTGGTGGAATGGCCAAACCTGGTCACCGGCCTCGGATACGCGGATGCGCGCGTTAGTGGACCTGGTGGCGCATTTGAAAGAACTGACCGCGGACCCCGCCAACCAGCAACGGCAACTCGACTTGCAGCAGGAAGCCGCGCAGTTACTGGCCCGCCTGACAAGCAAATAAAGCGCAGTTACTAGTTCAGCGAAACGGTACTACGTTAAACGCGCTCTGTTCAAAAATAGGAGTATCCGGACTTCCCTTAGGTCACAATACGCCTATTCAGCGGAATTTCAACAACAGTTAGCGCCACCCACTGCAGGCCAAGTACAACCAGCAATGCCAGTCCATACCACACAGCCAGGGCCCATTTTCGCTGCACCAGGGCAACTAACGCCCCAAGCAGATTAACGGCAATAGTAAGCATAATAACCGCAAGCATGGACCAGCCATCCGGCCCCTCACTTTGCAGGCAATTACCCAGCAGCAGCAGGAGTAAGACTAGATTCAACCCAATGGGCCATGCCAGGGAGACAAGCGCAGGCCGGTTTGTAGCATTCTTCAAAGTCGTAACTTCTGGCATGAATAAGGACGCTTCCGCTCGTCGCAGCTGACAATACTCAAACGTACTTCAAGTTCACGTTAACGGTGGTTCAAGTTAGAAAGGAATAGAATAGCGCTACGAAGCCCCGCCCACCGGCGGGGCTTTTTTCGTCCTATGTCCCGCTGAGTAGCCCCCGCATCTTGGGGACATGAGTGACTACTCCGCCGACTTTCAGCGCATCCTCGACGAGGAGTTGGGCAACTACGCCACCCGGGCGCTGGCGCTGCTGGCGGCTTCCATCGAACAGAAGGGCCTCGTCTTCACCCAGGAACTGCTCCAGTCCCTGCGCTCGGAAGTGGTGGCGGCTTCGGCCCGCCACGTGGCCAGCATGGGGGTGGCCTTCGAGCAGTACGGCCGCATTCGGGACATGAAGGGCATCAACCGCCGCAAAGCGCCGCCGCTCGATGTCATCGAAGCCTACGTGGCGAAGGTCGGCATTGACAAGTTCAGTTACGTGCCCGGCTACCGCTACGGGCAATTTCCGCTCACCAAAGCCGTGGCCCTCAACCGCATCGCGTGGGGCCTCTCCCGCGCCATGCTGCGCGACCAGAGCCAGGTACGCCCCAAGGCCTGGTTCGCCAAAACCTTCTACGGGTCGATTAACCGCTTCATCGACGCCGTGACCACCCGCTACGCCGCCCAAACCGGCACCCACCTCGCCGCCAGCATCCGCCTCTAATGGGACAAGTAAGACAGGACAACGTCCAGATTAAGCTCGAAATCGACGGCTCGCAGTCGCGCACCGAACTCGATAACCTCACCCGCAAGGCCCAGGTGCTGCAGGACGGCATGAAGGGCCTGCGAAAAGGCACGGAGGAGTACGTGGCGGCCAATAAGGAGCTGAGCACGGTCAATGCCCGCATGGCCGAACTGCGCAAGGAAATCGGCCTTACCTCGCTCACGATTCCGCAGCTGGGCAACTTGTCGCGGCAGCTCAACCGCGAGTTGGGTCAGCTCACGCCCAACACCCAATCCTTCGTCGATAAAGCCCAGGAGCTGGCCGAAGTTGATGCGCGCCTGGCGCAGGTGCGCCGCGAGGCCAGGGGCGTGAAGGAAGAGCTGGACAACGCCGGCGGCGGCTTCGGTGATTTCCTGAAAAAAGCGGTGGCCTTTACCGGCATTCAGCTGGGGGTGGAGGCCGTGCTGAGCGGGCTCAAGCAGCTCGGCTCGGAAAGCATCGACGAGTTTGCCCAGGCCCAGGGCGCCGCCGCGCAGCTGGAGGCTACGCTCAACAGCACCGGCCACGCGGCCGGCCTCACCAAGCAGGAGCTGCTCGACCTGAGCACCGCCCTGGAAGGCAAAACCATCCTCGACGGCGACGCCATCACGCAGGCCCAGGCCGTGCTGCTCACCTTCACCAAGATTAAGAAGGGCGTGTACGAGGAGGCCTTGCCGGCCATCGTGGACATGGCCACCAAGCTGGGCGGGGACGGAGAGGCTGACCTGAAAGGGGCCACCATTCAGGTAGGCAAAGCGCTGAACGACCCGGTGAAGGGCATCACGGCGCTGGCCAAAGCCGGCGTGTCGTTCTCGGAAGACCAGAAAACGATGATTAAGTCGCTGGTCGATACCGGGGACGTGGCCGGCGCGCAGGCCATCATCCTGCGGGAGTTAAAAACGGAGTTCGCCGGCTCGGCCGAGGCAGCGGCCAAAGCCGGTACCGGCCCGCTGAAACAGTTCCAGATTCAGATTGGCAACGTCAAAGAGGGGCTGGGCGAATTGATAGTGGACGGGTTGCAGGCCATGCAGCCGGTGCTCACCGCAGGCCTGGGCTTGTTTACGTTCTTCATCGAACTGCTAAAGGGCACGCCGGCATTCCTTTCGGAAAACAAGGCGGCGCTCCTGGGCCTGGGCGTGGCCATCGTCACGCTCAATGCCGAGCAGGTCATTCTCAACGGCTTGGTGCTCTACCAGGCCGTGGTGGAAAAGGGACGGGCGGCGGCCACGCTGGCCAGTGCCACCGCGCAGCGCGTGCTCAACGCCGCTATGAGTGCCAACCCCATTGGATTGGTCATCGCGGCCGTGGCCCTGCTGGTAGGCGGCCTGGTCACGCTTTACGATAAGAGTGAGAAGGTGCGCGAGGTGTTTGCCGGCCTTTCCGCCACGGCCAAATCGGTGTTTACCAGCATCAAGGAGGTGGTGGTAAACCAGCTGGGCAGCGTGGCCACGCTGCTGGCCGGCATTTTCACCTTCAACCCGGCCCTGATTAAAAAGGGGCTGGACGAGTTGGGCCCGGTGCTGAGCAAGGCCGGTACCGACGCCGCGGCCGCCTACCACCAGGGCTACGCCGCGCAGCAAGCTAAGGAACAGGCCGCGCAGGCGGCGCGGGCCAGTGAGCAGCGGGCCGAATTGGCGAAAAAGGCCCAGGCCGCGGCCAAGAAAACAGCGGAGGAAGAGTTGAAGGCCAACCTGGAAAGCCTGAAAAACCGGGAAGCCCACATCAAAGCGGCCCTGGCGCTGGTGGCGGCCGGCTCGGCGGAGGAGTTGCGCCTGAAAAAGCAGGAGGTGACGACCAAGCGCGACATCGAGTTGCTGGATGAGAAGAAAACCGCCGGCGACAAGAAAGTGATTCGGGCCGAAGCCCTGCGCGATTTGCACCAGCTGCAGGACGACTACGATACCAAAACCAAAGCGGCCGCTGAGAAACGGGCCAAAGACCAGGCCGACGTGGACAAGCGCATCGCCGACCTGAAGGCGGCGCTGCTCAGCGACGAAACCGAGAAAAAGATTCAGCAGCTGAACGCGGCCGCTGAAAAAGAGAAGGCCACCGCCAAGGGCACGGCCGAGCAGATTGCCGAGCAGCGCAAACTCATCGACGAGAAGCTGGCCGTGGACGTGGCCGAGGTGCGGCGGGCCCGGGCCCAAAAGGAGGCGGAAGAGGAATTAAGCATTGAAAAGCAGCGCAATGCCCTCATCCAAAACGAGTGGGAGCGCCGGGCGGCGGAGCTGCGCACGGCGGCCGCCGGCGAGCTGCTTAAAATCCTCGACACCGACCGCAACGCGGCCGAAAAGCGCCGGCTAATTCAGGAAAAGCTCCAGCGCGACCTGGTGGCGCTGGAAGCCAGCCGGGTGGAGCAGCAGCGCCAGGTGGCCGAGCGCATCGCCGCCATTGACGAGGACATTGCCCGGCGCCGCATCGAGCGCCGCCGGCAGCAGGCGGCCGAGTTCAGTGCCGCCCGCGCCCAGGCCGATGCCGACGAATACGCCCTGCGGAAGCAGCAGCTCGATGCGCAGTATGCGGAGGAGTATTTTCAACTGGGCCTAAGCGAAGCCGAAAAGCTGGCTATTTCGCGCAAATACCTCGACGACAAGGAAGCGCTGGAGGAGGAATATGCGCAGCGCTCGAAGGACCGCAACCGGGCCGGGACAGAGTTTGCGCTGGGCATCGGGAGCCAGGCCGTGCAGGCATTGGCCGATTTCTCAAAAATTGACAGCGATAAGGAGCTAATCCGCATCGAACAGAGCAAGAAAAAGCGCCTGGCCCAGCTGGAGTCCGAGTACAAGGCCGGCCGCATCGCCAAGGAGTCCTACGAATCGCAGAAAGCCGCCATTGAGGCCAACTACGACGCGCAGACCCGCCGGGTGAAGAAAGACGCAGCCGAGAAGGAAAAAGCCTTCAACGTGGCCCAGGCGGTGATTCAAACGGCCCTCTCGGTCATCAAGGCCTCGCCGAACGTGCCGCTGATGATTGCCGCCGGCGTGACGGGCGCGCTGGGCATTGCCAAAATCATTGCCACGCCCATCCCCGAGTTTGCCCGGGGCGGCGTTGTAGGGGGGCCGAAGCCGACGTGGCGCGAGCGGGTGCGGCAGTTTGCCTCCGGGGGGAGCATCAACCCGGTGGCCGGCGTGCCGGCCGTGGGCCAGCTGCACAGTGGGGGCGGCATCCGGATGGTCGATGGGGCCACGGGCGAGCACCTGGGCGAGTGGGAGCGGGGCGAGCCCTACATGATTCTGAGCCGCGACACCTACGCCAACAACCGCGAGCTGGTGGACGCGCTGCTCGATACGAGCCTGCACCGGGGCGGGGCACCGCTGCGCCGGCAGCCGGGCTACTACGCGGATGGGGGCGTGGCCGGCAGTGCCCCTGCGACTGGGGCCAGTACCGGCCCGGGCAGTCAGGAGTTGGTGCAGGCCGTCAACCGGGTCGAATCGGCCGTGCGGGCCCTGCCCAGCCGGCAATACGTGGCGTGGACGCCCGGCGACACGGCCACGCTGGAGGATGAATTAAGCGACCGCCAGCAGGTGCGTGAGGCGAACGGTATTCAGTAAGCCGTGCCACAGTAAATGCCACAGTAAAATAAAAAAGGCCATTTCCGTGCTGGAAATGGCCTTTTTTGCAAACGGTAGCGGTCTGGACGGGACTCGAACCCGCGACCTCCGCCGTGACAGGGCGGCATTCTAACCAACTGAACTACCAAACCGTTTGCCGGACAGAAAACGCGACTGTTTTCCGTTTTGGTGCTGCAAAGGTAGGGGAGAAAAAGTGCGGCCCGCAAGCCTGGGCGTAAGTTTTTTCGCAAAACGACATGGATAGAGAGCTTGAAGGTTGTTTTTCAAGGGGATTAATTTTTCATCTCGGCCGAAACGGCGGATGTTTTACCTTTGCCACCCGCTTTCGTGGCGGCATGGAGGGCACAGGTTGCGGGTTCGAGCCCACTTCTGACCGCGCCGTCCGCTATTTTCGCTTTCCTACTCATCGCCCACTCCCCGCATTCCATGCTCCTCGACTTTGAACAACCCATTGCTGCCCTTGAAGGCAAGCTTCTTGAAATGCAGAAACTCGCCGCCGATAGCGACGTGGAAGTAGGCGAAGCCGTGGCGGCGCTGGAAAAGCGTATCAAAGACCTCAAGAAAGAAACCTACGCCAACCTCACGCGCTGGCAGCGGGTGCAACTGTCACGTCACCCCGACCGGCCCTACACCTTAGACTACATCGACGGCATGGCCGACAAATTTGTGGAACTGCACGGTGACCGCACCGTGGGCGACGACAAGGCCATGGTGGGCGGATTTGGGGAGATTGACGGGCACACCGTCATGTTCATCGGTCAGCAAAAGGGGCACAACACCAAGCAGCGCCAATTCCGCAACTTCGGCATGCCCAACCCCGAGGGCTACCGCAAGGCCTTGCGCCTGATGAAGCTGGCCGAGAAATTCAACGTGCCGGTGGTGACGCTGATTGACACGCCCGGGGCCTTTCCGGGCCTGGAGGCCGAGGAGCGGGGCCAAGGCGAGGCTATTGCGCGCAATCTGAAGGAAATGTTCATGCTCAAAGTGCCCGTGATTTGCGTCATTATTGGCGAGGGGGCCAGTGGCGGCGCGCTGGGTATTGCTATAGGCGACCGGGTGCTGATGCTGGAAAATACCTGGTATTCAGTGATTTCGCCCGAATCGTGCAGTAGCATATTATGGCGGAGCTGGGATTACAAGGAGCAGGCGGCGGAAGCCCTCAAGCTCACGGCCACTGACATGAAAAATGCGGGCCTGGTGGACGGCATCGTGAAAGAGCCTCTTGGCGGCGCCCACACCGACCCGGAACGGATGATTGAGACGCTGAAAAGCACGCTGCTGAAAACGCTGAAAGAGCTGGCTACCATTTCGGCCGATGAGCGGATTTCGCAGCGAATCGATAAGTTTTCGGCGATGGGCGTGGTGGTGGAATAGGCGCCAGTGTGTTTGTCATGCTGACGAAGGAAGCATCTTATCACGGCTGCTTTCGTCTGCTTTTGCTTACCCAGCAGCACAGGCGTGATAAGGTCCTGCGCTACGCTCAGGATGACAAGATTGTGAAAATCCATACCATTGATACGGGTTTGTTTAAGCTCGACGGCGGCGCCATGTTTGGCGTAGTGCCCAAGAGCATGTGGCAGAAGCTGAACCCGCCCGATGCGAACAACATGTGCACTTGGGCCATGCGCTGCCTGCTGGTGGAAGACGGCGGCCGGCTGCTGCTCATCGACAATGGCATTGGCGAGAAGCAGGACGAAAAATTCCGGGGGCATTTTTACCTGCACGGCGACGATACGCTGGAGAAGTCGTTGCGCAAGCTGGGCTTTACCAGCGCTGATATCACCGATGTTTTTTTGACGCACCTGCACTTTGACCACTGCGGTGGCTCGGTGCAGCGCCGGCCCGATGGGGTGTTGCAGCTGGCGTTTCCGCACGCCACGTACTGGAGCAACCAAGCCCATTGGGACTGGGCGGTGACGCCCAATCCGCGCGAGAAAGCCAGCTTTTTGCGGGAAAACATCCTGCCGATTCAGGAAAGCGGCCACTTGAAATTTGTGGACTTAAACGGTGGAGTGCCCGACGGTCTGCCGCAGTTTCGTGAAATTATTATGGCCGACGGCCATACGGAGAAAATGATGGTGCCGCTGCTGCACTACAAAGGCCGTACGCTGGCTTTTATGGCCGATTTGCTGCCGAGTGCGGGCCATATTCCGCTGCCTTACGTGATGAGCTACGACATGCGGCCGCTCATTACTATGACCGAAAAAGAAGCCGTGCTGCGCCGGGCGGCCGAGGAAAACTGGGTGCTGCTGCTCGAACACGACCCCACGCACGAAGCCTGCACCGTGCAGTTGACCGACAAAGGTATCCGCCTGGCAGAGACGCTGAAGCTGGCCGATTTATAGCGTGCTGCGCCGATGCCAGTGCGGAAATTAGCGAAGAAACATAAAATACAGCCTCCTGGAAACGAACGTGCTGCCCTCCCCATTCCCCGCTTCGTCGCTGCCTGAGCCTACCATTCGGTTGGGCCTGGCATTGTCTGGCGGCGGAGCGCGCGGCATTGCGCACCTAGGCGTATTGGCCGCGCTGGATGAATTACAGCTGCCGGTGGCGCAGCTGGCCGGGGTGAGCTCGGGCGCTATTGCCAGTGTGTTTTACGCGGCGGGCTTTGCCCCCCGCGAAATATTGCGACTTCTGCTGGCAACCAATGTGTTCCGGCTTACGCGGCCGGCGTTCAGCAGGTTTGGGCTGCTGCACCTCGACGCGGTGGAACAGCTGTTGGCGCGGCACCTGGGCACTACGCTCACGTTCGAGCAGCTGAGCCGTCCGCTGACGCTGGTGGCCACGGATTTGATGGCCGGCGAATCGGTCTATTTTAGTTCCGGGGCATTGTTGCCGCCGCTGCTGGCCTCGTCGGCGGTGCCCATTGTGTATCGGCCGGTAGAGTACCAGGGGCGGCAGCTGGTAGACGGTGGCTTGCTCAACAACCTGCCCGTGGAGCCGCTACTGGGCCAGCCCGGCCTGCGCGTGGTGGGCGTGCACTGCAACCCCATCAACCCCGAAGCCCGCATTCCAACCTTCCGCCGGCTCATCGAGCGCACCCTGCATTTGGCCATCAACGCCAATACGGCGGCCCGCAAAGCCCAGTGCCACCTACTGCTGGAGCCCCCCGAGCTGCGCCATTACCGCCCCCTCAGCTACAAGCGCGGCCCCGAGCTGTTCGATATCGGCTACCGCTACACCATGGGGCAGGCGGCTGCTTTGCAGGAGCTGCTCAGCTAATAAAACGCGGAAAGCGGCGCTTACGGGGCTATAAGAATTTTTTGGCTGCCGCCCAGAGGTTGGCCTGCGCCATCAGCGGCCCGCAAATAATATAGGCCGCCCGGCAGGTTGCCGACATCGACGGTGGTGCTTTGGCGGGACTGTTGCCGGCGCACCACCCGGCCCAGGGCGTCGAGTACTTCCAGGGTCACTGGCTGGTCGGGCATTGAGGTAAGCTGCACCTGAAGCTGGTCGTGAGCGGGCTGTGGGCTGACTGCCAGAATGCGCGGCGCCGTGGTAGGCGCGGCGGCAATGGCCGCTACAGGCGAATACGTGGAGGTACCGTTTTGGTCAATCTGGCGCAGGCGGTAGTAAGCCGCCGTTGCCGGGGCCGAATCATCGGGGAAAGTGTAGCTGGTGGGTTTGGTGGCCGTGCCTGCGCCTGCCACAAAGCCAATGGCCGTGAAGTAGCCAACGGCATCGGTTTGGCGCTGCACTTCGAAGCCGGCGTTGTGCTGTTCGGAAGCGGTGTGCCAGCTCAGGCGCACAGCCGCGCCGTGACGTGACGCAGCAAAATCGGTGAGCGTTACCGGTAGCGGGTTGGGGGTGAAGGAGCTAGTCGAGATGAGCACGACGAAGGCAGTCGCGCTCTGCAACACCACTTGCAGCTCCTGGCGGCTGGCGTTGTATGAATAATTGGCCACGCCGGTTCCGCTGACTGCGCTTGGCGCCCGGTTCAGGGCCAGCGTGAGGGTGGTAGCGCGGCTGGCGTAGCCGTCGTAGCGAGTAGCACTGCTCTGCTGCCAGCTGATGGTGGCGCGCCGGGAAGCCCGCAGCACGGCTGCAGTCCCAAAGCTGAGCTGCGTGCCTTGCTGCACAAATAGCTGCGCGAAGTCGCCGCCGGTGGTAGTCGAATAAAGGTTTAATTGGCCGTCGGCACTCACGGGCTGGGCAAGCAGCGGGCTAACGGTGGTTTGCAGCACCGTGTCGGCCTGCGCAAGTGCAAGGTCAACAAACCCGGCCGTAGAAGCCGCCAGCGCGGCGGTACCCGGCTGGCTGATGGTGGTAACCTGGGGCCGTTGGGTGGTGTAGGGGCACAGCGCCGTCAGGAATTGCGCCTGGGCGGCGCCGGCTTGCTGCACCAGCAGCGTGGTGTGATTTTCGGCCGTGTTGTAAGTGGTTTCGTGTACGTTGGTGGCTGTGGAATACGTGGCCGTGCCATCCGTCGCGACGTGGGCCAATAATCCGACGCCGTTTTTCTCCCAGGTACTTTCCTGATTGGCTAGGCTGCCGCTGAAAATGCCCGTGGCCGGCGTGCCGCCCTGCAAGCCATAGCCGTGCAGCTGCCAGGTGTAGGCGTGGGGCGCGGCGGCGGTCACCGCATCGGCCAGCAGAAAATACGAGTTGCGCACAAATACCGCCTTGCGGGTGATATCGGCGCCCTCATAGACTGTCGTCACCTCGCCGTAGGTGAGCTGCGGGGTTTGCAGCGTGTGCTGAATGCTGGCTGACACCGGGCTGCTCACGCTGGGCGTGCCAATAGCCGGGCCGGCGCCGTCTACCAGCACCAGATTGTGGTGGGTGGCCTGGCCAACCTCGGTACGGCGGTTGTAGCTGAGGTAGCCGGGGTCGAGGGCCAGTAACTGGCCTTGGGCGTGCAACAGGAAACTACTGGCGTCGCCCTGGCTGTGCCCGCCGGAATTGGCCTGGGCCAGGCCGCCGCGGCCATTGAGGTGGAGGTAAGTGGCCAGAGAGTCGTTGCCGGAGCGAAACACCAAGTTGCCGCTGGCTGGCAGTGCCGTCAGGGTGGGCTGGTTTTGAGCAGTAGGCAGCACGCTGGCGGCCAGCCAGGCGGCGCGCATGTCCACCGTCACATCGCGCAGCTGGGCCAGGTTGGAAGCCAGCACAGTGCCCGATACCTTGCTGAAATACATGGGCTTGACGAACTGCGGGTTGCCGGTCAGGGCCAGCTCGGGCATGCCCATGTCTACGAATGAGTCTTCCAGCGCGGGCAGCCGGCCGTCGGGCTGCAAAATGGCCATTACCCATGAATACAGCCGGGCGTATTTGGGGTCAAAGTAGGGGTTGCGAATGCGGCGCGTGCTGTTGCCAAATGCGTAGGTCTGGCGGCCATCCGGCAAAAAATTACCCATTGCCCGAAAAAACGGCAGGCAGTTGAGCATGGCATACTTGAAGTAGTAAGGTCCCTCGGCATAGCCCGCCACCTGGGTCGAGTCGGACTGGCGCAGCGCGTCGCGCCACAGCACGTTGTCGATGTGGTAGAGGCCGGCCCCGGCCCAGCTGGCGGGCTGGCGGGTGGGGTCGGCGCTGCCGGCATCGTTGAGCACCACGGCGGCCATGCCCAGCGCGGCGGCCGTCATCAGCGTGTGGTTATTCTTGACGATGTTGTAGAAAAAATACGGGCCCAGCGGGGTGGTCGATTGCCGGTAGAGGTTGCCGGCAAATTCCTGGAGCCGGGCCTGCGCCACCAGCAATGAAGCGGCCGTTTCGCCGGAGCCGCGCAGCAGGTCGTAGGCTATCAGGTAGTCTATCAGTTCTTTCGAGCGCCACTGCCATTCGGAATAAGGTGTGTCGCCGGCCGGCGTGGCAAACACTTCCACGTCGGTATTGATGTTCTCAAGTAGAATGCGGATGCTGGTAGTAAGTGCGCCGCGTTGCGCTGCCGGAAGGGCCACGAGGCTGGCGCCAGCCGGCTGGCGGCCCAGCAGAACCACGAACGCAGCGTTTTTAGCAAAGGCGGCGCGGGCCCGTCGGCCATTGGTGTTTACGTTATCGCTGGTCGGCGAACCCTGCACGTCGTCCCACAGCGTTTGGTAAAGCGCGAGGCGGTCAGCCGCTGCCAGTGAGGCTTGTATGCTGCTCAGGTCCGCTGCTTTCAGCAGCGTGCGCGGATATGTCAGGTCGGCTCCGGGCGGGTTCCAGCTGCCGGTCTGGGCTGCTGCCTGGTGCGTACCGCTCAGCAGGGCCAACAATAGCACTAGTTGCCACTTGGCGTCCCTCAAAAACTTCTTTGAAAAGCAGCCTTCCGTCTGCATTCGCAACGAAGGTCTTTGCAGCGGTGCCGATGAGTATTGTTGCGGGTGAGCAGCAGTGGGGCAGTTAAAAAGACTGGAAAAGGATGCTTTGGTCAGTATCGATAGCGGCATAACGGAAATTTTCTCCGTTCCTATCACCGTCAGACGCGGTTTTTAGTTCATAAGTGGTCCAAAGCGCCAGAAAATTTCATAAAATCAGGTTCCAGGTCTGTGTCCGTGGTCAATGTTTCAAATCGAGGGATGGACTACCGGCGTGCAAAACCCCGTTCCATTCGTATAGACCCGGAAGCTGTTTTGGGGCTGCCTTTAGCCATAAACCTTTTCCTTTCCAACACCCATTGCAATCGGAATCGGACGCATCTTTGTAAGCCCAAGCCACTGAGCGCTGCTTTTCTTTTCCCACGTACCTCTCTTCTTTTCCCAATGCCCGCCCGCAAGACTTCCACTTTCTGGTATTACATGGCCAAACTTGTGTTCGGGGTGGCCGGCTGGAAGCTGGGGGAAATCAACGACCCCGAAATCAAGAAAAGCATCATGATTGCGGCTCCGCACACCAGCAACTGGGACCTCATTCTGGCGCGGGCGGCGTTTTATTTGATGGACGTGGACGTGCGCTTCACCGTGAAAAAGGAGTGGACCGAGCACTGGGCGCTGGGCTGGCTGGTGAAAGCCATTGGCGCGCTGCCCGTGGACCGCAGCCGCAACAACAGCCTCGTGGACGGCATGGTGCAGCTTTTCAATGAGCGCGACGAGCTGGTGATTCTCATCACGCCCGAAGGCACTCGTGCTTACCAGCCGCGCTGGCGCAAAGGTTATTACTACGCCGCGCTGGGCGCGCACGTGCCCATCCGGCTGGGGTACCTGGACTATGCTAAAAAGGAAGCCGGCATCGGCAAAGCCGTGTGGCCCACCGGCGACTACGAGGCCGATGAGGCCAAAATCAAGGCCTTTTACCGCACCAAAACCGGTCGTTTTCCGCAGCAGGGCGTGCGCTAGGCCAGCTGCTGGGCGCTTGCGGCCATGGCGGCAGATGGAGCGCAGCCGCGCCCGTCGTGCAAGTACACGCGGAACGTGGTGCCCCGGCCTTCCTGGCTCTCGACTGCGATGTGGCCGCCCTGCGACTGCACCAATCGGTTCACCAGAAACAGGCCCACGCCCGTGCCCTCGCCGGCCTGGGGGTGGAAGCGCCGAAACAAGTGAAACAGCTCGCTGCCATAGCGGTCCAGGTTCATGCCCAGGCCATTATCTTTTACTTCCAGCACGGGGCAGTCGCCCACCCGGTAGGTGCGCACCTGCACGTGCGGGGCGCGGTCGGGGTGCCGGTATTTCAGGGCATTGCTGAGCAGGTTGAGCAAGATGGTGCGCAGGTTGCTGCGCACGTATTGCAGCTCAGGCAGGGCTTCAAATTCGGTTTCAAAACGAGCGTCGGTAGCCAGCAGCTGGGGCCGCAGGGCCTGTAGCACATCGGCCGCGAGGCCGGCGAAGTTCACCTGCTCCACGGCTTGCTCGCCGGGGCTGCGCTGCTCCTGCACCACCGCCGCCAGGTCCGTGATGGTGGTGGAGAGGTTGTGCAGCGATTCTTCCACCAGGCGCAGCACCACGGCTTCTTCGGGGTCGTGGAAGGTGGCGGTGCGGCGCAGCTCATCAAAGAGGCCGCACAGGTTGTTCACCGGTTGGCGCAGGTCGTGGCTGGCCGCGTACACGAAGTTGTCGAGGTCCTGGTTGGTGCGGGCCAGCTGCTGGTTGCGGGCGCCTATTTCGCGGTTGGCGGCGCTGAGCTGGGCGTTTTTATCGTGCAGCTCCTGCCGGATTTCAGTCAGCTCGGCCAGTGACTCGCGCAGCTGGCGGTTCACGCCCTGAAGCTCGCCGTGGTAGCGGGCCACGTACTGCCGCCACTCGTTTTTCTCGATGGCGTGCTGCACGGTTTTGTTCAGCAACTCGCGGTCGAACTGCTGCTTCACCAGGTAGTCGAGGGCGCCGTTGTTGAGGGCCCGCACGGCTAGGGCTTCGCTGCCGCCACCGGTTATCATCACCACGCACAGCGTTTCGAGGGGCACGAGCTTGCCAAATGCCTCCAACATAGCCAGGCCGTCGGTATCGGGCAGGTTGTAGTCGAGCAGCACGCAGTCGGGCTGCTGTACTTTAAATAATTCCAGCCCTTCGTCTCCGGAGCTGGCCTCAATGATTTCCAGCCGCTCAAAGCCGGAGTTATGGCCCAGGAAGCGGCGGTACAGCATCCGGTCCTCCGGATTGTCGTCGATGAGCAGGATAAGCTTCACTGGCAATTAGCAGGCAATAGGCAATTCGGACGCGTCGAGCCAGTAGCGCACAATCAGGCGTACTTTTTCCTCCAAGGCGCTGTATTCGATGGGTTTGGTCAGGTAGCTGTTGGCGCCCAGCCGGTAGCATTCCTCCACGTCGCGGCTGTTGGCCGAAGTGGTGAAGACAATAACGGGGATGGATTGCAGCGCCTTGTCCTGCTTCAGAATATCGAGTACGGCGCGGCCATCGGTGCCCGGCATGTTCAGGTCGAGCAGCACAATAACGGGCAGGGTGCTAGGCCAGTCGGGGTGCTTGCCGTAGCCCTGCAGGTATTCGAGGGCTTGGTCCCCGTCTTCGCAGCGCAGCACGGGGTTGGGCACAGCATTCTTGCGAAACGCCCGGCTCAAGGCCGTGAAGTCTTCGATGCTGTCCTCCACCACGAGGATGGGAATGAGGGAGGTGGGGTTCATTAGAGATACTTGGAAATGGAAAAATAAAACGTCGCTCCCTGGCCGGTTAAAGAGCTAACCCACAGCTCGCCATTGTGTTTTTCTATCATCTTTTTGGCGATGGCCAGACCGGCGCCCGTGCCGCCGCCATACTTTTCCTGAGAATGCAGCCGTTTGAATATTTTGAAAATGTTTTCGTGGTGCCGCGGGTCGATGCCGATGCCGTTATCCTGTACGTAAAATACGTGAAAATCGGTTGGGTTTCCGGTGCCTTTGGGCCCGCGAATATTGGCCGGCGCTTGGCCGACGGTGATGCGCTTCTCGGGCCGGTCGTTGTAGCGCATGGCGTTGGTGAGCAGATTATTAAACACCTCGCGCAAGCGAATGCGGTCGCAGCGGATGGCGGGCAGCGGCTCGGGCACCTCCACGGTGGTGTGCGTTTGCTCGATGCGGGGCTGAAGCAGGTCCATCACGTCGGCCAGGGCCTCGTTCAAATCGGTCACTTCGACCGACAAATCGGTCCGGCCCACGCGCGAGAGCGTCAGCAACGATTCTATCAACGATTCCATGCGCTGGCTGAGCCGCACCAGGGTCTGGAGCTTGCTCACGCCCTCGGCATCGAGCTGGTCGGCGTAGTCTTCGAGCAGGAAAATGGAGTAGTTGTGAATGCCGCGCAGGGGCTCCTTCAGGTCGTGCGAGGCCACGTAGGCGAAGGAGTCCAGCTCGTCGTTGCTGCGCTCCAGCTCGGCGTTGAGCAGGGCCAGGCCGGTGGCGCGGGCCTGCAGCTCGTTGAAGATTTTCAGGCGCACGTCGGAAAGGTGCAGCCGAATGGCCTTGGCAGCCTCAATTTCCAGCGGTTTCCAGGGCGCCGAAGTGTTTTCCACGGTCTGCTTCCAGGCCTCGAACGACTGCCGGGGCGAGAGAAAAATCTGCCCATCCACGGTGGTTTGGTTTTTCTCGTGGCGCCCGGCCCAGGTCACGGTCTGAATCACTTCGGGCCGAAACCAGATGATGTACTCGCCCGTCGCCTGGGCCAGCGTAATGGCCAGCAGCCCGCTGGCCGTGGCCCGGATTTGCAGGCCCGCGGGGTTGAGCTGGGCGTAGGAATTGGTGTGGAATACTTCCGTGGTGGTATGGGTGCGCAGCCACTCCACCACTTCCTGAATCTGCGGCTTGGTGGGCGTGTGGCCCAGCGTCACGATTTCGCCTTCGAAGCAGATGGCCGCCCCGCCGCAGTCGAACACGTCGAGCAGCGTGGGCGAGTGGCGGTAGAGGCCCTCAAGAAAATTGGCCTGCGTGCTCACCTGGTCGAATAGTTGCAGCTGGGTGTGGGTGATGCGCAGCTGGTAGGCCCGCTCGTCGTGCTGCTCCTTGTTTTTGAGCAGCGCCGACACGGTTTTGCCCACAAACTGGCACAGGTCGCGCAGCTCGTAGCTCACCAGGCGGGGGCTTTCGTGGTGGCAGGTAATCATGCCCCACAGCCGCCCTTCCTGAATGAGCGAGATGGTCATGGTCGCCTTCGAGCCCAGGTTGTGCAGGTACTCGATGTGGATGGGCGACACGCTCCGCAGCACGGCGTAGGTCATGTCGGGCGGGCGGGTGGCGCCGAGGCGCACCGTGGGCACCAGCGGCGCGGGCACGTAGCTGGCATCCGGAATGAAGCGCAGCCAGTTTTTGAGGTACATGGCGCGGGCCTGCTTCGGGATGTCGGTGGCCGGGTAGTGCATGCCCAGCCAGGGCGGTAGGTCGGGCCGAATGGCTTCGGCAATGACTTCGCCGCTGTCGTCGGGGGCGAAGCGGTAAATGGCCACCCGGTCGAACCCCGTGATGGTGCGCACCTGCTCCACGGCCACCTGGCAGAAGTCGAGCACGGTTTCGGCCGTGAGCAGGCGGCCCAGGGCCTCGTTGAGGGCCGGCAGGTTGAGGGCGCTCACGCTGTTTTCGGCCACGGGTTCGCCTTCCACCCACAGCAGGCCGTCGTAGCGGTGCACAATGAGCTTGAAATATGGCCGGCCCGCCACGCCGTCGAGGCGCACACCCAGCAGCCGGGCCGCTTCGGTAAGGCTGGGCCAGATGGCTTCTAACTCGGCCAGGTGGGCGGGACCGAGCAGGCGCTCCAGGCCGGCGCCCAGCAGCTCTTCGGGCGTCAGGCCCAGCAGCTCGGGGGTGTTGGCGCTGGCCTGCACCACGCGGCGGCTCTGCTCATCGAGGCACAGCAGGAAGCCGTAGGGCTGGATAAGGCCCGGAATGTGAATGGGCTCGCGGTCGCAGTTGTTGAGGGTGATGGGCGCGCCCACCAGGCTTTCGTCGGAGTAGCTCACGGCTGGTTTAGCCATTCGGAAAGGGATTGAAACGTGTGAACGGCCGACTCCACAATGGCCGGCTCGGTGGCAGGAGTAGCGGCGGCGGCAAGCTCCTGGCAGAAGGATTTCCACAGCGGCCCGGTGCGCTCGGCGCGGCCCGTGAAATAGGCATGCGCCGCAATGCCGGTTTTGTCGAGCTGCCGCGCAATCACCTGCCCGCCCAGCGTGGAGCCTTCCAGCACGTACATGGCGCCCAGCAGCTGGAGCAGCGTGCGCCACGCCGGCAGCGCGGGGCACTGCGGCGGCGTGCCCAGATGGCCCAGCCGGGCCAAATCTTCCAGAATCAGCGGGGCGCGGTAGCGCTCCTCCAGCTGCCAGCCCGCGCCGAAAGCGGAGGCGTGCTCGCGCAGCCGGGCTTCGTAGGGCTGCACAAAGCCGTACATCTTGGCCAGGAACCGGGCCGTGCCGGTGGCCGTGACCGAGCCGGCCGTTAGCGCCAGGTTGAATGGGTTTTGCTCCACGGCATCGTGAAACGGTCTGGTTTCGAGGCGAAGGCGAGACAGAATAGTCGGGCTTTCTGTGGGTGGCAGCATGGGAGGAACCGGTGTTAAGACAGCTAAAATAGGGCAGGAAACCCCATTCCAGTGGCATCGATTAGTCCTGCGTCAGGGCGTAGCTCACCAGGTTGGCGCCCATGCGCAGAGCCGCGTCGTGCACGGCAGGCGAATCCTCGGGGTAGGTGCCCACGTCTTCCCAGCCGTTGCCCAGGTCGCATTCGTAGCTGTAGAAGCACACGAGCCGGCCTTTATACAGAAGCCCGAAGCCCTGGGCGCGTTTGCCGTCGTGCTCGTGCACCTTGGGCAAGCCCTTGGGGAACTGGTATTTCTGGTGGTAAATGGGGTGGGAGTAGGGCAACTCCACAAATTCCAGCTCGGGAAATACCTTTTTCATCTCCGGCCGGATGAATTTATCGAGCCCGTAGTTGTCGTCGATGTGCAGGAAGCCACCGCCGATGAGGTAGCGGCGCAGGTTCCTGGCCTCGGCGTCGGTGAAGCTCACGTTGCCGTGCCCGGTCATGTGCACAAACGGGTAGGTGAGCAGCTCCGGTGCGTCGAGCTCCACAGTGGCCTCGTCGGGCGCGATGTTGGTTTTCAGGGCTTGGTTGCAGAAATTGATGAGGTTGGGCAGCGAGGTTTTGTTGGCGTACCAGTCGCCCCCGCCGCCGTAGTGCAGCTTGGCGATGCGGAAGCTCGGAGCCGGCGCGGCGGCGGTGAGGGTGAGCAGGAAAGCGGCGGCAAGAAGCAGTAATTTGGGGAACATAGGGAATATCGGGTGATTTTTTGTAGCCGGAGAAAGGTGAAAGCGGAAAGCAGGCAGCGTCTCCGTTTTTTGGCAACCCATCAATTATATCGACAAACTTGCCGCGATGATTGGATTACTTGTCAGCATAACTTAAGAATTGCCAAAATGAATCGTTCCGTGGGAGTACAGGCAGCCGGTATGTTGCTAAATATAACGGGCAGCCTCGCGATTGTAATGGGTTTCCTGGCGCGCCAAAACTGGTTTGGGTCCGGCGACACGGAAGCTTTTTTATATTGGACTGCCCCGCTGGTAGCAGGAGTGGCCGCTATTAGTCCCCTGATTCTAAGAATACTGCCTTCGTTTCCTGTTGGATTAAGGGCACTTTTACTTGTGGTTATCGCCGCGGGCATCGCCTTCGGGTGGGTCTATGGAGTTGCGCTTCTATTGGGACCTTGGATGGGTGCTTTTAGCTTTCCGGTCCTGTACCCGTGGGTGGGAGGAACAGCCGCGCAACTGCTGCTGCTGGAACGCTTCCTGCCCGAAGCGAATAGAAGCCGGCGAGTTTTGACCGTGCTTTTCACCGGTTTTCTGGCGCTGGCAGGTACCGGGGCCCTCCTTATCGGGCTTTCATGGACCGTGGACTACCTCAACCGCCCCGCGAAGGAAACGTATTTAATTCCGGATGATTTCTCCGGTGAATTCAGGGTGGTTTACGGTGAAAGCTGTGGCTTGACCCCCCCGACCGAAAATGGCCGCCGAATATTGACGCTGCCCCGCAACGGCGTCTTAATTCTGCAACCCCCGTTTGTGGCGGGCCTGGTTGACAACGAATATTATTGGGTGGACAAGCGAGGCAAACGCAAGCGCGCCCGCGAAATATTCGCGACTCCCGGCAGCAACCCGGGCCGGGCCGGCGTGGCGCTCACGGCCAGCGGCAGCATGAGCGCACCGGTGGCCGCCGGGGCCACCTCGGCTGCAGGGCCAGATATTCATTTTAGCTACTTTACCGTTTTCACCAACGACACCACGGTCGTCTCCGAGTCCGAATCATCCAGGCGTCAGAGGCGGCTTGATTCGCTCACCTTGACCTTGGTGAACGAGTGCCGAAGCAGGCGGCCTTGAAACCGCGCCAGCATGCGGCTCCAAAGCGAGGGCTAGCGCATCTGGGTTTGAGCCTTTCGGTGGTTCTATCGCACCAGCTGCACCGTAAACACCGCCGCCAGCGCCGCCGTTTCCGTGCGCAGACGCGAGGTGCCCAGCGTAACGGGCCGAATGCCGCGGGCCAGCGCCAGCGCAATTTCCTGCGGCGTAAAATCTCCCTCTGGCCCGATGAGCACGCAACAGCCCGGCCCCGCGCCGGCTACCTGGGCCAGCGCCGTGCGTTCGCCTTCTTCCAAGTGGGCGATAAACGTGGTGTCCGGCGTCACGCCCACCACAAAAGCCGCGAAATCCTGCAGCTCGTCCAGCTGCGGCAGCCAGGCCTGGCCGCTTTGCTTGAGGGCGCTGATGGCAATTTTCTCCAGTCGTTCCAGCTTCAGCTCGCGGCGCTCGGAGCGGGCGCAGCGCAGGAAGCTGATGCGCTCCA
Organism: Hymenobacter rubidus; assembly: GCF_016734815.1. Classification (GTDB taxonomy): domain Bacteria; phylum Bacteroidota; class Bacteroidia; order Cytophagales; family Hymenobacteraceae; genus Hymenobacter; species Hymenobacter rubidus. The sequence goes on from NZ_JAERQF010000008.1 coordinate 134,706, forward strand.
CACCCACTTCCACCGCTTTTTCCACGAACCACTCCATGCGGTCGAGGTTCTTGGTGGGGGCCACGGCTACGTGGGTGAAGTAGGGGCGGGGCGCCACCGTTTCGTGGTGGGTGATGCGTAGCTGGCAGCGTTTGGGGTTGGCATCGGCGATTTCGGCTTTATAACGGCCACCCTGGCCGTCGAGCAGTTCCACCGCTTTGCCAGCGGCCAGCCGCAATACGCGCACGGCATGCTTGCTCTCCTCTTCAGCAAGCTGGTAAGTGGTTTGGGTGGGGGTGAGGTCGGGCGCGAAGCAAGTAAGCATGGGGCAAAGTTCGGGGGCAGCGTAGTATTTTGGCTGAGTCGTTTACTCCCAAGCCCTACACTATGGCCAACGTGCTGCACCTCAAAATAGCGCTACGCTACATTAAGCCGCCCATCTGGCGCCGCGTTGAAGTGCCCGATACGCTCACGTTCTGGGAATTTCACTTCGTGCTGCAAATCCTGTTTGACTGGCAGAATAGCCACTTGTTTGAGTTCCGGCAGGGGCGGGGCAGCATCAACGAGTTCCTCACCGGCTCGCCCGCAGTGCTGCCCGGCGACGAAGACAACATGCCCGAATGGCAACTCGACCCGCGTCAGGTAGCGCTGGATGAAATCCTGCGCAAGCCCAAGGACAAGGTCGCTTATGTCTACGATTTTGGGGATTACTGGGAACACGACATCGTGGTGGAGAAAGTGCTGCCGCTGGCCGAGGGCCATCCCACGCCAGCCGTGCGCTGCTTGGCCGGCAAGCGCGCCGCCCCGCCCGAAGACCTCGGCGGCTTCCCCGGCTACGAGCAGTTGCTAGAGGTGCTGGCCGAAAAAGCTGCTGGCAAACGCAAGCGCCTGCCCAGCGAGTACGCCGGCTTGGGCAAATTCGACCCCGAAGAGTTTCCACTCGCCGACTACAACCACGACCTGTGCATCTTGCGCCAAATCGTAGCCGCCGAGGATGAAATGCTGACCAACTACGTGCAGCATTTTGCCGCCAACCCGCCTCCGCCCCGTCCGGCCTTTGACATGGAGGCCCTACTGGCGGCAATGACGGCTAGCCTGAATGCGCTGCCCCAGCCGCCCCCGCCACCGAAGAAGCCGAAGAGATAAGCGTTTTCTGGCGGCGTGACTTCCTACTTAGTCTTGTGCAGCCTTGCTCTAGCGGTGGGCAGAATTTCTACAAAAAAATGTCTCGATTTTTTAGATGCCTAAAGATGACTTTCTAATCCAGTGTCGCCAAGCTTATCAGTTGGGCATTACGCCTGCAATGCACAAAGCAAAGGAAACAGACATTTATCAAGCTATTCTAAAAACCGCGAAGTCTTATTTTATCCAATACTTAGAGGAAGAATTCTATCTATATGCTCAGGAAGGGCAATATTTGATTCAATTGTGGGTTGCCCATATGCTATTGGAGTTTGGCAACCCGTCTCAGAAATTAGCGGCTAAATTATTGGCAATAATCAAAAGCTACTCCTCTGATTATTCGGCTTCAGGGTACACGCTTAATCCCGCAGTTGCTCAGCAGGAAACAGAATGGCTTCATAATTATTTGAAATAGCAAAAGCCCCGTCAGCTGCAACTGACGGGGCTTTTTGGTGAGTGAACTACTCGGGAAACTTAGGCTTCTACCGCCACGCGGGGCGCGCCGGCTAATATTTCCTCGTTGGCAAACTCGGCGTACTTCTTAAAGTTTTCAACAAACTTCTCGGCCAAGTCCGCCGCCGTTTTGTCGTAGGCTTCTTTGTCGGCCCAGGTGTTGCGCGGGTCCAGGATTTCAGAAGGCACGCCGGGTACCGCGCCGGGCACAGCCATGCCAAAGATGGGGTGCTTCGTGAACTTCACGTCGTCGAGTTGGCCGTTGAGGGCGGCCGTAATCATGGCGCGGGTGTAGGGCAGCTTCATACGGTGGCCGGTGCCGTAGCTGCCGCCCGTCCAGCCGGTGTTGATGAGCCACACGTTAATGTCCGGGTTCTCATCCATTTTCTGGCCCAGCATCTCAGCGTATTTGGTGGGGTGCAGGGGCAGAAATACCGCACCGAAACAAGCCGAGAACGTCGTTTGCGGCTCGGTCACGCCCATTTCGGTGCCCGCCACCTTGGCCGTGTAACCCGACATGAACAGGTACATGGCGTGCGACTTGTCGAGCTTGCTGATGGGCGGAATCACACCGAATGCATCGGCCGTGAGGAAGAAAATGTTTTTCGGGGCCTTGGCCACGCCGGGCTCGATAGCGTTGGGAATGAAGTTGATGGGATAGGCGGTGCGGGTGTTTTCGGTCACCGACTTATTGGCGTAGTCCACGGTGTGGGTGCCGGGCACGAAGCGCGTGTTCTCGACGATGGAGCCGAAGCGGATGGCGTCGTAAATCTCTGGCTCCTTCTCCTTGCTCAGGTCGATGACCTTGGCGTAGCAGCCGCCTTCGAAGTTGAAGATGCCGGCGTCGGGCGTCCAGCCGTGCTCGTCGTCGCCGATGAGGCCCCGGTTGGGGTCGGCCGAGAGAGTCGTTTTGCCGGTGCCGGACAGGCCGAAGAAAATGGCCGTGTCGCCGGCCTTGCCCACGTTGGCCGAGCAGTGCATGCTCAGCGTGTTGTGCTCGTGGGGCAGCAGGTAGTTCAGCACCCCGAAAATGCCTTTTTTCATCTCGCCGGCATAGCCCGTGCCGCCAATCAGAATCATCTTCTTGGTGAAGTTGATGATGGCGAAGTTGGGCTGGCGGGTGCCGTCAACGGCCGGGTCGGCCTCGAAGCCGGGGGCGCAGATGATGCTAAAATCGGGCGTCCAGCTGGTGTCGGCGCCTTCGGCGGGGCGCAGAAACATGTTGTAGCAAAACAGGTTATGCCAGGACTGCTCATTCACCACGCGCAGCTTGAGCTGGTAGTCGGGGTTGGCGCCGGCGTAGGCTTCGCGCACGTACAGCTCCTTGTCGGCAAGGTAGGCCACCATTTTCTGGTGCAGCTGGTCAAATTTCTCGGGGGCGAAGGGAATGTTGATGTCGCCCCACCACACGCTGTCGGCGGTGTTGGCGTCGCGCACCACAAAACGGTCTTTGGGCGAGCGGCCGGTGAACTTGCCGGTGTCGGCCATCAGCGCGCCGGTGTCGGTGAGGTGGCCTTCGCCGTTGCGCAGGGCGTGCTCAACAAGCTCGGCGGGGGTAAGATTGAGGTGAACAGTACCGGTTTCGGTGAAGCCCAAAGGCTGCAAACGATTGTGGGTTTCGGCGGCAAGGTGGGAGTCTTTTTGCATGGCCCTGAAAGTGTTGGGTGGGAATTCTCGTGACTTCTGGTACAAAGGTAGAAACGCTGCAATCGTTACCAGTGAAACAATTTGTTTTTTTAGCAGGACAAATCAAACCATGTGTGGTTGATTTGTGCCTGCCGATTGAAATATGCGGCCTGACGCGCTAACAGGGTAGGAGTAATACAACGCTTACCTATCTTTAGGTTTGGTTTGTCCCGGTCTTTCGCTCTTTTGTCCATGCGCACCGATATTGCCCGCTACAACGGAATCTACGGCGACACCCGCGCCCAGATTTCGCACGACTACCTGCAAAGCCAGCTCATCGTGCCCCGCCAGCGCCTCACCGATTGGGGCCTGAAGCCGCACCTGCACGAAAACCTGTTCCAGCTGTTTTTCCTGGAAAGTGGCCGCGCCGCTTTCGAGGCTACTGAACTGGTAGAACTGCGCACGCCCTGTCTGGTCATCATTCCGGCCAATACGGTACACGGCTTCACCTTCAGCCCGCAGGTGAAGGGCCGCACGCTCACCCTCTCGGAGGCGCTGCTCGACACCATTCTGCAAGCCACGCCCGGTGTGCTGGTGGAGCTGAACACGGTACACATTCTGTCCGATTTCAATGCCGAAGTCAGTTTCACCGATTTATCAGAGCTGGAGCAACGCATTCACGAGGAGATTTATTCGGAGCTGCCGGGCAAGCAGCTGGCTATCAATGGCTACTTCAAACTGCTGTTCGTGAAGATATTCCGCCAGCTACACCACAACCGCCGCAAGGAGGATAGCCCCAACCGGGCCCTGCACTACTTCCGCGAGTTCCAGAAAGCCATCGAAAAGACCGCGCCTTTCGAGAAGAAGATTTCTGACTTCGCCCAGGAGCTGAAGATTACGCCGGTGCACCTCAACCGCATCTGCCAGGCCGTGAAGGGCAAAACGGCCCAGCAGATTGTGCAGGCGCACACCATTCGCAAGGCCCACAACTACCTATTATATACCTCGCTCTCGGTGGCCGAAATTGCCTATGAGCTGCAATTCGTCGACCCTGGCTACTTCACGCGGTTTTTTCGCAAGCAAACGGGCATGGCGCCGGGCGCTTACCGGGCCAAGGCCTATCGGAGCGATGCCTCGGGGAAGGCCGGGAAGGCCGAACCGTGAAAACGGCATACTGAGTGTAGCCGAAGCGTCTCGCGTGACGAAGTAATTCAATCGTTGAACGGTGCGAGCGAGATGCTTCGGCTGCGCGGACGCCAGATGAGCAAGACGTTCTCTTATCATCCAGGGCTTCACAATGCCGAAACTTTCCTAGATTTACCGTGCCCGCATTGCATGAAGTAGGCAGCGGACACATTTCTCCTCGGTTTCTCTCTCATTTTCTCACCCTAGTTTCCCTTATGCAAACTATTTCTGCTCCCACCGAGCAATCCACCAGCCACCCGCGCGGACTGTATCTGCTGTTCGCCACCGAAATGTGGGAGCGGTTCAGCTACTATGGCATGCGCGCTGTGCTGGTACTGTTCCTCACCAAGGCCATGATGATGGACAAGGCCTTCGCGTCCAAATTCTACGGCGGCTACACCAGCCTGGTGTACCTCACACCGCTCATCGGGGGCTTTATCTCGGACCGGTACTGGGGCAACCGGCGCTCCATCCTCACGGGCGGCCTGCTGATGGCGCTGGGCCAGTTCACACTGTTTTTCTCGGCTTCGAACTACGGCGCAGCCGATACCCACGCCTTCAGCCACTGGTTGCTGTACCTGGGCTTGGGCGTGATGATTGTGGGCAACGGCTTCTTTAAACCCAATATTTCCTCGATGGTGGGCTCCCTCTACAGCCCCGCCGATAAGCGCAAGGATGCGGCCTATACCATTTTCTACATGGGCATCAACCTGGGCTCGTTCATCGGCAACACCATCACCAGCCTCATCGGCGACACCGGCAACCCGGCCGATTTCCGCTGGGCTTTCCTGGCCTGCGGCATTGCCATGCTGCTGGGCACGGTGGTATTCAACTGGGGCAAAGACAAGTACCTGCACACGCCGGAAGGCGTGCAGGTGGGCGAAACGCCCGCCATTTCGGGAGGCGTAATGGGCATTTACGCCCTGCTGCCCGTATTGCTGGCCATTATCCTGGGCATTCTGTGGCTTGATTCGGCCAAGTTCCCCACCATCGCGCCTCTCTTGGGGGTGGCCGTGGTAGGCATCGCCTTCATGATTTTCAGCGATAAATCCCTGAGCGGAGCCGATGTGAAAGGCATCATGGTGATTTTCATCGTGTCGTTCTTCGTGGTGTTTTTCTGGGCGGCGTTCGAGCAGGCGCCGGCTTCGCTCACCTTCTTTGCCGATGAGCAGATGAACCGCACCATTTTCGGCTTCACCCTGCCCGCCAGTATTTTTCAGAACCTCAACGCCATCTTCGTGGTAGTGGGCGCGCCCATCATGGCCGCCGTCTGGACGGCCTTGGGCCGCCGGGGCGCCGAGCCGCCGTCCCCCCTCAAAATGTGCATTGGCCTGGCCATGCTGGCCGCTGGCTACCTCGTGATGTGCTTCGGCGTGCACAACCTGCAGCCCGGCGTGAAGGTGAGCATGTTCTTCCTGGTGGCGCTTTATTTCCTGCACTCCGTGGGCGAGCTGTGTCTGTCGCCCATCGGCCTGTCGCTGGTGAACAAGCTGGCCCCGGCTAAATTCGCCTCCCTGCTCATGGCCGTGTGGTTCCTCGCCAACGCCGCCGCCAACTACCTAGCCGGCTACATGAGCAGCCTCTACCCCGACCCAAAATCGACGGCCCCCGCGCCGGAAATCCTCGGCTACCACATCACCAATCTCTACGACTTCTTCATGGTGTTCGTGGTGTCGGCGGCTGTGGCTGCGGCCATCCTGTTCCTCATCAGCGGCAAACTGGCCAAGATGATGGACGCCCGCAACTACCCCGCGCCCATCGCGCAGGCGTAAGGCAGACGCGTTTTCTATTTCATGAGAAGCCCCCGATGCTGCTGCGTCGGGGGCTTTTTCTATCTTCGGCCCAATCAATATCAATTTTTTAGCTCCTGATGCCACCAATGCTTCATCGTTTCCTGCAAGCGTTGGCAGGGCTTGCATTTTTGTTTTGTGGGCTGGGCATTGTCAATACGATGGTTAGCCTCAAGTATGAAATAGAGGATGATAACTGCGTTTCCGTAGTAGATGGCCGCGATTTGTGCCAGACGCTTCACTACAATTGGATAGGTTTGGGAGTGGCTACGGCTGTTATTGTAGCGTTAGCATTTGCAAAAACTAAGAATAGCCCGACAGAATAGCTCAATTAAAATCCATAAAAAAGCCCCGCCGGCACTGCCAGCGGGGCTTTCTCTTGGGCTTATATCGAATCTGCGTAATCCGTCAAATCCGTTATAATCTGCGGTCGATTACATCATGCCGCCCATGCCACCCATACCGCCCATGCCACCGTCGCCGTGGCTATGGCCAGCTTCTTTGGGCTCGGGCTCGTCCGAAATCACGGCCTCGGTCGTCAGCAGCAAGCCGGCGATGGAAGCAGCGTTTTCGAGGGCCAGACGGGTTACCTTGGTGGGGTCGATGATGCCGGCGGCCACCAGGTTTTCGTAACGGTCCTCGCGGGCGTTGTAGCCGTAGTCGCCCTGGCCGTCGCGCACTTTCTGCACCACTACCGAACCCTCGCCGCCAGCGTTGGCTACGATGGTGCGGAGGGGAGCTTCCAGCGCCGTGCGGATGATGTTTACACCCGTGCGTTCGTCGGCATTGTGGGTGTCCACGGCGGCCAAAGCCTCAATGGCACGCACCAGGGCCACACCACCGCCGGGTACCACGCCTTCCTCAACGGCGGCGCGGGTAGCGTGCAGGGCATCGTCAACCCGGTCCTTCTTCTCTTTCATCTCCACTTCCGTCGAAGCACCGATGTAGAGAATAGCCACGCCGCCGCTCAACTTAGCCAGGCGCTCCTGCAGTTTCTCCTTGTCGTAGTCCGAGGTCGTGGTTTCCATCTGGGCTTTGATTTGGGCGATGCGGCCGCTGATGGCGTCCTTCGAACCCTTGCCGTTCACGATGGTCGTGTTGTCCTTGTCGATGATGATTTTCTCAGCCGTACCGAGGTACTCCAAGGTAGCGTTTTCGAGCTTATAGCCCTGCTCTTCGCTGATGACGGTACCGCCCGTGAGGGTAGCAATGTCTTCCAGCATGGCCTTGCGGCGGTCGCCGAAGCCAGGAGCTTTCACGGCCGCGATTTTCAGCGAGCCGCGCAGTTTGTTAACTACGAGCGTAGCGAGAGCTTCGCCGTCCACATCTTCCGAGATGATGACGAGGGGCTTGCCGGTCTGCAGCACCTGCTCCAACACGGGCAGGAGCTCCTTCATGGTGCTCACTTTCTTGTCGTAGATGAGAACGTAGGGCGAGTCGAACTCCACCTCCATTTTCTCAGGGTTGGTCACGAAGTAAGGGGAGAGGTAGCCGCGGTCAAACTGCATGCCTTCCACCGTCTTTACTTCGGTTTCCGTACCACGGGCTTCTTCTACGGTGATGACGCCTTCTTTGCCCACTTTGTCCATGGCGTCGGCAATCATTTTGCCGATTTCCATGTCGTTGTTGGCCGAAATGGCGCCTACCTGGGCAATTTCCGCCGAGTTTTCAATCTTTTTCGACTGCGACTTCAGGTTGGCCACCACGGCGATAACCGCCTTGTCGATGCCGCGCTTCAAATCCATCGGGTTGGCACCGGCAGCCACGTTTTTCGAGCCAGCGGTGTAAATAGCCTGAGCCAGTACCGTGGCGGTGGTGGTGCCGTCGCCGGCCTGGTCGGCCGTTTTTGAGGCCACTTCTTTCACGAGCTGAGCGCCCATGTTTTCAATCGGGTCGCGCAGCTCAATTTCCTTGGCCACGGTCACGCCGTCCTTGGTAATGGAGGGAGCGCCGAATTTCTTGTCGATGATGACGTTGCGGCCTTTCGGGCCGAGGGTCACTTTCACGGCGTTCGCCAGTTTGTTCACACCGGCCTGCAAACGGGCGCGGCCTTCGGTGTCGAATTGGATGTTCTTAGCCATTTCTGGGGTTGGAGTAATTGGGAGGGTGAAATGTTGGGGTTTCGGTCAGCTTAAGCCAACGGCTTAGAGCACGGCGAAAATGTCCGACTCGCGCATGATGAGCAGGTCCTCACCGTCGACGGTGATTTCGGTGCCAGCGTATTTGCCGTAGAGCACCTGGTCGCCCACTTTCACCTGCGGCTTGATGATGGTGCCGCTGTCGGCGGTTTTGCCTTCGCCCACGGCCACAACTTCGCCACGCTGGGGCTTCTCCTTGGCCGTATCGGGGATGATGATGCCGGATTTGGTTTTCTCCTCGGCGGCGGCGGCGCGGACAATGACGCGGTCGGCCAGCGGTTTCATGCTAAGTGCCATTTTGGGTGTATTGGGGTTGAGTTAAGTGGAAATCCTTTGTGTCCGGCCCTCTCTCATTTCCCGTGCCAGCCCCGGAAACCTGACAAAATGGGCAGATTCCGTCATTACCAAGTGGCAGAAGTGGCGGATGCGCCGGTAGCTGCTAGTGGTTCGGCCGAAATAGCTATCTATGAGTTCACAGCCAAAACCAAAGAAAAAGCCGGTGCTTCCGTTAGGATGCACCGGCTTTAGCAGGTTCAAGGGCATAAGCCTTATTTGGCGGGCGTCGCGGGAGCAGGCTGCTGGGCCGGAGCCGTGGTGGGAGCAGTGCTCGTACCTGCCGGGGCCTGAGCGCCGGGAGCAGGACCGGTTGGGGCAGCAGGAGCGGGCAGCTTGGTTTCCAAGGCGCGCTGCTGGTTCACGCTGCGTACGGGGCCACCGCCGGTCGACGTCAGCATGTGCGAGCCGAGCGACAGTACCACCAGACCGATGGCGAAGCCCCAGGTGAGTTTTTCGAGCAGGTCGCCGGTGCGTTTCACGCCCATCATGCTGGCGGCCCCGCCGGCGCTAAACTGGCTGGAGATTCCGCCGCCTTTTGGGTTTTGGGCCAGCACCACGAGGGCCAGCAGGAAACACACAACGAGAATGAGGATAACGAGAGCAGTGTACATGAAATGGGTGAAAAGCTAAAGCTGCGAATTAGGCAGAGGGTTGCAAAGACTGAATTTGGGCTGCAAAGTACGCCATTTTTTCCGGGTGCTTCACCATGAGCTTTTCATAAATCTCAATGGCTCGGGCAATTTTGCCCTGCCGGACAAAGATGCGGGCCAGGTTTTCGGAAACCAGGTCGGGTTCGGCGCGGGTGCTGCGGGCGCTCAAATCGGTCTGGCCGCCGGGGGCGGGCGGTAGCATGCCGGGCCGGGTGAGGCGGGGCTGGCGCTTCAAAAAGCTGTTGATGAGGTCGAGCGGGGAGGGCAGCGCTGGCGGCGGCGGGCAGTGCGTGGCCCAATGGTCGAGCAGCAGCGGGTCGGGCTCGAAAAAGGCCCCGGCCGGCGGCAGGGCCACGGCGGCCGGCTGCGCGGCGGCTACTACCGCCGTCACGGTTTCAGCGGTTTCGGCTTTTGCAGCCAGCAGGTCTAGCAGTTGCATGGAAAAGCCCAGGCGACTGCTTTCGCCAAACGCATAGCCTACTTCGGCATCGCCGGTGAAAGCTGCCGGAGTAAACTGCGGGGTAGTTGGCGCGGTTTCGGGCAGGAACTCCTTCGTATTTAGGAGCTCGGGGCCAGCCAGGCTGAGCGTGGTGGCCGCGGCAGCCCATTCGTCCACCAGTCCCGGCAATTCATAGGTGGGTGCTATGGCAGCGGGCGTTTCGGCCAGTCCAAATTCAAAGCGGGCTTCGCCAGCTTCTGCCGGCGGACGAATGGCGGGCGCTTGGGCCGGCAACTCCATTTCATCCTCTTGCGCTGACTCGGTTACGGTAGGCGTTAAAGTATCCGCTGCCTGCACGGTGGGCTTCACTACCGGCGTACTGCCGTTTGCCGGCAGTTGCACGCCTTCTAAGTCGAGCAGGACTGGCAACTCGGTTTCGAGAGCAGGAGCGGGGGATGCCGCAACTTCAGCAGTCACCGGGGTTACTGATACCGGAGGCTGGGCAGGAACTTCCTCAGCAGAAGATTCATCAGCAACTACTGTTGCCGAAGTGGCTGCTGCCGGCATTGCCGGGGAGGGGAGCGGTGACGGTTCCGACTCAGGAGCCGGGGGCTCAGCCGTGGCAACAGGCAGCAATATTTGCTCGGGTAAAACGATTGGTGCTACCGGGGAGTTTGCGGGCTCCTGAGTCGTTTCGGCGTTGCCGGTGGCGGGAGGCAGCGGAATGGCAACTTGTTCGGCCTGCACCGGGGCGGGCGTAAGCTCCTCGGCCACGGTCGGTGCGGGGGCAAAGGGTGCTTCAGTAGTTAGAGGCGGGCCTTCTGCAACGGGCTCGGCCACGGCGGGCACTTCAGCGGCCGGCGCCACTTGCTCGATGAGGCGGCGCAAGAGGGTGCGGTCGGCGGCGTAGGTGGCGGCGCGGCGCAGGCGCTGGCCGGCCAGCATGGTGCCCTGGTCGTGGGCGGCTTTGGCCAGGAGCAGGTGGGCCGTCTGGCAGTAGGGAAAGGCCTGAGCCAGCTGTTCGAGTTCGCGCACTTCGGCCGGGCCTAAGGCCGTGGGGCGGTCGAGAACATGCAGAAGCGTGGCGCGGGTCACGGAACGGATGGGTTGAAGAAGAGCGTCGGCTGGAAGCCTAAAACCTCAAAAAGACCGGAAAGCCGGCAAATTATCGGGGCGCAACATTACGCTAATTTACGCAAAGAGCCATGCTATTACCGTCCAGTTAATCCGAATTGCCGTTCATAAAAGAGGCCAGACCCAGTAGCGAACTACGGCCTGGCCCGAAGTAAATACTTAGCGACTTACCAGTTAGCGACCGACTTGTTGAAAATATCGGTGATGATTTTATCTGTGGTGGTGCGCACGGCTGTGGGGTCGCTATTGATGGTGGCGATGTTGCGGTTGGCCGGGTAGTCGTCGAAGTTCTGAAACACTTGCTCGAAGCTCTGCTTGTCGTCTTTGGTGTTGGTGAAACGGATTTTAACCTGAATGGTGAGGCGGTTGGAACCGGCCTGGCTCACGCCATTTACCTGCTGAATGGAAGCGGGAGCAAAATCGTAGGCCACAATGTTGCCATCGAACTGCAGGTCGCCGTCGCGGGGTACAATCTTTAGATTGGTGTTGCGCTGAAAATAATCCTTCAGGTCCTCGGTGAAGCGCTGGGTAAGGAAAGCCGGCCCCTGGGGCGAGTTGTTCTGGATGGTCGCAATGGATATGGTGCGCACCGTGGGGTCAATGTTGGTGCCGGTAAATGAATAAATACCGCAACTGCTTAATAAGCTGCTAGCTATCAGCCACAAGCCGCAAGCCAGCAGGACGCGCAATATTTGCCGGGGGCGAAAAGCTTGTCGCTGGCGGCTGGCGGCTGGCAGCTTCATTCTACACTTGCTCCAGGTCATACTGCTTGAGTTTGCGGTACAAGGTGCGTTCCGAAATGCCCAAATCGTGGGCCGCGTACTTGCGCTTGTTGTTGTGTTTTTTCAACGCCTTGAGTATCATTTCACGTTCCTTCACGTCGAGCGAAAGCGTTTCCTCCTCGGTTTCGTGCGTGATGTCTTCTACCGGGGCTTCGTCTTCGTAACTGGCCACTGGCTCGCTGTTGTACGGGCCGGGGGCGGCGGGCAGGAAGTATTCGGTCCCCGGGCCGCCATCAAACGCACTGGTCGGAGCCGTATTGTTGAACAAGTGACTGTTTTGCCGCAGCAGTTCCTGAGCCTCGTGGGGGCGTTGGCCGGTGGCCAACTCCAGCACCATCTTCTTCAGGTCGGTCATGTCGCGGCGCATATCGAACAGGATTTTGTAGAGTAGGTCCCGTTCGGAATAACCAGCGGCCGAGCCATCGGGCGCGCCCGGACCCAGCAGCATGGGCAGCCGGCTGGCTTGGTCCTGTGGCAGGTAGGGGGCAAGGCGGCGGGCATCTACGTCCCGGTCGGTTTCGAGCACCGACATCTGCTCGGCGATGTTCTTGAGCTGGCGGATGTTGCCGGGGAAGCGGAAGCGGGTGAGTACCGGTACCGCGTCGGGCGTAAGCGTGATGGGCCGGGTGCGGTAACGCTCCGCCGCATCGGAAGCAAACTTGCGGAACAACAAGTAGATATCCTCGCCGCGCTCACGTAAGGGTGGAACCGTGATGGGCACTGTGTTGAGCCGGTAGTAGAGGTCTTCGCGGAAGGTGCCGGCCTGCACGCGGTCGAGCAGGTTCACGTTGGTAGCCGCCACCACGCGCACGTCGGTTTTCTGTACTTTCGAAGAACCCACGCGGATAAATTCGCCATTCTCCAGCACGCGCAACAGGCGGGCCTGAGTGCCGAGCGGCATTTCGCCAATTTCATCGAGGAAAATGGTGCCGCCGTTGGTCACTTCAAAGTACCCTTTACGCGCCTCATTAGCACCTGTGAAGGAGCCTTTTTCGTGCCCAAACAGCTCAGAGTCAATAGTGCCTTCGGGAATAGCGCCGCAGTTGATGGCAATGAACTGCCCGTGCTTGCGCGGCGACAAGGCGTGAATAATCTTGGAAAACGACTCCTTGCCCGACCCGCTTTCGCCGGTGATGAGCACCGTCATATCAGTAGGCGCGACCTGCGCGGCCACCTGAATGGCGTAGTTCAGCGCCGGCGCATTGCCGATGATGCCGAACCGGAGCTTGATGGATTGGATTTCTTGCGTAGTCAAAGGGAAATCGGGTTAAATGCTGTTAGGCAGCTATTTGCAGACGTTCGCGCGGGGCGGGAATCTCGCGTCCCAGCTCTTGAGCGAAATCCATCCATTCCTGGATGATGACCAAAACGTTGGCGAGAGCTGCTTCCTGCGTCGCACCATCTGCCATACAACCTGGTAGGTCAGGTACTTCCACAATAAAAGCCTGGTCTTCGGTGCTCCAGTACAGTACAACCGGATAATGATGTGGGTCGAACATGGTAATTGAAGAAGGGCGTTAGATAGTATCCAGTTTAAGGACTGCACGGTATTTCAACAAAATAGCGCGCACTTGTTTGGCTTGATACGGTTTCACTGCATTACCGATAGCCGGCTGAATATTGATTAAATCATCGATGCCTGCTTTGCCAAATAAATGGTGACTGCCGCGTATTCGTTTTTCGAACCCCAGGGTCTCGAGCAACAAACACAATGCACTAAAGTCCAGCGTTTGGTCGTGATGTCCCGAAAGCAGTTGCACCAGAAACTTTTGTCGCCGACTCATACTGCCTCGCCGAGCAGCGTGCTGGCTGTGGACGAATGCACCAGCACATTCACGTAGTCGCCTTTCTGGAAGTTTTGCTTGGGGAAAATAATAACCTGGTTCTGACTGTTCCGGCCGCTCAAATCGTCTTTCGAGCGTTTAGAGAAGTTCTCGACCAGCACTTTGTGTACCTGGCCCACGGCACGGGCGTTGCGCTCAGCACTGTGGACTTGCTGAATGTCAATCAATTCCTGCAAGCGGCGCTTCTTGATTTCGAGCGGAATATCGTCGGCCAACTTGCGGGCGGCCAGCGTGCCGGGGCGCTCCGAGTAGAAGAACTGATAGGCCATGTCGTACTTCACGAAGTGCATCAGGCTCTTGGTGTCCTCGTGCTCCTCCTCGGTTTCGGAGCAGAAACCGGCAATCATGTCGGTTGAGATGGCGCAGTCGTCGCCCAGAATTTCACGGATTCGGTTCACCCGCTCCTCGTACCAGGGCCGGTCGTAGGTGCGGTTCATCAGGGCCAGCACGCGGGAGTTGCCGCTCTGGGCCGGCAGGTGGATGTACTTGCAGATGTTCTCGTGGCGTGCCATGGTGTGCAGCACCTCATCGGTGATGTCCTTGGGGTGCGAGGTGGAGAAACGCACCCGCAGTTCGGGGCTAATGAGGGCCACGCGCTCCAGCAACTGAGCGAAGTTGACGTGCTCGGTTCCATCGGCTGACGACCACTTATAGGAGTCTACATTCTGGCCCAGCAGCGTCACTTCCTTATAGCCGGCGGCCACCAACGCGCTGGCTTCCTGAATGATGCTATGGGCGTCGCGGCTGCGCTCGCGGCCGCGGGTGAAGGGCACCACGCAGAACGAGCACATGTTATCGCAGCCGCGCATGATGCTGATGAAGGCTGATACACCGTTGGAATTCAGGCGCACGGGCGTGATGTCGGCATAGGTTTCCTCGCGGCTCAGCAGCACGTTCACACCCTTCTGCCCGCCGTCAACCTGGCTGATGAGGCCGGGCAAATCCCGGTAGGCATCGGGACCCACCACGAGGTCGACGATTTTTTCTTCTTCCAGAAACTTGCTTTTCAGGCGCTCGGCCATGCAGCCGAGCACGCCCACGAGCATACCGGGCTTGCGCTTTTTGTGCGAATTGATTTGCTTGAGGCGCATACGCACGGTCTGCTCGGCCTTCTCGCGGATGGAGCAGGTATTGAGCAGCACGAGGTCGGCGTTGGCGAGGTCGTCGGTGGTGTCGAAACCTTCGTCGAAGAGAATGCTCGACACGATTTCGGAGTCCGAGAAGTTCATCTGGCAGCCGTAGCTCTCGATGTAGAGCTTACGCTGGCGGCCGGTGCGGGTGGCGGCGGTCACGCGCACGTCACCGCTGGGCGTCGCCTCGGCGGTGGGAGCGGCTTTATCTAAAAAATCAAGGGTTAACAGGGGTTGGGCCATATTCTAAACGCGTTTCGGCGGAGGACAAAGATACGCCGCTGAGAGATAAAATGACAGAATGGCAGAATATTGTAGAGGCGGTTCCTGCCCCCGCCCGTCGTTGAATAGAACCCGAATCAAATGTTCAATGGCGGGCGGGGACAGGCCCCGCACCCTACTTGATACTGGTACCCAATACTTCCAGCAACGCTTTGGCTTTCAGCAAACATTCCTCGTATTCCCGCTCTGGGTCAGAGTCGTAGGTGATGGCGGAGCCGACCTGGAAGCTTAGATAGCCGGTGTCTTGGCGGTATTGGAGGGAACGGATGACGACGTTGAAATCAAAGTTTCCATCGGCTCTCACGTAGCCGATACTGCCGCTGTAGAGGCCGCGCCGGCTGCTTTCGTAATGCTCGATGAGCTGCATGGCGCGGATTTTCGGCGCGCCGGTCATGGAACCCATGGGGAAAGTAGCGCGGAGGATGTCGGCCAGGTGGGTGCCGGGGCGCAACTCGGCGGTCACGGTCGAAATCATCTGCCAGAGGTGGCGGAAGGGGTAGAGGCCGAATAGCTCGGGCACGCGCACAGTGCCGGTTTGGGCCACGCGGGCGAGGTCGTTGCGCACGAGGTCCACAATCATGAGGTTTTCGGCGCGTTCCTTTTCGTCGTGCAACAGAGTTTGGCGCTGCTGCTCGTCTTTCGTTGGTGTAAGGCCACGCCGGATGGTGCCCTTGATGGGCTGGGATATCACCTGGCCATTTTGGTGCGACAAAAACCGCTCGGGCGAGGCACAGAGCAGGAAATGGTCATGCCAGCGCACAAAGCCCGCAAATGGCGCGGGCGAAGCTTCCATCAACTGCCAAAAAACCGCCGTCGGTGGCAACCCAACGTTCTCGGCGTAGAATTCCTGGCACAGATTCAACTCATATACCTCCCCATTGAGAATGTCCTCGCGGATGGCTTCTACTGCTCGCAGATAATCAGCTTTGGCCAGGCGTGGGCGGAGCCGAGGAACCTGCAAAGTGGGTGGTTCCAGCACCGACTGGGCCATGATATGGGACAGCACGTCCGCCGACCGGCCGTGAATTTCCACAGAGTCAGTTCGCCAGAGCAGCCAGGTTTCCGGAGCGAATAAATGCAGTTCGGGCCATCCAAAACCGCTAAAGTTTTCGCTGCTCAGGCTTTCAATCGCATTTTTGGTGTCGTAGGTAATGAACCCCACGCGCAACATGTCAAAAGGAGCCGTGGCAGCACCCAAGGCTGCGAGCGAATCGATGGCGGCTGGTGCAGCGGCAGCCACTGCCAGCAGACGCTCGAATGGGCCAGTGGGGTATTCCTGGCCGTTTGGTTCAAAATACGTGCAGTGCTCGAACTGCGCGCCCCATTGCAAGGCCCGCTTGCGAAAGTCGGCCGGCAGCCCGGCTAGCGGCAGGATTACGGGAGAAGTTTCAGCAGGAGATGCAGTCACCGAATCAATCAAAAAAGCCAATGGGAATCCAAAGCCGTAACCAATAGCCTCACCGAAGTTCCCGAAGCGCCAGCGCCGCCTTGGCATCGGTGCTGTTCTTATACTCGTGCCAGGGGTAGTGCAGGGCCTTCTCAAAATAAAACCGGGCCTGGGCTTTTTTGCCGGCTTCCTGAGCCATGTAGCCCTGTTGCAACGCCGCCTGCGGCGCAAAATAGTAGGGGGCTTTGGGGCCAGCTACAGTTTGGGTGCGCTCGAAATAGAACCAGGCAGAGTCTAGCCGGCCCAGCCCTTGGAAGGCCCGGGCGCGGCGGTAAGGTTCCTCAATCCGGTCGCGCCACAGCGTGGTAGACGTAACCCGAAAAGTGCGGAGTGTGTTCAGGGCCTGCTGGTTATAGCCGCCGTCGGTCTGCAGGCGGGCGCGGGTCAGAATGGGGTTGAGGGCCACGGCTTCGTGGTAGTAGTGCTGGGCATAGTTGTCCTCTTCCACATCGGCCGGACCGGGCTGATTGATTTGCTCGCGGTAACGGGCCACGGAGGCGGCCGGCTGCCCGCCCAGCCACGCCGCCAAGTACAGCTTGAAGGCCGCATCCTTGCGGTAGTGCGCTCCCCGAAACTCGCGCAGAAACGTCAGGTTTTCGCGCTCCGAGGCGGCGTATTCGCTCTTGTAGAGCAGCAGGTCGGCGGCCATGTGGTGCAGGTAGGCCACGGGCAGGTAATCGGGGCCGGTAGGGCGGGCCCGAAAGGCTGCCAGGGCCGCTTCGCCGTGATGCTGGCGTTTGTTGACGGTGATTAAGAGGTAGGAAAACAACAGGTTATCGGGTTGCTGAGCTTGCAGGTGCTCCGCCAGCCGCAGGGCTTCTTCGGTTTTTTTGTAGTAGCCTTCCCGAATCATGGCCAGGTAAATCTGGCTTTCAATTTGGAAATCGTTGGGCTGATTAGCCGCCAGCGTCAGGTTTTGCAGGCCCGTGTCCACGTTGGCCGTCAGGCCCAGCAACGTCAGCAGCCAATGGTAGCCTTCCGGCAAAGAGCCAATGGCAAACTGGCAAAGGCCGAGCGTTTTGCGGGCGGGCACAAAGGCCGGATAGTGTCTGGCCACGTCCTGCATCTGGCGGTAGCCGCTGCGCAGGTGGTAGCCGCCCACCACCAAGTGCTTAAACAGCAATTGGCTAAGGCCCAGGTGCAAGGTGATTTCGGCGCGGGCATAGTCGCGCAGGGCACTGGCAGGCGCCTTGTCCAGGGCCGTGAGCCGTGTCTCCTGGGCCGTGGTTAAGGCCTCATACCGGCTGGCATCCTGAGTGATTAAGAGCTCGGCAAAGTCGGCGCAATTGGCCACCAGCAGGGGCGAGGGAGATGTTGGCGTCTTGGCTAATTCCGGCCGCAACAGTTCGCGGGCGGGCCCCAGCCGCAGTTTCAGCACATCGGCATAGGCGCGGCGGCTGGTGGCGGTGAGCTGGCTGGCTGCGGCAGAATTCAGGGGTTGAGCTTCCGGCTCAACGGCCTGAGCCGGCCCGGCAAAACCCGAAAACAGCAGCACGCTACCGGCCGCGCCCAGCATTGCTACGCCGCACCGGGCCACTCGGCCCGCCCGGTTTCGGACCCATGCACGCAGGAAAATACCAGCCGGAAATGCCATTGCTTGCTTAACAAAAAAGGAACGGCACGGGGCCGTTCCTTTCAATAATCTCATTCACTAAAGGGGCGCAAGCTTATACCGCGCGGGCTTCCACGTCGGCCAGAATGCGACCGCAGTGCTCGCACACAATAATTTTCTTGTGCGAGATGATGTCGGCCTGGCGTTGCGGGGGCACCGTGTTGAAGCAGCCACCGCAGGCGTCGCGGCGCACCAGCACCACGGCCAGGCCGTTGCGCACGTTGCCCCGGATGCGGGTGTAGGCCGTCAGCAGGCGCTCTTCCACGGGCTTGGTGGCCTCTTCGCGCTGGGCCATAATGCCGCGCTCTTCCTCCTCGTTTTCCGAAACGATGGTATCCAACTCGCTTTTCTTGGTTTCGAGGTCCTTGCGGCGCTCGTCCAGTTTCGACTTAGTGCCGCTGATTTCAGCGTTTTTCACGTCAATCTGGTACTGCGACTCCTTGATTTTCTTGTCGGCAATCTGAATTTCCAGGCGCTGGAGCTCAATTTCCTTGGCAATGGCTTCGAACTCGCGGTTGTTGCGCACGTTCTGCTGCTGCTCGTCGTACTTTTTGATGAGCGTCTCGGCGTCCTTGCTGGCTTGCTTGCGGCTCTTGATGAAGTCGTTGAGGGCCTGAATTTCTTCGTCGAATTTCTTGACGCGCACTTCGTAACCGGCAATTTCGTCTTCCAGGTCGCTCACTTCCTCGGGCAAATCGCCCCGCACGCGCCGGATTTCATCGAGCTGCGAGTCGAGGTGCTGCAACGTGAGCAGGGCTTCGAGCTTAGCGGCTACGGGAACGTCGGCGGGGGCCACGGCGGCACTATTAGCAGTCATACTGAACGGGGTTCGTAGGGGTTTCGGCGATTAAGACCGCAAAAGTACGCGAAAATCCGGCCGTTAGCAAATCTCTGAACACTTCGCCGGTGAACTGCTCGCTCTCGAAATGGCCCACGTCGCAGAGCATCAGCCGGCCCTCGGCCCCAAAAAACTCGTGGTATTTCACGTCGCCGGTCACGTAGGCATCGGCCCCGGCGGCCCGGGCCGCACCAATGAGAAATGCCCCCGCGCCGCCACAAATGGCCACCGTTTTGATAGGTTTCTCAAAGGCCGTGTGGCGCACCACCGGCACCAGCAGTTGCGCTTTTAGCAATTGCCGAAACGCGGCGGGCTCCATCGCCTCGGGCAGTTCGCCCACCAAGCCGGCCCCTATTTCCTGGTGCACGTTTTCCAGCTTAATCAGCTCATAGGCCACTTCCTCGTACGGGTGCGCGGCCTGCAACGCCCGCAACACGGCCGTCTGTCGGTGCAGCGGCAGCAGCACTTCGAGGCGCAATTCGGGCACGGTTTCGGGCTGGTGTTGGGCGCCAATGGCCGGCCGGGCACTTGCGCCGGGCGTGAACGTGCCGGTGCCCTCGGTGCGGAAACTACATTCAGCATACTGGCCCACCTGGCCGGCCCCAGCGGCGTAGAGGGCCGCCAGCACACGGCCGGCTACGTCGGTCTGCTGGTCCTCGGGGCGGTTGGGGACGTAGGTGATGAGGCGGGCCAGCGTGCCGCTTTGCGGGGCCAGCACGCGGGTGCGGGTCAGGCCCAGCTTTTCGGCCAGCTTGTCGTTTACGCCGCCACGCACGTTGTCGAGGTTGGTGTGTGCGGCGTAAATGGCCACGTCATTTTTGAGCGCGGCCATGATGGTTTGCTCCACTTCATTGGCCCCGGTGAGGCGCTTGATGGGCCGGAAAATGACCGGATGATGGGCCACCACTACGTTGCAGCCGCGCCGAATGGCTTCGGCTACCACGGCGGGCGTGCAGTCTAGGGTAATCAGCACGCCGGTTATTTCGGCTTGCGGGTCGCCGCATTGCAGGCCGGCGTTGTCGTAGCTTTCCTGATAGGCGAGGGGCGCGGCGGCTTCCAGCAGGCGGGCCAGGTCTTGAACGGTAGGCAATTTTCGGGGAGTGTTGAGTTTTAAATTACGAATTGAGTAGAAGTCGGCCCAGCGTTGCTACATATTGCGCCACGTTGGCTTCCGTGTTGCGGCTTTTGTATTGCATGAGGTAGCGCGGGTGGTCGAGCACAAGAATTTCATCAAACAGGTTCAGCTCCACATTCAGCCGTTTGAAGAATTCGCCGTTGCGCTTGCCCAGGCTGACGGCCACATCCCGGCGCAAACCTAGCTCCTGCACCTGCAGCCGCAACGAGAGCTGAATAGCAGGCCACAGCGCTTTGATGAGGGCTGGCGAGTCGTAGTAATTGTAATTTAAGCCATTTTTCAGCAGCACCAGCGGATACAGCGAGCCCACATAGAAGTGCTGATAAAAGGCGGCTGGTCCGCCCATTTCCGTGATGACTTTATACACAAACTGGGTGGAGGTTTCGGGACGCTGCCGGGGCAAATTGTGCGCAATGCCGCAGATGTCAGCCAGCGCGCTGGGGTCGGTGAAGGCCACGCCGGTGCGGCCCATGCCCAGGCGGCCGGGGTTGATGCCCAGTACTGCCACGCGGGGCGGGGCGTCGGGGTAGTAGCGGTGGGCAAAGCGGCTGAGCAGGTCAAACACCTCCGGCTCGCGGAAGGGGCTGCGGGCCTCCACACCGGCGGGCAGCGCCGTGGGCAGCGGAAAAGTGGTGAGAAAATGCAGCAGGCGGTCGGCGAAAGTCGGCATTGGTCAAAAGTACGCGTCCGGCTCCGGCCAATCCGGACGTAGTTTTGGGGCACGTATGGCCCGTTTGCTGGTATTTCTACTCCTGCCGTTTTCCTGGCTCTACGCGGGCGTGGCGGCCTTGCGCAACTGGCTGTATGACCGGGGCTGGAAGCGGGCCGAAACCTTTGCCGTGCCCCTGCTGGACGTGGGCAACCTGCGGGTGGGCGGCACCGGCAAAACGCCGCATGTTATCTGGCTGGTTGAGGAATTGTTGCGCCAAGGCCACCGGCCGGCCATTCTGAGCCGGGGCTACGGCCGCCAGACCAAGGGGCCGCGCCTGGCCGGTCCGCAGGATTCGGCCGCCACGGTGGGTGACGAGCCGTGGCAATACGTTGAGCAGTTCGCTGCCCAACACGTGCCCGTGGCGGTGGCCGAAGCGCGCCGACTGGGAGTGCCCCTGTTGCTACAAGCTCACCCTGAAATCAGCGTGGTGGTGCTCGATGATGCCTACCAACACCGCGCCGTGCAACCTACCCTTAACATCCTGCTCACGGAGTGGGCCCGGCCATTCTACCAGGATTTGGTGCTGCCCGCCGGGCGGCTGCGCGAAAGCCGGGGCGGGGCCCGGCGGGCCGATGTTGTTATCGTAACCAAAAGCCCCGCTATGCCGAACCAAGAGGAGTCGGGATGCGCCCAAACGGCTATTAGCGCCCGCATTCGGCCCTACCTTCGGCCGGGCACTCCGGTGCTTTTTTCAACTTATGTCTACAGTTCTCCGCAGGCCATTGCTGTTGGTGAGGAACGTAATTGGGACCAAGCGGTTGTTGCGGGCACGCCGGCCGTGCTGCTCACCGGCATTGCGCAGCCCGGTCCGCTCCGCGAGCACCTCGAAGGGCTGGGCTATGTGATTCAGCACCATGCCATTTTTCCTGACCACCACGCCTTCACTTCGGTCGACTTAGCGGCCCTGCGGGCGAATTGGCAGCCGGGCTGGCCTATTTTTACGACGGAAAAGGACGCCACGCGCCTGCAAGCGCCCGGTTTGCGGGCCGCAGTGGCGGGGCTGCCCATCTATACCATTCCGGTGCGGGTGGCGTTTCTGGGCTGCGGCGAGGCGGTGTTGCGCCAACTGCTGCCCGCTGCGCCCCGGCTGGAAAGCTGATTGGATTTATTGACCTAGACTTAGCCGGATTTTGACTGAATGCCGGCCCATTTGTTACCCGTTTGAAGGCTTCTCCACGATTGATTTCTGCTTGGCAATTTCCCCGGATTCTGGGCGGGCTGCTGGTGCTGCTTGGGGCGCTGCTGCTGGCACCTGCCGCGCGGGCGCAGGTGGTCGACGACACCACCAAAGTGCTGTACGGCCCCAAAACCACGCGCATCATCTACGAGGCCGAGGTATTGCGCGATTCCACTTCGGGCGTGCCCATCGATACCACGCTAACGCGCTGGCCCCAGTCGCGGTTCTGGACGCACGATACCACGTTTCAGCAGGATTTGGGGGCCGTGGGCACGGCGTCGCGGCCCTTGCTCTACCAGCCCAATTTGCAGCTGGGCGCGCGCTTTGGGCGCAACGTGTTCGACCGGTATGCCCGCGACGCCCGCACGGTGCCGTACTACGATTCCCGCTCGCCCTACTCGTTTTTCCGGTTCATTCAGTCGGGCTCTGGCGAGCAGGTATTTGAAATCAGCTACACGCGCAGCCTGAAAAAGAATTTCAGCGTGGGCGTGGCCTACGAGCGAATTGCTTCCAATAAAATCAACGCAGCCCGCTCCTCGCGCGATGGCCTGGTGGAGCATTCCAACGTGCTGCTGTTTGGCCGGTTCCAGACCGAGGACGAGCGGTACCACCTGTTGTTCAACCTCAGCACCTCGCGCCACCGAGCCGCCGAGCAAGGCGGTATCCGGCCGCTGAATGGCGAAACGCCCTACAACCTCTTCAACTACGCCCAGGAGCAGGTGAACCTGAGCCAGGCCATCAACTACGAGGACCGCGACGAACTGTACTTCACGCACACCTACCGGCTGCTCGGGCGCGGGCTCACCGTCTACCACACCTTCGACCTCAAGCGCCAATACAACAGCTTTGCCGATTTGAACCTGGCCGCCAGCAGCACCGATGGCGTACTAGAAGGGGCGTTTTTTCCGCGCACGCTCAATAGCCCCAAGGCGACAGCCACCATCGACCGGGCGCAGTACAGCCAGGCCGAAAATACGTTTGGCGTGCTGGGCCGCACCGACGCCGTAGAATACCGTCTCTATGCCCGCGACCGCATTGCCTCCCTCACCAGTCGGACGCTGGATTCTACGGCTACGGCCGCCAATCTGCTGCTCGGCGAGGCCGCGCCCACCCGCAATTTTCATCAGATATTCGCAGGTGGCACGGCGGCGTTCAACTACCGCAAAATATATGCTATCGAAACTGCCGGGGAATTTTACCTGCTGCCGCTCAGCGGCCTCAGTACTGATAGCTACAGCCCAGAATATTGGTTGCGGGGCAATGTGCGCACCGGTCCGCTGTCGGGGGAAATATTGGTCAATTCGTATTCGCCTACCCTTACCCAGCAGGAATTTATCGGCAACCATTACGCCTGGAGCCATTGGGATGGTAATTATGTGAGCCCCATCACCAAAGCCAAAGACGCGAAATTTGACAATACCAGCACGAAGCAGCTCACCGGGCGCCTGCGCCTGAAACTGCCGAATTTCGGCGCCTTCACCAATCAGCGCCTGGAAGCCAGCGTCAGCGCAGTCAACATTCTCAAGCTGGTGTACTACGACTCGCTGGCCCTGCCGCAGCAGCTCTCCGAGAGCCGTAACCTGCTGATTGTCTATGCGCGGCATCAAATGAAGCTGGGCCGGATAGGTCTCGACAATGAAGCCACTTACACACAGGGAGGCAACAAAACCGGCCTACGCATTCCGAGCCTGGTGAGCAATTCGCGGGTGTACTACGAGAGTTATATTTTCCGCAAGGCCATGTTCAGCCAGGTGGGGTTGGAGGTGTATTATCAATCCAAATACAATGCGTTTGATTACAGCCCCAGCACCCAGCAATTTTATCAGCAGAAAACGAACGCATTTATCATTCCCCGCACTCCCATCGTGGACGTGTTTTTTTCGGCTGATATTAAAACGGTAAACGTCTTTTTAAAAGCAGCTTTCGTCAATCAAAACCTGGGCATCGACGGCTACTATGCTTCGCCCTATTACAGTGGGTATCCGCGCCGGTTTCAGCTGGGCGTGCGGTGGAATTTCTTCGATTAGTGAGCAGAATTATGAAAGAGAAAACCATTCTTAAATTAAAGCTCAATACCGACCCGCGCTGGGTCAATATTGCGGAGAAAAACATCGAGGAAATTCTGGTTGACCATGCCTGGTGCGAGCAAAAAGCCGCCAGCACCGGCATCAGCATGATTATCCATTACCCCGAGAAAACCCGCCTGGTAGCCGAGCTGACCGACCTGGTGGCCGAGGAGTGGAGCCACTTCGAAAGAGTGCTCCTGGAGCTGCGCAAACGCGGTTTTGCTTTGGGCAAGCCGCGCAAGGACGAGTACGTGGTGCAGCTGCTGGCCCACGTGCGCAAAGGCGGCGCCCGCGAGCGTCAGCTCATGGACCAGCTCCTGGTTTCGGCCCTGATTGAAGCGCGCAGTTGCGAACGGTTTAAATTATTGTGGCAACATATTGCCGACCAGGAATTGAGTAAATTCTACTACGAATTAATGGTGTCGGAAGCCGCGCATTTCGTGAGCTACGTCGATTTAGCCAAAGAATATTGCGACCCGAAAATAGTGGACGAACGGCTACAGGAATTGCTGCAAATTGAAGGCGAAATAGTCACGAATTTGCCGGTGCGGGATGACCGAATGCACTGAGCGCAGAGTTTCGCGAAGTTTTAAAAAGGAATAGGACTTACGCAGTTGAAGCCCCAGCGGGGCGGCATATTGGTAGTAAGTTATTCATTATGCAATGGCAAAGCCCCGGCGGGGCGACACTCGCCAAGCACTCAACCGAGTGTCGCCCCGCTGGGGCTTTCTCCCCAACATCAGCCAGTTACTATCGAGATGGCGCCCCGCTGGGGCTGCAACTGCGTAAGTCCTAAAGGAAGTCTCGCTAAGTTGAAGAAGAGCAATTACTTCTTACTTAACTTAGCGAGACTTCCTTTTTAAAACTTCGCGAAACTCTGCGCGCCGCTAGATGGCTGGCAGCACCGTCCCACGCACCTCACCAAAGCCAATGCGGACGCCATTCTTCTCCGCGAAGCCGCGCATAATCACCGTGTCGCCGTCGAGCAGGAATTTGCGCTCGGAGCCATTGGGCAATTGGAGCGGCCGGGTGCCGCGCCAGGCCAGCTCCAGCATCGAGCCGAGCGAGTCGGGGGTGGGGCCGGAGATGGTGCCGGAAGCGTAGAGGTCGCCGGCTTCGAGGTTGCAGCCGTTGGAAGCGTGGTGGGTGAGCTGCTGGGCCATGCTCCAATACATCAGGCCGAAGTTGGTGCGGCTGATGGTGGTTTCGGGGCCATTGGCTGGCGCCAGGGCTACCTCCAGGTGCACGTCGAAGTTATGGGCGCCGCTTTGGGCCAGGTAGGGCAGGGGCGTGGGTTCCTGCCGGGGCCCGGCAACGCGGAAGGGCTCCAAGGCATCGAGCGTGACCACCCACGGCGCGACGCTGCTGCCGAAGTTCTTGCCCAGAAACGGCCCCAGCGGCACGTATTCCCAGCTTTGCAGGTCGCGGGCGCTCCAATCGTTGAACAGGCACAGGCCAAAAATGTGCTCCTCGGCCTGCGCAAGCGGCACGGTGCTGCCCAACTCGGTGCCGGTACCCACCACGAAAGCCATTTCCAGCTCGAAATCGAGCTGCCGGCTGGGGCCAAAGGTGGGCGTGGCCTCGTCGGGGGCTTTGCGCTGGCCGTTGGGGCGCCGGATGGGCGTGCCCGAAGCCACGATGCTGCTGGTGCGGCCGTGGTAGCCGATGGGCAGGTGGCGCCAGTTGGGCAGCAGGGCATTGGCCGGGTCGCGGAACATGGTGCCCACGTTGGTGGCGTGCTCGATGCTGCTGTAAAAGTCGGTGTAGTTGGCGGGTTTCACGGGCCGCAGCATGCGCACTTCGGCTTGGCGGAGCAGGCAGGCCCGCACGGCTTCTTCGTTGTCGCGCAGGCGGGGCTCGTCGTGGCGCAGCAACTCGCTCACGCGCTGGCGCACGGCCCGCCACGCCGGCCGGCCCAGGCGCAGAAATGCGTTGAGGGAGCGGCGCCGAAACACTTTGGGTTGGGCATCGCCCAGTTCGGTTAAATCCTCAAAAAAGCCGTACTGGCTGGCCGTGTACAGGTCGAGCACGTAGCCGCCAATGGCCACAGCCAAGTGCGGGCCCCGCTCGTCGGTTTCAAATACGCCAAAGGGAAGGTTCTGAATGGGGAAGTCACTTTCGGGGCGGATGTCAATCCAGGAGCGAAGCGCGGGCGAGTTGGGAGAGGTGGCCATGGGGTGCGGTGGGTGAGCACGCAAAAGTAGGGACGGGGGCTGTTCCGCACGGTTGAGCTTGGCCGGCTGGTGATTTTTTGCAACTTTGCAACTTCTTTTTTCACTTTTTCCTGCATGATTCATCCCGACACCGAACTGCGGTTTATTAGCCCCGAAATAGGCTTTGGCGTGGTTGCTACCAAGCTCATTCCCAAAGGCACTATCACGTGGGTGTTCGATTCGCTGGACCAACTTATTTCGCCGCAGACCCTGGCGCAGCTGGACCCGCTGCAGCAGGTGTTTCTGGAAAAATACTGCTACCGCGACCACCACGGCGACTACGTGCTCTGCGGCGACCATTCGCGCTTCGTCAACCACAGCTTCCGCTCCAGCTGCATCAGCACGGCTTACAATTGCGAGCTGGCCGTGCGCGACATTCACCCCGGCGAGGAACTGACCGACGACTATGGCTACCTCAACCCCGCCGAGCCCTTCGACTGCGTGCCCGAGCCCGGTAGCGCCCGCACCCAGGTGCTGCCCGACGACCTACTGAACTTCCATGCGGAATGGGACGCCCAGCTTCTCGACGCATTCACCCGTTTTTCCCGGGTAGCACAGCCGTTGCTTCACTTGCTCGACCCTTTGCACCGGCAGCAGGTACTGGCCGTGGCCGCCGGCGAGGCGCCAATGGCTTCTATCCTGAACTGCTACTACAACCCCAACCCGGCCGTTCAGCCCGCCCTATGAGCGCGCCGCTGCGCCAGCGCCGCCCCGTCCCGGTTCCGGCGCCGGGCGCCACCTACCGCACCCTGCTGCGGCTGGCCGGGCCGGTGCTGCTGGGCAGCCTCACGCAAAGCGCGCTGTACCTCACGGATTCGCTGTTTGTGGGCCAGCTGGGCGAGGCGCCCTTGGCGGCCGTGGGCCTGGGCGGGCTGGTATTTTACCTGCTCAGCACGGTGGGCGCCGGTCTGGGGCAGGCGCTGCAAACCCTGGTGGCACGCCGGTTGGTGCAGGGCCGCCCCGGTGCCGCGCGGCGTCTGTTCACGGCCACGGGCTACCTGGCCGGCGGCGGCGGCCTTGCTTTGGCCGGGGCCTTGTGGCTGGGGGCTCCGTGGCTGAGTGCCACGCTGGTGCCCGAGCCGGCCGTGGCCGCCCAACTCACGCAGTACCTGCGCGTGGCCGCGCTGGCGCTGCCAGCCAGCTTTGCCTGGCTGGCGCTGGTGGGGCTCTACACCGGCCTGGGCGAAACCCGCCTGCTGCCCTGGAGCGCCTTTGCCCTCACCGTTGCCAACGTGCTGGGCTCCCATGCCTGGGTGAGCGGCGGCCTGGGCGCCCCGGCGCTGGGCATTGCCGGGGCCGGCTGGGCCACGCTGCTGTCGGAATGCACGGGAACGGCCGTGCTGCTGGCCGGCTTGCTGTGGCCAACTCGGCCCGCGCTGGCCGGCTGGCTGCGCAAGTGGGCCTGGCACCCGCGGGCCGTCCGGCGCCTGGGGCAGTTTGCCGTGCCGCTGGTGGCCAGGCAGGTGGTGGAGGTGAGCGGCTGGCTGCTGTTTTTTGTACTGGTGGGGCGGTTGGGCACGCGGGCGCTGGCCGTGTCCAACATCGTGCGCAGCCTCTACACCTTTGCCAGCTTGCCCGCTCTGGCCCTGGCCGCCGCCCTGCAAACGCTGGTGAGCCGCTACGCCGGCCAGGGCCGCTGGACCGAGGTGCTGCCCACCGTGGGGCGGGCCACCGCCCTGGCTGTGGGCCTGGGACTGGCTCCGGCCGGGGTGCTGCTGCTGGCGCCCCGGCTGCTGGTGGGCTGCTTCAGTGCCGAGCCGACCCTGGTGGCCGCCGGGGCGCCCGTGCTGCAATTGCTGGCCGGGCTGCTGCTCACGTTTTCGGCCAGCACGCTGCTGGCGCACGCCGTGGTGGGCGTGGGCGGTGCTGGCCGCTCGCTGAGCATGGAATTGCTGGCTACCACCACATACCTACTGGCGGCGTGGGCGTGCGTGGTACTGCAGTGGTCCCTGGCTGGGGTGTGGGCCACCGAACTGCTATACTGGGCCCTGCTGGCGGCCTTGGGTTGGCACTACCTGCAGCGCGGGCCGTGGCGCCACGCGCCGGGCTAGGGCAGTTAAGTAGTCAGGCAAAAGTAAACTGATAGTGAAAAGGTGGTCATGCTGAGCGCAGCCGAAGCATCTCTACCGCAACAGTAAACCTAATTACTTGCGCGGTAGAGATGCTTCGGCTGCGCTCAGCATGACGTTCGAGTGAATACAATTACTTATGCACGAGTACTTAGCGGTGGCGCGGGGAAAAATATGACGTTCTTTCAGCCATTGCACAACCGTAACTACGCCAGCGCGCGCTGCCTACTTGGCCTCCACGGCTGTGATTTCGGGCACGGCTTTTTTCACGGTGTCTTCCAGGCCGGCGCGCGTCATCGTCGACATGGGGCAGGCCCCGCAGGCTCCTTCCCATTCCAGTTGCAGTACGCCCTCGGATGTAATGTTGGCCACGCGCACGTTGCCGCCATCGGTGGCCAGGTAGGGGCGCAGGGTATCGAGGGCCGCTTCAATGCGCGGCATCAGCGGATGGTCGAAAACGGAGGTTGCGGTTGGCATTTCCACGGGATTACGAATTCATTTGAACGACGGCCGTTTTGGGGGCCACGTTGTTGCGGATGCTCACCTGCCGGGCCACGGCTTCCGCCAACTCGGCGAAAAGCTGCCCCACGGCGGATTTCGGGTTCAATACGGCGGGCTGGCCCTGGTCGCCATTCTCGCGGATGCTCTGCACCAGCGGCAGTTGGCCCAGCAGCGGCACGTCGTGCTGCGCGGCGAGGCGCTGGCCGCCGTTTTCGCCAAAAATAAAATACTTGTTATCGGGAAGCTCGGCCGGCGTGAACCACGCCATGTTCTCGACCACGCCCAGCACGGGCACGTTGATTTGGGGCTGGCGGAACATCTGCAAACCCTTCTGGGCATCGGCCAGGGCCACTTTTTGCGGCGTGGTCACGATGACGGCGCCAGTCACGGGCACAGTTTGCACCAGGGTAAGGTGAATGTCGGAAGTGCCGGGCGGCAGGTCGAGCAGCAGGTAGTCGAGCTCGCCCCAATCTACTTCCGTAATGAACTGCTTGAGCGCCGACGAAGCCATGGGGCCGCGCCACACAATGGCGCTTTCGGCGGGGGCCAAGAAGCCAATGCTCATCAGCTTCACGCCGTATTTGATGATGGGCTGAATGAGGTTTTTGCCGTTCGGGCCCTGAAAAACGTGCGGCGCTTCGTTCTCTACACCAAACATGACGGGCATGCTGGGACCAGAAATATCGGCATCGACCAAGCCGACTTTAGCGCCCGTAGCGGCCAGGGCCACGGCCAGATTGGCCGTCACGGTGCTTTTGCCCACGCCACCTTTGCCCGAGGCAATGGCGATGATGTTTTTCACGCCCGGCAGCAGGTCGCCCCGGTTGTGGCGGCCAGTAGTCACGCGCGAAGTCATGGTAATCACCACGTTGGCGTCTTTGTCCACCATGGTGTGGATGGCGCGCTCGCAGGCATCGTGGATGAGCTGCTTGAGCGGGCAGGCGGGCGTGGTGAGCACCACGGTAAACGCGACGGTGAGGCCGTCAATTACAATGTTCTCAATCATGTTGAGCGTGACGAGGTCCTGGCCCAGGTCGGGCTCTTCCACGTAGCTCAGGGCTTTGAGAACGGCTTCTTCGGTAATGGTCATGGGAGGCAAGACGCCGGAAAATGGCGGATTGCAAAGATAACCCCGGAAGGGCCGGACCGGTTCGGGGCCACCACAAATTGCCTTTTCGTTACGAAGCCTTTAAGAGAAAAAATTAGTAGCAATAAATCGGCAATTTCAAGCCATATTTACAACCCTTCATCAACCTAGAGCGGGTTTCAAGTTAGTGTACGTGGTAGCCACAATGGTCAAACCAGTTTTTAGCGTCCTGTTCGCTTATCCATTCCGTGGCGGTCTGGATAACGCTTTCCAGCGCCTCTCGGGTG
>NZ_JAERQF010000009.1 GCF_016734815.1 Hymenobacter rubidus
TCCGCCCATTCCAGGAAGGACCCCCCCCCGGGCCCCCCCGAAACTTTCCCCCCCCTTCCCTCCTTCAGCCAGGATCCCCCCCCGGAAAAAATCCCTCCGACGGCGCTCAGCAGGACGTTCGGGTTTTGTCTTGTTCCTTACTCCAGAATGCTCAGCAGCACCGCTACTTCCGCCGCTTTCATGGGCTCCTGCAGCTTTTCGAAGCTCATTTGCAGGTTGCGCAAGGCACGACGGACGATGTCGAGGTTCGAGCAGGGCTCGTAGAACATCGGGTTGGAGGAGATGTTGAGCTGGCTGACGTAATGCTCGATATCGGTGCGCGAAAGCACCAGGCCGCGGTTATAGCAATTGATGTAAAATGGCTCGGCCCCTTTTAGCTCGGGGCGGAAAGTGAGCACAAAGAGGTTGGGCAGATTCACGCCGAAGACCGGCAGATTGAGCCGCTGCGCCACCAGCAGGTAAATCACGCAGAGCGTGAGCGGGTTGCCGCGCTTGGTTTCAATCACGCGCTGCAGCATGGAATTGGCCGGCGAGTGAAAATGCTGGGTGTTGGCCGCGAACTTGTGCACCCGAAACATGATGTAGTTCAGGGTCTGAACCTGGTCGGCGGGGTGCATTTCGGGGCGCAGGGCCGTCCAGGCCTCGAAGCGGAGCTGCTCGATGGCGCGGTTCAGGGCCTGGTAGTCGGCATCGGGATATTGATACGTATTCAGCAGCCACATACCTTCGAGCAGGTCGGCAGCGCCGGCTTCGCGCCACACTTTAAGACGCTGCTGCAGCCCCTCAAATTGCAGGTGGTGAATTAAATCCTCGAGCCGCTGCTGCTGCTGGCCATCGAGGGTTTCCTCCCACGACTCCTCCAAAAACGGAATAATGCTTTCGCCCAGGTTCTGGATTTTGTCCTGAATCTGGGGCGCGATTTCGGGGTCATCGAGCAGCGAGATGAGGGCTTTTATTTCTTTGTTGGTCATTGGATGCGAAACGGCCGCCGCTAGGGTTGCGGGGCCGAATTTAACACGCGGCAGGGCCTTTTGGGTTTCGTAGTGGGGTACGTTGGGTGGTATTACATACAAGAACGTCATGCCGAGCGCAGCCGAGGCATCTCGCGTGCCACCACTAATCAACAACGATTGAATTACTGCTGCACGCGAGATGCCTCGGCTGCGCTCGGCATGACGTTCTTTTTGTTCGACGTTGCGGCCTACCGGAACAAGTTCGTTTTGGCCAGTTCCACCAGCTCGCTGCCCTTGCCGTTCATCAACGCTTTCAACGCATAAAGCCCAAAGCCCTGCGCCTGCTTCAGCTCGATGCTGGGCGGCATGCTCAGTTCCTGCCGCTTCACCACGGCGTCCACCAGCACGGGGCCGTCGTGGGCCAGGGCTTCGCGCAGCACGCCTTCCAGGTTGGCGGGGTCGCGCACGCGGAAACCTTTGAGGCCAGCCGCGGTGGCCAGCGCACCAAAGTCGGGGTTGTCCAGCTCGGTGCCGTATTCGATGATGCCGGCGGCCTTCATTTCCAGCTCCACGAAGCTGAGCGCCGAGTTGTTGAAAACGATAATTTTGACGGGAATTTTATGCTGCCGAATGGTCAGCAATTCGCTCAGCAGCATGGCCAGGCCACCGTCGCCGCACATGGCGATGACCTGCCGACCGGGCTCTGCCAGGGCCGCACCGTAGGCCTGCGACATGGCATTGGCCATGCTGCCGTGCACGAACGAGCCGATAAGCCGGCGCTTCCCATTCATGCGCAGGTAGCGCGCAGCCCAGATGGTGGGCGTGCCCACGTCGCAGGTGAAAATGGCGTTTTCGGCGGCTATTTCATCCAGCAGGCGCGCTACGTGCTGGGGGTGCAGGCTGGTATCGCCGGCCTCGCCGGTGGCCAGCTCGGCGAGGTGGGCGTCGTCGTCGCGGTGGCGCTGCTGGGCTTCTTCGAGGTGGGCGCGGTCGGTGCGCGGCGTGAGGTGGGGCAGCAGCTGGCGCAGGGTTTCGGCCACGTCGCCGGCCAGGCCGATTTCGACGCGGGTGCGCCGGCCGATGTTTTCGGGCCGGATATCGACCTGCACCACGCGGGCATTTTCGGGGTAGAACTGGCGGTACGGGAAGTCGGTACCCAGCATCAGAACGGTGTCGGCGTCCATAAGGGCATGGTAGGCGGCGGGCATGCCCAGCAAGCCGGTGAGGCCCACGTCGTAGGGGTTGCCGGGCTCCACGTGCTCCTTGCCGCGCAGCGCGTGCACCACGGGGGCTTGCAGCGCAGCAGCGGTGTGCACCAGCTCATCGAGCGCACCAGCACAGCCAATGCCGGCCAGAATGGTCACCTTTTCGCCCGCGTTCAGCAGCTCAGCCGCTTGCCGGATATCGGCTTCCGATGGCCGCAGGGCGCTGCGGCGGCCGTGCGTAGGCAGCAGCACCTCGGGAGCTTCGGTTTCGAGGTATGCCACGTCGCCGGGCAGCACCACCACAGCCACGCCGCGCTGGCCCAGCGCGGCAGCCACGGCACTCTCAATGGTGCGCACGGCCTGCTCGGGCACCGAAATCAGCTCGCAATAGTGGCTGCATTCTTTGAACAGGCGCTCGGGGTGGGTTTCCTGGAAATAGCCCGTGCCGATTTCCACATTTGGAATTTGGGCGGCGAGGGCCAGCACGGGCACGCGGCTGCGGTGGCAGTCGAACAAGCCGTTGATGAGGTGAGTATTGCCCGGCCCACAGGAACCGGCGCACACGGCCAAATCGCCGATGAGGTGGGCCTCAGCGCCGGCGGCGAAGGCCCCACCCTCCTCGTGCCGCACCGCAATGAATTCGATGTCGTGGCGGGTGCGAATGTTGTCGGTGATGCCGTTGAGGGAGTCGCCCACCACCCCGAACACGCGCTTCACACCGGCGGCTACAAGGGTATCAACAATGATTTCGGCTACGGATTTTTTGGGCATGATGAATTGGGCTTTTCCACTTCGTGTACGCAGAATCTGGGTTCGGCGCTGCCAGAATTAACCAATTTGCGAATCGTCCAAAAGCGGTAGTCTAGGATGGGCCAAAGCCCAAAAAGGCCGGCAGTAACGAATCCATAGATTCGCCCACTGCCGGCCTTTTGATGCAGAAAAAGATGAGAAAAGCTTCGTGCTTAATGTTGGCCCAGGCTGCTCAGCCCGGCGCCTGTGAGGAGGGCTTTGGTGCTATCGCCAAACTGGGTGCGCAGGCTGGCAATGCCACCGGCGTCCAGCTTCAGCTGGCCTTCGTTTTGCACGCTCAGTTGGGCCGACGCAATGCGGTTGCTGTTTTCGATGTGCAGCGTCGGGCGGCTGCCGGGGCTGTGGCCGGCCTCGGCCCGCAAAAAGCCCAGCTGGTTGCGCGCCAGCTCTACCTGCGTGCCGTGGTCCTGGCGCACAAGCAGGCTGTCCTGATGAAAGCCTTCAATGCGCAGGGTTTGACCTTCGGGGTGCTTTTCGGTCACGGTTTTGCCATTCAGCAGGTAGGTGCCGGTGGCCGTAAGTTGCGTGAGCTGCGGCAGGCTGATGGTCATGGTCTGGCGGCCGCCCATGGGCTGGCGCCCGTCGGGGAAGGCCACCGCAATGGTCAGCCGCCGGCCCTGCTGGGTCACCTTCACATACTTTTCGGCGGCCTTGTTCAGGCGCATGCTGTAGGGGCCCGACACCACTTTCAGGCCCACTATGTTGGCCGCCTGCAGGTCGATTTCCGTGAAATCCTTGAAGTTGAGGGCCACGGTATTGTAGCTCGGGTCCTTGTAGGCGCCTTTGCGGTACTCGGCGCGCAGGCCCATGTTATAGGCCGTGAGCGAGCCCAGCAGCAGCAGCAGCGCCGCCAGCAGCCATTTATTACTGGTTTTCATTGTCCATTTGGGATTTCGGTGGAAATGGGAAGACTTGCCAATTGCTCGGCCTTGAACTGGGTGTAGCGCTGCTCCAACTCTTCTAGGCTGATATCGAGCAGGAAAATGGTTTTGAACACCTCCGGCAGCTCCTGCTGCAGAAAGCGCGCCCGGCGCATCTGCTTCACCTTCTGGCCGGCATCGGGTGCCACGAAGAAGCCGATGCCGCGCTTATTGTACACCACGCCCTGGTTTTGCAGAAATTCGTAGGTCCGCATCACCGTGTTGGGGTTCACTTGTAGTTCGCTGGCCAGGTCGCGGACGGACGGGATTTTGTCGTCGGGCGGCCACTGCTGGCGCAGGATTTTCTCGCTCACGTACCCGGCTATTTGCAGGTAAATGGCTTCGTTGTCGCGGAATTCCATAGGGATTGAGGAAGATTAAAGCTGCTTTTCCGCCACCCGGAAGTACGAGGCCACCCACAGCAGCCCGGCCAGCAGCAGCGGCACCCAGCCCA
This sequence comes from Hymenobacter rubidus, assembly GCF_016734815.1. Classification (GTDB taxonomy): domain Bacteria; phylum Bacteroidota; class Bacteroidia; order Cytophagales; family Hymenobacteraceae; genus Hymenobacter; species Hymenobacter rubidus. The sequence goes on from NZ_JAERQF010000009.1 coordinate 4,343, forward strand.
GCCAGTTCATCTGGCCATCGGGCAGGCCCAGTTGCGTGGCCTGTTGCCCCTCAAACAGCGTGGGCGAGGTGAACGGCGGCATCGGCCTTAGCCCCGGAACCAAGTGCTTCATCACTTGAAAATTGAGGACTGATAGCACGCCCATCAGCAGCAGCACGGCGAACGCGGTTTTGATAAAGTGCGCTTTCTCAAAGTAGATGGCGCCCCACAGGCCCACGCCGTTCAGCAGCGTCAGGAACCAAAGCACAGCCCCCATTTCCTGGCGGGCCGAAGCGGCGAAAATGTTCACCACCTCGGGCGCTTGCCCCGGCCCCACCCCGGCGTACACCACCGCCGCATCGGCCAGGTAAAACAGCGGCGTGAACGCCAGCAAAAAAATCGGCAGCGAGTAGAGCCACGCAACCAACCATTTCTCGAAGTGCGAAGCGGGCAGCAACAAGGCCACCGAGGCCCGCCGGCGCTCGCCAAACTGCGCGAAAACCGTGCTGGCGAAAACTATTCCGCCGGCCAGCAGAAACAGCGTGAAGAAAATACCCTGCGCGGTGGTGCTGGGGGCACTTTTTTGCAGGTAGGTGAGAAAGCCCAGCACCACAAACATGAGGCCCAGGCCCACGGCGGCCATCATGAGGTAGGCGGGCAGGTGCTCGGCCGTGTGCCGGCCAAACAAGCGCGCAAAACGCGGAAAGCTGAAAGTTTGGTTACTGGACGGACGCATGGCTGGGCTGGTTTAAGTAGGAATACAGAGAAGCGGCATCGGCGTCGGTGAGGGCATTGAAAAGCAGCTCCAAATCGACGCGGCTGTAGGCACCGGTTTCGTTGGGCCGAATGGCCACCGGCCCGCGCACCGACGAGCCCATGTGAAAGGCACCCGGCGCCTCGGCCGCCGCCCCCGTGGCGAAAGTGAGCCGCTCGGCCAGCTGGTCGATTTCCTCGTTGAGCACGATTTCGCGGTTGTGCACCACCACCACGGTATCAATCAGGCTTTCGAGGTCGCGCACCTGGTGGGTCGAAATCACCATGCAGCGCTCCTCGCTCAGGGCCGACGCTAGGATTTTGCGAAACTGCACCTTGCTCGGAATGTCCAGCCCGTTGGTGGGCTCGTCGAGCACCAGCAGGCCGGTGTTGGCGGCCAGCGCGAAGGCAATCATGAACTTCTTCTGCTGGCCGTGCGAAAACTTGTTCAGCTTGGCACCCCGCGGCACCTCTAGCTCCTGCAGGTACTCATACAGTTGCTCGGTGCTGAAGCGCGGATAGAAGCCGGCCGTGTGCGCCACAAACTGCTCGGCCGTGAGGGCCGGCGCATACACTTCTTCGGGCAGGAAAAACAGGTCTTCCAGCACCTGGGGCCGGCGGGCGGCAGCCGGCTGCTCGTCAATCAGGCAAGTGCCGGCCCAGGGGAAAGCCAGCCCCACAATGTTCTTGAGCAGCGTGGTCTTGCCCGCCCCGTTCTTGCCCAGCAGGCCGTAGATGTGGCCCCGGTCCAGCGAGAGGTTGAGGTTTTGGAAGAGCGGATGCCTGCGGGCATACCCGAAGTGGAGGTTACGAATGCGAACCATGCGCTGTCTGTTTTAGTGTATTACTTAACTAGTACACTACAAACATAAGCAAGGTTGTTGGTGGCGCAATGACAATCCAGAAATATATCTTTCGGACGCAAAAAAGCCGCTGATAAAAGCGGCTTTTCCGGGTGCTATACGCGGGCACGGGCTATCGAAGAAGATGGAGCTCAACCCGAAAGCTCCTACTTTCTACCCTTAAAACCGCACGCTATACGGCCCACAGCCGGCCTTAGGCAGCTTGTAGGTTTTCAGAAACATTTTCAGCGCCGCCGGGTCGTGTCCGAAAGCCAGTATCTCAGCCTCCAGCTGCTTGATTCTCTGCTCCAAGCCCAGCTTTTGCATCTGATAGTCCGCTTCCATGGCGGCGGGCGTGGGCGTGTGGTAGTAAGGCTTGCCGGTGAACTGTAACAGGTCGGCCTGCTCGTGGTAGAGGGTTTCGTCCAGCTCGCGGGCCTGCTCTTTCAGCAGCTTGTTGTAGTATTTCAACTGGCTTTCGGCCAGGTTTTCGAGGTGGCTTTGGTCGATGCGCTGTAGCTCCAGCTGCAGGCGCAGGAGGGTCAGCAGCTCATTGGCCTCGTAGGCGGTGGTGACTTGCTTGAGCAGTTCGGTTTTGCGGTTTTTTTCGGCCTCGTCGGGCTCGCGGTCGGGGTGCAATGCCTTCACCAAGTCCACGTAAAGCGTGCGCACGGCTTTGGTGGTATTTTTCTCCTCGGCCTGCTTTTTTTCTTCGGCCGCCTGCTGCCTGGGGCTCATTTTGCGCCTGGCCCGGCGCTCGGCGGCCTAGGCTTCCTGCTTTTCGTGCTCGGCGTCCTGCTCGGCAAACTTCTGGTCGACGTAAGCCTTGAATTTCTCCTGGGTGCTAACGTCCACCTCGGGGTCGAATTCAATGCCGTACTGCAATGCCGTACTGCATCGTAAATAACTTTTTCATCAGCTCCGCCGTGGCTTTGTCGGCTTCCCGCTCCTCTTCCTCCGTGAAGGGCGGCGCGTGCTTGTCGATGATGGGCCGCAGGTCGGCGTGGCCGCGGTCGAGCAGGTCGGCGCACTGACCAATTAAACTGGAAATTTTATTTTTTTCGCCTTGGTGAGCTTGTAGGCGTCAAACGTCTGGTCGAGCTGCCGCACCAGCGCGGCGCGGCCATCGTTGTGCCGGGCTTGCAGGGGGCGGTACTCGTGTTGCACCCGCTGCCGCAGTTGGGTGGCCGCTTCGCGGAAATCGGCCACTTCTTTTTCCAGCCGGGCAATTCGTTTGGTGAGGCGGTTAAATTCCTTCTGGGCCTTGGAGAGCGAATCGGCGCCCGTGCCGGGCGATTGAATATGAACGAGTTGGAACTTATGTGCAGCAGGATTCTTGGCCATTATCGTTGCGAGACTGATAGCAGGCAAAAATAGCTACTGGTTTCGTTGCCAACCAATCGGGGCTCGCGGCAAGCCGGGCAGCGGGGTGAAGGCGGCGGCTTTGCGTGCGCCGTTGCAGGCGGCTGGGAGGTAGTGGGTTTTCGTGGGTTGAAAACGGGTGGCAAAAAAATCGGCTGGCTAAGTGGCTTCTCTGAAAGGGTGAACTACTTCCAAGTCAGCAACGTGGTTGATTTGCTCTTCTTCCAAGTCATAGTCATTCTGCAAGCCCAGCCAGAACTTGGGCGAGTTGCCGAAGTAGCGCCCCAACCGCAAGGCAGTATCCGCCGTGATGCGGCGCTTACCTTTCAGGATGGCCGCTAAGCGGGTTTGGGGAATGCGCAAGTCCTGCGCCAGCCGGTAGGCGCTGATGCGGAATTCGTTGAGAAATTCCGCTTGCAGGATTTCGCCGGGGTGAATGTTGGGGAGACGGTCCATAATCGATTTAGTGGCTTGCTCGGCGCTCTATTAGCATACTTCGCATTTAAACCCGCGCCAGTGAAGCAAGATACGTGATGCTATTATCGATGCGTCTTCAGTAAAGTCATTAATCAGTATTCCAATACGCTGTTTCTGCCTCTTCATCTGACAAGTCACGCCATGGATTATTGTCAAACGTGCTATATACCACATCGCCCCAATCTTGATAGTCACCATACTCATCATAATACGCTTGTGAATACTTGCCAGTATCATTGTTATTTTCTTCAAATATTTCAACTGGCTGATTTATAAACATAAAATAATTTTGGGCAAGAATATCTACAAAATCATTGAACACATCTTTGTCTATTGCTGCTAATTGCTTCTTCAAAAGTGCTTCAAAAGTATTTATGTTTCTAAAATTATTAAAAGCCCGCACAAGCAAATTACGATTTTGTATATGTGTCAAATCAAACTTAATACTTTTCCTGAAACATGTATTTTGAAGTAAAGCACCACAACACGTGCTGCTCACATTAGACAAGAAGCTTTTGTATATATCTTCAATTCCATCCAAAGAAAGCTTTTCTTCTTTAAGTTTGCCTACAAAATATAGAACCTTATTTCCGCCACCCAAATTTTTGGCTGTATTAAAATACTTAATAGCCGATTTAGCAGCTATTTTAGGAGCATGATTATCAAGTTGCAAAGCAATTATTCCTTTTATAAGGTTACCATAATAATTATTATTAGTCAACATGTACTTATCAATACAATAATTTGATATGTGCAATAAATCCCTATTATTACTATAGCTAAAAACAAAAGCTTTACAAAAATAATACTCACTTGGAACACATTTTTTCTCATAAATCTCATCGAAGACGTTTTCGATATCTGCATTAATAATCCATTCCTTTTGTTCGCATTGACAAGTGGTTAAATCAATGCCCTTCAAAAGGAATTCGTATGCCTTCCCAAACTCTTTACGGCAAATAAATATATATGCCTCTTTCAAAAACAATCTGCCAATAGAATCAGTATCGTTTTGATTGAGTAAGTCAATAATGCTTGGATTTTGATGTGTATGCATAAGTGATATTTGATTTTAGTTTAGAAGACTGAATGCTTGCTCAATTTAGGAACATAAATAAAACAGAGCAACCTCACACCTGAATCACCCCGACGTTGTAGGCCTTCTCAATCGGCGCGTGGTTGGCGGCGGCAATGCCTTCGGAAATGACTTTACGGGTTTCCAGCGGGTCAATTACGGCATCGACCCAGAGGCGGGCGGCGGCATAGTAGGGCGAGAGCTGCTCCTCGTAGCGGGCCTTGATGCGGTCGAGCAACTCCTTTTCGGCTTCGGGGGTGATGACTTCGCCTTTGGCTTTGAGCGAGGCCACCTGGATTTGCAGGAGGGTATTGGCCGCCGCCGCGCCGCTCATTACGGCCAGCTGGGCAGTGGGCCAGGCCACAATGAGGCGCGGGTCGTAGGCCTTGCCGCACATGGCGTAGTTGCCGGCGCCGTAGCTGTTGCCCACAATGACCGTGAATTTGGGCACCACCGAGTTGCTCATGGCATTCACCATCTTGGCGCCGTCCTTGATGATGCCGCCCTGCTCGCTCTGGCTGCCCACCATGAAGCCCGACACGTCGTGCAGAAACACCAGCGGAATGCGCTTCTGGTTGCAGTTCATGATGAAGCGCGCCGCCTTGTCGGCCGAGTCGGAGTAGATGACGCCGCCCATCTGCATGCCGGTTTTCTTGCTCTTCACGATTTTGCGCTGGTTGGCCACGATGCCCACCGCCCAGCCATCGATGCGCGCCAGCCCGCAGATAAGCGTCTGGCCGTACAGGTCCTTGTAGGGCTCAAACTCCGAGTTGTCGACCAGCCGGTTGATGATGTCCATCATGTCGTAGGGCTTCACCCGGTCCGAGGGCAGCAGGCCGTAGATTTCCTGCTCGTCCTGCGCGGGTTTGGCCGGGGCCACCCGGCTAAACCCGGCCGTGGCCTGCCCGCCCATCTTATCGAAGATGTTGCGGATGTGCGTGAGGCACTCCTCGTCGGTATCGAACTTGTAGTCCGTGACGCCCGAAATTTCGGAGTGCATGCTTGCGCCGCCCAGCGCCTCGTTGTCGATGCTCTCGCCGATGGCCGATTTCACCAGGTAGGAGCCGGCCAGAAACACCGAGCCTGTGCCGTTTACAATCATGGCCTCGTCGGACATGATGGGCAAATACGCCCCACCCGCCACGCACGGCCCCATAATGGCCGAAATCTGCACGATGCCCATGCTGCTCATCACCGCATTGTTGCGGAAAATGCGGCCGAAATGCTCCTTATCGGGAAAAATCTCATCCTGCATGGGCAGGTATACCCCGGCCGAATCGACGAGGTAGATGATGGGGAGCTTGTTTTCGATGCTGATTTCCTGGGCCCGCAGGTTCTTTTTGGCGGTGATGGGGAACCACGCGCCGGCCTTCACGGTGGCGTCGTTGGCCACCACCACGCACTGCCGCCTGGCCACGTAGCCGATGACGACGACTACGCCGCCGCCGGGGCAGCCTCCCTCCTCCTTGTACATGCCTTCGCCCGCGAAAGCCCCAATTTCAACCTGGGCCGAGCCTTTGTCCAGCAGGTAGTCAATTCGCTCGCGGGCGGTGAGCTTGCCCTTCGCCTTGTGGGCTTCGATGCGCTTGGGGCCGCCGCCGAGGGCCACTTTCTGGAGCTTTTGGGTGAGGTTGAAGCTGAGTTGCTTGAGCTGGTCTTCGTTGCGGTTGAACTCGACGTTCATAAGAAAGGCGGGGTGGGAATTTGGTGGGATGGGCACAAAAAAATCCGCCCGAAAGCGGATTTCAAAGGTACGGCTGGTTTTGAACGTTAGGCAGGCTGAAAGCATAACGTCATGTCGAGCGCAGCCGAGACATCTCGCGTGCAGTAGTAATCCAATCGATTCCACGAAGCGGGCGAGATGTCTCGGCTGCGCTCGACATGACGGCCTATATTACTTGCCAATCGAAGTCGTTTCCACTTTTTTTACTTCGGTGGTTGTGCTGCCGTCGGGCTTTTTGGTGGTTTCTACCTTGCTTTTGTCCTTGCCACCGCCAAACACCGAGAAGTGCACGTAGCGCTTGGGATTGGCTTTGAGGTCGAGCAATAGGTCGTTGGAGCTAGCGGTGGTAGCGGCCAGGTTGTTGTAGAGCGTAGAATCGTGCAGCAGACGGCCCATCGAACCCTTTTGGTCGCTAAGGGCCGTGTTGAGGCTTTGCACGGTGGTTTGGGCATCGGCCAAAGTGGAATTGAGGCGGCGCAGGGCCGGGCCTACGGGCGCGCTTTTCAGCGAGTCGGACAGCTGGCCGAAGTTCACCGCGATTTTATCGAGCTTGCCGGTGGTCTTGTTCAGGGCGGTGCTCATCTGGGCCAGGTTGCGGGTGATGAGGGCCACGTTGGCCTGGTTGGCCACAATCAGCTTTTGCAGGGCCTCGGTGCTGGCGCGGGCTCCTTGCAGCGTGCCCTGGATGTTGGTTTGGGCGTCCTTGTTCAAGAAGCCATTGATGTGGGCCAGGGTGGCGCCCACCGTATCGAGCACGGGCAGGGCCTTGGCCTGAAAGGCATCGGCAATGCCGGAAGGCGTTACGGTCCGGATTTCTTCGCCGCCGCTGAAATTCTTCGAATTCTTTCCCAGCGTGAGCGTGATGCCCTTAGAGCCCAGCAGCGAGCCGCCGAGGCTGGCCGTGGTGGAGTCGCCCACCACAATGTCCTTCTGCAGCTCCAAGGCCACGCGCACGGAATTGCCTTTGTCGGGCTGCAGCTCCATGCTCTTCACCTGGCCCACTTTAATGCCGTTGAGGGCCACCAGGGCGCCCACGTTCAGTCCGTCAACTTTGGGGTAGGTGGCGTAGTACGTATGGTCGGAGGAGAGCACATTGCTGCCGCGCAAAAAATTATAGCCTATTACGAGCGCGGCAATGGCTACCAGGGCCAGAAGCCCCACCTTTATTTCTTTAGACACGAGAGAGTAGTTGAGTTATGCAGTAATTGAGTGAACGTACGATGAAACGGCGGCGGCGGCTCAAATGGGGTGCGTTACGACTGATACTCCCTTCATTCGGGCTTTCTCAGCCGCTAATCGTGCGTTGCCTAGCCGCCTTCCAGCTCGCGCTTGTATTCGCGGAAGGCGCGGTAGATACCCGCTGCCATATACGATTGATTGGCTTTATCGTTGAGGTACCGTTCCTCGGTGGGGTTGGTGAGGAAGCCCGACTCGATGAGCACCGAGGGCATGGTCGACTTCCAGAGCACCAGAAAGCCGGCCTGCTTCACGCCGCGGCTGGGGCGCTGCACGCTGGTGCGCAGCTGCCGGTCCACGCGCTGGGCAAAGCGCAGGCTGTTGGTGATGTAGGCCGACTGAAACAGCGAGAACAGGATGTGGCTTTGGGGCGAGCGGGGGTCGAAGCCGTCGTAGCGGGTTTTGTAGTCCTTTTCCTGCAGAATCACCGAGTTTTCGCGCTGGGCCACACCCAGGTTGGCGGTGGTTTTGTGCAGGCCCATGGTCCAGACCTCGGTGCCGTGGCTTTGGCTGGGGCCGGCGTTGCAATGGATGGAGATGAACAGGTCGGCGTGGTTGCGGTTGGCAATGGCGGCGCGCTCGTCGAGTTCCACAAACACGTCGGTTTTGCGGGTGTAAATCACCTTCACGTCGGGCATGTTTTCCTGAATCTGCTTGCCCAGGGCCAGAATCAGGCTCAGGGCCACGTCGGCCTCGCGGGCACTGGCGCCGGCGCAGCCCCGGTCCTTGCCGCCGTGGCCGGCGTCGAGCACCACCGTGCGCAGGCGGTAGCGGTAAGGCGAAGCCGGGTTTGAGCCCGCCGAATCGAGCACTATTCGGGTCGAGTCGGGCGTGGTCTGGGCTTTCGCGTTCCATTCGCCGCTGCCGGCGCCCAGCAGCAGCAAAGCGGCACTGGCCAGGATGACAATAATCCGCACGTTGTTCGTTGAAGGGGCGGTAGCGACCTGCTACCTTTGTAGAAGCCCCAAAAGTAAACGAATTTAACCGCTACTATACTTTGCCTGTTTGGTTTGGCCTTCGTTTTGAAGCCGTTTTTCGGTCCCGGCCGCATTGCCCGGCCCCGCTGCGGCCCGGCATGGGGCGGCGCGGGCTGCTGCCTTTCTGCCTGCTGTTGGTGCTGGCCGCAACGGTTCACGCCCAAACGGTGACGCCCGCCAAGCCCGGCCCTAAACCGGCCAAACCCAAGCGGGCGGCCAAAATCCAGGCCCGCAAGGCGCGGGTCAAGGCTATTCTGGCGGTGCCGTCCACGCCCTCGCGCGACACCGTGACCGTGGCCCCGCGCAAGCCTACGCCCGTTGCCAAGCCCGGCCAGCGCCCCGGCAGCGCCCCTACCCCGCCGGTGCGCAACATTTCCATCGACCCGCGCGACCCCGTGGGCCCGCCCCCGCCCGGCGTGCGCAACGCCGGCCAGTCGCGGGTGCCCGGCGCCTCGCACAAACCCGTGCCCGATACCCTGGCCCGCCCCCGGCCCGCCCGCCCGCTGGGCCTGCTTTCGGATACCACGCGCCGCGCCAACGACTCGTTGCAAGTGGCGGCCAAGCCCAAGGGCCAGATTGAAACCACCATCAACTACACGGCCAAGGACTCCATTCAGTTCGACGTGACCAAGAAGGTGGCCCGGCTCTACAATGCGGCCAGCGTGGTGTATGGCGAAACCGACCTGAAGGCGGCCCTCATCACGGTGAACTACGGCACCAACACCATGCAGGCCGAGGGCAAAATGGACTCGGTGAAAAACCGCGTCATCGGCCAGCCCATTCTCAAAGATAAAGGCACCACCTACCAGGCGGGCACCATTGCCTACAACTTCAAGAGCAAAAAGGCCAAGGTGACCGAGGCCGTGACGGCCCAGGGCGACGCCTACGTGGGCGCGCAGGTTATCAAGCGCCTGCCCAACGGCGACATCAACGGCCTGATGGGGCGCTACACCACCTGCAACCTGGCGCACCCGCACTTCTACATTCAGGCCAAGAAAATGAAGGTGATACCGGGCGAGAAAGTCGTGACCGGGCCGTTCAACCTTGTCATTGGCGACGTGCCCACGCCGCTGGGCTTCCTGTTCGGCTTCTTCCCGATGCCCAACAAAATCCGGGGCTCCGGCCTGCTGATTCCCACCTTCGGGCAGGCCTCCGACCGCGGCTACTACCTCAGCAACGGCGGCTACTACTTTGCGCCGAACGACTACATCGGCATTCGCCTCACCGGGGATATTTACGCCGGCAACGCCCAGACCTTTGGCGGCTGGGGCGCCACGGCCGACATTTCTTACCTCAAGCGCTACACCTACCAGGGCAACTTCAACCTGCGCTTCTCGACGCGGCCCAGCGCCCAGATTCTGGCCACCGACGCCCTCACCACCAGCCCGGTCTACATCAAGCCGCCCTCGGCCAACTCGTTCTGGATTACCTGGAGCCATACGCCGGTGCCCAAGCCCGGCGGCGGGCGCTTCTCGGCCAGCGTGAACGCCGGCACCAGCAGTTTCAACAAGGTCAACAGCCTCGATGCCCGCCGTTATCTGTCCACGCAGTTCAGCTCCAGCATCAGCTACTCCAAGCAGATTCGCAACTCGCCCGTCAACTACGACATCCGCCTGAGCCAGAGCCAGGGGACTGATGGCTCCATGACGTTCACGCTGCCCGACATCAGCGTGGGCGTGGCCCGGCAGTACCCCTACCAGTGGTTCGGCGTCAAGCCGGGCGCGGGCGGCAAGCTGGGCGCCAGCACCTACGAGCAGTTCACCATCAGCTACAACCTGACGGCCAGCAATCAGGTGAGCAACGTGGTAGCGGCGCGCTCGCTTGCCAACGGCCTGCCGCTGCTGGGCGGCACCACCACCTCGACTAGCATTCCGGTAAGTTTCGGCAACATTGGCCGGCTGCTGAAAAACTCCCGCAACGGGGTGCAGAACCAGTTCGGTATTGGCTTGGGTTCCTACACCCTGGCCCAGCATTTCAAGCTGAACCCTTCGGTGTCGTACAGCAACGTGCTCTATGCCCAGAAGCTGAGCTACAGCTACAGCCCCGTGGCCCAGGCCGTGCGCATCGATACCACCTACGGCCTCAACAGCATCAGCAGCTACTCGGCCGCTATGAGCCTGAACACCGCGTTTTATGGCACCATTGTGCGCAAGGGCACACACAAGATTCAGGCCATCCGGCACAAGGTGACGCCGAGCGTCAACTACAGCTACTCGCCCAATTTCCTGGCAAATCAGGACGTGTATCCGCAGGGCGCCAATATTCTAAGGGGCTTGCGCGACCAGTTTGGTCAGGTGCTGCCCAACGGAACCGACATTGAGCGCGCCGTCCTCAACCGCTACGCTTTCAACAGCTACAACGGCTTCATCTACGGGGCGCCCGGCGGGGGCAAGCAAAGCCAGGTATCGTTCAGCTTGCAAAACTCGGTGGAGATGAAAATCCGCGACTCGCAGGATACGACCGGCCTCAACCCCTTCCGCAAGTCCAGCCTGATTGACGGGCTCGATTTCAGCATGGGCTACAACTTCGCGGCCGACTCGCTGCGCCTGTCGCCGCTGGGCGTAAACTTCCGCACCCAGGTGGCCAAGAAGCTGAACCTGAACACCACCGCCAGTTTCGAGCCCTACCAGCGCGACGCCACGGGCCGCACCATCAACAAGTATTTGTTTGAAGCCGACCCGCGCCGGCTGCTGCGCCTGGCCTCGGCCAGCTTCGGCACCACCTACACCTTCAACCCCGCTTCGGGCAAAAAGAAAAGCGTGGTGCCGCGCGCCGTGGCCCCCACCAACGACCCCACCCTGGGCACCGTGGGCCCGCCCAACTACTACGCCGACTACGTCGATTTTGAGATTCCGTGGGAGTTGGCCCTCACCTACGCCGCCGGCTACACCACCAATTCGGTACCGCTCACGCCCAAGGATGCCCGCCCGCCCCTGCTGGCCCTGCACACGGTGGGCGTCACGGGCTCGGTGAAGCTCACGCCCAACCTGCGCCTGAGCTACAACCTGGGCTACGACATCACGCACCAAACCGTGACCTACCCCAACGTCACGTTCTTCCGCGACCTGCACTGCTGGCAGATTAACGGCACCTGGATTCCGTTCGGAACCATCAAGGGCTACAATTTCACCATCGCGGCCAAGAGCAGCCTGCTCCAAGACCTCAAACTCAACCGCAACCGCCAGGCGCAGTACCAATAGCATTGGTTGGCCAGCCCCGCGTGGCCCAGGTTTACTCCGCCTTGGTTAGTTGTCCCTGAGCTATGGGAAGCTTAACCGCCCGAAAGGCTGCAGCCCGGCCAAACGCCGCTCGGATATCGTCGCGCAGCAGCTGGTGGCTGGGCCGCCGGGCCCTGAACTGTAGAATGCTACCGTCTTCGGCCAACAGTACGGCGGTGGGCATGGCGTCGAGCTTGTAGGTGTCGTGCACCGTTGGGCGGGCCAGGGAAGGCACCAGCACCTGCACCCCCGGCAATGGCGGGGCACTAGCCATCAGTTTGCGCCACGCGTCCTCCTGCTCGTTCAGTGCCAACACCAAAAAAGTGATGGGCTGGCCACTAAATTCCCGAATCAGCGCTTTCAGGAAAGGAATTTCGCGCTGGCAGGCGGGCTTTTGCGTGTCCCACAGCAGCAGGTACACCACCTTGCCTGCGTAGTTGCGCAGCAGCACCGTATCGCCCTGCGCTGACAGCAGGCCATCGGGCAGCAAGGGCGCGGGGCTGCCGGCGGCATATTGGCGATGCGCGGCCAGTTGCTCGCGCAGCTGCTGCACCCAGGCGGCCGGGGCCCCGCCGTTGGTGGCATAATCAGCCAGCAGCGCTTCGGCGTGGGTCCGGTAGCCGTTTCGAATGGTTTCGAGCAACACCATGCCCTGCACCACGGCGCGCCCTGCCCCCTGTGGCAGGTGGCCGGCTTCCTGGTAGCAGGCCGGGTAGTACCCCACATTGTCAATACCCAGCCCGGCTTTCCGCGCTTGGTAGTGAACGTAGTTGAGCATAAACTCCTGGTACTGCGGGCTGGCGCCGGCTTGCACATTGCCGGGCAACAGGCCGGGGTCGCGCAGGAATCCGTAGAAGTCGGCCGCAATGGGGAGGGTTTCGTTGCCCACCACCTCCGTGCGTAGTTCCGGGTACGTCAGGTGGTCGTTGGCGGTGGCGTAGCGGATTTCGGCATCGGCGAAAGCCAAAAAGGCGGCCGTCACCTTGTCGCTGGTCAACTCGCCCGCTAAAAACTTCCGTTCCTGCTTCTGGCGATAATCCAGAAACGACATAAAGGGCTGCTCCGTCAGGTGGATGTTCTCGGGAAGTGCCTGAAATTCAGAATCGTTAATGAAGCGCCGGCTAAATTCAGCCAAATAGTTGTTGGCCGCAGCGGCCGCGGCGTGGGCGGGTCCATCGGCCGATTGAAAGCGGAATACCGCCTCCTCTTTACCCTCGTGCATTTTCACGCGCAGGGCATCGCCGGGCTCCAGAAAAACCGGCGTGTCGCTCTCGCCCACGCTCAGTTGCGCCAGCAGTATGCCGCCCGCCGGCACCGGCACCTGAAGCTGAAACTCACCGCTCGCGGACGGCAGTCCTCCCACCATGTGCTCATGTTCATCAAAAGGGGTGGCGCGCCAGGTGACCAGCACGGAATCGGTGGTGCCAGCAGCCAGGTGGCCACTCAAAGTTGCTTCCTGCTGAGCCCATGCGGGCGAAGCCGCTGCAGCAAAAAGCCCAAAAATGATTATCCAAGGGCGCAACATGAAAGATAGCAGAAAAAAGGGTGCATAAAATAGAAGTGTGCTGCTGAAACCGGCCGTTGCCCGGTCCGACTCGTTGCCGCTAAGCCCCTCAGCTTGCTGGTTCGGACGGTGCTGGCGGGCCTTGGTCGGACCGCCTGCGGCAGTCCGACCAAGGCCCGCAAAAGGGCTTAAATGACCGGTATTCAATATTAATAGTAAAAATATTAATATTTATTAAATTTCTTACCATCTATTATCCCCTTTATGCATTTGCAGATTATCGAAAGCGAATTAACTCAAAGGCATTGCTGACGAATGCATTACAGCCGTTTCGAAGTCAGTGTCCGCGCGGTCAGTAGCGCGAACGTTGTCGTTCGCGTGCCAGAACGAGCTAGCGGCGCGGGGACGCGAACGACAACGTTCGCGCTACTCTACACCAACCCCGACACCGCGCTAGCCAGAATTACGGCCACGGTGCTGCTTGAGAAGAAACTGCCCGCACCACCAGGTCGTCGGCGGGCGGTTTATGGGCTCTCCTTACTCCTTCTCCGCTACGTCCAGAACTACTCTGTACTGGCGTCAAGCCCTCGCCCATTGGCCTGCCCTGGCGCCCTCTCCGGTTGTCGTTCGAGTGGTTTTTGGTGGCGTTGGCGGCATCCAGCTGTGGCATTGGTCGCTTCTGCCAGCAGCTGGGCCGTAGGGTTTTGTTTCTTGGGGTATACTTCCTTTCCCAGAGTTATGACTCCCTACCTGCTGCGTGTCGTTTTAGCGGTTGCCCCCGCTCAACAAGCTTATTTTGAGCGCTACCTGCGCGATGCCGGCCACGAAGTGGTAGCCGTAGAAGCCCGCGGCGAAACCGCCTTCAAAGCCGCGCGCCTGGTGCACCCCGACGTGGTGGTGCTCAGCGGCCCGCTTCAGGGCCCCCTCGATAGCGTGGCCCTGGCAGCGGCCCTGCGGGCCACCGAGGGCATTGTGCCCGTGGTGCTGGCCACCGACCCCGCCGAGCTGCCCGAGCTATTGGCCCGGCAATTCGAGTTGCCGGCTTTTATTGGCCCAAGGCCCCCCGACGCGTAGGTTTTGGGGCGCATGCAGGTGCGGCTTACTTTACTAGCGCAGTTTCGGGGTCGTTGTATAGTAGCGCGAACGGTGTAGTTCGCGTCGCCGCGCCGTTTGCCCTTTCTTAACGGCACGGGTTAACGGCGCGGGGTACGCGAACTACACCGTTCGCGCTACTACTGCCGTTGCTTCGGAATGTACCCTGATGCCAAAATTGCCCTAATGCGTGCTTTAGCTCCCCAACGTTTTAGCCCCTGCGCCCCGGCCAGGGGCTTTTTGCTGAGCCGGCGGCGCCGGATAACGAAATTGTTGCCAGCTTTGCGGCCCCAAGCGGCGTCTTTTCCCCAAAACACCAGCCCACGCCGCCCCACCTCATGTCCCAGCACAAGGAAGTTAAGCTCGTCACCACCCACCAGATGCACGCCATGAAGGAGCGGGGAGAAAAAATCTCCATGCTCACGGCCTACGACTACTCGATGGCCCAGATTCTGGACGGCGCGGGCGTCGACGTATTGCTCGTCGGCGACTCGGCCTCCAACGTCATGGCCGGCCACGAAACCACCCTGCCCATCACGCTCGACCAGATTATTTACCACGCCCAGGGCGTGGTGCGCGCCGTGAAGCGCGCCTTCGTGGTGGTGGATATGCCCTTCGGCTCCTACCAGGGCAATTCCAGCGAAGCCCTGCGCTCGGCCATTCGCATCATGAAGGAATCGGGCGGCCACGGCGTCAAGCTCGAAGGCGGCGCCGAGGTGAAGGACAGCATTATCCGCATTCTCACGGCTGGCATTCCGGTGATGGGCCACCTCGGCCTCACGCCCCAGTCCATCTACAAATTCGGTACCTACACGGTGCGCGCCAAGGAAGAAGCGGAGGCCCAGAAGCTGCTCGAAGACGCCCGCCTGCTCCAGGAAATCGGCTGCTTCGGGCTGGTGCTGGAGAAAATTCCGGCCGCGCTGGCCAAGCAGGTAGCCGAGGAGCTGACCATTCCCGTCATTGGCATTGGGGCCGGGCCCGACGTGGACGGGCAAGTGCTGGTGGTACACGACCTGTTGGGCATTACCAAGGAATTTAAGCCCCGCTTCCTGCGCCGCTACGCCGAGCTGCACGACATCATGACCGAAGCCGTACAGCACTACGTGGCCGACGTGAAAAGCCGCGAGTTTCCCAGCAAGGAGGAAGGCTATTAGTCGCCCGCTCCGGTCCGACCGCCTAGGGCGGTCGGACCGGAGCATCCTTGACTCAACGCCCAGCGCCACAAAAAGGCCGGGGCCGACGCGCATTGCTGCGCGTCGGCCCCGGCCTTTTTATTTTCCATCCTCATATATCAATTATTCCAATCCCAACGTTAACTTTGCAAATCAAAGTACTTCACAAAACAACATGAATCCTTTCGCCGCCCCCGCCCGCCAGAATTCCTCGGTCAGCTGGACCATTACCATTAAGCTCGTCATCATTGCGGTGTTGCTGGTGCTGCTGCTCATCCCGTCGAGCATGGTAGAAGGGCTGATAACCGAGCGGGCTGAAAACCGCGACGCGGCCACCGCCGAAATCAGCAGCCAGTGGGGCGGGTCGCAGCTGGTGCTGGGGCCGGTGCTGGTGCTGCCCTACACGGTCCGCTCGATAAGCGAGAAGAAGGTAATAAGCGAGGAAACGCGCTACCTCAGCCTGCTGCCCGACACCCTGGCCACCACCGGCACGCTGGCGCCCGAGCGTCGGCACCGCGGCATCTACGAGGCCGTGGTGTACCGGGCGGGCCTGCACGTGCGGGGCGCGTTTCAGGCGCCTCCGCTGGCCGACCTGGGCGTGCCAGCCGCCGATGTGCGCTGGTCCGAGGCCTTCGTGGCCGTGGGCATTTCCGACATGAAAGGCATTCGCAATGGTTTGGCGCTGAACTGGGACGGCCGCAACCATCCCTTCGAGCCCGGTGTGCCCAACGCCGCGGTATTGCCCGCGGGCAGCGCGCCCACCGTTTCTACGCAGTTCAACACGGTGCTGAACGAGCGGCGCCGCTATTCCAAATACCACGAGGACGACAACGAAGCGAACAACGGGGCCGCCACCAACGGCCTGAGCGTGGCCATCCCCCTACCCGACGAGGCGGCCCTGGCGCGCCGCCACACTTTTTCCTTCGACCTCGACCTGAACGGCAGCACCGGCCTGCTGCTGGCGCCCCTTGGCCGCCAAACCACCCTGCACCTCAGCGCTCCGTGGGCCGACCCCAGCTTCATTGGGGCGTTTTTGCCCGTGCGCCGTACGCTGAACGGCCAGAATTTTACGGCCGACTGGCAGGTGCTACACCTCAACCGCAACTTCCCCCAGCACTGGCGCACCGACACCGACCGCCCCGCCGTGGACGAGTCGACCTTCGGCGTGCGCCTGCTGGTGCCGGTGAACGAGTACCAGAAAACCATGCGCGCCGCCAAATATGCGCTGCTGCCGCTCACGCTTACTTTCCTCATTTTCTTCTTCGTGGAAGTGCTCACGCGGCGCCGTTTTCACCCGTTTCAGTACATCTTGGTGGGGTTGGCACTGGTCATTTTCTACGTGCTGCTGCTTGCGCTGGCCGAGCAAATGCCCTTCAATGCAGCCTACGGCGTGTCGGCACTGGTCATTGTGGGGCTGGTGACGGGCTACGCGGCGGCCAGCTTCCGGCACGCACGCCTTACGCTCGTCACGGCCGGCGTGCTGACGCTGGTGTACGGCTTTATTTTCGTCCTGCTTCAGCTGCAGGATTACGCTCTGCTGGTGGGCAGTGTGGGCCTGGTGGTGGTTTTGGGTGCGGTCATGTTCCTCTCGCGCAACGTGAACTGGTACAACCCCGCGCCGGAGCTGCCCGGCGAAGCGCCGGCAGCGGCCTAAGCCGCTTCGGTTTCGCTTCCGCGCGGCTTCGTATCTTCGTCCCAACAATAGCAAGAGCGGAGCGCCCGGTGAGTGTGGTCTGATGACGTGCGGAAGCCCCCGAGGGGCCCTGGCCCGCTCCTGCTGACACCCATACATCCCGCCCGCCCCCGCCGCGTGAATCGTCCCAACCTCTGGTCCGAAGGCAGAGAAATTCTGTTCGAAGACAACCACCTTCTCGTCATCAACAAGCCCGCCGGCCTGCTCGTGCAGGGCGACGCCACCGGCGACGAGCCCCTCTCCAAGAAAGCCGCCGAATACCTGCGCTTCAAGTACAAAAAGCCCGGCGAAGCCTTCGTCGGCGTGTGCCACCGCATCGACCGGCCGGTTTCGGGCATCGTCATTCTGGCCAAAACCAGCAAGGCGCTGAGCCGGCTGAACGAGATGTTCCGCGACGACAAGATTCACAAAACCTACTGGGCCCTCACCGGCCGCCCGCCGGTACCGGAAAGCGGCACCCTGGTGCATTGGCTGGTGAAGGACACCGTGCGCAACGTCACCAAAGCCTATCCCGACAAACATGGCCAAGGCCTGCGCTCCGAGCTGAACTACGAGCTGCTTGGCCCCGCCGGCAACCGCTACCTGCTCCAAGTGAACCCCGTGACGGGCCGCCCTCACCAGATTCGGACGCAGCTGGCCACCGGCCTCGGCACGCCCATCGTGGGCGATGTGAAATACGGCTTCATCGCCCCGCTGCCCGACGTGAGCATTGCCCTGCACGCCCGGCAGCTGCAATTGCAGCACCCCGTCACGAAAGAAGCGCTGACTTTCGTGGCGCCCTTGCCCGATGCCCCGCATTGGGACGCCGCCCGCGAATACTATCCATAGCCGCACTGAGGGGCTAGCTTGGGTGCATTAAAGTCCTTAGCAGACAAGCCTTTTTGCCTGCAAACCATTGCAGCCCGGTGACGTGCAACATTTTGGCCTTCCGCACGGTGGACACCAGCCCGCATATCGGCCGGCCGTAATTTTGTGTTCATAGGACTGAACCTAACCCCGACGTATTCCCTTTTGCGGGCAGTTCTGCTTTGCACCACCCCATGGCCATTCTCGTCTTTTTCGTTGCCCACTATTACCTGTCGCTGTTCACCCAGACGTTTTACCTGCACCGCTATGCGGCGCACAAGATGTTCACGATGAATAAGTTTTGGGAGAAATTCTTCTTCCTATTCACGTACATCTGCCAGGGCAGCAGCTTCCTCTCGCCACGGGCCTATGCCTTGCTGCACCGCATGCACCACGCCTACTCCGACACGGAGTTGGACCCGCATTCGCCCATGTTTTCGAACAATGCGTTCGATATGATGTGGAAGACCAAGAACATCTACAACGATGTGCTCAACCACAAGCACGAATTGGCCACGCGCTTCGAGGGCAATATTCCGGAATGGAACCTGATTGAGAACATCGGCGACAAATGGTACTCGCGCCTGGGCTGGGGCACGGCCTACGTGCTGTTCTATATCAATTTCGCCACGGCCTGGTGGCAGTACCTGCTGCTGCCCATTCACTTCCTGATGGGCCCTATCCATGGCGCCATCGTGAACTGGGGCGGCCACAAATACGGCTACCAGAACTTCGACAACCACGACCACAGCAAGAATACCCTGGCGCTGGATTTCCTGGCCTTCGGCGAGCTGTTCCAGAACAACCACCACAAGCTGCCCATGCGCGTCAACTTCGGCGTGAAGTGGTGGGAATTTGACCCCACCTACGTCGCCATCTGGGGCCTCGACAAGGTTGGCATCATCAAGGTGAAGCGCAAAAACATGAACTTGAATACCATTTCCAAGCTGGCCAAGCCCAAACGTGAGGCCATGGCAGCGTAGCACTTCTGTCATCCTGAGCGCAGCGAAGGACTTCATCACCGATACACGACCTGCAGTGATTCAAGCGTAATAAGGTCCTTCGCTGCGCTCAGGATGACAAACGAAATGAAGAAGCCCTGGTAGCAGCCAGGGCTTTTTTTGTGTTTAACGCTAGCTAATGCGCTGACCAAACGCTACCTTTGCACTCCCAATTTCGGGAAACCCTCACCAGATGCACGAGTTGCATCGCACAACCCCACCGGTTTATGGCAGTTAAAATCCGCCTCGCCCGTCGTGGCCGCAAAAAGGCTTCGACTTACGACATCGTAGTAGCTGACGCCCGCGCTCCGCGCGACGGCCGTTTCATCGAGAAACTCGGCACCTACAACCCCCACACCAACCCCGCCACCATCAACTACGACGCCGACCGTGCGTTTTACTGGATGATGACCGGTGCGCAGCCCACCGACACCGTTCGGGCCATGCTCAGCTACCGCGGCGTGCTCTACCGTCGTCACCTGCAGCTGGGTGTTGATAAGGGTGCCATCACCCAGGAAGTAGCCGACCAGCGCTTCAGCGCCTGGAAAGAGGAGAAAGATGCGAAAATCGAAGGCAAGCGCACTGGCTTGGTTGACGCCAAAGCCGATGCTCGCAAAGCTGCTCTCGCCGCCGAAACCAAGGTGAAAGAAGCACGCGCCGAAGCCCAGCGTCAGAAAGCCGCTGCCCTGCTGGCCGCCAACGCGCCCGCTCCGGCTGCTGAGGAAGCCACCGAGGCTCCTGCCGCCGAGGCGACCGCCGAAGCTGCCGAGTAGTTTTTAGGCATCTGAAAACCGAAAGAGTTTGGGAGTTGTGAGCCGGACCGGCTGGCAACCCCCAAACTCTTTTTCGTTACCTTCCCCTCAGCCATGACCCTCGACGACACCTATCAGCTCGGCTACGTGCTCAAAACCCACGGCCTGCGCGGCCACGTTGCCGCCCACTTCGACGTAGACGACCCGGCTGCCTACCTCAGGCTCAAAACCGTGTACATGGCCCTGCCCGGCGCCCCTGCCAAGCTGGTAGAGCACCAGGTGGAAAAGGTGCAGGCCCAGTCCGGCGCACGCGTCCTGCTCAAGCTGCGCGGCATCGACCGCATTGAAGAAGCCGAGCCTCTGCGTGGCTCGCAGCTCTACCTGCCTTTGGCCGAGCTGCCGGAGCTGGAAGACGACCAGTTCTACTTTCACGATGTCATTGGATTTACCGTAGTAGATTCAACCCTGGGCCAGCTGGGTACCGTGGAGAACTTCTATGAACTGCCCCAGCAGGATATGCTGGCCATGCGCTACCAAGGCCAGGAAGTGCTGATTCCGGTGGTAGATGAGCTGGTGACGCACGCCAACCAAGAGAAAAAAGAGATTTACGTGAACCTGCCCGACGGCTTGCTCGACGTGTACCTCAAGCCTACCACCCGCCAGCAGGACGAAGCCAACGAAGCGTAACGTAGCGTGGACTCTGCGAGTCAGCGCCTAGGCGAACGTGCTACAAAACGCGGACTCACAGAGTCCTCGCTACATTATGAGAATCGACATCCTCACCTGCCTGCCCGAGCTACTGGCCAGCCCTTTCGCGCATTCTATCGTGAAGCGGGCGCAGGACAAAGGCCTGGTCGAAATTCACGTGCATCAGTTGCGCGACAAGGCCATCAACAAGCACGGGCAGATTGACGACGCTGTGTTTGGCGGCGGAGCTGGCATGGTGCTGCGCGTGGAACCCATTGCCGCCTGGATGGATGAATTAATGGCCCAGCGGACCTACGATGCCATCATCTACCTCACCCCCGACGGTGAAACCCTGCGCCAGCCGCTGGCCAACCGTCTTTCGCTATTTCAAAACATCATCATGCTCTGCGGCCATTATAAGGGCATCGATGAGCGGATTCGCCAAACGTACATCACCCACGAAATCAGCGTGGGCGACTATGTGCTGAGCGGCGGCGAACTGGGGGCGGCCATCCTGGTCGATGCCGTGGTGCGGCTCCTGCCCGGCGTGTTGGGCAACGAAGAGTCGGCTTTGTCGGATTCTTTTCAGGACGATTTGTTGGCGCCGCCCGTGTATACGCGCCCGGCCGAGTGGCGCGGCCAGCTCGTGCCGGAAATTTTATTATCCGGCAATACGCCCAAGATTGAAGAGTGGCGGCACGAGCAAGCGCTGGCCCGCACCCAGCAACGGCGCCCCGAGCTGCTCTCGTAGAACATGCGTTAGCGTAAACTGCCTGTTTATTAACAGCAAATCAATGAACAAGCTAACGCATGTTCCACAAAGCACTTGCTATCCTCAACCGAAAGCGCTATCTTTGCGCTCCGTTTCGATAAAATACTAATTCCCGACGGCGGCGCCGTCTTTCGCAATTTTCTCAGCCATGAGCGTACTACTTGACTTTATCCAGGCCGAATCGCAGGAGCGCCGCGCCAGCTTCCCCCAGTTCGCCGCCGGCGACACCATCAACGTGCATGTAAAAATCCGCGAGGGCAGCAAGGAGCGCATTCAGCAGTTCCAGGGCGTGGTGCTGCAGCGCCGCAACCCGAGCTCGAACGGCGAAACCTTCACCGTTCGCAAAATTTCGAACCAAATCGGCACCGAGCGCATCTTCCCCCTGCTGTCGCCTAACATCGATAAAATCGAAGTTATCCGTCGCGGCAAAGTACGTCGTGCCCGTCTGTTCTACCTGCGCGGCCTGTCGGGCAAGCAGGCTCGTATCAAAGAGCGTCGCTTGAACCAAGTAGCCAAGGCTACTGCCTAAGCACTGGCACAGCCCAAAGGCTGTACTGCATACAAAAAGCCGGCTCCATGCGTGGGGCCGGCTTTTTTAGGTTTGGCATGGGCCAATTCCATGCTTACGTCCGACGGCTTAGTCGTGCGACGACATATCCTGGGGTACGGTTCCGTCGGGAGTGGCAGTCCCGCCTTTCAGCTGTTGCGCCACCGCGGTAAGGACTTCGCCCAGTTTGGCTACACGGGGCGCCGTATTGCCCTCGGCAAAGTTGGCGGCCTGCGTGGTTTGCGTGCCCAGCCGGGCCAGTAGTGGAGCAATAACGTCCACATCAAGCGTACCGCTGCCGAAATGCGCCTTAAGGGCTTGTAGGTCAACTACCAATTCATGAAAAGCGGGGTTATTGGCTTCCTTCAGGTCTTCAATCCACCGCTGCAATTGATTGTCTAGCCCGCTGCGGTCGGCTTCTTGAGCCAGGTCGCCGGTGAGGAGGTGGATGGCACTGTCTAAATGCACTTGGTGCTGGACTTCTTTCTTTTCCATGGGTGGGGTGTTGGTGGTCTGGTGTGCGGCAGCAAGGTTGCTGTCGATATGGCCAACGTAGTTCCAGACCGTGGGGTTGGCAAGGGCACCAAAACACAACGCCCCGCCAGGAGGTGGCGGGGCGTTGCGGATGCTGAAAAGTTAACCGTGGTGGGCTATTCAATTTTGTTCATGCGCTCCTTCACGGCCTCCAGGGCCACGCGCATGTTCACAATGTCGCCACGGGCGGCCTCCTGCTCTTTCAGGTTGGCGTCGATGAGGTTGTTGTACTGCTGAAGCTCGGCGGCATTGGCGGCCAGCATCTGCTGAATTTCAATTTTGCGCGCCTTGTTCTTTTCGATGTCCTTTTTAATTGTATTTGCTTTCTCAATGACGGCCATGTGGTTGTTCTGCGAGGCTACGAGGGCGCGCTCGGCTTCGGCAATCTGCGAAACCAGGTCTTCGCGGTACATCATGCGGGCAAAATCCTTCAGGTATTTCTCAGCCGACTTCCATTGCACGGGCGTTGATTCTTTGCCCAGGTAGGCACTGCCCAGGTCGATGCTCCACCACACGGTGGTGCCGGTGGGCGTGGCGTCTACTTTGCTGATGACGCGGATGGGGTTAGGTGCAATTTCTTCGATGATGACGCCGTCAAGGGTCAGGATGCCTTTGTTGTTCTTCAGCTTGCTGCCGAACTTCTCGTTGAGCTGCTTGAGCCAGGCGGCTTCCACGCGGCGATTGTCGAGCTGCATGCTCACCCGCTGACCTTTGCGCGGGATGTTGTTAATGGTCATATCTGCCTCATCCACAGGAGATTTCTGCGCAAAAGCACCCAGTGTAGTGAAGCATATAAGCAATAGGATGAGTAGGCTTCGTTTCATGGTAATAATAACTGTAGAAAGACGTAAAAATCGTTGCGCAAAAAACATTGGCAAAAGCACCGTTGTCCGGTTTCTCAAATTTAAGGTCTTTATTCTATGCAAATTCTTCTCGCTGTTACTTTTTTTGAATTATGGCCATTTTTATTCATTTAATCATAATTACCCGACTTAAAATCATACTATAATTCAGCAGCTAATTGGATTTATCGTTGGCAGTTTTCGTAAAACCGCAACAAACCTTCCCATGCAAGTGTTGAAAGCACCTATGCACGTCACCATTTGTCGTACCGAGCACTTTAACGCCGCCCACCGCCTGCACAACCCGGCCTGGGATGCGGAACAAAACCAGCGGGTGTTTGGGAAATGCAACAACCCAAACTACCACGGCCACAACTACAACCTGACCGTGCGCCTAACGGGAGCAATCGACCCGGAAACAGGGTATGTATATGACCTTAAACACTTAAGCGACCTCATCAAGCGCGAAGTGCTGGACCGCTACGACCACCGCAACCTGAACCTAGACACGGAGGAGTTTCGTAGTCTGAATCCCACGGCCGAAAACATTGCCGTGATAATTTGGCAGCGCCTGCGCCTGCACCTGGCGGCGGACTTGGCCCTTTCGGTCACGCTTTATGAGACGGACCGTAACTTTGTAGAATACCATGGATAACCCTTCCGGGCCGGCTCCGGCAACCGATTCGCACTTGCCCTTGAGCCTGCGCACCCCGCTTCGCCCCGATGCCTTTGCGCAGGATGACGAAGCCAAGATTACGGCTATTAGCACTCATTTTGAGGCCATTATGCGGGAGCTTGGTCTTGACCTGACCGACGACAGCCTGGCCGGCACTCCGCGCCGCGTGGCCAAAATGTATGTGCAGGAATGGTTTAAGGGGCTGGACCCGAAAAATCGGCCCGATGTGCGGCTATTTGAAAACCGCTACGACTACCACCAGCTATTGGTAGAGCGCGACATTACGCTGTTTTCGTGCTGCGAGCACCACTTTGTGCCCATCATTGGCAAGGCCCACGTGGCGTATCTGCCGGCCGAGCATGTGGTGGGGCTGAGCAAGCTCAACCGCGTGGTGCAGTACTATGCCCGCCGGCCGCAGGTGCAGGAACGCCTCACGCGCCAGATTTCGGAAGAGCTGAAGCAAAGCCTGGGCACCGACGATGTGGCGGTGCTCATCGAGGCCGACCATTTGTGCGTGATGAGCCGGGGCGTGAACGATACCAGCAGTTCGACGCTAACCAGCGAGTACGGCGGCCGGTTTGCTACTGACGAAGCATTGCGCCGGGAGTTTTTGCGGCAAATTGGAAAATAGTTGTCAGTTGTTTGTTGTCAGTTTTCGGACTGTTTTGAGAAAGATGGTTGAACTTTGACACCTTTTCCCTGACAACCGACAACGAACAACTGACAACTAGCTCAATGAAAGTTCTCATTACCGGAGGCACTGGTCTTATTGGTACTCGACTGGCTGAAATGCTGATTGACAGCGGCTACGAGGTGGCGCTATTGAGTCGGGAACCGGCCAAAAGCAGCCATTTTCGCAGTTTTCGGTGGGACCCACAGGTAGGTACAATTGACGAGGCCGCTATTCCATATGCCGACTACATTGTGAGTCTGGCCGGAGCCAGCGTGGCCGATGGCAAATGGACCGATGAGCGCAAGCGTGACATCATGACCAGCCGCCTGGGCGGCCTAGCGCTGCTCAGCCGCGAGATGGCTAAGCCCGGCCACCACATACAAGCGGTTATTTCCGCTTCGGCCGTGGGGATTTATGGCGATGCCGGCGAGCAATTGGTAGATGAGGAAACGCCTCCTGCAATACCCACAAACGATTTTCTGGCGGATGTCTCGAACCAGTGGGAACTGGCGGCGGCTCCCATTGCGGCCTTGGGCATCCGCACGGTAATTCCGCGCATTGGCGTGGTGCTAAGCACCGAAGGCGGGGCCTTACCCCAAATTGCCCGACCGGTGAAGCTAGGTGCTGGGGCAGCATTGGGCAGTGGGCGGCAATACATGTCCTGGATTCACTTGGATGATTTATGCCGCTTGTTCATCAGCATGTTGGAAGACTCTGCTTGGCGTGGTACCTACAACGCGGTAGCTCCGCACCCGGTGACAAACAAAGAGTTTACCGAAACATTGGCCCAAGTGCTGCACCGGCCGCTGCTGCTGCCCAAGGTGCCGGCCTTCGGCCTGAAGCTAGCGATGGGCGAAATGAGCGAAATCGTGCTGGCTTCGCAGAACGTGAGCGCGGCCAAGGTGCTGGCGCAAGGCTTCCGGTTCGAGTATCCGGAGCTGCGCGGGGCGCTGGAGGCGCTTTATGGGGGGGAGTGAGTTTGGACCTGCGCGTCACGGGCCAAGGAGCTGGACCGCATGACCGTGCGGACGGTGTATGCGGCCATTGAAGCGTTGGGTAGCTGAGGTGGCGGGGCTACACTTTGATTTAAATACAAGTTAGCAATCAAGTCAGCTGCATCATTCTTATGGAAAGTCCTTGTTTTCTCGCTTTAGAGCAATACCATTTATCGAAAGGTGAAGCTAAAAGAATCGTAATTGAAGCGCTATTGAATAGTGGTACAAAATCGCCCAAAGGTGGATGGGAAAGGGCAAATTTTAATATTCAAAACGGTGAAAGCAAATCATCCGTTTCTTTTCACGAATTATTAGAAGCAACCAGAAACACTGGAGTAGTACCCTATTTACAGTTTTCTATAGATAGGTCTGATGATGTTTTGGAGGCACGTTTGGCTTTTCAACGCCCTCTATGCTATTAGGAAAGATAACATCATCTTACGCGGGTTACTCTAAAGAACATACTCCTCCTATGACTAATCAGCCCGTTGAATGGGCAATTTCAGAAGACATTATGTTTTACAGAGAAGAGTCGTGCTTATACAGCAACGAAGATGACTTTGTCTTTTGTACAAGATACTACCGAGCCTATTTGACAGCTTGCATCTCCTTAGTTGACGCCTTTATCAACAGACACATCCTGCTTTACGATTTCCGCGGCCTAAATTCTGCTGATTTTCAAGAATTGAAGAAAACCTCAAGATTAGAGGATAGACTTAAATTATTTGCTAAAATTTCAACAGGAAAAGATATTAAGTGCGATAAATGGAGGTGATGAATGGATTCACTTTAAAAAATTAAGAGTCCTGCGCAACGAAATAACCCATATCAATGGTCCTTCTTTAGGATACTCAATTGCAGATTTTGCAGAGCACTTTAATTATGTCAGAAAAGGTATTGGAGGGCTGCTTCAAAAGGTTAGATTCCTTCAGAATAAGCCATCCCTTACATTCATAGAAGTCCTAAGGACAGCACCAGTTGTTTATTTTAATGAAATAATACACCGCGCAGATGGCAATCATATTGTTAAAAGGAGAAAATAATTTTCTCCTCTTTTCACGCTAGCGCCGCAAACTATCCGGCACGCCGCCCCCGTTGTTCATCTGCTCCAGCAGGTTGTCGGCGGCAATGGTGTCGACGGCTGCGGCGCGGCGGCGCGGCTCCGATTCGGACA
This sequence comes from Hymenobacter rubidus, assembly GCF_016734815.1. Taxonomy (GTDB): domain Bacteria; phylum Bacteroidota; class Bacteroidia; order Cytophagales; family Hymenobacteraceae; genus Hymenobacter; species Hymenobacter rubidus. Next base: position 30,945 of record NZ_JAERQF010000009.1, read on the forward strand.
CGCAGGTATACTTCTTGGTGATTTTGACGGTGGGCTTGGGGAAGTGGCCGGGCGTGTAGCCCAACTCCTTGTCCTGGTAGATTTTCTCCATGAACTTGCCGAAGATGGGCAGGGCCGTGCGGCCGCCCTCGCCCTGCTGCGAGCCCACGAAGTGGATGCTGCGGTCTTCGCCGCCCACCCACACGCCGGTCATCAGGTCCTTGGTCATGCCCATGTACCAGCCGTCGGAGTAGTTGGAGGTAGTGCCGGTTTTGCCGCCGATTTGGTTGTCGTTGTGCCAGAGGTCGTAGTCCCAGAGGGCCTGGGAGGTTCCTCCCGGCTCTTCCATGCCGCCGCGCAGCATGTAAGTCATCAGCCAAGCGGTTTCGGCCGGGATGGCGCGGTGCTGCACGGGGTCGAACTGCTTGATGACGTTGCCGTTGCGGTCCTCGATGCGGGTCACGAGGCGCGGGTCGGAGCGGAAGCCGTTGTTGAGGAAGGTGCTGTAAGCGTCCACCATTTCGTATACGCTCACGTCGCCGGCCGAGCCCAGGCCGATGCTGGGCACCGGCAGCAGCGGCGAGGTGATGCCCACTTTATGGGCGTACTTGGCCACGTTTTCCCAGCCCACTTTCTCGGTCAGCTGGGCCGTCACGGAGTTCACAGAACGGGCCATGGCGTGGCGCAGGGTCATGTTGATGCCGGTGTATTCTCGGGTCACGTTGTCGGGCTTCCACTCCATGGGCTGGCCGTTTTCGACGTAGTTGATGGTGACGCGCTGGTCCCGAATGCGGTCGCAGGGCGAGTAGCCGTTGTCGAGGGCCGTGAGGTACACAAAGGGTTTGAACGTGGAGCCGGCCTGGCGCTTGCCCTGCTTCACGTGGTCGTACTGGAAAAAGCGATAGTCGAGCCCGCCCACCCAAGCCTTAATCTGGCCGGTGAAGGGGTCCATGCACATCATGCCCGATTGCAGGAAGTGCTTGTAGTAGGCCAATGAGTCGAGCGGCGACATCACGAGGGTTGTGTCGTTGTCGTCGTGTTTCCAGGTAAAAACCTTCATCGGGCGCTTGGCGTTCAGAGCCGAATCGAGGCGCTGGGGCTGGTTGCGGTAGCGGTTGGCGAGGGTTTTGTAGCTTTCCGTCCGCTTCATCTGAGTGAGGATGAAATCCGGGATTTCATTGCCTTCGTCGTCCACCCACGGGTTTTTGTCCCGGTTGCGCCAGAAGTTATCGAACTGGCGCTGCAGGGCTTTCATGCGCTCGTGCAGGGCCTCCTCGGCGTGGGCCTGCATGCGCGAGTCGATGGTGAGGTATATTTTCAAGCCGTCGCGATACATATCGTGGCCGGTGCTGTCGCACCACGCGTCGACGAACTGGCTGATGGCGCTGCGGAAGTAGGTGTCGGGCCCGTCGATGTGCTTTTCGACGTGGTAGTCGAGCACAATGGGCGTGGCTTTGAGGGCATTTATTTGGGCGGCGGGCAGCACGTTGGCCTGGGCCATGCGGTCGAGCACCACGTTGCGGCGGCGCAGGGCGGCGGCCGGGTGGAACTTGGGATTGAAGGCCGTGGGGTTGTTGAGGACGCCCACCAGCATGGCTGCCTGCTCGGGCTTGAGGCTGTCGGGCGAAGTATTGAAGAAGGTTTTCGCGGCCACTTTGATGCCGAAGGCGCTGGAGCCATACTCCACGGTGTTGAGGTACATCCGCAGAATTTCTTCTTTGGTGTAGCGCTTTTCCAGGTCCACGGCCGTCAGCCATTCCTTGGTTTTGGCCACAATGGTGCTTACCACCGGAATGTAGCCCAGGGCACCCCGGCTTTGCTGACGGCGAATCTTGTAGAGGTTTTTGGCCAGCTGCTGGGTGATGGTGGAGCCGCCGCGCTTCTCGCCACGCAACGACGAGAACACCCCGCCCAGCACGGCCTCCAGGTCGATGCCGGAGTGCTCGTAGAACCGCACGTCCTCAGTGGCAATGAGGGCTTTGATGAGGATGGGTGACATTTTGCTCAGCGGCACCGGCGAACGATTTTCGCGGAAGTACTTGCCAATCAATACCCCGTCGGAGGTGTAGAGCGTAGACGCCTGCTCGACTTTGGGGTTTTCCAAATCGGATAGACTGGGCGACTTTCCGAAGAGGAACATGAAATTGGTGCTCACCAAAAACGGGTACACCAGAAACAGAATGACGACGAGGCCGAACCCAACCCAGGCCCAGCTTGCCACCCGCAGAGGCCAGCGGCGGCGCGGTGCTTTGGGTTTGGGACCCGAAGAAAGGGAAGAGCTTGTCGGTTGGGAGTCGGCCATGCGGGGCAACGGGTGGAAGGCGGGGCCACGGCCCCGCCACGAGGAAGGGCAAATATACCAGCCCGCAGCCCCAGTGAGGCAAATGGGCCGGGTAGCGCGAAATTTCATTTCGCGGTACTCCGCCTTGCGGCTTCTAGCGGCGCTGGCGGGCGGCCAGGATGGCTTGGTGATGCACGTTGCGCCGGGCTTTGGCCCGCTGGCGCTGCCAGCGCCAGGCCAACTCCCCCAATGCCAGCAAGATGATGCCCAAGCCCAGGAAGTAGCTCCAGTGTAGCATCCGGATTTGGCCGTGCGTAGGAGCCTCCAACTCCTTGAACAGCAGCAGGCCCCAAAGCTCATCGACCAACGTAAACACCCACACCGCCATGGCAAACACGCGCCCCACGCGCCCGAGGGCCAGTTGCCAGTGCAGCAGGTAGAGCACCACGCCCGGTAGCGCCGACAGCAACACCAGCGGCGAGGCTTTTACCAAAGGCAGACCCAGGAAAATAATGGTCAGGGTTTCCTTCAGCACCTGCGCGCTGGCCAAGGCCCGCCCAAAGCGAGATATTTTGGGGATGACGGGCAGCGGGTGCAGGTGCGAGGTGGGCATAGCGCAGGCAGAACAAACAAAAGAAAAGGGCCAAGTAGGGACCAATATACTGCGCGGCTGCCTAGTACCGACGCGTCATCATGCGGGTAGCCTGGCAGCGCCAGGCCAGGATGACAATGAGGAGGCCTTTTACCGAGTCAAGCAACAGGTTTTCGGGCTTGCCAAAGGCATAATAAATGCCGATGCCAATGCCTATCCACCACACACCCAAGAGGTAGCACCAGGTGCCATACGTGCGCCGACGCTGCCACACCTGCCCCAGGGCCACCGCCGCCACCAGCGACACGAACCCCAGCAGCCACGCCACGATGTAGGCCAAAAATGCGGTTGCGGGGCCGTATTTCACCCCAAATTTTGCAAGTGTGAAAACCGGCGCAAAAAAAGCCCCTCCCGTCAGGGCCAACTCCAATACCAGCGCAATGAAAAGCACAACCAGGAGAAGCGTACGGGGCATGAGGCAACGACAATAAGGCAGCCGTCACAGGCAATTCTCAGTCTGGGAAGCCCAACGGACTGCCAAGCTAGACAATAAACTTCAATAAGTCATTATTTCAAGTTCCAGAGCTCGGCTTTGCCTGGCAAAGGCCTGAATAGTGGTTGCCATTCTCGCTTATTTTACCAAGGCACGCACGCGGTGTGTCTGTCGTTCCAACGAGCGTTTTTTGCATAAATACCGTTAAAAAGTCCTGCAAGCGGCTTGTTGCCAATGCGCAATTGAACAGCTTCTCTCCTCCGCTACTGCCGCAGCAGTTCAAGGCTTGCGATGAGACAAACCACCAGCAACGGCATCATCAGTATGGCTATTCCAATGCTGACGACCGTTGAGACTGCTCGAATAAGCAGCCGCAACCAGGCAGGGCCGGCGCAGGAAACGGCCCATTGCTTTAGGGCTGCCATGGTTTGGCCACCAGCGGCCAAGAGTAGCAGGGCCAGCAGGGCCAGATTCCAACTCAGCGCCTGCCGGTGGTGCGGCCACAGCTCCTTCCTGAAAATCAGACTGAGAATGGCCAGCCCAATAGCGAGGCCGGTGAGCCAGAGCCGAGGCGGCAGTTCCGGCCCCAGCGCCAGCAGGTATTTAAGCCGCTGCATGGTTGAAGAACGGTTGTAACTCAGAGGCTCTTGTCGACTGGCGAAAGGCATTCACAAAGAGTGTCATCAGAGGGTTGGGAGATAAATAAAGTGGAAATGAAGGTTATCGAACTGCGTCCGCTGGCGCAGTTGCTAGTGAGGGGCCCATAGCAGCATTACCTGCGTGAAAGCCAGCAACAATAGGCCCAAGAGCACGGCCACGGCGGGCAGCACGCCGCGTACCAGCCGCTGCCACCGCTCGCTGGGCGTGGGGGCCCGCTCCTGCCAGGTCAGCAGAAAGCCCAGTGCGGCCACGTCGCCAATGCAGAACAGCACGCCGAGCAGGGTGAGGGCAAATTGAGGAAGGGAAGTCATGGGGTTGAGAAGAGGTTAGTGGGAAATGAGCGGGCGGAGCTGCTGTAACGGGTTAGTAATTCGGGTTTTTGCCGCTTGTCATCTTGAGCTTGCGAAGGACCTTATCAACCCAGCACGACCGTTGTTCTGACATAAGAAGGTCCTTCGCAAGCTCAGGATGACAGGATTTTTAACTTGCTGATAAGATTCACTGTAGCGCCCGGCGGGTTTGCCAGTCGGCCCAGGTGAGACCCTGCCAGTGGTCGTAGGCCGCGTAGCGGGCGCGGGCGGCCGTGAGGGCCAGGTCGAGGCGGCGCTGGGCTTCGGCGGCGTCGATGCGCTCGGTAGTGCCGTATTCGGTTTCGACGGTGAGCTGGGACGTGTGGTTGAGCACGGCGCGCCGGGCCTGCACGGTGGGCAGCACCCGGTCGGGCATGTCGAGCAAGAAGCCGATGTCGATGCTGGGGAAGCGGCTCTGGAGGTTGTATTCAGCAATCCAGACTTCCCAATTGCCGGAGGCCAGCAGGAGCAGCACGGCATAGGCGGCCAGGGAATTGAGGCGGAAAAGGCTGTAGGCCGAGCGCCGCTGCCAGATTTTGAGCAGCACCGTGACTAGGCCGAAAAATGTGAGCAGCAGAAAGAAGCATACGCCAATGCGCTTGTACGCCAGCCCGCAATGCAGAATGTAGTAGTAATTGCGCAGCCCCACCGACACGGCCAGCACGGCATTCTGCACCACCCACACCGTAGCCCCGCCGCGCAGCAAAGGCAAACCGGGCTGGTAGAAGTTGAGGTTGCGCCGGAAAAACCACAGCACGATGCCCATGGCCAGCAGAATGCTGAAAATGAGCACATAAGTACCTTCGTGCACAAACTGCGTGAGGTTGAACCCCGGCGCGGGCACGAAGCCAAACCACAGCCAACGAATGTCAATGGCATTCACCACCAGCAGCAGCACATTCACCAGCCCGAACACCGCCGCGGCGGCAATGAACTCCTTGCGCAAATCGAGGGCGCGCACGGTCTTCAGGCGGAAATCGGGCCGACGCACGCCCAGCGAGGCCACCCTATCGCGCTGCCGCCGGATGAACTCGCCGAACCGCGACTCCTGGTCGGCAAAGAAGTATACCGGCACTGCCACGATTACACCGGCCGTGACCAGAAAACCTAACAGAATAAACAGCAGGTGGCCAAAGGAAATATCGGGCAGCAGCCGCACCAGCCAGTCGCCCAGCACCGCCAGGGCCCGGCCGCTCAATCGGTCGTACACGGGGTTAGCAATGGCAAACAGCAGGTGGAAGGCTCCCAGAATGACCAGCGGCACCAGCAGCAGCCGGGCATAAAACCAGCTTCGGCGCACGCCCGCGCCGGTATTGCGCGGGGCGCGCAGGCCGCGCAGCACCCGCAGCCAAGCCTCGGCCACACTGCCCACGGCCGTAATCAGGGCAAAGGGCAGCAGCCGGAGGTGGGGCTGGTTCACATAACCCAGCAGCAGCAGCACCGAGGCCACGCAGGCCAGCGCCGCCACTTCGGAGCCGTACACGGCCATCATGGCCCCACCGAAAAGGCTGCCGCCCACCATCAACCAGAAGTAGCCGGAGCGCCGCACCGCCGCGTGGCGCGGCAGCATCAGCAGCTGCGCCACCGCCACAAAAACGGTGAAAACAAGCATGTTCAGCCCGCCTTTTTCCAGCCAGAAAAGCCAGTTGAACAGAATGATGCCCAGCGGCAGCAGTAACTTTTGCGCAGTAGTGAGGGGCGTAACGACAGTGGCAGCAGGAGCAGCCCGGAATCGGCCGGGAGCTGCATCATTGGGCAAGGGAAAGACGGGGTTCATAGGAAGAGTATTGGGTTGGTGATTGATGGCTTGAGAAATTATTGACAGATTGATGCTGACTTTATAAAAGAACTTTGTATTTCAAAGTGCTGGTGCAAAAAAAAGAGCGGATAAAAATTCTCCGACCTTTTCTGTCGAGGTTGTGGTAGCGAAGCTGTTTAGAAAGTCAAAATCGTTGTCATCCTGAGCGCAGCGAAGGACCTTATCACGGCAGAACAACGCCTATTCTGCCGTGATAAGGTCCTTCGCTGCGCTCAGGATGACAGACGTGTAGGCAAATCAGACGTTCTAAACAGCTTCAGCATTTCTACCGCTTCGTTGAATCAGCATTGAATTAGGTACGCGGCAGAGATGCTTCGACTACGCTCAGCATGACGTTCTAATTCCTCGCCTCCCCTACCCCCGCAGCAGCTTCTCCAGCGTTTCCAGATGCTGCTGAAACGCGACTTTGCCAGCGGCGGTGGCTGAATAGGTAGTATTGGGCTTTTTGCCAATAAATTGCTTGCTGACCAGCACGTATTCGGCTTTTTCGAGAGCGGCGACGTGGCTGGCGAGGTTGCCGTCGGTGAGGTCGAGGGCGTCCTTCAGGTCGTTGAAACTTACGGATTCGTTGGCCATCAGCACGGCCATCACGCCCAGCCGCACGCGGTGGTCGAAAGCCTTGTTGAGGGTGTGGATGAGGTGCTTCACGAAGAGACGACGGGTTTACGAGCCGTGCCCGGCCGCTCGTAGCGGTTGTACATCACCAGCCCGTAGCCGATGTGGCCGAGCCCGAAACCCAGCGCAAAGAAAATCAGTCCCCAGCCGGGCAGCAACATGCACAGCAGGCCCAGCCCAATTTGGGTGAGGCCGAGCCAGCGAATTTCGTCCAGGGTGTACTTGCTGGCGTTGAGCAGCGCCAGGCCGTAGAACACCATCAGGCCGGGCACCACCATGGCCGCGTCGCCGCCCACGTACAGGCGCAGGCAAAACAAGCCGCCCGCCACCAGCGGCACGGCCAGGGCCACGGCCAGACGCCGACCCGGCGCCGCCCACAGCTTCTGCCCGTCGTGGTGCGTGCGCCGCTGAGTGAAGTAAAATGCCACCAGCAGCGCCAGCCCAATCATGGTGCCGGCCAGCAGCAGCAGAAACGGCAACGCCGCGCGCCGCTCCTGCACCGAGCTCTGCATGAGGCGCAGGTAGCCGTCGGGGTAGTGGCTTTGCAGGTAGAAATGGCCGGCCGCCACACCCGCCAGCGCCACCACGCCCGCCCCCACCCCGCTCAGGCCGGACAGCGACAAAAAGCGCGAGCTGCGCTCCATGATGGCGCGGATTTCGGTGAGCTGGGCAAGCGGGTCGGGATTGGCAGGCTTCATAACCATTGAAGTACTTTGTGATGCAAAGTTGAAGAAAATCTTTGATACATTTGCAAGGCACTACCTATTTTATTTTTCAATGTCCCCTCCCCATACTATGATAGCCAACCCCTGGCAATTGGATTATACCGTCTGGGGAAGCAGCGCTTTGCTCAATACGGCTATTTATATGGCTGGCTTCGCGCTTTTCGGCGGAAATGCGGGTATTGAACTGGGCTGCTTTGTTGGTTTGGTGAGCGGTATGGTGTCATTGCCAGCCATTGTTATGCTGCGCTGGGTCATGCCTCGGCTGCTCGCCCTGAAAACGCGCGCGAAACGACTTTTAAGCGTGATGGGCTTGGTGGTTGCACTTTTTTTATTGAAGTTGTTTAGAAAGTCAAAATCGTTGTCATCCTGAGCGCAGCGAAGGACCTTATCACGTCAGAATAGGCGTTGTTCTGACGTGATAAGGTCCTTCGCTGCGCTCAGGATGACAGACGTGTAGGCAAATCAGACTTTCTAAACAGCTTCATTGTTTGCCCTGCCCACCGGCATGGTTGCCGCAATCGGCGCTGACGATGCTAATCCAATCAAAACAGATTGGGCAGCTGCCCTCACCATCCTGGTTTTTATGCTGCCTTGCCTAGCAGGAGCACTGCTTGCCACCGGCTACAGTTGTCGCGCCTTGTTGTTTCAGCCGGAAGCTTTGCCGGAATCAATAGCCAACTGATAAGCTGCTGGCACACCGCATAGCGCCTTTTTGTCGTATGCTCGCGCTATGCGCCTACGCCTTCGGATGTTTGAGTTTGAGGACTTGCCGTGGTTTCCGGCCGTCATCCGGGCCGGGATGATGGATTATTTGCGGTTCATGATTTCCACTTTGGGCACCTACCGGCCCATTGCACCGCTGCTGGCCGAGGGACTGGCCCGCACTGGCCAAAACCACATTTTGGAGCTGGGCGCCGGCGCCGGGGGTGGCACCGAAACCGTACTAGCCGCCCTGCGCACCGAAGGCCAGCCCGATATCACTATCACCCTCACCGACCTGTACCCCCAGCCCGCCGCCTGGGCCGACATTGCCCGGCGCACACACGGCGCCATCGGCTTCGAGTCGGCTGCGGTGAATGCGTTGGCTGTGCCGGCGGAGCTGACGGGTTTTCGCACCATTTTCTCGGCCTTTCACCACTTCCCACCTCAGGCTGCTGAGGCAATGCTCCGCGACGCCGTGCGGGCCGGCACAGGCATGGGTGTGTTTGAGGGCGCCGGCAAGCATTGGGTGGAACTGCTGCTGGCCTGGACGGTACTGCCGGTGGCCCAATTGCTGCTCACGCCGTTTTTTCGGCCGTTTCGGCTTAGTCGGCTGGTGTTTACTTACCTCGTTCCGCTCATTCCATTGTGCACCATCTGGGACGGCACGGTGTCGCTGCTTCGCATGTACTCCACCGATGAGCTGCTGGCACTAGCGCACCGGGCCGACGCTGAAGGCCACTTTGCCTGGCAGGCCGGCAAAAAACGCCACTGGTGGGGGCCGCAAGTTACCTACCTCATAGGCTGGCCGGAAAAGCGCAAAGTAGCGCGAACTTTGTAGTTCGCGTCCCCGCGCCAATTGCACGATGGTGCTTGGGGACGCGAACTACAAAGTTCGCGTTACATGCTTGCCCATTACAAAAAGGCGCTGCCGCTGCTGCGCATCCCGTTTTCCATTTACCTCATGCCGGTGTTCTGGTTTGGGCTGAGCGCGCTGCGCGGGCCGTGGAGCGGGTGGCGGGCCGTGGGTGTGTTTGTGGTGCTGCACCTGCTGGCCTATCCGGCCTCCAACGGCTACAACTCCTACTATGATAAGGACGAAGGCAGCATCGGCGGCCTGAAAACGCCCCCGAAGGTGACGCCGGAGCTGCTGCACCTGGTGTGGCTGTTCGATGCGCTAGCCGTGGGGGGCGCGGCGCTGGTCTCGCTGGCGTTTGCCGGCATGGTGGTGGTGTACCTGCTGGTGTCGAAGGCCTACAGCTACGAGGGCATTCGCCTGAAAAAGTACCCGCTGCTGAGCACGTTTGTGGTGGTGATATTCCAGGGTGCGTTCACGCTGCTAATGACGCAGGTGGGCGTGGGGGCCACTGCGGCGCAGCTTTTGGAGAAAACCAACCTGCTGCTGGCCTTGGTGAGCACGCTGTTTTTGTGCGGTTCCTACCCGCTCACCCAAGTGTACCAACACGAAGAAGACGCCCGGCGCGGCGACCGCACCCTGAGCCTGCGGCTGGGCATCCGGGGCACATTCATCTTCGCGGCGGTGGGGCTGCTGGCGGGCGCGGCAGCGCTGGGGCTGGCCTATTGGCTGCGGCAGGAAATCCGGCCGCTGCTGATTTTTCTGGTGGCTACCGGGCCGGTGGTGGCCTTGTTCAGCCGCTGGGCCTGGGCCGTGTGGCACGACGAACGTGCCGCCGACTTCGAGCACACCATGCGCATGAACCAGGTATCGTCGCTGTGTTTGAGCGCGGCCTTCATCGCCATGCTGCTGTGGCGCTAAGGCTGCCGGCCGAGCAGGTTGCGTAACTGCCCGGCCGGAAAATTGCGTACTATTCAAGTGGTTCCACTCTCAACCGGCTTCGTCATGCGATTCTCTTGGTTTGCCCTATTGGCGCTGTTGGCGGCTTGTAATTCTACCCCTTCGGCTGTGAATGAAGGCGCGGTTTCGCGTGCTGCTGAGCGTACGGGCCAAGACATCCAGGATACTACCGCGCTGCCCCCGCCCGATACCGCTCGCTCCAAAGCGGTTTCAGCCGTGAGCGACACGCTGCGGGTGGTGCGCCAGCAACACAATTTCAGCAATCCGCAAGGCCCACCCGACAGCTTCCGCCTGGTATTCCGGGGCCCGTCCCTTCTGGAAGGCACCGGCGAATTCACCATTACCGATGCCCACGGGCAGGTTATTTTCCGGGAGATGCTCACCGAGCCCGACCTGGAAGCGGCCCTCGTCTACGAAATGAAAACGCCCACCGCCACCCGCGCCGAACGCGAAACCTTCGTGATGCGACGCATCGACCGGTTTTTTCTGCCCTCGCAATTCCACACCCCGGCCGTTGCCCGAAATGCCGCCTTCCCAAACGGCACCGAAAACCTCGACCAAACCACCTGGAATGACTTGCGCCAACGACCCGATGCCATCGGCTTCGATTATCTGAAAGGCAAAGAAAACGGGCAGCGCATTGCCTGGTCGCCGCTCAAGAAACAGGTGGTGCGGGTACGGTAGCCGCGCGCTAGCCGCCGGTTTCTTCGCGCAACAGTTGCTCCAGTCCCGCCCGCATTTGTTCGTAGGGTTGGTAGCCCCGGGCCAGCACGTAGCCCTGCTCGCCGATGCGCACCACGGCCGTGGGAAAGCCCTCCACGCCAATGCGGGCCACGGCAGCAAACTCCTGCTGGGCGGCGCGGGCCGCTTCGGGCGCCGCCCAGCGGCGCTGAAACTCCACCACGTCAACCCCAAATGGCGCCAGCAAATCGTTGTAAGCGGATGGGTTGTTTAGGTCCTGGCCGTCGCGGAAAAGGGCCGCTTGCACGGCGTGGGCGAAGGCTACGGCACGCGCGGGGTCCTGCGTGAGCTGGCGGAACGTGGCAATGGCCCGGCACGGGGGCTCCGAGTCGTAGCGGTAGTCGCCGGCGGCGCCCAGCGCCTTGAAAGCCTCGCCAAAACGCACGCCGGTTACTTCTTCCACGTCGTTCAGGTTGGTTTTCAGGCTATCCCAGCTTTCAGATATAGGACCTACGTCCTCCCCCTTCACCATGCCGCCGCAGAGCACCGACACGTCAATGCGCCCCGCAAACTCTTCCTGCAGGCGCTTGATAACCGGGCTCGTGCCGTAGCACCAGCCGCAGAGCGGGTCCTGGATGTAGAGCAGTTCGGGGAGGTTGGCAGGGAGCGCAGGCGTCATGGCTGGAGAAATAATAAGCCGCAAAAGTAGTCCTTATCTGCCCTGGGCGGCTATTCCTTCAAAGCCCATCAAAGTTTCGGGCTACCGGTGAATTTATTTGCTGGGCCGCCGGTTTGCCCAGTGCTAGGTTAGCTTATCGATAGGACAATTAGTTATCGTGATTTATAGAAAAAGGCCCGCTGCATTGCTGCAACGGGCCTTTTTTAGGTGCATTCGGCGCGGCCTTAGCCGTTCATGGCCAGCAGGAATTCTTCGTTGTCCTTGGTGCCTTTGATGCGGTCCTTGAGGAATTCCATGGCCTCGGTAGCCGTCATGTCCGACATGAACTTGCGGAGCACCCACACGCGGCTCAGCTCGTCCTTGGTCATCAGCAGGTCTTCGCGGCGGGTGCCGGAAGCCGGGATGTCGATGGCCGGGAACACGCGCTTGTTGGCCAGCTTGCGGTCGAGCTGCAGTTCCATGTTGCCGGTGCCTTTGAATTCCTCGAAAATAACCTCGTCCATTTTGGAGCCGGTTTCGATGAGGGCCGTGGCAATGATGGTGAGCGAGCCGCCGCCTTCCACGTTGCGGGCCGCCCCGAAGAAGCGCTTAGGCTTTTGCAGCGCGCCGGCGTCGATGCCCCCCGAGAGGATGCGCGACGAGCTGGGCTGCACCGTGTTGTAGGCCCGAGCCAGGCGGGTAATGGAGTCGAGCAGAATCACCACGTCGTGGCCGCATTCTACCAGGCGCCGTGCCTTGTCGAGGGCCATTTCGGCGATTTTTACGTGGCGGTCGGCCGTTTCGTCGAAGGTCGAGCTCAGCACTTCGGCCTTCACGGTGCGGGCCATGTCGGTTACTTCCTCGGGACGCTCGTCGATGAGCAGCACCATGAGGTAGACCTCGGGGTGATTTTCGGCAATGGAGTTGGCCACTTCCTGTAGCAGGACGGTTTTACCGGTTTTGGGCTGGGCCACAATCAGGCCGCGCTGTCCCTTGCCGATGGGCGCAAACAAATCGAGCACACGGGTACTGATTTGCGAAGGCTTGGTGCTCAGCTTGAACTTAGAATCGGCGAAAAGCGGCGTGAGGTGGCTGAACGGCACCCGGTCGCGTACTTCCTCCACGGTGCGGCCGTTCATGCTTTCCACGCCCACCAGGGCGAAATATTTCTCCCCCTCGCGCGGCGGCCGAATGGTACACACCACCGTGTCGCCGGGCTTCATGGCAAACTGCTTCACCTGCTGCGTCGACACAAAAATGTCGTCGGGCGAAGCCAGGTAGTTGTAGTAAGGCGAGCGCAGGAAGCCGTAGCCGCCGTCGGGCATCAGCTCAAACGTGCCGCCGCCGGGCACCACCAGGTCAATATCCTGGCGCTGAGGGCGCTGGGGCTCGCGGGGCTGCTGGTTCTGGGGCGTGTCGGTGCGGGGCGAGCCGTCGGGGTTGAGGGCGCGTTGCTGGCGCTGGAGGTCGCGTTGGGCGTAGCGCTCCTCGCGGGTCAGGTTGCGGTCGTTGCGCGGCTGGTCATTGCGGGGCTCGCGGGGCTGGCCGTCGCGGTTTTCGCGGGGTTGGTCGTTGCGCGGCTCGCGGGGTTGATTTTCGCGGGGCTGCTGATTGTCGCGGGCCGGGCGCTGGTCCCGGTTGTCGCGCACTTCGCGGTTGTCGCGCTCAAAGCGGTCGGCGCGGTTTTCCCGGCGGTCGGCAAAGCCGTTGCTGCCAAATTCGCGGCGGTTGTCACGGCTGCCCTCGCGGGCATCAGTACCATTTTCGGCGGCAGTTGCGGCAGCCGCAGCGGCGGCAGCCTCATTCGCCGCTTTTTCGGCGGCCATTTCGGCGGCGCGCTGCTCCGTGATGGGGCGGCCGGCGCGGTCAACCCGCTCGCGGCGCGGGCGGTCGGGGCGGGGGTTGGTGCCGTTCACAGACTGCTCACCGAACTCAGTCGAAACCGGCGCATTATCTGGACTAACTGGAGTAGCATCCGGCGCTGATGCATCGGCCAGGGAAGCACCCGTGGCCTCAGTGGCTGGCACTAGGGCCAATCCTTCGAGAGGGTCCAGAATTTCTACGGTTGGCTCGGGCGCTACCGGCGGCGCTTGGGCAGCAGGTGCCGCAGGGGCTTCGCGGCGGGGCTCGCGCGGGGCACGGGCCGGGGCTTTGGCAGCGGGCGGCGCTACATCGGAAAAGGGCCGTTCGGTGTTGTTGGGCGTGGGACGGCGGGCGGTGTTGCGGGCCGGGCGGGGAGCAGCGGCGGGAGCAGCTTCGGCCACCAGCGCCACGGGGGCGGCGGCAGGGGTAGCAGCTGGCGCGGCGGGCTGCTCGGCCACGCCGGGGGTCAGGGCCTGCTGGTCGAGGATTTTATAGATTAAATCCTGCTTGCTGAGCCGTTTGAAATTGCCCACGTTTAGTTGCTCGGCAATTTCTTTGAGGTCGGACAGCAGCCGGTCCTTCAACTCGTTAATGGTGTGCATAAAGGGAATAAGGGGAAAACATCTGCGTAAAGCAAGAAGGGGCTGGCTGCCCGCTATGGCCCACCGGGGGCGCAAAAAGCCAGCTACGACACGGAAGCGGCCAAGCCGCAGTAGGACATTCGCAGGGGGCGCGGGCTACAGCAATAGCAGCGCGCGGAGCGCAATGAATAAGCAGGAAGTTAGGTGCAGAATGGGGCCGCGGGCGGTTCAGCAAAAAGTCGAGACCGGAGGCGGGCGCTGTGGCCCGCTGGCCCAGCCACGGCGGCCGGTTGCTCCCGCAATGTTAGGGCATTACGAGCAAACTGCCAAATCGGATGCGCACGTCTTGGCATTTAAACACGGACGGTGGCAAATTAAGTTGCCGCTCGTTTCGGCGGTAGGCGGCTGGGCTGTGGTACCGGTCGGTTTTACTTACGACCTTTGCCCGGCATCCCCCAACCTGCTTTATGCTGCAACTTTCCGTTCTCCGCGACCAGACCGACCTGGTACTGGCCGGCCTCGCCAAAAAACGCTACCCCACCGGCCCCGCCGATGTAGCGGCCATCCTCGACCTCGACCAGCGCCGCCGCGCCCTCCAAACCAGCCACGACTCTTCCCAAGCCGAGGCCAACAAGCTCGCGCAGCAAATCGGCGGCCTGATGAAAGCCGGCGACAAAGCCGGCGCCGAAGTCCTCAAGGCCCGCACCGCCGAGCTGAAGCAGCGCACCCAGAGCGCCGCCGCCGAGCTGGCCCAGGTAGAAAAAGAGCAGCAGCAGTTGCTTTATAAACTGCCCAACCTGCCCCACGCCAGTGTGCCCGAAGGCCGGGCCGCTGCCGATAACGAAATTGTGCGGGAGCACGGCGCCAAGCCTGAGCTGGGGGCTGATGCATTGGCGCACTGGGAGTTGATTAAGAAGTACGACATCATTGATTTTGAGCTGGGCGTAAAAATCACCGGCGCGGGCTTCCCGGTGTATAAAGGCCAAGGCGCCCGCTTGCAGCGGGCCCTCATCAACTTCTTTCTGGACGAGGCCCGGGCGGCGGGCTACACCGAGATGCAACCGCCCATTCTGGTGAACGAGGCCAGCGGCTACGGCACCGGCCAGCTGCCCGACAAGGAAGGCCAGATGTACCACGACGCCAAGGACGACCTTTACCTCATTCCCACGGCCGAGGTGCCGCTGACCAATATTTACCGCGATGAGATTATTCCGGTGGAGAAGCTGCCCATTCGCATCACGGGCCACACGCCGTGCTTCCGCCGCGAGGCCGGTTCGTGGGGCGCCGATGTGCGCGGCCTCAACCGCCTGCATCAGTTCGACAAAGTGGAAATTGTGCAAATCACGGAGCCGGAGCACAGCTACGCCGCGCTGGATACCATGGTGGCCCACATCGAAGGCCTGCTGCAGAAGCTGGAGCTGCCGTACCGCGTGCTGCGCCTCTGCGGCGGCGACATGGGCTTCACCAGCGCCCTCACTTTCGACCTTGAAGTGTGGAGCGCGGCGCAAGGCCGCTGGCTGGAAGTAAGCTCGGCCTCGAACTTCGAAACCTACCAGGCCAACCGCCTTAAGTGCCGCTACCGGGCCGACGGCGGCAAAACGCAATTGCTGCACACCCTCAACGGCTCGGCCCTGGCGCTGCCCCGCATTGTGGCCGCACTGCTGGAAAACAACCAGATGGCCGACGGGATTGAGTTGCCGGCGGTGTTGCACAGCTACTGCGGGTTTAGCAAGATTGTCTGAACCGTTCACGTATAGAAAACGGCCCGCTCAATTTCGTTGAGCGGGCCGTTTTGCTTGTTAACTTTCTAGAACAGCTCTGGCCGGCGCTGCACCAGCGGCAGCGAATCTGCGTCAACCTCCTTCTGCCCAAATCCACAGGCGGCGCAAAAGCGCGCTTTTTTTGTACGAAGCGGCTTATGGCACTATGGGCACGGCGGCCCGTATTGGTCTACCTCATGATGCAGGACTGCATTGGGATTGGTTTCCACAAAGCCTGTGAGCAGCCGATACATTTCCAGCATCGGCTGTCGGAATCGCGCGCTGCCTTCCAACTGCATTGGAATTAGTGCACGGCCCCGACGCTTGGCTTCCGCTTCAACAACTGCCATCCCGCCTAGGTGCGCCTGCCGGACTAAAGCGGCCTCGGCGGTTTCCAGCATCAGGATTTCCTGTTGGCAGCGCCAGCACCACAGCATTTTCACGGCCTAATACTCTGCCATTTCCTCATCCACATAGCACCAGAGCCACCTTTCGCCGGGCTCGGCAGAGGAAATGACGGGGTGTTGGGTGGCGTGGAAATGCTTGGTGGCGTGTTGGTTCTTGGAATTGTCGCAGCAACCCACATGGCCGCACTCCTGGCACACGCGCAGGTGCACCCAGGTGTCGCCGAGGGCAACGCATTCGGGGCATAAGTAGGATGGCGCGCTTTTGAGGCTGCGGAGGGAGGTGAGGTGTTGGCAGGGTTCGGGCATGGGATGAAAGTAAGGTTTTTTGGGCAATGTAGGACACGGCGGGTATATGCCCAACCGGCAGTTGGGCCGCTCCGCATTCCTGGGCCCAAATCGGTCAACCGTAGATGCCGGGTGGCTACTCGCCGATTGGAGCAGGCGGAAGGGAATGATGATGTGCAGTTTTGACTTAGCCACTCAGCAACGGTTTTATCTCTGTTACCCAAACCCACTCGCGCATCATGGAAAGAAAACACTTTTTGAAGAGCCTTTTGATGGGGGCGGCGTCAGCCCCGGTGCTGCTTTCGGCCTGTGGCAAAGACACGGTTTCGCCTACTTCGAGCACCACTACCACGGGCACGACCGGAACCACCGGCACTGGCTCCGGCAGCTGCACCGTGGCCCCGACGGAAACCGAAGGACCTTTCCCGACGAAAGTGCCGGCTTCGTACGTGCGCAGCGACATCAAGGACGGCAAAACCGGCTACGAGTTGGGCATTACCATCAGCATTACGAACAGCAACAGCAGCTGCGCGGCTTTGGCCGGCGCCTTGGTCGACATCTGGCACTGCGATGCCGAGGGCAACTATTCGGAGTACGGCGGCTCGGGCATGCAGGCCACCAACTACCAGGCAGTGCATTTCCTGCGCGGCCGGCAAACCACCGATGCCAACGGCCAGGTAAAGTTCACCAGCATTTTCCCCGGTTGGTATTCGGGCCGAGCCACCCACATCCACGTGCACGTGTACGCGGCCAACGGCACGTCGCTGAAAGTGACCCAGATTGCCTTCCCCGAAGGCACGGGCTCGGCCGTGGCGGCCGTGAATGGCTACGCCAAGGGCCTGAGCGGCTACACTGCCAACGCCAGCGACAACGTGTTCAGCGACGGCGTGAGCCTGGAAATGGCCGCGGTGACGGGCAGCACCACGGCAGGCTTTCAGTTGGCTATTTCGCTGGCCGTGCCGGCGTAGGTCAATACGGCATTCTGACAGTCATGCAGAGCGCAGCGAAGCATCTCGCATGCTCAAGTAATCCAATCGATTGAGTCACTATTGCGCGCGAGATGCTTCGCTACGCTCTGCATGACCGTATTTAGGTCCTTTCCGCCATATGCCTGTCCGCACCATCACCCTGTGCTATCGGAAAATAATGGATGCCAGCGCTACCCGGCCCTGGGACAAGCTGGTGTGGGACGACAGCTACGCCGAATTTCGATTGCAGGCGCAGACGTTTAATCCCGGCAACCGGTACCGTTCGTTCGGGGAAATCCTGCACTACGTGCCGAACGCCGAGCGGCTGCACTTCCTAGTGAGCGGGGCCGTGACGGGCTATGTGCAGCAACTCAACGAACGAATGCCGGACGTTCTGGACAATTTGGGACGCCAGTTTTTGAAATTCAACCGCTTTCAGTTCGAACTCATCAATTCGGACTTGCAGGATAAAAGCAAGCACCAGGTAGCCGTCAATTTTGTATCGGAGCCGCTGCGGTGGCACGACACTGTGGGGCCCTACCTAGTGGTATCAGAAGCTAGACCAGCCGCTGCACCGACGGGAGAAATCCTGACGCACCTGGTGCAGCTGCAGCCATTTCTCAGCATCTATTCACTTCTTCCCGCTGCCCCCGATGCCTCAGCAAACGCCGGGTAAAATCTTCCTCGCCGAGGAGCGGGGCTTGGCCGAATCGGACCGGTTTCGGCGGTTTAGCACGTTTAACTTCGGGCCGTTTGCGCACGCGCACAAGGGGCCGTTTGGCCGCCTCTATGGGCTGAATGAAGAAACCCTGGCCGGCGGCCACGCGCTGGATTTCACGGTCGCGGAGGCGTCGCACGTCCTCATCCTGCCCCTGACCGGGGCGGTCACGCTGAACTGCGTCGGCCCGCCCGCCACCACCGTCGACGCCGGGCAGTTACTGATTTTAACCCTACCGGCGGCCAGCGTGCTGCACGTAAAAAATCCGTTTGCAACCGAACTGGTCGGCTTCCTGCACATTTGGCTGCTGGCCGATTCGCCCGTTTCTGCAGTAGCTGCCCGCCGCGCCGTGTTCAGCCTCGACGATTCGCCCAACCAACTGATTCCGCTGGCGCCGGTGCCGGCTCCGCCCGCCGCCCGGCCCCTACCGCTGGCCGTGAGCGTAGGCCGGTTTGCGGGCCGGCACGAGGCCATTTATCAGCCCAGTGGTTCGGATTCGCGTTTGTTTGTTTTTGTTTTAGCAGGGGCTTTTGAAGTAGAAGGCCGGCTGATGCACGCCAATGACGGCCTGGCGCTGTGGGATGCAGCCAATGTTGAACTCGAAGCCCTCAGCAACGACGCGGTACTAATGGTGCTGGAGATAGAAGCTTTTTAGACCATCATGCCGAGCGCAGCGAAGCATCTCGCGTGGGTTGCTGGCTCAATCGGTTGGTTTAAGTCGTCAAGCAAACGTAAACGGATAGTAAAGAGGTGGTCATGCTGAGCTTGTCGAAGCATCTCTACCGCAGTAGTAAATGAATTACCGGCGCGGTAGAGATGCTTCGACAAGCTCAGCATGACGGTCGAGCGAATACGGTTACTTATGCACGAGTCCTTAGTTGGGCACGCGAGATACTTCGCTGCGCTTGGCATGACGGGCGGCCGTGGGTCGCTCCTACTGGCCAGCGCCGACCATTGACCAATCCACTGACAGGTTTTGCTCGCGCATGCACTTGAAATGGCCTTGCGGACACTTGGCAAACCCAATTTTGGAGCATGGCCGGCAGCTGAGACCCTGCACTTCCAACGCTTGGTATTTGGTGCGGTACGGGTACATGCCAAATTCGGGCACAGTATTGCCCCACACACTGAAAATCGGCTTTCCGAAGGCTGCCGCCATGTGCATCAGGCCAGTGTCGTGGCTCACCACGAAATCGGCCTGCCGGAGCAGCGAGGCCGACTGGTGCAGCGAGTAGCGCCCGCAGCCATTTTCAATGGCTGAATGGGTGGATGGGTGAATGGGTGGATGGCTATTTGGGGAGGGCACGGCGCTGATAATAGCGTCCGCCACAGGAGCATCTTCCGGGCCACCGAGCAGTATGATGGGGCGCGGGGCCAGCCGCTGGCATAGTTCCACCAGCTTCTCCAAGGGCAGGCGCTTGGTGGCATGCTGCGCCCCGATGGCCACGGCCACGTAGCCCTGCTGAAACGGCGCGGGCAGCGTGGCAAGGCTTACTTCCTGGCCTGCGGGAATAAAATAATCGAGGCCTTGGCCGTCGTCTTTGATGCCCAGCGGCTGGGCGGCATTCAAGTAGCGCTGCACAATGTGCACGTCGGGCAGGCGGTTGATTTTGAAATTGACCAGCAGCCACTTCTGCCAATTCAGCTTATCGAAACTGCTCGATTTCACCCCCAGCCGCAGCTTGATGAGGCGGGTCCGCAGGTTGTTGTGCAAGTCGATAACGTAATCGAACTGCTCGGTTTTCAGCTGCTGCACCAGCTCGCCCAGGCTGCCGGTGAGGCAATGCACTTTGGTGATGTAGGGGTTGGGTTCGAGCAGGCTGCGGTAGGCGGGCTTGGTGGCAAAGTGCACCTCCGCCTGCGCCACTTGCTGCGCCAGGGCCCGCACCACCGGCGTGGTCAGCACGATGTCGCCAATGGAAGAAAAGCGGAGAACGAGGATTTTCATTTTTAGCTATTAGCCGATAGCAATAAGGCTGTCATGCTGAGCGCAGTCGAAGCAGCTCTACTGCACAAGTATCCAATCGGCTGCACCGAAGCGGTAGAGATGCTTCGACTGCGCTCAGCATGACGTTCGAGTTTTCTCCCAATTACCTACTCAAACAGCGACTTCTTGTATTCCAGCGGCGGCTTGATGTTGGCTTTGCGCGCTTCGAAATAGGCTGCCACTTCTTCTACCGACTTGGCGTTGAAGGTCATTTCCTTGGTCAGGTGGCCTTTGCGGCCCATCAGCACGCCGTAGCGCATGTCTTCGTAGCCGTTGGTGTGGTGGGCGTCGGGGTTGATGCTGAGCTGCACGCCTTGGTCGAGGGCGTAGCGCACCCAGCGCCAGTCGAGGTCGAGGCGCCAGGGGTTGGCGTTGATTTCGATGATAACCTGGTGTTGGGCGCAGGCATCAATGACAGCTTTGTAGTCGATGGGGTAGCCCTGGCGGCGCAGCAGCAGGCGGCCAGTAGGATGCCCCAGCATGGTGGTGTAGGGGTTTTCGATGGCGCGCAGCAGGCGGTCGGTGGCTTTGCGCTCGTCCATTTTCAGGTTGGAGTGGATGCTGGCCACGATAAAATCGAAGCTGGCCAGCACCTCATTGGGGTAATCGAGGGAGCCGTCGCTGAGAATGTCGCTTTCGATGCCCTTGAAGATGCGGAACGGGGCCAGCTCGGCGTTCAGCTGGTCAATTTCCTTGTGTTGCTGGCGCACGCGCTCCGCGCTCAGGCCGTTGGCATAATGCGCGGCCTGGCTGTGGTCGCACAGGCCCAGGTACTCGTAGCCGTGGTCGCGCAGCCAGGTCGCCATCTCGCGGATGCTGTGGTTGCCGTCGGACCAGGTGCTGTGGTTGTGCAGGGAACCGCGCAGGTCTTTATCCTCCAGTAGATTGGGTAGCTTTTTTTCCGCTGCAAGGGCAATTTCGCCAAGACCTTCGCGCAGTTCGGGCACTATGAATTGCAGGCCGGCCTTCTCGTACAGGGCCTCTTCCTGCTGAAACTTCTCGCGGCGCGCCAGTTGCCGGAGTGTGAATGGCGCAGCCGTGAGTGGTTCGCTCAGGTGCGCTTCGGCGGCCGAATTCAGGAAAACTTCGGTGGTAAATTCCTCCGGCTTCACCAGCAGCACTTCCACTCGCACACCCGATTCGGTGGCCGTGCCGCGCCAGGCAAACGGGCCAGAGCGGCGCGGGTCGGCGGTGAGGCCGGCGGTGGTATTCAGCAGCTGATGGGCTTGGTCGGGCTGGTCGGTGGCGGCCACGAGGGCCACCGTTTCTACTGTTTCGAGGCGCCGCCGGAGTTCGCCGGCCACGGCTACCTGCTCGGTTTTCAGGGCATCGCGCAGGCGCTGGGCCAGGTCGTGGGCGAGGCTTTCGGCTTGCGGGTAGAGTAGCTTGCCCTTGCTTTGGCCGGCAAACTCCAACGCCTCCAGAATGCCTTCCTGGGTCTTTTTGCCAAAGCCTTTCAGCTTGCTCACCTGGTCATTCTCGGCGGCCTCGCGCAGCTGCTCGGTGCTTTCGATGCCCAGCTCATGCCACAGGGCGCGGATTTTTTTCGGCCCGATGCCCTTGATACCCAGCATCTCGACCACGCCGGGCGGCGTCACGTCCAGCAGGCGCTGCAGGTCCGAAAACGTGCCGGTATCGAGCAGCTCGGCTACTTTGGCGGCGGCGGTTTTGCTCAGGCCGGTGCGGTCGGGCAGGCCGGAACGCTCCACTTCCGACACCGGGAAGCTCAGCGCATCGAGGGCGTTGGCCGTGCCTTCGATGGCGCGAATTTTAAAGGGGTTTTCGTCGTGCAGCTCCATCAGCTGGGCGGCCAGCTTGAAAGCGCGGGTCAGGGCGCGGTTATCCACGGGAATTGGGGGCTTTTGAAGAAACGAATGTAGCGTACAAGGGTCCTTACGCGGACGGGACGGGTGGCGGCCACGGGCATCCGCCGCCCCTACCCTGCTGATTCGCCTTACCTTGCGCTCCCGCCATTCTTTGCAAAAAGCCATGCTCCGGCCTGTTTTCTCCCGTTTGCTGCCCCTGGTACTGCTGCTGGCCGTGGCCTGCCATCAACAGAAGCCGGCCATCGTCACCACGTCGCCCACTTCCATGAAACAGCTGGAAGGAACCTGGCTGAGTTCCCTGGAAGACAACCAGGGCGATACGCTGGCCTACCGGCTTAACACGCACACCTTCAAATCGGCACAACACCGCACGGGCTTTGCTATCCGGCCCTACGGGCGCTTCGAGCAGTTCGATATTGCGCCCGCCGGTGGCCTGACCGGCCGCCCCGGCACCTGGACGCCCGATGGCCCCACGGGCCTGCGCATCCACCTCCAAGATGGGCAAACGCCCGACTATACCCTCGAAGTGCTGGCCCTGCAAAAGCAGGTGCTGAAGCTGCGGCGGCACTAGCCAGCGGGTGCCCGGCGGCGCGGGCGTTGGCAGTTGGCAGATGCTGCCGGGCAAACCGGCGATGAAATTCCGGGGATTCATTTGCGGTTCATCAAGCAGCCGGACTTTCGAAATGATTTCCGGCGCTCCTCAAGGCTTGCATACGCGGCCGGATTTAACCTCGGGCAGGCTGCGCCGTAAGCACTGGGCAGCATGCCGACGCGTTGCTTCGGCCCTTCACTTCATTGGTCATTTCGTATGTCATTCGCAGCTATTTTTAGCCCCGTGCGGGCTCTGGTATTCGGTTTGGCGCTGGCGGGCACGCTCCCGGCTCTCGCCCAAAAAACCGTTATCAAAGCCAAAAACAACAAGGTCAAGGCCAAAACCACCGACGCGGCCGGCACCACCAGCAAAAGCAAAACGGTGGCCGCCACCACCGCGCCCCAGCCCACTTCGCCGGTGGGCTCTGCTCCGCAACTGGTACTGCCCGCGGCCCCAAGCATCGAGCCCACCGCCGCTGTGGCAGCCGTCGCCGCAGCGCCAAATGAGCCCAAAACGGAAGGCATCAGCGGTTGGATAACTGATTTGGGCGCGGCGCAGGCACAGGCCAAGGCCACCAACCGGCCCATGCTGGCCGTTTTCTCGGGTTCGGACTGGTGCAAGCCCTGCATCATGTACGAGCAGGAAGTATTTGCCAAGCCTGAGTTTGCAGCGTTTGTCAAGGACAAGCTGGTGCTGGCGCACTTCGATTTCCCGCGCATGAAAAAGAACCAGCCCAGCGCCGCTCAGCTGAAGCTGAACGAGGCCGCCGCCGCCCAGCTCAACCGCGAAGGCGACTTCCCGCTGGCCGTCGTCATCGCGCCCGATGGCAAGGTGCTGGCCAAAACCGGCTACATCGCCGGCGGCCCCGCCGCTTTCGAAGCCTACCTCAAAAAGGTGGTGCCTACGCTGTAAAAGCAGCAAAGTCGGTTTTTTTGTAATTTTTGAGATTTAGCGTAGGGGTCGACAGCCAGTAGTGCATCTACCTGTTATCTCATTCTTGTATCGCATTATGCCGCGTTGGAAACCCGGACCGGTGCTGGGCTTATTGCTGGGGCTGCTCCTGCTGGGTAGCCAGCCGGGCCGCTCCCAGTCGGGCCCCTCAACCAGCCGCCACACCTTCACCCGCAGCGCCCACCTGATGGGCTCGCACTTCACCTTCACGGTGGTGGCCGAGAACGACTCGGCCGGGCAGCGGGCCCTGCGCTTGGGGCTGGGCGAGGTACGACGCATCGACCGCCTCATGTCGTTCTGGGATTCGACGTCCGAAGTGGTGCGCATCAACCGCCTGGCCGGTGTGCGGCCGGTGGCGGTGTCGGCCGAAACCTTCGACCTCATCAACCGCACGCTGCGGCTGTCGAAGCTCAGCGACGGGGCGTTCGACATCACCTTTGCCAGCGCCGACAAGCTCTATAAATTCGACCAGCAGGCCCACCCGGCCCTGCCCGATTCGGCGGCTATCCGGGCCTCAGTGCGCCGCATCGGCTGGCAAAAAATTCAGCTCGACGCGGCCAGGCACACCGTGTTTTTGCCCGAAAAAGGGATGCACATCAACCTGGCGGGCATTCTGCAAGGCTACGGCCTGCGCCGGGCCAAGCAGGTGCTCGACGGCCTCGGCATCAAGGGCGGGCTGATGAATGGCTCGGGCGACATTTACTGCTGGGGGCGGCAGGCCGACGGCTCGCTCTGGCGCGTGGCCATCGGCGACCCCGACCACCCGCGCAGCGTGGCTGCCTGGGTCGACGTGACCGACGTGGCCGTGGTGACGGCCGGCAACTACGAGCAGTATTTCACTGTGGGCGGGCAGGTGTACGGGCACATCATCAACCCGCACACCGGCTACCCGTCGGTGGGCCTGCGCTCGGTCACCATCATTTGCCCCGACGTGGAATTGGCCGACGGGTTGGACGAAGTCGTCTTCGTGAAAGGCCCAACCGCCGGTTTGGCTTTTATCAACAGCCTGAAGGGCGTTGATTGCACGCTGATAACCGACGACAACCGCACACTGGCCTCCAAAGGCATGACTCTGAACTACTACCACGGCACAACGCCCGCCGCCCATCCCTGATTTTCCGTACTCCATGTTTATGAAGAAGTCCCTGCTGCTTACCTATCCTCGCCTGGCGCTTGGGCTACTGCTGCTGCCGCTGGGGGCCGCGCTGCCCAGCTGCGTGACGGTGGCCGCTTACCAGAAAGTGTACCTCAACGACGAGGACATGAAGCTGGCCAGTAAAACCGTGGAAACACCCGAAACCAACTTCGAAAGCTACCGTGAGGGCGCCGGCGGCGCCAACGGCGGCAAAGTAGGCGGCGGCTGCGGCTGTAACTGAGCAATGAGCAATGAGCAATGAGCAATGAGCAATGAGCAATGAGCAATGAGCAAAAGGAACGTCCTGCTGAGCGAAGTCGAAGCATCTCTACCGCAATACTAAATCACTGCAACGAAGCAATAGAGATGCTTCGGCTGCGCTCAGCAGGACGTTCAGTAGCCTGACCGTTCAAATAGCATGACGTTCGATAATATATCCCTTCTTTGAAAAAGCTACTTTTCCCCTTACTGGCCCTGAGTGCCCTGTCGGCCACCCCGGCCCTGGCGCAAACCGGCACCACGCAAAACCCCAACCGCATCGACGGCTACGGCGCGCCCGTGAGCCCGTCGGTGCCGGTGAGCCGGGCGGCCGATGAAACGACCATCGACATCATCGGTGGCTACTACCAGCAGGAAGGCACGCACGGCGCCGTGGAAGGCGGCCGTGGCACCCAGCACCTCACCGATGTACCGCCGGCCATCATCGTGAACATTCCACTGGATACTGTGAGCCGCCTTACGGCCAACGTAGGGGCCGATTTTTACGCTTCGGCGTCGACCGACCGCATTGACTTTGCCCTGAGCACGCCCTCGGCCCACGATGTGCGCTACCACGGCGACTTTGGCTACAGCCGCGAGCACAAGGCCAAAGGCACCATCTGGGGCGTGGGCGCGGGCGTTTCGAAGGAGTACGACTACTTCTCGTTCAACGCAACCGCTTCCTTCGCCAAAACCTCGCACGACGGCAACCGCCAACTGAGCGTGGCCGGCCAGGTTTTCCTAGACCAGGTGACGCTGATTACGCCGCTGGAGCTACGAACCACCTACGTGGCGGGCGCCACCACCAACGCCCGCGGCGGCGGCCAGAACGAATACGGCTCCGATACCCGCCAGACCTACAATTTCACGGCCACCTACTCGCAGGTGCTCACCAAGCGCCTGCAAGCGGCCATCAGCACCGAGCTGGTGTCGCAGAACGGGCTGCTCAGCACGCCGTTTCATCGAGTGTACTTCAAAGACAATACGGCCGTCAATCTGGAGCCAACTACCATAGGCGGCGACTTTTCGACGCGTTTCCCTACGGCGGCCCGCATCGAAAACCTGCCCCGCGCCCGCTTTAAGTACCCGGTGAGTTTGCGCCTGAACTACTACGCCAGCGACCTGATTCAGGTGCGCGGCTTCTACCGCTTCTACAACGACAATTTCGGCATCACGGCCCACACCCTGGAGCTGGAATTGCCGGTGAAGGTGACGCAATTCTTCGCCGTGTACCCCTTCTACCGCTACCACACCCAGACGGCTGCCACCTACTTCGCGCCCTTCGCGCAACACTCCGTCAACGACACCTATTACACGTCCGACTACGACCTGTCGGCTTTCTCGGCCAATAAATTCGGCGTCGGCCTGCGCTATTCGCCGGTGTATGGCATTGGCCGTTTCCACGTGCCGGGGCAGGACGCGCAGGGCCGGCAGCACGTCATGCGCCTCAAGTCGCTGGACTTGCGCTACGCCAATTACCAGCAAACCGGCTCGTCCATCTACAGCGCCGCCGACCGGGCCGACCTGAAGGCCAACATCGTGAGCGTGGATTTGGGCTTTGCGCTTTAGGCGCTGAGGTGTGAAATGGTGAGGTGGTGAGTTTACTGTTTGGCTTATGCAAATTGCGCCGCCAAAACATCAACTCACCACCTCACCATTTCACACCTCACCATTTGAAACACTGGCTCGTTAAATCTGAACCTGAGAAGTACTCCTGGGCCACTTTTGTGCAAGAAGACGGCACTGCCTGGACCGGCGTGCGCAACTACCAGGCCCGGAACAACCTCAACCTGATGCAGCCCGGCGACCTCGTGCTGTTCTACCACAGCGTGAGCGAGAAAGCCGTGGTGGGCATTGCCGAAGTAGCGGCCCTGGCCGCGCCCGATGCCACCGCCGAAGCGGGCTCGCCCTGGGTGGCGGTGCACCTGCGCCCGGTGCAGCCCCTACCCCTGCCCGTGGGCCTGGCCCAGCTCAAGGCCGATGCCCGCCTGAGCGAGCTGGCCCTGCTGCGCCAGTCGCGCCTGTCGGTGCTGCCCGTGCGGCCCGATGAATTTGACGTGATACTGACTTTGGGCGCGAACTGAGGGCTGAAATAAACCCACCAGCACGGGCGCAGAAACGTCCTTTTCGGTTGTAACTTTCGCATAGCAACCGCTCGTTGGAGTAGGTATTCCAGCCGCTTTTTTCGACGTACGGGCATGAAACTCCGCTACCTTTTTCTACTGCTGCTTTCGGTTGGGCAGTTACCCGGTGCTGCCGGGCTGCACGCGCAAAAACGGCCGCTGCCGCCCCCACCCGCCAACGCCCCGGTGCAAAATGCCCGCACCGAGCTGCCGCTGCAACCCGCCGATAGCGAGGTGCACGTGCAGCCCCTGGCCGCCGACAGCACCGTGGTGCTGCTGCTGGGCCGCAACAAGCCGCTATCAAGCAAAGTCAGTTTCGTATTTCAGCAGTACGACCATACGCTGCACCAGCGCCACGAACTGCCCCTGGAAGTGCCCGACGAGTTCAGCTTCACGCGCATGTGCGCCGAGAGCAACACGGTGTACGCCCTGTTCACGTCGCGCAACGTGCCCGGCCGGCTGTGGGTGGCGGCCTACAACGGGCCGCTGGAGCAGGTGCGTACCCAACAGTTCGAAACCAAGCTCAGCCGCGAAGTGGTGGAGCTGAAAGCCCTCGACGGCCGCCTGTTTGCTACGGTACTGCTGAACGACCAGCTCCACGTAACTGCTCTGCTGCTCGACGTGCCTACCGGCCAGATGCAATACCTAGCGTCGGTGTACGAGCCGCTGCCGGTGCAGCTAACCTTCGTGGCCGATGCCGCCACCCGCCGCGCCGAATACGTGCTGAGCCAGACCAACGGCCGCAAAAGCCGCCTGCTGCTCAAGCAGCTCACCGATAAGGGCCAGCTGGTGAGCTCGGAGTTTGTGCAGGCCGAGAGCGACCGCAGCCTCATCACGGCCCAGGTGACGCCGCCGCAGGACACCACGGCCCGGCTGCTCATGGGCACCTATTCGCTGCGCGACCCTACCTACGCCCAGGGCCTTTTCGCCACCGACCTGCGCCCGGCCGTGGGCACGGGCGTGAAACCGGCCCTGCGGTTCTACGATTTCCTGCACCTCAAGCATTTCTTCGACTACCTCAAGCCCAGCCGCCAGGCCCGCCTGCGCCTGCGCACCGAGCGCCGCCTGGCCCGCAAGCTGCCGCCCCTGCGCTGGCACTACCACCTGCTGCTGCACGAGCTGCTGCCCCAGCCCGACGGCGGCTACGTGCTGGTGGCCGAGGTGTACTATCCGCACTACCGCTACAACAGCTACGGCAGCTACGTGGGGCCCTTCAACAGCATTGGCAACCAATACGGCACTTCGCCCTATGCCAACTCCCGCATATTCGATGGCTACCAGACCACGCACGCGCTAGTGTGCGGTTTCGACCGCGCCGGCAACCTTATCTGGGACAATAACTTCGTGGTCGAAAACCTACGCCGCTCCGAGCTGGAGGAAGGCGTCCGCATTCAAAACCTGCCCGACGGCCGCTTGGTCCTGGCCTACCTCGACGAAGACAAGCTGCGCTACAAGGTGATAAACCGCGCCGATACCTCGCCTAATGACGAGCAGGTGCCCATCAAAACCGGCAGCGCCCCCGACGACCAGCACGCCGAACGCACTACCGAAACGTCCCAGGCCGACCTGCTGCCGTGGTTCGGCAGCCGCTTTGTGGCCGCTGGCTACCAGCGCGTGCGCGTAGACCACGGCCCCGACCGGGAGGTATTTTTTCTCAATTCGGTAGTTTTTTGAGAAAATCCAGACAGGGGAAGGGCTGAACAAGAAAGAACGTCGTGCTGAGCTTGTCGAGGCGTCTCTGCCGCGCCATTTGTCATGCTGCCGAAGGAAGCATCTTCTCCCATTCTGTCGATTCGTTCCGAGGTGAGAAGGTCCTTCGCTCCACTCAGGATGACAAATGGCGCGGCAGAGATGCCTCGACTGCGCTCAGCATGACGTTCTTTTTTTCGTTTGCGTACTACTGTACGACCCTCGTTTTTCAACCCAACTTTTTTTGCATGATTACCAAACTTCGCCTTCCCCTTCTCTTGGTGTTTTTGCTGCTAGTAGGCTGCCGCGCCGGTGGCCCCAGCACTCCAGCCAAAACCGTTGCCTCATTTTTCTCTAAATACGAAGGCCGCGAAGGCTTCAAAACCACCGAATGGTCGGCCGACTTGCTTCAGCGCCTAGCCTTGGTGAAGGCCGCCAAGCTGCTCGGCGGCTCCGACCTGACCAATGCCATCACCGGCATTCGCTCGGCCAAAGTCATCAGCTTTGCGCCCACAACCGGCAGTGCCAAAGAACTGGCCCAGCAGGGTCTGCGCGCCGAAGCCAGCGGCATTCTGCAAAGCAATAAGTATGACCCATTGACCACGGCTGGCTTTGGCGGCAGCAGCTACGCCATTTCCACGCGCGGCTCCGGCGATAAAATCTCGGAGTTCGCCGCCCTCGGCAGCCTCCCCGACGTGGCCGATTCCTTCGTGCTGGTGGCGGTAGATGGCAATTTCACCCGCTCGCAGGTGGAGGCGCTGAGCAAATACCTGCCGCAGATTGTGCAGGCTACAGGGAAATAAATGAAGCTGTTTAGAAAGTCTGATTTGCTTACACATCTGTCATCCTGAGCGCAGCGAAGGACCTTATCACGTCAGAATAGGCGTTGTTCTAACGTGATAAGGTCCTTCGCTGCGCTCAGGATGACAACGATTTTGACTTTCTAAACAGCTTCAATGTGAAAATGTGGGGGAATGTGAAAAATGTGGCAGATGCGAAAATCTGAGAAATTCATCGATGCATCGGTTGAACACGGTCACATTTTTACATTCCCCCACATTTCCCACATTATTTTCTCGCCATCAAATCCTCAATCACATCGGCTTGCAGCGGAATGTCGGCCATCAGGTCCTCATTGCCGTTGGCCGTGAGCAGAATATCATTCTCCAGGCGAATGCCCAAACCCTCTTCGGGAATATAAATGCCGGGCTCCACAGTGTACACCATGCCGGCTTCGAAGGTGCGGTACTTGTAGCCCACATCGTGCACGTCGAGGCCGAGGTAGTGGCTAGTGCCGTGCATAAAATACTTCTTATAGAGCGGGGCAGCGGGGTCCTGATTTTTTACATCGGAGGCATTCAGCAGGTCGAGCTTGATGAGTTCCTGCTCCATGCACTCGCCCACCTGCTTGTGGTATTCCTCGATTTCGGTGCCGGGAATGAGGCGCGTTTTGGCGAAGGCCATCACGGCCAGCACGGCATCGTACACCTGCCGCTGACGTAGGGTGAACTTGCCATTGACCGGAATGGAGCGCGAAAGGTCGGCCGCGTAGTTGGCGTATTCGGCCCCGAAGTCGAGCAAAATCACGTCGCCGTCCTGGCACTGGTTGTCGTTGGTGGTGTAGTGCAGCACGTTGGCGTTTTTGCCGCTGGCCACAATGCTGCCGTAGGCGGGGCCCCGGCTGCGGTTGCGCATGAATTCGTGCACGATTTCGGCCTCAATCTCGAACTCCCACACGCCCGGCTTCACGAAGCCCAGCAACCGCCGGAAGGCCTTGCCCGTGATGTCGCAAGCCTGGCGCATCACCCGGATTTCCTCGGGGCTCTTGATGGCGCGCAGCTGGTGCAGCAGGCGCGACGCCCGGCGGTAATTGTGCAGCGGGTATTGGCTTTGCAGCATTTTGATGAAACGGGCATCGCGCGTTTCCACCTCTACCACGGCCCGAATGTGCTCATTCGTGTTCAAATACACGTTTTCGGCCTCGTTCATCAGCGCGGGCAGCACCGATTTGAAGCTGTCCAACCACATAATGGTCTGGATGCCCGAATTCTGGCGGGCTTCGTCCTTGGTCAGCTTGTAGCCTTCCCAAATGAGAATGTGCTCGGAAGTTTCCTTCAAAAACAGGATTTCGCGGTGCTGCGGCAGCCGCGCATCGGGAAAGAGCACCAAAATGCTTTCTTCCTGGTCGACGCCGGAGAGGTAGAACAGGTCGTTGTTTTGCCGGAAGGCCATGGTGCCGTCGGCATTGGTCGGCAGGATGTCGTTCGACTGAAAAATGGCCAGCGAGGCTGGCGGCAGCAACTCGCGGAAGCGGCGGCGGTTTTCAACGAATAATTCGGGAGCGAGGGGGGCGTAGCGCATGGATGAGGTGTGGTTGGGAATGGGAGGCGCAAGTTAGGCAGGCCGCGGCAGGCCGCCGGGCATAAAAAAACCCTTGCCCGGTCAGAGCAAGGGTTTTCAGCAGTCAAGCCCGAAAACTACATCTTGGTTTCGGTCTTTTTAACAGTCGTTTTGTTGGCTTTGTAGCGCATGTCCGGCGTGCCGTCGGCCTTCATGGGGCCGGTGTGCACTTTGGTGGTTTTGCTCGATTTATTTTCCGAGTACCGCATGTCGGGCGTGCCATCGGCCTTCATTTTGGTGCTGGTCGAGGTTTTGGTCATGCCCGAGGGCGTGGTCATGGTGCTCGACTTGCTCATCGTGCCCGAGCTTTTGCTCATGGTGCTCGATTTGGTCATGCCCGCCGGGTTCTGCATCGTGCTCGACTTCACGGTAGTTTTGGTGGCCGGCGCTTGCACGGAGCGGGTGGTCATTTTCGACGAGTTGCTGCTCGTAGTCGTCGTGGCTGGCGTTTGAGCCGCGGCAGCGCCACCGAGCAGGCTCAGGGAAAGGAGGAAACCAACGATGCGTTTCATGGAATGGGAATTTTGATGAAGGGTTAAAGATGCAACTCCTACGCAGTCTACGGCCGAGTAGTTGGGGGCCAATGTAGCTATTTTTTGTCCGTCGCCGCCCTTCCTACTGCACCCATCAGCAAACGGTTAAATCTCAGTCACTGGAAGCCCTCCAACCGGTGTCTTTTCACCGCATGCGTTGCGCCCGCTACTGGCCAAAGCCGTTCCGGGGCCGCTGAAAGACAAGCAAAAAAGCCCTTGCCGGTGAAGCAAGGGCTTTTTCTATATTCTATTCTGGCAAGCAACGGGATTAAGCTGTTACCTGAGCTTCCAGCTTCTGGGCGAGTACGTGCTTGGGCACGGCGCCTACTTGTTTATCAACGATTTGGCCATTTTTGAAGACCAGCAGCGTGGGGATGCTGCGGATACCGAACTTCATCGAGGTTTGGGGGTTGGCGTCTACGTCAACTTTGCCCACCACGACTTTGCCTTCGTATTCGCCGGCCAGCTCCTCTACCACGGGGCCTACCATGCGGCAGGGGCCGCACCATTCGGCCCAGAAGTCAACCAGTACGGGTTTGTCGCCGCCGATGATTTCTTCGAAATTGGCGTCGGTTATTTCAATTGCTTTGTGTCCCATTTCAATTTGGGTTGGGGTTAATGAAAGTCTGGCGTATACGGCCAACGGGGTCGCAAGGTAGCAGATTGGATGAGTAAACAGTGAGGGCAGTGGAAAGTTCAGCGCGGCCGGATTGGCACGGTGAACGGATGGTTTTTCTATCTGAACGCTGAAAAGAACGTCATGCTGAGCGCAGCCGAAGCATCTCGCGTGTGGTAGTAACTCAATCGTTCAACGATGCGAGCGAGATGCTTCGGCTGCGCTCAGCATGACGTTCCGTTTGTTTACATTACACCTAAATCAGCGTGCAAACTTCCATATCCAGCTCCTTCATCTTCTCGATGAAAGCCTTGGGCTCAATCTGAAAGCGGCGCGAGAACATATCCACGGCCAAATGCTCGTGCGGCTCCACGAACTGAATTTCAAGGCGCTTGCCGCCGGGCGCGTGCTCGATGGCTTCTTCTAGCCGGTCGAGCATGGGGGCGGTCACGGTGCGCAGGTCGAGGCGCACGCGGACGCCTTTGCTGCGCTTTTCGGCCACGTCGGCCAGCGGCTCCATGGTCAGGATGCGCAGGTCCCACTGGTCCTGGGTGTGGCGGCGCAGCTCCTGCTTGAGCTTCACGTACATGGGCGGCACCTGCTCGTTGGGGTAGTTGCGCGGGTTGATGAGGGGCGCGAATTTGGTGTAGTCGTCGCGGAACAGGGCCGGGTTGATGCTCGTCTCGTAGTCCTCCAGGGTGAAGGTGCAGAATGGCTGGCCGGTTTTGGTGGTCTTGAATAAAACGTTGGTAATGAGGCCGGCTACGGCCATTTCCTTGTTCTTGATTTCGTCGACTTTCTCCAGTCCGCAGGTGCAGTAGGCGTCCAGCTCCAGCTTGTAGCTGTCGAGCGGGTGGCCGGATAGGTAGAAGCCCACGACTTCCTTTTCGCGGCGCAGCTGCTCGGTTTTGCTCCAAGGCTCCATCTCGTGAATTTTGGGCATGGGCGCGGCCACCGCGCCGAATGCGCCCGCGCCAAACAGGCTGTGCTGGGCCGATTCCTTGGCCGCGGCGTGCTGCTGGCCCACGCGCATGGCCTTTTCAATCAGGTTTTGGTCGCCGGCCGGGGCATCGAGATACAGGCGGCGGTGCTTGCCGAAACCGTCGAAGGCGCCGGCCTGGGCCAGGCTTTCGAAGGTTTTCTTGTTCACGGTGCGCAGGTTCACGCGCTTGGCGAAATCAAAAATATCGGAGTATTCGCCGGTTTTTTCGCGCTCCTGCACCATGCTTTCCACCGCGAGTTCGCCGGCCCCTTTCACCGCGCCCATGCCGAAACGGATGGCGCCCTCCTGGTTCACGTTGAATTTCAGCAGGCTTTCGTTCACGTCAGGGCCCAGCACGGGCACGCCCTGCTTGCGGGCCTCCTCAATGAAGAAGGTCACCTTCTTAATGTCGCCCATGTTGTTGGTGAGCACGGCGGCCATGTACTCGGCCGGGTAGTTAGCCTTCAGGTAACCAGTCTGATAAGCTACTACCGAGTAAGCGGCCGAGTGCGAACGGTTGAAGCCGTACTCGGCAAATTTCTCCATCACGTCGAACACGTCGTTGGCCTTCTTGGCCGGAATACCGTGGATGGTTTTGGCGCCTTCGATGAATTTCTCCCGCTCCAGAGCCATCTTTTTCATGTCCTTCTTACCCATGGCGCGGCGCAGCAAGTCGGCGCCGCCGAGGGAGTAGCCGGCCAGAATCTGGGCCGTCTGCATGATTTGCTCCTGGTACACCATGATGCCCTGGCTGTATTCCAGGATGGGTTTCAGCAGCTCGTGCGGGTATTCTACTTCCTCGCGGCCGTGCTTGCGGTTGATGAAGTTCGGGATGAACTGCATCGGGCCCGGGCGGTAGAGGGCGTTCATGGCAATCAAGTCCTCGATGTTGGTCGGCTTCAAGTCCTTGAGGTACTGACGCATCCCTTCGGATTCAAACTGGAATGTGCCGATGGTATCGCCGCGCTGGTAGAGTGCGTAGGTCTTCTCGTCGTCGAGCGGAATGTTGTCGATGTCGATTTTCACGCCGTGGTTGCGCTCAATCAGGTTCATGGCGTCCACGATGACGGTCAGGGTTTTAAGCCCCAGAAAGTCCATCTTCAGCATACCTGCCGATTCAATCACCTTGCCGTCGAACTGCGTGATGAGCAGGTCGGAGTCCTTAGAGGTCGAAACCGGGATGTACTTCGTGATATCGTCGGGCGCGATGATGACGCCAGCCGCGTGGATGCCCGTGTTGCGCACCGAGCCTTCGAGCTGGGTGGCGAGGCGCAGAATCTGGCCCTTGAGGTTATCCGGCGATTCGTCGCGCCGAATCATGTCCAGTTCCTGATTTTCGGCGAAGGCGCCGGCCAGGGTGGTGCCGGGTTTTTCGGGCACCATCTTGGTCAGGTCGTTGGTTTGCGGCAGGGGCAATTCCATGGCGCGGGCCACGTCTTTGATAGACGATTTGGCGGCCATGGTACCGAAGGTGATAATTTGGGCCACCTGCGTCTTGCCGTATTTATTCACCACGTAGTCAATGACTTTCTGACGGTTCACGTCGTCAAAGTCAATGTCGATATCGGGCATCGACACGCGCTCGGGGTTTAGGAAACGCTCGAACAGCAACGAGTACTTGATGGGGTCGATGTTGGTAATGCCCACGCAGTAGGCCACGGCCGAGCCGGCGGCCGAACCCCGGCCCGGGCCCACGGCCACGCCAATGTTGCGGCCGTGGTTGATGAAGTCCTGCGTGATGAGGAAGTAGCCCGCGAAACCCATCGTCTGGATGATGCGGAGCTCGTAATCAAGCCGTTCCTCCACCTCGGGGGTGCGCTCAGAGTAGCGCGGCGGCTTGCTCATCGTCACGACGCCCTTGCCGGCGCTGGGGCCGAACGCGCCCACGTAGGTCAGCTCGCGCAGGAATTCGTCGGCGTTGGCGAAGGGCGCGGGAATGGGGAAGTTGGGCAACAGAATGTCGCGCGCCAGCTTGGGCGGCGTGATTTTGTCGACAATCTCATTGGTGTTGTCCACGCTCTCGGGCACGTCGGCGAACAGCTCGTTCATCTGCGCCTGGGTTTTGAAGAAGAACTGGTCGTTGGCGAAGCCGAAGCGGGTGTGCGGCTTGGGCTTCTGCAGCTCCTCGTCGATGCGGCGCAGCTGGCGCTGGGCGTTTTCGTCGCGGCTGTGGTCGCGGCGCAGGTTGTCGAGCAGGTCGTATTTCACCTCGCCCTTGCCCGTCATCAGGGTGTAGTAGTTGGTGCGGATGTCGCCGACGGGGATGCTGTGCTCCTCGCCGGTGTTCACGCACAGCAGCAGGTCGTGGGCGGCGTAATCGGTCTGGTCAACGTAGTGCGAGTCGTTGGTGCAGATGACTTTAACGTTGTATTTCCTCGCAAAGCCCAGCAATATCTGGTTCACGTCTTCCTGGCTTTTGCCGGTGCCGTCGAAATTCATCAGGCCGTGGCGCTGGATTTCGATATAATAGTCCTCACCAAACAAATCGAGCCACCACTTCAGCTTTTCCTCGGCCTGGGCCTCGGTGCCGAAGAGAATAGTTTGGGGAATCTCGGCGCCGATGCAGCACGAGGTGGCAATCAGGCCCTCGTGGTATTTTACCAGCAGCTCCTTGTCGATGCGCGGGAACTTGGAGTACACGCCCTCGATAAAGCTCATGGAGCAGAGCTTACTCAGGTTGTGGTAGCCGGCCTGGTCCTTGGCCAGCAGCAGCTGGTGGTGGCGGGTGTCGCGCTCGCCTTTCTCGCGGCTGAAGGCTTTTTTGTGGCGGTCTTCCACCAGGTAGAACTCGCAGCCCACAATGGGCTTCACGTTGTACTTGTTGGCCTCGGCCACGAAGTTGAACGCACCGAACATGTTGCCGTGGTCGGTGAGGGCCACGGCGGGCATGCCGTCCTTCTGGGCCTTCTTCATCAGGGCTCCGATGCTGGCCTGGCCATCAAGAAGCGAATACTGCGTGTGCGAGTGAAGGTGTGAGAACGTGGGCATCAGGCGCTGCGCTTAATGAGGAATGAGGAATGAGGAATGAGGAATTGTCGTTTGAGAATTCCTCATTCCTCATTCCTCATTTTAGTAAAGATACCCCCGGCGGGGGAGCTTTGCCAAACGCCATTTCCCTGCTGCCTGATTCCCTGAGCGCTGCGTTTTTGCTTACTTAGCTGGGGCCGATACGCGCAGCACCTCTCCTATTTTCACGGCACCGTCCGGCTTGTTGTTCCAGGCTTGCAGGTCGGCCACGCTCACTTTGTAGAGACGGGCAATGCTGTATAAAGTCTCGCCCTTCGCTACGGTATGCTGAGCATCCGTCGTGACCGAAGCTGGCGCGGGCGCTGAGGCAGTACCGGGTGAACCAGTAGCCGAAGCGCCTTTTTTGGGCACGTATAGTAAGGCAGGGTTAATGTGGCCGGTCGCACGGCCAGACGGGGACGGCACGGGAGCAGGCGCTTGGGTAGCTTGGGCCGCGGGCGCCGTTGGCTTGGCTACGGCGCCCGCGGCCGGAGCAGGCTGGGTGTCCGTAGCCGTTAACGTCAGCACTTGGCCCACATTCAGTCCATAGGGCGGCTGCAGGTGGTTGGCGGCAATGAGCGTAGCGGGCGGCATGCTGTAGAGACGGCTCACCGAGTACACTGTCTCGTGCGCCTCGACCACATGCGTGCCGGTGTTGGGGACGGTGCGAGGCCCCGGAGTCGTTGGCTTGGGCGTGGCTACAGCATTAGACGGCGCGGGCACAGAAACAGCCTTAGGCGCTACAACCGGAGCAACCGCCGCGGGAATTACTTCCTTTGCTGGCCTGGGCACCGGGCTGGGGGCGACTGGCAAAGGCTTAGCCGCAGCCGGCGGACGCTTGACAGCAGGCTCGGCAACGGCCACATCGGCCGGGCGTGGTTCATCAGCCAGGGGCGCGGGGGCTGGCACGGCAACGGGCGGCGGCAAATAAGTAGCCTTGGCGGAGGAGGGACGAAGGGGCGCGGGCACCGGGCGAGCCGGCGCCGAGGCGGGCATGGGCACCGCGGGTGCTACGGCTGCTGGCGCAGGAGCGGGCGTCGGCGTGGCTGCCGGCACCACGGCTACCGGCGCAGGCGCAGGAGCAGGTGCTGGAGCCGCTGCAGCGGTGGTGGCAGTAGAAAGCGTTTCGCCCCAGCCATCGGCATCTTCGGTGGTGACGCGCTTGGTTTTACCGGCGTCGCTCTTGACTTTAATTTTTACCTTCACCTGGCCGCTTTCGGTAGCCACGTCGCGGCGAATAGCTACTGGGGCATTGGCCTGATTTAGCAATACATCCGTTTCAGTTTCGGCGGCCGTGGCGGCCACGATGGGCCGCTCCAGAGCGGCGCCTTCGGGCAGGGTACGGTACTCAATAGCTGTTTCGCGGGGGCGGGTGTGCTGCAGCCACAGCACCCGGCCGGGGCGCAGCTCCTCCACGCGGGCCATGCGGTTTTTGCTCAGCACGGCTTTTTTGCGCATGCCGTACTTCTGGGCCACGTCAAAAATGGATTCGCCGGGCTGCAGCACGTGGTATTCCACGGCGGCGAGGTCGCGCTTTTTTTCCAGAAAATACGGCCGGCCGGTCACGGCGACATCGAAACCGGATATTTCGTTGTGATGCAAAAACTCACCCAGGCGCTGGTGGCCGCGGCGGGCCAGGTCGGCGGTAGATTCGCCGGGCAGGGCAATGAGGGCGCGCAGGTTGTTGACCCGCACTTCGGCCGAGCTGGCCGCGAGCGTGGGCATGGCCAACAGCTCTTTGCTGCTTTGCAGGCGCTGGTTGGCGGCAATGCCGGCGGCCTGGGTCACGTCGCCCACGGGCACGATGAGCGTATAGGTCTTGTCGGTGGGCACGGCGGCGGCTAGCAGCCAACGGTTGTGGGCGGCCAGCGCGGCCGGCTCCACGTGCAGGGCCAGGGCCTGGCTTTGAATGGTTTGGCCGGCCACGGCGGGAAATTCCTGGAGGCGCAGTGCCGGACTGGGGTTGAGGCCACAGGCGGGCTCAAACGCAATTTTCTGGGCCAGAAACATCAGCACGTAGGGCGCCGTGGCCTCCGTGATGGCCATTTCGGTGGCGTCGAAATCGGTGGGCAGGGTGTAGGGCTTCACGCCGCCCAGGCCCGTGTAATAGCTCAGCAGGGCATTGAGCCAATTGTGGAGGCTGGTGTTGCTGCGGGTGAGGTAGCGGGCGGCGGCGCGGGTGCTGGCCGTGAGGTGCTGCCGCTCATCCACGGCTCCGTTCACGAGCAGGCCCAGGTCGGTAGCGGTTTCCTGCTTGAGCTGCCAGTAGCCCACGGCTTCGTGGTTGCTGCGGGCGTCGCCTTGCAGGGCGCTTTCCTGCAAGGCCAGGTAGCGGAAATCGAGCGGCACGCCTTCTTCCTTCAGCACCCGGTCGATGATGGGAAACGAGGCATCGGCCAAATCGACGCGGGCCTGGAACGACGGCTGGTGGCGGCACAGGCCGTCGGCTTTCTGCTGCACCAGGCGCTGGGCTTCTTCGTTCAGCACCAAGTGGATGCCAGCAACGTTCATCGCGGCGGGCACGTCGGGGTGCAGGCGCGGGGCCAGGGGTTGGGCGGCCAGCGGGCCGGTCAGACTGACAAGTATGAGGAGAAAAGCAACGGGATTTCGCATAGGCAACGCGGGCAGGCAGTCGCCACAGCGGCGGCTTTCGGCCCGGAAGCTACAAAGAACCTGAATTTTGAGCAATTTGGGCGAAAGGTGCGCGCTAGGTCACTTCAGAACCGGTGCGCAGGGTCGGACTATATTTGATAACACTTATTCTTTTCCCTTCTTCCATGAAATCTTTCTACTCCCTGTTTCCCGTGGGCCTGCTGGCTCTGCTACTCCTCGCCAGTTGCCTGCCAGTGGCAGCCCAGGCACCGGCCTGGCAGTCGGCGCAGGCCGTGGCGGTGGCCTCAGGGGCGGCTACCAACCCCTACTCGGTAGTAACGGCCACGGCTGTCGATGCTGCGGGCAATGTATTCCTAGCCGGGCAGTTCACGAATACAGTGGCACTTGGCGGCACCACGCTGACCAGCCTCGGCAGCTATGACGTGTTCGTGGCCAAATTTAACCCGGCCAGCAACCAGTTCGTGTGGGCGCAACGGGCCGGCGGCACGGGCACAGACTATGTCAGGGCGCTGGCCGTGAGCGGCGCCAGCCTATACGTAGCGGGGGCTTTTGCCAGTGCCACGGCGGGCTTTGGTCCCACCACGCTAACCAACGCAAGCGCCAGCAGCTCTGGTGATGTGTTCGTGGCTAAGCTCACCGATGCGGGCCCTACTGGCAGCTTCGCCTGGGCACAGCGAGCCGGCAGCACAGGCGACGATATAGCGTACGCGCTGGCCCTGAGCGGCACCAGCATATACGTAGCGGGGGCTTTTGCCGGTGCCACGGCGAGCTTTGGCCCCACCACGCTGACCAACGCGGGACCCAGCAACTCTAGTGACGTATTCTTGGCTAAGCTCATCGATGCGGGCGCTACCAGCAGCTTCGCCTGGGCGCAGCGGGCCGGCGGCACGGACATTGATTATGCCAATGCGCTGGCCATAAGTGGAAACAACGTGTATCTGGCTGGCACTTTTGCTGGCGCTACGGCCGGCTTTGGCTCCATTACGCTGACCAACGCGGGCGCCGGCGCAGGCACTCCCGACGTATTTGTGGCCAAGCTCACCGATGCAGGCCCCACCAGTAGCTTCGCCTGGGCGCAGCGGGCCGGCGGCACGGACTACGATGTTATCAACGCGTTGGCCGTGAGTGGTACCAGCGTGTACGTGGCCGGCGGTTTTGGCAGTTCCATAGCAGACTTTGGGCCTGCCACCTTGGCCAGTACAGGCTTTTTGGACGTATTTGTGGCCAAAATCACGGATGCGGGCAGCACCGGTAGCTTCGTGTGGGCGCGACGGGCCGGCGGTACGCAATTCGACACTGCTTACGCGCTGGCCGTGAGTGGCACCGGCGTGTACTTAACAGGCACTTTCGGCAGCCCCACGGCCGGCTTCGGCTCCACCACCCTGACCAACGCGGACGCTACTACCGGCTTCGCCGACACATTCGTGGCCAAACTCACTGACGTAGGCAGCACGGGCAATTTCGTATGGGCGCAGCGGGCCGGTGGTATGGGAAGCGACGTGGCAACCACGATGGCCGTGAGCGGCAGCAGTGTGTATGCAGCGGGATACCTTGACAGTCCCACGGCCAGCTTCGGCCCTGCCATCATTACCAAGCCGACTGCCAACTCCTTCCTCGGCTTCCTGGCCTCCCTCACCGACCCCACCCTGACGGCCACCACGGCCGCTGGGCCTCGCGAGCCGGCCGCCCTCTTCCCCAACCCGGCCCGCCACGCGGCCACCCTGCGCCTGCCCGTCGGCACTGCCCCCGCCCCGCTCACGCTGAGCGACGCGCTGGGCCGGGCCGTGCGCCGCTACCCCGCCCCGACCGGCCCCGAGGCCGTGCTCGACCTGCGCGGGCTGCCCGCCGGCCTCTACCTGCTGCACGGCGCCGGCTCGGCTCAGCGCCTGGCAGTGGAGTAGCGCGGAGGGCGCAAACCAAGTGGCGGATTGGCCGCGTAGCGGCGGCAGGTTTGCCGTATCGATTCAACGCGAAAGGAAAAGCCGCGTAGGGGTGACAGAACGTCTCGCGCCTCTGCCACCGCTACGCGGCTTTTCCAATCTTCATAAACTGGTTGCTACAAACCTGCCGCCGCTATGCGGCTAGCGCAGTACGTTGCAACTTGGGTTTCTACTGCGGACCGCCGCCACCTTGGCCGCCTCCGCCGCCGGGGCCACCTCCCCCACCCGGCCCGCCACCGTCGGGACGGCCGAAGCCACCACGACCTTCGCCGCGCCCGCCGCCTTCGCCTGGCTGCGGGGCTATCACGTTGCCGCTGCGGATGTTGTAGGTGAACATCAGCATGAAGTAGCGCTGCAGAATGGTGGTGCTCACGTCCTCGTAGTAGGTGCTGTTCACGTTGCGCGAGATGCTGCGGTTCTGCCCCAGAATGTCGAACACGTACACCTTGATTTCGCCGCGCTGGCCGGGAAACAGCTTCTTGCCGAGGCTGGCGTTCCAGAGCGCATACGGCTGGTTGTAGCCGGCCGAGAGGCCCGCGTAGTACTGGTGCACGAGGTCGGTGGAGAAGTTGATGCCGGGCCCGATAATCCAGCCCAGGCGCAAGCGCGACACCTGCGAGAAGTAGTTGGTATTGAGCTTGGTTTGCAGGGTGTTGATGACGTAGTTCTGGTTCGAAGTCGTAGAGGCCGTGAAGTCCAGCTCGGGGCTGATGTTGGAGCTGAGCGTGAGGCCGGCCCCGAACGAGGGCGAACGGGCGTAGTTCAGGCCGCCGTTTATCAGGCCCGGCGACTGACTGTAGCTGCCGTTGGCGCTCAGGTTCACATTGGTTTTGATGGCTTTGATGGGGCGGCCGTAGCTTATCAGCGTACGTACTGAGTACTCGTGGTCGAGGTTGGTGGGCTGGGTGAGTTGGGCGCCGGCCGGCAGGCGCACGGGGGGCGCGCCCTCGGGCGTCACCGTGGTGTCGCGGATGGCCACCTGCGTGCGGTTCGAAATCGGGTTCATGTTGAACGAGCCCGACAGCACGGCGAAAAAGTTGCTCGATACTTCGGGGTTTGAAGACGAGTAGCGCATGTTGAGCGACTGCTGGAACTCCTGCCGCAGCGTGGGGTTGCCGATGGTGAGCTGCAAAGGGTTGGAGTTGTTCACCACGGCCTGCAACTGACTCACGCTCGGTGGGTTGGTGTTGGTGCGGTAAAACAGGCGCAGGTTTTTCTGGCGCGTGAAGCGCACGTTCAGGTTGGCGTTGGGCAGCACGTTCACGAAGTAGTAGCGCCCGATGCCGGGGCGCGGAAATTTCGCGTCGCTGTACAGCTCCGAGTATTGGCCCGACAGGCCCACCCCGGCCTGCACCTTGGGCGTAATGTGCCGGTAGGTAACACCGCCGGAATTCGTAAAGTAATAATTATCAAATACGTTGCTCAGGGCATTGTTAGGCAAGCGGCTATTGTCGCCCTGCACGTCGTAGGTGTATTTCTCCGAATTGTTGGGCGCGTAGTTGATGGTGTAGTTGGCCTGCACCTGGTCTTTGCGCGTGATGGCCTCGGTCACGGCCAGGTTGGCCGTAATGTTGCCGCCGTGCTGGGTCAGGTCGCTGGCCTGGTTCAGGTTGTTCAGGGCCGAGCCTGTGTCGACGGTGCGCAGCGTGGTTTCGGCCGTTTTCTGGTTATAAGAGCCCCCAATGCTGAGGCTGGCCGTGCGGCCCACCTTGCGGAAACGGTGGCGCAGCAGCAGGTCGCCGCCGGTATTCAGGCCGCTGTTGTTGGCGGCGTAGGTGCTGTTGATGCGGCTTTGCTCTTCGCCGCTCCGGCGCGTCACGCCATTCACCAGGCTGCTGGCGTCGTTGCTCTGCGAGCTGAAGCGCGGCCGGAACAACAGCGAATTGGCCGAGTCAATCTTCTGCTCCAGGCGCAGGTTGAAGCGGTTGTTCATGTTCAGGCTGTTGCCGGTGGCGTCCTGCGTGTAAGTAGTATTGGCCTGCGAGGGCAGCACGTAGTAGCGCTGCGTGCTGCTTTTCAGCGCGTTGTTGGCCCGGTTGAAGAAGTAGCTGCTCGACAGCTCGGTTTTCTTGTTCCAGTTGTTGGAATAGTTCAGGCCGGCCGCGTTGGTGGTTGTGATGCCGCCGTTCTGGTTCACCAGGAAGTCGCCGGCGTTGCCGCCGTTGCCGCCCCCGCCGCGGTTGCCGCCGCCCCCGCGGCCCCCGCCACCGGTATTGGAGTTGCCCACCACGCCCAGCAGGTCTTCGGTGCCGAAGTTCTGCTCGTTCACGTTGTTGCTCTGCGCCAGCACCGACATGCGCTGGTCGCCCTTGAACTTGTTGATGTTGCCGCTGGCTTTGTAGCGGTCAGGCCCGGCGCCGCCCACCACGCGCCCAAAAGTGCCGTTGCGGAATTCAATCTTGGTCACGATGTTCACCGTCTTCGTCGTGTTGCCATCATCGAATCCCGAAAAGCGGCTCTGCTCGCTGCGTTGGTCAAATACTTCGACTTTGTCCACCATTTCGGCGGGCAGGTTTTTGAGCACGGCGTCGGGGTCGGTGCCGAAGAAAGGCTTGCCATCGACCAGCACCTGGGTCACGGTTTCGCCCTGGGCCTGGATTTTGCCGTCGGCCCCACGGCTTACGCCGGGCATCTTCTCAATGAGGTCGCCGCTGGTCGCATCAGGGTTGGTTTTGAAGGCGCGGGCGTTGTACTGGGTGGTATCGCCCTTCTGGATGCTCTGGGCAGCCTGGCCGGTCACCACCACACCTTTAAGCTGCACGCCCCCGGCCTGCAGCGCCAACGCCCCCACCTGCACGGGCGCACCGGCCACGGTCACGCTTTGGCTCAGCCTTTGGTAGCCCACAAAGGAGGCATCGAGCACATAGCGCCCGGCGGCCACGTTATCGAACTGGAATTTGCCATCCGTATCCACGGCGGTACCGCGCTTCACCGAGTCGGGCAGGTGGATGAGCAGCACGTTGGCCCCGATGAGGGCCGATTGGTCCTTGCCATCGGTCACGCGCCCGCTCACCGTGGTGGGCGCCTGCGCGCGGGCCGTAACGAGGCCAAATAACAAAAAAACAAGCAGGGTAAAATGCCGCATAGAAAGGGAAAATAGGCAGTCGAAACTTATCTGACGGTAGTTGTCCGCCTAAGGTTTGTTATTCACTCAATCGATTGTGTAGGCTGCTACTTCTTCCGCAGCAGCAGCAGCCCATCGCGCAGAGGCAAAAAAACCGGCTCTACCCGCGCATCCTGGGCCATTTTGTCGTTGAAGGCGCGCACCAGCGGCGTGTCCTTATCGCCGGTTTTTACCTCGTGCGCGGGCAGCACCTTGCCGCTCCAGAGCACGTTGTCGACGATGAGCAACCCGCCGGGCCGCACCTGTTCAATAACTGCTTCAAAGTACGCCTCATTGTTACGCTTGTCGGCGTCAATAAAGACCAAATCCCATACTTCATCGACCAGGCCCGGCAAAACATCGAGCGCAGCACCAATAGTTAGCCGCACCTGCTCGGTGAAGCCGCCGGCCGCTACGTAGCGCCGGATGCGGGCTTCCCGCTCGGGGTCTATTTCAATGGTATGAATCAGGCCCTTATCGGCCAGTCCCTCGGCCAGACACAGCGTGGCGTACCCGCAGAATGTGCCGATTTCGAGAACGCGCCGGGGCCGCATCAGGTGGCTCAGCATGCTCAGGAAGCGGCCCTGTACGTGCCCGCTGCTCATGCGCGGCATCAGTAGCTGCAGGTGCGTTTCGCGGGTGAGCTGGGCCAATAGCGGCGGCTCGGGGGTGGTGTGCAGGGCCGCGTATTGTTCGATGGGGTCGTCGTTGGAAGACATTGTGGCGCGAAATAGTGTAGAGACGCAA
The DNA here is from genome assembly GCF_016734815.1 of Hymenobacter rubidus. Taxonomy (GTDB): domain Bacteria; phylum Bacteroidota; class Bacteroidia; order Cytophagales; family Hymenobacteraceae; genus Hymenobacter; species Hymenobacter rubidus. The sequence goes on from NZ_JAERQF010000009.1 coordinate 75,396, forward strand.
TATTTTGCGTCTCGTCGTTGCTGATGTTGTTTAGTTGGTGCAGTTCGTGCAGTTCGGCGTGGTTCCGGTCGTTCAACTACGAGACGCAAAATATTGCGTCTCTACGCCGTTCTGAACGGCTGCAGCCGGAACACATACACTTGGAAGCCCGATTTCCCCGGCCCGTAAGTAGAGCCCACCACTCGGTACAGCCCCTCGTAGCGGTACACCTCCAGCCCGCCGTCTTCGGCGGGTACTTTGCGCAGCACGCGCACCGGCAGGCCGGTTTCGACGCTCCGCAGCAACGCCAGGATGCCGGTAGTCGGCACCTGGTCCATGATTTGGCGGCCGGTTTTGGGGTCGCGCCCGCCGTTGCCGGAATACAGAATTTCTTCTTCGCTGAAATCATCCTCCTCGTACTGCCCGGCCAGCACGATACTTTCGGCCCCGAGTAGCGGGGTACCGCACACGCCGGCCCGGCGCGGCCGGTGCACACCGCTCAACGCCAAGTCGATGCGGTTCTGGAAGGTGTCGCCCGGCCGGTAGGTGCCGACGTGGCCGAATTGCCTACTTAATCCAGTGCGCTCAATCTTATTCACCTCTCACCTCTGCATTGGGTTGATAGAAATGGAGGCGCTGATAAGCCAGAAACGCAGGATTTAGTAGGTGCTTTTTGTGTAGTCGCAGCCTGCCGGATAGCCCGAGTAGCTGCCCGTCATCGGCCACACTAAAACTACCCAAGTCAAACAGCACATGATGGTTTGGGCACAGACATAGCACATTTTCCAACACATCGGGCCCATGATGCGGCGCACCTAACGGCCGGATGTGCGCCGCCTCGGCGTAGGGCCCGGCAGCGCCGTGAAGCCGAACGCCACAAACTTGGCAGCAGTAGTTATGAAGCAGCTTCACGCGGCGCGTCACGGCGGTGTCGCGCACAATGCGCAAGGTTGTAACCTCTTGGCGCGGGGCGGGGCCATAGCTGGCAGTTGGCTCAGCCATCGCCTGACCAGCCAAATCAAAAAGGGCCGTCTGACCTGTCGTAACTGAAGAAGGCGCTTGCTCCACAGCCGCTGCTTCCGGAAGCAATTCTAGTCGAAAACGCCATACACGGTGGCCCGATTTACCATTTTCGGCCCAATGACTTACCACGCGGTAGAGGCCGGCGTAACGATAGAAGCTGCTGTGCCCGGTGGTCACTTTCCGGGTCACTCGCAGCGGCAAGCCGAGTTGCTCATTACGCACCAGTTCCAGGTTGGCGCCGGTAAGTGTCTGGTCGGCTACTTGCTGGGCTGTTTCGGTACTGCGCCCACCCCGTCCTGTATAGATGATAACAGCACCTAAGTCTTCATCATCTTCATAGCCCCCTGATAATACGATGGATTCCGCTCCCCTATCCTGCCGGGCACTGATACCTGCCTGTGTTTGGCGATGCACGCCTGCGCTCCACAACTCCAGCCGGTTGGCGAACTCATGGCCTGGCGCAATGCCATCAATTGGCCCAAAGACGGGTGGAGAGGACTTCGGCACAGTGTGGTTATTTCCCTTCTGGCACGTATTGCAGCACGCTTAGGTGGTCCTCGGTCAGCACCTCATTGGCCATCTCGCGCAGTTCAGCAGCCGAAATCCGCTCGATTTTCTCGAAAATTTCGCTCAACGGCTCCACGCGCCCCAGGTCCAGGGTGCTTTTGCCCAGGAGCTGCATCATGCCGCCGTTGCTTTCCTCGCTCATCGCGAGCTGGCCCATGAGCTGGTGCTTGGCCGTGTGCAGCTGATTGGTGGTCAACACTTTTTCGCGCAGCAACTTCAACTCCTTCTGCACCAAGCCCAGGGTGCGTTTCACCTGCTTGCCCTCAGTGCCGAAGTAAATGCCGAACAAGCCCGTGTCGGTGTAGGGCGAATACGTGCTGTCGATGGTGTACACGAGGCCGTATTTCTCGCGCACCGCCAGGTTGAGGCGCGAGTTCATGCCCGGCCCACCGAGAATGTTGTTCAGCATGAAAAACGGGATGCGGCGCGGGTCGTTCAGCGAATAGGCGGGGCCGCCCACCAGGCAATGCGCCTGGGTGATGGGCCGGGTTTCGACCTGGGTTTTGCGCGCATACGCGCCCACCGGGCGGCGTACCCGCGGGCCCAGCCGGGCCGGCAGCGGCGCCAGAAACTTGTCGGCCAACTTCTTCACGGCCTCAAACGATAGGTTGCTCACCGAGCTGAACACCAGCCGGTCGGTCCGCATCTGCTCCTGCAAAAAGGCGTGGAAGTCGGCCGTCTGGAAGCGACTCACGCTTTCGCGGGTGCCCAGGATATTCACGCCCAGCGGGTGGTCGCCAAACACCACCGTATCGAAGTCGTCGATGATGGCGTCTTCCGGGGCATCCTGGTACATGCTCATTTCTTCCAGAATCACGCCCCGCTCCTTCTCCACCTCGCGGCCGGGAAACACGGAGTGAAACGTGAGGTCGGTGAGCAGCTCAAACGCCCGCTCGAAGTGCGTGCTCAGCAGCGAGGCATAAAAGCAGATTTTTTCCTTGGTGGTGTAGGCGTTCAGCTCGCCGCCCACGGTTTCGAGGCGGTTGAGGATGTGAAACGACTTGCGCTTCTCGGTGCCCTTAAAGGCCATGTGCTCCCAGAAATGGGCCAGCCCCTGCTGGTGCGGCGCCTCATCGCGCGAGCCAATGTCAAGCAAAAAGCCGCAATGCGCTATTTTAGTGTGCAGTACCTGCTTGTGTAAGAGGCGGATACCGTTAGGATATTCGTGAATGTGATAATCGAGCATAAGTGTACAAAGGTACCGGACGCTGCGCTTAATGAAGAATTAAGAATGAGGAATGGAGAATTACCGGGTGTCCCTCATTCTTCATTCATCATTCTTAATTCTTCATTGATAAAAGGAGTTGCCCCACCTCAATGCCATACGCACAGCGAAAGTGCCCCAGCGGACAGGCGCCGTGCCCGTGCAGCCCGCAGGGCCGGCAGGCCAATGCTTCCTTCGTTTCGACCACGAACGAAACCGGCGCCAGCGGCCCAAACCCAAAAGCCGGTACCGTACTGCAAAAAATAGCCGTAACCGGCGCGCCCACCGCCGAGCACAAGTGCATGGGCGCCGAGTCGTTTACGTAGTTCATCACGGCCCCGCGCATGAGCGCCGCCGAGGCCAGCAACCCGATTTTTCCGGCAATGCTCACCACGTTTCCCCGGCCGGCGGCAGCGGCCAGGCGCTCACAGGCGGCCACATCGGGCGGACCGCCCAGCAGGTACACGCGCAAGCCGGCCGGCAGCGCGGCCAGTAACTCCAGCCACTTCGCTTCCGGATACTGCTTGGTGAACCAGACCGAAGTGGGCGCCAGGCAGATGTAGGGGCCGGCCGCAGCGTATGGGGCCACGGCAGCTTCATCGGCGGCCGAGGGATAGAGCCGGGGGGGGTACGCTGCGCTTAATGAGGAATGAGGAATGAGGAATGAGGAATCATCCCGCGTCCTCAATTCTGCATTCCTCATTCCTAATTCCTCATTAAGCAACCGCAGGTTGCGCGTGACCTCGTGGGTGCCGTCGCCAATGGTGTGCGGAACGCGCCGCGTGAAAAACCGGCTCAGCGGGTTCTTGGCAAAGCCCACCCGCTGCGGCGCCCGCGAAAACGCCGTGAGAAAGCCCGTGCTGGCGAAGCGCTGCAAGGTGACGACCCGGCCGTAATGGGCCGCCCGAATCTGACGCAGCAACTGCCACAGCGCGGCGTATTTGCGGTGTTTCTTGTCCCAAATCAGCACCTGGCGCACGTAGGGGTGGCCGGCCAGCAGGCCTTCGTTGCCGCGCCGCACCAGCACATCCACGGGCGTGGCGGGCTCCGTCTGGTGCAGGTATTCCAGCAGCGCTGTCATCAGAATCACGTCGCCAATGAAGGCGGTTTGGATGAGCAGCGTAGCGGGTGAAGCAGAATTCGTGGGCACGGGACAAAATTACAGCGCCTTAGCGGGCAAAGTAATATGCCGGTTAGAATGCTATATTTCTGCCGACAAATTAAGCTACTGATTTACCGGCGGCTGTAATACGCAACAGCAGGTTGTCGATTCACTCACTACAAACCCTTTTTTCTGTGCTCTTTTTCTTCCCCTTATGCTCCTAGCCCTTACTGTTTCCATTTTCTACGCTTTTCTGGGGGTGCTGGTCGCCCTGTTACTGGTCATGCTGTTGGCCAAGTCGCTGCTGGGCATCGTCGTTATCGGCGAAATGCAGGTTGGCGTGGTAGCCAAGAAATTCTCACGCCGCAACCTGGCCCCCGGCCGCCTCGTGGCGCTGGAGGGCGAGGCAGGCTTCCAGGCCGATACGCTGGCGCCGGGCTGGCATTTCTTCCTGTGGCCCTGGCAATATTCGGTCACGAAGGAATTTGTGGTCGTTGTGCCGCAGGGCGAAATCGGCCTGGTGGTGGCCAACGGCGGCGAACCTATCCCGCCCAGCCACATTCTGGCCCGCGAAGTCGACTGCGATAACTACCAGGATGCCCGCGCCTTCCTCACCAAAGGCGGCGAGAAGGGCCGGCAAATCGGTATGCTCACGGCCGGCACCTACCGCATCAACACGGCCCTGTTCACCGTCATCACCCAGCGCAACGCGGCCAACATGGGCATGCGGCCCGAAGAATTGTTCATCTACCGCGTGGCGCCCGATGCCGTGGGCATCGTCACCACCCTCGACGGCATCCCCATCATGCCCGGCGAAATTGCCGGCCCCGTTATTCCCAACCACAATAATTTTCAGGATGCGCAGGCCTTCCTCAACGCCGGCGGCAGCCGCGGCCTGCAGGAACAAATCCTGCTTTCCGGCTCTTGGAACCTCAACCCGTGGTTCTGCCGCGTCGAGCAGGTGCCGATGACGGAAATTCCCATTGGCCACGTCGGCGTGGTTATTTCCTTCGTGGGCAAGCCGGCCATCGACGTCAGCGGGGCCGATTTCACCCACGGCAACCTCGTCGAAGTGGGCCACAAGGGCATTTGGGCCACGCCACTCTATCCCGGCCGCCAGCCCCTGAATACGCACATTATGAAAGTGGAGCTCATGCCCACCACCAACATTGTACTCAACTGGGCGGTGCGCACCGAAGCCCACCACTACGACGACTCCCTGAGCAGCATCACGGTGCGCTCGCGCGACGGCTTCTCCTTCAACCTCGACGTGGCCCAGATTATCCACGTCGCTGCCCTCGATGCGCCCCGCGTCATTTCCCGCGTGGGCTCGATGAAAAACCTGGTCGACCACGTGCTGGAACCCATCGTGGGCAACTACTTCCGCAATTCCAGCCAGGAATTCACCGTGCTCGACTACCTCACCAACCGCGCCGAGCGCCAGCGCGAAGCCGCTGCCTATATCCGCAACGCCCTGCAGGAATACAACGTGCAGGCCGTTGACACGCTCATCGGCGACATTGTGCCGCCGGCCCAGCTGATGACCACCCAAACCGACCGCAAGCTGGCCGAAGAGCAGAAGAAAACCTACGAAGTGCAGCAGGCCGCCCAGACCCAGCGCCAGGCGCTGGTGCGCGAAACCAGCATCGCCGACATTCAAAACTCGCTCGTGCAAAGCGAGCAGGGCGTCAACATCGCCGAGCTCAACGCCAACGCCCAGGTGAAAAAAGTGCGCGGCGAAGCCGAAGCCGCCAAGCTCCGCGCCGGTGGCGAGGCCGAAAGCACCCGCCTCCGCGCCATTGCCGACTCCGAAGCCACCCGCCTGCGCGGCGTGGGCGAGGCCGAAGCCATTCGCGCCATCGGCAATGCCAAGGCCGAAGCCTACCGCGTGGGCGTGGAGGCCCTCGGCACCCGCGAGTTCACCGGCCTGCAGCTGATGCAGATTATCGGCGACCGGCAGGTGAAGATTGTGCCCGAGGTGCAAGCCAACGGTGGCGGCACCGGCGCAGGCGGCGGGCTGGTAGAAGCCTTGATTGGCTTATTGGCCCAGCAGCAGGCCAGCCAACTCACCAACCCGGCGCCGGCTGCTCCAGTTACTCCGGCCGCGCCCGAAAAGCCCACTCCGCCTACGGAGGCGTAATTGAGCCTGAAAAAAGTTGTTTGAGGAAACAGGCGGAGTACCCCGAAATTTTATTTCGGGCCGCGCAACTACCCGTTCACCAAAGCATACGGCCCGAAATAAAATTTCGGGGTACTCCGCGTAAGCGAAAACGAGCGTCGCGCTTTCTCACAGCACGACGCTCGTTTTCGCTTTAGGCCGCTCCGCTACTGTGCTACGTCAGCTGAGTGGGGCGGTTGATAACTTCCTCCAACGATATCAGTGTCTCGGTGCGCTCGATGCCGTCGATGGGCTGAATGCGGTCGTGGAGTACGTCGCGCAGGTGCTGGGTGTCGCGGCACATCAGCCGGGCAAACACGCCGTAGGCCCCGGTGGTGAAGTGGATGTTCACGACTTCGGGAATGTCGCGCAGCTGCTCGACCACGCTCGAATACACCGAGCTTTTGAGCAGGTAAATGCCCAGAAAAGCATTTACGCCATACCCCAGCTTGTTAAAATCGATGCGCAATGTGGCGCCCTGCACAATGCCGATTTCTTCGAGCCGCGCCATGCGGACGTGCACGGTACCGCCCGAAACATTGACTTTGCGGGCAATTTCGGTGTAGGGCATTTTGGCATCCTGAATCAGCAAGTTCAGAATGTTCCGGTCAGTGTCATCAAGTTCGTAATTTCTAGCCATTTTTTACAGAAAGGAATTGGAGAGATTATAAAATTAAGTGGTGAATTTTAAATTTATAATAAATTTTGCGTTATCGAGCAAAATTATTTGCATCATCTCAGACGCCCTCTTACATTTGTTACAATCCTAGGCAGAAGGCCGCGGCAACAAAGTAGTAGAGCAAAGCACGCAATAAACCCCGGATTTCCGGCTGTATTGTTCGCTAACTCTTTTATGAAAGGCAATTCCTTTCACTACGGCTGTGGTTGGATACGGAGGAGAAGAGGGGAAAACGAGGCCGCGCATCTGGGTGGGTGCGCTCCTCACACTGGTAAGAGGCGGCCTCTGGGTGGGGGCCGCCTCTTCGTGCTTTAAAACGATTGCGGGAATCATTCGCTTCTACTGCCCAGCTTATCAGCGGGTTGTTTACCGAGCAGCCACCGGGGGACGCTGGGTGTGAAACTGTTGCACGCCGGTCCGCAAAAAGCTGCTGAACTGCGCCACATCCGGCTCGTAGGCAATGGGAGCTACCAGGGGCTTGTTGGTGGCATCGTTGGGGTCGAGCAGCACGTAATACGGCTGGGCATTCATTCCGTAGCGCGATACCTGCAGGTCGGCATTCTGCTTGCCAAGGGTGGTTTTCAGTTGCTTATCGTAGGGCGAGGTGTACCACTCTTTTTGCGGCAGCTCGGTTTTGTCGTCTACGTACAGGGCCACCACCACGTAGTCGTTGCGCAGTTGCTCCAGCACTTGCGGGTCGCTCCATACGGTGGCTTCCATCTTGCGGCAGTTCACGCAGGCGTGGCCGGTGAAATCAATAAAAATCGGCTTGTGCTCGAGGCGGGCCACACGTTTGGCCTGTTCCAAGTCGAAATAGCCGTTGAGGTTGTGGGGCAGTTCGAGGAAATCGCCGAAGCGGGGTGCTTCGCGGGCCGTCGCCGGGCCGGTTGAGGCAGTGGCCGCACCACCGTTTTCGGCGGTTGCCAACGAGAAATCGTGCTTGCTCTGGGGCGGCAGGTAGCCGGCCAGCAGCGGCAGCGGCGCGCCAAACAGGCCCGGCACCAGGTACACGGTGAAGGAAAAGGCCAGCACCGCCATCAATAGGCGACCCACGCTGAGGTGGTCGAGGGGCGAATCGTGCGAGAGGCGGAATCGGCCCAGCAGGTAAAAGCCCAGCAGGGCCGAAAGCACAATCCAGAGCACGATGTACACGTCGCGGCTTAGCAGGTGCCAGTGGTAAGCTAAGTCAGCCATACTCAAAAACTTCAGCGCCAGCATCAGCTCCACAAAGCCCAGCACCACCTTCACGGTGTTGAGCCAGCCGCCGGAGCGGGGCAGATTTTTCAGCCAGGCCGGGAAAATGGCAAACAGGGTGAACGGAAGCGCAAACGCCAACGAAAACCCAAACATGCCCACCACCGGCGTGATGCGCTGCCCGTGCGCCGCCAAACTCAGAATACTGGCCACAATGGGCCCGGTGCAGGAAAACGATACCAACACCAGCGTAAAAGCCATGAAAAAAATGCCAAACCAGCCGCCTTTGTCGGCCTGCGCGTCGGCTTTGTTCACCATGCCGCTGGGCAGCGTAATCTCAAACAGCCCCAGAAACGAGAGCCCGAACACCACGAATACGACAAAGAAAATCAGATTGGGAAGCCAGTGCGTACTAATCAGGTTCAGCCCATTTTCGCCCAGTACGACGGTCACGGCCAGCCCGATTACCACGTAGATGAAGATGATGGACAGGCCGTATACCACTGCCTTCAGAATGCCCTCGGCCCGGCTGTTGGCACCGCTGGTAAAGTACGATACCGTCATGGGTATCAGCGGGAAAACGCAGGGCGTCAGCAAAGCCCAGAGTCCGGCAATAAAAGCCCCGAAAGCAAATGTCCACAAGCTGCCGGTAGCTGCCTCGGCAGCCGGAGCAGCCGCTACCGCACTAGCGGCTGCTGGTGCAACAGCGGCAGCGGAGGGCGCAGCAGGCGTTTCGGCCGGCGCCGGTACCGCTGCTGCGCTGGCTGGCCGCTGCAAGGCGGTATCGGCCGGGGCGGATGGCGAAGCAGCCACCGGGGTGGCTTTTGCCGGCGGGGTGGCTACGGCTGTCTCCGTTTTGGCGGGCGCGGCCGGCGGCACGGCGCCGGTAGTTTTGGTCGGGGCGGCCCCTGCCACGGTCAGCGGACCAAATTTCAGGGTTTCGTTGCCGGGCACGCAGCGGCCGTCCACATCGGTGCAGGTTTGGTAGTCGGCGTCGGCCGAGATGGTAAGGGCACCGGGCTGGAGGACTTTGATGCGCTGCCGCATCTGGCCGGTTTTTTCCCAAAAAGCCACTTCGCCCTTAAATACCTCGTCTTGCTCGTGGTGCGATTTGATGGCTTGGAGCTTGCCCACCAGCGCGTAGGCCGGGCTGGGCTTGAACTTGAGGGTGAAGACTACAGGCCCCACGTCCTCGCTGAAATCGGAAGCGTAGAGGTGCCACTTGTCGTCGATGCGGGCATTCACGATGAGTTCCACCTCCTCGCCCACTTTGGCGGTGGGCTTGCTCAGGGCGGTGCTCAGGTGGGTAGGCACCAAAATTTGAGCGGCGGCCGGGCCGGCCAAGCCCAGCCAGAGCAGCAAAAACGCAAACATCCAGGAATTCTTCATTAGCTATAATTATCTGGCACAGGGAACAACCTTGCGGGTTGCGGTATAATCGAAGAAGGCGGGCTCTCACAGCCGTTCCGGCAGGCACAGGGGCCGGAAAGCCGACCAGACCAGCGTTTCCGTCCCCGCACTTCGGCCCACAAAATAAGGCTGCCCAGATGACAAACTGGTGAGCCGAAAGTTCATTATCCTAACCACCTGTGCCAAACGTGCGTACTTTTGAAGAACAATGGCCCCCAGACCGACCGCGTCGCGGGGCCGCCGACATGGGTTTACAACTACTACTTACCGTTTTTCTGGTTCTGATAAACGGGTTTTTCGTCGCCGCCGAGTTCTCGCTGATTCGCGTCCGCCTGTCGCAACTAGAGCTGAAAGCCAAAGAGGGTAGCCGCATGGCCGGCCAGGCCCTGGGCGTACTGCGCAAGCTCTACGACTACCTTTCGGCCACGCAGCTGGGCGTCACCATTGCCTCGCTGCTGCTGGGTGCGGTGGGCGAAGAGTTGTTTACGGAGATATTTAAGGGCCTGCTGCCCCGGCTCGGACTGCCCATCTCGGAGCTCACCGCCCACAGCATTGCGGTAGGGTTGGGCCTGATTGTGCTCACGTTTATGCACGTTTTGTTCGGCGAGCTGTTTCCTAAGGCGCTGGCCATTCAGCGGCCCGAGGCGGTGAGCCTGGCGCTGGTGCTGCCGTTGCGCGGCTTCTACTACATCACCCGCCCCCTGACGTGGTTTTTGTCGAAGGCCAGCAACCTGCTGCTGGGCGCGGTGGGCATTCAGAACGTGCACGGCACGGAGGCGCATACGTCTGATGAGCTGCGCCTGCTGATTGACCAAAGCAAGGAAAGCGGCGAGATTCAGGACTCGGAGCACGAGCTGATTGAGAACGTGTTTCAGTTCAACGACCGCATGGTGAAGCAGATTATGGTGCCCCGCACCAAGCTCTCGGCGCTGGATTTGAACGCGCCGGCCGAGCAGATTCTGGACATGGTGTTCAGCGAAGGCTTCTCGCGGATGCCGGTGTACGAGGGCAACATCGACAACATCGTGGGTGTCCTCAACGTGAAGGACCTGCTGCCCATCATCCGGCGCGGCGAGGCCGTGGAGCTGGCCCGCATCATGCGCCCGCCCTACTTCGTGCCCGAAACCAAGAAAATAAATCGCCTGCTGCGCCAGTTTCAGCGCAAGCACATTGTGATGGCCATCGTGAGCGACGAGTTCGGCGGCGTGTCGGGCATCGTCACCATCGAGGACATTATGGAGGAGCTGGTGGGCGAAATTCAGGACGAGTACGACAACGAGGTGCCCGTGGTGGAGAAAATTGCCGAGGACGAATACCGCGTAAACCCCGCCACACCCATCCCCGACGCCAACGAGTACCTCCCCTACCCCCTGCCCGAAGGCGAGGACTACGAAACGGTGGGCGGCCTGCTCAACGTCATCTACGGCAGCATCCCGGAAGTAGGCGACGTGGCCGTGCTCGACCCCTACGAGTTCCGCGTGCTACAACGCTCGCGCCGCGCCGTGGAACTCGTGCAGCTTCGCGTGACCACGCCCTTGGAACGCGAAGCCCCACGCGGGGAATTAGACGGCGAGTTGTAGAAAGCGCTTTTCCGGACAATTATCTGCAATAGCGGATACAGCGCCGGAAACAGCGGCTGCTACGCGACCAGCCCGCTGACGCATCCGTCAAAGCATAAAAAAGCCCCTCTCCGGTTGGGAGAAGGGCTTTTTTGTGCAATAATTACTCGGGCAGAAGAATTACAGCTTTGAGGCGTAGTCGCCGTTCTTGGGCTTTAGACTGCCCGTCAGAATGCGAATCAAATCAATGATTACCAGAATAATGCCCAAGCCAAAGAGCAGGGTCAGGAAGATTTGCAGGATGCCTTTGCCAATGTAGCCCAGGTAGAAATCGTGCACGCCGATACCGCCGAGGAAGAAGCACAGCAGCGCAGCCACCAGCTGGCTTTTGCCTTCAGCCGAAATGCGGCTGGGTGAGGTTGCTTTCTTTTGCTTGATGATTTGCCGCAGGGCTTGCTTCATTTCCTTGCGGTCGGCTTTGGTGACCGCGGGCCGGGCACTAACGGTTTCCGTCGAAGCCGCAGCGACATGGGCGGGCCGGTGGGCCACCCGAACCTTAACCGGAGCCGCGAGCGCAACGGTGGCTGCCTGAACGGGCAGCGCCGCGGCCGGAGTTGCCGAAGGGGCTTCAACAGCTATTGCTTCTGCCGTGTTCGGGGCCGCAACTGGAGCAGACGCTCTTGCGTGCGTGGTGCCTAAGTACGCCGGCGCGGCGTTGTTGAAAGAATAAGTTGCCCGGCTGCACGAGGACAGCGAGGCAATGGCTACGCCAAACGATAATAGCGTGGTGAGGTACGAGTTGCGCATAAAACGAGATGGGGTGAAAAAATGAAAACGGCCCGAGCAAACTACCGAATGGTGGCAAGCGAACAAATATATGTAGCGGCAACCCCGACACAACCCAACTGGAAAAGTTATTTTCAGTCAGTCCTTCGCCCTATTTTCGTTCTTTCCCGAACCACCAATCACCTCTCGGCTTTCTGCCGTCTCTTGCGCCTTTTCAAGCCCGTGGTTTTGCGGGGTTTTCTGCTGCCAGCCAGCTGGCATAGGTCTGATAGTTGGCGGCGGTGCGCTTCAGTCCTTCACGCTGCGCTTCCGTCACGGGCTTAATTTTTTTGGCAGGAACACCAGCATACAGAAAGCCCGGCTCGCACACCACATTTTCCAGCACTACGGCCCCGGCCGCGATGATGCAGCCCGTGCCCACCACGGCGTGGTCCATCACAATGGCGCCCATGCCGATGAGCACGTCGTCCTCCACGGTGCAGCCGTGCACCAGCGCCCGGTGCCCGATGCTGACGCGGCTACCGATGCTGAGCGGCGCTTTTTGGTAGGTGCAGTGCAGCACCGCGCCGTCCTGGATATTGGTTTCGTCGCCGATGCGAATGCGGTGCACGTCGCCGCGAATGACGGCCGTGAACCAAACGGTGCATTTATTTCCCAGCACCACATCGCCGATGATGGTGGCGTTATCGGCCACGAAGCAATCGGCCGGAATGGTGGGCATGATGCCATGAACAGGTAATATAAGGGCGGGCATGGCGATACAAGGATTGGTTCGGCCGTAAATATGCGGCGGTTTGTGGTTCACCTGTTTTTTATCGACTCATGCTGTTTCAGGAACGTCAGGTTTTCATCCGCCGCTGGTGGCCGCTGCTGCTGGCGCCAATTATCGTGGTGGGCACGCTGGTCTGGCTGGTGCCGGCCAAACCCTTTCGCGCTGATTGGGCCGCCGTGGTGGCTGGCGTCGCGGTGGCCCTTAGTATCGTCTTGCTGCTCACGCTTCGGCTCGAAACCCGCCTAGATGACGCCGGGATGCATTACCGCCTTTTCCCGCTGCAATGGAACTGGCAGTCTCGCCCCTGGACGGAAATTTCCCAAGCCTACGTGCGCGCCTACGACCCGCTGGGCGAGTACGGCGGCTGGGGCCTGAAGGGTCGGCGCAGCAACCGCGCCCTCAACATCTCCGGCGACCAAGGCCTGCAGCTCGTGCTGCGAGACGGCACTCGCCTGCTGTTGGGCACCCAGCGACCCGCTGAGATAAAGGAGGCTCTTGAGCAACTGGCAGTGCCAAGACCAGACGCCTCTGGCACGATGTAGGGGCGGGGCCTGCCCCCGCCCGGACGTTGAATAAAATCGTTGTTTCGGCGCGTAGGGGCGGGGGGCAGGCCCCGCCCCTACGCGCCGATGAGCCGTTTCCACGTCCCCTTTTCCCAGTTATACTTGAGCGTGCTGGGCAAAGCCTGCCAGAAGTACTTGCTGGTTTCGACCGCGAAGCTGGGCTGCATGTAGCAGTTGATGGTGCAGCCCTCGCAGGCAGGCAAGCGGCCTTCCAGCACGGCCAGGCGTTGAGTTTCAGGCGCGTGGTAGAGGTCGAACAGATGGCCGTCGATGGGGAATTTCTGCTCGCCGAGGTGGTAGCAGGGCAGCACCAGCTCGTTGCTGGGCGAGATGACCAGCGTGGTGCTGGCGGCCCGGCACACGGGCGCGGCCACGTGGTTGCCACCATCGCGCCGCAGCTGAATGAATGCCTCGTTCAGGTACACGCCCTTGCGCTTGCCGAAGGCGGAGAGGTAGTCCAGCTCCTCGGGCGTGAGCTGCTCGCCGGTTTCCACGTCGCCGTACTCGAAAGCGGGGTTGAGGATGAGCACGAGGCCGTTGGGCTGGGTAATGTCGCGGTACACGGCCTCCAGGTCCGCCAGGTTTTTGCGGAACACGGTGAAGAGAATGTCCGGCCGCTCGCCCAGCTCTTTGGCCACCCGAATGCTTTCGAGCACAAAATCGTAGCAGGCCACACCACGGCCCAGGTCGTGGGTGTCGCGGTCGGCCGAATCCAGCGAAAAGTGCAGCATGTCGACTTTGCCGCGCAGCTTCTCCGCGTTTTTGGGGTAAAGCAGGCCGTTAGTCGTGACGGTCGTGATAAAACCCATTTCCCGCGCCAGGCCCAGAAACTCGGGCAGCTGCCGATGCAGCAGCGGCTCGCCGCCCGTGAAGTCAATGACGGACACGCCCAGCCGCTTCAAGTCGCGCAGGTTCTGCGTCACGTCTTCGAGCGTGATGTAGGGCGAGGGCTTCTCCCAGATGTCGCAAAACGCGCACTTCGCATTGCAGCGGTACGTGACGTAGTAATTGCAGAGGACGGGGTGCTTGACAAGGCGCATGGCGTAAAGGTACACCCCTCTGAACGTCATGCTGAGCTTGTCGAAGCATCTCTACCGCCATAGTAAATTGAATTACTCACACGGGAGAGATGCTTCGACTGCGCTCAGCATGACGTTCAGATAATCGTTATTAATGCGGCAGCTTGCCCCAGGCGGCAGCATCCCACCTATCGGGCGTGGCGGCCAGCGCCTCGGCCGTAGCTTCTCCAAAATGCTCTTGGTAGTAGTTGCAAAAGCCTTTCAGTGGGCAGCGGGCACAGTTCGGCTTCAGGAAAAAGCAAATCTGCTGCCCGTGCCAGTAGTTGTGCTTGTGGAAGTTGAATAGCGTTTCGGCATCGGCTGGGAGCAGGGCCAGCAGCACGCTGTGCGCCTTCTCTACCGATACTTTTGGGCCAAGAAAACCCACCCGCTGCGCCACCCGATGGACGTGCGTATCGACGGGCAAAACGGGCTTGTGGTAGTTGAAAAGCAGCAGCAACGACGCAGTTTTCAAGCCGATGCCGGGCATATCCGTGAGCCAGGCCATTCCTTTTTCCGTGGGCCAGTCAGCCAGAAAATCCAGGTCGAACGGCCCGCCCGTTTCGGCCCGGATGCGCCGCAGAATTTCCTGAATGCGTGGGGCCTGCGTATCGGGCCAGCGCGTGGTGCGGATAGCTTGGGCCAGTTCTTGGGTGGGGGCAGCCTCCACCCCGGCCCAGTCGCCAAAAGCTTCCAGCATGCGGTCGTAGGCCAGCTCCTCGTCGGCGTGGGTGGTGCGGTGCGAGAGGACGGTGGAAACCAGCTCGCGCATGGGCGTGCGGCGGGGCTCAGGCGGCAAGTGGCCGTAGAAATGGTCGAGAATCTGGTGGTCGGCCCAGGCTTTTTCGGCGGCGGGCGAGGTATAGGTGGCGTCGGGAGAAGGCATGGCCGGTTGTACCGTTTAGCCCCAGGCAAAGTTGTCCGGCCGCTGCCTCTCGGCATTCGTTCCGTGTTTTACAGCATAAAAAAAGGCGGCCAAACCGGCCGCCTTTTTTAGTTGAATACCGGCGGCTCTTACACCGCCGGCTTTGGCTTACAGCTGGCCTTTTTTGGCAGCCTTCTGCATCTTCTCGTTGGCGAAGATGGCCACCTCTACGCGACGGTTGGCGGCTTTGCCAGCGGCGGTGCTGTTGTCGCCCACGGGCTGGGTCGAGCCGTAGCCTTTGGCCGTGATGCGGGCGGCATCAACGCCCTGGCCCTGAATTTCATTCGACACAGCCTGCGCGCGACGCTCCGAGAGGGGCTGGTTGATGGCATCCGAGCCGGAGCTGTCGGTGTGGCCTTCAATCACGACGTTGGTGTCGGCGTATTTCTTCAGGGTCGTGGCCAGCTGGTCGATGTTGCCGGCCGCTTCCGGGGTCAGGCTCGACGAGTTGGTGCCGAACAGGATGCCCGAAGCAAAGGTGATTTTGATGCCTTCGCCGACGCGCTCCACGGTAGCGCCTTCCAGGTCGCGGCGCAATTCAGCGGCGGCTTTGTCCATTTTGCGACCGATGAGCGCACCGGCGGTACCACCCACCACGGCGCCAATGATAGCGCCTTTGGCCGTGCCCGACTTGCCGCCAATCAAACGGCCGGCCACGCCACCCGCTACCGCGCCACCCAGGCCGCCAATGATGCCGCCCTTCAGGGTTTTGCTCATGCCTTTCGGCTTATCCGTCGAAACGGTGGTGGTTTGGGCCTGCGCAAAGTTGTTTACCAACAGCAGCAGGGCCAGGAGAAATGTGAGGGATGAACGAAGAAATTTCATGTTTAAAAAGGGGTTTGGATAAAAGATGCCGACGAAAAGCCTCGGCGAGTGCAATTGGCCGGCAAGTACGCTATTTGCAACCACCTTGCCAAACTCTCCAAGCTCAACACGAGCCCCCACCCGTTTAACCAAGTGGGTATGGCGTTCAACCAAAAAAACGGCCCCACCGCAAGGGCAGGGCCGTTTTTTTGTATTAGCTGTTCGCTGATAAGTTCGGGCTATTTCTTGCCCTTGTAGGCGTTGTAGCGCGCAGGGTCTTTTTTCTTGTCCTTATTACGCCCAATCAGGCCCCCGCCTACCACGCCGGCTGCGGCACCAATCACGGCCCCTTTGCCACCGCCCAGCACGGCCCCAGTCACGGCACCAGCGCCGCCGCCAATGGCCGCGCCTTTGGCCTTATTGCTCCAGCCTTTTTTGGGCGTCTGGGCCTGAGCAGCGCCGCCAGCCAGCATGAGGAACGAGAGCAACAGCAGGAAATATATCTTGAAAGTTTTCATGATGAACAAGGATAAAAGTGGAGGTTGGAAAATGCCAACGGGGCTTAAACGCGGCCTAATTCGCCGAGGTTGTGTTCGGACCAGCAATTCTGGAAGCGGCACCCAGCGGCGGCGTTGAGCACAAAAAAAGCCACCCATCGGGGTGGCCTTTTCTGGTAATCTGAGTAATTCGTAGCGCTTAAGCGAGCAGTGAAAATTACGCAGTGAGTGGCTTTACAAGGTGCCGTTTTCAGCAGCCTTTTTCATCTTCTCGTTGGCGTAGATGGCAATTTCTACGCGGCGGTTGGCCTGCTTACCTTCGGGCGTGGTGTTATCGCCCACGGGCTGCGTCGAACCGTAGCCTTGGGTAGTGATGCGGCTCGAAGCCACGCCTTTGGCAATGGTGGAGTTGGCCACGGCCTGGGCCCGACGCTCGGAAAGCGGCTGGTTGATGGCGTCGCTACCCGAGTTGTCGGTGTGGCCTTCAATCAGCACGTTGGTATCGGGGTATTTCTGCAAAATGGCGGCCATCTTGGTGATGTCCGTTTCCGAAGCCGGACGCAGCGTAGCCGAGTTGGTATCGAAGAGGATGCCCGAGTCGAAGGTGATTTTGATGCCTTCGCCCACGCGCTCTACCTTGGCGTTCTGCATGTCTTTCTGCAGGTCAGCGGCCTGTTTGTCCATTTTCCGACCAATAATGGCGCCGGTGGTGCCACCTGCCGCGGCGCCCACAATGGCGCCAATGGCCGTGCCCTTGCCGCCGCCCAGCAGCCCGCCTACCACGCCCCCAATCACGGCTCCACCACCGGCGCCCAACAGGCCGCCTTTGGTGGTTTTGCTCATGCCGGTTTTACGGGCGCCGGTGCCGTTATTGGTCGAGAGGTCGGGCTGGGTAGTGCTGGCTTGCTGCGAAGTGGCGCACGAGCTGAACAGCAGCACGAAAGCCATCAATACGGAAAGAAAAGATTTGGAAGTGTTCATGTGAAAATGAAAAGTGGGTGAAGATATTCCGGAGCTTATACGGGAAAAACCCACTCCGGTACCGGAAATGGGTTTTTCAAGAAGTGTGCCGAAATAAAAAAACCTGCTTTTCAGCGTTCTAATGCGCTTTTGCGGAGGAACGGCGCGGCTCCTTACCCGCCGGGGCAGCCACCGAATCGGGCCGGAGCATGCCCAGCAGGTCGGCCAGCCGCTGCTTCAGCTCGCGGCGGTCCACTATGAAATCGAGGAAGCCATGCTCGAGCACAAACTCCGCGCTTTGGAAGCCCTTGGGTAGGTCTTTGCCAATGGTTTCCTTGATGACGCGGGGGCCGGCAAAGCCGATGAGCGCGCCCGGCTCGGCAATGTTAAAGTCGCCCAGCATGGCAAACGACGCCGTGACGCCGCCCGTGGTAGGGTCCGTGAGCAGGCTCACGTAGGGCACGCCGGCGGCAGACAGCAGCGCCAGCTTGGCCGAGGTTTTGGCCATTTGCATCAGCGAGTAGCCGGCCTCCATCATGCGGGCGCCCCCGGAGCGCGAAATCATGAGGAAGGGGATGTGGTTCTGGCGGGCGAAGTCGATGGCGCGGGCAATTTTTTCGCCCACCACCGAGCCCATCGAGCCGCCGATGAACTTGAAGTCCATGGCCGCCACCACCAGCGGCTGGCCGGCACTCAGGCCGTGGGCGGTACGCACGGCATCTTTCAGACCGGTATTGCGCTCGGTGGCCACAATGCGCTGCGGATAGGCCTTGGTGTCGACAAAATGCAGCGGGTCGCCGGAGGTCAGGTCGGCATCGAGTTCGGTAAACTCGTTATTATCGAACAGAAACTCGAAGTAGTCGGCCGCGTCGATGCGGTCGTGGTGGCCGCAATTGCCGCACACGTACAGCAGGCGCTTGTGCTCGGCCATGGTGGCCACGGTTTTACACTCCGGACACTTGTACCAGAGGCCGTCGGGGGTCTCTTTTTTCTGCTCAGTAGGGGTAACGATGCCCTTCTCTACGCGCTTAAACCAGGCCATTTTATGTTCGCTTTCGGCTGTTAGCGGGAAGGCTAGCAGCTTTTATTTTTTTAGGGAGTGCCGCAAGCTTCGGGCTTGCCGTGACTGATAAACAGGGCGTCAAAGATAAGTCATGGGCTCTGCCTTACACTACTGCCGGCAAGCAGCTCATGCCCCATTGAGGTTTACGCCAGCGTGATGGTTGGGTTAAGGTACACATCATTGGACGGGATGCAATAATTCGACGCCCTCCGTGGGCAGCTGCCGGGCGGATGGGGCTGGTCTTTGCTCACCCTGGCCGCGTGGGCACACAAAGCCTCGTTTTAGGGGTTTGGGGTTAGCAAAAAAGTCATCATGCAAGAACGGAGCAGGTGGCGCGGGCAAGGCAGGCGCCTATAGAAAGGAGGTGAACAAATATAGCCCGAAAACGAAACGCCCGGCAGCAACTGGCTGGCCCGGATGCGCCCCCAATGCCCTTCCGGCGCTACCTTGCCACGCCAACGCGGCCGGACAGTCCGGTTGCCGAAGGCCCGGCTTACTGCCTCGTCCATTCTGTGAAACGCTTCTCCCCTGCCCTGCTGGCCCTGTCGCTCCTCGCCGCCCCCGTCCTCCACAGCTGCGTGACGGCCAAGCGCTACGACGACCTGAGCGCCCGCCAGCGCGCCGACGCCGAAGGCAAAGCCGCCGCTGAGCGCCAGTTGCGCAACGCCACCACTGAGCTGCAAAAGGCCTCCGACGAACTCGCCCAGCTGCGCCTCAGCCAAAAGCGCCTCGTGGTGGACTCGACCGAAACCGGCAACGCCTACCGCAAAACCCGGATGCTGTATAACGAGCTGAACAACAGCTACGACAAGCTGCTCAAAAATAGCGACCGGGAGCTGGCCAATAAGTCGTCCGACTACAACAAAGTGGCCAGAGACCTGGCCCGCCGCGAAGCCGAGCTGGGCGAGCTGGAAACCACCCTGCAAAAAAGCAAGGCTGCCAACGACCGCCTCGCCGCCGACCTGCAAACCCGCGAGGCCCGCCTCACCGAGCTCACCAAAGCCCTGGCCGATAAGGACCAAGCCGTGGCCGACCTAAAGGCCCGCGTGAGCAAGGCCCTGCTCAGCTTCAACAGCAGCGACCTGCAGGTGAAGCTGAAAGACGGCAAGGTGTACGTGTCGCTTTCGGAGCAGCTGCTGTTCAAATCGGGTTCTACCAAAGTGGACCCTAAGGGCCAGGAGGCGCTGAAAAAGCTGGCCGCCGTGCTGCAGGAGCAGAAGGACGTGAACGTGGTGGTGGAAGGCCACACCGACAACGTGCCCATTCTGCGCGGCACCGCCGGCATGACCGATAACTGGGACCTGAGCGCCCTGCGCGCCACCGAAATTGCGCGCCTGCTCACCACGGCCGGGGTTTCGCCGGAGCGCGTTACGGCGTCGGGCCGGGGCCAGTACGTGCCGGTAGCGGCCAATGACACGCCTCAGAACAAGGCCATGAACCGCCGCACCGAAATCATTCTCACGCCCAAGCTCAACGAGCTGTTTCAGATTCTGGACAGCAACTCCAGCACGCCGGCCGCGCCGGTGGCCCCGGCCGCGCCGGGCAAATAAATTATTGCGCTCCGACAGGTCGGATTATCTTGATTATTACTATCTTCACCAGCCCGGCAGCCGTTGCCGGGCTGGTGTTTGGTTTCTACCCTTTTCCAAGCTGAGTCATGCGTTTGTCTTTCCTCTTTCGCAGCGTAGTGGGTTTCCTTTTTTGCTGGACTAGTGCGCTCATTGCTCACGCCACACACGAGTTGGGCAGCGAATTAACGTATCAGTACGTGGGCACGGTGGCCAACCCCAACCTCTACCACATCACGGCACGCTTGTTTCGAGACCCCAACACAGTAATTCAGACTAATAATGTGATAGTGACGTGCGGACGGAACGAGTGCGGCAATACACTGCCCGGCAGCTTTACGGTCCTGCTGACCCTTACCAGTAGTGTACTGAAAACCAACGGCTGTTCGGGGAGCGTGGGGATTTCTTACCGCCTCATGACGCTGGAAGGCGATGTTCAACTGCCACCGGCGCGCTGGACGCTAAGCATCCAGGCCACAAACCGGCGTTCCGACATCATCAACGTACCGCAGTCATCGCAGCAGAATTTTTACGTGTCTTCCGAATTGGATAACACCACCGGATTGGTCGATTCTTCGCCGCGCTTCCTTACAACCCAGCTCATTCTGCTTAGCAGCACGCAGCCGCAACTGCACCAAAGCCTTAGTGCCTTTGACAGTGACGGGGATTCGCTGGTGTATCAACTGGTACCGTCTTTGGGCACAGCTTCCACGATTTCAGCCTGTGCCACGGGCACCATCGGTACCGTTGCGCCGCATTTTCAATTAAACGCGGCCACGGGAGAGCTGCTCACGCTGGCAGGTCCTACCCAGCAGGGCTTCTATGACCTAGCAGCACGAGTGGACGAATACCGACGGCTGAATGGTAGCTGGCAACGGATTGGCAGTGTCACTCGCGACATTATGTATCTGGTGGCTCTGAGTAATAATCAGCTTCCTGCCTTCAACCGCGTTGCCTTGACCAGCAACCCCACCGGCCAGCTCCTCGGCCAAACCATTCGCGTAAACCCTGGCCAAACGCTTTCGCTCACCCTCACCGCCGCCGACCCCGATGCCGGGCAAGTACTTACCTTGACTAGTGACGTAGCAGGCCTGGTACCCGGTGCGACGTTCCAGGACCAGGGCAATGGCCAGGGCCTGCTTACCTGGCAGGTGCCGGCCGCGCAGCCGCTGGGCCGCTACACCCTCACCGCCATGGCCGCCGACAATGCCTGCCCGACAGCCGGCGCCACCGCCGTTACGCTGCCGATTCTGGTGACCCAGCAGGTGCTCGCTACGCAACCCGCTCATCAGAATCTCGCCCAGCTACCGTACCCCACGCCCTTTTCGGAAGAGGTCCGGTTTCAGCTCCAGGGTGCTGGCCGCCAGCCGGTGGCCATTGTTGACGGGCTAGGTCGTACAGTAGCCCACCTCGCCACTGATGCCAGCGGCAATGTGGTGTGGCGACCAGAAGCTGGCATTGCAGCCGGCCTGTATTTCGCTCGCAACCTCGATGGAAGCCAAGTAGCGCGCCTGTCATATAGCGGCCGGTAGGTTGCTATTTGGTTCTGGATGGTATTTGTGCAGCAAGCGCACGGTCATGCAGCGCGCAGCGAAACATCTCGCGTGCGGTGGTAATTCAATCGTGTTGGTTAGTGGAGGCACGCGAGATGCTTCGCTGCGCTCTGCATGACCGTGTTTGACCAGATACAGGCTTATTTCTGCCACCACTGCGAGTTGAACGACCCGGCAGCTACGTCGACGCGCTGGCCGGGCGCGGGCAGCAGCAGCGGCACGTCCGGGCCGGCTTCGGCAATGAGTTGCTGCACAGGGGCACGCCAGGCGTGAAACGCGAGGTTGAAGGTGCCCCAATGCAAGGGCAGCAGCGGCCCGCCGCCCAGCAGCCGATGCGCCTGGAGCGCCACAGTCGGGCCCATGTGAATATCGGCCCATTCGGCATCAGCAGCCCCGATTTCCAGCATGGTCAAATCGAAGGGACCATAGGCGGCCCCAATCTGCCGGAAGCCTTCCTCGAACGGGCCGGAGTCGCCGCCGAAAAATACTTTGTGGTGCGGCCCCAGCAGGCACCATGAAGCCCAGAGGGTCTTGTTGCGGGTGAGGCCCCGGCCCGAGAAATGCCGGGCCGGGGTGGCTACCAGCCTAAAATCGTCGGCCAGCTTGGTCGATTCCCACCAATTCAGTTCCGTGATTTTGGCGGCCGGCACGCCCCAGCGGTGCAGGTGCGCGCCCACGCCCAACGGGCAATAAAACGGCACTCCGGTGCGGCCTAGCTGCCGGATAGCGGCTTCGTCGAGGTGGTCGTAGTGGTCGTGCGACAGCAGCACGGCGTCGAGTTGGGGCAGGCTGGCCAACGGCAGCGGAGGCGCAAAAAACCGTTTCGGCCCCACCAGTTGGGACGGCGACACCCGCTCGCTCCACACGGGGTCGGTGAGGATGCGGCGGCCGTCTATTTCGAGCAGCGTGCTGGAATGGCCCAGCCAGGTGGCCCGCAGCGCGGTGGGCGGCACTGGCAATGCCAGCGCAGCCGCATCGGCCGGAAAAGGACCGAGCGGCGCTTTGGGCTCCCGTTCCTCCTTGCCCAGCAGGTAGCGTTTCAGCAGCGCGCCGTAGCCAGAAGGCGGATTGACGCTGGTAGGAAGGGCATTATGGTAAATTTTACCGTCGTATCGGGCCTGAAGTTGCATGCGGGAATGAGGAGGCTAAGCGCGGCCAGCCAGCGGCCGCGCTCGGGTAAGACGCATAGCTTGTCCACATGTTTTGCGGGCTACCGCAGCCGGTAGGCCAGTCCCAGCCGCAAAATGCGCGAATACACCATTGGGCTTGCGCCTACCACGCCGCTCTGGTAGTTTCTGAAGCCATACGAATAGCTGGCATTTACGCCAAACCGATGGAACCATACCGTGGCATCGCCCCGCAGGCGTGGGTCCACAATCTGGCGTTCCCAACGGTCGTTGTCGATATTCCAGGCCTGGCTGCCATCGTAGGTGCCGCTGCCTTTTTCGCGAAAGTCAAACGCATAGGCCACTTCCGGGCCGGCCAGCAAGTCGATGTCGACGACAGCTGTTTTCAAGCGATAACCTAGTCCCAGGAATGCAGCCAGGTGATTGGATGCCAACGAAATAGTGCCGGTGGCTGGGCGCGCAGTATTCGAGACACCGTCGTAATAATTGAGTGCGCTAATGCCGGTGTGGGTGCGCAACCAGTCGTAGCCAAGGTCGAAAGCAAACATGCCGCCCCAGGCGCTGACCTGCTGCAGCCGCCCGGCCAGGCTGATGCCGGTGCCCAGTTGGCTGCCGTAGGGGCTGTTGGTGTAGCCGGCGGTGTAGCCGTTGTAGCTGGTATAGTTTAGTTGGGAGGTGGCCACGGCGTCCTTGCCGGCAAATTGCATCAGCCCCACGCCTACCCGCCCGATGATTTCAGTGTCTTGGGCGGCACCCGGAACGGCCAGCGCCAGCAGGGGTAGAAAAGGGAATAGAAAGTATTTTCTCATGGATGGGAAGGAACGAGCGGGCCCTGCGGACGAAAGATAGCCGCGGCCGCACATTGGCCCCTTGACCGACTGCCACCGCCTCGGGTTACATCCTGGCCGGCCCTTATGGCAGCAGGCCCCGTACCACCGGCAGGGCCAGCGCGGCCCAACGCTGCGTTTGGGGGCCGGAATAGTGCAGGCCGTCGCGGGCGAACTGTGCGGCGTCGCCGGCCGCCGCACGGGTCAGGGGCGTGATGTCGATGTAGGCAATGCCCGCCTGGTGGCACTCGTCCTGGGCCACGGCGTTGAAGTGGTCGATTTCGGCGCCGACTATGGATGGTTCAACACCCGACCGCCGGGCAAAAGGCGCCTGGCCCCAATCGGGAATGGAGAGCACAAACACCCGGCCCGGCCGCCCGCCGGCGAAGCGCACGGCCGTATGAAGCAAGTCCCGAAACTGCTGCCGATAAAGCACCCCTGACTGCCCCCGGAACTGATTGTTTACCCCAATCAGCAGCGATACCAGGCCGTAGGTGCGCTGGTTGTTGGCCGCGCTGATGGCTGCTTGCAGCTCGGCCGTTGTCCAGCCGGTGCGGGCTATGATATCGGGCGCTTGCAAGGCAATGCCTTGGCGGCGCGCCAACGCGGCCAGCTGCACAGGCCAGCGCTCAGCAGGGCCCACGCCTTCGCCAATGGTGTACGAATCGCCCAGGGCCAGGTAGCTTATCTCAGCGCCACTGACTGTGCGCGGCTCAGCCGCCAGCGTGGCCGGTTGCTGAACCGCGCACCCCTGAAATACCCACAGAAAGCACGGAAATAAGAGGAGCGGTAGGCGCAGCAGCATGGGGTATCGGAAAAGCCAGCGGGATGTACGCCGCTGGTCCGCTCCCAGATTGGCTTGCGGCCCGCGTTGAGTAGGCACGCCTCTCGCCCTAAAAATCCATCTTCACCCCCAGCGCCAACGTCAGCAGCTGGCCAAAGCGCAAGCCGCCGTTGCGGTTGTTGAAGTAGCTGGCCAGGTACAGGTCGTTGGTGCCCAGCTCATAGTAGGCCGAAAGCTTGCGCGGCTGCCCCGTGGCGGCCACCGGCGCCCCCAGCAACGTAACGCGGCTGCCCAGCATTGGTCCGTAGCGCGTATCGGTCGAAAACCAGTAGTAGTCGCTCGCATACTGGCCCTTCAGCTCGTCGTTGAGAGTGCCGTGGGTGTAGCTGAAATACGCCCCCACCGTGAGCGGCACCACTTGCAGCCTCTCCCCCACCGGCAGCCGGAAAGGCGAGTACATAAATTTCAACGACGCCAGGCTGAGCGTGGAGCCCGCGTAGTACCTGGGCACATAGCCCAGCAAAACGTCGGTTTCGAGGCGGCCTTTTGCGTATTCGTAGCCAGCCCCGGCGGCCACCATGCCCAGGCCACCGCCGGTTTGCAGGGCCAGATGCGCGGGGCGGTACCATGGCCGGGCCGGGCGCGGCGCAGCAGCCGGGCCGGCCGCAGCGGTATCGGGTGGCGTGGCGGCAAAAGTGCCTCCCAAGGGCAGTAACAGGGCCAATAGCAACGTTTTTTTCATCAGAATGCTACCCGTTTAATGCGAAACTGCCGGTCGCCCCACACGGTGACCACCATGTAGTGCCGCTCCGAAAAAGCGTCGGAATTGACGTAGGTAACCCCGTCTTCGTAGGGCTGGCCGATGCTGTAGGAATGGTTGTGGCCATTCATTTCGAACACCAGGCCGGGGGCCTCGCGCAGTGCCGCCACGTAGGGCACCCGCAAGGCCGGGTCGAAGTCGTTGTTGGTGGGCGGCACGTGGCAGATAACCACCTGCCGGCGGGCGCCGTCGAGGGTGCTGAGCTGTGGCCGCAGCCACGCCATGTTGGGAGCCGTGCCGTCGAAGTTGTACTCGCGGCCGTTGGTGTCCACCATGGTGAACTTGGTGTCGCCGTACACAAACGAATAGTTGAAGGCGCCGAAAATATGCTCGTACGTGGGGCGGCCGTTGCCCACCAGGTCGTGGTTGCCGATGACCGTGACGTAGGGCACCGCCAGGCGGCGCAGCTTTTCATCTACCCACTGCATTTCGCGGGCCAGGCCGAAGTCAGAAATATCGCCGGCCACCACCAGAAACGAGATGCCTGGCTGCTGATTCACGCTGGCCACCAGCGCCTCGGCTTCGTCGTAGAATTTCTGGGAATCGCCGGTAAAGACAAACCGGAGCGTGTCGCCGGCTGGCAGCGGCCGGGCCGCCAGCTTGCTGAGGTTTTTCGCGGTCAGGTTGGTAAACGCTTCCGGAACGCGGTGGTCGTTGGGACTGAATTCAATCAGTTCGCAGCCCGTCAGCCCCAGGAGTGCCACCGCGGACACCACCCCTCGCCAACGATGCCAAGCAGGAATAAAACGCATCATAACAACACCAGCAGCTGGCCGGCCCTAAAGCATAAACAGGCCTTAAACCCCGTTTGCAAACGCTGGGTTGGGTATTAATCCGCTTTTAATGCCAGGCACCTGAGGCTAGCCCATCACGGCAACCAGTGCCAGCGCCGCTTCCGCCAGCCGTTCCTCGCCGCTGAGCTGCACCTGCGGCCGGGCCTCGGCCGGGCTCATGCCTTTGGTAAACAGGCGCCACGCCACATCGGGACTGAGCACGATTTCGGCAGCCGGCGCGGCCTCGGCCGGCGCAAGCTGCCAAGCGCTGGCCGTTTTCAGCAGCTGCCACACCCCGCCCGCAGCCGTGCCAATGCGGACCTGCACCCGCGTGCCTTCCGGCGCGGGCACGGCGCGGTAGGCATGGGGCAGGCCGCGCATTATCGTGGCCAGGAAAGGCTGAAGCAGCGCCGGCATCATCAGCGCCTCGGTCTGCCCCACGGCTGCACGAATTTGCTGCTGGTGGTGCCATTTTTCGGTATAGTCGCGGGCAATGTGAAACCAGTTCAGCGACTCCGTTTCGCCGGCCCAACCCACGGCCCAGGCCGCCGGGGCCCAGGGGTCGAGGGTAGCCAGATAAGCGCAGTATTCCGGCCCCGACTGCGCCAATAGCTCGACCAGCACGACCGGGCTAAGGCGCCGCAGGGCCCGCACCCAGTCGGCGTTCAGGCCGTTGAGGTAATCCACGAGGCCGGCATAGCTAAAGTCCTCCGGTGCTTCGCCAGCATATCCGTCGCGCAGCATCGAGAGCGTCCGCAGGTTGCCGTCGAGCAGGTGCGCGGCCACGTCCTTCACCGTCCACTGCCGGGCCAGGGTGGGGCGCTGCCAGTCTTCGGGCGTGAGACCTCGCAGCAGTTCCAGCAGCAGGCGGTCCAGCTCCGGAAAGAGCGGCAGGGTTTCGATGGGAGGAGTTTGCACACGCATTCCGAATAACCAGTATTCCTATTTTTCCCAGGCAGTGGCACTAGCTCCCAATGCTGCTGGGCCGCGCTGCCGACCGGAGCCGAAGCAGCGGCGCGGCCGGGGCTCATTCCACCACCAGCTTGCGGCTCACGCGGCCGGCGGCCGTGCGCAGACGCAGCGTGTACACGCCGGCGGCCACCTCCGCCAGCGGCAGGGCGTGGGCGGCAGGGCTGGCAGGCAGCGCGTAAGCGCGCACCACCCGGCCCAGCGCATCCACCAGCTCGGCCGTCGCGGCTTGGCCACGCAGCGCGGCGGGCAGCTCTACGGATACCGACCGGGCGGCCGGGTTGGGGTACACCGCCACCTGGGTGGCCAGCCCGGCCGGGGTGGTGCCCGTCCGGACCACGTTATTGTAAATGCCGAAGTTGGCCATCACCTTCGAGCCGTCGCCTACCGTCGTGAAGCCTCCCCCGGCATAAAGCCGGTTGGTACCCGGCGCGGCCAGCGCAAACACGCTACCATTCAGGCCCGTGCCCAGCGCGCTCCAGACCGTGCCGTTCCAACGGGCCACGCGGCTGACGGTCGCCCCCCCGGCCATGCTGAAGCTCCCCCCGGCGTACAGCTGCCCGCTACCGTCCACGGCCAGCGCTGACACGAAATTATCCAAGCCCGTGCCCAATGCGTTCCAATTCGTGCCGTTCCAGCACGCCACGAACCTGGCTGCCACGCCCCCGGCCGTAGTGAACTGCCCCCCGGCATATACGTTACCAATACCGTCCACGGCCAGCGCATTGACGGTGCCATCCACGCCCGCGCCCAGCGCGCTCGTGCCCAGTGCGCTCCAGGCCGTACCATTCCAGCGCGCCACGTAGTTGGCCACTGCTCCACCGGCCGTCCGAAAGTAGCCCCCGGCGTACACGTTGCTGCTGCCGTCCACGGCCAGCGCATACGCAGAAGCGTTTAGGCCCGTACTCAGCGCACTCCAGCTTGTGCCGTTCCAGCGGGCCACGTAGTTAGCCGCCCTGCCCCCGGCCGTGGTGAAGTCGCCCCCAACGTACACTTGCCCGCTACCATCCACGGCCAGCGCCCACACGGTACCATTCAGGCCCGCGCCCAGCGCGTTCCAGCTTGTACCGTTCCAGCACGCCACGTAGTTGGCCGCCACGCCCCCGGCCGTGGTGAAGCTGCCTCCGGCGTAGACGTTGCCGCTGCCGTCCACGGCCAGCGCCTGAACGTTACTGTTCATTCCTGTGCCCAGTGCGCTCCAGGCCGTGCCGTTCCAGCGCGCCACAAAGTTGGCCGCCACACCCCCGGCCGTGATAAACTGGCCACCGACGTACACGTTGCCGCTACCGTCCACGGCCAGCGCTAGCACGCCACTATCCACACCCATGCCCAGCGTACTCCAGGCCGTGCCATTCCAGCGTGCCACGTAGTTGGCCGCCACACCCCCGGCCGTGGTGAAATAGCCACCGGCGTACACGTTGCCGCAGCTAACCACGGCCATCGCATACACGATGCCATTCATCCCCGTACTCAGCGCACTCCAGCTTGTGCCGTTCCAGCGGGCCACGCGTTTGGCTGCCATGCCCCCAGCTGTGTTGAAGAATCCCCCGGCGTAGACGTTGCCGCTCCCGTCAACCGCCAGCGTCATCACGCCACTGTCCATCCCCGTGCCCAGCGTACTCCAGTTCGTGCCGTTCCAGCGGGCCATGCGGTTGGCAGCTGTGCCTCCGGCCGTGGTGAAATCGCCCCCGGCGTAGACGTTGCCGCTGCCATCCACGAGCAGCGTATTTACGAGATTATTCATCCCCGTGCCCAGCGTACTCCAGTTCGTGCCGTTCCAGCGGGCCATGCGGTTGGCAGCTGTGCCTCCGGCCGTAGTGAAGTCGCCCCCGGCGTAGACGTTGCCGCTGCCATCCACGGCCAACGCGCCCACGACATTATTCATCCCCGTATCCAGCGCGCTCCAGTTCGTGCCGTTCCAGCGGGCCATGCGGTTGGCAGCTGTGCCTCCGGCCGTGGTGAAGAAGCCTCCGGCATACATCTGCCCGTTGCCGTCCACTGCCAACGCCAGCACGGTGTTATTCATACCCGTGCCCAGGGCGCTCCAGGCCGTGCCGTTCCAGCGGGCCATGCGGTTCGCCGCCACGCCCCCAGCCGTGGTGAAGTCGCCCCCGGCGCATAGCTGCCCGTTGCCGTCCATGGCCAGCGCATTCACGGTGCCATTCATGCCCGCGCTCAACGCACTCCAGTTTGTGCCGTTCCAGCGGGCCAAGTTGTTGGCCGGTACGCCCCCGGCCGTGGTGAAAAGGCCGCCGATGTACAAATCGCCATTGGCGGCTCGAGCCATAGCATATACAGTACCATTCGTGCCCGGTAGGTCGAAGCCCTCCTGCCAGTGCTCATCGCCCGCGCCCAGTGTGCCGGCGGGGCGGAAGGTGGGCCGGCCGGTGGCCGCGTCGGTGCCCAGCGTGTAGCCGTGGGGGTCGAAGGAGCCGCGCAGGCCCGCTTGCAGGGTACCGTCGGGGTTCAGGGCTTCGGCCAGGGGCCGGCCCATCGGCAGAGCGGCGGCGGGCGGGGTGGCCAGCGGGCTGGTGGTGGGCGGCGTGGCGGCCCAGGTCGGGCCGGCTAGCAGCAAGGCCAGCGTCAGGGTGTGTAGCAGGCCGCGAAGGCTTCGCCAGGTACTTGCAGGGGTAGTTGTGCGCATAGACAGGAAAAAATTGGTAAGGAAAACCCTGTCAAATATAGGCCTGCCTTCCCACCCGTAACGTACCTGGGGCATTGGTCTAATCCAAGGTGTTGCGACGACGCGAAGCCGTCGCAACACTAGTCGTTGAGAGCCGCTGGCTTTTCGTGGGGTGGCAGGCAAGAGGTTGGTTTATATGCTGAACGAAGCAGAGGTAAAGCCAACCAGGTACGCCCTCGCCCCTACTCCCACTGACGCCAAAATGGCTCTAACTTTTAACTGCTCTACCCTACCCAATGGCCTGGGCCAAATCTGCAATCAAATCCTCGGCGTCTTCAATGCCCACGCTCAGGCGAATGAGCGAGTCGCTGAGGCCCGACTTGCGGCGCTGCTCGGCCGGGATGCTGGCGTGCGTCATGGTGGCGGGGTGGCCCGAGAGGCTTTCCACGCCGCCCAGGCTTTCGGCTAGGGTGAAGTACTGGAACTTCTCCAGCACGGCAATGGCGTCTTCCTGCCGGTCGCCTTTGAGCACAAAGGAAATCATACCGCCGAAATCGCGCATCTGGCGGGCAGCCACGGCGTGGTTGGGGTGGTTTTCGAAGCCGGGCCAGTACACTTTTTCCACTTTGGGGTGCTGGCGCAGGTACTCGGCCACGGCGCGGCCGTTTTCGCAGTGCCGCTGCATGCGGATATGCAGCGTTTTCAGCCCGCGCAGCACCAGAAAGCAGTCCTGCGGGCCGGGCGTGCCGCCGCAGGCGTTCTGGTAGAAGCTCAGGCGCTGGTGCAGTTCGTCGTCGTTCACCACCAGCGCGCCCATCACGGTATCGGAGTGGCCGGCCATGTACTTGGTGAGCGAGTACATCACGATGTCGGCCCCCAAATCCATGGGCGTTTGCAGGTAGGGCGTGCTGAAGGTGTTGTCCACGGCCAGCAGGGCACCCGCTTCCTTGGCAACTTGGGCGGCGGCCGCGATGTCGATGATGTTCAGCAGCGGGTTGGTGGGCGTTTCGACCCAGATGAGCTTGGTTTTCTCGCTCACCACGGCGCGCACGGCGGTCATGTCGTGCATGGGCACGAAGTGGAATTTGATGCCGAAGGGCTCGTACACTTTCGTGAAGAGGCGGTAGCTGCCGCCGTAGAGGTCGTTGGTCGAAATCACCTCGTCGCCGGGCTTGAGCAGCTTCATCACGCAGTCGATGGCTGCCATGCCGGAAGCGAAGGCGATGCCGTGCTTGCCGTTGTCGAGCGCGGCCACGGCGGCTTGCAGCTGCGAGCGGGTGGGGTTGTGCGTGCGCGAGTACTCAAAGCCCTGGTTCTGACCGGGCGAGGTCTGCACGTAGGTCGAGGTTTGGTAAATGGGCGTCATGATGGCCCCGGTGGCGGGGTCCGGGTGCACGCCGGCGTGAATGGCTTTGGTGGCGAATTTCATGGGGCAAAGGTAGTTTTTTCGGCATAGTGAGCGGGCCCTTACGTATTAGCCGACAGCGGCCGGCCCCGTGGCAGTTAGCCGGCATCCCGGCGCTGTTCACCACCTTTGCCTTCATGAGATTCCTGCGCGAGCTTTTCCAGAAAAACTTCTCCACGCTGCTGTCGATGGTACTGCTGGTGGCCGTGCCGCTGCTGGGCAGCTCCTCGCTCACGTTTGTGCTCTACCGCAACCAGCAATTCCTCGAAAACCTCACCACCGCCCAAAGCCTGCTCTACTTCATTATTGTAGGCATCGCCATGGCCTTTTCGCTCGTCAACACCACCGCCGTGGTGCTGATAACAGGCTTCTACCTGGGCTGGAGCGGGTTTCCGGGCATGGTAGTGGCCTATGCGCTGGCCGCGCTGCTGGGCTACCAGATAGCCACCACTCTCGACCACGGCAAGATGCTGGCTTTCCTCAGCCACTTCCCCAAGGCCGATGCCGTAATGAAGGAGCTGAAAACCGACAGCTGGCAGCTGATTTTTCTCACCCGTGTGTCGCCCGTCACGCCCTTCGCGCTTATGACGTTTGTGCTGGCCATCATGCGGGTGCGGCGCGGGCCCTTCCTGCTGGCCTCCATTGCGGGGATGTTGCCGCGCAGCCTGTTCTTCTACTGGCTCGGCACCAAGGCCAAAGACGTTTTCACGCTTTTGAAAGACCCCGGCACCGGCACCACCGGCAAGCTGCTACTGCTAGCGCTGGTGGTGGCCTCATTTTTCGGCATCTACTACCTTTTTAACCAGGCTTTGAAGCGGGCCCTCAACAAAGGCACCACAAACGCCTCAAAGCAAGCTTGATTGTGAGCACCTTGCGCAAAAAGCAAAAAAATGTTCTCAGAAATTACAGCACCGGCTTGTAAAGCCAGATTTCTCTTTCTTACCTTTGCACTCCCAACACGGGAAATGGTTGTGTAGCTCAATTGGATAGAGCATCTGACTACGAATCAGAAGGTTTAAGGTTCGACTCCTTACACGACCACAGAAAAGGCCCTCAGTATAATACTGAGGGCCTTTTTTATTTATTCCGTGTCATTTCATGTACTTGGCCACCGTGCTGGGAGGTATTTTTAGGGCGCGGGCAATGTAGCCGTTGGAATTGCCCTCCCCTTCAGGGGCCGCGCTTGCTCTACCGCCACCGGGGCCAGCACCCTGCCCGTGGAGCTGACGGCCTTCACGGCTACGCCCGCTGGCCCCGCCACTTCTCCGGTCATTAATGCATGCCCTAAGTGTAACTCGCCGCCAGGCTGCCAGGCAGCGGCAAAGCCCGTGTGGCAAGCTCAACTGTTAGAGAAACCCGGAGCTAGGCCCTTGAACATGCGCAAATCCCTGCCAAAATGCAGTACAAATGCTCGTTTGTGCAAAATTGGCAGAAATGCGCACATGCTTTGTTGTGGGAATTAGGAGCTTTATGTAAGCAGGAGCTAGCGGCTGTCGGCACATGCCTGACTCCCCTGGAGGCAGGGCCAACGATGGAATCTGGGCGAGATAGTACCCTGCGTAAAAGCCCGGGCGAAACGGCTTCGTTGGACCTCACCCATCCGTGAGTTTACCCACCTGCTGCCGCTAGCTTTCATTTTTTGACACTCTCGTTATTATAAATGATGAAGACCTTTTCTTCCTTGACGCCTTGCTTCTGCGAAGGCTCCAGCCAGTCTTTCTGCTCTGTCCGGGTTGCTACTGGGTACGCCGCTGCTGGCCCAGGTCCAGACCAACAACGTAGGCATCGGCACCACAGCACCCGACGTATCGGCAGTCCTCGAAATGGTGAGCGGCAGCGCAGGAAAAGCAGCAGGTGAAGGCGTTGGGAATCCGGTTTGGGCCAAAACCGCTTGCAAGCGACGCTGGTGCAGAAATCATGGCGCGCTGCATCGCAGAGCACGTAAGCCAGCCGCCGTTCTCCATTGAGCCTAACCGGTGAAAGAGGCGCGAAACAACAAGATTGAGACATACTTTTGACGCCTCTTAGGCCCGCGCACCGCGCTTGTTATGAAGCCGTTATGCACTTTGTTTTAGAGCTGTTCCAGCAGTTGGCTGGTCCGGGCCGCCGAAAAAATTTGATTCGCTGGCTATTTGGCGCGTTGCTACTACCTGGGCTTGCATTCGCCAGCTCCCGCCCGGCGGCCCCCGCCCACGACCTGCGCGGTATGCCGCCCGTGCGCGTGGCCCAAGCACACGGGGATGCCCGCCACGACTCCGTACAGCGCGCGCCGGCCAGCCGGCGCGCCGATACCCTGCGCCCGCGGCCCCGCTCCCTGGCCCTGCCACCACTCCGGCCCGCCGACCTGGCCCGCCTGCAAGCAACCCGCACCCGTTGGCCTGCCGACTCGCTGGCCCGGCTGCTGGCGTACGTTCGCTTGGCGAATGATTTTTTAGCTCTGCACCGCCCCGATTCCGCGTTCCATTACCTGGGGAGAGCCTGGCGGCTGGCCGGTGTCCGGCAAAGCAAGCAACAGCCGACGGAGGTAATAAAGTTGGCCCACACCATCGGCATACAGCACTATTGGCGAGGCAACTACGACAGCGCGCTTTACTACTACCAGCAGGCGGCCCGGCAGTTTCGCGTGGCGGGCTTCGACAGCAGTTCGGTGCCGTCCCCGGCCACGGCCCAGCCCGCCGCCATAAGCTGGCTGAGAGAAGCCCCGCTGGCCGGTATTCTGGCCAATACCGGCTCGGCCTACCGCGCCTTAGGCCGCTTGCCGCAGGCCCTGCGCTGCTACGAGCGGGCCCGGAACCTTTACCAGCAGCAGCGCATCTTGGCCGGTATTAGCTGGATGCAGTCCCTGATAGGCGAAACTTACGCGGCCCAGGGCAACTATTCCCAGGCCGAAGTCGCCTACGAGCACGCGTTGGCCACTGCCCGCCGCTACGAACAGCAACTCCCCGCCGGGGTCGGGGCGGGGGTGATACTGGCCGACGTGTTGCTGAACTATTACCTGCCCCTCGTGCTGGAGGGGCACAGCCGCCGGCCCGCCGCCGACGCCACCGCCCTGGTTGCCGAAGCCACGGCCCTGCTGGAGGCGGGGACCTCGCCCGCTGCCCGACGCGCCGACCCCAATGTTGCCCTGCTAATCACGGGCCTCAGCTTGGTGCCGGCGCAACTGGCGCTGCAGGCCGGAGCGCCCGCGAAGGCGGCCCCCTGGCTGGCCCGCGCCCGTGCCTGGCTGCCGCACGGGGTTTCGGCCCACACGACGACGGCCCTTTGGCAGGGCCAAGACTTTGCCTACACGGAGACGCGGGCTTTAACGCTGGGGCTAACCGCTTGGCAGCAGCAGGCGGCGCATCCCGAACGGGCCCGCCGCCTGCTGGCCGAGGCCGTGGCCCTGCTCACCCATGAAACCCACACCACTTCCCAGCGCAAGTCCTGCCAGAAGCTGGCGGGCTTTGCCCTGGCCATGGGGGAGCCGGTCGTCGCGCTGACCTTGTTGCGGCCCCTGCGGCGGAGTTATCAGCAGCTACGCAGCTCCCTCTCCCTAAGCCAAACCACGAAACTGCTGGCACAGGCTTATGCCCGGGTTGGCCGCTACGACAGCGCTTACCTGTACGCCTGCCGCACCCAGGGCATCACCGACACGCTGCGGCAGGCCCAGCAGTTTGCGGCCCTGGCCGCGACCGAGGGCCGGTTTCGCGCCCGCGAGCAGGCCACCCAAATTGCCCACCTCACCGAGCGCGAACGCCAGCAGGCCCGCCTAGTGCGCCTGGCTGGAGCTGGCGCCGGGCTGCTGGCCTTGCTGGCGCTGGCCATTTCGCTGGCCTTCTATATTACCCGCCGCCTGAACGGGCGGCTAGCCGTCCAAACCGCCCAGCTGCACGCCCAGGCCGAGCGCCTGGGCGAGTTGGACGCGGCGAAAAACCAGTTTTTCGCCAACGCCAGCCACGAGTTGCGCACCCCGCTCACGCTGGTGCTGGCCCCGCTCGAAGGTCTGTTGAGCAACCCCGCGCACAAGCTGCCGGCCGCCGTGCGCGCGCCCGTGGCCCTGGCCCACCGCCAAGCCCGGCGCCTGCACGAGCTGGTAAACCGCATTCTGGACCTAACGCGCCTGCAAGCCGGCCGCCTGACGGTGCAGCCCGAGCCCACGGCCGTGGCGCCCTTTCTGCGGCGGGTAGTGGCGTCGTTTGCCCCGCTGGCCGCCGCCCGCGGCCTGGCCCTGCACGGCGCCGAGCCGCTGCCCGAGAAGCTGAACCTGTTTTTCGACGCCGACAAGGTGGACCAGATTCTGACCAACCTGTTGGGCAACGCCCTGAACCACACCCCCGCCAGCGGCACCGTGCGCCTGACGGCCGCCTTGCCCGCCGCCGACGGCTACTACACCCTGACCGTGTGCGATACCGGCCCCGGCATCGCGCCGGCCGAGCAGGAGCGCGTGTTCGAGCGCTTTTACCAAAGCCCGCAAAAGCAGGCACAAGGCGGCACCGGCCTGGGCCTGGCCCTGAGCCGCGAGCTGGCCGAGCTGCTGGGCGGCACGCTCACGCTGAACAGCACGCCCGGGCAGGGCGCCGCTTTCACCCTGCGTTTTCCGGCGGAGGTGGCGACGCACGAGCAGCTGCAAGCCCAACGTGATGCCGTACAAGCGGCGCGATTTGAAGCCGGGGAAGCCGAAGTAGCAGAGCCAGCCACCGCAGTTAATGCCGTCGCTCC
The DNA here is from genome assembly GCF_016734815.1 of Hymenobacter rubidus. Classification (GTDB taxonomy): domain Bacteria; phylum Bacteroidota; class Bacteroidia; order Cytophagales; family Hymenobacteraceae; genus Hymenobacter; species Hymenobacter rubidus. The sequence continues at coordinate 110,846 of NZ_JAERQF010000009.1, forward strand.
TTTCCCTGTTTACTTCTCCCGTCCGCGAGTGCTGGTGGTGGAAGACCAGCCCGACCTGCGCGAGTACCTAAGCGAGCTACTGGCCCCCACCTACGAGGTGCTCACCGCCGCCGACGGCCAGGAGGCGCTGGAGCTGCTCAGCCGCGAAGCACCCGTCGACCTCATCGCCACCGACGCCATGATGCCGCGCCTGAGCGGCACGGAGCTGGTGGCTCGCCTCAAGGCCGACCCCGCGCGGGCCGGCGTGCCCGTGCTCATGCTCACGGCCCGGGCCGATAACGCCCACCGCCGGACCGCCCTCACCGTGGGCGTGGACGACTACCTGACCAAGCCATTTGCCCCGGCCGAGCTGCTGGCCCGGGTGCGCACGCTGCTGGCCCGCCACGAGGTGCGCCGCCAATTTGCGGCCCAGCCGGTGGAAGTGGTAGAAGAGCCGGCCGCGGCTGTCGTGGCCGCGCCAGCCGCAGCGGAGACAAGCGGGGCCGAAGTCCCAGCCCCGCCGCCAGCCGGGGCGGGCAAGCAACTGGAGCAATGGCAGGCGCGCGTGGCCGCGCACTTGGCCGATGAGCGGTTTGGCCCGCCCGAGTTGGCCCGCCTGCTGGCCGTGAGCGAGCGCACGCTCTACCGCCGGCTCGGCGAGTTGGCCGGCCTTACGCCCGCGGCCTGGCTGCGCGAAATGCGCCTGCACCGGGCCCGGCTGCTGCTCGAAGCGGGTGGCTTCGGCACAGTGGCGGCGGTGGCCGAGGCGGTGGGCTTTGGCTCGGCCAGGAACTTTAGCGACCTCTACGTCGAGCGGTTTGGCCGCCGGCCCAGCGACTACCGTCCACCCCGTCCTGAGCGCGCCGCGTAGGCCGGCTCAGTGCGCCGTACGCCGTCACCACCGCGCCGGGCGGCGCGCCCGGGAGCGTTGTGGCGCCGCCGGGGGCTGGGTTGGGGCAGCGCGTGAGTGGGGAGAAATAAAAGCACGCGCGGGAAATCCCGACAGTGGCAGAAGCAACGAAGCAGGCACGCTGGGCATGTGCAATTTTCTGCCAAAATGCAGCGCAACCTTCAGTTTGTGCAAGATTGGCAGGGATGTGCACACGCGTTGGGCGGGAAGTGAGGAATTTTGTGTAGCAGTTGCGGCCACTGCCCCAACACCAACCCAACGACGGGCTACGGACGCGGCAAGCCCATGCGGGAAAACCTGACAGTGGTGGCTTCGCTGGCCGGGCATTGCCCCCTCTTGGCTCACCCCCCGGCCGGCGCATGCCTTGATTTTTGGGCATACCCCTCTACAAGCCAGCATGACCTCTTCCTCCGCGACGCCGCTGTTCGGCAACGCTGGCCCCCGCTACCCCACGCAGTATTCACCCATTCGCTTTTCGCCAATCCCATGTTCCGCTTTCTTATGCAGCATCTCTCCATTATTTCGGCGCCGCTGCGGCGCGGCGCGGGCCGGGGCCTGATGCTCCTGGCCGGGCTGCTGCTCGCCGCCCCCCTTGCCGCCCAGGCCCAAACCGGCGGCGTGCGCATCGGCACCCCCGGTACCCCCGACGTATCGGCGGCGCTCGACATCGTGAGCAGCAGCAAGGGTGCCCTGCTGCCGCGCGTGGCCGATGCCACGGCCATTGCCAGCCCGGCCAAGGGCCTTATTGTGTATCAGACCGGGGGCACGGCCGGCTTCTACTACAACGCCGGCACCCCGGCCACCCCCAACTGGCAGCAACTTGCCACGGCGGCGGGCGCGGCCGTGACGGCCAGCAACGGCCTGACCAAGACCGGGCCGGATGTCCGGCTCGGCGGAACGCTAACGCAGGCAACGACCGTCGACCAGGCCGGTAATTCCTTTAAACTGACCAATACGGGCAGCTCAACGAGCGTAGACCAGCAGCAGCTAACGTCCGGCCCGGTAACGGGCGACGCAGATATGTGGCAGTCGTTCACGGCCGGCATCAGCGGCCTGCTGACGCAGCTTGATTTGTATGTGTCGTCGCCCAACGGGGCCAACGGCGCGCCCGGTACGCTGAGTGTTTACGCGGGCGAAGGCACGGGGGGTGCCCTGCTCACCACGCAGGCCATCACGTTCAACAACGTGTACGGCGTCTTCCAGCCGTTTGTGCTGACCACGCCGGTGGCCGTAGTTGCCGGTCAGCAGTACACCTACCGCCTGCAAACCAGCGCGGCCGTGACGCATCTTTTTGTGGCGTTCGCTTCCAACGACCCCTACGCCGGCGGCCGGAACAACGTCGCGGCCACTTGGGACTTGGCGTTCAAAACCTACGTGGCCACCCCCATCACCCTGCCGGTGCTCACGGCCCTGCCGGGCGGTAACGTGGGCGTGGGCACCAGCACCCCCGGCCAAAAGCTGGAAGTGAACGGCCAGGTATTCAGCAGCGCTGGCGGGTTTCGCTTTCCTGACAATAGCGTCCAAACCACGGCTGCTTTCGACGCTCAACAGCTCAGCATCAGCGGTGCGACCATTAGCCTCACCAACGGGGGAACCGTGGCGGTGCCGGCCGATAACCTGGGCAACCACACCGCCACCCAGAACCTGAACCTGGGCACCAACCTGCTGGTGGGCAACGGCGGCAGCAGCGGCGTGGCCGTCAGCAGCAGCGGCAGCGTGGGCATCGGCACCACGCCGGCCGCCTCGGCGGCGCTGGAGGTGAGCAGCACCACGAAGGGCCTGCTCCCCCCGCGCTTGAGCACTGCCCAGCGCAATGCCATAGCCAGCCCGGCTACCGGGTTGGTTGTTTACAACACCACCACCAACAGGCTCAACACCTGGAACGGCACCAGTTGGGATGCCGCCCTGGCTGCCACCGAGCAGCCCTACCAGAACCCGAGCCAGGCCTTCGCCTATACCGGCACGGTGCAGACCTATACGGTGCCGGAGGGGGTCACCAGCCTGCGCGTCGATGCGGTGGGCGCCTCCGGCGGTGGCCTCGACTTCAGCGGCACCCTTCAGCGGGGCGGGATTGGGGCACGGGTGCAGGCCACACTCCAGGTGACGCCGGGGCAGGTTCTGCAGATTCGCGTGGGCGGGGCCGGGGCCTTCAGCAACACGGTCAGCGGAGCCGCTGGCGGCTACAACGGCGGCGGCAGCGTGGCAACGAACGGCGGCAGCGGGGGCGGGGCCACCGACGTGCGCGTCAGCGGCGGGGCGCTGACCGACCGCCTGCTGGTGGCCGGGGGCGGGGGTGGGGGCGGATACTCCCCTAACTATTCAGAAGGCGGTGCCGGCGGCCAGCCCAATGGCGGCAACGGCACGGCTACGTTCAACACCGGCCCCACCACAGTTAGCGCCACCGGCGGCACCCAAACGGCGGGCGGCAACAGCGGCGGCAGCCTAGGGCAAGGCGGGGGAACGTCCACCTTCAGTGGCGGCGGCGGCGGCGGCGGTTACTACGGCGGCGGCGGCTCGTACAGCGGGGGCGGCGCCGGGGGCGGGGGCTCGTCGTGGGTGACGCCCACGGGCAGCTCGTCCATCGTGATGTTAACGGGCAACAGCATTAATGGCAGCCTCACGATTACGCCGGCTCCGGTCTATGCGACTCCCGTGCTCGATGGCCGCAACTTTGTGAACGTGCCCGGCACCTGGAGCGTAAGCGGCCCTAATGTGTACCGCAGCACCGGCAGCGTGGGCATCGGCACCAGCGCCCCTACCCAGGCGCTGGAAGTGGCCGGGCAGGTATTCAGCAACACCGGTGGCTTCCGCTTTCCCGATAACACGGTGCAAACCACGGCCGCCGTGACCACGCCCGCCACTACGGCCAGTAATGGCCTCACCTTAACCGGGCAGAGCGTGGGGCTGGGCGGCACACTGAGCCAGGCCACTACCATCACCCAGGCGGGTAACAACTTCAGCCTGACGGGCGGCAACGTGGGCGTTGGCACCACCAGCCCGGTTACCACCCTGGACGTGCGCACCGCCGATGCCAGCGCGGCCGTTACTGTAGGCCAAACCGATAACACGGCTGGGGCGGTGTACTTTGGCAACCCCAGCCACGGGGTGAAGCGCAACTACAGCAACGGCAACGACGTGGGCCTCTACACCACCGCCGCCAACCTCTACCTCTCGGCCAACGGCACCAGCACCAGCCAGTTTGTGTTGCTCAACAACGGCAACGTGGGCATCGGCACCACGCCCGGCGCCAAGCTGCACGTGGCGGGCAACATGAAAATCGACGGCGCCAACACGCTGGAGTTCGGGGCCGGCATCAGCGGCAAAGAGGTGAGCGCGGGCAAAATCGGCTACGGCACCTTCTCCAACGGCAGCTCGCTCGACATCGTCGGCGCGGGCACGGGTAGCAACCGCGTGGTGCGGGTGTTCGCCGAAAACGGCTTGGGCGTGAACGGCGCGGTCAACGCCCAGGCGTTCAACACCAACTCCGACGCCCGCTTCAAAACCCACGTGCGCCCCATCGGCGCGGCCCTGGCCTCGGTGCTGGCCCTGCGCGGGGTGCGCTACGACTGGAACGCGCTGGGCATCCGGCGCGGCGGCAAAGCCGGCGCCGGTCAGGTGGGCGTCATCGCCCAGGAACTGGAAAAAGTGTACCCCGAGCTGGTGTCTACCGGCGCCGACGGCTACAAGGCTGTCAACTACGCCCAGCTCACGCCCGTGCTCATCGAGGCCCTCAAGGAGCAGCAGGCCCAGATTGAAGCCCTCAAGCAGCAAAACACTGCCTTGAGAGCTGAAACCACGGCCACCACCGAAGCCTTCGAGGCGCGGCTGCGGGCGCTAGAGGCCGCCACCAGCCCCGCCCACGCCAGCCGCTAGCCCCGGCAGCAGTATTCTTTTCGCCATGCCATTCCCATTGCTTGTATGAGCCCTTTCTTCGCCCTACGCCAGTGGCTGCTGCCCGCGCTGCTGGCCGCCACCCTCCCGGCCCTGGCCCAAAACGTCACCACCTTTGGCTACACGGGTGCCCCCCAGACCTACACCGTGCCGCGAGGCATCACGGCCCTGCAAGTAGTAGCCACGGGCGGTAGCGGCGGCAACCTCGGCAACAGCAACGGTGGCGCGGCCCTGGCCCCCGGAGCGGTGGTGCAGGCGGTAGTGCCCGTGACGGCCGGCGAGGTGCTTACCGTGGTGGTGGGCGGCCAGGGGGCTTCGGGCAACACCGGCACCCCGGCGGGCGGCTACAACGGGGGCGGCAACGGCTCCCAAACGGGCGCGGGCGGCGGGGCCACCGACTTGCGGCGCACCTACAGCGCGGCCACCAGCACCGGCGACTACCTCACCACCCGCAACGCGCTGGTGGTAGCGGGTGGAGGCGGGGGCAGCGACTATGGCAATATCGTCGGCGGCGCGGGCGGCACCCCCACCGGGGGCGACGGGAGTATATTTAACGGCACCAACCCTGGCCTGGGGGCTACGCAGGCCGCGCCCGGTGGCGGCGGGGTGCCCGGCAATGGCCCCACTGGCGGCAATGGGTCAACCGCCACCAGCTACAACGCGGGCGGTGGCGGCGGCTACTACGGGGGCGGCGGGGCCGCTGGCGGCGCCGGCGGCGGCAATCACGGGGCCGCTGGCGGCGGCGGCTCGTCGTGGGCCACGGCCACGGCCACCAATGTGCAATACAGCGTGACCACGGCCACGGCCTACGGCAACAGCAACGGCATGCTCACCATTACGCCCGTAACCAGCACTACCCCCACCACCTTCAACTACACCGGCGGCCCCCAGTACTATACCGTGCCAGCCGGCATCTTCCGGCTGCAAGTGGTGGCCCAGGGCGGGGCCGGGGGCAGCAGCAACGTCGTTTCGCAATATGACTCGCACGGCGGCCAGGCCACGGGCTACGTCACCGTCGTGCCCGGCGAAGTGCTCACCGTGCAGGTGGGCGGCCAGGGCCACAGCTACTATGTCGTCGGCAATAACGACGGCGGCTACAACGGGGGCGGCAGTGCCTCGCTCAACGGCGGCGGCGGCGGCGGGGCCACCGACCTGCGCCGCAACCCGGCCGTGGGCAGCACCGGCGACTACCTGGCCAGCCGCAATGCCCTGCTCGTGGCCGGGGGCGGGGGCGGCAACGTTACCCTCTTCTACAACAGCGGCACAACCAGCGGCACGCAGCCTATTCCCGGAGGCAATGGCGGCGCACCTTCCGGGGGTAACGGTGCCTACAACCTCCATAATCTGGAAGGCGGCGGCGCCACCACTACCGCGCCCGGCTATGCCTACGCCGCCAGCAGTGTCGGCAGCAACGGCACGGGTGGCAACGGCGCGCCTAGTCTGCAAGTGGGCGGCGGCGGGGGCGGCTACTACGGCGGGGGCGGGGGCAGCTACGGCACGGGCAGTGGCAACAATGGCTCCGGCCAGGGCGGGGGGGGCGGCGGCTCGTCGTATGTGCTGCCGGCGGGCAGCACATACGTCAGCTACGCCCGCGTGCCCACCATCGGCGATGGCTCGATGACCATCACGCCCGTGTCCATCGCCAACAACGCGCTCGACTTCGACGGGGTAGACGACCGGGTGACAATCAGTCCATCGGCGGTGGGGGTGGCCCACCTCAACGTCGGTGCCTACACCCTGGAGGCGTGGGTGTACCTCAATCCGGGGGCGACGGCGGGGACGACGGCGGCGGCAGCCAACTCCATTATCCGCAAGGATGGCGACTACGGCCTGCTCATCCGCAACGGGCTGGTGGAGGCCCAGGTGTGGCAGGGCGGCACCACTACCCTCACCTACGCCACCGGCACCACGCCCCTGGTGGCGGGCACCTGGAACCACGTAGCGGCCACCTGGGACGGCACCAGCCTCAAAACCTACCTCAACGGCGTGGACGTGACCGGCCTCACCGCCTCTACCACCACTAGCCCCGCCGTTAGCAGCACCAGCAACACCAGCAACCTGCGCCTCGGCCGCTCGCCTAACTTCAACGAGTACCTGGCCGGGCGGCTCGACGAGGTGCGCGTGTACAGCGCCGCCCTCACGGCGGCGCAGGTGCAGGCCGACATGTTCAATACCACCCCAGTGGCGCAGGAGTTGACTAACCTGCAAGTCTACTTCACCTTCGACGAGGGCGCGGCCGGGGGTAACAACGCGGGCCTCACCACCCTGCCCGACCTGAGCGGGAAAGGCTACGCGGGCACGCTGACCCAATTCGGCCTCACGGGTACTACCAGCAACTACGTGCGCAGCTTCCCCACCATCGTGGCCATCGACCCGGCCAGCGGCCCGGCCGGCACGGTGGTGAGCGTGCGGGGCACCAACCTGACGGATGCCACCGGGTTCAGCTTCGGCTCGCTGGCCGGGGCCGCCTTTGCCACGCCCGCCGATGACTACAAGGCCACCACCACGGTGCCCGCCGGGGCCAGCACCGGCCCGGTGAGCGTGGCCTCGGCCGCGCTGGCTGCGTACAACGGGCCAGTATTTACGGTGACCGGCCCGCTGCCGGTGGAGCTCGTGGCCTTCACGGCCACGGCGCAGCCGGGGGCCGTGGCGCTGGCCTGGCGCACGGCTAGCGAAATCAATAGCGCCCGCTTCGAGGTGGAGCGCAGCCCCGACGGGGCCGCCTTTACCGCCATCGGCACGGTGGCGGCGGCCGGCAGTAGCTCGGGGCCCCGCGCCTACGCTCTGGCCGATGCCCGGCTGCCGGCCAGCGCATCGCGGCTCTACTACCGGCTGCGGCAGATAGACCAGGATGGCACGTTCAGCTACTCGCCCGTGCGCTCGGTGGTGGTGGCCGGGGCGGGTCTCGTGCTGTATCCTAACCCGGCCGCTGGCGTGGCCACGCTGCGCGGGGCAGCGGCGGGGGCGGCGGTGCAGGTGCTGGATGCGCTGGGCCGGCTGGTGCGCACGGCCGTGGCCGATGCCGAGGGCACGACCGTGCTAGCGGGCTTGCCGGCCGGCGTGTACGCCGTGCGCTGCGGCACTACCACCGTGCGCCTGGCGGTAGAGTAACTGCTGACCGTGGAAGGCACCCCGGTATTCGCCGAGGTGGCACTTGTGGTCGTGGGGCGTGGCCCACGGCGGGGTGGCCGGGGCCGGGCAGGTGGGCCTCATCGCCCAGGAGCTGGAAAAGGTGTACCCCGAACTGGTATTTACTGACGCCGACGGCTACAAGAGCGTGAACTACGCCCAGCTCACGCCCGTGCTCATCGAGGCCATCAAGGAGCAGCAGGCCCAGATTGAAGCCCTCAAGCAGCAAAATACTGCCCTAAAAGCTGAAACCACGGCCGCCACCGAAGCCTTAGAGGCCCGCCTGCGGCGGCTGGAGGCGACCGGCGCACAGGCCCGGTGGTAATTGATTCATTACGTGCCGGACCGGACCGTCTGCCCCAGCACCTTCCCCAATGTTCTTACTCTTGATTGTACCCATGAAAATAGCCCTGACTCTCTCGCTGCTGCTGCCCGCGCTGGCCGGCCTGGCCCAGACCACGCTCACCAACGACGGCAGCGCCATCACCGTGGGCAGCGGGGCCGTGCTCTACGTGGGGGGCGCGGTGCAGAACAACGCCGGCAGCACCCTGGCCAACGCCGGCACCGTGCAGCTCACCGGCGACCTGACCAACGCGGGCACGCTGGCCTCCAGCGGTACGCTGCTCTTCAACGGCGCCGCCAACCAGGTATTCACCCCCGGCGCGGCCACCGTGGCCACGCTCGTGCTCAACAACACCGGCGCCGTGGGCCAGCGTACCCTGGCCCTGCCCGCCGACCTGACGGTGGGCACCGCCCTCACGCTGCAAAGCGGCCTGTTGCGCACCGCTCCCACGGCCACCCTTACGCTGCCCGACGGAGCCACCCTGAGCGGGGAAACAACCGGCCAGTACGTGCAAGGTAACCTGCGCATCATCCGCGCCGCCGGCTCCGGCGTGCTCGACTTCGGCCACGGCCTCACGCTGGACCGCAGTGGCCTGGGCCAGGTGACGGCCACGCGCACGGCCGGCCTGCTGACGGACAACCTGAGCCGGGCCACCAGCCTGCCCAACGCCGCCGGCAAAAGCATCGACCGCATCTGGACCGTGGAAACCACCACGGCCCCCAGCGCCGCTGTGCCCGTCACGCTAAGCTGGCTGGCCGACGACGACAACGGCCTCACCAGCTTCAACCCCGCCCAGGCCTGGCGCGCCGACCTGGGCAGCAGCGCCTGGGCCGCCACGGGCAGCCCGCAGGCCGCCGCCGTGAGCGGGGCCACCCGCAGCTTCTCCTTCGCCACGGCCGCGCTGGGCCGCCTCACCCTGAGCACTGCCAGCGCCAACCCGCTGCCGGTGGAGCTGGTGCGCTTCACCGCCGAGCCGCAGGGTGCCGACGCGCTGCTGCGCTGGGCCACGGCATCGGAGAAAAACAACGACCGGTTTGAGGTGGAGGCCAGCGCCGACGGGCGTACGTTCCGCCGCATCGGCCTGGTGCCCGGCCACGGCAGCAGCGCCCAGCCCCACGACTACCAGCTGGTGGACCCCGCCATTGCCCGCTACGGCACCAGCCTGGTGTACTACCGCCTGCGCCAGGTCGATACCGATGGTACCTTCAGCTACTCGCCGGTACGGACCGTGGCCGTAAGTGGGAAGCCGGAGCTGGCCCTGTTCCCGAACCCGACAACCCAGGCCGCCACGCTCATCGGCGCGGAGCCCGGCGCGGCCGTCACGGTGTTTGATGCCGTGGGGCGGCTGGTGCTGGCAATCCCGGCCGATGCGGCTGGCACGACTCACCTGGCCTTGCCCCATGGCTTTGCCACCGGCGTGTACCTGGTGCGCACGGGCAGCACAGCCCTGCGCCTGACCGTAGAGTAACCAGCACCATTCCCGTTGGAGCTCCACCCGAAACGTTGCGCAGAGCCCCCATCCAACAGATTGGTGGTTCAAGTTAGCTAGCCTCCGTTCAAATTAGATTTCTTCTTTGAACACTTTCCGATACCCGCTAAAAGGCCCCGAAAACGCAGATTTTCGAGGTCTTTTTCAGGGAGTAATTTGAACACCGGATTTACGCCCGGATGCCGTTCTCCAGCTGCACCTGCTTGCGCTCCGACTGGCCCGCCTCCAGCTCCGCCAGGTTGAGGTACGCCGCCAACCGGGCCTGCCAGCTTTTGACGTCGGCCAACTGCTCGGTCTGCCGCTTGGCTTGCTCCGGTAACTGCACAAGCACGGCGCAGGTCAACTCGCCATCGGTGGTCGGGGCCGCGTTGGCCGTCGGCAGTGCGACCCCGCCGGTGGCCCCGCCCTCGGCATAGCCGCGCAGGCACTTGGCTTCTAGCCACTGCTCCACGGCCACTATCTGCGGGTCCTGGCGCATCCACTTGGGCACCACGCATTCGTCCTCGTGCACCACGCCGGCCACGGCAAAGCCCGAGCCGTCCATCAGTTTGTCGTTGCTGCCCACGCTCATACCCGCGTGGCAACGAGTGGATGAGGGCCGATGCAAAGGTCGCGAAGCCAGCGTGCGCAGGTCTTTCACGCGGTTGGACTTGCCGCTCTTGCTACGCGGCAGCTCGCCAAAGCGCGGCTTTTTCCCCTAAAATCGCCGGATGTTGCTAACGGCGAGCGGGCGGAAACGAGAGCAGAAAGGACGTACCCAAGCCCTCAATCGAGTTCACCTCGATGCCGATGCCGTGCAAGTCGGCAACGGTGCGGGCGATGCTCAGGCCCAGGCCGTAGCTGTCGGGGTCGGCAGTGGCGCCTTTGTCGAAGCGGTGGAACAGTTGCGGCAGCTGCGCCTTGCTGATGCCCTGGCCGGTGTCGCGCACTTCGAGCACGTAGCCGCCGCCGGTGGGCGCGGGGCGGCCCAGCACGTAAATCAGGCCGCCCTCGCGGTTGTACTTGATGGCGTTGCTCACCAGGTTGAAGAGCAGCGTGAACAGCAGGCCGCGGTTGCAATTCGTGACGATGAAATCGGGCTGCATTTCCTGGTGCAGGGTCAGGTGGCGGGCCTCCAGGCGGTCCTGCACCTCCTCGGACAGCTCGGCCACCAGCGCAGCCAGCGACACGGTTTCGGTGCGGGTGAACTGGTCGTTCTCAATCTTGGATATCATGAGCAGGGACTTGATAATGGTGCGGAGCCGGTGCACGGTGCGCTGCGATTCGACCACCCGCAGCTGGTTTTCTTCCGACAGGCTCTCGTCGGCCAGCATGTTGTCGAAGCGGTACTGCAGGGCCGCTAGGGGCGTGAGCAGCTCGTGCGAGGCGTCGGCGATGAACTTGCGCTCCTTGCTGAACGAGGCCTGAATGGTGGCCATCATCTCGCGCAGGCTCTCGTCGAGGTAGCGGAAATCGTCGGTGCTGGTGGCTACCGGCTCAAAATCGAAGGCGGGCGGGTAGTGGCTGTTGCGCAGCCGCTGCCGGATGATGGTATAGAACGGCGCGAGCAGGTAGCGAAAAAAGGCCAGGTCGGCCAGGGTGGTCAGGGCCACGCCCACCAGCAGAAGGTAGAGGGCGTAGCGGCGGAAGTTGTGTTCGGTTTCGCCGATGCTGCCCGTGCTGCGGCCGATTTCGAGCAGGTAGTTCTGGCCATTTTGAGCGAAGGAGTAGCTCAGCACCCGGTACTCCACAATTTCGTCCTCCACGGCCCGCTTCGAGTCTTCGATGACGTCAATTTTCGGCCCCGGCACAATGGTCTCCAAAGAAATAAACTCCTCCTTCAGCAGGTTGTAGCTGCCGTACGACGACTGCCCGCCTTCGATAAAGGCCGAAATGCCGTTGCGCCGAATCAGGCGCAACACCTTCTCCTTTTTCTGGGCCAGGCGCTGGTCGGTGCTCAGCAGGGCCAGGCGGCTCATCACCGGCGGCAGCCCCACCACCAGCAGCAGCAGAATGGCCACCCGCGAAAAAGCGTTGAAAAGGGAGAATTTGGTGCTGAGCTTCATGGGTCAAAAGAGCGTCCTGACAGGCAAGAACGTCATGCCGAGCGCAGCCGAGGCATCTCGGGTGGGGTAGTAATTCAATCGAAAGGAAAGAAGTAGTGGGGCACGCGAGATGCCTCGGCTACGCTCGGCATGACGTGCTAATATCGCAGCGGTGCTGCCCCGCTCACAGCCGCACCCGGTAGCCCAGGCCGCGCACGGTTTCCAGCCAGTCGGTGTCGGCGTGCTGGCCCAGCTTCTTGCGCAGGTTTTTGATGTGGGCGTCGATGTAGTTCGAGTCAAAGCCGCCCTCAGAGAGGTTGCCCCAGATGTGCTCGGTGAGCTGCAGGCGGGTGAGCACCCGGTTTTTGTGCAGCACGAGGTAGCTCAGCATGTCGAATTCCTTCACCGAGAGGCTCACTTCCTGGCCCTGGTGCAGCACGCGCCGGTTTTGCAAGTCCAACTCGAACGCGCCGCAGGGCACCAGCGGCTTGTGCAGGCCAAAGCGGCGGCGGGTGATGGCGTGCATGCGGGCCAGCAGCTCGGGCAGCGAAAAGGGCTTGGCCAGGTAGTCGTCGGCGCCGAGCTCCAGGCCGCCGATGCGGTCCTGCACCGCGCCGCGGGCCGTAAGGACGATAACGGCGGCCTGCAGCTCGTTCTGCTTGGCTTCGGTTAGCACGTCGAGGCCGTCGCCGTCGGGCAGGCCCAGGTCGAGGAGCACGAAGTCGAATGGCGTGTCGGCCAGCTGGGCGCGGGCGGCGGCGGCGGTGCGGGCCACGGTGCAGAGGTAGCTGTGGTTGTGCAGGAAGATGCCCAGCTCGCGGGCCAGCGTACGCTCGTCTTCGACAATGAGAACGGTCATGGCGGGAAGGAATAGCGGGCTACAGGTTCAGCGAAAGGCTGCTGGTGAAGTAGGACCGGGCGCCGGAGGCATCCTCGGGCAGCAGGTTCACGGGGATGGAATAGCGCCAGGCCACCTGCACCGATACCTTGCCCAGCGAGTACGTCACGGGCACGCGCAGCTCGTAGTTGAGCACCTGGAAGCGGGTGGTCGTGGTGGTGGTCGTGGTGGTTTTGCCGGCGTTGCCGCTGTTGCCGTGGCCGTTGCCGCGCTGCACCTGCTGCACCAGGCTGGTTTCGGCGAAGCGCTGGGTGCCGGCCGTGGCACTGATGCGGGGCTCGATGGACACGTAGTCCTCGGCCGTGAACACCTTTTCGAACTCGAAGTTGCGGGAGTTGTCGAGCACCAGGAACCCGTCGCTCGTCTCACCAAACAGGTAGGCCGCGTTCAGGCGCGTGTACACGTAACCCCAGTCCCAGCCCAGGTAGCCATCAAAAGAGTTGTTGACGCTGGACTTCACCAGCGGGCTGTTGGGCGCGAACAGGAAGCGCGAGTAGCTCGCCGAGGCATCCACTTTCTTCGAGAGGTCGCCGTCCCAGCCCAGCGAGAGGTCGGTTTCGTCCAGGGTGCTGCCGGTGTTGAGCAGGTTGTAGCCCACGGCCGAGCCCCACACGCCAAAGCGGCTTTTGTAGGTGAGCTCGCCGGCCGTGTAGGGGTAGCGCGTGGTTTGGGTGCGGCCGAAAAACGAGGAGTTGCTGCCGTAGCTCAGGGCCGCCGTGAAGCCGCCGTGCGGGGCGGGGTTGCTGTCGGTGGCGGGGGCGGTGGGGCTGCCAGCCGACTGGCTGCTGCCCACGTCCTGCCCGCTGGCCGAATAGCCGCCCAGGCAACTCGCCAACAGCACCATCAGCCCGAAGCCGGCACGGCGTAAAAATAGCATAAGCGGAGGGTCGAAAGCGGTTAATGGCCCCGGCCCACGCCGGCGGGGCGGCCGGCCCCTACCCCACCCGCGCCGCGCGCACCGCGGCCCGCGCCCCCAGCGTCTCGGCTGCCCCGGGCCCCGCGCGCGCTACGCTCTGGCCGGCTGCCCCGGGCTGAGGGGGTTTCGGAGGTGCCGTCGTTGTCATCGTCCACGCGCTCGGGCTTGCTTTTGCGCTCGGTTTGGGGCACGGCTTTCACTGGCGGCTCGGCGCCGGGCGTGGTCTGGCTTGGGGCTTGCGCCACAGGCTGAGCGGCTTGGGCAACCCCGGGGGCAGCCTGTGCCTGCGCCCGGCCAGCCCCCAGCAGCCCCAGGGAAAGAAAGCAAATTACAGTTTTCATGATAATCAAACCCGGTTTCCCGGCAGGATAGAAGGAAGCAAATTACAACGCAAAAAAGCCGGGGCAGGCACTAAGCCACAAAGCCGGCCGCACTCCCGAACAACTACAGGAGGACGGCCGGCGCAAGTACGGCGGGGGGTTTAGTGGCCGTGGGCGTGGGTGCCGGCGTGGGAGTTGGCCACGTGGCCGCCGCCCAGGTGGCCGCTGGCATGGCTGTGCTCGCCACGGGCGCTGCGGGTGGCATGGTCGATGCCGCGCCCACTGCGGGCCACGGTGCTCACGGCCGCGCCTTTGTCGGCGCCGGTGAGGGACGTGGTTTTGGTGAAGGTGCTCACGTTCTGGCCGTGGTTAGCCGGCTTGCCGGCTTTGTCGCCGTCGCGGTCATCGTCGCCCTCTGCGTCGTGCTGTTTGATTTTGACTTTGTGTTCACGCTCCGCTTTGGGGGCGTTGGCGGTAGCCGAGGAGGGGGCCGGTGCCTGGGCCAGGGCGGCAAACGAGCCCAGCAGGGCAACGGCTAAAGCAAGGGTTCTTTTCATGGGAATTGAAGTTGAATCGGTTGAAGAATGAGACAAACTTATTATGCCAACATGATGCGAAAATGATAGCGAAGGCGGCTGACTACTAAAGAAGCTGTTTCGGAAGGGTCTCGCTTGCCGGTCCGCCGCCGTAGGCGTCCGACCGGTTGTCGTCAGAACGAAATCGTTGTTGCTTCGACCGGTCGGACCGCCTAGGGCAGTCGGACCGGAGCTGGTGACCTGTTAGCGACCGGCCGAGGCGGGAGCGGCAAAGGGTGCCAGCGTGCCGTCCACGGTGATGGTGACGACTTCGGCAATCTTGTTGAACATGAGCGTGGGCACCTCGATGCGGTGGTCGGCCAGCTTGGCGGTGAACTTGCTGGCCACGGTGGCCACTCCGTTGCGCACCGTGACGGTGCAGGGAATGGTGCGGGGCGTGGCCACGCCGTGAATGGTGAGGTCGCCGGTGGCCGTGACGGGGTAGTCGCCGTCCTTTTTCAGGTCCAGCGGCCCTTGCAGCGTGCCCCGAAAACCGGCCGTGGGAAACTTACCGCTTTCCAGGTAATTCTCGTTGAAATGGCTCTGCATCAGCCCCGACGGGAAGACGAACGAGGTGATGGGCAGCCGAAACGCGAAGGTGTGGGCATCGGCATCGAGCACGCCCTTGAGCTCGGTGCTGCTGGCCTCAATGTTTTCGACGGGGGCCGCCGAAAAGAAGCGCACGGTGCCTTTGCTGAAGGTGTATTTGCCCTGGGCGCGGGCCGGGATTTGGGCAAAAGCGCCGAGGACAAGCAGCAGGAATAACAGGCGACGATTCATGACAGATTAGGATAGAAAGAAAACCAGGAACGTGGCGGCTTACCGGGGCCGGTGCAACACGAAATCGCGCGAGATATTGAAGCCGAGGTGGATGCCGCCGGTGGCCCACGAGTCGGTGGTTTCGGCAATGAAGCCTTTCTCAATCATCGAGAGCGAGTTGCTCAGGTGAAACTGGAACACGTGGCCGCCGGTCTCGATATCAAAGCCCACGGAGAGCGAGTTGTAGAAGTTGGCGTAGCTGGCGGCGTCGGGGTATTTAGGCGGCACGCGGTAGATGTACTCGGCATTGAGCGAGGTGCGCTTGGTGAGCTTGAGCCGCCCGCCCACGCCCACGGCGTACACCAGGTTCTGGTCCCGCTCGGTGGCCACCAGGTTGCGGTGCAGCACGGTGGGCGCAATTTCCAGCGACAGCCGCTCGCTCACCTTGCGGGCCACGATGAGCTGGTTGACGAACACCAGGCGCGAGGAAAAGTAGTTGTCGCGGCTGGGGTCATCAAAAGTGAGCGTGTTGATGGCCGCGCTGCCGAAATACACCACCGACACGGGCACGGCCCCGGGCCCGATGGACTGCCGCAGCAAGGTGGCTTTGGCGAAGCCGTCGTAGGCCTTCTGGTAGCTGCTGCGCCCCACGCCTACGCTCAAAAACCGGTTGATGCCGTATTGCAGGCCGATGCGGATGGTGCTTTGGTCGAGGCCCCAGAGCTGGTAGGCGCCGCCGTTCAAGGGGCCGAAGCGGTGCGAAATCACAAACTCCAGGGTGCCCGGCGCGGCCTTCTCCACCGATTGCAGGTTGATGACGCGCCCGGCCTTGAAGGTGCCGGTCACGTCCTGCCGCTTGGGCGCGTCCAGGCCGTCGAGCATCTTATCGAGGTCGGCACCCGGCGCGGGGGTGGTTTGGGCACAGGCCACCGTCACGAGCACCAAGCTCAGCAGCAGCACCAGCCCGGCGCACACCAGGGCAGAAACGATTTTCACGTGGTATTCGAGACTCTTCATGCGGGGGAAAATTAATTGTTGAGGGCGCCGGCTGCCACCCATTTGCTGATGATTTCGATGTCGCAGGCGCTGAGCATGGGCGAGTTTTTGGGCATTTCCGAAGCGCCGGCCTCGTGCTTGATGCTTTTGAGCAGCACGCCGTTATCGGCCACGGCCTTCACGCCGGCGTAGGTGGCCAGGTTGAGGTTGCCGCCCAGGTTGGCGTAAGTGGTGGTGCCGTGGCAGGCCAGGCAGTGGGTGTTGAGCACGGGGCCCACGTTGGCCAGATAAGTAACCGTGGGCGCATCGCAGGGCGCGGGCGCGCCGTAGAGCTTGGCTTCGTTGTCGAAGTAGCAGCCGCTGAGCAGCGGCAGGCCGGCCGCCAGCACGGCGGCCATCAGGCGGGAGAAGCGTTTCATGAAAAAGCGGTTATTGCAGCAAGCCCTGGGCCTGCCACTGCTGGAGCATCGTGACCTGAGCGGCCGTGAGCGGACTGCCGTTTTTGGGCATAAAGCCTGGCGTACTCGACGAGCGCTGCACCCGGTCCAGAATCAGGGTGATGTTGGCCACCGCGTTGGCGTAAATGGTGTAGTTGGTCTGGCCGCCGCCGGTGTGGCAGTTGCCGCAGTAGCTCACCACCAGCGGCCGCACGTTGTTGGTGAAGGTGATGGCCGCCGCGCCCACCACCACCGTGTATACGCCCGGAAAGGTGGTGCTGCCCGCCGCATTCGTGGCCGTCACGCTCACGGAATAGGTGCCCGTCGTCACGGCGCTGCTCGCCGAAATCACGCCCGTGCTGCTGTTGATGGTGATGCCGGCGTTTGCCGGCGACACGCTCAGCGCATAGGTGATGGGGCCCGTGCCCGTGATGGTGGGCACGGCCGAGGTGCCCGTGCTGCCCTGCGCCAGCGTCAGCGAAGCCGGCGCATACGCCAGGCTGGCGGGCCGCACGGCCCCGGTCACCGTCACGGTGTACACGCTGGGGAACGACACCGTGCCCACGCTGTTGGTGGCCGCCACCGTGAGGCTGTAGGTGCCCACCGCCAGCCCCGCCCCGACGGTGATGACCCCGCTGCTCGCATTGATGGTGATGTTGCTGCCGGCCGTCGGCGAGCTGGTCAGGGCGTAGCTGATGGGCGTGGTGCCGCTGATGGTGGGCACCACCGAGGTCCCGCCGCTGCCCTGCGTCAGGCTGAGCGTGTTGGGCGAGTACACCAGGCCGCTGGGCGCGGTAGCCGCTGCCGAAACCACCACGGTAAAAGCCGCCGGGAAAGCCACCGTGCCCGCCGCGTTGGTGGCCTGCACCGCCAGCACGTAGGTGCCGGGCGCCACGGTATTCGCCACCGATATAACGCCTTGCGCATTAATGGTGATGCCGGTAGTAGCCGGGCTGCTGCTCACGGCATACGTAATGGGGGCCGTGCCCGAAATGGTAGGCACGGCCGAGGTGCCGGCTGTGCCCCGCACCAGGTTGAGGGAGTTGGGTGCGTAGGTGAGGCTGGCCGGGGGCCGGGCCTTCACCACCACTTTGTAAGCATTGGGAAACGTGACGGCCCCCACGCTGTTGGTGACCGTCACGGCCAGCACGTAGCGGCCCGCGGGCAGCGTCGCCGGAGCCGAAATCACGCCCTGTGAGCTGATGGCAACCAGGCTGGTAACGGGGCTGCTGGCCACCGCGTAGCTGATGGGCGTGGTGCCGCTCACGGTGGGCGCTACCGACTGCCCGGCCGTGCCCTCGTTCACCACCAAGCTATCGGGGGCGTAGCGCAGAGCCGAGGGGGCGCGGGGCGTACGCACCGCAGCCACCGTAAACACATTGGGAAAGTTGGTAGCTCCGGCCGCATTGGAGGCGGTGATGCTCACCGTGTAAACGCCTTCGGGCAAGGCCGCATCTGCCGCAATCACGCCCTGCGCGCTGATGCTGATGCTGCCGAGGCTGGCCGGACTGGTGCTCAGCGTGTAGCTGATGGGCGTGGTGCCACTGATGGTGGGCACGCCCGACTGCCCGGCCGTGCCCACTTCTATTTCCAGCCGGGGGTTGGCGTAAGCTAGCTGGGCGGGCACCTGGCCTCTGCTTGCTTCGGGGGCCACCAACCGCTCGTGCCGGCACGCGGCAGCCGACAACAAGCCAACAAGCCAACAAGCAAGAACAAAAAGTGTAATAGTCGGCGTATATTCATTGCAGCCAAGAAAAGCAGGTTTTTAAGCCCGCAATTTTATTGGTCTAACATGATGCGAACATGATAATATGCGCCGGGCTGTCCAGCCGCTTCCCTGCTAATAGGCCCGGCGCAGCATGTCGGCGTACGCGTTGGGCAGCGGAGAAGCCTCAACGGCCCGGGCGGCTTTTTCCACGTCGTAGGGCACGCGCACCAGCTCGGAGCGGACGCTGTGCGGGTCGGCGAGGGAGGTGTTTTCGTCGAGGTGCAGCAGTTGATAGGCCGCGCGGGGGTCGCCGTCCTTGGGCTTGCCCACCGAGCCAATGTTGAGCGCGTGGCGGTAGCGGGTGTGCCCGTCGTGCTCGTAGGCGAAGGTGCGGTGGTAGGGCTTGTGGGTGTGGCCGAAGAGCAGGATGTCGGCATTGGCTTCTTCCAGCACCCGCAAAAAGCTTTTTTCGGGCCGGTCTTCAAACAGGTATTCGTTGATTTTGCGCGGCGAGCCGTGCACCATGAGCAGGCTGAGGGTAGTGGGCTCTTCCTGGAACTCCAGGCGCATGTGCTTGGGCAGGTGGCGCAGGTAGCGCCGCTCGGCGGGCCCCACCACGTGGTTGGTGTAGGCAATGCTCTGCGCGCCCAGCTCTTTTTCGGTGTCGGTTTTGTAGGCACAGCCGCAGTTGTCGGAAGCCAGGCCAATGCCCTGGTCGTAGTTGCCGGCCAGGGTGGGAATGCCCCGGCGCCGCACCTCATTCACCACCTCGTTGGGCCAGGGCGCATAGCCCACCAGGTCGCCGAGGCAGAAAATCAGGTCGGGCTGGCGCTGCTCCATGTCGGCCAGCACGGCTTGCAGGGCCGGCAGGTTGCCGTGCACGTCGGAAAAAAAAGCAATGGTCATCGGTCTCAGAAAAGGGAACAAAGAAAAGCGGCGCCACCCGCCAGGCAGCGCCGCGCGCGGGCTTTAGCAGCAGCCGCCTCCCGGCGTGCAGCAGGCCGTTTGCAACTGCGGCAGGGCGTCCATCAGGCTCGGCACGCCGCAGGCGTCTTGGGCCAGGCAGGCGGTTTGCTTGGGCGTGAGCACGAAATCGGTGCCGTCGAAGGCCAGCCCAAACTTGCCGATGGTATCCTGCTGGTACTCTACTTCAATGTCCAAATCTTCGCGGCCCAACACCTTTTCCGACAGGTTCAGGATGTGCAGAAACTTCTGCGGCGCCAGCCGGTGGTCGTAGTCGCCGGCCTCCCAGAGCTGGAAGTTGGCCGCCGTTTCGCGCCGCTCCACGCCGCCGCAATCAATAAAGTGCTTGCTGACCAAGCCCACTTCCGTGACGTGGAAGTGCGCCGGCAGGTATTCGCCGGTTGGCAGGCGGAAATTAACGGCGGCCAGCCCGCTGAGGGACTGCTTCATTTCAGATATTTTCATGGAGTTGGTTGGGGTAAGAGGGCGAAATACTTAGCAGGCGCAAGCGCTGTCCGGCCCGCAGGTAGCACTGGTGGTGGCTTCGATAAAAAAGGCCGTGAATTGCTGGTGCACGCGCCGGAGCAACTCGGTATTGAGGCAGTAGCACACCGTCAGCCCGTCAATCTCCCCCCGAATCAGGTCCAGCGCCTTCAGCTCCTGCAGGTGCTGGGCAACGGTGGTGCGCGAGAGGGGCAGTTCGGCTGCGATGTCGCCCGAAATGCAGGTGGTTTTGCTGGCCAGCAGCTGAACAATGGCCACCCGCGCCGGATGAGCCAGGGCTTTGGCAACGCGGGCGAGCTGCTGCTGCTCCTGGGTGAAGAAGGCGGTTTTGGCGTAAGTCATGAACACATGGGAAAACTATGTCGTAAACATACGACACAATAATGACGTATGTTTACGACATAGCTAATTTATCAGTTACTTCTGCAATGCGAGTGCTACGCCAGCGCTTAGCATCACGGGCATTTCATGCCTGTTTTAATGGCCAAACTGCCTTCTGGCCGGCCGCTACAGCTTCCGCAGCTTCACCAACAGCACGTCGTTTTCGTGGAGCTGGAAATGTAGTTTTAGGCCATAGGGGCCGGCTTGCAGGGATGGGCTTGCCAAAGGCGGGTCCATGGTAAGCCGCTGCAAATCGGCCACTTGCTGGCGCGAAAGCTCGGAGGGCCTTCCCATGTTGAGGTAGGCGGTGTAGGCGTCGTTCTGGCCGTAGCCCACCCGGTGGGCCTCGGTGGCGTAGCGGCCGGGCGGCAGGTTCCGCAGCGCCAGCGTGACGGGTGGGGCGGCGGGCGCGGGATGCTTCTTCACGAAATACACCTGGTTGTTCTGCGGGCCCTGGGGCGGGGCGGTGAAATTCCAGAGCAGCACCTGCACATTGCCTGCCGCGTCGGTGGTGGCCCAGGAAGCCGGGTCGGCATTCTGCAGCTCCTGCGGGCCGAGCTCGTGCAGGTACTTGTAGGCGAAGTATGCAGGCTTGCGGATGCCTTGTAGATTGAGCAGGCCGAAGCCGCCGTGAAAGGGCGTGAGCGGCGGCCCGGCCTCCTCAAAAATGTCCGAGAACGTCCAGTACGACATGGACGTGGCCGTCTTTTCGGTTTGCTTGAGGGTGTTGAGAAGGTAGGCAGCGCTTTCGTAGGAGTCGTGCACGGGGTCGTGGGGCGAGTACGAGGTGCTCCATTCGGTCAGGTGCAGCTCAATTTTGGGGAAGGCCGAAGCCGCGATTTTGGCGCGCACGGCGGCTGTGTGGCGGGCAATGGCATTGGGGTCGCCGAGGTGCTGCTGCCCCTGTCCAAACTCGTCGAGCCCGCCTTCGGTCACCCCATAATCGTGCGTGCTGATGAAGTCCAGCGGCACTTTATTGGCGGCGCAGTAGGCCAGCGTCTCATCAATCCAGCCGGTGCCCGACGAAGCCGGGCCGCCCACCCGGTAGCTGGCCGACACACTTTTCACGGCCCGCGCCGTGCTGGCGTACAGCAGGAAATAATCGGCCTGCGTGCCCGAGAAAAAAGCTGGGTAGTTCGGTTCGTTCCACACCTCAAAATACCAGCTTTCGACCTCCTTCCGCCCGTAGCGCTGCTCCCAGTGCCGCACCAGCGCCGTAATCAGGGCCTCCCACTTGGGGTAGGATTTCGGCGGCGACACGTTGGCCTTCCACCAGAACACCGTTTTTTCCGCGCTTTTCAGCGCCGAGGGCATAAAGGACAGCTCCACAAACGGCCGGACGTGGATGCTCAGCAGGAAGTCGTACAGCTTGTCGGTGTACTGCCAGTTATACACGGCATTGCCCTGCCGGTCTTCGGCGTACACGCCCATATCATCGTGCAGCAGCCCATGGAAGCGCAGGTAGCGAAAGCCGCATTCCTTTTGTGCCAAAGCCAGTTGCTGCTGCCAGTCGGCGCGCAGGCCCTCATTGGCCCGGCCGGCTCCTACGCACAGGTCGAATGCCTTGTTGAGCGGACCGCGCACCTTCTTTACATCGAGGCTGATGACGCGTGGCTGACTTGGGGCTGGCGTTTGGGCCGCCACTTGCCCGCAAACCAGTGTGAAGAGAAGTAGCAGGTGGCTTTTCATGGTGTGCGGGGTTCGTTAGATGGCGCGGGTGCGGGGCCTCCCCCATGGGAAAGGAGGACGGACGACTTGTGGCCCAAGCTCCTACCGCCTACCAACGCTGCCTTTCCCCGTCGGCTTCGGCGTAGCGTCACGCACATTTTCTGCCGGCCCCAGGTAGCTGGCCGGCACTTCGCCCCGGCTCAGCACCAGGTTTTCGAGCACCACGCCGGGGTCCACGCGCCAGAACTTGAGGACGTGCAGGCCAGCCGTGGCCACGCGGTGCTGCGAGGTTTTGAGGATGATGTTATTCGCCACGGCCTTCTCCCAAATCAGGTTGCTTTCGCCGGGCTTCATGCCGGTGTGCAGGTTGATGATTTGCGGCGCTTCATCGTCCAGCGACACGGCGTAGCGCAGGCCGGTGGTGTTGGTGAAGTCGAGCGTTGGGGCGAGGTAGGCCTGCACCGTCACCGGGCCCGGCTGGGCGAGCGTGATGCGGTACTCCAAGTGCGGGCTGCTGCCTCCCGGCGCGGCCGTGGGCGCAGCCGTGGTCGGGAATGTGCTGACGGCCCCCAGCGTGCGGCCCACATCCGGCAGGCGCTGCCAGGTGACGGGGCCGCCGTTGATGGCCTGGGTGTAATGCTCCGCTTCGATGGATACGTACGCCCCGGCTGAAGGCAGTGCCGGGGCCGCAGCGGGCGTTGGCACGGCACCGGCGGCCAGCGTCACCACTTCGGGCATTAGGTCTTTGGGTTCGTCGTGCCAGGACGTGTAGCCGATGTGCATCTGGTCCATCAGGTGGTTCCACTTGCCGCCGGCCAGGGCGTGGTAGCGCTGCTTGATTTCGGCGTCTTTGGCAAACAGTGCCTGGGCTTTTTCGGCCAGCGCGTTGGTGTTCGGCTGGTTGGTTTTGGCGGCCTCGCGGTTTAGGGCCACGGTGTAGTACAGTTCGTTGAGGTTGGCGCAGGCCTGTACCGGGTGCAACACCAGCTCGTAAAACGCGTCGTGGCTGGTGGCAGGCAGCAGCTGGTTGAGGGCCTCGGCGCGGGTCAGGAGTTGGTTGTAGTCGGCCACCACCGCGGCCCATTCGCCGGTGGCCAGGCTGTAGGTATTGGCATCGAGCAACTCGGGCTTGCGGCGGGCATTGTACTTGGCGTATTTGGCCAGGATGTCGGCAAGGTCGGCGGCGTATTGGGGGCCAAACTGCTGGCTGGCCCAGCGCCGGGTGTAGGCCGCCACGCCGCTGGCCGGGATGGCCGCCGGCTGCCAGGCGTAGTCCAGGAAAAACGAAATGGGCAATTCCATGGGCTTGAGGTCGCCCACGTTCACAATCCAAATCTGCTTGACGCCGTGCTCGTAGGCCAGGTTCATCTGCTCGCGGATGCGCGGCAAGGGGTTGGTGTTCAGCCAGCGGTAGCTGCGCGGGCCGCCCACGTAGTCGAAATGGTAGTAGATGCCGTAGCCGCCGGCGCGGGGCTTCTCCCCTACTTTGGGCAACTTGCGCAGGTTGCCCCAGTTGTCGTCGCAGAGCAGCAGGGTCATGTCGTCGGGCACGCGCATGCCCTTGTCGTAGTAGTCCTGCACCTCCTTGTAGAGCGCCCAGAGCTGGGGCGTTTTTTCGGCGGGTTGGTGGGTTTCTTCGGCCAGAATCTGGCGCTGGTCGGCCACTATTTTTTCGAGCAGGGCAATGTTGCTGCCCTCGCTCATGGGTTCGTCGCCGTCGCCGCGCATGGCCATGGTCACGATGCTTTCGTGGGTACCCATGTGGCGGATGCCCTGCCGCCAGAAGCGGCGCAGGGTGGTGTCGTTGGTTTGGTAGTTCCAGGGGCCGTGGCCGTAGCGCTTCCACTCCTGCTGGGCGCGCAGCATGGGCTCGTGGTGCGAGGTGCCCATCACAATGCCGTACTCGTCGGCCAGCGCGGGGCTGAGCTTGTCGTCGTCGTTGAAGGCATTGCCCCACATGGCGGGCCACAAGTAATTTCCCTTCAGCCGCAGCAGCAGCTCAAACACATGCGCGTACATCTTCGAGTTGATGCCGCCGAATTTTTCCTTCGCCCAGCCCGTCAGCGCCGGGGCTTCGTCGTTCAGAAAGATGCCCCGGTACTTCACCGCCGGCTCGCCCAGCGTGTGGCGGGCGGCGGGAATGTGCAAGGCCGTTTGCGGCTTCACCGGCACATCGGCCCACCAGTACCAAGGCGACACCCCAATCTGCTGCGACAGGTCATAGATGCCGTAAATGGTGCCGCGCTTGTCGCTGCCGGCAATCACCAGCGCTTGCTGCACGCCCGGCATGGGGTTTAGCACCACTTGCCGCACGAAGGTTTCCCACTTGCCGGCCACCCCGGAGGCGTCGAGCTTTTTTTGCCGCACCAGCGCATCAATCAGCGGGCTTTTGCCAAGGGTACCGATGAGGACGACTTCGGTCCCCGCCGGCTGGCTGGTGCTGAAGCCGGGCTCAACTTTGGTCACGCGCTGCACGTCGGCTTGCAGGTCTTTGGCCGCCCGCAGCACGCCCGGCCAGTCGCCCCCGCTGGCGTAGATGGCGGCGGCTTTGCCGTTGGCGGCCAGGGTAAAATCAGCTTGGTCTTTTTTCGCTGATGCCTTGTTGGCCGCAGCCGGCGTGGTCTGGGCCTGCGCAGCGACGCGGCTCAGCAACAAGAGCAGCCACAGCCATTGTGGGTAAGAGCGGAAGGGATTCATCTGGAATGGGATTGGTCCTGCTGACGGGCGCCTCATCCCCCGGCCCCTTCTCCGAAAAGGAGAAGGGGAGCCAAGGCGGGACGCAGCAGTAAAGACATGGAAACAGAGCAGCAATGAGTCGTCAGGCTCCCCTTCGCCTTCCGGAGAAGGGGCCGGGAGATGAGGCGCCCGTCAGAATTTCACCACTTCATAAAAAGCCTTTTTCGGCTTCAGCTGCTGGTCGAATAGCAGCGGATAGTTTTTGCGCCCCGGCACGGGGTAGGTGTCCAGCCAGGTGTATTTGTCGGAAATATTCCAGAAGGTGACGCCCGTCAGCACGTTTTTGTAGTCGCGGAAAACGTTGAATACCATGCGGTACTTCTCGGCCTGCTGCTTTTCCTGGGCGGGCGTGTACGCGTCGCCTTCGCCGGGCCGCTTTGCGCGGCGGTTCTTTTCCCAGGGGTACACCGACACGTCGAGCTCGGTTATCTGCACCTTCAAGCCCAGGGAGGCAAACCGGTCGATGGCGGCGCGCAGGTCCTTCTGCGTGGGTTCCTGCAACGACCAATGCGCCTGCAGGCCCACCGCGTTGATGGGCACTTTGGCATCGACCAGCTTCTTGAGCAGGCGGTATACCCGCTCGCGCTTTTCGGGGCGCTCGGTGTTGTAGTCGTTGTAAAACAGCACCGCTTTGGGGTCGGCCGCGTGGGCGTATTCGAAGGCCTTGGCAATGAAGTCCTCGCCGCAGATTTTGTACCAGTCCGAGTTGCGCAAGAACTGCGTGCTGTCGTCGGCAATGGCTTCGTTCACCACGTCCCAGGCGTAGAGCTTGCCCTTGTAGCGCTTCACCACCGTGTCGATGTGGTCGTGCAGGCGCTGTAGTAGCACTTCTTTGCTCACGGGCTGGCCTTCGGCCGTTTTGAAGAGCCACTTGGGCGTTTGCTCGTGCCAGCACAGGTTGTGGCCGCGCACCCGCAGCTTGTTGGCCTGGGCAAACGCCACAATCCGGTCGGCATCATCCCAGAAATACCGGAATTCCTCGGGGTGAATGGGGCCCATTTTCATGGCATTCTCGGGCGTGATGCTGTTGAACTGTTGCCGAATGAGGTCCGCCTCCGGGCCTTTCAGCGCCGAGGGCCCGACGGCTACGCCAATGGGAAAATAGTCCTTGTAATAGTCTTTAAGGCCTTTTTCGGCGGCGGGCGGCTGGCTGCCGGTCAGGGCGGCGCAGGCCAGCAGCAAAGTAGCAAAGGGGAGCCGGAGTTTCATAATTGATAGGGGCAAAATGTAGAGGCAAGCAAGTGGGGAGGCATTCTGGATGCCGGACGCCACTGGGCCCGCACGCAGCTTTCCGACTCGCTCTCACCAAAGAGCCGAAAAGCTTACCCAAAACGCCTCCGCAAAACGGCTCCTTGTTGCAGCAAGCAGCCGTTTCCACCGCTTAAAAAACTAAAAAACTTCCCCGGCCAGCTGCGTCACTGTTCCCACCATTTCGCAGCCAGCCGGTTCCGTTTTTTTGTTGTTGATATTTGAATTTCAGAGCAAAAACAGAACGTCATGCTGAGCGCAGCCGAAGCATCTCGCGTGCTACCACTAATCCTTTCGATTGAATTACTACCCCACGCGAGATGCTTCGGCTGCGCTCAGCATGACGTGCTTACAGCATGACGGCCTTACTTAACCCGTAAAAACCTAGATGTACTGGTTGATAATGGCTTCCAACCACTCCTGCTTGCCGCTTTTGGGCGTCGGCTCACCCGATTTGTGGGCAATGGTGCGCAGGTCTTCCAGTGTGAGCTGGCCAGCAGCGAAGGCCGCACCCTCGCCCGAATCGAACGAGGCGTAGCGCTCTGTGCGGAACTTCTTGTAGGGTGACTTTTCCAAGATGGCATCGGCCGTGACGAGGGCACGGGCGAAGGTGTCCATGCCGGCGATGTGGGCGATGAAAATGTCCTCCAAATCGGTCGAATTGCGGCGGGTTTTGGCGTCGAAGTTGATGCCGCCCTGGGTGATGCCGCCTGCTTCGAGGATGATGAGCATGCTCTCGGTCAACTCGTTCAGGTTGTTAGGGAACTGGTCGGTGTCCCAGCCGTTCTGGTAGTCGCCACGGTTGGCGTCCATGCTGCCGAGCATGCCGGCGTCGGCGGCTACCTGCAGCTCGTGCTGGAAGGTGTGGCCGGCCAGCGTGGCGTGGTTCACTTCGAGGTTCAGCTGGAAATCGTTTTCCAGGCCGTGCTCTTTCAGGAAGCCGATTACCGTGGCGGCGTCGAAGTCGTACTGGTGCTTGGTGGGCTCGGCCGGCTTGGGCTCGATGAAGAACTTGCCGGTGAAGCCCTGCTGGCGGGCGTAGTCGCGGGCCATGGTGAGGAAGCGGGCCATGTGGGCCTGCTCGCGCTTCATGTCGGTGTTCAGCAGGGTCATGTAGCCCTCGCGGCCGCCCCAGAACACGTAGTTTTCGCCGCCCAGCGCGATGGTCGCATCAATGGCGTTTTTCACCTGCGTAGCGGCGTGGGCCACCACCTGGAAATCGGGGTTGGTGCTGGCGCCGTTCATGTAGCGCGGGTTCGAAAACACGTTGGCCGTGCCCCAGAGCAGCTTCACGCCGCTTTCCTGCTGGTGCTGCTTCACGTAGTCGACGATGGTGGCCAGGTTGCGCTCGTACTCGGCCAGCGAGCTGCCTTCGTCCACGAGGTCGATGTCGTGGAAGCAGTAGTAGGGCGTGCCGAGCTTGGTGAAGAACTCAAACGCGGCGTCGGCTTTGTCCTTGGCCCGACCGATGATTTCGTGGTGCGCGTCCCAGGCGAAGGTTTTGGTGCCGGGGCCGAACGGGTCGCCGCCGGTGCCCACGAAGGTGTGCCAGTAGGCCGTGGCGAAGCGCAGATGCTCCTTCATGGTCTTGCCGGCCACCACGCGGGTTGAATCGTACCACTTAAAGGCCAGCGGGTTGTCCGACTCGCGCCCTTCGTACTTAATGGTATCAATGCCGGTAAAAAATGCAGTCTTCGAAAGCGTGTTGCTAGACATGAGATAGGGTGTTTGATTGGGAAACAGTTTTAGTTATTAATTATTGGTCTGAACGGTGTAGGGGCGGGGCCTGCCCCCGCCCTTCGTTGAACGGTTGGCGCTGCTATCGTTCAACGATGGGCGGGGACAGGCCCCGCCCCTACATCAACCGACAACTCTTTCGGCAAAGCTTCTTGCCAGCGGCCGTAGGCCGCCTGGTATTGGCGGCGAAGCTCCGCAGTGGGCTCCACGGTAAGAATGCGTTCGAGGCCGCCGAAGGCTTCGGCCGCGCTGGCGTAGATGCCGGCGCCGATGCCGGCACCGCGCGCCGCGCCCTGGGCCGCGTCGGTGTTGTAGAGCTCCAGCGTCAGGTCGCCGGCGTTCACGAAGGCCTCGCGGAATACCGGGCTGAGGAACATATTGGCGTTGCCGGCGCGCACAGTGCGGACCTGCACGCCCATCTGGCGCATGATGTTCATGCCGTAAATCAGGGCGAAAACAATGCCTTCCTGGGCGGCGCGCAGCAGGTGCGCCCGGCTGTGGATGTTGAAGTTCAGGCCGTGCAGCTCAGCGTCGGTGGGGCGGTTTTCGAGGATGCGCTCGGCCCCGTTGCCGAAGGGCAGGAACACGAGGCCCTCCGCTCCTACCGGGGCTTTGCCGGCCAGTCGGTTCATCTCGTCGTAGGGCATTTCGCCCACTGTTTTGCGCAGCCAGCTGTTGAGAATGCCCGTGCCGTTCAGGCACATCAGCACGCCGTTGCGGGGCCGTTCGGCCGTGTGGCTGACGTGCACGAAGGCGTTCACCCGCGAGGCCGGGTCCGACGCCGGAGCATCGGTGATGCCGTAGACGACGCCCGAGGTGCCAGCCGTGGCGGCGATTTCGCCGGGGTTCAGCACGTTGAGGGAGAAGGCGTTGTTGGGCTGGTCGCCGGCGCGGTAGCTGATACTTTTGCCGGCCGTGAGGCCCAGCTCTTGCGCGGCTTCGGCGCTCAGGTGGCCTTGCACCGAGAAGGTATCTACCACCTCGGGCAGCAGGTCGGCACTGATGCCGTAGTAGTCCAACAATTCCTGGGCAATGGCCTGGTTCTTGTAATTCCAGAACACGCCTTCCGACAGACCCGACACCGTGGTTTGCAGCTGGCCGCTCATTTTGAAGGCGATGTAGTCGCCGGGCAGCTGAATCTTGTGGATTTGGGCGTAAATCTCCGGCTCGTTTTCGCGCACCCACTTCAGCTTGGAAGCCGTGAAGTTGCCGGGTGAGTTCAGGAAGTTTTCGAGGCAATATTTCTCGCCCAAATCAGCAAATGCCTGGTTGCCCAGCTCCACGGCGCGGCTGTCGCACCAGATGATGGCGGGGCGCAACACTTGGCCGTGTTTGTCGATGAGCACCAGGCCATGCATCTGGTAGGTGATGCCGATGCCGGCCACGAGGGCGGAGTCGAAGCCGTAGGTGGCCTTCAGCTCGGCAGTCGCATTCACGCATTCCTGCCACCAGCGCTCCGGGCGCTGCTCGGCCCAGCCGGCCTGGGGCACGCTGATTTCCATTTCCTGCTTGGGAGAAATGGCGGTAGCGACGGCTTTGCCGGTGGCAATGTCGAGCAGCGAGACTTTGATGGACGAGCTACCGATGTCGTAGCCAAGGAGGTATTTCATGGGCGAAAAAGATTAGGCCAGCACGCGGGTGGGCTCAGGTCGAATTTGAACGGGCTGCATGGTGGGGGCCAGCAGGTGCATCAGCCCCCAGGCCAACAGGTACGAGAAACCGCAGAGGCTAAACAGCAGGTTATAGCCGCCCAGCAGGTTGTTGTGGCTCTTGTAGAGGTCGAGCAAGTAGCCCACCAGCAGCGGAAACAGCAGGCTGCCAATGGAGCCCGCCATGCCGCCAATGCCGATAACCGAAGGCACCGACTGCTTCGGAAACATGTCGGACGCAATGGTGAAAATGTTGGCGCTCCAGGCCTGATGGGCGGCCGCCGCGAGGCTGATGAGCGCCACCGCCGGCCAAATGCTGGTGGCGTAGCGGGCCATGATGACGGGCACCACCAGCAGCGCAAACAGCAGCATGGCCGTCTTGCGGGCCCTGGCCACCGGCCACCCGTGCTTGATGAGCGCCGACGACAAATACCCGCCCCCGATGCTGCCCACCGTGGTGGCCGTGTACACGATGACCAGCGGCAGGCTGGGCTTTTTCAAATCCAGGTTGAAGGTGGTGGCGAAGTACGACGGCAGCCAGAAGAGGAAAAACCACCAAATGGGGTCCGTCAGGAACTTGCCCACAATGAACACCCACGTCTGCCGAAAGCGCAGCAGCTCGCCCCAGGAGAAGGCTTCGCCCGGCGCCTGCTCGGGCTCGTTATCGGAATTAACGTAAGCCAGCTCGGGGGCGGAAAGGCGCTTCTGCCGGCTGGGAATTTCGTAGAAAACCAGCCAGAAAATCAGCCACACAAAGCCAATCGAGCCGGTGATGACGAAGGCTTCTTTCCAGCCGTAAGCCCCCAAAATCCAGGGCACCATCACGGGCGCCACCACGGCCCCGATGTTGGCGCCGGAGTTGAAGATGCCGGTGGCCAGGGCCCGCTCCTTCTTCGGAAACCACTCGGCCACGGCCGTGATGGCGGCCGGGAAGTTGCCGGCCTCGCCCAGCCCCAGCAGCGCCCGCACCGCCCCGAAGCCGAAGGTGCTGTTCACGGCGGCATGGGCCATGGCCGCCACGCTCCACACCACCAGCGCCACCGTGTAGCCGCGCTTGGTACCGAGCTGGCTGATGAGGCGCCCAAACAGCAGCAAGCCCAGCGCGTAGGCCGTCGAAAACACCACCACAATGTGGCTGTAGTCGGTTTCGGTCCAGGCAAAATCCTGCTCCAACACGGGCTTGAGCAGCCCGATAACCTGCCGGTCGAGGTAGTTGATGGTAGTGGCGAAGAAGAGCAGCGCTACTACCACCCAGCGGTAGCGCCCGAGGTTGGTTGGCATTTAGGATGGATTATGGAAGCTGATTGAAGGCTGTGCAGCGCGGAGCCAAGCCATAAGAAAGTCTAGAGCAGCGCATCGGCCGCAGTGGTAAACGTAGACGTGGGCAGGCCTTCCCTGTTATACAAATTGGCTTCCTCCGGATTGTCGGCCCAGGCGTAGCGTACCACGGCGGGGTTGGGCACCTGGTCGCTCCAGACCACCACTTTGCTGCCTTCAATCCGGGCCTGGGCCCACACAAACTTCTTGTCCGCCCCGGCAATGGCAAAGCCCTTCAACGGCCCGCCGCCTTTGGCCACCAGGCCGCTGCCGATGCTGGCAAAGCTCAGGGTGGCTTTGTTGCCGGTGGTTTGCATGGATTGGTAGAGCGGGCCCGAAGCCACCAGCTTGCTTTCGCCGTAGGCCATTTTCTCGGCAGCCAGGGCCAGGCGGTGGCCGGGCGTCTGCTTGTCGAGCGGGTGAATGTCGTTCCACTCGCCCACGTCCAGCAGCACGGCCATGCCGGTGTGCGGCAGCGCCAGCCCGCGCCGCTGGATGTCGCGCACCTGGGCCCAGCCGCTTTCTGAGGGCTCCTTGCGTACCGCCATAAAGTTTGGCAGTTGCGCGTAGATGAAGGGAAGGTCGGGCCGCTGGAACTGCCTGCGCCAGTCGGCAATCATGCCAGTGAACAGGGCCTGATAGTCAGCCGTCCGCCCCGCGTTCGACTCGCCCTGGTACCACAGCACGCCCTTGATGGCATAAGGCAGCACCGGCGCAATCATGCCATTGAACAAGCCGCCGGGCTGGTACTGGAACGTGGTGCTGCCCGGCGTGGGCGGCAGGCTGGCACCCAGCCGGTACTGCCAGGGCCCGCGCAAATCTAGCGTCTGGCCGCCAGCCGTGAGCTCATACTTTTTGTCTTTCGTGAAGCCGCCGCGCCCGCCGTTGCTGATGAGGCGCACCGTGATAACGTTCCGGCCCGGCTTCAGTACATCGGACCCAAAATCGTACTTACGGGGCGGGTATTGGTAGCCCGTAGTGCCCACGAGCCGGCCGTTGATATAGGTCGAGTCGGCATCAACCAGCGTGCCCAACTCCAGGCGGGCGGGCTTGTTCGTCATGCTGGCCGGCACCTCTACTTCCTTGCGAAACCACACCACGCCATTCACTTGGCCCAGCTCGGCATCGGCCCAGTAGCCGGGCACTTGCATGGTTTTCCAGCCGGTGGCGGCGTAGGTGGGCGCGTACCAAGGGGTTTGTCCGGCCGCTTCGCCTTGGTCCTGCTGGTGCAGCTGGCGATACCAGCTGCCGATGGCGGCCTGTTCTTTCTGCCTGATGCCGGCCACAGCGGCACTGTCGCGGTAGGGCGCCTGTTGCTGCTCGTATTTTGGAAACTGCTTCAGGGCGTCGGCGCTCAGCCAGGCTTCGGCCGGCGAGCCGCCCACGGCGTCTTTGATGATGCCCACCGGCACCTGGTATCTGGCGTTGAGTTCCTTGGCGAAGAAGTAGGCCACGGCCGAAAACTTCAGCACGGTTTGCGGGTCGGCGGCTACCCAGCTGCCGCCCAGCACATCCGCTTTGGGGCCAGTGAAGGCGTAGCTCATGGGCACCTCGTATTGCCGGATGCGCGGGTTGGCGGCCTGGGCGATGACGTCGGGATACTTGTCGCGCAGGCGGCTCATGGGCGTTTCCATGTTCGACTGGCCCGAGCACAGCCACACGTCGCCCACCAGAATATTCTTCACCGCCACTTGGTTGCTGGCCTTGATGCTCATCTCAAAAGGGCCGCCCGCTTTCAGGTGCGGCAGCTTCACGGCCCACTGGCCGTCGGGGCCGGTGGTGGCCGGGTAGGTTTTGCCCAGGAAGCTCACCGCCACGGCTTCGCCGGGCTTGGCCCAGCCCCACACGCGCACATCAGCATCGCGCTGTAGCACCAGGCCGTCGCTCACCAGGTGCGGCAGGCGCACCTGCGCCACGGCAGCCCGGTGCCCCAAGCCGGCGCACAGCAGCACCAACACACCAAACACACTGTATTTCATGCCATTACCAAGCTTATCATCCAAATAGAGTAGCCTCTCATAAATAAGCCCCGGCTTCAGAACGAAACCGGGGCTTATTTTTCACATCAATCAGGCGCTTACAAGTAGCCGTCGTTCTGCTTGACCTGGCCGTTGGTACGGTCAATTTCCGTTTGCGGGATGGGCCGCAACGCGTGGAAGGGCTTGATGTTGGCGGCGGCGTTGGAGCCGTAGCCGTCCGAGCCCACCACCGCAGGCCGCGAGGTGATGAGGGCCGGCACAAAGGCCTGCACCCGCTCCACCAGCTTGCCCGTGCGAATCAGGTCGAAGTAGCGCATCTGCTCGCCGGCCAGTTCGCGGCTGCGCTCGTCGAGGATGAAATCGATGCCCTTCGGGTTGGTCAGCGTGCTGGCACCGGTCAGGGTGGTTGCGTCAATGTCCATCTGGGTTTTGCGGCCCGCGGCCCCGGCGCGTTCGCGCACGGCGTTGATGTAGGTAACGGCCAACGGGATGTTGCTGTTGGCCATGAGCATGTTGGCCTCGGCCGCAATCAGGTAGGTTTCGGCAAAGCGGTACACAATCAGGGGCCGGTCGGAGGGGTTGTTGAGGGCCGTGCGGGTGGGGTCGTCGTACTTGTTCATCACGGGCGAGAACTGGGGCGAGTACTTGCTGGGCGGGCCCACCACAAACGGCCCGCCGGGCCGCGTCGCGATGCGGGCCAGCTCGGCGGCGGTCAGCTCGCGGCCGGGGTACCAGGCGGCGGTGTCGCCCACGGTGGCGCGCGGGTTGACGGAAGCCCCGCCGTTGGCACCTGGCGAGTTCACGCGCCACATCGTGGTAAACCACTTGTTGTAGCGCGTGTCGAGGGTGCGCAGGGTTTTGCCGCTTTCGCCCGCCGTGATGTACGAATCCAGCAAGTGGGGCGTGGGGCAGAAGCGGCCGTAGGGGCGGCCGTTGGCAATGTCGCGCGTCATGTTGGGCAGCAGGTCGTAGCGGCTGCGGAAGAAGAAGTTGGTTTGGTTGGCGCCGGTGGGGTCGAAGGCGTTCTGGCCCGAGAAGGTGGGGTCCTGGTTGAACTGCACGTTCATCAGCACTTCCTTGCCGTTTTCGTTGCCTTCGGCAAACACCGTGGCCGCGTCGGCTTCCAAATCCACGCCGTAGCGGCCCTTATTGGTAATCAGCTCGCCGGCAAACTGAGCGGCTTTGGCGTAGTCGTCGGCCTGCCGGGCCTTGGAGGTGGCGCGGGTGAGGTACACCTTGGCCAGCAAGTGCAGGGCCGTGGCGCGCGACACCCGGCCGGGCTGCGACGGCTTGTCGGCAATGGACGTGGTAGTGGAAACACCCTGTGCGTTGGGGTTGCCCAGCGCGTCGTTCAGGTCGGCAATGATGGCGGCGTACACGTCGGCCGCGGGGGCGCGCACCACGTCCTTGGTGGGCGCATCCACGAACTTGAGCGACAGCGGCACGTCGCCCCAGTACTGCACCAGCATGAAGTAGTAGTTGGCGCGCAGCAGCTTGGCTTCGGCCACCGTTTGGGCGAGCACGGCCGGCGAGAGCCCCTGCACCGTGGCCGCGTACTGAATCACGCCGTTGGCGTCGTTGATGTAGCGGTAGAGGATGGCCCACTGGTTGTTCACGGCCGAGCTCTGCGAGTTAATCATGCTCGGGTTGTAGTCCTCGTAGCCCTGGGTGGCGGCAAAGCCGCGCATCCACTCGTCGGTGCCCTGCACGGCCAGGTACTCGGCTTCCTCGTTGCCGTACACGTTGCGCAGGCCCGAATACACGCCCGTCAGGCCGGCTTGCACGCCCTCCGGTGTGCCCAGGAACGAAGGCACCAGGATGGAGCGGGGCTGCTCGATGAGCGTGTCTTTGCTGCAGGCGGTGGCGGCCAGCAGCACGGCCAAGGTCGAAACCTTGATTAAGGTCTTTTTCATATAGTAAAGCGTAGTGCTACGCGGGAGAGTTGAGGGGGATTAAAAGCCTAGATTGACGCCCACGATGAAGGCCCGGGTAGCGGGGTAGTTCACACCCCGGCCGGCGGTGGTGGTGTTCACGGCGCTGTTCAGGTCGCCCTCGGCGAAGGCGATGCCGCTGGGGCTGCCGCTGCCGCCAAAGCGCGTGGAGTACGACAGGGCGTCGGGGTCGATGGCCGAATTCTTCTTGTAGAAGGCATTCGGCGACCAGATGAGCGGGTTCTGCACCTGCAGGTAGATGCGGGCGCTGCCCATCAGGGCCTTCTTGGCCCAGGCCGCCGGAATGGTGTAGCCCAGGTCGATGCTGCGCACCTTGATGAAGGTGCCGTCGACGTAGGCCAGCGTCTGGCTGTAGGGCGGGAAGTCGCCGTTGCCCTGGCGGGGCTGCGGGAAGGCGTTGGTGGGGTTGGTGGGCGTCCAGTAGTCGAGGTTGACCTGGTTGCGGCGGCCTTCGAAGGTGGTGAAGTAGGAGTTGCCGAACAGCAGCGGGTCCACGATGGTGGCGCCCACGCGGGTGAGGCCCACGGCGGTCAGGTCGAAGCCCTTGAAGCGGAAGCGCTGGGTCATGCCGGCCTCAAATTTGGGCTGGCGCGAGCCGATAACCTGACGGTCGGCGGGGTCCACCAGGCCGTTGCCGTTCACGTCTTCCAGCTTAATCTGGCC
Organism: Hymenobacter rubidus; assembly: GCF_016734815.1. Taxonomy (GTDB): domain Bacteria; phylum Bacteroidota; class Bacteroidia; order Cytophagales; family Hymenobacteraceae; genus Hymenobacter; species Hymenobacter rubidus. The sequence continues at coordinate 146,017 of NZ_JAERQF010000009.1, forward strand.
CACTTTGCTGCCGGCCTTTTTGGCGGCGTCTTCCTCGCCCAGCTGCCAGATGCCCGCTTTTTTGTAGTCGTAAATCACGTACAGCGGCTGGCCGATGAAGCGCTGGTTGCCGATGTCGCTTTTGGGGTTGCCGTTCTCGTCGTTGCCCAGGCCCAGGTCGAGCACCTTCTCGCGGTTCACGGTGAAGTTCCAGTCGGTGCTCCACTCAAACCCGTTGGGGTTGTCGCCGCGCACGTTCACGGTAGTCAGGCTGATTTCCAAGCCGCGGTTCTGGGTCTGGCCGATGTTGCGGGTGAAGGAGCCGTAGCCGGTGGAGGTGGGCAGCGCGTCGGGCAGCAGCAGGTCGCTGGTGCGCTGCTGATACACTTCCACCGAACCCGTGAGGCGGTTGTTGAAGAAGCCGAAATCGAGGCCCAGGTTGGTGGTGGTGGTGTATTCCCAGCCCAGGTTGGGGTTGGGGATGCTGGCCGGGACCACGCCCACGTAGCCGGTCGAGCCGAAGTTGTAGTAGCCGTTGCCCAGGGCCGACTGCAGCGAGCCCAGGGTTTGGTACGGGGCCACGGCCGAGCTGCCGGTGCGGCCCAGGCTGGCGCGCAGCTTCAGGGTGCTCAGCCAGTCCTGCCCGCGCAGGAAGGACTCGTTGGCCACGTTCCAGGCCACGGCTGCCGACGGGAACGCCCGGTACTTGTGGCCCGGCGCCAGGCGCGACGAGCCGTCGACGCGGGTGGTGAGGGTGAGCGAGTAGCGGTTGTCGTAGGCGTAGTTGAGGCGGCCCATGTACGAGATGTAGTCGAACTGGCTTTGGTAGCTGTAAGGCGCGGTGGGCGTGCCGGCGCCCAGGTTGTTGTCGTACTGGTAGTTGGTGGGCAGGTTTTGCGAGCCGGCGCCGAAGCCGTCGGTGCGGTAGTTCTGCCAGGAGTAGAGGCCCGTGAAGTTCAGGTCGTGCTTGCCGAAGCTGCGGTTGTAGGTCAGAATGTTTTCAGCGAGCAGGTTGAAGGCCAGGCTTTGCGAGCGCGAAGCCGCGTTCTGGCCGCCGCCGCGGGCCGTCGTTTGCGAGGCATAAAACGAGTCGTTGTTTTCCGAGCGCCCGTCCAGGCCCACGTTCAGGCGGTAGTCCAGCCCTTTCAGAATGTTCACCTGCCCGTAGAGGCTGTTGAAGGTGCGGATGCGGCGCCGCTGGTCCAGGTGCGCATCCGGCACGTAAAGCGTCAACGGGTTGCCCAGGGCGGTGTCCGTGTTCGGGAAAAGCACCGGAATGCCGTTGGCATCGTAGGCCGAGGCCAGCGGGCTGCCGGTCAACATGCCGTTGATGATGTTAATGGTGGGGTCGTTCTGGTTGGTGTAGCTGTTGAGCGTGTTCAGGCCGACTTTCACCCGGCCGCCGATTTTCTGGTCCAGCGTGGCGCGTAGCGAGTAGCGCTGCAGGCGCTGCACCGGCACGATGCCGGTTTCGTCGTAGTAGCCCAACGACGCCGAGTACTGCGTTTGCTCGGTGCCGCCGCTCACGCCCAGGGCGTGGTTCTGGATGTGGCCCGTCTGAAACAGCAGGCTTTGGTAGTCGGTGGTTTTGCCGGCTTTGTAGTTGGCCAGCTCGTCAGCCGTCAGGAAGCCGGGCGTATTGAGCGGGTCGGAGTTGGGGGCATTGGCCTTGAAGGCCTGGTAGCGGAAGTCGTAGTACTGTTGCCCGTTTTGCAGGTCAAACAGCCCGTACGCTTTTTTCTGGCCGTAGTAGCCGCTGTAGGTGGCTTTGGGGGCGCCCACCTTGCCGCGCTTGGTCACAATCAGAATCACGCCGTTGGCACCCCGAGCCCCGTAAATGGCCGTGGCCGACGCATCCTTCAGCACTTCCACCGATTGCAGGTCGTCCGGGTTCAGGTCGTTGAGGTTGCCGTCGTAGGGCACGCCGTCCACCACCAGCAGCGGGTCGTTGGAGCCGGCAAACGAGCGGTTGCCCCGGATGCGAATCACCGGGTTTTGGCCCGGCGAAGAGCTGGCGCTCGAAATGTTGACGCCGGCCGCGCGGCCTTGCAGGGCCTGGCCCACGTTCGACACCGGCACGTCGCGCAGCTGCTCCTCGCTCACCGACGAGATGGCGCCCGTTACCTGGCTCTTTTTCTGCACGCCGTAGCCCACCACCTGCACCTCGTTCAGGGCCTGCGTTTCGGTGGTCAGCCGGGCATTCACGCTGCCCGAAGCGCCCACCGGCACCTCCTTCTTCTCGTAGCCAATCGAGCTGATAACCAACGTGCTGCTGCCTTCGGGCACCGCCAGCGAATACTCGCCCGCTGCGTTGGTGGTGGCCCCCAGGGTAGTGCCTTTCACGATGACCGTGACGCCCGGCAGCGGCTCCCCATTGTCGGACGTGATGGTGCCCGACACCGTGCGGCCAGCCTGGGCCCAGGCCGCACCCGGCAGCAGGGCGCCAACAAGCAGCGCCGCCCCCATGAGTGGCGCCCAGCGGCTTTCCCGCCGCGGCGCAATGACAGATAAATGTTCTTGCATGGAAATGAGTGGGTTTTGTGTGGTGGGTAAGTAAAGTGACTCAGGTTGCGAGAGCGAAGGGGGCCTAAAAGCCGATGGAGTTGCCGCCGTCTACCGGCAGCGACGCCCCGGTGATGTAGCGGGCGGCCTCGGAGGCCAGAAAAACGGCCGCGTGGCCAATGTCCTCGGGCTTGCCGAAGCTGCCCATGGGCGTGCGGCGCATGGCGCGGTCGCGGCGGTCGGGGTCGGAGTTCATGGCGGTGCGGCTCATTTCGGTTTCAATGAAGCCGGGCGCAATGGCGTTCACCCGCACGTTGTGGCAGGAGAATTCCGAGGCCAGCACCTTCACCATGCCTTCCACCGCCGACTTCGAGGCCGCGTAGGCCACCACGCGGTCGATGCCGTAGTAAGCGGCCATCGACGAAATCATCAGGATGACGCCCTTTTTGCGGGCCACCATGCGGGCCGCGCAAGCCCGCGTGAGGGCAAATACCGAGTGCAGGTTGGTGTGCAGCACGCGGCTGAATTCCTCATCCGTTACTTCCAGGGCGGGTTTTTTGAGGTTGATGCCGGCGTTGTTCACCAGAATATCGAGCGGGCCGTAGGTGGCCTCCACCTGCGCCACCAGTCCGTCAATTGAGCCGAGGTCGGTGATGTCGTTTACCACGTACTGCACCGACTCGCCAAGGTCGTCCACGGCCTCGCGCAGCACCGCTTCGCGCCGCCCAGTGATGACCACCGTGGCGCCGGCCTCGGCCATGCAGCGAGCTATTTCCAGCCCGATGCCGGTGCCGCCGCCGGTCACCAGCGCCAGCTTGCCATCGAGCGAAAACACGTTGGCGGGGCGCTGCTCGGCGGCTGGCGTAGTGTGGGGCGAAGAGTCGGCGAGGCCGTTGGTGGCCAGCCCAGGGGTGTGCGACAGTTTATGCATGGCAAATTGGATTGCGGGGACGGGGGATAATTATTTGAGCTGGTAGAGGTCGACCAGGGTTTTGACCTCGGCCAGGGTGCGCGTGGGCGGCGCAAAGGGGGCCGGAATGGGCTGCTTGGCGTAAGTCTGGAAGTAGAGCACGCAGGCATCGCGCCACCACAGGGCTTCGCGCCGCTGAATGGCGAGCCGGGCGGCCACGTCGGCGTGCAGGGCGGCATCCACGGTGGGCCGCACGCTGGCCCAGCGCTGCTGCATCCACGTCACCGAGTCGGCGCCGGTGTAGTAGCGCGTCACCAGTTCGTTCCAGAGCGTGCGGCCGGAACTCAGTGGCTGCCGCCAGCCCACGTGGTGGAACCAGAGCAGGTAGTTGAGCGGGCAGGTGTTGGCGTTGCCCCACTGCTTCTGCACGCCGGGCGAATACAGCGCCAGTGCGTTGGAGCCAGTGGCGGTGCGGTTGAAGCCCAGGCCCACGGAGTCGGCCTTGTGGTAGTACACGGCCGTCCAGTCGGGGCGGCCGGCCTGGGCCAGCCAGGGCTCGGGGCCGTAGTGAATGTTCTGGCCCATGATGTGGTGCAGGCCCAGCGGCGTGGTGTAGCGCACGTAGATGTCGCGCGACTTCTCCATCATGTTCACGATGGTAGCCACGGCCTGGGGCTCGTGGGTCAGGGTCATTTGGGTCCATTCGGTGGCAATAGCGGCCGACGTCAGGGTATAATCCCAGGCCAGCCGGCCGAAGGCGTACCAGTTGGCCTGGCCCATGGGGTGGCCGGTCCAGTTACGGTCGGCCCCGATGTTGGCCACGCCCGCAATGCCGCTGAGGCGGTGCTGGTCGAGGCTGCCGTCCACCACCTTCGCCACTGTCGAGCCGGGCCCCTTGGTCTGGGTATCGGCATCGAGGCATTCCTTAAAAAGCGGCGCCAGGTACACCAAGTGCGTAGCCATGCCCAGGTATTCCTGCGTCAGCTGCACTTCCAGCACCAGCGGCGTGCGCGGCATGGCCCCAAACAGGGGGTGAAAGGGTTCGCGGGCCTGAAAATCAATTGGTCCGTTCTTCACCTGCACCAGCACGTTGGGCGAAAACTGCCCATCGAGCGGCTTAAATTCCTCGTAGGCTTCCTTAAACCGGTCGCCGTTCGAATTGGCTTTGTACACAAAAGCGCGCCACATCACAACGCCGTCGTGCGGGCCCAGCGCGGCAGCCAGCATGTTGGCGCCGTCGGCGTGGCTGCGGCCGTAGTCCTGCGGGCCGGGCTCGCCTTCGGAGTTAGCCTTCACCAGGAAGCCGCCGAAATCGGGGATTTCCTTGTATATCTCCTCCGCCTTCGCGGCCCACCATTGCTTCACCTGCGCATCGAGTGGGTCCGACGTTTTCAGGCCGCCAATGACCTTGGGCGCCGCCCAGAACACCGACAGGTATAGCCGGATGCCGTAGGGCCGAAACACGCCCGCCAGTGCCTTCACTTTCTGCACATACTCCAGCGTGAGGTAGCGCGCGCTGGCATTCACGTTGTTGATGACCACACCATTAAGACCAATCGAAGCATTGGCGCGGGCGTAATCGGTGTAGCGCGGGTCGAGGCGCTGGGGCAGCTCGTTCCACTTCCAGATGCTGGAGCCCGCGTAGCCGCGCTCCACGGTGCCATTGGGGTTGTCCCAATGGTTGAGTAGCCGGTACTGAATTCGCGGGCTGCTGCTCAGCTTCAGGCCACCCAGCGCCTGCCCGGTTTGCAGCTGCCGCAACAGCGCAAATACCCCATACAGTACGCCCGCCCCGCTCCCACCCACCACCCTCAGGGTGTTGCCCTGTGCAGAAATACGGTAGCCATCCCTGCTCCCGGAACTACCGGAAACGTTTGCAGGCGGGCCAACCGAAAGCACAATGCCGCGCCTGTTGCTCTCAGCCGCTTTGGCCACGACCGGCACCGGTTGGCCCAGCAGCCCCTGCAAGCCGCGCTGCAGTTCCGCGGCGGCTGTTTTGGCAATTTCCGTTTCGCCCTCCACCGCAATAAACTGCGCGGCCGCGCGGTACCGGGCCCGCAGCCCGGCATCGGCAATCAGGTCGTACTTCAGCCACAGCCGATAGCCATCGTCGGCCCGGCAGCGGGGCGCGGCGCCAACCAAGACCAGCAAAAGCAGCAGTGACCGGAGAAGCATGGGCGAAGGGTGGGATTTGGAAATGCAGGATATCAGGCGTGAAGCTGGGCGACGCGGCGAGTGGGCGGTGCCTCCGCCGCCAGCCCTCTTCGGATGCCGTATTCCAAGCCGCGCAGCTCGGCCAGCCCGCGTAGGCGGCCGATGGCCGAATAGCCGGGGTAAGTTTTATTCTGAAGGTCGTCGAGCATCTGGTGGCCGTGGTCGGGGCGCATGGGAATGGCCGTCACGCCCTCGCCGTTCGCGGCGCGGCGCTGCTCTTCCAGCACCAGCTCGCGCACCACGGCATACATGTCCGCATCGCCGGCCAGGTGGTCGGCTTCGTGGAAATTGCGCGGGTTTTCCTCGCGCTTCGTGGCCCGCAAATGGATGAAATGAATGCGGAAGCCAAACTGTTGCGCAATGGCCGCCAGGTCGTTATCGGCCCGCACCCCCAGGGAGCCCGTGCAAAACGTGAGGCCATTGGCCGGCACGTTGCAGGCCGCAAACAGCGCGGCAAGGTCGTCGGCGGTACTCACCACGCGGGGCAGGCCCAGCAGCGGGTAGGGAGGGTCGTCAGGGTGAATGCAGAGGTTCACGCCCAGCTCCTGAGCCACCGGCGCCACCTGCTGGATAAAGTAGTGCAGGTTGGCACGCAACGTAGCGGCATCAATGGCCGCGTATTCATCCAGCAGCTTCTGGAAACCGGCCAGGGCAAAGGCCTCTTCCGAGCCGGGCAGGCCCAGCAGCACCGTATTGGTGAGGCCGGCAATCTCATCGGCGCTCATGGCGGCAAACTGCTGGCGGGCGGCTTCGGCTACGGCCTCTTCGTAGTCGGCCGCCGCGCCCGGCCGCTGCAGAATGCACAAGTCAAACACCGCAAAGTCCTGCCACACAAAGCGCAAGGCCCGCGAGCCGTCCGGCATTTCGTAGCTCAAATTGGTACGCGACCAGTCCAGCACGGGCATGAAGTTGTAGCACACCGTGCGAATGCCGCAGGCCGCCAGATTGCGCAGCGACGCCTGATAATTGGCTATGTATTGCTCGCGCGCGGGCAGGCCTTTTTTGATGGTCTCGTGCACGGGCAGGCTTTCCACCACGGCCCAATGCAGGGGAGCGTGCGTGGCGTTGGCCGCCTCAACCACCTGCTGGCGGGCCCGAATTTCGCTCACGGGCCACACCTCGCCCACGGCCAGCTGGTGCAGAGCCGTCACCACGCCTGCGCACCCGGCCTGCCGGATGTCGAAGAGGGAAACGGGGTCCTGAGGACCAAACCAACGCATGGTATGCAACATGACGGGATTTTAACTTAAAATACAATTTGTGTTAAACCCATACGCAATTTCCGGGGTCGGCTTCGTAATTGCGGCAGATAGGTCGTTTAACGAACTTGCTATCGAATGTAGAGGGTAACCAACAAGATTGATTCTGGTGAAATCGGCCAAATTCGAAAGAATTCACAGCAAAACTATCGGCATCGTTTCCGGAAACGATGCCGATAGAAAAGTTTTTGCTTTGCGGATAGAAATTTTTTTTTGTCACTTATATTTGAGTGAGTCCTCACAGGAAACCCCTTTGAGGACTAAAACCAAGGCCATTTTATTACTTTAATACAATTTCAAATGGTAAGTTGCGTCAAGTGTAAGCTGTCCGATTCGGTGTTGAAGGCAGGGTTTGTGCGGGGCCGGCAGCGCTACCTCTGCAAATCCTGCGATTATCACTTCACGGAGGAGAAAGCCGGCCCGGCCCCGGACCGCCGCCGCACCCAAACCACCATCGGCGACGTGGCCAAGGCGGTGGGGGTGGCTTCGTCCACGGTGTCGCGGGCGCTGAACGGGCACACCGACATCAGCCCCGTCACGCGCCAAGCCATTCTCGAGGCCGCCCGCCTGCTCGACTACCAACCCAACCTGTTGGCCCAGAGCCTTAAAAGCCGCGAAACGCACACGTTGGGCGTACTGATTCCGGACCTGGAGCGGCCGTTTTTCGCCACGGCCGTGAGCGGCATTCAGGCCGTGGCTACCGAGGCCGGCTACCGGGTCATGATTTGCCAATCGAAGGAATCGTACCGCACTGAGGTGAGCAACGTGCAGGCCCTGGTGGCCAGCCAGGTAGACGGCCTGCTGATATGCCACTCGCGCGAAACCGAGAATTTCGACCACGTCAAGCCCTCGGCCTGCCGGGGCATTCCGGTGGTGCATTTCGACCGGGTGAGCAACGAGGTAGACAGCGCCAAAGTGATTCTGGACGACTGGAACGGGGCCTACAACGTCACAGAACACCTTATTCAGCAGGGCGCCCGGCGCATTGCCATCCTGGCCGGGCCCGAGTCGCTGCTTATCAGCCGCAACCGACTGGCCGGCTACCAGCACGCCCTGAAGCGCTACCACCTGCCGCTGCGCCCGGAGTACGAGGCCCACATCGAGTTTCGGACCGCAGAAGCCGAAGCGGCACTCGACGCCTGGCTGGCGCTGCCCGAACCGCCCGATGCCATCTTCGCCATCAACTACACCAACGCTTTTGACCTGCTGGTGGCCCTCAAAAAAAGAGGCCTGCGCGTGCCCCGCGACATGGCCGTGGTGGGCTACGGCGACGAGTTCATGGCCTCCATGATTGAGCCCGCCCTCACCACCGTCAACCTCCACCCCTACCGCATTGGGCAACAGGCGGCGCGTCTGTTTCTGGAGCAGGTGCAGCAGAAAGAACATTTTCAGCCCCGCACGTTCGTGATTGCCGGCGACTTAATCATCCGGCAGTCCTCGCTGAAAGGCGAAGGCGACTTGTTTCGGCTAAGTATTTGAAAGCAGGTGGCAGCTAGACGCAACCGGAGTATCAGGTTTGAGGGAGGCCCTCGGGCGCGACATTCGCTTATGTGAATGTCGCGCCCGAGGGCCTCCCGATTTAAACCGGGTTTCAAACCAATCAGCAGTTGGGTGGGAATAGTTGAGTGGGAATAACGCGCCGAATCGTAGATTTAGAGCAGTTTCGGGGTCGCTGTATAGTAGCGCGAACTGTGTAGTTCGCGTCGCCACGCCGTTTGACCTTCTTAAGCGGCGCGGGGTACGCGAACTACACAGTTCGCGCTACTATTGCTGCTGCTTCGGACTGTACACTG